>NC_015559.1:1785000-2985000 GCF_000214215.1 Marinomonas posidonica IVIA-Po-181
TAACTTGCGAGAGTGTGCAAATCCCATAAAGTACGTCGTAGTCCGGATTGGAGTCTGCAACTCGACTCCATGAAGTCGGAATCGCTAGTAATCGTGGATCAGAATGCCACGGTGAATACGTTCCCGGGCCTTGTACACACCGCCCGTCACACCATGGGAGTTGATTGCTCCAGAAGTAGCTAGCTTAACCTTTCGGGGATGGCGGTTACCACGGAGTGGTCAATGACTGGGGTGAAGTCGTAACAAGGTAGCCCTAGGGGAACCTGGGGCTGGATCACCTCCTTAAACGATATGAAGCACTGGTGAGCGTTCACACAAATTATCTGATGGCTATGAGTTCTCATAGCAACCTATCTTAAAAGCGTTTTAGACAAAGTGTTAAGCAAGACACTAATCACAACACATTGTGTTGGTTAGTTTCTGACTTAGTGCTTTGCACTAAACTTGCTCTTTAACAATTCGAATTTTGAAATAACGATGAATCAAGCGTTAAACCGGTGGAAAGCACTTTAACCTAGTGACTTTCTATTATCGTAAATCCAGAGAAGAGACAAAAGCTTCTTTGGTATGTGATTCTTAATATGACACTCTTCTGAGTGGAAACTATTTTGGGTTATATGGTCAAGTGACCAAGCGTGCACGGTGGATGCCTTGGCAGTCAGAGGCGATGAAGGACGTGGTAATCTGCGAAAAGCTCGGGGGAGTCGATAAACAGACTTTGATCCCGAGATGTCCGAATGGGGAAACCCACTCTACTTGTAGAGTATCCCACAGTGAATACATAGCTGTGTGGAGGCGAACCCGGGGAACTGAAACATCTAAGTACCCGGAGGAAAAGAAATCAACCGAGATTCCCTAAGTAGCGGCGAGCGAAAGGGGATTAGCCCTTAAGTTGATTTGGTGTTAGTAGAAGACTCTGGAAAGGGTTGCCGTAGAGGGTGATAGCCCCGTATACGAAAACGCCATTTTAATGAAAACGAGTAGGACGGGACACGTGTTATCCTGTCTGAACATGGGGGGACCATCCTCCAAGGCTAAATACTCCTGACTGACCGATAGTGAACCAGTACCGTGAGGGAAAGGCGAAAAGAACCCCTGTGAGGGGAGTGAAATAGATCCTGAAACCGTGTACGTACAAGCAGTGGGAGCCGATTTATTCGGTGACTGCGTACCTTTTGTATAATGGGTCAACGACTTATTTTCAGTAGCAAGGTTAAGCGAATAGTGGAGCCGTAGGGAAACCGAGTCTTAATAGGGCGTTTAGTTGCTGGGAATAGACCCGAAACCGGGCGATCTATCCATGAGCAGGTTGAAGGTTGGGTAACACTAACTGGAGGACCGAACCCACGTACGTTGAAAAGTCCGGGGATGACTTGTGGATAGGAGTGAAAGGCTAATCAAGCTCGGAGATAGCTGGTTCTCCTCGAAAGCTATTTAGGTAGCGCCTCGCGTATTGCCATTGGGGGTAGAGCACTGTTTGGGCTAGGGGGTCATCCCGACTTACCAACCCCATGCAAACTCCGAATACCAATGAGTATGAGCGCGGGAGACACACAGCGGGTGCTAACGTCCGTCGTGGAAAGGGAAACAACCCAGACCGTCAGCTAAGGTCCCAAAGTTACAGTTAAGTGGGAAACGATGTGGGAAGGCTCAGACAGCTAGGAGGTTGGCTTAGAAGCAGCCATCCTTTAAAGAAAGCGTAATAGCTCACTAGTCGAGTCGGCCTGCGCGGAAGATATAACGGGGCTCAAACTGTACACCGAAGCTACGGATTCAAGATTTATCTTGGATGGTAGAGGAGCGTTCTGTAGGCCGTTGAAGGGAAAGCTGTAAGGCATCCTGGAGGTATCAGAAGTGCGAATGTTGACATGAGTAACGATAAGGGGAGTGAAAAACTCCCCCGCCGGAAGACCAAGGTTTCCTGTCCCATGTTAATCAGGGCAGGGTGAGTCGGCCCCTAAGGCGAGGCAGAAATGCGTAGTCGATGGGAAACAGGTTAATATTCCTGTACTCGTGTATATTGCGATGGAGAGACGGAGAAGGCTAGGCCAGCGCGGCGATGGTTGTCCGCGTTTAAGGTTGTAGGCTGGGGTTTTAGGTAAATCCGGAACCCTGTTAAGGCTGAGAATTGATGACGAGTCCTCTTTTGGACGAAGTGGTTGATGCCATGCTTCCAGGAAAAACTTCTAAGCTTCAGATATACAGGAACCGTACCCCAAACCGACACAGGTGGTCAGGTAGAGAATACCAAGGCGCTTGAGAGAACTCGGGTGAAGGAACTAGGCAAAATGGTACCGTAACTTCGGGAGAAGGTACGCCGGCCGGTGTGAAGGACTTGCTCCGTAAGCACTAGTCGGTCGAAGATACCAGGTGGCTGCGACTGTTTATTAAAAACACAGCACTCTGCAAACACGAAAGTGGACGTATAGGGTGTGACGCCTGCCCGGTGCTTGAAGGTTAATTGATGGGGTTAGCGTAAGCGAAGCTCTTGATCGAAGCCCAAGTAAACGGCGGCCGTAACTATAACGGTCCTAAGGTAGCGAAATTCCTTGTCGGGTAAGTTCCGACCTGCACGAATGGCGTAACGATGGCCACACTGTCTCCACCCGAGACTCAGTGAAATTGAAATCGCAGTGAAGATGCTGTGTATCCGCGGCTAGACGGAAAGACCCCGTGAACCTTTACTATAGCTTCACAGTGAACTTTGAACCTACTTGTGTAGGATAGGTGGGAGGCTTTGAAGATAGGACGCCAGTTCTATTGGAGCCAATCTTGAAATACCACCCTGGTACGTTTGAGGTTCTAACTCAGGTCCCTTATCGGGATCGAGGACACTGTGTGGTGGGTAGTTTGACTGGGGCGGTCTCCTCCCAAAGAGTAACGGAGGAGCAC
Source organism: Marinomonas posidonica IVIA-Po-181 (assembly GCF_000214215.1). Lineage (NCBI taxonomy): Bacteria > Pseudomonadati > Pseudomonadota > Gammaproteobacteria > Oceanospirillales > Oceanospirillaceae > Marinomonas > Marinomonas posidonica. Next base: position 1,787,893 of record NC_015559.1, read on the forward strand.
GAAGGTGTGCTCAGCATGGTCGGAAATCATGCATAGAGTGTAAAGGCAAAAGCACGCTTAACTGCGAGACAGACACGTCGAGCAGGTACGAAAGTAGGTCTTAGTGATCCGGTGGTTCTGTATGGAAGGGCCATCGCTCAACGGATAAAAGGTACTCCGGGGATAACAGGCTGATACCGCCCAAGAGTTCACATCGACGGCGGTGTTTGGCACCTCGATGTCGGCTCATCACATCCTGGGGCTGAAGCCGGTCCCAAGGGTATGGCTGTTCGCCATTTAAAGTGGTACGCGAGCTGGGTTTAGAACGTCGTGAGACAGTTCGGTCCCTATCTGCCGTGGACGTTTGAGATTTGAGAGGAGCTGCTCCTAGTACGAGAGGACCGGAGTGGACGAACCTCTGGTGTTCCGGTTGTCACGCCAGTGGCATTGCCGGGTAGCTACGTTCGGACGGGATAACCGCTGAAAGCATCTAAGCGGGAAGCCTCCCTCAAGATAAGATCTCACTGGAACATAAGTTCCCTAAAGAGCCGTTGAAGACTACGACGTTGATAGGTTGGGTGTGTAAGTGCTGTGAGGCATTGAGCTAACCAATACTAATTGCTCGTGAGGCTTGACCATATAACACCAAAGTGGTTTTACTGTATAATGGAGCGATTCATTAACAGGCACATAGATTACGATCCGGTTTAACACTTGATCCACGTTATTTCAAAATGAATTGTTAAAGATCCAAGCAACGTATTCGCGTGTTTTGGTTGCAGAGTAGAAGAACTCGAACCGAAACGATACGCAAACCGAATTGCTTGACGATCATAGAGGCGTTGAACCACCTGATCCCATCCCGAACTCAGAAGTGAAAAGCGCCATCGCCGATGGTAGTGTGGGGGATCCCATGTGAGAGTAGGTCGTCGTCAAGCTTTAAAATGAAAAGAACCCCGTCCTGCGAAGCAGGGCGGGGTTTTTTCGTTTAGAACCACGTCACGTATCTCCTCACTACTTCTGGATCCATGTGACTGAGCGATGTTCCGAAGGAACCAGCTCAGGACGCCGAATGGCGCTGCAAAGCAGGATGAAGCGCAGCGTCAGATCATTGTGGTCGTCGTTTTTAATATCCTCAGCGCTCTAATCTCCCCAGACAAAACTGGATCCGAAACAGCAACGTCTTATACCACTGATGTCGTCAGCGACTTATGTTGCGTAGGATCTTGCTAGCTTGTATCTGGTAGACAAAGTCGCTTATGAGAGGGCAGAAATAATTAGTAAACCTATAGCTGTTGTGAGCTAGTGTAAGAATAATAAGTGACGATGAAAACAATGGGATCATTGAGTGCCGTTAAAAGAGCGAATCAAGGCAATAGCATTATGACAAATTGTATTGTTCGCCCCAGTCTTTTAGAAATTGGCTAAAATGCTGTAATCGCCCTGTTAAGTATTTTTGTTTATGCCAGACAAGGTGTAATTGACGAGGGAAGTTTTGCTCGATATTTATTTTATGAATCCGACCCATGTCCAGTTTGTCTTTCGCTGCTAGGTTGGAAATAAAGCTGACTCCTAAGCCTCTTTCTACCGCTAGTAATACGGACTCTAAACTGCTTAGTTCTAATACGGATGTGATATCGCTTAAGGCAGGACGAATACGTCTCTCGAACTGTTGTCGGCTGCCTGAGGCCGTTTCCCGCAATACCCAATTTTGATTGTTTAGTTCATTGAAGGTGATCGATGCTTTTTGCGCTAAAGGATGTTCTGCTGAGCAAACCAGTAACATAGTATCTTGAATCCAGGGGGTTGTGGTGAGTGCTTGGTGGCTATGTTGCCCCTCTATTAGTGCCATGTCTAACTCAAAGTTAAGTAGCATTTTGCATAAGGTTTGGCTATTGGTGATAGTGACCTTGGTTTCCTGCTGCTGTTGGACGTCTTGTTCTGCCAGTAAGTATGGTAGCAAATAATTACCAATTGTTTGGCTGGCACCAATATGAAGGGCGCCTAGGTTATCTATGTGTTTGCCGAAGGTACGCTCAATGTCGCCAGCTCGTCCAATTAATTCATCAGCCATAGGTAATAAGCGTTTACCTTGTTGATTGAGTTGAAGGCGTGGGTGAGCACGATCAAACAAGGGGGTGTCTAAATGACTTTCAAGTTGTTGAAGTGATTGAGATAGAGCGCCTTTACTCAGGCAAAGCACTTCGGCTGCTGAGGTTAAATTACCGTGACGAGCCACGGCGGAGAACACTCGGATTTGTTGTAGTGTAATTTTCATTTGCTTGAGTCTTATTGAAGTTTCGTTTAGTTAAACCAAACACTTTGTTAAAAATGTTTAGATTTTATAATTACATATCTCCTTTTACCATAATCTTATCCCTAATTGATAACTTGGAGTCAGGTTATGTTTAAACGATTGCGTCATAGATTGTCTTTTGCACCAACCCCCATGGCGGGTCTTGCTCTGGGTATTGCCAGTTTAGGTTGTAGCTGGCATTTTGTTATTCAAAAGTCTTCTTTTCTACCCTATTTAGCAGCCACTATTGGTGCTTTTTTACTGATGGTGTTGGTCGGCAAATTTTTGTTACACCCTAAATTATTGATACAGGATTTACAACATCCTGTCGTCGGAAGTGTGGTACCAACGTTTGCGATGGCGCTCATGGTAATTACCATGTCGCTCCATGACTTTATGCCTAGGTTGGCAGTAACTTTGTGGTTGTTTGCCATTGTGATTCATACGGTGTGTCTTGCCACCTTTGTTTACCACAGATACAAGAACTTTTCGCTGATGGATATGGTGCCAAGCTGGTTTGTGCCACCAGTGGGTATCATTGTTGCGGTGATTAGTTATCCAACATTTTTATTTCAACCCTTTGCTGAAGGCATTTTTTGGTTTGGCATAGCATGTTATTTGGTTCTTTTGCCACTAATGTTATATCGCTTGAGATATTGTGGGGCATTACCTGATAACGCCAAACCAACTCTTGCCATTATGGCAGCGCCTGCCAGTGTATGTTTGACGGGTTATCTAACGGTTGTATATATGCCATCTAAATGGATTGTATTGGTTCTATTGGTCATCTCGCTAGTGAAAACAGCCGTGATTTATCGATTTTCGTTGCGTTTATTAAGACTGCCTTTTAGCCCGGGTTATGCCGCCTTTACTTTTCCTTTGGCAATTGGTGCGACGGCTTTGTTTAAAGTTCAAGCGCAGTGTATTGCATGGGGGGTGGATGTTTCTGTGACTCGTCTTTTGGGGGGGGGCGCAGAGGTCGAGCTTGCCGTCGCTACTCTTGTGATTGTTTATGTCATCATTCGTTATGCTTATTATTACGGCATTACGTTACAGCGTGAATTGGTATTTTCTTAAGCATTTTTTTATGTTTGTAGGGAATGAATAGAGTGTTTGATAGAAGGCTGATCCATCGCAGATCCTAGTGTGCGAATTTATTAGAGGTAAGCTTATTTGATGCAAGTCAGTTATAATAAAAAAAGCCTCGAGAAATATTTCATCGAGGCTTTGAATAGTACTAAGAATCTTGTTTTAGAATGAAGCGTCTAAAGCTACCCAGTATTCACGTCCATGATCAACAAAGCCGTATTCTTCATCTGTGAACTCTTCATCAAGTGCGTTATTCATACCAAGACTGATTTTCAAGTTGTCATTAATAATGTAGTTAGCACCTAAGTCTACTAAATCGTAAGAAGGTGTTGGTTCATCTTCTTCATTGGCTTCACCATAGTAAGTATAGCTAGTCCATACCTTTAGTTTTTCGTTTACAGACCAATCAAAAGAGGCAGTAGCCATATGAAGTGGCACACTCGTTAGAGGAGAGCCTTTATTATCGCCAGTTAACTGTTCAGAATCTGTGTAGGTATAGCTTAGTGAAGTCGAAACGCTTTTTGTTACTAAGAGTTTGCTGCTAATTTCAACCCCTTGTGTTTTCGCTTCATCAATATTAACCCATACACGATCTAGGCGACTTCCAGTCGTTGTTGCCTCGCTAGGACAGCTATCGACAGTACAGTCATCTCTTTCAATCTTGTCTTCAAATTGATTATCAAAAACCGTGATGCTCGCCATCAGCACGTTGTTATTAAAAATGGCACTGATTTCGCTGCTGACAGAAGACTCTGCTTTTAAATCCGAATTACCGTAAGTGTCTCTGCCTGAGGAGGAAATTGCCCAATCGCTAGAAAGTTGTCTAAGCTTAGGAGCTTTATACCCTGTAGAAACACCCCCTTTTAGAGTCCAGCTATCATTAATAGAGAAGACTCCATATACTTTAGGACTTAAATGATTCTTGAAGTTTTCGTTTTTATCTGCTCTGAGACCAGTAATTAGCGAAAATTTCTCTGTCATGTACCACTCATCTTCAATAAATGCTGAGAGTTGATTGTTTGACAGTTCAGTTAGGCCACTTGAAGCCTGATTACCGTTATCTTCTAAGTCTGCGTTAATATAACTAACACCAGCTGTTGTAGTGTTGTTCTCTGTAGGTACAACCCAACTAGAGCTGACTTGAGTGTTATTAATTTTAGACTCATCTGTGATGTTATTAGTAGAATCTATCTGAATAAAACTGTTTTCAGTAATATCGTCATAGCGCCCAGTGTGAGTTAGGGCAAAAGACTCTTTTTCATTCTCTTGCTCGCCAGCAGTTCTACTACTAGTAGTTGATTTATTAAGAGTGAATATTCTATTTTGTTCAGTTTTGCTTAAATCTACACTGAAATCATGGTTTTTATTTGCAAGAAAGTTAAATTTTGCGTTGTAGCTGTTGATTTCTTTTTCAGGATTGCCGTCATCAATATCATCTTCTTCTTGATCGTAATACTCGACACTCAATTGGGCGCTTAGGACATTAGGAATAACGGGACCAGACAGTGCAATAGTAGAGGTTTTAGAATTATTAAATTCACTGCCTTCAGCAGAAATGACTTCATGATGGAGATTGCCGTGCCATTCGTCTGTGTGTTTTTTCGTAATAATGTTTATGACGCCACCCATCGCACTGGAGCCATAGAGGGTTGACATTGGGCCTCTAACGACTTCAATTCTCTCGATCAAGGACAACGGTGGCATCCACTCATGATCATAACCATCCGCTGTTTTTTCCCGTGAGTCTCTAGAACTTTGAGGTCTGCCATCAATTAAGAAAAGCGTGTAATCTGGTTCTAAACCTCGCATCTGGATATTGCTACCGCCAGTGGTTCTTGCTATTTGAACACCTGGAACACTTTCAATGACGTCTGCAAGATCTCGGTAAGCGCCTTTTTCTATGTCCTCTGCAGTAATGACACTAATGGATGCTGGTGCTTCCGCTGTGTCTTGTTCAAAACCAGATGCCGTAATCACTAGGCTGTCAAGTTGTTCTTCTGCAAAGCTTGCATTGGAAATGGCGACAGCTAAAACTGTCATCGTCATTATGCTTTTTTTTGACATTGCTGGGGGAGCTCCTATTATTAATATTTATATGATGATAGATTCTAAAGTTAAAAGATAGTTTAAATGTTAACTGTTCTCATTATTGCATTTGTTCTTATTTGTTTGGTGGAACGATGTGTTCCGTTTTGTGCAATCTGTACAAAAAACTGACAGTTTCTTTGAAATAGGAAGCTTACAAGCAATACTAATTCACTGTTGGTTTGAGTTGAACTATGACAAATTTGCTCAGTAACTGACTGAATTTAATTGAAATATGAGATCCATAATGTCGTTACCATCTTGACCTAATTGTTATTCTGACTATGTTTATAAAGAGCAAGCCTCACTAAAGTGTCTTAGATATGCTCATGGATGGAATCATATGGTTGTCAGCGACACAGATGAGGCAGTTACAATAAAAGACGCTATTGTCAATTGGTTAGAGGAGGGCGATAAGGTAACTTTAATTAAGAAGCTTAAAGCCTATCAAGGAAGGAAAAAATCATTTAGTTAGACTGTTGTGTCGTTGGTGTAGATGAAATGTTAGTGTCTGCTCACTTTGTCAAAAAAGCCTAATTTGTCATAACGTTAGTAGATCTTTTATATAAGTTTTTATTGTTATAACTAATTAATATAAAAGGAATTATTCACATTTTAAACTCATTTCTCAGATACATTCCGCTATATTTGGTGATAGTATAATCCGTCTGGTTATTTTTCTTCATTAGCGTATTTCAAAGGAAAATAAATGAAAAATGTTAGTTTTTTGATTGCTGATGACAGTCAATCTGTACGCTCGGTTGTGAAAAGCACCATTTATGACCAACTGGGAAGTCAAAGAATATTGTCTGCTGTCAATGGACTAACAGCGAAGTTTATTTTGCAAAAACAAGCTGTTGATGTGGTTATTTCCGATTTGGATATGCCGCATTTAGATGGATTTCAATTACTTTCCTTTATACGAAACCATCCAAAACTCAAAAATACCCCTTTCATTATGATGGCATCTGAAGACAGCAAAAGCTTTGTCATGGATGCGATTGAGAAAGGGGTTACCCAATACTTGGTTAAGCCTTTCACTCCTGAGAGATTAGAGGATGCTATACGTCGCGCTTGGTATGGCTCCGAACAAAGGCGTAATGCTCGAATTTCGAATCTGCCAGCTCACCGCTTTCAGGTGTCATTTAATTCTCAGGATGCTGTGTTGGGCAAGATCAAAAATATTAGTAGCTCAGGTATGTTATTTGAAGTGGCTTACACTGATCAGATAAGGTTATTCAATAAATGTCGAGTGAGTGTCTCAATGCCAACTTCTAAAGCGCATGAGATTACAATTGCTGAGCTAGTGTATGACATTGTTCGTATTGAAACTACAGACTCTGTAAAAGAGGGGGTTCATGTCTGTAATGTGGCGATCAATTTGGATACATCTGAAAGTCAGCCTGATTGTGTTACCGAATTGGCGAGACTGATGGATTCTCTTACGTTAGAAGGTGTGAAAACTCGTCAAGTTCAAGAAACTCAAGATGATCTCAATGATGAATTAATCGGTTAATGAATGTGCTTAGATGATTTGATCAAAATGGTTGCGTAATGCCAGTGCGAACTTAGGCTTTTTTTGCTTCGTGAGGCGGATGTTTAGGTCAATATCGATCGTTACATTTTTTATAAAGGTTAAATTTGATACAGTAATTAGATTATGCCGACGGTTTAGGAAGACGATTAATGGTGCCGTTACAGCAGGCTTTTTTTCTTACATTTTTTGCGGGCATAGCCATGCCCGCAGGAGCGATCATTGCCCACTTTCTTCACATTAAACCTGTTTGGTTAGAAAGAGAAATCCTTCATGGTATCACTGCTTTTGGTGGTGGTGCCTTAATGTCTGCAGTGGCTTTGGTGTTGGTGCCAGAAGGTATTTCTAGTTTTCATCCCATTCAAGCTGCCGCCATTTTTGTATTGGGCGGCATTAGTTTTATGTTACTGGATTATTCCCTTTCAAAAAGTGGTTCTTCAATGAGCCAACTAATTGCAATGTTGTCTGATTTTATTCCCGAATCACTTGCATTAGGGGCCTCTGTTGCTATGGGTAGCCGTGACGCCTTTCTCATTACTTTGTTGATTATTATGCAAAATATTCCAGAAGGCTTTAATGCATTTCGAGAGTTACGACATACTCGAGCTTATTCTGTTAAGACGGTTTTAATCTTATTTTTCTTATTGGCGTTGACAGGTCCGATCTCAGGTATGATTGCGTACATCTGGCTATCTGAATGGCACAACATTATTTCTGCTATTATGCTTTTTTCGGCAGGTGGTATTCTCTATATTGTATTTCAAGATATTGCCCCTCAAGCTGTCTTAGAAAAGCATTGGGGTCCACCTTTAGGTGCCGTTCTGGGATTTTCATTAGGTTTGATTGGCTATATGTCAATATCATAATTCCTTTCCTTAGATTGGCCTTCATGGTCTATTTTTCATTTCTATTTTCATAACTCATCCCGTGTTTTGGCCTTTGAGATTTAACTTTAATGGTTTGTGGTGTCTGTCATGAGAGTTTGTTTGAGGTGCATTATTCGTTGCGAGTCTTAATTGGTGTGAGTCCATGGGGTTTAGAATAAAGTTAAAAATGTATACATTTTTAACTTTATTCCTCGTATAGTAACGACTTAAGTCTTTATTTGGGTGGCGGAAGTGCGATCAATTCTTAACGATTTTAGTCTGAGTGCAATGGTGGCTGGGTTTGTGGCGGTATTAATTGGCTTTGCCAGTTCTGTTGCCATTGTTTTTCAAGCGGCACAAGCGGCAGGAGCAAGTGAGGATATCATTGTCTCTTGGATCATGGTGCTCGGTATTGGGATGGGGGCCACTTGTTTCTTTTTATCCTTATGGTACAAAACGCCTGTGATTACCGCTTGGTCTACTCCAGGTGCGGCTTTGCTGGCAACCAGTTTAGGTGACGTCAGTTATCCAGAAGCAATTGGTGTTTTTATATTCGCAGGGCTCTTAGGTTGCTTAGTAGGAATGTCTGGCTTGTTTGATAAGTTAATGAATTGGGTACCTTTGCCTATTGCTTGTGCCATGTTGGCAGGTGTTTTATTTCAATTTGGCTTGTCTATTTTTACCTCCATGGCAGAAGATGTTTTTATGGTTGCGATTATGCTGTTGGTGTATTTAGTCGCTAAACGTTTAATGCCTAGATACGCTGTTCTGTTGGTTTTACTTGCAGGTGTTATGTGTGTACTTGGCCGTTCAGAGCAGGCTGTTTTTTCAATGATTCCTATGCAATTTGGTCAGTTAATTTGGGTGTTTCCTGAATGGAAATTGAGCGCGCTCATAGGTGTGGGGATTCCCTTGTTTATTGTGACTATGACGTCACAAAATATACCGGGTGTGGCGGTTATGAGAAGTAGTGGCTATCAAACTCCTGTGTCACCTTTGATTAGTTGGACGGGATTAACCTCTGCTGTATTGGCTCCGGCAGGTGGTTTTGCCTTTAATCTTGCGGCGATTACGGCGGCGATTTGTTCTGGAGATGAGTGTCATAGAGACCCTAAGAAGCGGTATGTCGCTGGACTGTCTGCGGGTGTGTTTTACCTAATTGCAGGTCTAGCTGGTGTTTCTGTCGTTGGTCTGTTTGCTGTCTTTCCTGCCAGTATGGTGGCTGCGCTTGCGGGAATTGCGCTGTTGGGTACGATCGGAATGAATCTTAAAACCGCCATGTTTGAAGACAGCACTCGAGATGCGGCTTTGATCACCTTTCTTGTTACTGTATCTGGTGTTTCGTTTGCCGGTATCGCGTCGGCTTTCTGGGGGATTCTATTCGGTATTATTTGCTTGCTGATTAGCAAGCTACAATGGCGCGTAGGTAAGGGTAAATGGAATTAACGCATAGAATTAAAGAAGACATTTTAAATAACCGATTACCTATGGGAGTGGCTTTAAGACAAACAGTATTATCGGCGCGCTATGGTGTTAGCCGGATTCCTGTTCGTGATGCGTTGCAGGCTTTGAAGGCCGAGGCTTGGCTAGTGCCCCATGGTAAGGCGGGAGTAATGATCCCGGAACTTGACTGGAAAGAAGCGGAAGACCTTGCTTTAATGCGAACAAGACTAGAAAGCTTGGCATTAGGGTTTGCTTTTGAGTACATTGTCCCTGCTCATTTGGATGAAGCAAACTCTTATCTTCGAAAATTAGAAGCCACTGACTTAACCTTATTAGAACGCGGGGAATTGAATTGGTGCTTTCATTATGCAATATACCAAGCCTGTCACCGTCCAACGTTAATGAGAGCCATTGAAGTGCTAAATATTCAAGCCAGTCGCTATCTTGGCTTTCAGTTTGGGCCTTTGGGTTACCACAATCATAGTCAAGAAGAACACAGAGCGTGGTTGGAATTAATAAGGTGTCATAAAAAAACGGAAGCCGTGCTGTTGCTCGAAAAGCATATTATGGACGCGGGACAGCGATTAACTGAGTATTTGAAAAAAGCCTAACAGCATTGTGTCAGTGAGAATATGGGATTATGACATCTGTGGTAAGTGCACAGATAAACAGGCTCCACCAAAGCGAGATATCGACTTTTCAATGTGCCCATGAGCCTCGCCATAAGTATGGGCGTTGGCCGAGAGTTCCGCAAAATATAAGCCTAACCCCGTGTTGTCATCTAATAAGGTATCATGATGGTGTTCTTCGTCATCAACAAAGCCTGGCCCATCATCTTCTACATTGATAATCAAAAAATCCTTGTCTTGAAATGCAGTTAACACAATTTTGCTTTTCGCATAGCGAAAGGCATTGTAGACAGCGGTACTGACGACGGCCGTCATTAAGCGTTCATCAAAGCAACCTGTGAGTTTAGAGTCACATTCAAAACTTAGCTCAAGTCCTTTTGCAGTGGCGGAAGGGGATAGGGCAAATACTTGGTCGTCCAAGAACTCTTCCATTAGGAAGGTGTCTGGATGAAGTTCATACCCATCAGAGGCCAAACGATATAGATATAAATATTCAACCCATTCGTCATTGAGCTTTTTTAGGGACTCTTCAATTTGAACAATTTTACTGTTTTGAGGCGCCTCATTACCCAAACTTTCTTTGACTGTCTGTAACTGGTAGAGCAGAGTGCCCACTTGATTTTTACTCTCATGAATAGCGCTGGCTAAAATGGTGCTTATATTGACTTTTTCCATCTCGGTTAGCTTCCAAATGCATTTGAATAACGGTCGGTTTGCTCTTTGCTAGGCGCGGTTGCGGTGGCCGAGCTAACATCACTAAGCCAAACCTCAAAAATTTGCTTAGCGGTTGAAATTTCATTATCCGCAATACAAATGTCCATTTCGTATTCATAGGCTTTTGCTCTGCAGTCTGGCTCATCAAAAAATCCATCGTGGATTTTTTTTAGGGTGCTGTCGAAATTGTCTTTTTGACGAGGGATCAGAGGGCCATTATCTGCGATTCTAGCCAATGATTCCAAATGCTTTAAATACACCTCAGAAGTGTTATAGCAAGAATGTTTTGCGAGAAAAACGGCTTTGCGATAGGCCATTTCCGAGGTAATACTGTCCCCTAGTAGTAAGCTAATACGTCCCAGTTCCATTTGACGTAAGATGTTTTTAGGTGACTTGGTGATGGCTTCAATTAAGGCGGATTGGGCCTCAGCGACTTTGTCTTGTTTTAACAATACTTTAGCCAACCAGTCATAAGCACTGACAAAAAAACGGTTGTCTAGCATCAACTGATGTAGCAGTTTTTCCGCTTTTTCAAGCTCATCCATTAAGTAATAGGATTTGGCTTTGCCAAATAAAGCCCAAGGCATTTTGCGACTTTTAATGGTTTTATTAAATAGAGAGAGGGCTTTTTTATAGTCTTTTAACTCTAAATAACAATCGCCCATAATGCGTTCACATTTTCCCTCTAAAGAAGGGTATTTCTCCATCACGATTTTGGCTTCATTAACGGCCGTCTCATATTCTTTGTTATCCAGTGCCAAGTTGACTTTATAGAGGCGTTCTTTGGTTTCTAGAAGTTTATTAAGTCGACGTTGTAGCATAGCCTGAGAGAAAGGCTTGGTGACGTAACCATCTGGTTGGTATTCAATTGCGCCCATGACCATTTCAATAGAGGTTTCTGCCGTCACCATTAAATAGGTCGCAGTATTAGGTATCAATGCTGAATGGCGAACTTCTTCGAGCAGCTGTTGGCCATCCTTGCCTTTCCCTAAGTTGTAATCCGATAGGATGACATCAAATGATTTACTGCGAAGCAGTTCAATGGCTGTTTCGGCTTTCATGGCGATATCGATCGAAGTGAAACCAAAATCGGTTAGCATTTTTCGCTGCATGATTCGAGCTTCTGCCATGTCCTCAATCAAGAGTGCTTTTTTCTGAGAAAAATCTTGCTGAGCCATAAAATATTACATTCCCACTCTAAACATCATAAAAAAGACTTATTAGGATTTGCGGCTAAGTCTTCGGAGAAAATTTCATCTTCCTCAGACGTCTGCTGAGGTATGGCATAGGACTCACTGGCCCACTCACCAAGATCAATTAATTTACAGCGAGCACTGCAAAAAGGTCGATCGGGGTTATCATTAGACCATGCGGATTTTATTTGACAGGTTGGGCAAGCAATAAAACTCGTATTCTCTATCATTTGATCAACCTTAAAATTGTTTCGTGCATGTTTAAAACTTTAGCATTCATCTCATTAATATTTCCAGCATTTTCAAGGACTAAATCTGCTTTATCAAGTCTAGTCTGATTGCTTAACTGTGAATTGATAATACTTAGAGTGGTTTCTTCATTAATATGGTCGCGATTCATGACTCTTTGAATTTGAATCTCTTTGGGCGTATCAATCGCGATAACATGGCGGCACATTTTGTTTTGCTGGGTTTCAAACAGCAAGGGGTGAACCAATAAAACATAGTCTGACTTTGCTGCTTGTAAAGCCTCGCTTAAGGATTCTCTTATGGCAGGATGGGTAACACTTTCTAACCAGGCTTTTTCCTCCGGTTGACTAAACACAATCTGTCGTAAAGCTCGACGGTCAAGAGTGCCATCTTCAAGAAGAATGTCATCACCAAATCGCTGGTGTATTTTTGTGAGTGCTGGTGTGCCGCGCTCGACGACTTGTCGGGCGACATCGTCAGCATCAATGCTTTCAATACCAAGTTGATTAAATAAGGTTGCAATGGTGCTTTTTCCGGAGCCAATGCCGCCGGCTAAACCAATGATAGGAACTGCTGTCATAATATCTTTATGTAAAATAAGAAAATGCCCGAAAACGTTAAAAAGGGTCCAAACGCAATTAAGTTTACTTTTTGTTTCACTCTAATGACAGTGTATAAGATTCCGAGTATACATGCACAAAATAGTATGTCAGGAAGGTGCAAAAAACCGAGCCAAGCTCCTAAAACGGCTGTTAATTTCGCATCGCCAATTCCAATGCCGGTTTGCTTTCGAAATCGAGAATATAATTTTCCAAGGCCATATATTACTAAAAAGCCAATGATGGCCCCCAGCACATGATTAGATAGTTGAACTGAATTAAGTTGTGTTAGAAAAGCGCAAATAATTGCGACTAATAGACATTCGTCTGGTAATAGATAGTGTTCACTGTCGATGAAGGACGCTGTTATTAAGGCACTGATGAGTAGACTGTAAAGGATTAAAGCGTAAAGCTCATAAATCAAAAATGGCAGTGCCGCACATGCCATTAAGTGAGTCAGCTCGATGATGGTATAACGAGCTGAAATCTTCTGCAGACAATAACGGCAGCGCCGGCGAAGCAATACAAAACTCAAAATAGGAATGAGATCCCAAATAGACAGTCTGTGTTGGCAGGAAGGACAACGGGAATGTTTGGGGTAGGGGCTATTTATGGTTTTAGGGGGAATGCCTAATATGAGCTTTGCTTCTTTTTGCCAATTTAAGTGTTGTTGTTTTGGCCAACGATAACAGTATGCACCGGAAAAGCTACCAAGGCTTAAAACAAAGATGAGATATAAAGCATAACGAATACAGTCCATGCTTTTCCTTTAAGGTAAATTTAACAAAGGGGCGTAAATGCTAACAAGTGCGGAAGCGACAAAACTCCCGGCCATTAAAAGGCAAAGAGCAGGGATGAGTTTTTCGAGCAAATCTATCTTTTTTTGCCAATTTTGCTCGTGTTTTTTGGCGGCAATAAATAACGCACGATCTAAATCCCCATCCTGCTCTGCTGAGTAAAGTGCAATGGCGGCTTCATCGGGAAACCAATGACTGGGAAAGCTATTGGTATAATTTCGTCCAAGTTTGAGTTGATAGTAGGCACAGAGAATCTCATCAATCGTGGCAGAGTGATTTAAATAGAGGTGCATTTGTTGAAGCGTTTGCTGCAAAGTTGTTCCTGTGTGTCTTGCTGTTGATAGCAAAGAAAAAATCTTGGTTAGGCGAAACGTGATACTGACTTTTTCAAGCCAAGAACAGGCTTTTCCATTGTGTAAGGAAAGCAAGGCATAGAGCTGAACAAAGCTGGTTAAGGCATAAACTGACACCATCGGAAGCATTTCGATAACAGGGTTTTGGTCTGATGTAAGCTGCCAGAATTGATTGGCTAATGAAATGATTAGAGCGATTTGAATGATGCAAAAAGGATATAGGATGGCTTTAAAAATACGTGTAGACCAGTCCAGTAAAGAGGTCAGCTGCAAAATGGATGTCGTTAAGCTCTGTTGACAGTCTTCTCGGGAGCCTTTTGCATTAATAAGCCGACAATATGGCGAGGCAATGTTTAGGCATAAACGGCTGAGACTCAAGTTGAAGTTTTTTCCGTTGTTTAGTTCACTTAATAACGCTTTATTTATCTCTGTAAGAGAATCTGTTCGTGATGCTAAGGCTAGATGTTCTATTGCCTCTGTGAGTTGCAGACCGGATTGCAGTGCGCTATCAATTTCTTTATAGAAGGTTAATAAAGAGACATAGTTGAGATAGGTTGGTTGCCATTCCTTGATACTCAATGGCCATTTACCTTGGGCCATTAGCGCCAAAACGAGCTCGGTTTCAGAGTTGTCTTGGTGAATCTCTTCTCGTTTATCATAAAATATCACTTTGAACCAAGTCATATGAAAGCCTATGTGTGATTCATGGCATGCCAGAGATGGTTTGAGTGGATTAGAGTGTCGTAAGTGTCTGGCATGCGATCGCTCCAGAGGGGCTTTAATGCACTAAAAACGGCATGTTGCCCTTGATCTTGATATTGCATGGATTGATGAATAATGAGCTTTAAGGAGCTGGCCAGAGAGAAAAAATCAACTTGCCAAGCATGACACCGATGAATAGCATCAAAAGCCGAGTTAGTATGCAATGTGGCTAAAACAAGGTGTCCGGTTAGTGCTGCATTAACGGCTAAATTTGCGGTAATGGCATCTCGAATTTCCCCTAGCATTATGATGTCAGGATCTTGTCGTAAAAATGACTTTAGTAAGGCTGCTGAGTTAAGACCGATGGCTGGGTTAGGTTCGCATTGAAATAACCCAGGTAATTCATATTCGACAGGGTCCTCAATCGTAAAAATACTTTTTTGTCCCGTATTTAAGGCTTCTAGGCAGGCGTAGAGAGTGGTGCTCTTTCCTGCACCAGTTGCACCACAGACTAAGATTAAGCCACTGGCTGAATGTATGGCGGTTTTCAGTTGGCTGAAGATGGTCTTAGGCAAGCCTATTTGGTGTAAGCTCAATTGCTGCTTTTCGGGTAATAGGCGGAGAGCGACTTTCTCACCTTTTACTGTGGCAATGATGCTGACTCGAATAAAGGTCGTTTTGTCTTTTTCGCAAAAGGTAAATTGACCTTCCTGAGTTCGCCGAGATTCTGAGAGATCCAAATTGGCCTTCATTTTGATTCGGTTCAGTAAACCTTCGCTAGAAGCCAGTTCAGTTATTTTACTAAGTAAGCCAAATTGTCTTTGATAAATCTGAAGAGCATGATTGGTTTGCTGAATGTGTATGTCGGTCGCACCTGCTTGAATCGCGGTGGTTAATATTTCTTCTAGCGTCATTTTTCTTCTCCGATACTAGAGGCGCATTGCTGAGGCAGAATTTGCTCATTTATATCGGAGAGGCATGACCAGTTGCGGTTGCTATCACGTTGATAGGTGATTACTTGGCCCTCATTGATTTCGGTGCTGTCATTCAGGGTTAATACTAGATCCCCACTGACTTTGTTTTGGTTCTTTACACTAAGGTTTTTAACGATCGAGTCGTCAGCTAAAGTGCGTTTGTAGAGGGTAAATTCCTCGCTACTTGGGAAATGGCCATTTAATAAGATGAATTCTTCTACAATCGCTTGATGTTGGGTGCCTATGTTTTGGGCATCAATGAGTTTGGCTTTGGCTATTTGGCGTGTAAAGGTGGGCGCAGAAAGGCTGGCTAAAATAGAGATAATGGCAATCACAACCATTAGCTCAAGCAAGGTAAAGCCTTGCTGGGCATCGCGGTAAATAAACATTCTTCACTCCTTGAAGAGATCGTTAGGCATCCTGCCTTTGTGTTAAAAAGTCTTGCTCACCATTAGACGGTTTGATCTAACATCTCGCCAGTCGGTGTTTTTTCTGAGTAATATTCAGATTTATTGATTTTGCCAGGTACGAGTAAAGAAGCGTCTTCTTCAATAAACTCATCTTCAATGATGCTGTCTTGTGCCTCTGATGATTTTGCTTTTTTCTTTTTGGCTTCTTCAGATTGTTTCTGCGTACGACCTTGTAGTGCTTGACCTTGTTCGGAAATGGTGACGACTAGGTCACTGGAAGCTTTGGCATTGCGGGCATTCAAAGCCGCCATATTAGTGTCTTCATCGGAGCGGACGTCGTAAGTCGTATAACCTGGTTGGGCTACATTGGATTGTGTATGGTTGGACACGGCAATGGAATGGGGGAGGCTACCGGACATAATACTCACCACTTACAATTGTAATCTATTGTTAATGGTTAAATATTAATCGGCAAAGTGGTGATTGTCCAATCCGGTTTGCATTATATGACTCCGGATTGGACGATGAGGGTTAAATTAAGATTTGATGTTACCTGCTTGGATGGCGGTGATGGCAATCGTGTAGACAATATCATCAACCAGTGCGCCACGAGACAAATCGTTAACCGGTTTGCGAATACCTTGTAACATAGGGCCTATGCTGACCACGTCAGCACTTCGTTGTACAGCTTTATAAGTCGTGTTACCCGTATTCAGATCAGGGAAAACAAATACGGTGGCTTTGCCGGCCACTTTGCTGTTTGGTGCTTTCTGTTTAGCGACTTTCTCCATGATTGCAGCATCGTATTGCAATGGGCCATCAATTAATAGGTCAGGGCGCAGCTCTTGAGCAATTTTGGTTGCTTCTCGTACCTTATCAACGTCGTTACCAGTGCCAGAGCCTCCTGTGCTGTAGCTAATCATGGCCACTTTAGGGGTAATGCCAAATGCACTCGCAGAGTCCGCACTTTGAATGGCGATTTCGGCAAGTTGTTCGGCGTTAGGGTCTGGGTTAATGGCGCAATCGCCATATACCAAGACTTGATCTGGCAGGCACATGAAGAAAACAGAAGACACCAAACTGGCATCCGGAGAGGTTTTGATTAATTGCAAAGCAGGGCGAATCGTATTGGCCGTGGTGTGAACCGCGCCAGATACTAGGCCGTCCACATCACCGGTTTGCAGCATCATAGTGCCTAACACTACGTTATCTTCGAGCTGCTCTCGTGCCACTATCTCCGTTAGACCACGACTTTTGCGAAGTTCAACCATAGGAGCAACATAACGCTCAAGAATGCTGGCTGGATCTAAAATTTCGACACCATGACTTAATTCAATGCCATTATTTTGAGCTGTTCGAAGAATTTCTTTCTCATTCCCAAGCAGGGTACAACGCGCAATGCCTCGTTCTGCACAAATAGAGGCGGCTTGAATGGTGCGAATTTCTTCACCTTCTGGAAGCACGATGCGTTTGTTTAGGGAGCGAGCCAATTCAATTAAACGGAAACGGAAGGCTGGTGGAGAAAGCTTTCTTTCTTCTTGATTGAGGGCAAAAGAATTAATCCACTCATGGTCAATACAACGTGCTATGTGTTCTTTTACCATAGAAACGCGCTCTTTATCATCAAGCGGGATTTCTTGGTTGAATGACTGCATGTTGATAACGGTTTCCCAGCTATTGGAGTTAACCGATAATACTGGCAAACCTTTGGCCATAGCTTTGCCACAAAGTGACATAAGAGCTTCACTGGGCTGGTAGCCACCTGTCACTACTAATGCGGCGATTTTAATGTCATTTAGGGCGGCAATGGCCGTGGCCATAATAACGTCCGTACGATCTCCAGGTGTAAAGACCAGCACACCAGGTTTTAAAGCCTCTAGTACATTCTCAACGCCACGAGCGCAGAGTGTGTAAGATTGCACTCGTCGAGTTTCCATTTCTCCTGCATTGACAATGTTTGCGCCTAAAAAGTCAGCAACGTCTTTTACCCTCGGAAACGTCAGTTCATCGGCCGATGGAATTTGACCAAGTAAACTGAAGTTACGTTTGAAGATACCGCGTTGTGCAAACAGATCACCGTAGGATTTTACCCCTAGTGACCCAGGGGTAGTTTTGTTCAAAATACAGCCAATAACGTCATCGGCTTTAATGCCGCCGTAGGAGCCAGCAGCGATTTCGACATGATGCTCCAGTTCGTTAACACGCATGTTATTTGGGGCGGTTACCAGAACTAGGCCAGCGTCTAAGGTACGAGCAATGGCTTTATTTAAGCGAGTGGCGTATGGGTGGCCGGCAATTTGTGCTAAACCTTCCACAATCACAGTCGAGTCAGGCTCAACACTGGCTTGAAAGCGACCAACGATTTCTTCCATCAATTCATCGATGTTGTCGTTATAAAGAAAGCGTTCGGCTTCATGCAGTGGAATTGGCTCAGCTGGAGTTAAGGAAGAGCCTTGAGCCACCATGGCAGTGGATTTATCTGGGCCTTTATCACCTGGTTGAGGTTGGGCTACCGGCTTAAAGAAACTCGCCTTTAGTCCTTGCTGCTCAAGGGCACGAACTAGACCAACTGAAACGGATGTTAAGCCAACACCTGGTCCTGTTGGGACTGTCATAAGTACGTTAATTGTCATATGTTAAAATCCTATGTTAGTCCATTAATAGTGGGCTGAAACTGTTATAAACCTTGTATCAAGCTGATGGTATCCAATGCAATCATAAGCTCTTCATTTGTTGGGATGATCCACACTTGAGTGTGGCTGTCCTTGGCGCCTATGTTTGATACTGCTCCGCGAGGGGCATTGTTATTTAGGCTGTCATCCAGTTTGATGTTGAAGGCACGGAGTTGTTGGCATATGGCTTGACGAAGATAGTTGGAATTTTCGCCGATACCGCCCGTGAAGACCAAGTGATCAATACTTTCTAAAGTTGTGGCTGTGCTCACAAGGTATTTCGCAGTGCGAACTGCAAACATATCAAGCGCCAATTTGGCTCTTTCGTCGCCTGAAATCATGGCATCTTCAAGCGTTCGACAATCATTTGATAACTCAGATACGCCAAGTAAGCCGCTTTTCTTATTAAGCACATCAAGTGCTTCTTCAGCTGAAAGATGTTTGGCTTTCATAATGAAGGTTAACAAGCTTGGATCCAGGCTACCTGAGCGGGTTCCCATCATCAGACCTTCGAGAGGTGTAATGCCCATGCTGGTATCTGATGATTTGCCCTTATTAATGGCACATGTACTGGCTCCATTTCCTAAATGAGCAACGAGCACGCCTTGTTGGTCACTGTTTGGGGAAAGTTGAGCAAGTTGTTGGTTGATGTAACGGTAACTTGTGCCATGAAATCCATACTTGCGAAAGTGATGTTCGCGGTAAAAATCCATTGGGATCGGGTACAAAAACTGTTCTTTTGACAGGCTTTGGTGAAACGAAGTATCAAATACGGCCGCTTGTGGTAGGCCTGGGAATAATGCTAAAGAGACATCGATGCCTTTTAAATGCGCGGGGCTATGAAGTGGCGCTAAGCTGGCACATTCTTGAATGCCATTAATGACTTCCTGATTGATTAACACGGATTGATTGAAGGTTTCACCACCATGAACGATGCGGTGTCCAATTCCCACCAAGGTATTGTTGATGTCTGGGTGAAGGTCAAGCCAGGCTTTAATCTCTTTTACTGCAAACTCATGGTTGCCCACAGTAAGATTTTTTTGATGCTTTTCGCCTTGATGTTTGAATGTGATGCTGCTTGTGTCTGAACCAAGCTGGTCGGCAATGCCTTCCATTAGGGTATCTTGTCCAGAGTTGGCTAATATGGCGAATTTCAATGATGAACTGCCGCAATTAATTACTAGAATACTGTCTTTCATTATGACTCCTGAGATACTCGTAAAGATAGATCGATGGCGGTGATGTGTTTTGTTAATGCGCCAATGGAAACGAAATCAACACCGGTTTTAGCCACTTCCGGTAAGCGTGGTTTGTCCATGTTGCCTGATGCTTCAAATTTCACTAAGCCATGGTATTGTTGAACGGCTTTGCGCATGTCGTCATAGGAGAAGTTGTCTAACATTATGATGTCAGCACCTGCTTTGACTGCCTCAGCGACTTCTTCTAAGTTTTCAGTCTCCACTTCAATGGTTTTCCCCGGTGCAATTTGTTTTGCCATAGTGACTGCATTAAGGATGGATCCTGCGGCCATAATGTGGTTTTCCTTGATAAGGAAGGCGTCAAATAGGCCAATGCGGTGGTTTTGACCGCCACCTGTGGTAACCGCGTATTTTTGTGCTAAACGCATACTAGGGATGGTTTTGCGTGTGTCCAATATGGTTAATGCTGTTCCTTCCACTAACTGGCAATACTGGCGGGTAATGGTGGCGGTATAAGAAAGACTTTGGATGAAATTAAGGGCCGTTCTTTCACCAGTCAAAATGGTTCGGGCGTGACCTTTAAGAGTAAGGAAGACTTGGTTTTCAGAAACTAGGTCGCCGTCTTGACGGTGCCAGGTTAAGGTTACATCATGTCCAAGCTGAGTAAATACTTCGTTGGCCCAAGCTTGACCACAAAGCACAGCCTCTTCTCGACTGATGACGTTGGCGGTAATATATTGGTCATCTGGAATCAGTTGCGCCGTAATATCGCCACTACCAATGTCTTCTTTGAGTGCAAAAGCAACCTGAGTTTGAATATGCTCAATTAATTGAGCGTCCAAAGGGGTCATGTACTGTCCTATCAATGCGCATTTTCGAATTCACTATTGTAGCTTTATATTAACAAACCGTCAGTGCTGAATTGACCATAATGATTGATTTATATGACATTCAGCTTAATTTGTATCTGAATGAGCAAAACATACTCAAAGAATGGGGGGGAAGATTAAAAATACCGCCTCAGCTGCAGTCTGGTTATGTAATTTTATAACAAGCTTTCAGTCAATATTGATTAAGTTGTGAACAGTTATGTCGGTATTTTTTATCTTTATAGTCTGCATTTTTTATGTGAATTGTTGGTTTTGTCGTTAGACTGAGGCTGAATTGGTCGGACTTTGAGTGGATTTATGTCAGCAAAACGTCATGTTTTAAAGCTACAAAAGTGGTCTTGATCTATGCTTGTTGAGTAGTTTGTCTATGCGATTTCTTGTTTAGGTGTTAATCTTACGCCCGAATTAGAAGAGCATAAGACAAAAAACAGCCTAATTTAGATTGATTAGGCTAAAGTGAAGTAACACTTTATTTGCGCTTTCTACTTTCATTATATAGTAATGAAATTTTGTATTTTCATACCTAGCTAGTTAATGCTGCTGGAGATGAAAAGTAAATGAAGGGTCTGTTGAACCAGACTCAAATTGGAAGCGAGCCGACCAGCGTATTTCAGCTGGTGGTTGATTCAATGGTAAACAATTAAAACAAAAAATCATGACCATTGGTGCTGATAAAACGACACGCTAGCTCAACTGAGTAGGGTGTCGTTTTATCTAGGTCGACTGAAACAATCAGTGCAACACACTGTTTGTTTCTGGCTCGTTTAAGTAGCTTTTAAATGGTTAGTAAGACTGATTATTTAAAGGTTAAGTATCTGTTCTAATAGCGGGAGTTATTAACACGATGACTGAGCAGCATATTCTCGAAGACATCGATCCAATTGAAACCAAAGAGTGGGTCGATGCGCTTGAGTCTGTCCTTCGCGAAGAAGGTCCTGATCGCGCGCAATACATTTTAAACCGTCTGACTGGTGAAGCCTCTAAAGCAGGCACCTCACTACCAGCCTCCATTACGACGTCTTATCGCAATACTATTGCGCCAGAAGATGAAGCACCACTTCCAGGTGACATCTTTATGGAGCGTCGTATTCGTTCAATCATTCGCTGGAATGCATTGGCAATGGTGATGAAGGCAAACCGAGCGGATTCTACGCTGGGTGGTCACATTACCAGTTTTTCATCCGCAGCTACCTTGTACGATATCGGCTTTAACCACTTTTTCCGTGGCAATGACGGTAAGCAAGAAGCGGACATGGTGTTTTTCCAAGGCCATATTTCTCCAGGGATTTATGCTCGTTCATACATCGAAGGTCGTTTGACTGATGAGCAGTTAGATAACTTCCGTCGTGAAGTGGATGGCAAAGGTATCTCTTCTTACCCTCACCCATGGTTGATGCCAGATTACTGGCAGTTCCCAACCGTTTCTATGGGTCTAGGGCCTTTACAAGCCATTTATCAAGCACATGTGATGAAATATCAGCACAGTCGTGGTTTGATTGATCAAGGTGATCGTAAAGTCTGGGCGTTCCTAGGTGACGGTGAGTGTGATGAGCCAGAATCTTTGGGTGCCATTGCACTTGCAGGTCGCGAGAAACTGGATAACCTGATCTTCGTGATTAACTGTAACTTGCAGCGTCTAGATGGGCCTGTTCGTGGTAACAGTAAAATTGTTCAGGAGCTAGAAGGTGTCTTCCGTGGCGCTGGTTGGAATGTTGTCAAGTGTCTATGGGGTCGTCATTGGGATCCTTTATTCGAAAAAGATACCAAAGGTTTGCTTGTCAAGCGTATGAATGAAGTGTGCGATGGCGAACTTCAGAACTACAAAGCGAATGGTGGTGCTTATACTCGTGAGCATTTCTTCGGTAAATATCCTGAGTTGCTAGAAATGGTTAAAGACATGACTGACGATGAGATTATGAATCTTAATCGCGGTGGTCACGACCCATACAAAGTTTACGCAGCTTATAAAGAAGCGACGTCTCATAAAGGTCAACCGACTGTTGTCTTGGCGCAAACCGTCAAGGGTTACGGCATGTTTAAGGCGGCTGAAGCGCAAAATACCGCGCACCAAACGAAAAAACTGGATGAAGAGTCTCTGGCTCAGTTCCGTGACAAGTTTGGTATCCCAATCAGTGATGAGGAGTTGAAAGACTTACCTTATTACAAGCCAGCTGAAGACAGCCCGGAAATGCAATACTTGCGCTCACGTCGTAAAGAGTTGCATGGCGATTTCCCAACACGTCGTCGTGATTGTGAAGCGCTTGAAGTGCCATCTTTAGAAGCGTTTAAAGCGCAAATCGCTGGTACAAAAGGTCGTGAAATTTCGACGACTATGGCGTTCGTGCGTGCCTTAAATGTGATGGTTAAAGACAAGCAAATTGGTTCGCGTGTTGTGCCGATTCTTGCTGATGAAGCACGTACATTCGGTATGGAAGGCATGTTCCGTCAGTTGGGTATTTACTCTTCTGAAGGTCAGCGTTACACGCCGCATGATCATACTCAGATTATGTACTACAAAGAATCTCAAGATGGTCAGATTCTACAAGAAGGCATCAATGAAGCCGGTGCGTTCTCTTCTTGGTTAGCGTTAGCAACGTCCTACAGTAACAGCAATTTGCCGATGATTCCTGTGTACATCTACTACTCTATGTTTGGTTTCCAACGTGTTGGCGACTTGGCGTGGGCGGCAGGTGATTCTCAGGCACGTGGTTTCTTGATTGGTGCGACTGCCGGTCGTACAACGCTAAATGGTGAAGGTCTACAGCACGAAGACGGTCATTCACACATCTTGGCAGGTACCATTCCAAACTGTGTGTCCTATGACCCGACTTACTCTTACGAAGTAGCCGTTATTGTTCAAGATGGCTTGCGTCGCATGTACAAAGAGAAAGAGAGCGTGTTCTATTACCTAACCGTAATGAACGAAAACTACGCACATGAAGATATGCCAGAAGGTGTTGAAGACGGCATCCTGAAAGGTATGTATAAGCTTAAATCACACGCTAAGAAAACCAATAAGAAGCAGGTTCAATTGCTTGGTTCTGGCGTTATTCTTCGTGAAGTGGAAGCGGCGGCGGAAATTCTATTCAACGACTTTGGTGTGAACTCGGATATTTGGAGTGTGACCTCTTTCAATGAATTGCGTCGTGAAGGTTTGGACGCAAGTCGTTGGAATATGCTTCACCCTGAAGCGGAGCAGCGTCAGTCTTATGTTGAGACTTGCTTAGACGGTAACGGCCCTGTGATTGCATCAACTGACCATGTTAAGTTGTTTGCTGACCAGATTCGTCCATTTGTGAAGGGTACTTACAATGTACTTGGTACTGATGGTTTTGGTCGAAGTGATACGCGCGCTCAATTGCGTCATTTCTTTGAGATCAACCGTTACTGGGTTGTTGTTTCTGCCTTAAATGCACTGGCGAAAGACGGTGTGGTTGATGCATCCGTAGTTAGTGAGGCGATTGCCAAGTTTGGTTTAGATCCTGAGAAACCAAATCCAGTTATTTGCTAATTACTTGACAAGCTAGGTATCTGGTTTTGATTTATCAAAACCAGATAAGATTTTAAGTTTGATGCGTCTAAACGACAAAGGAGATTTCTGTGAGTACTGAAATCATTCGAGTACCGGATATTGGCGGTGCGACTGATGTCGAAGTTATCGAGGTCAGTGTTAAGGTTGGTGACAATATTGAAGTCGACCAATCAATTATTGTTTTAGAAACGGATAAGGCTTCAATGGATGTGCCTTCATCGCATGCAGGTAAAATAACGAAAATTTCCGTTACTGAAGGCGATAAAGTGTCAGAAGGTGATGAAGTTCTAGTGATTGAGCTTGAAGCTTCCGCTGTTAATCAAGCAGCATCCGCAGAAGTGGAGAAAGCGGCTGAGCCTGTTGCTGTGCCAGCTTCCAGTGAGCAGCACGTTGTAGTACCTGATATTGGTGGTGCTACAGATGTTGAAGTAATAGAGCTTTGCATTGCTGAGGGTGATCTGGTTGAAGAGGGTGATTCACTGATTGTTCTCGAAACAGACAAAGCTTCTATGGATATTCCTTCACCATTCACTGGTAAAGTAGGCTCTATCTCAATCAAGGTAGGCGATACAGTGTCAGAAGGTCATGCCATCCTAACCATGATGACCGAGTCTGTTGGTGCTTCTAATGTTGTGGCTGAGCCTGCTCAGCAAGCTTCTGAAGCAGCGCCTGCTGTCGCTTCAGGTGGTGTTGAGTCTGTTAAGGTGCCAGATATTGGTGGTGCTGAAGGCGTTGATGTTATCGAAGTGGCTGTTGCGGTTGGCGATGAGGTTAAAGAGGGTGATTCCATTATTGTGCTTGAAACTGACAAGGCATCAATGGACATTCCTGCACCGAAATCCGGCAAAGTGAAGTCTATCTCTTTAAAAGAAGGTGACCAGGTTTCTGAAGGTGATTTGATTCTAGAACTTGAAGTGGAAGGTGCTGTTGCAGCGCCGCAGACTGCTAGTTCTGCGCCTGAGAAGAAAGCCGAAGCGCCAGTAGCAAATCAACCAAAAACAGCGGCACCGGTTGTAGATCAATCTGCTGTATTGACTGAGCCATCCAAAAAAGTTCACGCAGGTCCTGCTGTGCGCATGTTGGCTCGTGAATTGGGTGTTGATTTGTCTCTTGTTCGAGCGACTGGTCCTCGTGGTCGTATTTTGAAAGAAGATCTGCATGCTTATGTTAAAGCGGCTGTACAGAAGGCTGCAACAGCACCTGCTGTAGGCGCAGCTTCTGGTGCAGGTTTGCCAACGGTTCCGGATCAAGACTTCAGCAAGTTCGGCGAAATCGAAATTGTTAAGATGAGCAAGATTCAGCGATTGACGGCTGAGAACATGGTTCGCAACTCTTTGGTTGTGCCACAAGTGACTCAGTTTGATAAAGCTGATATCTCGAATTTGGAATCGTTCCGTAAAGGCTTGAAGCCAGAAATGGAAAAACAAGGTGTGAAATTGACACCTCTACCATTCCTGATCAAAGCTGTTGCGCAAGCTATGGTTGCTAACCCAGCATTCAATGTGTCTTTGATGGCTGACGGTGAAAGCTACGTGCAGAAGCACTATGTTAACATCGGTATTGCCGTGGATTCGCCAGTTGGACTTGTGGTTCCTGTATTGCGTGATGCTGACAAGAAATCAGTCGTGCAGATTGCTAAAGAAGCGGGTGAGTTGATCAAGAAAGCACTTGATAAGCAACTTAAGCCTGCTGATATGCAGGGTGGCTGTTTTACTATCTCTAGCCTTGGTGCGATTGGTGGTACTGGCTTCACGCCAATTGTTAACTGTCCAGAAGTGGGTATTCTAGGGGTGTCTAAAGCTGACATCGAGCCGCGCTGGAATGGTAAAGACTTCGAGCCTCGCACTATGTTGCCTTTGTGTTTGTCTTATGACCACAGAGCAATCAATGGTGGCGATGCGGGTCGCTTCTTAACTTACTTGAACTCATTGTTGAGCGATGTTCGTCGCCTAACGCTGTAACTTTTAAGTTCGTTATGCACATTAAAAGCCACTCAAGTTGAGTGGCTTTTTTTTGTGTCATAGAAATGTGTGTGACGCATCATGCTTTTTTCGGTTTTTCTGCGATTTTTTGGTGTCTCGTTGTCATTAAATGCTTTTTGCTGGTTAGTCAGGCGGCGAAATCATTCAATGTTCATTTTATGTTTCCTTAATTCCTTGTAAGCGCAAGTGCCTTCCCAGATTTGTGTGTTAATGCTTTAGATAACAAGGCGATATGTTTGTCTGAGGAGAGGGTACAAAAAAGCCTACCGAGTATGGGTAGGCTTTTTGGTATTTGTTTAAGGGGAGAAGCTAAGCAGAAGCTAAGCTATTTGTGGCATGTTCAAGGGCCTGTAAGCGTGATTCGCAGAACGCATTATCTGGGAGTCTGCTGATGACGCCAAGTTTCTCAAGTCGCTCAGTTGTCTGTCCGTTAGGGCTGTAAATATACACGGCACAGTCAGCATCAATGGCATCTTTGATGGCGTTTTCGAGTGCTAAGCCTATGGTTAAGTCCATCATGGGTACCGCGCTTAAATCCAATACAACGGCTTTGTAGTTATGGATGCGGTTATGGTGCTTGGCAATGGCTTTACTGGCACCAAAAATCATGGGGCCTGAAAGATAAAATAGCAATACCTTGCCATTCGCACTGTCGAGTAAGTTCTTCTCATTTTCAGTGAGCGGGATGTCGTCGTCGGCATCGCTAATGGCTTTCACATTGCCTGATTGTAGGCGACTGAGTTTCTCGATGGTGATGATGTTGGCGATAAATACTCCTATGCCAACGGCCACCATGAGGTCGACAAAGACGGTCAATGCCATTACACCATACATAATAATAGTGGGGGATAAGGCGACTTTGTGGGCGCGCTTCAGGAAGCTCCAGTCAAGAATGTTAATACCCACATAGAGTGCAATTCCAGCCAGCACAGCCATAGGGATTGGGCTAATTAATTGTGAGGCTCCGAGTACAACCAGCAGGAGAATAAGGGCGCGGGTGATGCCGGCCAATGGGGATTTTGCTCCTGTTTGAATGTTGACGACCGTGCCCATGGTCGCGCCTGCGCCAGGTAGGCCTCCAAGTAGGCCGGACGCTAGGTTCGCAACGCCTTGACCAATTAGCTCACGATTAGAGTCATGTTCTTTGCGCGTTAAGCTGTCAGCTATAACCGCGGTTAATAGTGTGTCAATACAGCCAAGCGTGCCTAAAACCAAACCATTAATGACCATTTCCATTATTACTGAGAATTCAAATGTTGGCCAATGAATGGAGGGTAGTCCAGATGGGATGATGCCTATTCTACGAACATCGGAATCATCAAATAGGATAATGGAAATAAGGGTGATGGCGACCAGGGCAATCAGTTGAGGGGGGGCGTAGCGACGCCATTTTTTAGGTACGTAAAATAACACGCCAAGGGTCATTAGTCCCAAAAATAACTCAGAGAACTTCAGGTTCATGAGTAAGCTGGGGAGTGCGGTTAATGTGCCAACAACGCCTCCAGCCGGCGATGGATGTCCTAAGAAAGGCGCTAGCTGCAAAATGACCAGTATCACGCCAATGCCAGACATGAATCCAGAAATGACGCTATATGGCATTAGGGTAATGTATTTGCCGAGTTTTAAATATCCCAGTGTGATTTGAAAGGCCCCAGCAATCATCACTACAGTAAATGCCATGGCTAAGCCGCTTTCAGGGCTGCTGGCCATCATGCTGGTTAGTACGGCTGTCATAATGACCGTCATGGGGCCTGTGGGTTCTGATATAAGGCTGGTAGAGCCACCAAATAGTGCGGCAAATAATCCAACCAGAATGGCGCCCCAAAGGCCTGCTTCAGCGCCAGCGCCTGATGCAACGCCAAATGCGAGCGCCAAGGGGAGTGACACAACTGCGGTAGTTGCTCCGCCAAATAAGTCGCCTACTAATGTCCAATCTTTGAACCTAGAAAAATCAATAATCATTGAATTTACCTATCCGTTTTTAATCAAAATCAGTCCATTGAAAAAGTCTACATTTGTCTGTAAAAGAGCCCGCAAAAGCGGGCTCTAAGTGAAGGCAGTTAGAATCAATTAATCCTAATTTGATTCAGTGCTTTCTTCCACTGGTTGGCTCTCTTCGCGAGCTAATCTAGGATCGTTTTTAACTCGACCTGAGGCAGTGCGTCGGCGTGAAGTCGCAGCATTGCGCTTCTCTTCCTGTTCTTGGCGGAATTTCTCTTGTTGGGCCAGAATGGCTTCTGGAAGTTCTACCGGAGCGGTTGTTTCTGGGCTTGCCGCTTTCGCTGCTGGCTTGCCACGACCACGTCGAGGAACACGCGTTTTCTTATCTGTCGCTTGCTCTGTTTCAGTTTGAGCAGGCACGGCCGAATCTTGGCTAACCTGTTCGCTTTGGCTTGCGACTGTTTGTTGAGCTGTTGGCTCGGCATATTCAGCGGCAGGCATTTCAATTTCCGGTGTTACGACTTTCGGTTCCGCCGCTGTTTCTGCTGCTTCTTCTATAGTCACATCTTTGGTCGGTAATGCATCTGTTTCAGTGACCGTTTCAGCGACATTTTCTTCGGTAGAGCTGGTTGCTTCAACTTCGACATTAACCGCTTCAGTTACTACTTGAGTTGGTGCTTCAGTGGTCGCTGTGTTAACAGTCTCTGATTCATTGTTAAGTGCTTCAGTCTCAGTTGATGCGCTGATCACTGCAGCCGATATATCCGCTTCAGCGTTTTCTAGCTCTGAGCTTTGTTCTGCTTTGCTGATTTGAGCCTTAACGGACATTTTAGGCTTGGGCTTAACGACTTCTTCTGCTTTCGCGTCTGATGTTGTTTTGCTTTCAGTTTCTCTATCCGAGTCGGCTTCAATGACTGGGCCATTGTTTTCATCAAGTGCTTGAGTTGCCGCTGCGACAGCCTCAGAATTCACTGGTGATGTGGTTTCAATAGCTTGCTCTTTTTCTTCCGCTGATGTTTCTGTTGCTTTAGGTTCAGCTTGAGCAATCTCAGTCTCATTATTCTCTGTGTTGTTCTCTTCACGTTGTGGGCGGCGAGAACGACGAGAGCGACGAGAGCGACGTTGCTGAGGCTCATCACCAGACTTATCCTGTTGATCAGACTGATTGTCTGATTCAGTCTTTTCTACAGACTCTAGTTTGGCAGCTTGTTCTGCTTCTTGCAGTTTCGCGCTTTCCTGAGCTTCATCTTTGATTTTGCCATTGCGACGGCGATTCTCATTGCGGTCGCGTTTGCGTTCTTTCACCTCAGGTACTTCTTTTTGCTGGCGTGCCGCCTTAGGAGCCTGTTCTTGGTTGTCTGTTTTATTGTCCTGTTCGTTTTGACGATTTGGACGATTATTGCGACGACCATTGTTGTTTTTGCCACCAGCTTCCGCTTGTTCGCGGCGAGATTGACGAGTTGAACGTGCTTTATCTTGTGACTCTTCACGCTCTGTGCTCTGGTGTTTCACGTTACGCTTGTTGCGATTTGGTCGAGCGTTTTTGCTTGCGTTTTTGCTGCTGTTATTACGAGTATTTTTGCTGTTCGTGGTATTTTTATTGCCTTTTTCGGCTGCTTTTGAATCTGTTGATTCACCGAATAGGGCGGTCAAAATGCGAGACAATAGGCCAGGTTTATTCGGCTTGCTTGGCTTGCTTTTCACTGGCGTGTTGGTGTGCGCTGGTGCCGGTGCTTTTGGTGCAATGCTGGTGACAGCCGCTTGCTGGCGAACCACTTCGTTGGCTTGACGAGGTTCGTATGGCGGTTGCTCAGGTGTTTCGACTAATGTGTAGCTAGTGTCATTCTGAGACACAACCGAATTGTCATCACGAATTCGTTCAACTTCAAAATGCGGTGTTTCCATGTGCGGATTTGGCACTAGGATAATGTGTACGCTGTTGCGTTTTTCAATTTTCGCAATGTTAGTACGCTTTTCATTAAGCAAGAAAGTTGCGACAGACACAGGTAGTACCGCACGAATTTGTGCTGTACGTTCTTTCGCACATTCTTCTTCAATAAGACGTAATACGGATAAGGCAAGAGATTCAACGTCACGAATGAAGCCTTGGCCATTACAGCGTGGACAAACGATACCGCTGGTTTCGCCAAGTGAAGGGCGTAGGCGTTGGCGAGACATTTCAAGAAGGCCAAAGCGAGAAATGCGACCCAGTTGAACACGAGCACGGTCAGCTTCAAGCGCCGTTTTCATGCGATTCTCTACTTCTTTCTGGTTGCGTACAGGCGTCATGTCGATAAAGTCAATGACCACTAGTCCACCAATATCACGAAGTCTTAGCTGACGAGCAATTTCATCTGCGGCTTCAAGGTTGGTTTGTAGTGCGGTCTCTTCGATGTCGCCGCCTTTCGTTGCACGTGCTGAGTTGATGTCAATGGACACCAAGGCTTCTGTTGGATCAATAACGATAGAGCCGCCAGAAGGTAAGCGCACTTCGCGTTGGAAGGCTGTTTCAATCTGAGTTTCAATCTGAAAGCGATTAAATAGTGGTGTTGAGTCTGTGTAAAGCTTAATGCGAGACTTAAAGTGAGGCATTACCTGCATCACAAAGTTAACGGCATCTTGATAAGCTTGTTTTTCGTCGATCAGTACTTCGCCGATGTCTTCACGAAGGTAATCGCGAATGGCTCGAATAACAATGTTACTTTCTTGATAGATTAAGAAAGGCGCAGGTTTTTCAGCAGCCGCTTTAGTGATGGAGCTCCAAAGCGTTTCTAGGTAGTCTAAATCCCACTGAAGCTCTTCAGTCGAGCGTCCAACGCCTGCCGTACGAACAATCAAGCCGCCATTTTCAGGTGTTTTTAGACCTGACATTGCTTCTTTTAACTGTGAACGATCGTCGCCGTCAATGCGTCGAGAAATGCCACCAGCGCGTGGGTTATTTGGCATTAATACCAGGTAGCGCCCCGCCAAGCTAACAAAGGTGGTCAGCGCCGCGCCTTTGTTGCCGCGCTCTTCCTTGTCAACCTGAACAATGACTTCTTGTCCCTCGCTGATCACATCTTTAATGTTGATGCGACCTTCGTGGTTCACTTTTTTAGAGAAGTAGGTTTTGGAAATTTCTTTAAGAGGAAGGAATCCGTGGCGGTCTGCGCCAAAATCAACAAAAGCGGCTTCAAGACTCGGTTCGACTCGAGTAATTTTGCCTTTATAAATGTTGGATTTTTTCTGCTCGCGAGAGCCAGATTCGATATCTAGATCATACAGACGTTGACCGTCTACTAGTGCAACGCGCAACTCTTCTTGTTGAGTTGCATTTATTAACATTCTAATCATTTTATGTGTGAACTCTGTTAGCGGATACGAAAACGCCACAGCAGTGTCAGGGCAACCATTAATCAATCTGACTCAAAATTATAGAGCAAATCATTCAGTTTTTGTCTGGCGAGATGAATACAGGATTCATTTATTTCTAACTAAACGCGTGTCGCGATCGCTGCCTCGATTATTACCAAATAGTCTCTTTAACTGGTCTCGTTTCTTTGCCTTTTTGTCAAACATCGCGAACGCGCTGTTGAGCAACTTAATGAAATTCCTTCCACTGAAGCGGATTTTTCCGAATCATGCGGTTTAATATTTAAGATTAACTGTTACAGAGGTAAGATAGAGGCCAAAGTGTCGCTTTGGCAGTGTCATTCAATTCTTGCTTCTTATCTTCGAGGTGTTTTGTTGCCTCTTACCCTCTGCGACATTGAATATAACAGTAAAAACTAAGTGCTTCAATTATAAAGGAAACCAATCTTTGCATATGTCCGAAACAGACCAGAATATAACCGCACGCCCCGCTGTGCGCTATGTAACGATAGATGAAAACAATCACGGACAGAGGGTTGATAACTTCCTTGTTACCTTTTTAAAAGGTGTGCCTAAAGGAAAAATTTACAATCTGCTTAGAAAAGGTGAAATTCGCGTTAATAAAAAGCGAACCAAACCAGATTATCGACTGCAGTCTGAGGATGTAGTTCGTATCGCTCCCATTGTTATTGCCCCAGAATCCAAAAAACCAGATTTATCAGATCGTCTAAAAAACGAGATTGAGTCACGTATTGTCTATGAAGATAAAGGTTTGATGGTGGTGAATAAGCCATCTGGTTTGGCTGTGCACGGCGGCAGTGGGTTAAGTTTTGGTTTGGTGGAAGTGGTGCGTCAAATGCGTCCGCAAGAAAAGTTTATTGAGCTTGTTCATCGACTGGACCGTGACACCTCTGGCTTGATCATGATTGCTAAGAAGCGAGCCGTGTTAAAAGAGTTGCATACTGCGCTACGAGAGAAGGAAGGCGTACAAAAAACCTATTTGGCGCTGGTTTATGGGAGCTGGCCAAAACGTAAGCAACAGGTGAATGCGCCTCTGTTGAAAAATGAGCTTAAATCTGGTGAGCGAGTGGTCAAAGTTCACACTGATGGCAAGGAGAGTTTGACCTTGTTCAAATTGGTCAGACAATTTGAAGGTTATAGTTTGATTGAATGTGAACCCGTGACAGGGCGAACGCACCAAATTAGAGTGCATACCTTGCATGCGGGTTATCCCATTGTGGGAGATGACAAGTATTCCCCTGTAGAGGATCTTAAAATGAGTAAGTCCTTGGGGTTCAAGCGTCTTTGCTTGCACGCGACTCGTTTAGTGATTGAGCTGAATGGTGAACGTAAGGTATTTGAAGCGCCGCTTGATGACGAATGGCAACATTCCATGAATACATCCCTAACACCTCTCTATTAGGTATATATAATATCTGTTCTGTGCATTTCTGTTGACACTAGCGAGTCAATATATATTGGCTCGCTAGTGTCATCCTTTTCTAAAGTATTGGGTTTTCTGTGTATCTCGTTTTACGAGCCTTGTGTCTATCTGATTGATATGATCAGTACACTCATTAGAGAGGGGGAGTGAAATGAGGTTGTTTAGATGGAAATGGTTGCGTTCCATACTGGTTGCTTGTCTCTTGAGCTTAACACCATTCAGTATGGCAGGCTCGCAAATGGCCAGTGCCGATTCTTTTCGTCTTTCTGTCGAAGATAGTATTGAAGAGAGAGTAGAAAACGATTTAGAGGAAAAAACTGAGCAGGCGAATATGACTGCCCTGACCGTACACTGGCCGTCAAATATTTTAGCTTCGTTGCATTGGCAAAACACGCTGGATTACATTGCGTCTCACCCTGAAATTTATGGCATGGATTTGCCTTTGGCATACCAGTTAGCCATCGCCAGTGTTGAGGAGGCTTTTCAGGATGAATTTGATCGTTTACTTGATGATCAACACAGAGATATTTTGTTGGCAAAGCAACAGCAAGCTTCTGTTGAAGCCATTAATCAACAAGCGCGAGCCAGGTTGTTAAGCTGTCAAAAAGTAAAGCAAGCTAAGATCCGTCAAATTCAACGTCGATTTTTATCCAGTTAGGGTTTTAGTGTCATGTCAAATCAAGGTCCCCATGCCATCAATTTTGTGACGATTCGTCGTCAGTTTGATTTTCGTGGTATTGAAATGGGGCGATGGGTAACATCCGAAGAAAGAGATCGGGCTGCGCTAAATTTCCATCAGGCTTTGCATGATTTGATGGCGGTGTTGCAAGGCCCAGAAAGTGTGATCTCTTTGCGTGGTACCTTGGGCTTGCAATATGGTAAAGGTGGGCAGCCTGGCGTGGCGGCTCATTATACTCCTGCTACACGGCAGCTGGCACTGGCAAAAAATGCTGGAGCAGGCAGTCTTGCTCATGAGTGGTTCCACGCTTTTGATCATTACTTAGCGGACAAGATGTATGCTCATGTTCCTTCTACCGGCTTTGCCTCAAATCTTTGGTTAAATCTGTCAGAGACTCGTTATAAGCGCCACCGATTAAATGACTTACTTGCAGAGTGCTTTAAATGCATTATGTTGAGCCCTTCCGGCAAGGAGCCAAGTCAACTTTTTATGGCTTCGAAGCAGGCGGATCACACTCTAAATCTTGTCTATTACGCCAAGCCCGAAGAGTTGTGTGCAAGAGCGTTTGAGGCGTTTGTTGAAGATGAAAGCCCAACCAGTCGTTTCTTGGTCAGTGGGACGAAAGTGTCAAAAGAGGCAAATCTTGGTTTGTATCCACAAGGGGAGCAACGGCATCAGATTAATCAAGCTTTTCGTCATTATTTCCAGCTTTTGGGGGCGGCATTGCTTGCGCAAGAAAAGCGTGAATAATGATGTTGTTTTTAGCTTGTTTGGGTTTGTTCCAATAAGGTTTTAGGGATTTCTAATCCAACTGGAATATCGACAAAGAATTGGAAATCACTGTCGTTATTCTGTTCAAGTTTTGTTAAGAGTATGATGGTGCTTTCGGCGAGCTCAATGCCTTTGGGAAGCAGTATATCTCCATGACTGTTTGTTAAGTCGCGTGCCAACATCATACCTGTTTGCAATTGTTTGGAGTCGACACCTATGTCTGAGATAGGTTTTGTCGTTTTCAGTAAGGATAAAGATGATGTCAGTGCTTCTACTGCGCTTGTGTCGTAGTGACTCCCAGCCTTTGATGCTAAAAAATCGAGTGCTTCATTATTGGTAAGAGGATTTTCTAACATCCGTCCAACGCGTAACTCTATGTAGTCATTCACCACCGTTAGTATTCTAGCGGATAGGGATATGTTTTCTGCTTTTTCTCCTTGGGGGTAGCCTTCGCCATTCAAATATTCTTTGTGGTGAAGAATGATTTCAGCGACGGGAACTAAAGGGCGAATGTTTTTGATTAAATTCGCTCCGGTGATTGGGTATTGCTCGTATTGCTCTTTTTGCTCGTCAGATAATAATGCATAAGGGGTAAGCAGCAACTCATCGTTAAAGCTGACTTGACTCATATAGCGCATTTTTGCAGCTCTTTTAAGGTGGACCTGTTCTCTTAATGGTACTTTTAACACCTCGGCAATATCGCTAACTAAGGTGATAATATTTGGTATGTTCGTATTAGGATGAGGGGATGGGGTGCGCATATCCAGTAAGTTGGCAAACAGGTCTACGGTGCTCTTATAGTTTTCTTGTAGCGCGCCATTTATTTCAACAATTTTTTGTGTTCGCTCCTTAACTGTAGCTTCTAGCGTTTTATTTTTCTCTATAAGCTCTTTGTTTTTGGCGGCTAATAAATGGTGTAAGTTTTCATTTTCGCTTTTTAAATTCACTGTATTAAATGCATCTGAGACCAGTTCTTTGATGTGGTCATCATCCCACGGCTTTTGAATGTAATTTGACACTTTGCCACGATTGATTGCGTCAATGACGGACTCTATATCGGCTTGCCCTGTCAATAGAATGCGAATGGTATCTGGGTATTGTTCAGCCACGATAGCCAGAAATTCTGGGCCACTCATTTCAGGCATACGGGCATCTGAAATGATCACTTGAACAGAGTGGTTCGCTAGTAAATCAAGACCTTCCTGACCACTGTTTGCCGTTAAGATAGTATAATTACTTTTTCGGAATAAACGTTTTAAAGAAGACAAAACGTTTTGTTCATCATCCACTAATAATAAGGTGGATGCTTCTCTTATACTCTCTATCTCAGTATTCTCATGACTCATTCAAGGTTCTCCTTTTGACCTAGTTTACTATCGCTTACTGGATAAGGTAGCCAAATATTGAATGTTGTACCATCGCCTACTTTGCTGGTGACGTTTATTGTTCCTTCGTGACTTTCTATAATGCCATAGGAGATGGACAGTCCTAACCCCGTGCCAACACCCACGTCTTTTGTTGTGAAGAAGGGGTTAAAGATAGAGTCCAAGTGTTCTTGATCTATTCCACAGCCATTGTCTGAAATCATGACACTCACCCCATGATCACTTTCTTTTACGCTAATGTTTAATTCCCCTTGTTCATTCATGGCATGGGCTGCGTTCACAAACAGGTTCAAAAAAACTTGTAGTAGCTCACCACTGTTTCCTTCGATCTCACTTATTTGATGAAAATCCCTATGGATCACACCCTTATATTTAAGTTCATTGTTAGCCAGTTTTAAGGCTTCTTCAATGATTGTGGTAACATGGCAGGGCTCTTTTTTGTCTTCAGACTGGTGAGAAAAGCGCTTGAGTCCTCCGACAATATCAATAATTCGTTTGATACCTTGTTGTGACTCTTTGAATAGATTTTGAGTGTCTTCTAGTAAAAAATCCATGTCAATGTCTTTCCAAGTTTTGTCGAGTTCATCTACAGATTGGATAATAGCTTCATCATTTGACTTGGATAATTGCTCCGTGTGTGCCTTGGTCTTTTGAATATAGTCGATAAAGTCCTCTAGATACCCGCCTAGAGACCCAAGGTTACTCTTGATAAACCCCATGGGGTTATTGATTTCATGGGCAATACCGGCAGATAGCTGACCAACCGTTGCCATTTTTTCTGACTGAACAAGCTGATTCTGTGCCTCTTTTAACGCTTCATTTGCACTGGCGATTTCTTGATAGCTGGCTAGCAGCTTATCATCTTGATATCGGTGTTCTATGATGATGCCAAGTTGATTCGTACCTGTTCTAAAGACATCCAATAGTTGCGTTTGTTTTTCTGTGAGTTCATGGCTTAGCAAAATAATAATGCTAGTGAGGTGCCCTAGACTCATGATTGGCAGAGCGATAAGGGTATCTATTTGTTGGCTGTTTATTTCTAGATTAATCGTTTCAATTAGTAGCTCTTTTTTCTCTCGTACTATGGGTTCAACATCTTTGATAATCTTTTCTACTTCATCCTTTTGCATTGTCATCTCATCATGGTTTTCCTGATTTGGGTTGCAAAATAAAGGCGAAAAATAATCATCATGTTTAGTGTTAAAGGGGAAGTGTGCGAAGGCCGCAAATGAAATCTCACTTAATACCATCATGTTATTCACCATAGGCGGGAGAAAATCACGTAATTTAGGCCGATTGATACCATAATCACTAATGTGAATTAGAAACTTATTTTCTTCAACGGCAAAATGAAGTGAGCTGACATTTTCTTTTAAAGCGGCGTTGGCGAAATGAAGTTCGCGGCTTTTCTTTTCCAATATCTGCTCTGCATTTTTGCGCGCCTTCCTTTCACGCTGGAAAGCCGCTTCATAATCCATAAAAGAATCCTTCTTTAGCTACGTTCAATGACTAATGAGCAGTGGTCTGCACCCTCATTCATGCAGCAGGTATGCTTTATGGTAATAGGCGTATCAAAACTTTCTGCAGCCTTATGAATTAAGCCAATGGCCAATAAGCACAGCTTACGTGGAGACTGATAGTAGAGCGTAACACCATTGTCGCGTTTTTCAGTCACTAGGATGCTAGGAGTTGAGGCATCGGGATATAATTTATTCACTTCGACATGGATAACAGAGTCGACCGCTTCGAGTAAGCTCCATAGGTCAGGAAAGTCCATCATGGAAGGTGGTAGGCTATGCGCTAATCCGTCATATAAATAACGTCCAAATGCTTCCACTAAATCTGGTACCGGGATTGAGCTGTGTTCAGATAAGGCGACGACCAAGGATAATATTTCTTCATCATCATAGGTTTCAGAGCTGGTATAAATTCCGCCACTAGGTAAATTGCACTTTTCCAATAATGTTTCCCAGCATTCCATGCCAAATTGTTCTTCGATCATTTCTTGAAAATTGGTAAATACAGCCCCTTTCATATTTAACCTCCTCTTTGTTTGCTTACTACAATAATAAGCAACAAACATAAAACTCACCTGAATTGATTGGTT
The DNA here is from genome assembly GCF_000214215.1 of Marinomonas posidonica IVIA-Po-181. Lineage (NCBI taxonomy): Bacteria > Pseudomonadati > Pseudomonadota > Gammaproteobacteria > Oceanospirillales > Oceanospirillaceae > Marinomonas > Marinomonas posidonica. Next base: position 1,825,758 of record NC_015559.1, read on the forward strand.
CTAGTGCGTAATTTTTTGTTGGAGATTGGCAGTGTTGCTGTAATGGCGTATAAGACGACTTAATTTAGATCAGTAAGAAATAAATATGTTGAAGGGCATAAAAAACGAGCCGCATGGGCTCGTTTTTTTATGTCGGAAAGTTGTTAGTCTTGGTAACTCTCAATAGGAGGGCATTCACAGAACAAGTTACGATCTCCATACACGTTATCAATACGACCAACAGGTGGCCAATACTTACGAGCCTTGATCCAAGGTAGTGGATAGGCGGCGTCTTGACGTGAATAAACATGCTGCCAATCGGCTACCAATAAACTGTCTGCTGTGTGTGGTGCGTTTACTAGAGGGTTGTCTTCTAATGGCCATTCGCCAGCTTGCACCTTGCTGATTTCTTTACGAATTTGGACCATGGCGTCACAGAAACGATCCAATTCATCTAGGTTTTCAGACTCGGTTGGTTCGATCATTAGAGTGCCTGCTACAGGAAAAGACATAGTCGGCGCATGGAAACCAAAGTCCATCAGGCGCTTGGCAATGTCTTCCTCTGAAATGCCGGACTCGGCTTTTAATGGGCGAATATCGATAATGCATTCGTGAGCGACGGTGTCATTCTTACCGGTATAGAGTACTGGGTAGTGTTCGCCTAGACGTTTAGCAACATAGTTGGCGTTTAAGATGGCATTATAAGTTGCGTCTTTTAGACCTTGATCGCCCATCATTTTGATGTACATCCAGGTGATTACTAGGATGCTAGCGCTGCCGTAAGGGGCGGCAGATACAGCACCATGCTGTTCTTCCATGTCCAAAACTGGGCTAATTGTGTGGCCAGGCAAGAAAGGCGCGAGGTGTGACTTAACGCCAATAGGTCCCATGCCTGGTCCGCCACCACCGTGCGGGATGCAGAAGGTTTTGTGCAAGTTTAGGTGAGACACATCTCCTCCAAAAGAGCCTGGAGGAGCAATGCCAACGAGAGCGTTCAGATTGGCGCCATCAATGTAGACTTGGCCGCCAAATTTATGGACAGTGTCACATACTTCACGAATGTGCTCTTCAAAAACACCGTGAGTGGATGGGTAGGTCGCCATAATGCAGCTAAGTTGCTCTGCGTGTTGCTCGGCTTTTTCAGCAAGGTCAGTCAAGTCAATATTGCCGTTTTCATCGCATTTCACAATCACAACCTTCATGCCTGCCAGTGCTGCAGAGGCTGGGTTAGTACCATGTGCGGAGCTTGGGATCAAACACACGTCACGATCATGATCACCACGAGACTTGTGATACTTGTCAATGGCCACCAAACCAGCGTATTCACCTTGAGCGCCTGAGTTAGGCTGCAAGGAAACGGTATCGTATCCAGTTGCTTTGGATAACATGGCAATGAGCTCTTTTAGCAAAGCGTGATAGCCAGAGACTTGGTTGTTTGGTGCGAATGGGTGAATGCGACCAAATTCTGCCCAAGTGACTGGAATCATCTCGGATGCTGCGTTCAATTTCATAGTACATGAGCCCAAAGGAATCATGCTTTGATTAAGGGCAATGTCTTTTACTTCAAGCTGATGCATGTAGCGCATTAACTCGGTTTCACTGTGATGACGGTTGAAAACAGGGTGCGTCAAGATCGCGTCTTGTCTCAGTAGATTAGATTCTAAGCCATACTCTGCTTGGTTATTAGTGATGTGCGCCAAGCTCAGTTCGATGCCAAAGCAGTCAAGAATGTCAACAATGTCTTGTGGTGTGGTGGTTTCACTGATGGAGATGGATAGTTGCTGGTTGCTTGGCTGATAAAAGTTCATCAGCTGGTTTTCTGCTTTTGTGATAATGTCGCTGGTATGGCTGCCGCTTTCAATCAATAGTGTGTCAAAGTGGGCACTATTGGTTTTAAAACCATTTGATTGTAAGTGATTGGCAAGGCAATGCGTTAGGCTGGCAACGCGACCGGCAATTTTCTTCAGACCGTCTGGACCGTGATAAACAGCATAGAAACTCGCCATCATGGCAAGTAGCGCTTGTGCGGTACAAATATTAGACGTGGCTTTCTCACGACGAATGTGTTGTTCACGAGTCTGCATGGCCATGCGCAAAGCCGGCTGATCATGACTGTCTTTCGATACGCCAATAACACGGCCAGGCATAGAGCGTTTATAAGCGTCTTTTGTGGCTAAGAAAGCAGCATGAGGTCCACCAAAGCCCATAGGGACGCCAAAGCGTTGTGCACTACCGAAAACAATGTCGGCGCTCATGTCGCCAGGTGATTTAAGTAATACAAGAGAGAGTAGGTCGACAGCAACACTTACCAAGGCTTTTTGTTCGTGAGCTGATGCAATGTAAGGTGTTAAATCTTTCACTTCGCCATCAATGCCAGGGTATTGGATTATCGCACCAAATACATCGTGGTCATTTAGTTTCTCTAAATCGTCAATCACGACATCAATGTTGAGCAATTCGGCGCGAGTCTTCACCACATCAATGGTTTGTGGCAAGCAGTGATTTGCCACAAAGAGTAGATTGCTTTTCTTTCTGTTAGAGCGCTTCATCAGCGTCATGGCTTCAGCTGCGGCGGTTGCTTCGTCTAATAATGAAGCATTGGAAATTTCCATGCCTGTTAGGTCGATTATAACTTGCTGGAAGTTCAGTAGTGCTTCCAGACGACCTTGTGAAATTTCGGGTTGGTAAGGTGTGTAAGCGGTATACCAGCCTGGGTTTTCTAATAAGTTACGTAAAATAGGTGAAGGGACAAAAGTGTCGTGATAGCCCATGCCAATAAAAGAACGCGCCACTTTGTTTTGTTGTGCGATGGCTTTCAATTCTGCTAGGGCATCATTTTCGCTGACCGCTTGCGCGCTTAAATCAAGGTTTGCTTGGCGAATGGCCTCAGGTACCGTTTTTTCAATCAATTCGGCTAGATCGTTTGCACCAATGGTGTTCAGCATTTTAGCTTGCTCTTGACTATCAGGTCCGATATGGCGAGCGATGAATTCGTCGTTGTTCAACAAATCGCGGATGCAAGATGTCATAGTTCAATCACCTATTAAAAGAAGAGAGTGGAGAGTGTGCTCTTCCACGTTAATGGAAGAGCAGGGCAGTACGAATGCGAGTGAAATTACTCGATAGAATCAGCGTAACCTGATGCATTGAGCAACTTATCAAGGTCAGCGGGATCGCTAAGTTTGATTTTAGCAATCCAGGCACCTTCATAAGGTGCTTCATTGATAAGCTCTGGTGCATCTTCTAATGCTTCATTCACTTCAATGATTTCACCATTCACTGGGGCGTAGATATCAGATGCCGCTTTCACTGACTCGATCAATGAAAACTGTTCTGAAGCCGTTGTGGTTGCACCTACTTCAGGTAGTTCGACGTAAACAACATCGCCAAGCAAGTCTTGTGCATGATCCGTAATGCCAACGGTGACAGTGCCATCACCATTGTCTAGAACCCACTCATGTGAATCAGCGTATTTTAAATTTTCTGGGATAGTGCTCATGTGTTGTTTGCCTCTTAAAAAAATACCCAAGAGGAAGTCCTCTTGGGTATGTTGATTAGCGGTAAAGTGGGAAGCGTTTGCAAAGCTCTTTTACTTCTGCAAGAACGCGAGCCTCAACTTCAGGGTTGCCTTCAGGCATTGCCACAAGACCATCTAGAACATCACTGATTAGATGACCCACTTTACGGAATTCTTCTTCGCCAAAGCCACGAGAAGTAGCGGCTGGTGTACCGATACGAATACCAGAGGTAATCATTGGTTTTTCAGTGTCAAATGGAATGCCATTTTTGTTACAAGTAATGCCAGCACGTTCTAGTGCTTTATCGGCCATATTACCTTTGATGCCTTTTGGACGTAGGTCAACTAGCATTAGGTGGTTATCAGTACCACCAGTTACCACATCACAACCACGTTCAATCATCACTTCAGCCAGAACCTTGGCGTTAGTAACAACTTGATCAATGTACGTTTTGAATTCTGGTTTCAATGCTTCGCCAAACGCGACGGCCTTACCGGCAATCACGTGCATTAGTGGACCACCTTGGTAACCAGGGAAAACCGCTGAGTTGATTTTCTTGCCTAAATCCAAGTCGTTTGACAAGATCATGCCACCGCGAGGGCCACGTAACGTTTTGTGTGTCGTTGTTGTGACAACATGTGCGTGTTCTAAAGGTGATGGGTGTGCGCCAGTGGCAACCAAACCTGCAATGTGAGCCATGTCAACGAACAAGTACGCGCCAACCTTATCAGCAATTTCACGGAAACGTTTGAAATCGATAACGCGAGGAATGGCAGAACCACCAGCGATGATCATTTTAGGTTTGCACTCTAGTGCTTGCGCTTCGATGGCATCGTAATCGATCAATAGAGTATCAGGGTTAACCTGATATTGAACCGCATTGAACCACTTGCCAGATTGAGCTGGTGGCGCCCCGTGAGTTAAGTGACCACCGGCATCAAGTGACATACCAAGAATGGTGTCACCCGGTTGCAATAACGCTAACATAACAGCGCCGTTTGCTTGTGCACCTGAATGAGGTTGTACATTGGCAAATTCACAGTTAAACAATTGCTTCGCACGATCAATGGCCAATTGCTCGGTCACATCAACCGCTTCACAGCCACCGTAATAGCGACGGTTTGGGTAACCTTCCGCATATTTGTTAGTCAGCACAGAACCTTGCGCTTCAAGTACGGCTTTTGAAGTGATGTTTTCAGAAGCAATTAACTCAATGCCAGTTTCTTGGCGTTCTTGTTCTTCTGTAATCGTTGCGTAAAGCTCAGGATCTCGCTCTGCGAGAGTTTGGCTGAAAAAAGCTTCGGTGTTGGCCATGGGGAAATTTCCTCTTAAATAAACATGTATGCCCATAAGACAATGAGTCTTGCCTATAATAACACTAAGGCAGTCTAAGGTGATGAAAAAAGATCATCTTTCTAAGAGCGTCAGTCATTGTTCTGTTCACGTCAATTTGTGCTCATCATAATCAAAAAGTTTCCGATTGGAAACATGTAAATCATAAAGATTTTTAAATTTGTATTTTTATTTCTTCTGACCGATTGGTTTGATAATCATATGGCTTATACGTGGTAAGGGATGAAAACAGTTTAAATTAAATGCACTGGGTACTTGTCAAATCTGGTTAGTTTTCGATAACCTGTTTCCAATTGGAAACACGGCAAATTAATTTGATAAAGGGTTAGATTATGAAACGTACAGCATTACATGAGCAACATCTCGCCAGTGACGCCAGAATGGTTGAGTTTGCAGGTTACGAAATGCCTGTGCAATATCCATTGGGTGTCAAAAAGGAACATTTGTGGACTCGCGAGCAGGCGGGCTTGTTTGATGTTTCCCATATGGGCCAGGTTATTTTAAAGGGTGATAATGTTAAATCTGAGCTTGAGGCGATTTTGCCGGTCGATGTACTTGGTTTAGCAAAAGGTATGCAGCGGTATGGTATGTTTACCACTAAAGAGGGTGGGATTACCGACGATCTGATGTTCGCTAACTGGGGGAGCGAGGTTTTTATGGTGGTGAATGCCGCTTGTAAAGAACAAGACATTGCTTACCTAAAAGATCAATTGCCCACCTCACAAGTGGAGGTGATTGAAGATCGTGCTTTATTGGCCATTCAGGGGCCAAAAGCACGTGAGGTGTTTGCTCGTCTCATCCCAGAAGCCGCAGAAATGACTTTTATGCAGAGCTTGGTGTTTGTGTGGCAAGGTGTTGAAGTTTGGGTGAGTTGTTCTGGCTACACAGGGGAAGATGGTTATGAAATCTCGGTGCCTGATGCTCATGCGGCTGAATTTGCGCAAGCCTTGTTGTCGCAAGATGAAGTGGAGTGGATTGGTCTTGGGGCGCGTGATTCATTAAGACTTGAAGCCGGCTTATGCCTGTATGGTCATGATATTGATACCAACACTACGCCGGTTGAAGCGTCTTTAAATTGGGCGATTCAAAAAGTTCGTCGTCTTGAGGGTGAGCGAGCAGGTCAATTTGTGGGGGCGGATGTCATTTTGTCGCAATTTGCTCAGAAGCCAGCGCAGAAGCGCGTAGGTTATCTTGTTGATGGTCGAGCGCCAGTTCGAGAAGGGGTTGAGCTGGTGGCGGCTGACGGTAATAAAGTTGGGCGAGTTACCAGTGGTGGCTTTTCCCCAAGTTTGTCTCAGCCAATTCTGATGGCTTACGTTTCGACGTCTGTGCTTGAGTCTGATGAGCCGGTGTTTGCTGAGATGCGCGGTAAGCAAATTGCTTTAACTAGGGCGAGCATGCCTTTTGTGCCATCTCGTTATTATCGTGGTTAAACCCTTTTAACCACGATCGTTATCAGAACCGGTTGATGCGCCATGGAGAGAACGGCTTTACATGGCGCATTTTTATTTGTTGTGTGATAATTCTTATCTTTTGGAGAACCTGTGTTGGCAAGTGTTACTCAACTTGTTGCAGCTTTTGATGCCTGCTTTTTATCATCTTTCAATACACGTTTAGTTGGCAATGCCGAAGAGCCTTTGTATCTTCCGGCAACCTTAGACGAGCCTGCGAAAATTTTATTTCGTCTTGATTACGTATCAAGTGCTTTGCATGAGGTCAGTCATTGGTGCATTGCTGGGCTTGAGCGTCGTCGTCTCGAAGACTATGGTTATTGGTATGAGTCGGATTCCCGTAACTTAACCACGCAAAAGCAATTTGAACAGGTTGAGGTCAAACCGCAGGCGGTCGAGTGTATCTTGCATTGGTCGGCCGGACTCGAGTTTCGGGTCAGTGTGGATAATCTGGCCTTACCAGAATACGATGCTTTACCCTTTAAACAAGCGGTTATGTCGCAAGTCGGTCGCTATATAAATGACTGGACTGTGCCTGAAAGAGCCTTGTTGTTCTCGCGTTATTTATTAGCGCAACGCCATCCTAATAAAGATTTTAGTGAGTTTTTAAAGCAAAAATATGAAGATCATTGCAGATGAAAATATGCCTAAGGTGGAAATGCTGTTTTCCCATTTAGGTGAAGTGACGTTAGTGAATGGCCGCAATCTAACTCACGAACAAGTTAAGCAAGCGGATATTTTATTAGTTAGATCCGTTACCAAGGTTAATCAAGCGCTACTGGAAGGTAGTCAAATTCGGTTTGTTGGTAGTGCAACGATTGGTATTGATCATATTGATTTAGATTATCTTGCGCAAAAGGGTATTCAGTTTTCTAGCGCGCCTGGCTGCAATGCTCAGGCGGTTGCGGATTATGTCTTCAGTGGCTTAAGTCATTTATACCTGACCAAAGGTGTGAAATGGTTAGGCCGTAAAGTTGGCATTGTTGGTTTTGGAAACGTGGGAAAAACAGTCTATCAAAGGTTTAAGGCATTAGGCTGTGAGGTTTGTGTTTATGACCCATTAAAACAGCACCAAGACGGCGAAGTGGCGAATTTTGTCTCTTTGGCGGAGGCCTTGTCCTGTCAGGTTATTTCATTTCACGCACCATTGACTAGAACAGGATCATATCCGACTGAAAATATGGTCAATGTTGCACAGCTCGAACAGGTTGCGGCTGATAGTATTATTATTTCGGCTGGTCGTGGAGGGGTGATAAACGAATCTGCTTTGATCGCGCGATACCATGAATTGCAAGGCCAGTTGCATTTAGTCATGGATGTTTGGCAGGGCGAGCCGAGTATTAATCAATCCTTGCTGGCAATTGTTGATATCGCCACGCCACACATTGCTGGATACAGTAAGCAAGGTCGTGAGAAGGGCAGTTGGATGGTCTATCAGGCGTTATGCGAATTCCTGCAGCAGCCAACAAAGATAGCTTACGAAGACGCCATTAGTGCCGGAAATTTTACATCAATTCAAATGCTTGGCGATATTTGTAAAGAAGAAATGCTGGCGAGAAGCATGCATGCCCTTTATGATGTGGCGAGAGATGATGCTCGATTAAGATATCAGTATCGACAAAACACAAAAGAGAACATATTTGATTGGCTTAGAAAAAACTATGTTGAACGCGACGAATTTAATACTTGTCAGGTGCAGCATGATTCAGGTCAGGCCAATTTGGCCGCAGTTGGCTTCAATCAATCATAATCAAAATTAAGGTATAGCATGGCTGGAGTAATGCAGGTTGATTTAGATGACCTTGACGTGCCCGTTGGTACGAGAGTGCAATTGGAATTTATTTCACCGCCGGGTCGTTATATGGTGAAAGTGTTAGGAAATCTGCCAGGTGTTTCTTTAATTTTATCTTGCCCAAAAATGAATGGAAAAAATATCCTGGTTCGCGACAGTCAGGTTGTTAATGTCCGTCTCATGTTAAGTACCCATGTGTGTGCTTTTTCCAGTAAGGTGGCTAAAAGCTACTTGGAACCAGCTGCCCATTTGCATATCGCTAATCCAAGTTATGTTGAAGCGTCAGAAGTGCGACAGGCTGTGCGTGTTGAAACCAAACTGATTAGCAATGTTGAAGGGGATAATAGTGATACTTCAATTGCTTCGGCTTCCTCGGCGATTATCACCGACTTAAGTTATGGCGGTGCCAAAGTAATTTCAAAAGAAGATTTTGGATCTGTTAATCAAACCATGAAGATGGCGTGCAGTGTTAAAATCGGCCCTTACTCTCATCTATTGAAATTGGATTGCGAAATACGTTCGCAAGAAATTCAGATGCTAGAGCAAGTGCAGGCAAGCATGGAGGATAATGAATTTTTGACCCGGATGGGGGTGGAATATTTCTATGTCTATGGGATTCGCTTTGTAAATCTTTCTAAAGAAAGCGGCATTCCGCTCATGGCTTATATATTGGATACGTTAAAAAAGAAATAACGTCATAGTATTGCCCTTTAATCCCATAAAAATGCCAGCAACTTTGCTGGCATTTTTGTCTCTGTGCTATGTCGGTTAGAGTTTTTGCAATGCGTCAATTCGGTCTCGAATTGGTGGGTGGCTAGAGAAGAGCTCACCGAGAGTCGGTCTCTTTCCTTGACGGATGCCAAACGCCATCATAGAGTCTGGCATATGGCTTTCCTCATGCTCTTGTTGTAGACGTGCCAGGGCCGCTATCATAGCGCCTTTCCCGGCCAGTCTTGCGCCTGCTTCATCTGCACGAAATTCGCGGAAGCGCGAAAACCACATAACAATCATTGAGGCAAGAATGCCGAAAACAATTTCGAACACAAATGTCGCAATATAATAGCCCCAGCCAACAGAGCCTTCGTTATCATCTTTGCGTAAGAATTGGTCCACGGCATAGGCGGCAATGCGGGCAAAGAACATCACGAAAGTGTTTACCACGCCTTGTATCAAAGACAATGTGACCATGTCACCATTAGCCACGTGGCCGATTTCATGGGCCAGTACGGCTTTTATTTCGTCGGGTGGAAAACGCTCTAGCATGCCGCTTGATACCGCCACCAGGGCGTCGTTTTTATTCCAGCCAGTGGCAAAGGCATTTGCATCATGAGAAGGAAATATCGCAACCTCTGGCATGCGAATGTTTGCTTGCTGGGATAGCGCTTGAACCGTATCTAATAACCAAGCTTCTTTGTGGTTGCTGGGTTTTTCGATGACCACGGCGCCTGAACCACGCTTGGCCATAAATTTAGATAAGAGTAAAGAAACAAGACTTCCGGCAAAACCGAATACAGCACAGAAAATCAGCAAGTTGCTAAAATTCAAGCCATTGCTACTCATGTAGCCATTAACTCCTAATAAACTTAACACTATGCCGGCCACGACCATGACGGCAAGGTTGGTTAATAGGAAAAGGATGATACGCATTCTACTATGCTCCTTAAAAGACTGGTAAGAAGCATAGTAGGGGCTGGAAGGATAATTTCAAGAGAGAAGGTAAAGGATGTTAGCGTCTTATTCTATGCAGGAAGGCGGCAAATCTTTCCATCGCCGGTGTTAGTTCTTCAATGTGCGGTAGAAAAACAAAGCGCACATGATCAGGTGTTGGCCAATTAAACCCGGTGCCTTGAACGATGAGTACTTTCTCTTCTTGCAGAAATTGCAGAACCAAATCCATGTCGTTTTGTATCTGATAGACCTTGGGGTCTAGTTGTGGAAACAGATACATTGCCCCTTGAGGTTTATGGCAATTGACGCCCGGGATCGAGTCGAGAATATCAAACGCGACCTTGCGTTGTTCGTACAGTCGACCACCTGGAATGATGAGCTCGTTGATGCTCTGGTAACCCCCTAACGCAGTTTGTACCGCATGTTGTGCTGGGACGTTGGCGCACAGTCGCATTGAACTTAAAATGTCTAAGCCATCGATGTAATCCACAATCTTGCTGCGATCTCCGGTAATGGTCATCCAACCTGAACGAAAGCCAGCGGTTCGGTATACTTTAGATAAGCCGCCAAAGGTTACACAAGGAATGCGGCCTTCTGTGAGAGTTGCCGTTGGAATGTGTTGGGCTTCGTCGTATAAGATTTTGTCATAAATTTCATCAGAGAAAATAAGCAAATTGTGTTCATCTGCTAAATCGACAATGGCCTGTATCAGACTTTTTTCATACACTGCGCCAGTAGGATTATTAGGATTAATAATGACAATGGCTTTGGTCTTATTTGAGATTTTTGAACGTATATCATTAATGTCAGGCTGCCAACCGGAACCGGGGTCACACATATAGTGTCTAACATAACCACCTGATAGAGTAGCGGCGGCTGTCCACAGTGGGTAATCTGGCGCAGGGATTAAGATTTCATCACCATCGTTAAGCAAGGCTTGCATGGCCATAACAATTAATTCGCTAACGCCATTGCCCATCCATACGTGATTAACGTCAGCTGACTTAATGCCCATGGCTTGGTATTTTTGCATAACGGCTTTGCGAGCGGAGAAGAGTCCTTTGGACTCGCAATAGCCTTGTGATGTGGGTAGGTTACGGATGACATCGACTAAAATTTCATCTGGTGCTTCAAAGCCAAATGGCGCTGGGTTGCCAATATTGAGCTTTAAGATGCGTTGACCTTCTTCTTCCATGCGCATAGCTTCTTTAAGAACGGGTCCACGGATTTCATAACAGATGTTGGCGAGTTTGTTTGATTTGCGAATTTGCACCAATTTGTCCTTACATAAAGCTGGGCGAAATGAGTAACTTTACACCTAACTTGGGAGCATTCAAGATGGCTGAGTCAGTTAGCGAGGAAAAAATTGTGAAATCAGAAGAAGAGTGGCAACAAGAGTTGCCAGAAGAGGTGTTTAATATTGTTCGCAAAAAAGGCACCGAGCGAGCTTTTACTGGAAAATATGAAAAATTTTATGAACCGGGCGAATACCATTGTCGTTGTTGCGGTGCCTTGTTGTTTGATTCTGATACGAAATACGATTCAGGTTCGGGTTGGCCAAGTTTTTATGATGCCAATATGACAAACATTGAAGAAAAGGTAGATGGCTCTTGGATGATGCAGCGTACTGAGATCATTTGTCGTCAGTGTGATGCACATTTGGGGCATGTGTTTGAGGATGGTCCGCAGCCAACAGGGTTACGTTATTGCGTTAATTCCGCTTCTTTGTTTTTTAAGGATAAATAATGGCATTTAATGCCCCTAGTAGGTAAAGGTGCTGGTGGTCTAAGGAGAAAGGGCAAGTCGATCGACTTGCCCTTTTTTTGTCTATTTTAATAAGCTAATAATGTTGGGGTCGGCTAATAGGCGAGTGACGGTTTGGCTGGCCAGTTCATTCATATCATCTTGAATACTTGATTGATACGGCATGGTGCCATATTCACGTACTTTCTGAGAGCCGAAGTTGGCTTTGTAGGTTTGGCCTTTTGCTGCTAATACGACATTTAATTCGAAATCCATTGTGGCAATGGTTTTAAGAGCGTCGACTTTGGTTGTATAGCTCATTTTGTTGATGTTGATTTGAAGGTCTGCGGCTGGTAAAACCCCTTGATCAGGGGTAAAACCGAGTTGACGTAAACCTGTAAGGACACTTTGTTTTACACTTTCTTTTATGTCGTTAGTGGTGTAGATGTCAGCGCGCTCATTCAAACCTGTTTTGATAGAGCCAATGCTGTTGGTGAGTTTGGTATTGGTAGAAACCTTAATGACTCGTTCATTTGTAAGGTTGGTATTTTCGATGGAAGCTTTAGGTTCGACATTAATATAGTGCGTTGTTGAGCAACCAGCCAAAAGTAGCGTGGAGAGGGATAGGGCGAGAATAATGGATTTGTTTCGCATAAGAGCTCCGTTAATATTGATTTTGAAAGAGGTTTTTCTCTAAGTCGCTTAAATTAATGAAAAAAACTGTTGATTTTAAGATTAGTAACAGTAATATACGCACCCGCTCACACAGCAAGATTATGTTTTAGTCCCATTCGTCTAGAGGCCTAGGACACCGCCCTTTCACGGCGGTAACAGGGGTTCGAACCCCCTATGGGACGCCAATCTTAAATCGATTGTTACATAGTCTAACGGTAAATGCTGTGAGTGATAAGTTTTTTTGCGGGAATAGCTCAGTGGTAGAGCACAACCTTGCCAAGGTTGGGGTCGCGAGTTCGAGCCTCGTTTCCCGCTCCAGTTTCGCACTTTCGTAAAAGTGTATTGTGTCCCATTCGTCTAGAGGCCTAGGACACCGCCCTTTCACGGCGGTAACAGGGGTTCGAACCCCCTATGGGACGCCACTAATTTTGACCATTTTGCTTGCGAGAGCAGGGTGGTGATAAAAGAAAATAGAGTTTTGCGGGAATAGCTCAGTGGTAGAGCACAACCTTGCCAAGGTTGGGGTCGCGAGTTCGAGCCTCGTTTCCCGCTCCAGTTTTGCACTTTCGTAAAAGTGTATTGTGTCCCATTCGTCTAGAGGCCTAGGACACCGCCCTTTCACGGCGGTAACAGGGGTTCGAACCCCCTATGGGACGCCACTAATTTTGACCATTTTGCTTGCGAGAGCAGGGTGGTGATAAAAGAAAATAGAGTTTTGCGGGAATAGCTCAGTGGTAGAGCACAACCTTGCCAAGGTTGGGGTCGCGAGTTCGAGCCTCGTTTCCCGCTCCAGTTTTGCACTTTCGTAAAAGTGTATTGTGTCCCATTCGTCTAGAGGCCTAGGACACCGCCCTTTCACGGCGGTAACAGGGGTTCGAACCCCCTATGGGACGCCACTAATTTTGACCATTTTGCTTGCGAGAGCAGGGTGGTGATAAAAGAAAATAGAGTTTTGCGGGAATAGCTCAGTGGTAGAGCACAACCTTGCCAAGGTTGGGGTCGCGAGTTCGAGCCTCGTTTCCCGCTCCAGTTTTGCACTTTCGTAAAAGTGTATTGTGTCCCATTCGTCTAGAGGCCTAGGACACCGCCCTTTCACGGCGGTAACAGGGGTTCGAACCCCCTATGGGACGCCATTCTTATCTTGATTGGTGTCGTTACTCGTTAATGATGTAGTATTCAATATAAGAGTGTTTAGACTGTGTCCCATTCGTCTAGAGGCCTAGGACACCGCCCTTTCACGGCGGTAACAGGGGTTCGAACCCCCTATGGGACGCCATAATTTAAATCACTTTGCCGATTAAGGGCAGGGTGGTCACTATTGTTAAAATAGTATTGCGGGAATAGCTCAGTGGTAGAGCACAACCTTGCCAAGGTTGGGGTCGCGAGTTCGAGCCTCGTTTCCCGCTCCATTTCAAAAATATGTCCCATTCGTCTAGAGGCCTAGGACACTGCCCTTTCACGGCAGTAACAGGGGTTCGAACCCCCTATGGGACGCCATTCTTTTTTTGCGCTATCATAGCTGACTTTAATTTGAGCTTATTAGCCATGACTTGGTTTGTTAATTACACATTAAACACCTGCATTTCTCCAGCTGATCGTGGATTAGCCTACGGCGATGGTGTGTTTGAGACCATCCATGCCAATCAAAATGGCTTCGTGCGTTTATCCTCTCATCTAACTCGCTTATACAAAGGGCTAGAAAAGCTTTTAATGGCCTTTGATGTTGAGCAGAAAGAAGAGTTGTCTTATTTTTTGCGGACGATAGTGTCTGATCAACTCGATGGCGATTCCGTTGTCAAAATAATGGTCACTCGTGGGCAAGGTGGACGAGGCTATCAGCCTCCGAAAACAGTGAAGCACACTATTGTGATCGGTATTTTGCCGTTTCCCAACTACCAAGCTGAAAGCCTTCATGGTGTTGGCGTGTCACTTTCGCCAATACCCGTCAATTCGAATTCTTACTTAGCAGGCATTAAACATCTCAATCGACTTGAGCATGTAATAGCCAAACAGTATTTAGCGTCTGATGATTTTGAAGCCATTATGTTAGATTGTCAGGGGTATGTGATCGAAGGCATTCAAAGTAACGTCTTTTGGTTTAAAGATGGTCTTCTGTGCACACCTAATCTTGATGCTGCTGGCGTAGAAGGGACATATCGGCAAGCCATTTTGGCTGAAATGGCGACACAAACAACTTTGATAGGAAACTTTACCGCGGAACACTTGTTAGCGGCGGACGAAGTGTTTATGGCCAATAGCTTAATGAAAATCGTGCCAGTCATTCGGATTGGCCATCAATCATTTACTATTGGTGCGAATACCAAGAATTTACAATCTTTGATGCAAGCTAAGGACATGCATGGCATACATTAAATGGCTCTATCGAGCAGCGTTTCTCATTATTACCTTGTTGGCTTTATGTGCCGGATACCTTTATACACAGGTAACTTCCCCGATCATCTTATCTGATACGACCACTTTTGAGGTCATGAAAGGGGACAGTGCCTATAGTTTAGGGCATCGTTTGCATTCAGAAGGTCTTATCGAACAGCCATTTTTGACTCGTGTTGTGGCTAAGTTAAAACCCGCCTGGGTACCCAAGGTTGGAAAATATGCGCTTGAACCAAGTATGAATTTGATGCAAGTGATGGCGCTGTTTGATTCAGGTGAATCCATATCGTATGACATTACCTTGTTAGAGGGTAAAACCACTCAGGATTATTTGTTGGCCATGAAAGCCAAAGGGAATATTAAAATGACCTTGCTTGGCTTATCGGACAAAGAAATAGCGGAAAAGCTGGCGCTTGAGGTGGATCATCCAGAAGGTCGTTTTTTTGCTAATACGTATCGATATCAGGATGGCGATACGGATGTGAGTATTCTAAAGCATGCAAATGGTTTGTTGGTGAACACTTTGGCGCAACTGTGGGATAATAAGGCGGAAGGCTTGCCCTATAAAACCCCTTATGAAGCCTTGATTATGGCGTCGATTATTGAAAAAGAAACAGCGGTTCCAGCAGAGCGCCCTTTGATTGCAAGAGTCTTCATTAGTCGTCTTCAAAAACGTATGCGATTGCAAACCGATCCAACTGTGATTTATGGTTTAGGTAAAGCTTTTACCGGCAATTTGACACGCAAAGGGTTACAGTCAAAATCGCCTTATAACACCTATCGTGTCTATGGGTTGCCGCCAACGCCCATTGCCAATGTCGGCCGTGAAGCCATAGAAGCCGCACTTAATCCAGGCCGAACTAAGGCACTATATTTTGTGGCCAAAGGGGATGGTTCTCATGCCTTTTCCAATAGTTTGAAAGAACATAATCGGGCGGTTAGAAAATATCAGTATAAGCGTCGAGATGATTATCGTTCCACGCCTCAAGTCACGCAGTAGAAGGTTAATGTCATGAAAGGAAAGTTTATTACACTTGAGGGTGGCGAAGGTAGCGGTAAGTCAACCGCCATTGAATCAATTAAGCAATGGCTCGATGATCATTCTATACCATACCTTATGACACGTGAGCCAGGTGGTACGCCTTTAGCAGAAGACATTCGCAATTTAATTTTGCAAACAAGAGAGGAATCTGTCAGCGATATGACAGAGTTGCTGTTGGTGTTTGCAGCCAGAGCGCAACACATTGCAGAAAAGATCCAGCCAGCACTTCAGCAAGGTGTTTGGGTGATAAGTGACCGCTTTTTAGACTCATCTTATGTTTACCAAGGGAACGCACGTGGCGGATCGTTCGCGATCATTGATCAATTGGCTGAATGGGTTGTTTCCGATTGTCAGCCAGACGCCACCTTGTTGTTGGATGTTTCGGTGGAGGTTGGTCAGCAACGAGTGGTTCAGCGCCAACAACAAGACAGACTAGATAAAGAGTCATTCAGTTTCCATGAGAAAGTGAGGCAAGGTTTTTTACAGCGTGCTGTCGCGGAACCAAATAGAGTGTCCATTATTGATGCTAGTCAAGACATCGAGTCTGTAAAACGACAGATTCAAGCTCAACTGGATAGATTGCAGTTAAATTGGGCCTCAACAGGGAGCTAATCATGTCAATTGCACCTTGGCTGCAACACAGTTTGCTGCAAGTACAACAGCTCAAAGTCTCTGGTGGTTTATCCCATGCGTTATTGATTACAGGGGCGGATGGTGTCGGGCAAGAATCCTTGGCGTTTGAGATGGCGAAAGATTTAATGTGCGAATCTGAGCAAGCGTCAGCTTGTGGTCAATGTCATTCTTGTCAGTTAATGGCGGCTGACACTCATCCAGATTTTCGGGTGCTGGATGGCGAATCAGGCACGATCAAAGTTGACCAGATTCGAAATTTAGTACAAAAAATCACCCAGAAACCGCAAGTGGGGCAAACCAAAGTCGTCCTGATCAGTCATGCTCAATCAATGAATATCAATGCTGCGAATGCTGTGCTCAAGGCGTTAGAAGAGCCATCTGATCGAACTTTCTTTTTATTGACCAGTTCACAATCAAGCCGTTTATTACCAACCATTCGCAGTCGTTGCTTGTTGGTCAGTGTTCCCACTCCGAACGTCGAACAAGTAGATGCTTGGTTGGCTGAGCATAATCAAGAAGCCAATCTGAGTCGCTTATTTTGGTTAACCACCCAACCGTTTCGCCTATTGTCGATCGAAAAAAATCAAAAAGCCGAGTTGTTTTTATCCTTGCCCGAGAAGGTGAATCAGTTTTTACAGCAAGAAATGACAGTCGCGGAGTTGTTGAAGGGACTTGATAGTCAAAATATAGAAGATTATTGCAATGGTTTAGCGGCCATTCTTCATCAGTCATTATGCCATTCGGCTGGGGCACCAATACATCCTGCACTTGAGGCGGTTTATGCAAACCTGATTCGACGAATTGGCATTCGTGCTCTGATGGATCGTTATCAGGCCATACAAAATTTAAAATTGGCCCTACAAAAAACAAATTTAAACCCCATTATGCAATTAACAAACGAATTAAATCAGTGGTAACTCTTGTATGTTGATCGATACCCATTGCCATTTAGATATGTTGGATTTGGCGCCTTACGATAATAATTTAGATCTTGCGATTGATGCGGCTTACCAGCAGGGCGTACGTCAACTTCTCAGCATTTCAGTTGACCTTGACAAAATAGACACCATCCTTGGTTTTACCCAGCGTGACGGTGTTTTTGCTAGCTGTGGCGTACATCCATTGCAAACAGAAGGCTTGTTAACCAGTCCTGACTCTCTGCTTGATTTGGCTCAACACCCTAAAGTGGCAGCCATTGGCGAGACGGGATTGGATTATTTTTATGAGAAATCTAGTGACATTCACGCCGCACAGCAAGACAGTTTTAAACATCATTTGATGGCCGCAGGTCAGCTTGGTTTGCCTGTTATCGTTCATACTCGTGAAGCAAAACAAGATACTTTGGCGCTGATTCGACAATACGGCAACCCCAACTCCGCTGGTGTTCTGCATTGCTTTACGGAAGATTATGACATGGCCAAAGCCGCTGTGGATGAGAATTATCTGATTTCCATTTCTGGTATTGTGACCTTTAAAACAGCACAAGATTTAAAAGAAACGGTGCAAAAATTACCCCTCGAGTCTTTGATAGTGGAAACCGATTCGCCTTATCTTGCGCCTGTGCCATATCGTGGTAAGAAGAATGAGCCTAAATATGTTGCCGAGGTGGCGCAATATGTGGCGGATTTAAAAGGCATTCGTTATGAAGAATTATTAGAGGCAACGGCGAGAAACTTCCACCGAGTCTTTAACCGAGTGTCCGCGAGCGAGAGCTTAGTTCTCAGTGCTTAGTATTTTTGTGGGACTGACCTCAACTGAGTGTTAGTCTTACGTATTTATCATTTTCAGACCCAAAGCATGACAAGCCATCTGCTGCTTGTTATCTCATAAGGAAGCTCATTGATGTCCAATATGGTTACTGCTTTACCTTACCAAGCGCTTGCTGCCAAAGTACCAACCGATCATTTACCTTTTAAAACTCTAAAAGACATTGAGCCTCTAAGTGGCATTCTAGGTCAGGAGCGTGCCGTAGAGGCGATTCAGTTCGGTGTGGCCATGCAACGCCCTGGTTACAATATCTATGCGATGGGCGATTCTGGAACGGGCCGCTCTTCCTATGTGATGAGTTATTTGAAAAGCGAAGCCAAGCGACGATCTGCGCCAACCGAATGGGTTTATGTCAACAACTTTACAGAAAGCTATCGCCCTAAAGCCATCGAATTTGCGCCAGATATGGCGTCTGAATTTGAAAAAGAAATTCGTGGTTTGATTGATGGTTTAATGGCGACCTTTCCTGCGGCCTTTGAAAACCCAACTTACCAACAGCAAAAGAGCATCATAGATCGCGCTTTTAATGATAAATACGAAGCGGCAATTAATCGTGTTGAGCGGGTGTCGGGCAAGATTGGTGTGGCCATGTTCCGTGATGCTTCGTCAGTCAGTTTTGCGCCGATGAAAGAAGGCAAAGCGCTGGAAGAAAATGAATTTGCTGCGTTAACAGATGAAGAGCGTGATGCCTTCCAAGAGGGCGTCTCGACACTAGAAGGGCTGCTTAACGAAGAGCTATTAGGTTTGCCTCAATGGAAGCGAGAAACCTATGATTTGTTGCGTCAATTAAATTTAGATACCGTCAAAGAAGCACTCGACCCCTTGATGCAGCCGTTGCTGGAAAGCTATCAAGAGCATGAGCAAGTGACAGAGTATCTATCAGCACTGCGCGCGGATCTCGACAAAACCATCATAGATCAAATGGCAGACGATAAAGCCTCAGAAAATCGTGATGAGGTGGGGCGTCGACAAATGTACGAAGATTTGTATTTGCCAAACATTGCGGTGACAAACGAAAAAGACGGTGGGCAGCCGGTTATTTATGAGCCACACCCAACTTATCGTAATTTGTTTGGCCAAGTCGAACACAGCAGTGATCAAGGCATGTTGGTGACCAGTTACCGTCTTATTCGCTCAGGCAGTTTGCACGCGGCAAACGGTGGTTATTTGATCTTAGATGCTGAAAAATTGCTGACGGATCATTACTTATGGGAAGCTTTGAAGCGAGCTTTAAAGAGTAAGACGCTTAAGATTGAGCACCCTTATTCTGATATGGGGCTAATGAATACTACCACCTTGACACCACAAGATTTGCCTTTGCAGGTCAAAGTGGTGTTGATTGGGGCTCGGGATATTTATTACTTGTTGCAAGATGCCGATCCAGATTTTCAAGAAATGTTTCGTGTGCTTGTGGACTTTGATGACAGCCTAAAGCGTACTAAGGATTCCGAATACGCGTTTGCTCGTTTGATGAAAGACCGAGTCGATAAAGAAGAGTATGCCAACGTGACTCGCGATGGTGTGGCGGCATTAATTGAATACAGTAGTCGTCTTGCGGAGCATCAGCGAGAAATGGCGGCAAAAATTGGTGATGTCTTTGAATTGCTTGGGGAGGCGGATTTTGTTCGTCAAATGGCCAAGGACGGCGAAATTACGGCTGATCATATTCAACGAGCGTTGAAAGCCAAGAAACACCGTACGGGTCGTGTCAGCGAGAAAATCATTGAAGAAATCATCGAAGGTACTGTGTTACTGGAAAGCGATGGTTATGCTGTGGGTAAAATCAATGGCTTAACCGTGATGCAGATTGGTGACAGCAGCTTTGGTGCACCAGCGCGTATCTCCACCACAGTGTATCCTGGTGGTAAGGGTATTATCGACATTGAGCGTGAGTCTAATCTAGGTCAGAACATTCACTCGAAAGGTGTGTTAATTCTGTCTGGTTACTTAGGTAACAAATACGCGCAACGTTTCCCGCTTGAGATTTCGGCTTCCATTGCCATGGAGCAAAGTTATGGTTATGTGGACGGAGACAGTGCCTCAACCGCTGAATTGTGTTGCCTGTTGTCTGCTTTGATTCAAGTGCCGTTACGTCAGGATTTAGCCATCACTGGCTCATTAAACCAATATGGTGAAGTGCAAGCCATTGGTGGTGTGAATGAAAAAATTGAAGGCTTCTTTAATGTTTGTCGTGCGCGTGAATTAACCGGCAAACAAGGTGTGATTGTCCCCAAGTCGAATGCCAACAACCTGATGTTAAATGATGACATTCTTGAGGCGGTAAAAGCAGGCTTGTTCCATATTTATGTGATTGAGTCGGCTGATGAGGCATTACACCTGCTAACGGGCATTGAACCTGGTGTACCAGATGAAAATGGCGATTATAAAGAAGGCACCTTGTCCTTCAAAGTGATCCAGCGTTTGGAAGAAATTGCCAAACTTGGAGAGGATGAAGAAGAGGAAGATGACGATAATGATGAAAGCGATGAGAGTACAGAAGCAAACACTAAGAAGGGTTAGTGTTTGCCATTGGTGCGTTTAATAATTTGTGCGTTGCATTTTGAATTAATCAATGCATAAACTGTGTAGTAGAGGTCGTCCGCTTTCACGTAAATATAGCTGGCGACCTCTTTGCGTTTACTGGGTAAATGTTTTTTTAGCACCATGCCACGTTTAAATATTTTACCTGATACATATTTTTCGGCGGCCTTATCTGCGGCGGCTCTCGCATCCCAATCAGGGCATTCAGCATAGGCTTGTGCAGCACTTAAAATGAGGATTAAAGTGCATAGGGTTTTTGCCAGATACATCGATATGTCTCTTAATCAATAATGCTCTCTAGTATCCATTAATGGTGCCTCTACTGGCAAGCTTAGAAATGAAAACCAAAAACTGCTTCCATTCTCTAGTGCTTTTCACTTTGAAAATGCTATTTTAATAACATGGGAAGAGTTCAAAACCAAATTACAGTGAACAATGAAAGGGTATTATTATGAAAAAAGGTTTGCTTGCCGGGGCAATCTTGTTGTCAACATTATCGTCTGTCAGCATTGCGCATGGTTCGTGTGGTGATACGGATTTACATGGTTATATGCAGGACATAAAAAGCGAAATGCGCCAAATGTCATCGGCTGTGAAGTCCGGTGATCATGATGCGGCAACAGAGTACGTTGATCAGTTAATCGTCTCTTTTCAAAAGTCTCGTAATACTCACCCACATCAGTTTGAAATAGAGGGTTTGGAAGGTGAAGCGCTGGCTCAACAAACTGAACAATATGTTCAGTTGATCGATAGCACGATCAAAACCTTACAAGATTTGAATGTCGCATTGGTGGCAAATGATAAAAAAACCATTCGGCAGCTTGTTGGAGAGATGGGGAAACATCGGAAAGCAGGTCACAGCACTTTTAAAGGAAGTTGCTAATCCCCTTGATGACCTAGACTTTAATCGCTGCTACAATGCGCGCGTTAAAGAGAGGAAATTATGGCTCGTGTAAAAAAATCACGTTCAATGCGTGGAAAGTTAGGTAAAACTGGCTCAAAAGAGATGATGAAAGAGCAAAATAAAGCTCGTAAGGCATCGTCTGTACGCCGTTTTGCAACAAAGAAATCGAAGCAGCGTAAAGATCAAGCTCATAAGAAATTAGAGCGTTTGGGGCTTTTACCAGACAAAGAAGAGGCGGTTCCAGCAACGCGTCCTCGTCGTTTTGTGTTTGTTAAGCCTGAAGCGGAAAAGTCCTCAGAGCCTACTAAGGTGTCTGAATCTGTCCAGTCTGACCGCGAAGATTTATCTGTAGATGAACTTTTGTCCGCATTTACAGAAGAAAATTAAGCAAAAGTATGTAGAATTAGAAAGGCTGCCTTGCAGCCTTTTTTTATGCCCCAAGTTTCTGATTCGTATTGATTAAATTCTGACTGATTAAGGTGACAACATTGAAAGCTTCCGTTCCTATGTCGAGTGTTCGATATCTTCTAAAAGCAGTAGAGAAGCAGGGGCTCGATCGAGAAGCAGTGTTAGAAAGTTTGGAGATAACCGCTGAAGAGTTGGAGCAGAGTGATGCTTTCTCCGCTTATCGATTTGGTATGCTGTATCAAAAGATCATGTGGCTGATGCAGGATGAGTCATTTGGTATGTTAAGTGGCGGAAAAATTCCCAATGGTACTTTTCGCATGATGTGTTTGTGTATTATTCATGCGCGCAGTTTGGCGCATGCTTTGTACCGTTGTAGTGATTTTTATGAAATTTGTCGTGGTCCAACCGTCAAGCCTGTGTTGATCAAAAAAGGTCGCTTTGCCATGGTGACCTTTGGGCCATTAAGCTCCTCTGATGAAGACATAGACAGTTTGGTGTTAGCGGAATCGAATGAACAGCTGAGAACGACGTTGTCCATGTGGCATCACTTCATTTGTTGGCTAATTGGTCGTCGTTTAAATCTAAAAGCAGCGTATTTTACCAATGATCGACCGGATGATGTGGAATACTACAAAACCATGTTCCAATCGGAAGTAAGGTTTAATCAACACGCCAATGCGTTGGTTTTTCCAGCCAGTTATCTTGATATGCCCATTGTCCAGACCGAGGACAGTCTGCGTGGTTTTTTGAAAACCGCACCTTATCAATTGTTGGTGATGGTCGAAAACGACAACAGCTTAAAGTCTCAAGTCATGGCCATGTTAGGAAAGGATTTCTCTAGAGAAATGCCAAGTGCTGAAGAAGTGGCCAGTGGTTTAAACATGAGTGTTTCAACCTTGCGTCGTCGATTAAATGACGAAAAAACCTCTTATCAGCAGATCAAAGATGAGTGTCGTAAGGAAGCGGCGATCACCTATATGAATGCACCACAGTTAAGTATTAATGATATTGCTGCCTTGATGGGCTTCGATGAACCCAGTGCTTTTTTTCGCTCATTTAAGAAATGGACAGGTATGACGCCTGGCGAATACCGAAAAAGTGAGGAATATTTGAAGTTCGGTAAGGACATGAAACGCCCTGATAGTAAGCCTTGAGTGACACCTTATTAGGTATGTGAATGTATTTGTTAGAAATATAGGTTTGAAATGTTATTGAGGAATTGGCTTTCTTTTTCCATTCTATAGGTATACATCCGCTCGGATAACTTACCGGAGAATAAAAAATGAGCGAATACCAATACCCTTATAATGATATTTTATTCAGTCTTTTGTCCGTGGCCGATATTGAAAAATTGACGCCTTACCTAGACGAACCTGTTGACCAAGAATTGCTTGAAGCCATTCTTGGCGAAGCTGGGAAACTTTCTGAACAAGTCATTGCCCCTATTAATGCCAGTGGTGACAGTGAAGGTTCAAGAGTTGAGAACGGTGAAGTAATTGAAGCGAAAGGTTTTAAAGACGCTTTCAAGGCTTACACAGAGGGTGGCTGGGTTGGACTGTCTGGTGACCCAGAGTATGGCGGTCAAGGCTTACCATCCTTCATTGCGACAGCCGTCAATGAAGGCGTTCAATCCGCTAATCTAGCGTTTTCCTTATGTCCATTGCTGAGTCATGGTGCGATTGAAGCCATTAGCTCTCACGCCAGTGAGGCTTTAAAAGCCGAATACCTACCTAAAATGTTGTCTGGTGAATGGGCAGGCACCATGAATCTGACAGAACCTTCAGCCGGTTCAGACCTGGCCGCAATTGCGTGTAAAGCCGAAGTGGATGGCGATGCCTTCCGTGTGAAGGGGCAGAAAATTTTCATTACTTGGGGCGATCATCAAATGAGTGACAACATCATTCATCTGGTGCTAGCTCGTCTTCCTAATGCACCATCCGGTGTGAAAGGCATCTCTTTATTTTTAGTGCCAAAATTCTTACTAGATGACGCAGGCAATCCTTCTCAACGCAATGATGTTCAGGTGGTATCCGTTGAACACAAACTCGGCATTCATGCGTCACCAACCTGTGTTATGAGCTTTGGTGAACAAGAAGGGGCGCTTGGTTATTTGGTCGGAGAAGAAAATCAAGGCATTAAAGCCATGTTTACCATGATGAACAATGCTCGACAGGGTGTTGGCCTTCAAGGATTGGCGATTGCCGAGCGCGCTTATCAACAAGCTTTATCTTATGCCAAAGATCGTAAGCAGGGCATGAAAGCAGATCGTTCTGGTAAAGCGGCCATCATTGAGCATCCAGATGTGCTTCGTATGCTGATGACGATGAAATCTCAAATCGATGCGATGCGTTCATTGGTGTATGTTGCGGCCATCGAGAATGACCTTTCTCACTTGGCCGATGGCGAAGTTAAGCAAAAGGCCGTCGCGAGAACAGCGCTTTACACGCCAATTGTCAAAGGTTGGATCACTGAGCAAGCTCAAGAGATTACTTCTCTTGCCCTTCAGGTGCATGGTGGTATGGGCTTTATCGAAGAGACAGGTGTTGCACAGCACGCAAGAGATGCTCGTATCTTACCAATTTATGAGGGTACCAATGGTATTCAGGCAATTGATTTGATTGGCCGGAAACTGTATTCAGATAAAGGGGTTGCCATGACGGCATTGCTTGAAGAAATTTCTGCAGATATAAAACTGTGGTCTTCAAGCGGCCTGGCAGATCAATTGCGTAAAATCGAGGCGGCGCTTGAACAGGCGCAAAAGGCCACTCAGACCTGCTTACAGTCAATGGAAAAAAACAGCACATTAGGGACGGCTTCAGCCTATTCTTATATGATGCTAATGGGGTATGTGATTGGTGCTTGGTTACAGGTAAAAGCCCTGTATTCGAGTCAACGCCATGACGGTTTTGATCAGAGCCAAAAACAGTCTTGGGCACATTCTGTTTCATTTTATTGTGATCAAATTTTACCTAGGGCCACAAGCTATTTTCAGGCCATTGAGTCCGGCCGCGATTCTGTTGAATCTTTAACTGAATCGAGTTTTATTCGTTGATTAGCGATGAGTGACAAGAATAAAAGTGCCGTTGTTGGGAGGCAGTATGACAGATAGAGAAGTAATGGAATTTGATGTGGTAATCGTAGGTGGTGGTCCAGCGGGTCTTTCCACCGCTTGTCGCATCATGCAAAAAGCCCAAGCTGACGAAAAAGAAATCAGTGTTTGTTTGGTGGAAAAGGGTTCAGAAATCGGTGCTCATATTTTATCTGGCGCCGTTGTGGACCCTAAAGCCTTGACTGAGTTGTTCCCAGATTGGCAGGAAATGGGCGCACCCCTTGAAACCAAAGTGAATGTAGACGAATTGCACTGGTTAAGTTCAGATACTTCTGGTCGTCAACTGAGCAGCTGGATGATGCCAAAAACACTTCATAATGATGGCAACTACATCATCAGTTTAGGCAACCTGACACGCTGGCTGGCTGAACAAGCTGAAAATTTAGGTGTTGAAGTCTTCCCAGGTTTCTCAGCCGCACAATTGGCTTACGATGAAGAGGGCAATGTTGAAGGTATTATCACAGGCGATATGGGGGTTGCTGAAGATGGTTCTGAAAAAGACAGCTACATGCCTGGTATGTTGTTAAAAGCCAAATACACCATTTTCTCAGAAGGTTGTCGTGGTCATTTAGGTAAAGAGCTTATTGCCAAATACAAGCTGGATGAAGGTAAGGCACCACAGCATTATGGTTTGGGCATTAAAGAGCTTTGGGATGTACCGGCAGGAAGCAGTAAACCTGGTACCGTCATTCACACAGCAGGCTGGCCATTAGGGAAAGAGGCTGGCGGCGGTGGTTTCCTATATCATCTTGAGAATAACCAAGTGGTTGTGGGTTTGATTGTCGATCTTAATTATAAGAATCCTCATTTAAGCCCTTATGATGAATTCCAGCGTTATAAACATCATCCTGTTATAGCGGAACATTTAGATGGTGCCAAACGGGTTTCTTACGGTGCACGAGCTATTGCCAAAGGCGGTTGGTCTTCATTGCCTAAATTAAACTTCCCTGGTGGTCTTATTATTGGTTGTGATGCTGGCACGCTAAACCCAGCTAAGATTAAAGGAACTCATACGGCAATGAAGAGTGGCATGATAGCCGCCGACACTGTCTATGATGCATTGCAAGCGGATGAGTTTTTAGCTGAGCTTGCTCATTTTGATGAGGCGCTCGCTTCATCTTGGTTGGGTAAAGAGTTGCAGCAAGCACGTAATTTTGTTCCTGTGATGCACAAATTGGGGACTTTTTTGGGTGGCGCTTACAACTGGTTGGATCAAAATATCTTTGCGGGAAACCTGCCTTTTACATTTAATGATTTGACGCCAGATTACGCTTGTCTTGAAACCGCAGATAAACACATTGCGCCGGATTATCGTAAGCCAGATGGCTTGCTAAGCTTTGATAAACCATCCTCTGTATTCCTTTCTAATACCAATCATGAAGAGGATCAACCTTGTCATTTGAGGTTGAAAGATGCTGCCATTCCATTAAATCACAATTTGCCTAATTTTGATGAGCCTGCTCAACGATATTGCCCGGCCGGTGTGTATGAAGTGGTTACATCCGAAGGTGAGTCGCATTTTCAGATCAATTCGCAAAACTGTGTTCATTGTAAAACCTGTGATATCAAAGACCCTGCTCAAAATATCACTTGGGTAACACCCGAGGGAGCCGGTGGTCCAAATTACCCTAATATGTAATTTAAGCTGGGTTAAACAGAGCAGGGAGACGGTTGTCTCCTTGTTTTGTTTCCTATTCCTCACTGGATTTAACTCACAGCCTGTTTAATAATGTGCTCCACAATATAAGGGGTTATTATGCGTTTATGGGTTGATGCGGACGCCTGTCCAAATGTGATCAAGAATATTCTATTCCGTGCGGCTGAACGTGTTCAGGTGCCATGCATTTTAGTGGCGAATCAGGCCATCGCCATTCCACCTTCGAAATGGGTTGAGCGTCGTGTTGTTAGCTCAGGTTTTGATGTGGCGGACAATTATATAGTAGAGCAAGCGTCTCCTGATGATTTAGTTGTCACGGCTGACATTCCATTAGCATCGGAAGTGATTGACAAAGGGGCGTTGGCAATTAACCCTCGTGGTGAGCTTTATACGAAAGAAAACATCAAGCAACGTTTAAATATGCGCGATTTTATGGAGCAAATGCGTTCCTCTGGTGTACAAACAGGTGGCCCAGCCAGCTTTAGTCAACAAGATAGAATGGCCTTCGCCAATACACTCGACAAGCTGTTAGCTCAACGGGCAACCTAGTTGCCTGTTAGTTGGCTGAATGAGAATTGTGTTATCGGGAAAGGGTTTCGCGAAACCTTTTCCCGATAATTCAAATTTATAGGTGAGCACATATGAAAAAGATTGTGGTTGTAGGTGGTGGTGCAGGTGGCTTAGAACTGGTTACCAAGCTTGGCAAGGCGTTTGGGAAAAAGCGTCAAGCAGAAGTGGTGCTGATTGATCGGAGTCAGACACACATCTGGAAACCCTTATTGCATGAAGTTGCTACCGGTTCTCTAGACATCAATAACGATGGGGTAAACTATCGAGCCCACGCCGCGAAACACCACTATCAGTTTCAGTTGGGCACACTAATTAATGTTGACCCAGCGCAACGTGTGCTTACCTTGGCTGCTATTTCGGATGATAAGGGCCATCAAGTCCTGCCTGAACGTTCAGTCTCTTATGATGTGCTGGTGATGGCTGTTGGTAGTGTCAGTAATGATTTCGGTACACCAGGTGTCGCTGAACATTGTTATTTCCTCGATTCGCACCGGCAAGCCGAGCGCTTTCAACAAGCCTTATTACAACAATTTTTACGAGTTAACCAAGAAGGTGCCGATTCTAAGCTCAAGCTTGCGATTGTGGGCGGTGGAGCAACGGGTGTTGAATTGTCGGCTGAATTATTCCATGTAGCGGAATTGATGAAATCTTACGGTATGCCAGACATGTCAGGTAAACGTGTTCAGGTGCAATTGATCGAAGCGGGTGAGCGAATATTGCCGGCTTTGCCCGAGCGTATTGCCGGTTTGGCCAGCAAAGAGCTACAGCATCTTGGTGTTCATATCAGTGAAAAAACTCGAGTGGTACGTGCCTTTGATGGCGGATTCCAGACAGCGGAAGAAGAAACCATCGATGCTCATTTAATGATTTGGGCCGCAGGGGTGAAAGCGCCGGACTTTGTCGCAAAAATTGAAGGGTTTGAAACCACGCGTAATAACCAAATATTAGTAAAAAACACCTTACAGGCCACCGGATTTGATAACGTTTATGTTATTGGCGATTGTTGTGCTTGCAAGCAAGCGGATGGCTCTTTTGTACCACCAAGAGCACAATCAGCGCATCAGATGGCATCATTAGTATTTGTTAACATTAAAGCGTCATTTTTGGGAGAAACTCAAAAAGAATATACCTATAAAGACTATGGTTCTTTGGTGAACTTAAGTCGCTACAGTACAGTCGGTAGTTTAATGGGGAATTTAAGTAGCCGTTCTATGTTTATAGAAGGTCGCTTAGCACGTTTTGTTTATGTGTCTCTTTACCGTCTACACCTGATTGCCATACACGGATGGTTCAAGGCGACCATTATTATGGCGGCGCAGAAGGTTGGTAAAGTCGTTAAGCCTAAGTTAAAGCTCCACTAATTAACTTTTGGCGAGAATCATTGTAGGGTCAAATTGGCTTTAGTTGAGGTCTAAAACCGATATACAGGGTTGTGTATCGGTTTTTTTTGCTCTGGCATTTGACCTATGTGTTACTCATAGGTTTTATACTCTTTAGGATTATTTCAGATGGAGGTGTTATGCGAGTCAGTGAAATAGCAAAAAAAGCCCTAGTCACTCCAGATACGGTTCGGCATTACACACGCATAGGCTTAATCTCAGCTGAGCGAAATCCTGATAACGACTATCAGCTTTATGACAATACGGCTTTACAAAGGTTGAAGTTTATTCGCCAAGCAACGGAATTGGGTTTTAGTCTTAAGCAAGTGGAGAATATCCTACAGCAATCTGACAGTGGTGATTCTCCTTGTCCTATGGTGCGAGATCTGTTGCAGCAAAAGGTTCCGGAAACAAAAGCCAAGATAGCACAGTTGCAAGCACATCTAGCAAAAATGGAAACGGCTTTAGCGGCTTGGGAATCCATGCCAGACGGTGTGCCGAATGGTCATTCTATTTGTTGTTTAATTGAAGATTGGGAAGGCGTTTCTCTACAAGATAAAGCATTGGAGGATTGTCATGACGGATGCAAATAACGATAAAGTGTTTTTGTCTGTTTATGGTATGAGCTGCCAAGGCTGTATTCGAAAAATCCGCGAACAGATTCAAGCAATAAGCCCGAATGCTGAGGTGATTGGTGAGCCAAAGGCTAATCATTTAGAGGTTTTATCGGATTTAAACTTGGTGCAAATTCAGGGAGCAGTTGAGCAAGCAGGGTTTTCAATAAGCGAAAATGAACCAAAGCAAGAAGCAAATACTTTGTCATCGAGTGATCATGCTGAATTGGAAAAGCAGTCCATAGAACGAGAGACAATACAGGCAGTGGATTATCAAATTGCGATCTCGGGAATGACTTGTGCAGGTTGTGTGAATACCGTTCAGTCAGCGTTAGCCAAAGTTGATGGTACCAAAAAGGTTGAGGTGAATTTTGCCAGTCACCTTGCTCAAGTGTCCAGTTCTGCCCGTTATCAAGACTTGTTGACGGCGATAAGTGATGCAGGTTATCAAGGTGAGTTAGTGACTGATGCGCAACAGAATGCAGAACAAAAAATGGCTAAGGATGCTAAAGAATATCGTCACAAAATCACCTCATCCTTAATGGGGCTTTCCCTTGGCGTACCACTTATGTTGTACAGTCTATTAGGTGGAAGCATGAAAGTGAGCTCGCTCATCGAGCAGTTTGTTTGGTTTTTCATTGGCTCTGTATGTGCGCTTATCATGTATTTCGCAGGCAGACATTATTTCATAAGTGCATGGAAAGCGGTGCGCTCACATCATGCCAATATGGATTTGTTAATCGCCATTGGTACTGGTAGTGCTTGGTTATATTCTATGTTTGTGGTGTTGTTTCCAGACTTTTTGCCAACGAATATTCGGCATTTGTATTTTGAAGCCGCGGTGATGATTATTGGTTTAATCAATCTTGGTCAGGCGCTTGAGGTCAAAGCGAGAAGCAAAACCAACCAAGCACTGCAGAAATTGTTAGATCTAGCCCCCAAACAAGCCATTCTTGTTCGTGGTGGACAGGATGTTCAGGTCCCTGTTGCACATGTAAATGTGGGGGATGCACTCCGATTGCGCTCCGGCGATGCGGTACCTGTTGATGGCAAGGTTGTAGAAGGGCAATCCTATTTAAATGAAGCCATGTTAACGGGTGAATCCGTTCCAGTTCACAAAACCATAGGGGATTTAGTCAAAGCTGGCACCATTAATACCAATGGTAGCCTAGTAATTAAAGTGCTTAAAACAGGCAAACAAACTCAACTGGCTAAGATAGTTGATATGGTCAGTCGCGCACAAAACTCAAAACCGCCGATCAGTCATTTGGCGGATAAAGTCTCTGCAGTTTTTGTTCCAAGCGTGATCATCATCGCCATATTGACTGCATTGGCTTGGTTTAACTTTGCAGATGCCGATGATTATTCCTATATGTTAGTGACGGCTGTTTCGGTGCTAATTATTGCTTGTCCATGTGCGCTTGGATTGGCGACACCAATTTCAACTATGATTGGGGTAGGCAAAGCCGCAGAGGTTGGCGGATTGATTCGTAATGGTGAAGCGTTACAGGTAGCAAGTAACATTGACTGCCTAGTTTTCGATAAAACTGGCACCATTACGCAAGGAAAACCCTGTGTTACCAAGGTTGATTACTTTAATGAGCAAGCTCAATATGAATTTATTAATTCTTTGGTTAAATCCCTTGAAAGCAAAGTAAGCCATCCGTTAGCTCATGCTTTACTTGAATACATTGATCGACAAGGCTCAAAACAAACCACAGATAAAGGCTCAGTTGATCACATCACATTGAGTGAATATGAAAACTTGCCAGGTTTAGGGGTTCGTGGTCGATATCAAAATGACTGGTATTACCTTGGTAATGAAAAGCTGCTTAACCAAGCAGGCCTTTCTGTACTGCCGTCAGTTAATACAGAGGAGGCGGGTAGTCATGTTTACTTGTTTTCGAGTGACACATTGCTAAGCCATTATTTGTTACAAGATCCGATTCAAGAAAGTGCCGCTAATGCATTGAAAAACCTTAAACGCATGGGCGTAAAATTGATAATGCTGACCGGCGATCAAAAATTGAACACATCACAGGTTGCTGCTCAATTAGACTTAGATGAGTATCACGCAGAATTGCTACCTGAAGACAAATTAGAATGGATTAAGTCTCTACAGCATCAAGGGAATGTTGTTGGCATGATAGGCGATGGTATTAATGATGCACCTGCATTAGCACAGGCAGATGTGGGCTTTGCCATGGGCGAAGGAACGGATGTGGCCATGGAAAGCGCGGATGTCACCTTATTGCATAATAACCTTAATGCCTTGGCAGATGTGATTTCTGTGAGTAAAGCAAGCATTCGTAATATCAAACAAAACCTCTGGGGGGCCTTTGCTTACAACACATTAGGGATACCTATTGCTGCAGGCTTGTTGTATCCCATAACGGGTTGGTTATTGAGCCCAATTATTGCTGGTGTGGCCATGTCGTTATCGTCCGTCACAGTCGTATTGAATGCTAATCGACTTAGACAGGTGGTTAAAAAGCAATTAAAGGGTATTGAGCATGCTCATTAATATTTTAGGGATGGCCGCAATTGGCTTTGTTATTTACTGGTTCTGGTTTGCAAATAAATGATCAATGTATTTTTGTCGAGATCTATCAAAATGGTGGCTTGTTTTATAGCTCAAGACTAGGTGCAATATTAATCAATCACTAATGCGAGCAGACAGAGCGAAGTGACGATAATAAACAGCATGGATGATATCACTATCATTTGAGCTTGTTAGCGTAATGGGCAGCAATCTCATATGGCACATGAAGACAGCTACCAACTTAGCCATTGATTTAATGTTGCGCATTTATAACGTCAATTATGAAGTGGATACGAGAAGACAACATTTGGATCAATTGAACATACCTTGCATCAGGCAAAATAGAAGTCATTTATTTTACAGCTAGGGCCAGAAAAATTTAGACAAGCCTTGTTATTTTCTTCAATGTCTTAGTTTATAAAGTATCTTAATAATCAACTTAACTCATTGATAAATCATTATTACAACAGAAACTGTAGAGCGCATATGGATAATATACTATTTCCGATAATAACATTTATCGGAAATAGTGAAGATAAATTAGAGTCCTATTTTGACTCTAATTCGTTACATATGCTTCTATAGATGATTCTTCAGTTCGGCTAGATGATTAACGGTATACGTTGGCTTAATGGTTTCATGCTCATCGAGTTTGTGATGATTCAACCAGCATGTGTCGACACCAAACTGGTTACCTCCCAAGATGTCAGATTCCAGCGTATCGCCAACCATGAGTACGTTTTCTTTGCTTGGTTGCGACATCTTATCAAAAGCGTATTCGAATATTCTTGCGTCTGGCTTAGCTACACCAACTTGCTCTGAAATGATTAGGTGTTCAAAATATTGACTCATACCGGTTTTTTGAAGGCGAATTTCTTGTAACTGAGTAAAACCATTGGTGATGATGGCCATTTTAACGCCTGATTGATGAAGGCTTTTGACCAGTTCATCTGCTCCAGGTAATGTCTGACAAATCTCCGCCATGGCATTGAGAAACTCTTGATTGAGCTGATTCGAACTTACGTTGAGTTTATCTGACCAGGAATCGAATCGTCTGGTTTGCAGCTCTAAGGCGCTGATATCACCGTTCTGATAATCCACCCAAAGTGGCTTGTTGATGTTTTGGTAGGCTTGAAAATCGTCTTTTTCAAAGGTTACGCCATACTGGCTGAACATGCGTTTCAGGCCTGAAAAGTTATCGAAGTGAAATAAGGTTTCGTCGGCGTCAAATAGTACCCACTGATACTTCATAGTTAGGCTTCTTTTCTGTCATTAATGTTAAAAGTGTTGAGGATGTAAAATCGGTGCCAAGGCTAAAATAATGGCTTGTGAATAAACGCTTTGCCTCGTTGCAGCATGATTGGTAAACAGTCCGATGGCGCCGCCTTTTTGACGAATGTTTTGTGTGTTAAACACTTCATCCATTATTGGCCCCAATTCTTCTCGGTTTTGAAGTCGTTTAAATATTTGATCTGGAAGTGGCAAATTAGCGGTTCGGCCTATATGCTGGGTGTCATTTTGATCAACAATTGCAATATAGGCAAAGGTTGCAGCGCCCTCCTCAAATTGATCAACGCCGCCTTCCATGGAAATATAAAAATCGAATTGCTGGTTGATGTCGTCTTGTTGGCAAGTTAATGCTCTATTAACCGCGCCAAGACGTGTTTCTGACTCTGTCATTGGCTGATCCGCTACACCTGATGGTGCCGACCGACCTTCACAATGAATAATATGATCAGGATGACATTGTTCAAAAGCCTGCTTGGCCGCGGCGACTTTTACAGGATTGCTTGAGCCAACTTGAATGCGAATCACGGAAGTCATATGTTCCTCATTAATATACCGTGTGAAACAAAAAAAGCCGCAACCAAAGGGTGCGGCTTTTGGGTGTGCTTACAGCTACGCTTGCCCTTTAATGATAGGTGTTGGGCACATTACATCGGCATTTTGACCTCGGTGACGAAGCAAGTGGTCAATGAGCGTGATGGCTAACATAGCTTCTGCGATTGGTGTCGCACGAATGCCGACACAAGGATCGTGACGTCCCTTAGTAATGACGTCAATGGCATTGCCATCACGGTCAATACTTTTGCCAGGTGTGGTGATGCTGGAGGTTGGTTTTAATGCCATGTTCACGACAATGTCTTGTCCTGAAGAAATGCCACCCAATACACCGCCAGCATGGTTTGTCAGGAAGCCTTCTGGTGTCATCTCGTCTCTATGTTGACTGCCTTTTTGCTCAATGACATCGAAACCATCTCCAATTTCAACCCCTTTAACCGCATTGATGCCCATCATGGCCTTAGCGATGTCTGCATCCAAACGATCAAATACGGGTGCACCGAGTCCTGGCATAACATTCTTGGCGATTACCGTAATTTTAGCGCCAATCGAATCACCTTCTCGGCGAAGGGCTGTCATATAAGTTTCCAATTCTGGAATGGCGTCTGGGTCTGGGCTAAAGAAGCTGTTGTCATAGACTTGAGATAGATCTTTAACCGCCAGTTTGATGGGACCTAGCTGCGACAAATAGCCTTGTATTTCGATGCCGAAAGTTTGTTTCAGGTATTTTTTGGCGATGGCACCAGCCGCAACTCGCATGGCTGTTTCGCGGGCCGAAGAGCGACCGCCACCTCGATAATCTCGGAAACCGTACTTTTGATCATAAGTGTAGTCGGCATGTGCTGGTCTAAAAGTATTGGCGATGTTGCCATAATCTTTTGAGCGCTGATCGGTGTTTTCAATCAACAATCCAATCGGTGTGCCGGTCGTTTTTCCTTCAAACACACCGGATAAAATTTTGACTTCGTCTGCTTCACGTCGCTGTGTCGTGTGTTTTGACGTGCCGGGTTTTCTAAGATCCAGATCGCGTTGTAAATCGGCTTCGCAGATTTCAATACCTGGTGGGCAACCATCTACGATAGCGCCTAATGCTAAGCCATGACTTTCACCAAATGTGGTGACTTTAAATAGGGTTCCGAACGTATTGCCTGACATAGGTTTATTCTACTCGTTTAATAATTCGATTAATTGTTCTTTGGTCAAAATGAATACGCCATTACCGCCCTGTTCCAGTTCCATCCACATAAATGGTGTGTCAGGGTATGCGGCTTGCAATGCCACTTCAGAATTGCCAACTTCGTACACCAGAATGCCATCATCATTTAAGTAATGTGCAGCTTGCGATAAAAACTGATGCGTAAAATCCAAACCATCTTCACCTGATGTTAGTGCGATTTCAGGTTCATTATGAAACTCTTCAGGTGCGCTCTGAAAATCATCTTGATCGACATAGGGCGGGTTGCAAATGATGAGGTCGTATTGCTTATTTTCTAGCCCTGCAAACATATCTGAATGAATGGTTTGAACTCGATCGTCAACGTCATGGCGATGAATGTTCTGCTGTGCGACGGTTAAAGCGGCGTCACTGATGTCGCTCAGATCAACCTCTGAATCCTCAAAGATTAAGGCTGCCGCAATACCAAGGCAACCGGAGCCAGTGCACATGTCCAAGATATTGAATGGGTAATGCATCAACCAGGGGGAAAACTCGGTCTCAAGTAACGATAATATGGGCGACCTTGGGATGAGAGTATCTTTGGTAACGTGAAAAGGTAAGCCCATGAACCAAGCTTCACCTAATAAATAAGGCAAGGGTTCTCGTTGATTGATTCGACGATGAACCAATTTGAGTATGTGTTTTTTTTCATTTTGCGTTAATGTGCAATCCAACATGTCGCGATCAAAGTCCAGTGGCAGTTTGAGTGCCCCCATAACCAACTGGACGGCTTCATCCCAAGCGTTGTCGGTACCATGTCCATAAAATAAATTGGCATTTTGAAAGCGCGTAAAAGTCCATCTAATGAAGTCTTTGATGCTGTGTAAATCGCGAATGGCTGTTTGTTTACGGCTCATTGTCTCTTCTTTGTGGTTGGATCGTTAAATAGCGTGCTTCATTATAACGATTATTTTCGCCTGCCTCTATCATTGTCTTTATCTTGCAGGCTATTTACGGATGAATTGAGAGACCGTAATTGATCTCGAATCTCTTGCCACTGTTGATTCGTTTGATCTGTAAATTGCTTTTCTTTTTGTTGTCGGGACAGTTCATCAGCGTGTGTTTGCTTCAAACTTTGAATGTGAGCGTCTTGTTTGGCGAGATCTAACTCTCGTTGCGCCAGATTGAGTCTTAAAGTTTCATTCGCTAGAAGAGCCTCTTCTAGTTGTGTCTTTAGTTGTTGGTTGTACGACATGACGTCATTTAGGCGTTTTTCTAGGTACTGATTTTCTTGGCTAAGGCGGTTTGTAAGAATTTGATGACTATGATGCTCTTCTTTTAATTCTTGATGTGTTTCTTCTAGTGTCGTAAGGCTCTCACTTAACGATAAATATTCTGAATCAATCGCGGACTGCTTTTGCTTGTGTCCCGCTTCCATATCAAAGGCTTTTTCTTCAATCAGTTGGTTTATCTGCTTAGCGGCTTCTCGCATGAACTGATTTATGGGGGTGGCGAGTCGATCATTCAGATTGCTTTCGATTTGTTTTTCATGGGCATCATAATCCAGCTGCCATTGATTAATCGCATTCAATAGAGTTGTGTTTGAACACTGTCGACCATCTTTATCAAGAAAATACTGAGCGACTCTTGGTATGTTTGGGTATTGATGTTTGTCGATTAACGTCCAGCACGCTTGCAGGATCTCTTGTCTTGAAATGTTCGCTTTTCTGGCCATGGAAAACTCTAAAAAAAATTAAGTAATTTATGTAAATAATTTATTAAATTTATCATTTAATGGAATTTTTTCCTATCTTGATATTCTAAGCACAAAAAAAGCGCCATTAGGCGCTTTTTTTTAAACTCATAAATCTTATTGCCACTGAAACTGGTTCATGGCTTTGACGGCAAATTCCACTCCCAGTTCTTTTGCCAATTCTTTTAAAGGCTCTTCCTTGGGTTCGAACACGACGGGGCTGGCATTTGGGAAGCGAGTTTCAAGCAATTGATTGATACTTGCCAGACCGTCAATTAATCCGATCTTTTCTGCTTGAGTACCTGTAAAGATAATGCCTGAAAAAACATCATCCGTGATGGTTAGTCGATCTTTACGACCTGCTTTAACTGCATCGATAAATTGCTGGTGAGTCTCGTTTAAAACAGACTGCCATTTTAGTGCTGCTTCATCTGTCATAGGGGTAAATGGATCAAGAAAGGCTTTATTTCGACCTGCTGTAAAGACTCGACGTTCTACGCCAATTTTCTCTAACAACTCTGATGCCTCAAAACCGGCGGAAATGACTCCGATAGAACCCACTAAACTGGCTTGATTGGCATAGATTTCCGTTGCTGCAGACGCAATGTAATATCCGCCCGATGCGGCCATGTCTTCGACAACCACTAGAATAGGAATATCAGGATAAACTGCTTGTTTGTTGCGGATTGCATCATAAATAATGCCTGAATGTACTGGGCTGCCACCAGGACTGTTCATTTCGATGATAACGCCCTGCAATTTATTGCTGCGGTAAGCGCTGTCCAATAAAGACACCATTTCGGAAGATTCAATATCGGCCTCGGCACCAATGATACCTTGCATCTCAATAATGGCGACGGTATCCCCTTGTATTTGCATATCGCTCAATTCGGCACGAGTAAACCAAGCGGCGAATATACCAACAAAGATGGCTAGAGTGGTAAATCGGAAGAAGATTTTCCAGCGTCTTGCTCGCCTCTTTTCAACCATGTTTTCAAGCAAGGTTTTCTCTAGCAAAGTCCAAATTTCGTTGTTTGCATCAATGCCCTGTTGTTGTGATTTACTTTCTGCCTTGATGGTAGGTTGATTGTGCTTCGCTGCCTTGTCTTCTTCTTCCGTCCAACTCATGAATTTAAGCCTTAAAGATTTGTTAATGTATTGGCTGAAAGTGTACCATAGCGAAAATTTTCACGATAAGGATTAGCAATGAATTCAGGCTTGACGTTAGAAGAATTGTCATTAGATCAAACTGTTGAATATAGAAAAACGGTGACGCAACAAGATGTTCATGCATTTGCTGAAGTAACGGGAGACACAAACCCTGTGCATTTAGATGCTGATTATGCGGCCACTACCTCTTTTGGACAGCCCATTGCGCATGGCATGCTTACTGCGGGCTTTATCTCAGCAGCCATTGGCACACAATTACCTGGACCGGGTTGCATATATTTGGAGCAAACTCTGAAGTTTCGGTCTCCAGTGTTTATTGGTCAAGAAGTCGTCACAAAAATTACCGTCGCTGATATTAATGAGCGTCGTCGCCGTGTGACATTGAAAACCGTTTGTGAGTGTGAAGGAAAAGCGGTCGTGACAGGTGAAGCAACTATTATGTTGCCAGCGGCTAAATAGAAGAATGAACAGCAAGGTGTTATTTATAAACGTTCGTTCGTGATGACACCTTGCTGTTTTAACTGAGATCAGCGTCTAGCTTAATCCCCACAAAACATACAAGCCAACCACTAGGTACGCCAAACTTATCAATCGAACTAAAAGATTGAAGATTAGATTGATCGCAACACCTTTAACGTAGTCGGTGCTTATTTGCCAACCAGCCAGCACTGAATTGAAAGCCGCTAGAATCAGCACAACACTCGACAAAGCCTTGTACCAAATAGGCGCAAGCAAAGCAGAAAAATCCGCTAGACTAGTTGGTTGATGATCAATAAGTAAAATCACCGTAATGATTGCCCAAAGACAAATTAAGGCATTTGATATACGTTGAAACAACCACTCTTTAGTGCCACTTCTGGCTTTATCTGCTGCACTTATAGCCATACCCAAACTCCCGATAAAATACTTAATACAATGCCAACTGCAATAGCAAGTTTGGAAACGAACATGCCACTTTCTAGTTCTTCAAAGTGTCCAAAGTCTTGGATAATATGTTTTATTGTAGCGACCACATAATAACCTAGTGCTGTCAGAATACCCCAGACAACAAATTGACCAACAACGTGATCAGTCATGAAGTTGTAAACTAAGTTAAAGCTGTCGTCAGACTGCAAAGAGAAGTAACCTGCTGTCAGTGACATGCCCAAGCCAACCCAAATGATGACGGCTGAGATGCGATGCAGGATAGAGGCGATAGCCGTAATCGGCAGGCGAATAGTCTTCAGATCTAGGTTGATCGGTCGAGCTTTGCTCATTATTGAGCTCCTTTATCAATCATTACGCAGTGAGATGATTTAATCTGGTCAAGATTATTAGTCAAGTTAATGCCAATATAGTCATGACATCGAAAAAACGCACACATTCTAATACAAACTGGCGCAGAACAAGAGCGTTAAATTCTTAGTTTAGGCTTAAATCGATCAGAATGGTGAAAATAGATACTGAAAATGGTGCTGCTTTAGATCACAAAATTAGGTTTCGTACGGTGAGGAAATTAAAAAAGGGCCGTGTATGCGGCCCTTTTTTAGGATTTTGGAGAAGATGTCTTTTGGTTGTTAATGATTTAATGACATCACGATCCGCCCTGTAATGTCGCCTTTTTCCATGTCGGAAAAAATGTCATTAATGTCTTCGAGTTGCTTCTCTTCAATAATGGCTTTCACTTTGCCACGTGCAGCGAATTCAAGACACTCTTCTAAGTCTTTTCGAGTACCAACGATGGACCCCACCACACTAACACCATTTAAAACGGTATTAAAAATAGGTAAAGGCATGTCTTCTGGTGGTAGTCCTACCAATACGCATTTTCCTCCTCGTCGGACCACATCGTAACTTTGTCGAAAGCCAGCTTTGCTCACAGCAGTACATACCGTCGCATGAACTCCCCCTGTAAGGTTTAATATTTCATCTACGACATTGTCTGTTTTAAAGTCAAAATACTGCTCAGCACCGAGTTTTGTGGCCAATTGACGTTTAGCGTCACCAGTATCGACTGCAACAACACGTAATCCCATGGCAGCCGCATACTGAACCGCTAAGTGCCC
Organism: Marinomonas posidonica IVIA-Po-181; assembly: GCF_000214215.1. NCBI lineage: Bacteria > Pseudomonadati > Pseudomonadota > Gammaproteobacteria > Oceanospirillales > Oceanospirillaceae > Marinomonas > Marinomonas posidonica. The sequence goes on from NC_015559.1 coordinate 1,865,460, forward strand.
TAACCCACCAATTCCAAAAATTGCGACCCAGTTTCCTGGCTTAGCCTGGGAAACTTTTAAGGCTTTATAAGTGGTCACGCCAGCACAAAACAAAGGGGCAGCGTCCACATAACTTAAACCATCAGGTACTTTAATGACATAATCCGCATGCGCAGCACAGTATTCAGCATAACCACCATCAACAGAATACCCTGCATTTTGTTGAGATAAACAAAGGTTTTCATCTCCTGAAAGACAGTATTCACAATGTCCACAAGCACTGTACAACCAAGGGATGCCGACCCTGTCACCAATATTGAGATGCTGAACATTGGCACCAATTTCAACAATTTCACCGACACCTTCATGTCCTGGGATTAATGGTAGGCTTGGTTTGACCGGCCAATCACCATGACAAGCATGTAAATCCGTATGACATACACCACAAGCATGTATTTTGACTAAGACTTGATGAGAACTTATTTGAGGTTTGGCCACCTCTTCTATTTTCAATATGTTGCCAAATTGGTTTGCGACAGCCGCTTTCATCAACTTCTCCTATTTAATATAGAGTGATTTCGTCGGGGTGATGTTAGTCGATAGCGTGGTGAAGAAAGGCGACATAGGTCAAGTTCAGGGGAATTCTTTATACAAAAAACTGCGTCACATAGTGCAAATACTGGGCAATTTAATAAAAAAGGCTGTGATTTAGCTTTAAGCAGGCCTATATTAATTTCTTAGAGCATGGCTTTGGGTGTGATATGAAAGTGCAGTTACTCGTAATATTAGCGGTTTTGTTATCGTCTTTGTTGACGATATCTCAACGCGCCAATGCAAAAGAAGTGAGTCAATTGCGCTGGATTGAACCCAGTTTAGACCAAAGATTTTGCGAAGCCGCTGTCCCAGATCAGGATTTTGGTTCAGATAAGAGTCTTTTGTTGGTCTACAGCGATTATATTCCGCTGAACAAGGCTCTAATCAACCGATATATCTCACCTATTAAGATATCGTCCAATAATTGCATCAATCAAACTGAACCAAGAGCACCACCCATTTCATAGCGTTTTCAGAATAGTTGTATTAATACTGAATTTTGAAGGAGTTTCGTTATGAAAACACTTACCTATGTTTCAACAAAAGATGTAAATGAATTAACTTGGCCTCACGCGGCAGACAACACTAACTTGTATTCCTCTGCCCTAACAGTGTTTACTGACTTCACTGCAGGTGGACCAAGGGTAATAGAATCAAATGTTCGGGCCGATGAATTAGTGACTTTAATGCGCAAAGAGCATGTACGAATGAAGTTGGTTGTCGATTCAAACAATCATTTTATTGGTGTGATCAGTTTGGAAGACTTGTCTGAAGACGTGTTTATTCGCCAAGTGGCGGATGGTTATCAAAGATCTGAATTACTTGTAGCCGATTTAATGCGCCCAAAAGAAGTGCTTTTGGCTTTGTCCTACAAGTCTTTAAAGAATTCAGATATTGAGTCTCTTTTGTTTAGTCAGCGTAATAATCACTACCAACACTTGCTAGTCATTGACGAAGCAACTAAGGCGATTCGTGGATTGGTTTCATCTAATGATGTGGCTAGAGAATTAAGATTGGACATAGACGTGTCCTTCTCAAGTTTTCAACAGGTCTATAAAATCGCACTAGAAGAGGATAAAAAAGTGGCTCAAAAACTTAGAGTGGCTTAGTTTTTGAGGTTGCTTGCTCTTATATAAGGTGAGGCCTAATCATGATTAGGCCTCTTTCTTTTGAATCCAATAGTAATAGGTATCTTCTTCCTGAATCTGCTTCACTAAAGCGTGACCAAGAAATTGACAAAATTTTGGGATATCTCGAGTCGTTGACGGATCTGTTGCGGTGACTTTTAGTACCTCTTTTGCAGAGATCTCTCTCATTTTGGCGTGCAACATCATTACGGGTTCAGGGCACAATAATCCAGTCGCATCAAGCTCGGCTTGGTGTTCCATGTATATCCTCTATATAGAATTTGAACAATGAAATTAGGATGGCGACAGGATTAGCTTTTTCTGTAGCCATTCAGATGTAACCTGAGCAATCTCCTCGATCACTTCAGCTTGGTCCTTATTGTATTTCTTTAAAACTTTGAAGTCATGATCAGCGCCATTAACCCAATGAATTTCTACATTTTGGGGCAACTTTTGTTGGCTAACCCAATCCAAATTCCCCAATGGGTCTCGAGTTCCCTGAATAATCAAACATGGCTTTTCTAGGTTCTCTAAAAAAGACAAACGGTGCTTTTCTGGCTTTCTAGGTGGATAAAATGGAAAACCATAACACACAATCGCTTTAACCTGATCAAGTTTTGATAACTGGGTCGCAACACGCCCTCCCATTGATTTACCAGCTACCACACACGCCGTTTCATTCAATAGACAGTGTTCATATTCTACTACCAATCTCTTAAATTGAGTCGGCGGTCTTCGTTTGCCAGTGGCCTCTTGTTGTGTCATATAATCAAAGGTAACCGGGGTTACTTTTGTCGATGATGCATTCTGTAGAGACTGTTTAAGCTGAATCAAAAAGTCACTTAGATGCCCTGCTCCAGCACCGTGAGCCACATAAAAAGGTAGTGTCATAAGGTTTTAAATCTGTGGAAAATAAAGCTTATTATAAAGTTTTGTGTTGAGTTGGTCTAAGTTTATTGATCTGTGTCAGGCATCCACATCAAACGAAAGAGTAAACTTTCTATTAGAAATTTTAATAGGAACACATCATGATTTGGGATGACGCTTTAATTGCAAAGTATGACTTGTCCGGCCCTCGTTATACTTCTTACCCTACGGCACCACAATTTGATTCAAGCATCAATAAGATTGCCTTGATTGATCGAATGATGGCGCCATCCGATTTACCACTAAGCTTATATTTTCACATCCCTTTTTGTGCCAATCTTTGTTATTACTGTGCCTGCAATAAAATTGTGACAAAGCAATACCACAAGGCCACAGACTATGTTGAACTTCTTGGTGAGGAAATGCGCCTAAGAAGCCTAATGATGGACAATCAACGTCAGGTAACGCAATTACACTTTGGCGGTGGCACACCGACTTTTCTAAGCCAAGAGAACATTAAAACCTTGTTCGATTACATTCGTCAGCACTTTAATCTGATCAATGATGGCTCCCAAGATTACAGTATTGAAATTGATCCTAGGGAAATTGATCGTGAAAAATTAGCGCTGTTAGTGACGATGGGCATTAATCGGATTAGTTTGGGAATTCAGGACTTTGATGCAAAAGTTCAGCAGTCTATTCATCGTATCCAATCGATCGATCTGGTGACTAATTTGGTGAAGGAGGCTCGTGAACTCGGTATCCAATCCATTAACTTTGATTTAATTTATGGTTTACCATTTCAGTCTGAGACAGCATTTCGTAAAACCCTTGATGAAGTGATTAAACTATCGCCTGAGCGGATCTCTTTATTCAATTATGCTCACTTACCCGAACGTTTTCGGTCGCAAAAGCGCATTCCAGAAGAAAGTTTGCCTATCGCCAGTGAAAAGTTATCTATACTAAAAATGAGCATTCAATATTTGGTTGACGCAGGTTATGAATACATTGGTATGGACCATTTTGCCAAACCTGAGGATTCCCTTGCGCTGGCCCAAAAAACGGGTCATCTTCATCGTAACTTCCAAGGCTATACGACACATGCAGATACGGATCTGGTGGCATTTGGTGTCTCTGGTATCAGTAACCTGCATGGTGTTTATATGCAGAACCATGTAGATTTAACTGATTATAAAGGCAGTATAGAAAAGGGTCAGTTAGCCATTGCGAGAGGCTATATCAGCCATACAGATGACAAAATACGTCATGATGTCATTATGTCCTTAATATCCCAGTTTTCATTACACTTTGACAAGATTGAAAATCAATATAACATTAGATTTTCCGAATATTTCGAAAATGAACTTGAGAAGCTCCAACCTATGCTTAATGATGGCATGTTAGAGTTTATCGGTTCTCAAAAAAAGACAGGGATTCAAGTCACAGGGCGCGGCAGGTTGTTAATACGTGGCATTTGTATGGTTTTTGACAAATACCTTAATGGGACAATCAAATATTCTAAAGTTATCTAGATCAGGATTAGGGAGAATATACATGGCTATCACACACACGCAGCCAAGGTTCAGCAGTAAACTAACGTCTCAATGCCAAAATTGCAGTTTGAGTGCATTGTGTTTGCCCATCGCTTTAGCGGATGAAGACATCAACCGATTAGATCAAATTATTGAGCGAAAGAAACCTCTTAAAAAAGGCGAGTTCTTATTTAGGCAGGGTGATAGTTTTGATTCTTTATACGCCGTTCGCTCAGGCACGCTCAAAACCTATAACATCACCTCATTAGGTGAAGAGCAAATTACTGGATTTTATTGTCCGAGTGAATTGCTTGGTTTGAGTGGGATTGACTCAAGCACCTACCCTGTTTCTGCAAAAGCACTAGAAACAACGACGGTATGTGAAATACCATTTAGTCATTTGGAAGAACTATCTACACAAATCCCCTCACTTAAACATCAAATTTTCAAGATCATGAGTCGTAAGATCTCTGATGATCAGCAAATGATGGTTTTGCTAGGGAAAAAAAATGCAGATGAAAAAGTGGCCTCATTCCTACTTAACTTATCAAATCGCTTTAAACGTCGTGGTTACTCTGCTTCGTCTTTTCGATTGTCCATGTCTCGAGGTGAGATTGGTAATTACCTTGGTCTTGCGGTCGAAACTGTTAGTCGTGTCATCACACGTTTTCAAAAAAATGAATTGATTCATGTGGATGGTAAAGAGATTGAGATTGTTAATTTTGAAGAAATGCAAAAACTCGTTGGCGTGGCCAATGATTGTGATAAAATTGCACACTTTTGATTAATACAGAGGCAATTTTAGAGATGCTCTACGATGATTTTTATGTCAAATCACTCATTCAAACGGTAGAAGACTGGCCAAAGGAAGGTATTAGTTTTCGGGATATCACCCCGATTTTTAGTGACCCAAAAGGAATGAGGATGGTTGTGGATGCATACATTCATCGCTATATTGACTCTGATATCACTCACATTGCTTGCATTGATGCGCGTGGTTTTTTGATTGCGGCCGTTCTAGCGTATGAACTGCAAAAGCCGCTTATTCTAGTGCGTAAGAAAGGAAAATTACCAGGTAAGACAATTTCTCAGAAATACGCATTGGAATACGGCGAAGCGGAACTTGAAATTCAACAAGGCTCTGTGAAAGAAGGCGATCATGTTTTGCTTTTTGATGATCTCATTGCTACTGGTGGTACCTTATTTGCGGCGATAAAGCTCCTTACTCAGCAAGGTGCTGATATTAAAGAAGTCGCTGCCATTATTGATTTACCTGACTTAGGTGGTAGCCAAAAGTTGAGAGACAGTAATGTGCCTGTTTACAGTCTTTGTGCTTTTGACGGCGAATAATAAGTGATTCCATAAATAAAAAAGGTGACCTTATGGTCACCTTTTTTATTACAAGCGTTTAGTCTCTTTTGACATTAAGCTTTGTTAGAAATCAACCGTTGCACCAATAGATACGCCTTTGTTTGTTTCTTTACGAGATCCATTTTCATAGACAATGACAGTATTGCCATACTTCAAATAAGCGCGGGCGTTTCTCATGGTCATATATTCTAAGCGGAAATCATAAGTGTACATATGATTCAAGTTGGTAAAGGAAAGGACTTCTGGTGAATAATAAACAGAACCATAGAGGCTGATTCGATTCGCCTGTTGCAATGTATAGCGGTACCAGCCACCTAGGGTTAAGGCAAGAGAGAGTTCATCATCGTCATTTTCAAGCTCTGCATCTATTGCGTATAAACGCACTCCAATACCTATTTCTAGTGGTCCACCGCCACCTTCTGAATCTTGAACACTTAAGCCAAGATAACCAGTTGAAGTGGATTCATCTTTATCGTGAGATAGACCAGCGCCAATTCCAAAAGAGCCCATATCTAGGTTTACATTACCTTGAACCGTTTCGTTTGTTAAGTTGACTCCAGCCGTAGATGCTCCTGCAATAGTAGAACCCAAAAGGCCAAACGCTAAAAAAACGGTTTTAATATTCAAATTCATTTCTCAAATCCTATAGTGAAATAATGTTCAATCGATCAAAAGCTGATGGGGATTGCTTCAGCTCTTTAAAGTCAAAAAGTTCTGTGTCTGCTAAATGAGAAGGTACAACATTTTGCATCGCAGTGAACATAGTGTCCGTTCTGCCTGGATAGTCTTTTTCCCATTTTTGTAGCATGTCTTTAACTACTTGGCGTTGTAAGTTTTCCTGGGAACCGCATAAGTTACATGGAATGATTGGGTAGTTTTTCAATTCGGAAAAAGCCTCAATATCCTTTTCTTTGCAATATGCGAGAGGACGAATGACTACATGCTTGCCATCATCACTTAATAGTTTAGGTGGCATAGATTTGAGACGTCCACCAAAAAACATATTCAAAAATAATGTTTCTAGAATGTCATCACGATGATGCCCTAGTGCAATTTTTGTCGCACCAATCTCTTCTGCAAATCCATAAAGTGAACCCCGGCGTAGACGTGAGCAAAGTCCACAAGTGGTTTTACCATCTGGCACCACTTCCTTCACAATACTGTAAGTATCACGCTCCAATATATGAAAATCTACCCCCGTTTCTTTCAGGTAGGCTGGCAAAATATGTTCTGGGAAGCCGGGTTGTTTTTGGTCCAAATTCACCGCCACAATTGAAAAATCAATGGGGGCGCTGGCTTGTAAATTTCTTAAGATCTCCAACATAGTGTAAGAGTCTTTGCCGCCTGAAAGACAGACCATGACCTTATCGCCTTCTTCAATCATATTGAAATCCGCAATGGCTTGGCCCGTTTGTCTTCTCAAACGCTTTTGAAGCTTATTAAGCTCCAGTTTTTCTTTGGGACGATTTGTTAAATCCATTATTCACACACTAAAAATAAAACAAGATCATTTTACTATAAGCTCAGCAACATCGCATCAAAAATGAAATAGAAGCATAAAATGTGCATGAAAATCCATTATTTACATGTCGTTTGACGTGGCGCTTTCTGTCTGATGCATGTCTTTGATGAAGGTTAAACAGGAATGGCATTGCTTGCAAATGTATTCAACCCCCTTTTGGGCACGCGAATGACGCCGCTTGGTAAATTCATGCTGACGACAAGTACAAGCGTATAGGTAGCTGTTTTTGGTTGGGGGTAAGTCGAATGTGTGGGTTCGGTTAGGAGAAAGCTGATACACCTTTTTCATAACGGCTTGCCATTCTTTACCATGCGGGCGAACTGAAGTGCCGTAAATTTGATAGACGATAATATGTGCCACTTCATGAGGAACGACCGTGTTTAAAAATTCAACTGGGTCTTGTTGATACATAAAATGGTTAAATCTAAGTTCATTTTTCTGTAAATGAGCGGTGCCAGCGGCTCGCCCTTTTTGTTTGAAATTACAATGAGAAGGTTGGAATTTATGATTGAAAAACGTTTCAGCAAGCTCAAAGCAGAGCTCAACCTGGTGTTGCAGCTCAAGGATTTCTAAGTCTATGCTCGTATTGGTATTCATACAATCAAACATCAAGAAAGTGGTTAGTTAATGCTTTTTTCATGCAAAAGGCTTAAAAGAGAATCTGAGAACCGACTGACTTCGTCAATTGAAATACCCGACAAACGACTAAGTGAGGCAGCTGTTGTCGGTTTATGCTGACAGATTTTTCGTAATTGTCCATCTGTCATATTAATTTCTTGTTGGTTGTACAGCCAAGTTTTTACTTTGTGCCAATTAGCATGATCTTTCATCAATTCTTCTTCCGTCATCCTTGGGTAATAATGGTCGTTTGCTAGAATGACTTGACTTTGTCCCTTTAGTACTTGGCGGGCTTTTTCATTCAACTGGATAAGGAAAGAGTGGTTTCCTACTAGCTGAATGTATTCAAACGCCAAAAGGTGTCTAATAACGGTTTTCCATTGAGCTTCTGTTAGCTCCTTACCCTTTCCAAATAATGGCAATTTCTCAGCTTGAATGCTGGAGGTTGTTTTGGTTCTTTTGCCGAGCAAAATTTGAATGAGAGTAGAGAAAGCTTGAGTGCCTTTGGTGTAATAGATTAAGGACAAGAGTTTCTGGCTGGCAATAGTGGCATTATGTTCTGCCTGCTTACTAATACAGCGATCACAAATGCCACATGGTGTCGATATCTCATCAAAATGCGCCAATAAACTGAGTTTACGACATTGCCGATTTTCCAATATCTGAAATAAGCGCGTGAGTTTTGCTAATTCCACTCGCGCTTGCTCAGGCGTATCGCTCACCAGTTGTTGGGCTTTTAACATATCTTGCAACCCATACAAGAGCAGTGCTTTCGCTGGCTCATTATCACGACCTGCACGACCTATTTCCTGGTAATAGGCTTCAGGAGTGTTAGGAATATCCATATGAATCACGAAACGTATTTGAGGTAAATCAATTCCCATGCCGTATGCGGTTGTGGCGACCATAATGGTGCCTGTTTCTCGAGAGAATGTGGCATGGTTTCGTTGTTTGTCTTCATCTTTCATCGCAGCATGATAGGTTAAGCTATTGAAGCCTAGATGGCTTAGCCAAGCGCACAATTCTTCTGTTTTATTACGTGATCGGCAATAAATAATACCGGATTGACCAGAGACTTCATGATGAAGAAAATACAATATCTGTTGCTTGGCTTGTTTTTTCTGGGCAATTTGAATTTGGATGTTGGGTCGATCAATGCTGCCCTTAATCAAGTCCGCGTTTGGAATGCCTAATGAGGTTTGAATGCCTGCTAGAGTCTGTTTGTCAGCACTTCCTGTTAGCGCAATGATTGGAATAGTCGGAAAAGATTGCTTAACTTTCCCAAGTTGGCTGTATTCGGGGCGGAAATCCCCTCCCCATTGCGCAATGCAATGGGCTTCGTCAATGGCGAACAGAGCAATATCAACACTTTGCAAAAAGCCCATTACTGATGGTTGGATCAGCTTTTCAGGCGACAAATATAAAAATTCGATGCGATCATGGCGAATGGACCAAACTAAATCATCTTGCTCACCTGGATTTAAAGTGGAGTTGAGAAATTTGGCATGAATGTCTTTTGCATTCAATTGATCTACTTGCTGAGTCATTAGAGAGATCAGTGGACTGATAATCACAGCGACACCATGACGAATTAAACCGACTGATTGGTATATGAGCGATTTTCCACCACCGGTTGGTGCCGCAAGGACAACATCCTGCCCTGCTGATAAAGCGTCGATCGCTTCTTCTTGGAGAGGTCTATAATCTGAGTAACCTAAGCGCTTAAGAGCCTGTCGTTTTTTCAAAGTCATAAGACAATTATCTCTGATTTACGAGGCTTCTGCATCGATTTTTCTGGGTCTTTTCGCTAGAATCACAGTCTAAATTAACATTAGGAATTTAAATACATGGCACACCAACCTCTTGATGATCTGGAACTAGAAACATTAGAAGATTTTTTAGATTCAGACCAGGTTCACGAAGAATGTCAAAACTTTGTGATGGCTCATGGTTTTTTAACCGCTTTGGCCATTTGCCCTAAACCGATTTCCGTATCAGACTGGCTGCCTGTTGTATTTGAAGAAGCACCTAAGTATGAAAACGAAAAGCAAGAAAAGCAAATTACACAGTATCTGACTCGCTTATTCACCGATATTCAAAAAGAACTTGAATCTGAAGAGGGCTTCTTACTGCCTTGTGACATTGAAATGGGGACCTCCGCTGAGGAGCTAAGTGAGCTTCAAGAATGGGCGACCGGTTTCATGGAAGGTGTTTTCATGACGGAAGTTCAGTGGTTTGAATCTGAAAAAGAAGAGATTGTGGCCGAGTTACTTTTGCCAGTGATGGTGGCGTCTGATCTGTTTGATGATAAAGAAGTGCTCGAAATTCGTGCCAGTGACAAACTTACCGCGTCTTGCATCGCCCAAATTCCTGAAGTGGTAACGGACCTATTTTTGGTGCTTAGAACCGAACCAGAAAAGAAACCAATGCCTAAAAAAACGCCTAATAAAGGCAGTAATCATAAAAAGAAAAAAGCCAAATAAGTTATTTGGCTTTTTAATGTGTGCGCAGTGCAACTAGTGTGATGTCATCGAGTTGTACTGCGTCTCCTAAATACTCTTCTAATTCCTGCTCCGTTTTTGTTTGTGCGCTCATGAGATTTTCATCTGCATATGACATCTTAATGAGCGATTTCACCTGGTCTTCACCGTACATATTTCCTTCAGCATTTTTTAATTCCAGCACACCATCTGATAAAATAACTAAGGTGTCGCCCGTTTTTAAATGATCACGCTCTAAGCTTGAATCAAACTCATGAGTCGATTGTACCCCTAACGGCATATGACGAGATTGCAAACAATCCAATTTGCCTGACGAACGGCGAATCATGGCATCAGGCATACCACCGCCCCAATAACTGAAATGACCATCCGGTAACAACAAAATTAAATAACCTGCACAAAACATGTAATCAGGCAGAATACTGTTTAAGGTTTTATTAATTCTTATTGCTAACTCGCTTAGGCTTGTTAGGTCATCTACCGCATCGAAAAAGGTTTGCATGACGGGCAAGGCCCCAATCGATGCTGGTAAACCATGTCCGGTAAAATCGCCGACAAAAACCAATCTAGCACCATCTGCACGGGTTTTAACCAGAGCTAGATCACCATTAAAACTGGCAGCCGCAATACGTGTTATGACGACTTGGTCAGAGTTTTTCTCGCTTCTGGTCTGGATATGATCAAGCACCTGATGAGCCATTTCATGCTCGCGTTCAATCATGGTTTGAAAGAAAGTCAGTGCTTTATTTTTCTTATACATCTCTTTCACCAAAGCGACGTGACGCATATGGGTCTTAAGACGAATATTGAAAAGCATTTCATCAAATGGCTTTGGAAGGAAATCGTCCGCACCTGAATGGAAGCATCGATCCATTACTGAATCAGACGTATACGAGGCAAGAAAAAGCATAGGAACAAAACGTTTACCGCTTAGGTTCTTAAGTTTTTTCACCAAATCGAGACCATTACCACCTTTAATGATGACGTCCAATGTCACAATATCTGGCACAAAGTCTTTAAAGGCTTCAATGGCTTCATCGTATGAGGCCACCGTTTTAACATTAAGCCCTTCTCTTTCTGCGCAAAGTGTCAGGATGTCTCGGTAGACAGGCTCGCTATCTATGCATAATAATTTCATTCTTCTCTTTATATAATATTAAAGCGCTTATCAAAGCGAGAAATCATTAGGATGTTCTTGATAAAGGCATTTGCCCCTTTCAGATCAATTTCCTGTTCAGCAGGAATGGCATTGCGCATACTCAACAACATGCCCAGAGCCGCACTGTCCAAATACTCAACAGAAGACATATCAATAATGTAGCGATCAAATGTTTTGTCCAAGTCAGTATAAGCAGCTCGAAAGTCATTAAACAAGGAAAAATCGAAACTGCCCATTAAGCTGATAGTGACTGTGTTGCTTTTGTCATCATGGTTTACAGTAATACTCATACAGTTTGAGACAGGCTAACCAGCCTACTCTCCTCCGTGGCACTTAGGTGATAAAGGGGCGGATTGCTCACGATCCTGCCATTCATCCAATGTATAAAGATGCATAGCAAGAGCATGAATGTGCTGCATTTCTTCTTGTAAGCTGGCGTATATCAGCTGATGTCTTTGAACGAGTCTTTTGCCGATAAAATCATTTGAAATCATCACTAATTTAAAGTGAGATTCACTGCCAACTGGCACATTATGCATATGGCTTTCGTTTTCCAGTATCAGGTGATGAACATCAAGTGACTCTAGTAAACGTTGATGTATTTGCTGCTGAATTATCATGTTTCTCTCGATTAAGCGGATGTTAATAAACTTTCAGTTTGACCGTTCAATAACACTTGGCCTTTTTCTTTTGGATAAGCAACATCAATAGAGACAGCACCACCTTCTCGCCAAACGCTGATAATGGTATCCATGTTAGCCGCCATGACGGCTCGCTTATCATCAGGTGCCGCGGCGATTACTTGTAAGCCTATGTCTTTCATAAAGCCCATACAAGTGGATGTTTTTACCATATCAATCTTATTGAAGGCTTCATCAAACATGGCCAAGGAGAAGCCGCCAACGATATCCCCATCCATGGTTTCATGTAAGCGATACGTGGTAGAAAGCGCAGCCGCTATTGCCAAATAAAATGGAATTTGGTGTTCCCCACCAGACCCCGTCTGAATACGTTGACTCAAGGTGGTTTTCTTATTGCCATCGCTGTCTAGTATGTCGACTTCAAAGTTGTAGAACTTACGGTAATCAGCAAGGTCTTGTTGCTTCTCTTCGTCAGAAATCAATTCTTGGATGGCCTCAATAGCACGAGCATGCTCTGGGTCATTGCCCATTTGAGGGTCAAATAAACCACCAACATTCGCTTGATCTTGTGCACTAAAGCGTTCCACTAAATCCAAAATGTCTTTCATGTCGCCATTTGGGTAATAGCGGAATTGATAGATTTCTTGGTTGAATGGGCGACGTTTCAAACTGTGATTCAATTCACGGATGATGTGCGCCACTTGATCTAGGGAGTCTTTGAGTTTTGATACATAGTCAGAGCGGAAGGTTTCTTCGGCTTCACGACGAGCAATCTCAGCGCGTTTAGCGTATTTAGCCAGCTCAGTTTCACTCAAAATGTCAATTTGGTAAGAAACGTAATGCTCAAATTCTTCAAATTTCGACTCGAGGTAATCCAATTGGGTATCATTGTCTAGATTCGCTTGATGGTATTTGGCATAGTGATCAGCGACTTCTTTACGAACTTTCTGATCGAAGCTACGAGCTTTTTCACTGGCTTTGTCCGCTCGACTAATGGCTTCCTTATAAATGGCCGCGCCATGGACCATACTACTTTCCAGTAATGAATATCGCTCACTGGCAAACTCTGCGTCGTATTTTGGATTGGAAGTCAAACGTGTACGTTCTTCATCCAGTGCGGATAAGGCAGAACTCAGTTGCGTTTTTTGTGTATTGAGAGCACCAAATTGCTCTGCAATCTGTTGACGTTCACGATCTAGCTTCTTCTGCTCTAACTCAACATTTGCCACACGAGTCTTGAGCTCTTCAATGCGTTCTTGTAGATCGGTATCATCATGTTGTTGTAACTGAGTGATCTCGGCGTTGACCGATTCCAGTTCTTGAACCAAGCGAGTCACCGCATGGCTGGCGTTACCCAATGTCTCAACATCAAACTGATTGTTGGCAATAACCCGGCTAAGCAAAGCATCAGCTTGCTCAAGACGCTGATCTGATGTCAACAAACTGGCCAGTTCTGCACTAAGCGTTTTCAGCTGCTGCTCACGGGATTCGCGCATGCCTTCAGTGTTAATGCCAACCATCATATGAGGCACAGAACGAATGGTTGAAATGGTTCCCGATAGCTTTAACATGCCATCGGCGGTCATTGCACTGTCTTCTCTTAACAGCTCTCGTTCAGTTTCTACGGGCTTAATGCCACCCAGTCGACGATTCAAATACGCTTGCGCATGATCATTATTACAACGAATAAAGCGCAATGCAGATTGACGATCACCTCGGCTTAACCATAATCTTGTTTGAGTCGTATCAACCACTCGACATCCCATTAATTGACGTCGATGGGCGCGGAAGATACGAATGGCCTCTTCTGCATCTTCAGGCTCAACAATCAGGGCTTCTCGTTGTGCACCTAAATAGCCTTCAATAGCATCTTGCCATTTGCGCTCGGTAACCTCAGCCAAATGGCTTAAAGGCGTTGCCGTGATATTGGCGTCTTTTAATAAGGCAATGAGTCGTTTGGTATTTTGTGACAGCGGACTGACGCCGCCTTTTAATGATGACACATCGGACTCAAGTTGTTTGCATTCATCTTTTAGATTCAAGATGCTGCGGTTTAGCTCTGATCGCTGTCCAAACAATAGTGATTTTTCTTTGTCCAACGCGGCATTCAACGAGGACAGTTTCTGAGTCAAAGGTTTTAAATTGCCATCAATGCGGCCATCTTCACTAATCACGGTTTGCAGTGATGATAATTCTTGAGCCAGCTCAATCGACTCTTTCGATAACACTTCCGTGAAGCCATCCAGTGCTTTTAAGAGCACGGCCATTTGACGTAATTGCAAAATGGCTTTTTGGTCTTGTTGACCTTGTAGCTCAATCAACTTTTTATTTTGTTCAAGCTGTTGAAGTTTTAAACCAACGTCTGAATGCTCATATTGCTGCTCTAGTCGTAAAAGTTGTCCTTGAAGCTGCTTTAACAAACTTGATTGAGTCGCTAGTTCTTCTTCAATTTCCTCTTCACGCTCTTTTTGCAAATCGTATTGATCTTGAATGTCATCTTGTTTACTGCCCAGTTCATCAAAACGCGCTTCTGTCGCAATCCATTGGTAATTAATGGCATTTTGATCGTGCTGATGTTTTTTCTCACAATCTTGTTGGATGATTTTAAGGTCATCAATACGTTTAGAAACTTCCAGAGTTTTGGCTTCTAACTGGCGATATTCGTTCAGAGATTTTTGGTAAGCGCCAACTTGTAATGGCGCTTCAGTCAAAACAAAGTCTTGTACAAACCGAGTGGGTGACGCAATAGGAACGAATTTTAGTGCGTTCTTGAAGTTCTTCAAAAAGCCATCAATGGTAATGAGCTGATCAGAACTTGGACTCAATTCTTCTAAGTAACGGTTAATATATTGAGTGGCAGAAGCACTGCCGGACTTGATAAAAGGATCTAGGCAGATTTTTTTGAAGCTTTCTCGAACTTCTATCCAAGGCTTGGCTTTGTAGCTCTTACCTTCCATTGCATCAATGAAGTCTGATTTACGTGCACCAAAATTAGGTAAGACAAAACGCCCTAATACGTCTTCTTCCGGCGACGCCAGAGAGGCACTTAAAGTGAGCCCGACAGTTGACTCTTTTCCTGTGACACTGTCTTCAAACACTAAGGCAAGGTAACAGGTGGCATCTTGTCTTGGCTCTGTTCCAAATACTTTTGCATTGGCTTGACCAGAATCGATCATCCCTAAAATGTAGGAACGAATACTACGACCACTCGCCTTTCCATCATTGGCACTGGCGTTGTAATTTAAGTGACGTTTACTGGCACCGGTCAACACAGTTTGAATGGCATCCAGTAATGACGATTTGCCTGATCCGGTTGGTCCAATAATGGCGGTATTACCGCGAATGTTGATTTCTTCTGCACCAAGTAGGTACCAATTTACTAATACAATACGATTTAACTTTTTCATTATCAGGCCCTAGTCTTGGTTCGTCTCAGAGGTGATTTCAACATCACTGTCGTCACTTTCTATATCGTCTTCATCTGGGTCTGTTCCATTGAAAGACTCTAATTGTCTTAAATAAGCTTCCGTGACAATCAGGCGTACCACAGGCGTAATATTGATGATCTGGTTTTTGCTGTCTTCTTCATAAGTTTTGCCACGGATGATCACCCCATGACGACTGAATAAAGATAAAATATCTTTAAAGCGAGTTTCACTTGGGATCTCTCGTTTTACCAAATGCACAAAGCGATCTAAAATAGTGTGGGTATTCGTAGCCACAAAACCGTTGTCCACTTCGAAATTTTCAATTTTCTCTTCGTATATTTGTCGTAGTACAAGCAAGAATAAAGTTTCGTCGGTTTTCAATCGAACAAAAGCTTCTCTCTGCACAGGTAAAACCCCTGCCAAACGTTCATTTTCATTAATGTAGAGTTTCATGCCAAGGGCATCAAATAAGCGATCAAAATATTCTTGATAAGATTCAAGTAATAAGTAGTGTTTGCGTTGGCCGTGTTTGTAAGCACTGGCAAATTGATTGGCAATGACATAATTCGCTGTCTGTTGGAACTCTTGTGCGTCCTTTCCTGACTCTTCAACGACCTTTTTTAATTCTTTAAGCATTAAGCTTCGCTCCTACGTACAACATTGAACTCACGGCATTCAACAAAATCATGAACATCTACAAATTGATCGGTAAATTGTATTTCAAACACATTTTCTAATTTCTTCGCACTCACGCCTAAAGAGCCGATGTAACGAAGATGATCAAAGCAAACAAAGTCTTCCACTGATGAAATGGTAAAATCCAGAATGTGTTTCTGAGTGCTGCTCGCCATTTGTTTTTCAAGATAAGTCTGCATTTTAGCAACTGTCACCTGACGAGCTTCATGGAATCGACGTTGCTGATCTCTAAATTTAATGGCATCAGCCGACACTTCGGCAGGCGTCATTATACGAGGTGGCGGAGCCTCACGACGTTTTGTCGGTTGTGCTGCTGAAGCCATGCCAACGAAACGTGAACCAACCACTTGTTTCATTACTGGCAAATGGTCGAATTTCGCCACATCACTGATAATACCGGCAATTTTAGTCGCCATGCCAGGACGCGAACTGTCCATATAACGGGCGGTATCCGCGGCACGTTTTTCCAACCGATAACGATATTCGTCAATCCGTTCTAGGCGTTGCTCTATGTTATTAAACGTTTTCAATATGTCGCGACAATCTTGTTCAACCATGGCTTGAGCTTCTGCCATGGTAATCAGTTGTTGATCAACATAACATTGCGCGACTTGCCCCATGGTGGTCGGGTTGGCTAAAAAGTCTTGCGTTAACTCAAGAATTTGTCGGCGAAAACGAAACGGGTTGTTACTGGTTTTAATGGTTTTGTAGTCGGCGATTAAAATGCCTTCAACAAATAAATCAAAAAAACCAGAAACAATGGCTTTGGGGTCTCGGCTGGCAAATAACTCACGTTGCAAGCTACGAATACCTAATAAAATTTGATTCAAGTGTGCCGAAAATTCGCGCGCAGCTTCAGCCGATTGGCGAAGTGTCACGCCTCTTTCTTTCGGTTGCTTTGCTACGGCCTCAAGATTACTCAAAATACTTAGCACAGTCGCGCCATAGTTACGCTTGCCATGACTGCTGATCTCAACCAAAGATCTAAGCAACATGGATATCTGTGGCGTCATGAGCACGCTAACACGATATAACTCTTGTTCTTCAACAAGCCAACCTGTGTTGACTAATCTGTGGTAGATACGCAAGGCATAATCATGAATTGTTTTTGGTGAATCGAAAGACTCTTTTTGGTCCTCATGCCAAGACAAGGTATCCAGCTTATGAAGGGTATCTTCAATTGACTCAATAATGGTGGACTTATCTTTTATCGGATCCTCGGCATGATCATAGAAAACGTCAGCTAGATCTTTGAGTACTGCTTCGATGAGAGTCTTATTCGAGCCGCTTAACGCCTGAAAAATTTCATCTGGCAAATGACTAAACAACATTGTCATGGCTCCATGGCTTCACTAAAAACAATCGCATTCTTATTCCTTACCTAAATATCCAGCTATCACACTTTCCATTGCTTTTTTAACGGCATTATCTTCACCGACTGGTGGCAGTAATACAATGTTTAATTTTTCGCTTTGAAGTGCTTCTATTTGAGCTGGCACATCCGTGCGTAAGTGCCGTCCAACTGCTAGGAAAAGTGGTAAAACGGCCACAGACGTCACATCTGCATTCAGTTTTTCAACTACGTCTTCTAAAGACGGCGTGGTTAGTTCCATATAGGCTAAGCTTGTATTTGCCTCACCATAAAGTTCTGCGACTCGATGGTGAAGGGTTTCGAATGGCTCTTTCCAAAGAGGATCGGGACTTCCGTGTGCCAGAAGTATGATGTGATCGTATTCTTTGCGTAACATTATCTTACCTAAATATTAACAATGGTTACCATTTTAGCCATCCTGTCAGAGAAAAAGAAGGTGCGAATTAAAAAAACGCAAAAACAAAGAACTGCTTGATCCAATTTTAGTTTTTGGACGTTTACTCACAGTCTGAATAATAAAAAATCATAAGGATTTACCATGAAGATTTTAATGACAGGGGCAACAGGGTTTATTGGACGCTCATTAGTGGATGAGCTATTGAAAAGTGGCTCAGAGATTTTTGCGCTTGTTCGCAAAAAATCCAATGACTTGCCCATAGAAGTCAAACAGATTGATTTTTCAGCGCTCTCTCAGTTAACCCAAACCTTTGATGCATTCATCAATCTTGCGGGAGAAAGTATTGCGGCTCAACGATGGACTTTGAAGCGTAAACAAACCCTGTTGAACAGCCGTGTCAATCTGACCAACCGCGTCTTTGATTTATTACAACATCCACCTAAAACTGTCATTTCTATGTCGGCTGTTGGCTTTTATGGGATGACCAATGAAGGTGAGTTCATCGAAAACACGCCTCCTGCTTCTGGATTTGCTCATCAATTATGTCGGTTGTGGGAACACTCAGTGACGGACTCGACCGCTAATGAAAGCCGTGTGGTCATTTTTAGGTTGGGGGTTGTATTAGGTCATGGCGGCGCGTTAAATAAAATGCGACTGCCCTATCGTTTGGGGCTCGGTGGCAAGATTGCTTCCGGAAAACAATGGTTCAACTGGGTTCATTTAGACGATGTGAAACAGTGTATTTTAAATGCGATAAGTGATTCCGCGTATCAAGGAGTCTATAACCTGGTCGCGCCTAACAATGCAACACAAGCTGAATTTGCCAAATGTTACGCCAAAAGCCTAAAGCGTCCAGCCATCATTTGGACGCCTCAATGGGTATTTAGAATGCTATTCGGTGAAATGTCGACCCTACTAACTCATGGCCCTAAAGTCATTCCTGACAAGCTGTCAAAACAAGGTTATCAGTTTCAATTTGAGCAATTGAATCAAGCCCTTAAAGACATAGAAGGAAATTGAAGCATTGTATATGCCCTTAGCGTTTCTTTCGTAGCTCGGGTAAGCCTTTGTCATCGTTGAGTGTGTGAGTGCATTTGGGATAGGTTATACAGCCCCAAAAATAGCCATTTTTACTTTTCTTTCGGACAAGGTAGTGACCACAGGCTCGACATGGGTACTTTTTCGTTGCTGATGGCGCACCTTCATCATCTTCTACCGTGACTTTACAATCAGGGTAATTTGAGCAGCCCCAAAAAACATTATCTTTGAACTGCCTTTTGCGAAGTGGTGACTGGCATGCTGGGCATAAATAGCGTTTTGCTCGAACCGGCTTTCCCTCTTGATCATTCGCTGTGTAGTCACAATTTGGGTAAGACTCACAGCCCCAAAACACGCCATTGGCGCCTTGCTTTTGCCTTAGCAAACTTTGGCATTTTGGGCACCGGTAACGAATTTGAGCCACAGTAACTTTGGCGTCATCTTGGTTTAGAAACTCCTGTTCCCAATGACTGCTTGGCAAGTGTGATGTTTTGGAATCCTTTGGCATGATGATCACTTCTTGTCTTTATAACAAAGAGCAGAATCCTCCTGACACTTGTTTTTATCGTCTTCTGCAAAAACAGTACGTACTTTTGAGGCCCCTTTTCGAGCCGCATCGGCAGTGGCTGAGCCTGCTTCTTGCAAGCTTTCCCAGACAATTACTCCCGTTTCTTTAGCGTTATGACGCACTTTACTTCCAAGCGCCGCTGCTTTACTGCCTATCTCACTAGCCTTTTCGGACGTTTTGTCGGTTACGTCAGAGCCTGTACTTTTCGCATTTTCCCAAAATTCTATGACATTGTTTTTTGCTTTATCAAGCGTTGAGTCGTCTGCGTGCACGACATTGATCATCAAACTCAACAATACAATCATTAAATGATGGCGTGTCATACCACTACCTCTTGAGCCTTTTTACAGTGCAAATACTCGAGAACTTGCATTACATCCGATAGCTGCACCAAATCATCGTATTCCGCCAAGACTGTATCATCAACCAGCTCATGAGCCCAGGTACTGTGGTATGGGATATGAATGGCTTTTGCTCCTAGGTCGAGAACCGGCAAAATATCCGATTTAAGGGAATTCCCTATCATTAAGAAGTCCTCGGTACGGATGTGATGTTTGTTGAGAATCTGCTCATAGGTCGCAGGCGTTTTTTCACTTACCACTTCTATGACATCAAAGTAATCGACAATACCTGAACGAGCGAACTTACTCTCTTGGTCAAGTAAATCCCCTTTGGTAATCACCATAAGTTGGCATTCTGACTGAAGTGTTTTAAGCACAACTTCAATATTTGGCAATATTTCAACTGGCATAGCAACCATGCATTTTGCTAAATCAATAATTTGATGAACTTCACTACCGAGAATGCGCCCTTCCGTTAATTCGATGGCGGTTTCAATCATGGAAAGAGTAAAACCTTTAATGCCATAACCAAAGTGTTCTAAGTTTCTGATTTGCACTTCACCAAGATGATCTCGAATATAGGTTTCAGAATGGTAAGGCGAGAGCAATCGAATAAACTCATCTTGAGCATTCATGAATATTTCTTCGTTACGCCACAAGGTATCATCAGCATCAAATGCTATGGTTTTAAAAGCTTGGCGTGTTTCTTTCATATCAAGTCCAATTTTTAATGTTATCTTCAATGATGTTCATATAGAGCGCAATTTGATCCGGACTATCGTTTAAGGCTGGAATATAGTCAAATGCTACCCCACCACTGTGTTTAAACTCATCACCCAATTCAAGCGTGACCTCTTCCAAGGTTTCAATGCAGTCAATTGAAAAGGCCGGACTGATGACGTTGATTTTTTTAATGCCCATATCAGGCAAGGCTCTCAACGTTTCGTCGGCATAAGGTTTTAACCATTCTTCACGACCAAATCTCGACTGATAAACGTGAGTCCAATCGTTGTCACCTAATTCTAGTTCTTCCGCCACCAAACGACTGGTCAATTCACAACGACGTGAATAAGGGTCGCCGTTACTAACGTAACGTTTTGGAATGCCATGGTAAGACAACACCAGATGACGACGTTCTCCCTGCTTTTCCCATTGGGCTCGTACAGAATCCGCCAAGGCTGTTATGTATAAAGGGTTGTCTGCATAATCGCTGGCCAAATGTAATTCTGGCCAATGCGGACAAGCTTTCAAGGATTTCATAAGGCGGTCATAGGCGGCCGCAGACGTGGTAGATGAAAATTGAGGGTACATAGGGATCACGAGAATTTTATCTGCCCCCTGTGCTCTCAATTTATTCGCGGCACTCTCGACACTTGGGTTGCCATATGTCATTGCCAATTCAACCGCAACTGGCACAGGAAACTCTTCCGTGACTTGTATTTGTAATTTGTCTGTTAAGCGCTGACTTAATACTAGTAAGGGAGAGCCGCCTTCCATCCAGACTTGTTGATATACCTTAGCGACCTTAGGCGGTCTAAGGGTTAAAATCACCAAGTTCAAAATGGGTTTCCACAATAATGGATTTAAATCTACCACTCGAGAATCCGATAAAAACTCTCTCAAATAGCGACGAACAGCCCCAGTTTCAGGTGCATCGGGAGTGCCAAGATTCATCAACAGCACACCAATTTTTTTGTTATCAGTCATTAAAACAAACCCTTGAAATTTACTAATGCATTATAGGGCATCAGGCACAAAACAACGTGTAAATTCACGTTATTTTAAGATCAATATATCTCTTTTGATATGGATATCATTGCCAAATTCTGAACAAGCACACAATTAAATACAGATTGAAGCACGCTAACAAAATTTTATGTTCATAGTGGCTTACTTGCCATCGAGTTAACAGAGATCCAAACAATAAACCAGCGCCTAATGCCAATGCGGCGGGTATGTAGATGGCGCCTGCTAACCAGGCATCTGATGCCACTATGTGAGATATCGCAACTGGCTGTAATGCTGGAAACACAAACCCTATCAGGGCGGAAAATGAGAGGAATACTGACATACCATGAAGTGTTCCATCTCTATTTTCGTTTGAATGAGGGTGTAATTGATAAAGTAAGCGTGCAACTGTATGACCATCATTGGCTCCCAACACACTCATTCCACCAGCCAACAGTCCAATGGGAAGAGGAAAGTTTGGAACAGATCGCTGTTGATGGACTTGCCATTCCAAAACACTGATGAAGATATTTAGTAGCAAAGTGAAAGAAATAAAAGCTAATAAAACCTCCACATTAGACAAACTAACCAATTGTGCGCCAATGACGCCACCCATCGCTAAACCAGGGGCGTATTTTAGTAATAGCGAGTACTCGACTCGACCAGCCTTCATGGCTGTCAGCCAATGATAAAGATGCATTGGTAAACAAGCGACAAGGATGGTTGCGATGACAATCGATATATACTGATCAACTGGCATCCCGATCACAGGCAAAAAAAAGTAGAGTGCTGTTAGGCAGGTTAATGCTGGAGAGACTCTAATTTGCGTACTGACTAAACCGCACGCTAGACCGATTAAGATCAGAAAAACAGTAAATTCAATTGGCATGTTCATATCATAATGAGGTTAAAAAAACAAAAAAGCGGGCCATAAGCCCGCTTTTTTGATGAGCTGAAACGTTAATCTCGATAGACGACGCTTCGAATTCGTTCTTGAATCAAAGAAGCCAGTTTATCCGGTTGGAATTTAGATAAGAAATCGTCACAACCCACTTTTTGAACCATGGCTTTATTAAAACTGCCACTTAATGACGTATGCAGTACTATGTACAAATCCTTAAGCCTCGGGTCTTCTCGCACCTCTCGAGTAAGGCGATAACCGTCCATCTCCGGCATCTCTGCATCGGTAATCATCATGAGCAATTTTTCAGGTACAGTTTCACCCTGATCAGCCCACGCTTTAAGTCGCTCTAAGCCACGCTTACCATCTGTCGCAGTATGTACTGTGATGCCCATGAAATCCAAAGTAGATCGACATTGTGCAAGACCAACAGAAGAGTCATCAACGACCAGCACTTCTAAGCCCTTTGCAAGTGTCAAGAGATCGTTATCAATGATGTCATCACTGACTGTACTGTCATAAGGTGAAATTTCAGCGAGTACTTTTTCTACATCGATAATTTCCACAATACGATCATTAACACGGGTGATCGCCGTTAAGTAATGCTGACGACCAGCACCATCTGGTGGTGGAAGGATTTCATTCCAATTCATATTGATAATGCGATCTACTTCACCAACCATAAAGCCCTGAACAGTATTATTGTACTCTGTAACAATCAAATTACAGGATTCGTTTCGCTCAATTGGCTTCATACCGATGGATTCGGACAAATCGATCACCGGAATGGTGCGACCACGAAAGTGTGTTACCCCAGCAACTGATGGATGTCTGTGAGGCATCAGGTTTAATTTTGGTAGCTGCACAACCTCTTGAACTTTAAAGACATTGATCGCAAACATTTGCATTCCACCAAGACGGAACATTAACAATTCTAGGCGGTTTTCACCCACCAGCTTGGTTCTTTGGTCGACAGCGTCTAACATGCTCGCCATACATCACTCCACACATTTTCAAATAAAGGCGTTATTCCATTATAACCATGATATTGTATTCAGCTATGGGTTACAGTATTTTTTTGTGATGTCTTTTTAATTATAGGGAAGTGAGATGAAAAACGATGATGTGCTTTTTTGTCGTAAAGCTGTCGTGAACCAAAAATCGCAAACAATGGCTTATCACCTTCTTCACCCTGAAGACACGTTATATGAAGATGAGAAGACATTTTTCAGCTCTTTGTTTGTGGATGTGAACCTCAATGAGTTAACGCAGCAAAAGGCGATTTTTTTCATCGGATCAATTGATCAGTTAACTAAATTGCCGGAACTCAACGGGTTACAAGTCACGTTATTTATAGATTGCTCTAACTTAGATCAAACAAAGCACATTGATAGCCTGTCAGAAGCTCGCTTAGATGGTTACCAATTTGGCCTCGTTAATCCTCAGCCTGAGGACTATGACAGTGACTTTATGAATGTGTTTTCGTATGTTTTATACGATTTAGAGCAGATTTCTTTAGATGAAGTATTAGAGTCGAGTCAACATCCAGACATTGTCTTAAAAAATATTTGGGTTCATAAAATTGAGCGCGCTCAAGATTTTGATCGTCTCAAACAATCCTTGCCGCATGCTTATTTCAGCGGTTGCTTTATCCGCAAAATGACCAAGATCAAAGGCAAACGAGTTCTAGCTTATAAAGACATACTCATTGAATTACTGAATCATTTAAACAATCACCAAACCTCCCCTCGTCTTTTAGCAGATTGCATTGAGCGTGACCCAACACTGACATACAGAATTATCAAATTAACGCACACAGCTCGATATCACAGCCAATTTAATGTGACTAACGCACAGCGAGCAGTAGAAATTATCGGAGTGCGTGATCTCGTTAAGTGGGTAGGCCTAGTGATGCTCAGTAGTGTTTCAGGAAAGCCGGATTGTTTATTTTTAATGGCGGTTTCTCGTGCTTGCTTCTGTCATAACATCAGTGCGGTTTTGTTTCCAAAATTAGAAGGTGGTTTCTTAGTTGGATTGTTTTCGTATCTGCCGAGCTTTTATGATGAAGATTTGACCACGCTATTAAAAGAACTTCCTTTGGATGTCAACATTACTAAAGCCTTATTAGAATACCAGGGGAACTTAGGTGGTGTATTGCGAATGGTTGAAGCTTACGAATCGGGCCGCTGGGAAAAAATCCCGTTTGACCAGTTGGCAATGATGAACATTTCTAAGGATGCATTAAAGAACATTTATATTGATAGCTTAACCATGGCGAGAGAAATGACTCAAGCATGATAGACATTGGCGTTAATTTAAATCATTCACTGTTTTTAGACGATTTAGAGCACACCTTGTTGGAGGCAAAGCAACAAGGGGTTAATGGCATTATTTGCATAGCGTCGGATCTTGAAGAAAGTCAGCTATTGACTCAATACAGTCGTCTTCATCCAAGCCTTTGGCAAACCATTGGTTGTCATCCTCACCAAGCTAAGACATGGCATGCCGACAGTCAGCAAATATATCGGGCGTTACTGCATAAACATCAAGCTGTGGCAATTGGTGAAACAGGATTGGATTTCAATCGCAATTACTCTACTCAAGAGCAACAACGTTTTGCTTTCCATCAGCAAATCGACCTAGCCAAGGAATTGGCTCTGCCTCTCTACTTACATGAAAGAGACGCCCATGAAGAAATGATTGCGACCTTGAAGCAGCACCCTGAAGTTGCTCAGAATTCCGTCATTCATTGTTTCACAGGTTCAAGAAGAGAATTGGATCACTATCTAGAGCTTGGTCTGTACATTGGCATAACAGGTTGGGTTTGCGATGAAAGAAGAGGCAGCGACTTACAAACCTCCGTGCCTCACATCCCTTTGGATAGATTGCTATTAGAAACCGACGCGCCGTATTTATTACCCAGAAACATACGCCCCAGGCCGAAAAAGAATCACCCGAAATATTTGCCCTACGTTGCAGAAGAAGTAGCCCGATTACGAAACATGACGGTTGAAGCATTAATCAAAGCCAGTGTCGATAACACTCATAGACTGTTTAATCTGCCTGCTAATATTCATACAAGTTAAAGTAACGAAATTTGCTGAGATAGTAGGCTTGCCATGTTTGTTTTAAAGATTGGTAAGAGGCTATCCGCAATGGGGACGAGTTGTTTTTCGATATAATGTTCATAATCTAAATGATTTAAATCGGCTTGTGTTTCATAGGGCATGACCCCAGAAGTTTGATACACGTAATGTATTCGTTTTCGTCCTTTATTATATTCCAGCGGCAAGCCTAGACTTGCACGCTTTTCATCAATCATCATAGCAGCGCGGACATGAGGTGGTTTGTGTTTCGAATACTCTGACAGAGGTCGACTCAATTGTTTACTGTACACGAGCCATTCATCAAGCTGACCAGCCTTGAGTTGCTCAATAATGGACTGGATATAAGCAATAGGGTTTTCATCATTAAAGACAATGTCAAAAAGGTTACGTTGAAATTCCCGCGCCAGCTTGGTCCAATCTGTGCGCGCGGCTTCTAGCCCTTTGAAAACAACTTTGTTGTTGGTTTTGCCTGCATAACGCTTTTTACTGCCCTCTTCTTGACCACGTATAGTTGGCATAAAGAAGCGTTCATACAAGGTTTCAAATTCAAGTTCTAGATGAGAATCTACATTGGCATAATCACGACACCATGCGGTTAATGTTTGATTAATGTCCTCGCATAAGTGTTTTCCTAATACGTCAGGCTCAGCGCTCTCATCATTTAGCACCACGAATAATGAATCGGTATCGCCATAAATGACGTTAGCGCCCTTCTCTTCCATCCAAGTTTTGGTAAGTTGCAATATTTCATGGCCACGCATGGTAATCGAACTGGCGAGCTCAGCATGATAAAACCGACACACATTTGACCCTAGTACGCCATAGAAAGAGTTCATAATAATTTTAATGGCATAACTTAAGATATCATTGTGTGATGACTTTGCTTCTTCTCTGGCCTTAGCAAGTTCCCCAACTAACTCAGGCAATATGGCTTGGTCTACTTCAAAATGTGCTCCCAAATAACCAGGTACGATATGTTGATTGTTTTGCTGTGGGGCTTTTTGTGCCGTGATACGGGCTAGAGGGTCAATGAAAAAGGTTCGGATAATGCTTGGGTACAAACTTTTGAAGTCGAACACCAAGACATTTTTGTAAAGCCCGGGAAGAGAATTCATTACAAAACCACCGGGACTGGCAACAAAGGCTTCGTCTTTCCATGACGGAGCAACGTATCCAGCTTGGTGTAAACGTGGAATATAAAGGTTTTCAAAGGAGGCAACAGAACCGCCTGTTTGTTCCATTGGTATGCCCGTGAGGTCCACTCGCGTTTGTTGTAGTTGAATCAATTTTAATTGTTTAAAAATACGCCATACCAAGTCGCAGTCTTGTAAATTGTAAGCGACAAAGGAAGCTAGGTCATGCTGATGCATTCGCTCAATTTCTTGCCATCGATCGCCGCCGTGTAACAACTTACGGTCGCCTAAGATTTCGTGGCTGACATTGTTTAAACTGTATGATTCAAAGTGATACCCGCCCACCTTAAGCAAGGTGATGCCGTCTAAGGCCACTCTTCCGGGAATAGAGGCAAAGTATTTTCCTTGATTCTCTGAAGAGCGAATATTCCATGTTTCACCATTCACACCAAAAGCGGCGCGAATGCCTAACTGTTGGCAGCGTTGATCAATAAAGTGAAGATCAAAACCAATCAAATTCCAGCCAATGAAAATATCTGGATTGTGCTTTTTTACGAATTGCATAAACCCGAGTAATAAGCTGCGCTCATCAGAAAACGCCGTGACATTCTCAAGATTGGTATTATCGGGTGCCACGACAAAGGCTTGTCGCAGCAGATCATTGGTGATGCCAATTGACAGGATTTTGTTATGTGTCACTGAGGTTTCAATGTCTAACGACCAGATGTTCCAATTAGGTGCGTAGTCACCAGCAATCACCTTAGCTTGCCGATAAACCAGCCCACCCTGCTCAACCAAACCAATAAATCGAATTGAACCACGGATGTTTCTTTCCATTAAATAGCGATCATGGGCCTTAATGTCTTCTTCAAAAACCGCATGACCAGTCTGTTTAACAAATTTCAGGATTTGACTGTGTAAGGTCATGCTGTTGGTTTGGATTAAGGTAACCGTTTGGTGGTCAAACGAATTGAGTTCAGTGGGATGATACTGAACCCCTTTTACATCTACAGGAAGTTCGGAGATCGGGATGGTGCTAAAAAAACTGGTTTGTTGGCGGTCCGGTATGACTTTCACCGTACCATCAGGCGTTTTCACAAAAAGGCTCATTTCGATCTGACCATTCACTTCTTTTGTATGGCGACTGACAATGTAGCCTTTTTGCTCTTTAAACATTACAAACCTTGTTTGAGTTAAAATCAGATATCGCGTAATAGATGCATCGGAGGCACATTTAATACTTTACGACTGGCAAATACACCGATGGTTAAAATAACACACACTCCAATTAATGGACCAAACAACCAAAGGTTTGGGTGCCAATTTGCTTGGGTATTAAAGACATAAACTTGCAGGCCGTAAAGACATAGTTCAGCGCCAAGGGCCGAAATAATGCCAGAGAAGAATCCTAACGCACCAAATTCCACAAAAATTGATTGGCGAACTAAACCGCTTTTCGCGCCCAAAACTCTTAGCAAGGCACCTTCTTCCAATCTTTCTTCTAGGGTCGATCGCACACTGGCGAGTAATACTAAACCGCCTGCGCACAATATACACAAAAGTACTAACTGAATGGCCTGTGATAATTGGCCAATAATGGTTTGAATCTGTTTTAAGATATCTCCGACATTCAAAATGGACACCGTTGGGTAATTTGACATGCCTTTGTAAAAATCTTGCGCCTTAGCTTCGTTAACAAACAGACTGCTGACGAAATTGGCGGGATAATCTTGCAGAGCTTGCTTTGGCAAAATCAAATAGAAATTAGGCTGCATTGTTCCCCAATCAACTTCTCTCACTGAGGTTATCGGCAGAGTAATGATATTGCCGCCAATATTGATGGTTAATGTGTCACCAAGAGAGACACCGACCTCTTGCGCCACACGCTGTTCAATGGATAGACCCTGAGCCAAAAAGTCGCCCTCAAGAAGTGTGTTCCCTTGTCCTAGCTGATCTGACCAAGTGAGGTTTAATTCACGATCTACCAATTCAGGCTCATTGCGACCATCAGGGTATAAGTCGTCTACATCATCATTATTAATCTTTATGACACGGCCACGTACCATGGGATACCAATCGGAATGTGGAATGCCCAATGTTTGGCTGGTGTTATCAATTTCATTAATCTGATTGTGTTGGACATTAAAAATGTAGTGGTTTGGGGCATCTTCAGGAAGTTGCTTTTGCCAGTCACTGATCAGGCTCGACTGCACGCCAATCAAAATCAGCGTTAACATAATAATCAAAGTAAACACCAACAACTGGAATAAATTAGGTACCAAGCGACGATACAGTGAGGCCAAGCCAATTTGCCAGCCACTGGTGGCACCAGAGGTTAATCTTCGCCCTAATTTGAATGCACTAATGCCAATTAATCCGACAATTAGTCCAATTCCAGCAATGCTCAATGTCATCACACTGGGTAATAAAAAGCCTTTGGTGTAAATACACATAAGAGCGTACATACCGACAAAACCAAGGCTGTAAATAATGGCGGTATTTTGCTCGATTTTGGCCGTTGGTTGTAACACAGAAAGTGGTGAAATCTTGATCAAACGCATAACCAGAGGCAAACAAAAAGCCAACATTGACACCAAGCCTGTTGCGATTCCAAGCCATAAGCGACTGATAGAGGGTGAAGGTAATTCAGTAGACATCAAACCAGATAATAATGAGGCGATGATTTCTTGTATGCCCCAACCTATTGCTAAGCCAATCAAGGTTCCCACACAGAAGAGTAAGCATAATTGTTGGAAAAAAGCCCAACTAAGAAATCTAGGGGTTGCACCAATGGTTTTTAAGATGGCGACCTGCATCAGATGGCGCTTTACAAACCGAGCCGACGCTAATGCCATGGCAATGCCTGACATCACCACGGCCAAAGTGCCTGCTAACAACAAAAACGATTCAGCGCGACTGATTGTGTCACCAACACGCTCACCTCTTTGTGAAGGTGTACGCCATCGCTGACCATCAACAAGCTGAGGTGTTAGCCAATCGCCGTATGCTCGCAAAGTCTGTCTATTACCGGCTAATAGTAAAGAGTAACGTACTCGGCTGCCGGGAATGATCACTTGTGTTTTGGCTAAATCCTTGTCATTGATTACCGCTCTTGGTGAGATGGTAAAGGCCGATGTCGTTGAGCCAGGGTCTCGGACCAAATACTGGCTAACGTGAAATTTCGCTTCACCGATTTCTACTTGATCGCCAATGTTGACGCCAAGCAGGCTGGCCAGCCTTGAAGACAACCAAACTTCTCCTGTGGCTGGTGGCTGCGTCCATTGCTGCCCCTGACCAAATAGCGTTTGATCTACTAGATAAGCGCCTCTTAGTGGATAAGAATCCGTGACGGCACTAATCTGTGCAAGCTGTAAACTGTCTTTCGCGAACATCATAGTGGTAAAGGAGGTTCGCTGAGCTTGCTCTAAGCTAAGATTATTTGCTCTTTCAATCCAGTCTGACGGGATGGTTTCATCACTTCGAATCAAACGATCGGCCGCTAATAAATTGGCAGACTGTTCCTCAAAAGAAAGTTGTAAGCGGTCAATAAAGAGACCGATCGACGTCACGGTGCCTACTGATATGACGAGCGCGGCTAACAATGTGAGTAAATCACCGCTGCGAAAATCTCGAACCATTAATCGGAAGATGAACATCATAAGGATTTTTCCGTTAGCTGACCGGACGACATGATCAATTGACGACCACACATTTTCGCAAGTTCATTATCATGAGTCACCATGACGAGTGTGGTTCCCTGCGATTGGTTTAGATCAAACAACAAATCAATAATCAATTTACCGTTTTCTTCATCTAAATTGCCGGTTGGTTCATCCGCAAATAGAATTTTCGGCTGAGAGGCGAATGCTCTTGCGATAGCAACGCGCTGCTGCTCACCACCGGATAATTGATTAGGGTAATGTGTCAAACGATGGGATAGGCCAACTTTGTTGAGTAAGGCCTCGGCTTTTTGTCGCGCGTTTTTATCCCCTTTCAATTCGGCAGGTAGCATCACATTTTCAATCGCTTGTAAGCTGGGAAGCAAATGAAAAGACTGAAAGACAAAGCCTACATATTGTCCTCTAATGATGGCGCGTTTTTCTTCGTTCAAGCTCGAAAAGGCTTGATCATAAACAAAAATATCCCCCGACGTGTTAATATCCAACCCTGCCAATAGGCCAAGCAATGTTGACTTGCCTGAGCCTGATGCACCGACGATCGCCACAGACTCACTTTCCAGAATTTCCATATTGATTCCTTTCAATATGGTTAAATCTCCTGTATTTGATGTCACTGTGTGAGTAAGATTACTGACTTTAATCGCCGTTCTATTGCTCATGTTTTAATACTCTAAAGGTTAAATATGTTTGTAAAAATAACTCAAAAAATCGTTTTAATATTTGGCTTTCTGTGTCTAACAACAAGTTCATTTGCTGCCAATTTACTGGTAATGGGTGACAGTCTTAGTGCTGCCTATAACCTAAGACAACAAGATGGTTGGGTAAGTTTACTAAAAAATCAATTAAATCAATCACACCCTAGTATCGAGGTAATCAACGCCAGTGTCAGTGGTGAAACAACTCAAGGGGGCTTGTCTCGTTTTCCTGCGCTACTGACACAATATCGACCTAAATGGGTGATATTAGAACTGGGGGCCAACGACGCTTTACGTGGTTACCCTTTAAATCAGACCTCTGATAATTTAAAAAATATGGTCGAACTATCTTTGCAAGTTGGTGCTGAGGTGTTGCTAATTGGCAACCAAATCCCTCAAAACTATGGTAAACGTTACACTAAAATGTTTTTTGAGTTATATAAAGGCATTGCCGATCAATATCAAATTGCGTATTTACCTTTCATGCTGCAAAACGTCGCACTCGATAAAGACCTCATGCAAAATGACGGACTACACCCTAATAAAGCAGGCCAACCTATTGTGCTAGAAAATATCCTGCCATATTTACAGCCATTATTAGACTAAAAATAAGGAAAATACATGAAAGCCGTTTTTTTGGATCGAGGATCCTTCCCTCGCGATTTAAGTATTCGCTTTAATGATACCATCACCAGCTATGTCGAATATCATAATACCCTTGAGACTGAAGTGGCTGAGCGCATTATGGACGCTGATATTATACTCACCAATAAAGTTGTCATCAGCCGTAAGCAGATTGAAAACTCAGCGTCTCTTAAGCTCATTCAAGTGATGGCAACCGGTACTAACAACGTAGCGATTGAAGCTTGTCAGGAAAAAGGTGTTAGGGTTCAGAATGTAGAGGGTTATTCGGCCATCAGTGTGCCTGAGCATACTTTTGCAATGCTGTTGGCTCTGCGTCGTAATCTTGTGCCCTACCTTCAAGAGGTTCAATCTGGTGCGTGGGAAAAGGCAGAATTTTTTTGCCTGATGGACCACCCTATTAAGGATTTGTCTGGTTCAAAAATGGCCATTATTGGTAGCGGCCAACTGGGCAAGCAAGTTGCAATACTGGCTAAGGCGTTTGGAATGGAGGTCATGTTAGTAGAGCGAAAGCATCAAACGGATATACGAAACGGTTATGTTTCATTTGATCAGGCCATTCAAGAAGCCGA
Organism: Marinomonas posidonica IVIA-Po-181; assembly: GCF_000214215.1. Classification (NCBI taxonomy): domain Bacteria; kingdom Pseudomonadati; phylum Pseudomonadota; class Gammaproteobacteria; order Oceanospirillales; family Oceanospirillaceae; genus Marinomonas; species Marinomonas posidonica. Next base: position 1,897,669 of record NC_015559.1, read on the forward strand.
TATTATCAGCTTGCACTGCCCTCTCACGACAGACACAAAGAACCTTATTGATGACATTGAATTTAAACGCATGCAGAATCATGCGCTATTGATTAATATGAGCCGAGGCGGCATCGTCAATGAAGAGGCGCTTGTTAGGGCCATTGAATCTAAGCAGATTGCAGGGGCAGCTTTTGATGTTGCAACACAGGAACCCATGCCTAATAGTTCACCATTATTCTCCTTAACACAATCGCTAAATTTCCTGCTTACGCCTCATGTCGCCTGGGCAAGTCAAGGTGCGATGGAAAAGCTTGTGCAGATTGCCATTAATAATATTCATGCGTTTGTAGAATCAAAATAATGCAGCTAGACATTCTTTATCAAGACGAGTTTCTTGTGGCAGTAAACAAGCCGGCCGGTTTACTGGTTCATCGAACGTATTTAGCAAAAGGCGAAGAAGATGCCGTTGTTCAACGTTTAAGGGATCAAACAGGACAATGGGTATTTCCTGTCCATCGATTAGATCGAGGAACATCCGGAGTCTTGGTGATGGCCTTTTCGCCTGACATTGCTCGTGGCTTAGCGGAGCAGTTTAGTCAATCTCAAACGGAAAAAATCTATCATTGTTTAGTGCGTGGATTCAGCTCTGAGAAAGGTGAGATTAACTATCCTCTTGCTAAATTGAATGAGCAAAAAGGCCGAGCTAGATTTAAAATCACTGGCACAGAAAAAGAAGCCGAAACGCTTTTTAAACGACTGCACCGTTATCAGCTACCGATTCCCGTCAGTCGTTACCCTGAAATGCGTCTAAGTTTACTAGAAGTCACACCGAAACAAGGACGGAAACATCAAATACGTCGACACTTTAAACATTTACTCAACCCCCTGGTGGGTGATACCTGCTACGGTTGTCGACACATTAATAAAGCCTTACGAGTTGAATGGAATGAAGCGTTGCGCCTGATGCTGCATGCGTCCTCTTTATCCTTTACTCATCCAATTGGGGGTCACAGGCTAACCATTCAAGCTAAGTTTCCAGACAGCTTACAGGCTGTTATTAATAAGATAACACCTTATCAAATTGATTAACGTCTTGATTAGGCTGTTGGCTTTCTGACCATTTAAACACCCAACCATCATGAGCCTTTGTTTTTAAATTGACCGTTTCTGGGCAGAATTCGTCTATCCAGAAACCACATGACAATAAGACTTTTATCGAGGATCTGTTGTAATCTGCGACTTTCGCATAAATTTCCTTCACCCCGCGACACGTCCAGACAAGCAGTAAATGCCTCAGGGCAAATCGCGCAATGCCACGGTTTACAAAGTACTTGTCTATACGATAAGACACTTCAATGATCTCTTTATTTTGATCTAGGTATTGTGCATTAAAGCGACCAATGATTTTGCCATCGTGTAAGCAGACTAAAAACTGCAATCCAGCCTCTTGGCCTCTTAGTAGCTTGTTTAATTGAGGTTTGGTCGGTGCATAGCCAGCATAATGAGGTAAGAAGTGAGCGAACCACTCTTGATTGTTTGTTTCAAATTGCAAAATATTGGCTAGGTCATCCAATTTCGCGGGGCGTATTTTCAGTAAATCTTTCATGTGTCTGTTGTGTCGTTGAAGCGTATTTAAATGTTAGACCAGTTCACCTAAAATTGCGCTTAATTGTTTTAATATTACTAATATTCACTTAAGACTCTACCTTGAAGTGGTATACTTAAAATTAAGTTGTATAAGCATTTTAGAAGTTAGACATGAAGAATCGTAATATCGTTTATTCCACTGATCAGGGCCGTTTATGCCCTGATTGCGAGCAACCTACTGCTGAGTGTCAGTGTCAACAAATGGAAGCTGTTGGTGATGGCAATGTAAAAATTGCACTAGAAACCAAAGGTCGCAAAGGAAAAGGCGTCACAACAGTGAAAGGATTACCTTTAACTGAAGCGCAACTCAAAGGCTTAGCCAAGAAATTAAAGGCACAATGTGGTACCGGCGGCTCTGTTAAAGATGGCCAAATTGAAATTCAAGGCGATAATCGACAAAAACTAAAAACACTACTTGAAAAAGAAGGCTATTCCAGTAAATTTGTGGGTGGCTAATGTCACAATAATAGCCTTTAATTAGACAAGCTCATATTTCTATCAATTATTATATATATCAACATCATCGATATGGCTGAGTAATTACTCAAAAGATGGAATAACGCCAAAAAAAGACTCTTTAATGGTGATGAGTTGCAGTAGAGGTACCTATGTTCCAGCATAGTATGAAACAGGCCAACCAGCTTATGCGTTCGGCCATTCCATTAATGGTCAAATTGGACATCCCACCAACACCATACAATTATGGTATTTGGTATGAATATGCATCAAATAACAACCCAAAATTAAATCAAGTCGTTGATCGTACTATTCGTCGCTTCGGTACCTTACCGGCTTTTGTTTCAAAAGAACTGTTCAATGAATTTATTATTGCCGATGATATTAAACCTGCAGACGCACAACGCAAAAGCCTAGATGAGCTCACCGAGAAGCTCAATGACGAGAGCGCCTCTGTTACCAAAGAACTCTCTACCTTCACCCAATCTCTCAGTCACACTCGTGCCGCTTTAAAAGTAAATACTGACAAAGAAAAACTCATTCATATCGCGAATTTACTTGACCGGCGTACTTTTAAAGCCAATCAAGTGGTAGAGCAATTTGGCGAAACCTTATCAGAGGTACAAAACGAATTGACACGTCTTAGACGTGAATTAGCTGAGGTTAAGAAAAGCACAGAACTTGATCAAATGACGTTATTGGCTAATGAAAAAGGCTTTGAACGCACCTTGTTTGCTTGGGCGCCATTTGCAGAAGATGACCTTACTTTATTGATAATTGACATAGATAATCTGAGTCAAATAAATCAAGACTACAGCAAGAAAGTGGGCTCTTCACTTATTTTGTATATTGCGAAGACCTTATCAAGTGTTTTACCAGATAAGGCCTATATTGCTCGCCTTAAAGGTGGTCAGTTTGTTGTCTTAGTCAAGGATATGGAGCTTGGAGAGGCTTCTAAATTGGCTGACTCCATCCGATTGAATATCTCAAATCAAAAAATTCGTAATAAGGACAACAATACTTTGTTGAAGCAAATTACTGTGTCGATTGGTGTGGCCACTTTGTTAGGCGATGAAGGTCCCTCTGAATTAGTCCAGCGTGCTCAGCACTATTTAACTTATGCGAAACGATCTGGCAAAAACTGTATTGCCCATCATGTATAAAGGAGTAATGTTGTGACATCGGTTGAACTTCAGTCAAACCAGATGCTTTTTGAAGTAAGAGATTATGAGTGCGATATGCAAGGAATCGTCAATAACGCTGTTTATCAAAATTATCTTGAGCATGCTCGTCATAAGTTCATTAAATCTAAGGGATTGGATTTTGCACAAATCACAGAACAAGGAATCAACCTAGTGTTAATGCGTGCTGAAGTTGATTACAAACGCTCATTAAAAAGTGGGGATGAGTTTTACATAGAGACCTATGTAGAGCGTGAATCGAAGCTCAAATTCGTATTTTATCAGAAAGTGGTACGCTGCCATGATCAACAGCTCATGCTGCAGGGAAAGATGACAGTGGCATCCACCAATCAACAGGGCAAACCGGTTACTTTTGATCAAGCAGATAAGTTGTTTGAATAATTTCAAGCAACTTAATTTCACCAGCCTATTTTCTTTCCTCATAGGTCCATGCCCATAAGTCATGTATTTTTCAGATATAACAGGCTCCCCTCTCATAAGCCATAAAATCCCAGAATGTCCTATATTGGTCACTTTGCATCAATAATTTTCACTAAAGTAACCAAAAAAGAACTTTATGAATTATGTTGACATATCTTATATAAAGTCCTAATTTATACTCATTAGTATTTAATATATATTCAATGTAACTATATTTGGACTTTAATGATGGGGAACTTGACAGCATCAGCCCTTACTGAAGAAATTGGTGAACGCTTAAAACAAGCCAGACTCAATAAAGACCTCACTCAATCCGAGGTTGCCATGCTGGCAGGGGTCGCTCGCAAAACCGTTCTTAATGCAGAAAAAGGTAAAGTTCAGCTCGAAATATTTATCGCACTTTTGATGGCGCTAGAGTTAACGGAACAACTAGATTTATTTTTGCCAAAACAGCAAATATCCCCTTTGCAACTCGCAAAACTACAAGGAAAAAAACGTCAAAGAGCCTCAAAACAACGTCGCGACATAAATGAGGAGCAAACTGGATGGTAATGGAAGTCATCACTATCAAATACCATAATGATGAAGTTGGCGCGGTTAGTTTTGATACCGAAAAAGGCTTAGGTGCGTTTGAGTATGCACCAAGCTTCATAAAAAAAGGGGTTGAGCTTTCTCCCATCAAAATGCCATTGTCAAAACGCATTTATAATTTTCCTGCATTAAGCTATAGCACATTCAAGGGGTTACCCGGCCTCATTGCGGACTCTTTACCAGATGATTTTGGTAATGCGGTACTCAATGCCTGGGTAGCCGCCCAAGGCCGCTCGCCAAATGACATCACTCCTCTGCAGCGACTCCAATATACCGGTAAGCGAGGCATGGGGGCTCTGGAATACGCCCCAGCCACACAGTTCCGCAGTTTGAATGCATCACAGCCAATTGAAATTCAAGCACTGATAACCATTGCGCAAGAGATTTTGGATTCTCGCGGTCAATTTGAGGTCGAATTAAAACAGAATGAGCAGGAAGATCGCGAAGCAATGATGTCTTTGCTGTCGGTTGGTATGAGTGCTGGTGGAGCAAGACCCAAGGCCGTATTGGCTTTTAATGAAGAATTTACTCAGGTGCGTTCAGGGCAGACTGATGTACCAGATGGTTTTACGCATTATTTAATGAAATTTGATGGTGTTAGTGAGCACAACAAAAACCAAGAAACCTTTGGTGATCCGCTTGGCTATGGTGCCATGGAGTTCGTCTATCATTTGATGGCTAAAAAATGCGGTATTGATATGATGCCTTGTCACCTTCTTCAAGAAGGCAATCGCAGACACTTTATTACCCAGCGCTTTGATCGAATTAAAAATAAAAAAATACATGTGCAGACACTGAACGGAATAGCTCACGTTGATTATAAAAAACCTGGCTCATTTTCATATGCAGAGCTGTTTGGTACTGCTCGCCAATTGAAGCTTTCAGCACCGGAGGCAGAACAATTATTAAGACGTATGATTTTTAATATCATCGCGCGAAACCATGATGATCATTCAAAAAATTTTGCTTTTGCTCTAGCAAACGGAAAATGGTCTCTTACACCCGCTTATGATCTTGCCTACAGCTATAAACCTGGCAGCAAATGGGTAAACAGTCATTGGATGAGTTTAAATGGCAAAAGAGAGCATTTTAACCGAGCTGATTTTTACAGTCTTGAAAATCTTAGCCCGTTATTTAGTAAAAAGAAAATAGATAACATTATTGATGAAACCATTGAGCACGTATCTTGTTGGCGTCAACTGGCGAACGAATGGGAAGTGCCAAATACTCTAATAGAAGAAATCAACGACCATTTGCGTCTTAATATTTAAAATACGCACTAAGACGCATTAATTAAAAATGAATTCCAGTTTTTTTAAGGACTTAGAGCAGAAAAAAGCCACTTAAAATAGCTTTAATAGAATGGCATTTTAAGAATGGGATATTCTTGCAATTATGATTCTATCAATCATACCAGTTTTCTTACTCGTATGATTGTAGATGTTGTAAATCACTGATAAGTCGAAAATTTGACTCATCAATGACTTGGGGATAATGGCGGTGAGCAAGAGATTCGAACTCTTGATGCCTTTCGACATACACACTTTCCAGGCGTGCTCCTTCGGCCACTCGGACAGCTCACCAAAACCGATCAATACGCTCTGCGTAATGGGTGCGCATATATTAGTGATGGTGAACTATTTTTGCAACTGCTTTTTCAGGAATTATTGTTAAAAATTAATCCCTTACCCATTCTAATCTGTCTGCCAGTAAAGAATCAGGAAAAGACTTTGGTTGCTCTTTTGCTGTTCCGACATAAATCAGGCCAACTATCTGGTCATTCGACTCAAGCCCTAAAAGATCTTTTGTTTTCTGAGTGAAACAAGCAGGTCCACTGCGCCACATTCCGCCATAACCTAATGCATTGAGACCTAAGAGAACTTGCTGGGCAGCGGCTGAAGTCGCCATAACTTGCTCAATGGCTGGTACTTTAGGGTGATCTTGAATGTGTGCATAAATTAAAAGAACAGCCGGTGCTCGATATGCTTTTTTAATAAAAGAATCCATTTTACTTTCAGGTAAAGTATCGACTTCTGATAAAGCATGCTGCCAATATACTTGACCAAGCTTGGTACGCCCTTCTCCTTCATATATACGATAACGCCATGGTTTAAGGTTTCCATGGTCGGCAGCGCGACTGGCGGCCTCGAGAATCTCTTGCCATTCATTTTCTTGTGGTGCAGGTTCGGTTAAGGCCGGTTGAGATACACGATTACGTATAAATGTTAAAATTTCTTTACTCATAAAAAAACAAATTCCTTTAATATAAAAGCATGAGGATGGCGATACTCTAACATCCATCACATGTTAATGATAATGGATATCACATAAAGCCTTTTTAGGTCTAGGAGTTTTTATGTCAAAGTGGCTAATTTGGACGACGCTGGAACTAGCAACACTGCTTTTGGTGGGATGCATTACGCTTCTTTGGCTATCCCACTCACTAAAGAAAAAAATTGCCGCGCAAGAAGAGACTAATCAGTTAGATACAAGCACGGAAATTGAAGCACATCCACAAGGTGCATCACAAGAAGAAGACCAGTCCTATAAACATTTTGCGCAATATCTTGATAAGCAAATCAGTCATGCCGCTGAATCCATAAAGCCCAACATCATGGAGCCGCATCAAGTCAACACTCTGAAAATTTGGGGAACTGTATTAAAAGCTGAGCGCGCCATTGTGCTAAATCAGGTTAGTAAAAACCCAAAACCTATTTTATCGCGTTTTTTATCCAGTCTGCTGTACGCCCTATCTACGCCTAAATTGCAAACAACCAATCCTGACGATTTAACCAAAAATCTCAAAAGTATGGAGGAAGAGTTCTATCAAACCTCGGAATTGCTGATTAGCAAAGAAACTTTGTCTAAAAACCAACAAAGACTGAATGAAGATTTGCGTAAAAGCATTGATAATGCGGCTGCCAAATTGCAGCGTTTAAAAGTCAAAAAGAATGAACAACAAAGACTCCATAAAGAAGCTGAAGCGCTTAAAAAACGCATTTTACGACTTGAAGAGTTACAAAGCCAAGAAGCGGATCAGGCAAATGTCGTGACCATGAAAGCCAAAACAGCCACGAAATCCAGTGAGCAAAACCGCACCGCATCTTACAAGCAAATTATGTCATTAAATAGTTTGGCTGACCGACAACAAATGGTCATCGATCAACTCAGAAATGAACTTGAGCATGCTGGACACAATCCATCTTCAGAGCAAACGACAGAGGCGCAAAAAGTCGCTGTTACTAAATTAGAGCGCATGTCTCAAGAGTCACAAAGTCTTATTTTTCAATTAGAGGCCGAACTAGAAAGCTCCGATTTATCCATTGAATCACTTAGACAAGATATTCAGTCTAAAGACGAAAAATTAGCAGAAATGGAGAAGCAACTAAGCTCGAATAACGAAACCGTTATCGGCAATCTGCAAACTCTGTCTACTAACAAAAAAGCAGCATTAGGTTCACTAAAAGAAGGCTTGAGTAATGCCATTGAATCTAATTCAACAAATAATTTGCTTGAGCAGGAAAAAGACACTCAATCTTTAGAGCGCTTATTACAAGAGTCAGAAACTTGTGTCACCTTATTAGCACAAGAGCTGGAAATGGCAGAACAATCCAATAATGAGTTGCAAACTAAAATGGAAGCCCTCATTTTGAACACCCCTGATTTTGGCGCTAACTCTCTTCCATTGAGACAGGAGAAAGAGCGTAACCGCAAGCTGGCGCAAGCAACAGCTCAACTCAAAGATCAGTTGGCAACCCATATTAGTGAACAAGATTATCAGGAACTAAGGGTCAGTTATAATAAGAAGAGCTTGGAGTATGATCGTCTGCAACTTGCTTATTCTGATTTAGAAATGAAATATTTGGGTACATTAAACAAATAAGCTTCAATGCAAAGTGCATTGCTCTATGGGGTGTTTACGCCTTTATTTAGAGCGTGTGCTTTTGTCTTTGATACTTACTAAAAATTTATGCTTTATTAAAATTAAGCATTCTTTGAAGTGGAATTAACGCCTTTTCACGCAAAACATCAGATACTTCAATTTGCCCCGAGGTGTCTCTTAAAGAATTGCGTAACAGCTCAAGGCTATTCAACGCCATCCAAGGACAGTGCGCGCAACTTCGGCAATTGGCTCCTGAACCTGCGGTAGGCGCTTCAACAAAGCGTTTGTCAGGTGATGCTTGTTTCATCTTATAAAAAATACCACGATCAGTGGCTACGATATAAGTGCTATTTGGCATGGATTTAGAGGCCTTTAAAAGTTGAGACGTTGACCCAACCACATCGGCCACCTCTACAACAGACTCTGGCGATTCTGGGTGAACTAATACCGCAGCATCTGGGTAAATGGCTTTCAGATCCAGTATGCCCTTTGCCTTGAATTCTTCATGAACAATGCAAGCACCATCCCATAAAATCATGTCGGCACCTGTCTCTCGTTGGATATAACCACCGAGATGCTGATCAGGTGCCCAAATAATTTTTTCACCCTGGTCCACCAGATGATTCACGACATCGAGTGCAATACTGGAAGTAACAACCCAATCAGCACGTGCTTTTACTGCAGCCGATGTATTAGCATAAACCACAACAGTGCGATCAGGATGCTGATCACAAAACGCTGAAAATTCATCAATTGGGCAGCCAATATCCAAAGAGCAAGTGGCCTCCAGGGTTGGCATTAGAATGGTCTTTTCTGGGCTTAAGATTTTTGCAGTCTCACCCATGAATTTCACCCCAGCAACGACTAAGGTTTGAGCTTCATGGTTTGCTCCGAAGCGAGCCATTTCAAGTGAGTCAGCAATGACGCCACCCGTTTCTTCTGCGAGCTCTTGAATAGCATCATCCGTATAGTAATGAGCAACAAGCACCGCATTTTTTTGTTTTAGAAGTTGTTTGATTTCCTGGCGAATCTGCTCATTATCAACAACAGGCGATTCAAGACTTTTTTCAGCCTCAGCTAAATATTGTTGAACTGTGTTACGGAGAGTAGCTTTTGTGGAAGTATCAAACATCTTATTACCCCTGCTAAAACTGGGCGCGAAAAGTGCATTGCTAACAGAATGTATGGTGTCACGCCAAGCTATTATGGCGAAGTATCAAGATATAGCCAATGCCAAAAAAAGAAAATTGGTGGGTCGTACTGGATTCGAACCAGTGACCAATTGATTAAAAGTCAACTGCTCTACCAACTGAGCTAACGACCCAACGGGATGCGTATAATACAGAGCCCGTTGAGAATTGCAAGTTATTTAAGATTACTTAAATAACCGGCAGCTAACTTAGCTGTCTTACTGTTTGGAAAACGTTGAATGACGTCTTGCAGATAAGCTTTTGCCTGTTCTGTGTTACCCAATTGATCATTCACCGTGCCAAGCTTATAGAGAGCATCTTTTTCTTTACCGTGACCAGGAAATTTCTGGATAACAGTATTAAAAGACTCTAACGCCTCTTCCGATTTGCCTTGCACCAACTTAACTTCACCTAACCAATAGTAACCATTACCCGTTAACGTGTTGCTTGGGTACGCTACTACGAATTGACCAAACGCCTGCTCAGCTTGAGCAAAATCACGTTGATGAATTAAATTGTAAGCTTGGCTATAAGCCTCCTTCGCAGCAACAGATGGCACCCTTAGAGAAACAGGTGCTAGCGGTGTGGCAGGAAGATTTGCTGACTGATCGGAGCTTGGAGCAATTGGCTCAACCACTTGTTGAGAAGACTGAACTGGGCTTGATAGAACAGGTTGTGAAGAATATGTCACAGGTACTGCATCTTTTTTGGCGGACGCAGACATCAATAATGAAATGCGCTTATCAAGATCAATATAACGATCTCTTTGGCTTTGTTTCATTAATTTAAGTTCGTGGCCTTGTTGTTCTAACTGCCCTCTTAAATGCTGCACTTCTTGCTGTAATGTTTCCAGCTGAAACAACAAATCTGCAGCAGCACTAGGCGACAAACCTCCTGTAGGTTGACTTGATTCAGACAAAGCAAGTGGTGCTGTTAAAGACAGCACCACTGCTAAAGAGCGAATCTTTATGTCTTTGCTGTTCATTATTCGTAACGAACTTCAACACGACGATTAAGCTGCCAAGCATTATCATCGTGACCAAATGCAACAGGCACTTCTTCACCAAAGCTTACTGTTTCAATTTGAGAAGCAGCAACACCTTGGATTGTTAGATAACGACTTACCGCTTTAGCACGACGCTCACCAAGAGCCATGTTGTATTCACGAGTACCACGCTCATCAGCATGACCTTCAAGAACAACACGTGCGTCTGGGTTTGCTACCAAGTATTGGGCGTGCTTAGCTAAGGCTTCACGTGCCGCTGGACGAACAATAGACTTGTCGAAATCGAAGTAGAATACAGTCTCAACACCAGCAAGCATATCAGCCATTGATTCTTTTGTTGCTTCAGCAGAATCATCAACGATAACACTTGTAACAGCACCATCTTCACCAGCACCAAATGATTGGTCTGTAGATCCAGCAGCTGAATCATCAACTTGTTCAGTTGAAGCTGCATCTTCTGCAACAGTTGAAGAATCAGTATCTGTTGCTGTTGTACTACAGCCTGCTAGCCACGCAGCAGACAACCCAATTACAGCAAACTTACCCAGTTTGTTTACACTCATTATTCACTCCTCAATGTCTTTATTTGAAATACGGGGACCAAGATGGCTCACGTACATCTCCGTTTGCTGATGGTAACCTATATTTAACAAGCCCATCAACGGATACTACGGCTAAGATACCCTTTCCTTTATAGGTTGTGGCATATATCACCATGCTACCATTTGGCGCAATGCTTGGCGATTCGTCTAAGTAAGTCTCTGTTAGAATTTGAACTCGACCCGTTTTCATATCTTGTAACGCAATATGATAGTTGCCATCATTTTTCTGAACAGTCACAAGGTAACGACCATCAGGCGTCATTCTTGCTCTGGTATTAAGGTCGCCTTCAAAGGTCACCCTTTCAACCTGCTTACTATTAACATCTAATCGATAGATTTGTGGATTACCACCACGATCAGATGTGAAAACTATTCCTTTACCATCAGGCTCCCAACTCGGCTCTGTGTCTATCGCATAATGGTTTGTCATACGCTCTAATTTTTGTGTCGCAATATCAAGCGTATAAATTTCTGGATTGTTATCTTTTGATAACACGATAGCCAGTTTTTTTCCATCTGGAGACCAGGCAGGTGCACCATTTAGGCCTTTAAATTGTGCAATTTGCTGACGTTTACCAGAAGCTAACTCTTGTATAAAAATGTTAGGCCTTCTGTTACGAAACATAACATAAGCAATTTTGCGACCATCACTACTCCATGAGGGAGATAGAATCGGCTCTTTCGATTCCACAACTACCTGAGGCCTGTGACCATCAGCGTCTGCTACCTGTAATTTAAACAGCGGCGCTTTTCTGTCGCCCTCAGCAGTAACATATAAGATTCTAGTACTAAATGCACCACGAGAACCTGTTAATAATTCGTAAATTTTATCACTAATATAATGTGCGGCATCTCGGAAGTTATTTATTCCCACATCAATAGAAGAATGTTTTTGCACTGGCTTTTGACTTAAAACATTCAGTAATTCAAAACCAATTCTATATTTATTATTTGGCAATTTATTAACCGAACCAATCACAACATAATCGCTTTTTAATAAACGCCAGTCACGATAAAAAACATCTGCTTCTTTGCTTGGCATGCTCAGCATATTACTGCGCGGTATTGGTTGGAACAATCCGCTACGAGCTAAATCAGCCTCTACAATTTGAGCGATGTCTTCAGGTAAGGCTTCAACACCGTCATAACCAAATGGCACAACTGCAATGGGTAATAATTGATCTGCTCCACTGGTAATTTCAATTACTAATTGCGCTTTCGCTGTACTTACAAAAAAGAAAAAGACAAAAACAGCACTTAAGCATCGTTTAAACATATTAGTTTCTCAAGTCTTGCGGGTTAAAAATTAAATCTACTTTCCTGAAGTTACGCTCAAATATATATGAATCCACTTCTGCTAATTCCTCTATGCGCCTAACTTTATTAATAGCGTCTAACGCACGTTGATCAAATAAAGCGTCACCGCTTCCTTTTATCACCTGGGCATTCATTACTTCACCATTAGGTAAGAAATCAATACGCAATTCCGTTTTCATACCATTTCGAGCACTCGGCGGGCGACTCCAAGCGGCGGCTACCCTAGCATTAATCAAACTGCTAATCGACTGTACCATTTGGGTTTCTTCTGCCGCCAACCGTTTTGCTTCTTCTTCCGCTGCAGCTTTTTGTGCTGCAAGCTCCTTGGCGCGCTTTTCTTCTGCCAATCGTGCCGCTTCTTCTTGTCGCTTACGCTCTTGCTCAGCCAGTCTATCGGCCTCAGCTTGGCGAATTAAAGCTTCTTCTCGCTGTTTTTGTTGACGCTTGAGTTCTTGTTGACGCTTTTCTTCCGCTAAACGTTTTTTCTCCGCCTCTTGGGCTTGTTTTTTCTTTTCGGTTGCTTGGGCAATGCGTTTCTGCTCAGCGGCTTTTCTTTCAGCTTCTTGCTTTTTCTTTGCGGCGTCTTGTTCTTTTTTCCGCTGAGCTTGGGCCGCTTTCTTGCGCTTGTCTTCTAAGGCTTTTCTAGCAATCTCTTTTTTACGTGCTTGCTCAGCCGCCTTTTTCTTTTGTTTTGCAATGGCAGCCGCTTGTTTTTGAGCGGCTTTTTTCTCGGCCTCTCGCTGGCCTATGATAGTCTGCGAAACATCCACTACTTTCGCATTAACAATCACGGGACGTTTTGGCTCAGTTTTTTTACTGTCTGAAAAATCTACGGCCAATACCGCCGTTAATACAATACCAGCATGTAAACCTATTGCCAGTGCAACGGGCAAACTATAACTGTCACTACGCAACCACTTCATACTCAGTTATCCGGCTCTGTCACTAAGCCCACATTAGGCGCTCCAGCACCTTGTAATGCGACCATCAAACCTACAACGTCACCATAAGGAACGTTTTTATCTCCGCGAACTAATACTGACATACTGGGGTTTTGATTGAGAATTTTGCGAACTTTGGTTTGTAAATTCGATAATGAAATCGTTTCTTGCTGTCCACCCACATCTAAATAAAACTGACCAGTCGAGTCAACGGATGCTATTAACACGTCATTTTCGTCATTTTGTATTGGTGTTGCATTTGCATTGGGCAGTTCAACATCAACACCTTGAGTCAGCATAGGCGCGGTGATCATAAAAATCACGAGCAATACCAACATAACATCAATATAAGGTACGACATTGATTTCCGCCATTGGGCGACGTTTGTCTTTTCGTCTTGAGCGAGCCACTATGCTGCGCCTCCCTCTTTGACATGGACTTTACGGTGTAAAATGCTTGCAAACTCTTCGGCAAAATTGTCATAACTTGAACTAAGAGACTCTGCAGCTGTGGAGAAACGGTTATAAGCTACTACGGCCGGAATAGCCGCCGCCAAGCCTATCGCTGTGGCAATAAGTGCTTCTGCGATACCCGGGGCCACGCTGGCCAATGTTGCCTGTTGAACTTCAGCCAAACCGATAAAAGAGTGCATAATCCCCCAAACAGTACCAAATAAACCAACATAAGGACTGGTTGAGCCAACTGTCGCCAAGAACGGCAAATGTTGATCGAGTTTTTCTTCTTCACGATACAATGCCACCCGCATGGCTCTTTGCACACCATCCATAACAGCATCAGGGTCCACATTTTGGTTCTGTCTTAAGCGAGTAAACTCTTTGATTCCTGCGGTAAAAATGGTCTCCATGCCTTCAACTTTACGTCCTTCTTGAGTCAACTTGCGATACAACTGACTCAGATCCATACCGGACCAAAATTGATCTTCAAATTCAGAACGAATTTTCTTTGCTTGCTTAATAACTCGAATTCGTTGAAAAATAACAATCCAAGAAAACACAGAAGCAGCCAACAAGGTCAACATAACAAGCTGTACGACTAAACTAGCACTGGCGATTAAACCCCAAATTGACATTGTGGACCTCTATTTAAAATCGGTTGGTAATTGGTAATTAAAATGTTCATAAGCTCTTTTTGTCACTTGCCGACCACGCGGGGTGCGTATGACAAAACCCTGCTGTATCAAAAAAGGTTCGATAACATCTTCGATGGTATCTTTATCTTCACCAAGTGCGGCAGAAACACTGTCAAGCCCAACAGGTCTACCGTCAAACTTTTCTATCATAGTCAACAACATACGTCTATCTAAATGATCAAAACCCTGACTGTCTACACTTAACATATCTAATGCACGTTGAGCAACTTTTTGTCCAACTAGGTCGACTCCTTCCACTTGTGCAACGTCACGAACTCGTCGTAATAAGCGGTTAGCAATTCGAGGCGTGCCTCGTGAACGCCTAGCCACTTCAAAACTGCCTCTCTCGTCTAATTGAATGCCCATTTTAGACGCAGAGCGAGACACTATGGTGGTTAATGATTCAACATCGTAAAACTCAAGTCGCTGCACAATACCAAAGCGATCTCGTAAAGGCGAGGTTAACAAACCCGCTCGTGTTGTAGCTCCGACAAGCGTAAAGGGTGGGAGTTCAATTTTAATTGAACGAGCGGCAGGGCCTTCACCAATCATGATGTCCAATTGATAATCTTCCATGGCAGGATAAAGCACTTCTTCAATCGCCGGACTTAAGCGATGAATTTCATCAATAAATAAAATATCACCTTCATTTAAGTTGGTTAATAAGGCCGCCAAATCCCCAGCACGCTCCAACACAGGACCTGAGGTTGTTCTAACTTCCGCCCCCATTTCATTTCCGATGATGTGCGCTAATGTTGTCTTACCAAGCCCAGGTGGACCAAACACTAAAGTATGATCCAATGGCTCATTACGTTGTCGAGCCGCTTGGATGAAAATTTCCATTTGCTCACGCACAACGGGCTGGCCGATGTATTCTGATAAGGCTTGTGGTCGAATCGCTCGATCCACTTGCCGGTCGTTACCTTTTAGTTCGGCTGAGATAATACGATCTTGTTCAATCATTTTTACTTCCTCAACATTCCTTGTAGTGCGGCTTTAATAACAGACTCACTGTCTGCACTATCCATTGGCACTGCGGCAATGGCTTTGGCCGCTTCTTGGGGCTTGTAGCCTAATGCTATCAACGCTGCCTCAGCTTCCTGCCTTGGGTCAGCTTGAACTTGCTTCAATACCGCAGGCGTGGCAAACAAATCCCCTTTTGCAGCCTGACCAAGCTTATCACGTAATTCAATAATTAATCTCTCGGCGGTTTTTTTACCAACACCTGGAATGCGCGTTAATGCGGTGACATCCGAATCCTGTACATTAGCAATAAGCTCTTCCGCAGACATACTCGATAATATGGCGAGCGCCATTTTAGGGCCAATGCCATTGACTTTAATTAAGACCCTAAACAGCGCCCTTTCACTTTTATCGCTAAACCCAAAGAGAGTATGAGAATCTTCCTTAACAATAAGGTGGGTAAATAAAGTGACCCGCTCACCAACTTGCGGCAAATCATAAATGGTCGTCATAGACGCGCTAATTTCGTAACCAAGACCCTGTACATCAATCAATAATTCTGGCGGCGATTTTTCCGCCAAAGTTCCGGTAATTCGCCCTATCACAACACTTTCCTTACATCTTGTTCTGACCAACGTTTTGAACTTCGTCCGGCACGCTTACCTGTACCATATTCTAAACCACCAGATGTTCGGGTATTAGCATGACACAAAGCAATCGCCAAGGCGTCGGCGGCATCAGCTTGAGGCTTAGATGTTAAGCCAAGCAGCAATTGCACCATGCTTTGAACTTGTGCCTTATCAGCGCTGCCGGTACCCACTACAGACTGCTTCACTCGACGAGCAGCATATTCGTTAACGGTTAATTCTTGCAGCGATGCGGCGACGATCGCGGCGCCTCTGGCTTGGCCAAGCTTTAAAGCGGAATTGGCATTTTTTGCCATGAAGACCTCTTCGATAGCAAACTCTGTTGGTTGGTACTCTTTCAAAAGTGACTCAACCCCATTAAAAATATGCTTCAACCTCACGGACAGTTCTTCATCAGGTAAGCGAATACAACCACTGTTTACATACACTGGTTTGCCTTTAATAATATCGATAATACCAAAGCCAGTGACACGTGAACCTGGGTCAATCGCCATAATTCTAGTTTCAGTCATGGGTTTCTCATATGCACCATCATTACTGTATATTTCAACAGGGCTTTACACTAGATGCAATGTGTAAATACAAAAAAGGCCGCGAAGTAGCGGCCTTTTACGTTTTTCTTTCGTTTCCTTAACAGCAACCGCTTAATTTAAGCGATTCACTTGCAAAAAGTTATTCTGCAACCGGCTTACGAACACGAATGCTTAACTCTTTCAATTGCTTCTCGCTGACGTCACCTGGCGCTTGAGTTAACAAACAAGTCGCACTTTGAGTTTTCGGGAAAGCAATGACATCACGGATAGAGCTTGATCCTGTCATCAACATAACCAAACGGTCCAAACCGAATGCTAAACCACCGTGTGGCGGTGCACCAAACTTCAATGCATCTAGTAAGAAACCAAATTTCTCTTCTTGCTCTGCTTCACTGATGTTCAACAATTCAAAGACGGCTTCTTGCATAGAAGCTTGGTGGATACGAATTGATCCACCGCCCAACTCCGTACCGTTAAGCACCATGTCGTAAGCTTGTGACAAAGCATTTAATGGGTCTGCTTTCAACGCTTCAGGTGAGCAAGAAGGTGCCGTAAATGGATGGTGAATTGCGGTGATACCACCATCACTGGTTTCTTCAAACATTGGGAAATCTACTACCCACAATGGCGCCCATTCGCAAGTGTACAGGTTCATGTCTTCACCCAACTTACAACGCAATGCACCAAGGGCCTCATTAACGATTTTTGCTGAGTCTGCACCGAAGAAGATTAAATCGCCATCTTGCGCCTCTAGGCGCTCAAGTAAAGCCGCACGAACTTCAACTGGAAGGAATTTCACAATTGGTGATTGCAAGCCTTCTTCTAGGTTAGATTTGTCATTCACCTTGATGTAAGCCAAACCTTTAGCACCGTAAATACCAACAAACTTAGTGTAGTCGTCGATTTGTTTACGGGTTAAGCTGTTACCGCCTGGCACTTTAAGCGCCGCAACACGGCCTTTAGGATCCGTCGCTGGGCCAGAGAAGACTTTAAAATCAACGTCTGCCATCAAATCTGATACTGTGACCAATGTCAGCGGAATACGCAAATCTGGCTTATCACTACCATAGCTTTCCATCGCTTCTGAGTAAGGCATGCGTGGGAAAGCCCCCAAATCAATGTTCATTAACTCTTTAAATAAGTTAGTGATCATCTCTTCCGTCATTGCCATGATCTGCTCTTCGCTCATGAAAGAGGTTTCAATATCAACTTGAGTAAACTCAGGCTGGCGATCAGCACGCAGATCTTCATCACGGAAACATTTAGCAATTTGGTAGTAGCGGTCAAAACCAGACACCATCAACAACTGTTTAAACAATTGTGGTGATTGTGGCAGCGCAAAGAAACTGCCCTGCTGTGTACGGCTTGGTACCAAATAATCACGTGCCCCTTCAGGAGTTGCACGAGTTAGAATCGGTGTTTCAATGTCCAAGAAACCGTTGTCATCTAAGTAACGACGCAGTACGGACGTCACTTTAGAGCGAAAACGCATTTTTTGCTGAATCTCTGGGCGGCGCAAATCGATAAAACGATTTTTAAGACGAATGTCTTCACCAACCGCTTGGTGTTCATCCAACTGAAACGGTGGCGTTTGCGCTGCATTGAGTACTTCTAAGCTCGTACCCAAAACCTCAATTTCACCAGTACGCATGTTCGGGTTAATGGTTCCTTCCGGACGCGCACGAACCAGTCCTGTTAATTTGATTACGTATTCATTACGAACACTGTCCGCTAACGCAAAACTGTCTGCGCGGTCAGGGTCAAATACAACTTGAGTGATACCTTCGCGGTCACGAACGTCTAAGAAAATAACCCCACCGTGATCACGGCGACGATGAACCCATCCGCATAAAGTAATTTCTTGTGAAATGTTAGAAGCATTTAATTCGCCGCAATAATGGCTGCGCATAATTTCTTTCCTATTACTGTCTCAGTAAGAGAGTGATGTTCTTAGTGTGTTTTCCTGCCAACCAATCAATGTGAGCAACTCAGCATATTAATTTGTCAGGACAACAGAATATTTTAAGGCCAAGCATTATATGCGAAGCGAGTCCGACTCTCTATAGGTAGAGCCAAATTTGTCACAAGACAATGCAATTATTGAATCGCATCGATCTCAAATTCCGTTAATTTCCCAGATATAGTGATTGATACGCACTCTCCCTCTTCTTGCCCTATCAGTATTTTACCAACCGGAGTCGCAGGAGACACCAACACCAAAGGTAAATTTTGATACTCTAAAGCTAACCCGCCAGCGATGTTTGAGATGAAAAAAAATCGCGATGCTAGCTTACTGTCTACAGGAACAAGCCTCACTAAACTCCACAAACAAACCTTATCAATCACAGCAAACTTAACGGGCACTTGGCGACTAAATTGCAACCAATCATTTTCGCATTCGATTACCCGTTGGGATTGGCCGTGAGCCAAATAAGAGGATTCAAGACCAAAAGTATCGTATTTAGTTTCGGCGACACTTTCTTCATTGACGGCCGCCTCTCTTGCTTGAAGCGCAGCAGAACGGGCCGTTTTAAAACGTGCTTCAAGAGCGTTTACAAGCAAATTTATAACGTTCTGTCTGTTCATATAAGCGGTTATCCCCTCCAAAACTGGGCGCCATTCATCTCAATATGCGTAAAATAAATCATGCAAATAATGGGATCTTATAGGGCCATAAAATTATAGAGTTGACAAAGTCAACCCTAAAAAGTAAAATATAATCATTCTCAAATAGAGCCAAGTGCATGCAACATACTTTAAGCGAAGCATTACATAGCTTAATATTAAGCTACCGCAAGGCATTAAAGCAGCTTGCGATTGAGGCAGGGATTCTACTCCCTGTTACGCATATCAGGGCGCTAAAATGCATTACCAACATAGAAAACTGCAGCGCTCGAGACATTGCCCTAAAACTAAGGCTGGATAAATCTCAAGTGGCAAGACTTGTGAAAGACTTAATCGAGCAAGATTACATCGAAAAAGCCAAAGATCCGACCAATTATCGCTGCCAAGTTATCTCATTAACAACAGCCGGTAAAACTTTACATCAAAAAATCATTCGTATTGATACCCAAGCACGCACTCAGATGTGTGATGGCATGGCACAACAAGATATAGAAGGCTTTATTCAACTAACTGAGTTGATGAAAAGCAACCTAACTCAGTATTCAAAAGATTAAGGTCAAAATTATGAGCAGAATGCAACCTCGAGACTTTATCGTTATCCGCAAAGAATTGATCACCCCACACATGCTAAGAGTCACGCTTGGTGGGGAAAACATTCAAACCATCCCTGACAATCAGGAAAGCGGTTACGTTAAGTTAATTTTTCCAACCAATGGCAAGCCCTTGTTTCGGACTTATACCATTCGCCATCAACGTCACAATGAAATTGATATCGATTTTATGCTGCATGAGGATAGTGGTCCGGCATCATCTTGGGCAAAGTCCACTCAGCCAGGTGACACCATTTGTGTCGGTGGCCCCGGCCCTAAGAAAATGATTGCCGATTCAGGTGACTGGTATTTGTTGGTAGGCGACATGACTGCGCTGCCCGCTATCAGTGTCAACTTAGCTCAGTTGCCAAACGATGCAAAAGGTTATGCGGTTATCGAAGTCGTATCCGAGTCAGACATGCAGCCGCTAACACACCCAAAAGACCTTAGTATTGTATGGGCAATCAACCCTCAGCCAGGTCAACAAGCCGACTTTCTGTTAAAGCAGGTGCAGTCACTCGAGTGGTTGGATGGCTCGCCCGCTATTTGGACGGCTTGCGAGTTTAATAGCATGAAAAACCTACGAAACTTCTTCAAGAAAGACAAAGCGGTTTCAAAAGACAATCTTTATATTTCCAGTTACTGGAAACTGGGCAGCAATGAAGACCAGCATAAAGAAGTAAAGCGTCAAGATGCTGAGATGGCTTGATATCACTCATCACCCTTTTTTGAACCTTTCTAGCAAAACAAAAAGGCCTGCTCATAGAAGCAGGCCTTTTGCGTTAGCAAGTAAGCAAACCGTCTTTATAAACGGATGCTTTCTATAATTTGTTCTACCACCTCTTCGACCGCTGTTCCGTTAATCGAGTAATCGGCAATATTGTCATCGGAAACCAAGATTGCTACGCCGGTTTGGCGAACTAGATTGGCTTCCTCACTTGTTGCGTTAGCTTTCGCGAGCGCAGTGACACCGCGTCTTAGTAGCAAACGCTCAACCGCATCAGATTTCTCCAATACCACGGAGGATAAAGCAATAATGGCAGGTTTTTGACCCAGTCGTGCTGCACGATCTTCTGCACTGACAACCGATTCTTGATCTAGCTCAACGATCGCTTCTTCAACCATGCCAGCACCGACGGTGACATTGGTAAGGCGATCAATGATGACCAAAGCACCTGTCAAGCGGCTGTTTTGGTATTCATCAAACGCCACAGGTGTATCAAATTGCAATACAGCATCACCAATACCATTTAACTCAAGCTCAGCAATGGTGCTGTGCTCAAGGGTATTAACATCTATTTTATGATTAAAATGATGCACTTTACCTGGTACAGTCTGCGTACCTAGCTTGAAGTCATACAGCTTGCCCGGTACTAAAGGTTGTTCCGCCATCCACACAAGAGAGGCTCGTAGTGCCGATGAAATTAATGGCTCTTCATCAGCGTGTGACAACATATCGCCACGGCTAATGTCAATTTCATCTGTTAAGGTAATGGTGACCGCCTGACCTGCTTTAGCTGTCTCTAGCTCACCATCGAAGGTGACAATTTTATCTACGCTAGAGGTTTTTCCAGATGGCAAAGCAACCAGTTTGTCACCTGGTTTTACTTGCCCAGCTGCAATCGTGCCTGCGAAACCACGAAAATCCAGATTAGGACGGTTAACATATTGCACAGGCAACCTGAATGCCGCCTGCTTAACATCTCGATCAATTTTCACTGACTCAAGAATCGACATCAAAGAACCACCTTGATACCAAGGCGTGCTCTCAGATGGATTAACAACATTATCACCGCGCAAGGCTGACATTGGAACAAAGTGAATGTCACTAGGCTTGCGATCACCGAGCTGGTCTACAAAGTCTAAGTAATCCGCTTTGATATGATCAAACCTTTCTTTGGAGAAATCCACCAAATCCATTTTGTTAACGGCCACAACGACATGTTTAATGCCTAGTAGTGAGGCGATATAACTATGACGACGAGTTTGAGTTTGCACACCGTAACGAGCGTCGATCAAGATGATCGCCAAATCACAGGTCGATGCGCCTGTTGCCATGTTACGAGTGTATTGCTCATGCCCAGGTGTATCGGCAATGATGAATTTACGCTTTTCCGTTGAAAAATAACGGTAGGCCACGTCGATGGTAATGCCTTGTTCACGTTCAGCTTGCAAACCATCGACTAATAGTGCGAGATCAACTTCTTCGCCCTGTGTTCCAGATTTTTTACTGTCACGTTTAACCGCATCCAAATGATCTTCATAAATCAATTTAGAATCGTGTAACAAACGGCCGATTAAGGTACTTTTACCATCATCAACGTTACCACATGTCAGAAGACGCAATAGGTCTTTTTCTTCATGCTGCTTTAGGTAACCAAGTATGTCTTGGCTGATCAATTCTGACTGGTGAGACATGCTCTTTTACTCCAAACTTAGAAATAGCCTTGTTTCTTTTTCTCTTCCATTGACCCAGCAGAGTCATGGTCAATCATTCGCCCTTGGCGTTCTGAGCTCTTGGTTAGCAACATTTCCTGGATAATCTCAGGAAGTGTGTTGGCTTCAGACTCAACCGCCCCAGTCAGGGGATAACAACCCAATGTACGAAAACGCACAGATTTCATTTCAGGTTGTTCACCGTTTAATGGCATACGATCATCGTCAACCATGATCAAGGTGCCATCACGCTCAACAACAGGACGCTTCTCAGAGAAATACAAAGGAACAATTGGAATGCTTTCTAAGTAGATGTATTGCCAAATATCCAGCTCAGTCCAGTTAGACAAAGGGAAAACACGTATGCTCTCGCCTTTATTTACCTTACCATTGTAGATATTCCATAATTCAGGACGCTGGTTTTTAGGGTCCCAACGGTGTTGCTTATCACGAAAAGAGTACACACGTTCTTTCGCACGGGATTTTTCTTCATCGCGACGTGCGCCACCAAAGGCCGCATCAAAGCCATACTTGTCTAACGCTTGCTTTAGGCCTTGAGTTTTCATGACATCTGTGTGTTTCGCGCTGCCATGGGTAAAAGGGCCGATGCCTTGCTCAATGCCTTCCTGATTCTGATGCACGATCAGTTCGAGCCCAAGCTTCGCAACCATTTCATCACGGAACGTAATCATTTCCTTAAATTTCCAGCCTGTATCCACATGCATTAACGGAAACGGTGGCTTTCCAGGGTAAAAAGCTTTCATGGCCAAATGCAGCATGACCGCTGAATCTTTACCAATAGAATAAAGCATTACAGGATTATCAAATTCGGCAGCCACTTCACGGATAATATGAATACTTTCCGCTTCCAGCTGTTTTAGGTGTGTCAGTCTTGCCTCTGTCATAATGTCCCATCTCTAATATTAAGGCTTTAGCATTTCTCACACTATAACATGCCTTTAAGTTATAAAAACCACACCATCTAGACTTTAGTAGAATATGTATATTAAAAAAGCTATATAGACTTAACTTATGAAACATCATAAAAAAGGCTAAAGAGTCCCCCCCTTTAGCCTTTTTAAAATGCGATATCTTGCAGAAAACTACTGAGCGTTAAGTTGTTGCTCTAACATCAGCTGGTTAATCTGTTTGCGTAACCGAATGATCTCAGCATTGACCTGCGAACGGAACGCGTCGTTAGATTGGATCGCTTCCTGCTGTTGCTTCAAGGTCTGCTGCACTTGTGTTAAATCAGAGGCATCTGATGCATTGGCCTTTTGCTCAACTGTATTGAGTTGCTTTTGCAGTCGCCCAATTTCCTGTGAAACGCTTTCAACGCTCAAACCAAGTGCTTGTGTGGTACCTGTCTGCTCATTAAGAACTTTCTCAACGCTACTAAGTTGCGCTGCTTGCCCCTGAATTTTAACATTTTGACTTTTAACCTGATCCCCTAGGCCCTCTGTTAAACTATCAAGCTCGACCACTGTTGGTAATAGTTTGTTGTAAGCGGCCTCCAAATCACTGAACGCGCCATCTTGATGCGCAATACGTTTGGCTTGTGTTGACACATCGGCTTTCAACGTCTTGATTTGCTGCTTTAATAAATCAACAGCATCACTATTTGCAGCGATGGTTTTGCGGTTTCTATCATATGACACCCCCCACAGTTTACGAATCTCGCTCTCATGAGTTTTGAGTGTCTGTTCCACTGTTTGGCCCTGCTCATTGGCCGAGACATCCGCGGCCAACAATTGGTGATCAAGGTTTTCAATTTCGCTTTTTGCTCCGTAAAGCTCATTACGTAATTGTTGATTTTGCTGCCACAACCAAAAACCAGCCGCAGCAGAAAAGGCCAATATCAGAAACAAAAGAAGGTAAATACCGAATAAGCTTTGCTTCTTATGAACCACAGCGGGGGCATGAGCGGGTTGGGCAGGAGAAGGCGCTGGGCGGGCCTTTGGCGCGCTACTATTATGCCTTCTTTGGCTTACTTCATCTTGATCCAAAGTCATACTTGGGATCTCTACATCGTCGTCTCTTCGCATGGAAATCTAATATATTGGTTATTAACAAAAATTATGGAAAAACAAGATAGAACAATTCTAAATAATATTATCTTAGTTCTTTCGGTGCTACTATATAAGCACCATTAACTGCTTGATAACAAGCACTTTAGTTAATTAAAAGCAAGGAGAATCGTAATGTCTTTTGAATTGCCCGCGCTTCCATACGCGAAAGACGCACTAGAGCCACATATGTCTGTAGAGACATTGGAATATCACCATGGTAAGCACCATAACACTTATGTTGTTAAGCTTAACGGTCTTGTTCCTGGCACTGAATATGAAGGCAAAAACCTTGAGGAGATCATTGAGTCAGCTCCTGCAGGTCCAGTCTTTAACAATGCGGCACAAATCTGGAACCACACTTTCTTCTGGAACAGCTTAAGCCCAAATGGTGGCGGTCAGCCTACCGGCGCATTAGCGGATGCTATTAATGCTAAATGGGGTTCTTTCGAAGCCTTCCAAGAAGCGTTCAACGACAAAGCCGTTAACAACTTTGGTTCTAGTTGGACTTGGTTGGTTAAAACCGCTTCAGGCGAGCTAGACATCATCAACACTAGCAACGCAGGCACACCATTGACTGACGGCCAGACTCCGTTAATCACGGTTGACCTTTGGGAACATGCTTATTACATCGACTACCGTAACGTTCGTCCTGATTACCTAAAAGGTTTCTGGGCGCTTGCAAACTGGGAATTTGCAGCAGCGAACTTTGCCGCTTAAGATTCGTCAATCTTAAGCCAGTCAATAAGGCGGCCTTAGTCTTAACTAAGGCCGCTTTTTTTATATTTAAAGTCTCAATGCATCAATTGACGCGTTATCAATTAAAGTATTATCAATTTAACTGCTATTGCTTCAACTCTTTCTGCACAGCCAACTTAGTCTGTATAAATTCTGAATGCGGCATAAAAAGTAATTCGCTAATACGGCGTATTCTATGATCTTCATGGGCATCAAGATCTCCATCAGACAAAGCCACATGCCAAAGCCCCTTTAATAGCTGCATTTTTTGCTCTAACGATGCATGATCATTGATCACTTTGGTAAATTGATACAGATCATTGGCCTCATCGACGCCTTTACGAGCCTCTTCATATATTAACGCTATGTCATCACCAAGATCACTGACTTCATTTAAAATGCGTTTAATTTCTTTTTCTTCTTCAGGGGCCACATGATGATCTGCCAACATCACTTCCATTAATAATGCCGCCACTGCCTTTTGATAGGATATTTGTTCTTCCGAGTCAATTGGCATACTAAAAAGGCTTTTTAAAAGATTTAACATTTATAACGTCTCCAACAAGGTCTCTCTTAACTCTGAAATTAATGCATTTGGAAATTGGCGGTAATCTAAATATGGACACCAAACATATGGCGGCTTAACCCAAGCATCCTGACCCACCGACACACTAGCCTCTAACACAGGCCATTGTTCTCGTAATTTAAGACCAACAATAAAGATAGCGGTTGCTTTATGTGCAATGGACATTACTTCCTTTGCATTAAAAACGACCCCAACCTCGTCAAATAGACTTAAATCCCTGTGTTCACGCCATTGATCAGGATCATCTGACGTCAACTTCGCCATGATAGTAAGTATTTTACGCCAGTGATTGCCATTAAGTTCAATCAACTGATTAACACTGTGTGATGAAGGCAAAGTACTTTCATCTAGTTTGGGTTCGTTTGGCAACACAAACAGATAGTTAGCCGTATTTACTTTTTGGCCGAGCCATAACCCGTGCATATGCCCTCTTTCTCTAAATAAGGTGGTTTACTCTAAATTCAACCTAAAACATTAGACAAAACTAATAAATATAAATTAGAATTATCTAATGTTATAGGAGAACCAAATGGAAAATTTAACATACCCAATAGCGGGTGGCTTACTGATTGGGCTTACCACCAGCTTTTACCTTCTCACAGCAGGCCGTGTGATTGGAATAAGCGGGATTCTAGCACAGCTATTATTTAATAAAGGTCGACTTCTACCCTTATTGTTTATCTTAGGATTAATTATAGGTGGCAGTGCTTATGGCACACTCATTCAACCAAGCACGCCTTTGCCTGAAATGAGAAACCCGCTCTTGCTAATTATATCTGGTTTATTAGTTGGTTACGGTACACGCTTGGGCGGTGGTTGCACGAGTGGCCACGGGGTCTGCGGCATTTCTCGTTTATCCATTCGTTCAATCGTTGCGACACTGGTGTTTATGGCAATGGCCATTCTGACCGTCGCCATAACGTATTAGGAGGCAAACCATGTACGCAGTGATTACCTTTCTATCTGGATTACTATTTGGCTTAGGTCTAGCCCTGTCAGAAATGACCAATCCAGCGGTGGTTATTGGCTTTCTAGACATCTTCGGTGACTGGAATCCTTCTTTGATCGCGGTTATGGTCAGCGCTATTGCTGTTGGCATGATCGGCTATAGGATCAAAAACACACGTTTTCAACCTTACTTTGCCAATCAATGGCAAATTCCTAATTTAAAGCACATTGATCAAAAATTGATTCTCGGTGCCAGTACATTTGGTATTGGTTGGGGGTTGAGCGGATACTGCCCTGGACCAGGATTAACCGCGTTAATCAACAACCCAATGGAAGGCGTATACTTTGTTGGCGCATTGATTATTGGTAGTGCCATTCATCATTTACAGAATCGATTCATACAGAAATAATTTCTTAAAAAAAGTGCAAACTAACCCAGGGGCTTTTTATAGCCCCTTTTTTTTGTATAAGGTGCCAAAAAATACTTGACGGACGGTCAATTCAGCCTTAAATTTCGGCCGCGTCATTGCTGAACATAATCCGCACCGCTTCAACTGCTGCGCTAGTCGCTTAAGGCCATCGAGCCGGATAAGTAACAGCCATAAGTAGGACGGGAGAAGGTAAAGACGTTTACTAATTTTCGGTTTATGTTTGCATAATAGGAGAACCTCCATGTCTATTGACGTTAATGAATTCTACACCCCGGAACGCTTCGCACGACTGAAGGCGTTTGCTGATGAAAAAGACACCCCTTTTGTTGTCATTGATACTGAAATCATTAATGAAGCTTACACCGAATTAAGCAAAGGCTTTCCAGTGGCGGATATCTTTTATGCTATTAAAGCCAATCCAGCCCCACAAATTTTAGAACTGCTCAGAGATCGCGGCTCAAACTTTGACGTAGCCTCTCGCTATGAGCTAGACAAACTGTTCGCGATCGGTGGCATTTCTCCTGATCGCGTGAGTTATGGCAACACCATCAAAAAAGCCAAAGACGTACGCTACTTCTATGAAAAAGGTGTGCGCATGTTCGCGACCGATTCAGAAGCGGATTTGCGAAACATCGCTAAAGCTGCACCTGGCTCTAAAATCTATGTGCGGATTTTAACGGAAGGCACTGTAACAGCCGATTGGCCGCTGTCACGTAAATTCGGTTGCCGCCCAGACATGGCAATGGATTTATTAATTCTGGCAAAAGAACTTGGCTTGGAACCCTATGGTGTGTCTTTCCATGTTGGCTCACAGCAACGTGATATTGGCGCATGGGACGCCGCTATTGCCAGTGTGAAGGTGATTTTTGAACGCCTTAAAGAAGAAGATGGTATTGTTCTTCAAATGATCAATATGGGGGGCGGTTTTCCAGCGAACTACATCTCTAAGACAAACGAGCTATCCGTTTACGCTGAAGAAATCACTCGCTTTTTAGAAGAAGATTTTGGTGAAGACATTCCTCGCATCATACTCGAACCTGGTCGCTCACTGATTTCAAATGCCGGCATTCTGGTCAGTGAAGTGGTGCTGATATCCCGAAAATCTCACACCGCACTTAATCGCTGGGTGTTTACTGATGTGGGTAAATTTTCAGGTTTGATTGAAACCTTAGATGAATCCATCAAATACCCCATTCACGTGGAAAAAGGTGGCGAATTGGAAGAAGTGATCATCGCTGGCCCTACTTGCGACAGTGCTGATAT
Source organism: Marinomonas posidonica IVIA-Po-181 (assembly GCF_000214215.1). Taxonomy (NCBI): domain Bacteria; kingdom Pseudomonadati; phylum Pseudomonadota; class Gammaproteobacteria; order Oceanospirillales; family Oceanospirillaceae; genus Marinomonas; species Marinomonas posidonica. The sequence continues at coordinate 1,925,882 of NC_015559.1, forward strand.
CATGTATGAGAACTATAAATATGGCTTGCCATTAAATTTGGCCATTGGGGATCGCATGTATTGGCTTTCAACGGGAGCTTATACCACCACTTACAGTGCGATTGAATTTAATGGCTTCCCGCCATTAGAATCCTACTATTTATAAGTAACCTTTATAGGGCATTTTCGCGTTAAAAAATCGCGCACGGAAGAGTCTCAGTTAGCTTTCTAGTGAGACTCTTTTTTTGTCTTTTATCTGCAATAAAATTGCGTAATAATCGGCCATCAGATTAAAAGAAGTTTTTATGGTCTACTCTCTCTCAGATCTTGTCATTTACCCGATAAAATCCATCCATGGTATCCATAAACAACAAGCTCAAGTGGGTTTTTCTGGTCTAGAAGACGATCGATGCTTGGTATTGGTAAAACCAAATGGCGATGTCATCACAGGACGCAAATACCCTGAGCTAACCCGCATTCAAGCGTCTAAAAACACTCAAAATCAATGGCTCTTAAAGCATCCAGATCATAGTCAAATCCTCACTCTCGATGCCACTATGCTCACAGAAGAGTATCGTTTGGTAACAATATGGAATAATGCGATACAAGCACAGTCCTTGGTCCCTGAAGTAGACCAATGGTTTAGCGAATTACTTGGTGAAACAATACATTTAGCTTTTTTTGGACAAGAATCCAAACGCCACACGAATCGCCGCCCTAATTCTCCTGTTGCTTTTGCAGATGGTTACCCGTTTCTATTAACCACAGAAGCGTCTTTAGAAGAACTAAATCGTTCATGCCCTGAGTCAATTCAAATGGCGCAATTTCGTCCTAACATGGTGGTTAAAGGTGGCAAAGCCTTTGAGGAAGATACCTGGAAGCGCATTCGGATTGGCGAAGTGGAATTTGAGAATGTGCAGCCTTGCGTAAGATGCATTTTTGCCACACTTAACCCAGATACAGGTATCCGCAGCCGCAAGGGCGAACCACTGAAAACCTTAGGTAAATTTCGATTATTAAAAAATGAAGGCATTACCTTTGGTCTTAATCTCATTGCCTTGAATACGGGCCTTATTCAACAGGGCGACGAAGTTGAGATCCTAGAATATCAAGAAGCCGATCAATATATTGATAAACGTTAGCAACACATTATTAGAACAACATATTTTCATCAAAAAAGGGAAGCTAAATCGCTTCCCTTTTTTATAAACACCTAAAGATTAAGCGTTGGTTTTTGCCAAATATTCATCGTACGTTCCATGGAAGTCAACGATGCCATCTGCCGTGACCTCAACAATGCGCGTCGCCAAAGAAGAAACAAACTCTCGGTCATGGCTGACAAACAGCAAAGTTCCTGGGTAATGCTCAAGGGCAAGGTTCAAGGATTCAATCGATTCCATGTCCATGTGGTTTGTCGGTTCATCCATAACAAGAACGTTCGGCTTTTGCAGCATCAATTTACCAAACAGCATACGACCTTGTTCACCACCTGATAAGACTTTAACCGATTTCTTAATGTCATTCTGAGAGAACAACAAACGGCCCAATGTACCACGAATGACTTGTTCATCATCCCCTTCTTGTCCCCATTGCCCCATCCAATCTAATAGATCGACATCTTTTTCAAACTCATGCGCATGGTCCTGAGCGTAATAACCAATATTGGCGTTATCAGACCAATTTACCTCACCATGAGTTAATTCCGTATCGCCAACCAAACATTTCAATAGAGTTGTTTTACCAATACCGTTTGGACCAATCACCGCAATGCGCTCGCCCACTTCTACCATTAGGTTCAAGTCACTGAAGATTTTCTCATCGTAGGTTTTGGCTACATTCTCTACTTGCAAGGCTAAACGGTGCAGTTTTTTCTCTTGCTCGAAACGAATAAATGGATTTTGACGACTAGAAGGCTTCACCTCTTCAAGTTGAATCTTATCAATTTGTTTGGCACGAGACGTCGCTTGTTTAGATTTTGACGCGTTCGCAGAGAAACGACTGACAAAAGACTTAAGTTCATTGATCTGCGCTTTCTTCTTCGCATTATCCGCCAGCAAACGGTCACGAACTTGAGTCGCTGCCGTCATATATTCATCATAGTTACCGGAGAATAAACGCAATTCACCATAATCCAAGTCAGCCATATTGGTGCATACGGAATTTAGGAAGTGACGGTCATGGGAAATAATGATCATGGTACAAGTACGTTCGACCAACACCCCTTCCAACCAGCGAATCGTATTGATGTCCAAGTTGTTGGTTGGTTCGTCTAGAAGCAAAATATCAGGATCGGAGAACAAAGCCTGAGCCAACAGCACTCGTAATTTCAACCCTGGAGCAACTTCACTCATTAAACCGTAATGCTGCTCAGTTGGAATGCCAACGCCTAGCAACAGCTCACCGGCACGAGCATCGGCAGTATAACCATCCATTTCGGCAAATTCGGCTTCCAAATCCCCTGCACGCAAACCATCTTCTTCAGTCATTTCAGCTTTAGCATAGATGGCATCTTTTTCAGATTTAATCGCCCAAAGTTCAGTGTGCCCCATGATGACGGTATCAATCACTGAATACGCTTCATAGGAAAACTGATCCTGCTTCAGTTTACCCAAGCGCTCATTAGGATCTTTAGAAACGTTACCCGCACTTGGCTCTAAATCACCACCCAGAATTTTCATGAAGGTGGACTTACCACAACCATTTGCACCGATGAGTCCATAACGTTTGCCTTCACCAAACTTTACAGAGACGTTTTCGAATAGAGGTTTTGCACCAAATTGCATGGTGATATTGGCTGTTGTTAACAAGGTATTGTTCCACTCTTCATTAAATAAAATGTTTTTACCCTATTAAGGGCAATTTAGTGGGCGCATTATCGCATAGAAAGCCCCTAGGTTGCGAACCTGATCTGACATTGATAAATACACTTTTAGTGAATAATCGACATTTCATCAACGCACTCTCACTTATGATTACAAAGGAATATGATGCGTTACTCGACCGCACAAAAAACACCTAGTTTATTGAATGGCGTCACGCCACACTTAAATTATCAAAAAATCATTTAGAAACGACAAGATTGGTCGATTACAAATAGAACAGAGACAATGACGGGAGGGTTCTTATGCAAACCGTCTTAGCAAACGAAGCAGTATATGACATATCACCAACTGAATTAAAAAAAGGCTCCATCTTTGGCGCCCTATCCGATTCAGGCATTCAATATCTATTGGACAAGGGTGTTATTCATAAAGTGGGTGTGGGTGAAGAAATCTTTTCTTATGGCGGTAAAGGCAATAGCTTTCACACTGTTCTACATGGAAATTTGGATTTCTTTAAACAACATGGTAACAAACAAACCCGTACACGTACCATTAAGTTCGGAGAAGCCATTGGCTTTGTGTCAATGATTGCATTACATGAACGAGTGGGAAACTTACGTGCCAATGAAGACAGCCTATTATTGGAAATATCAAGCCAGTTATTTAGTGACTTCCATGACGACTTTCCTTTCGATTTTGGCATCTTATTGATGAATCTTTCTCGGGATATGGCCCGAACTATTAGGGTATTGAGTAATGCCCTGGTTGAAAATGATGTAGTGGTGATGAAATAACATCAATAAACTGGCATCGAGAGACACCAGTTTACCTTATTCCGAGGAATTATTTTTCCGCTGCAACCACAGAGACTTCTACCAATAACTCAGGACGAGCCATTCTGGCTTCAACACAAGCACGGGCAGGAGCATGACCTTCCGCCACCCAAGCATCCCAAACCGCATTCATTGCAGCAAAATCCTTCATATCACGGATATACACAGTCGCTGATAAGATATGCTCTTTATCTGACCCTGCTTGTCGTAATAACGCCTCGACTTTATCCAGCATGGTTTGGGTCTGTTCCGTAATGTCTGCATTGGCATCCGCTGCCACTTGCCCGCAAAGATAAATGGTTCCATTGTGTTTAACGATACGACTCATTCGTTGACCTACTTCTAAACGCTCAATTGCAGACATACATAACCTCAAAGTGTTGGGCAGTTAAAAAGCAAATCATACCAGCGAGACAAAAGAATATTCAGCTAAATTTCAGATAAAATGCAAACGATAATCCTACAAAAAACTAGAATTCTAGCCCTTTCTGGGCTTTAATGCCTCGTTTGAAAGCATGTTTCACTTCCTTAATTTCACTAACCGTATCCGCCAGCTCAACCAGTGCATCGGATGCCCCTCTTCCGGTCACGACAAGATGCTGATTATCAGGACGCTGCATCAAGGCCTTCAACACCCTGTCTTCATCCAAATATTCATAATGCAACAAGTAGGTCAGCTCATCCAAGACAACTAAATCAATACTCTCATCGGCTAACATGGTTTCAGCAAGCAGCCAAGCTTGTTCAGACGATTCAATGTCTGCTTGACGGTTTTGCGTCTCCCAAGTAAACCCCGACGGCATGATTTCCCACTGCACATTTTGTTGTTGACGAAAAAAGTCAATTTCACCGGTATTCCATTCACCTTTTAAAAATTGCACCACACCAACATTTAAGCCATGACCAAGCGCTCGAGCAATCATACCAAGTGCAGAACTGGACTTACCTTTGCCATTCCCCGTTAATAGAACAAAGGTTCCTTTGTCTTCCTGCGCTTTTTCGATTCGCTTATCGACGTGTTTTTTAATCGCTTGCATGCGATTTTTATGTTGTTCTGAGTCTTTAATTACCTTCGCCATACTGAATCAATTTACACTCTGTCATCTTCAGGATCATAACCGAGGTTAGGCGCTAACCAACGCTCAGCATCTTCTTTTGTCATGTTTTTACGTTCTGCGTACTCTTCTACCTGATCTGGCCCAATTTTACCAACCCCAAAATAGCTTGCATCAGGGTGTGCAAAATACCAGCCGCTCACGGCCGCGGTAGGCAGCATGGCAAAACTTTCTGTTAATTGCATGCCAATACGTGCTTCAGCCTGTAAAAGGCTCCACAATTTGCTCTTTTCTGTATGGTCGGGACAAGCAGGATAACCAGGCGCAGGTCGAATGCCTTGGTACTTTTCTTTGATTAATTGCTCATTGGTTAATGTTTCTGTCGGCGCATAGGCCCACAATTCCATACGAACTTTTTCGTGTAAATATTCCGCGGTTGCTTCAGCCAGTCGATCGGCCACGGCTTTGATCATAATCGAATTATAATCATCATGATCCGCTTCGTACTGTTCCACCAAAGACGCTATGCCGTAACCTGCCGCACAAGCAAATGCGCCCATGTAATCGGTCACGCCAGATTCTTTTGGTGCAATAAAATCCGCTAAACTGTGATTGTATTTACCCGGTGCTGTGAGTTCATTTTGTATTCGTAAAAAAGACAATGTCTCAATGACTTCTTGGCGAGTGTCATCGGCGTAAATTTCAATATCATCATCACCTACTTGATTGGCTGGAAATAAGCCCACTACAGCACGCGCTTGTAGACTGGCGCTCTCAATCACTTGATCCAGCATCACCAAGGCATCCTGATACACTCGCGTCGCTTCTTCTCCCACCACTGCATCTGACAAAATTCGAGGGTAAGCGCCCGCGAGCTCCCAAGTTTGAAAAAAGGGTGTCCAATCTATGTAGTCTTTCACCACACCAAGGTCGATGTCTTTTTCAGTGAGCACAGTCACACCAAGTTGCTTAGGCCGTACTACTTGATGTTCAAAGGTGACTGGGGCTTTGTTTTGACGGGCCTTATCAATGGACACACGACGTCCTGCTTTGGCTCTGTCCTTGTATCGGATTCGAGTCTTTTCATAATCGCTTTGAATGTCCTCAATGAAGGCCTGACGCTTCGATTCATCTTTGCTCAATAAGGTGCTGGCCACCCCAACACTGCGCGACGCATTGGTGACATGGACCACCTGATTACGCTTATAGTTTTGTTCAATTTTAACCGCTGTATGCGCTTTGGATGTGGTGGCCCCACCTATCATCACAGGCAAATCAAAATGTTGTCGCTCCATTTCTTTCGCAACGTGAACCATTTCATCCAACGATGGCGTGATAAGGCCAGACAAACCTATCAAATGCGCACCTTGCTCTTTCGCCGTTCGTAAAATGGTTTCTGAAGACACCATTACGCCTAGGTCAACAACCTCAAAGTTGTTACATTGCAACACCACACCAACAATGTTTTTGCCAATGTCATGCACATCTCCTTTGACGGTCGCCATCACAATCTTGCCATTACTGGAAGAAGCCGTGTCCATATTTCGGGCTTTTTCTTCTTCAATGAAAGGCATTAAATAAGCCACGGCTTTTTTCATCACGCGAGCCGACTTCACTACCTGAGGTAAAAACATTTTACCTGAGCCAAAAAGATCTCCGACAATGCCCATGCCATCCATTAATGGCCCTTCAATCACCTCTAATGGGCGATCAAAATGCTGACGAGCTTCTTCCGTATCCTCGTCAATAAACTCCGTAATGCCTTTTACTAATGCATGACTGAGTCGATCAGACACAGGTAAACCACGCCACTCTTGGGTTTCTTTCTCGGCCACTTCGCCGGTTCCAGCAAACTCTCCCGCAATGGCCAATAAATTGTCGGTAGCATCAGGAGTGCGATTGAGCACGGCATCCTCAACCGCATCACGTAATTTGGGCGGAATGTCTTCATACAAGGCCAACTGACCCGCATTGACAATGCCCATTGTCATACCTTGCTTGATCGCATGGTATAAAAACACAGCATGAATGGCTTCACGAACAGGATTATTGCCACGAAACGAAAAAGACACATTCGATACACCACCCGATACTTTGGCATAAGGCAGTTCACGGGTAATATCCCCTGTCGCTTCGATGAAATCCAACGCGTAACGATTGTGTTCTTCGATACCAGTGGCGATGGCAAAAATATTAGGATCAAAAATAATGTCTTGTGCCGGAAAGCCAATTTCCTCGACCAAAATCTTGTAAGAGCGACGGCATATTTCAATTTTACGCTGGCGGGTGTCGGCTTGCCCAGCTTCATCAAAGGCCATAACAATCACCGCCGCACCATATTTCATCAGTTTTTTAGCTTGCTCTTTAAACTTCTCCTCACCCTCCTTGATGCTGATGGAATTAACCACCCCTTTACCCTGAATCCATTTTAAGCCCGCTTCTAAAATCTCCCATTTGGACGAATCCAACATGATAGGCACACGAGAAATATCTGGCTCAGAAGCAATCAGCTTAAGAAAACGCTCCATCGCCGCTTGCGAATCGAGCATGCCTTCATCCATGTTGATGTCGATGATTTGCGCACCGTTCTCAACCTGCAGCCTTGCAACATCCAGCGCCGTATCAAAATCACCTTCTTTAATGAGGCGTTTGAACATCGCAGATCCAGTGACATTGGTACGCTCCCCTACGTTAACAAACAAGCTATTGCCATCAATGTTAAAGGGCTCCAGTCCAGATAGACGGCACGCCTTTTCTATTTCAGGAATGAGGCGTGGCGTTGCATCAGAAAATGCGTTGGCGAAAGTTGCAATATGTTCAGGGGCGGTACCACAACAACCACCAAGGATGTTAAGAAAACCCGAATCGACCCAGCCTTGGATTTCCGCCAGCATTTCTTCAGGCGATTCATCGTATTCGCCAAAGGCATTCGGCAAACCTGCATTTGGGTGAGCGGAGACATGGGTGTCTGCAATTCGAGATAGTTCTTCAACATATTGGCGTAACTCTTTTGGTCCCAACGCACAATTCAAGCCGACAGAAATGGGCTTTGCATGCGCGACTGAATTCCAAAACGCTTCAGTCGTTTGACCCGATAACGTACGTCCAGAAGCATCTGTAATCGTGCCCGAAATCATAATTGGGTAACGCACGCCCGTTGTATCGAAGTAATCCAACACAGCATAAATCGCCGCTTTAGCGTTCAAAGTATCGAAAATGGTTTCAATTAAAATGATGTCGACACCACCCTTGATTAAACCATCGACCGCTGTGGTATAAGCCTCTACCAACTCATCAAAATGAATATTACGAAAACCTGGATCATTGACGTCTGGGGAAATGGTACAAGTCCGACTAGTGGGTCCTACTGCGCCAGCGACAAAGCGTGGTTTCGTTGGATTCTTAGCGGTATATTCATCGGCCATTTCTCGGGCCAATCGAGCCGATTGATAGTTAAGCTCGTAACTCAGGTCTTCCATGTGGTAATCCAACATGGAAATGAAGTTGGCATTAAAGGTATTAGTTTCAATAATGTCAGCACCCGCTGAAAGATACTGAGCATGTATTTCTTTGATGATGTTAGGTTGAGTAATCGACAATAAGTCATTGTTACCTTTTAAGTCGCTTTGCCAGTCTGCAAAACGTTCGCCTCGATAATCCTGCTCTTCAAGCTTATAAGCTTGAATCATGGTTCCCATCGCGCCATCCAAAATCAATACGTTTTCAGATAGACGCTGCTCAAGAACAGAATACGAAACAGACTTAGTCACTCTTCACACCTCAAAAATTTATATGCCGCTTTACTATATCAAACGTCCTTATTTTTACGTTGAAAAAAAGTAATGTGTAAGTGAATGATTCAAGGGATAGGCATGTTTGATGTGTAATTAAAAAAACGTCCTTCTCTTCTCCTGTCCCAAACGGTCACAAAATGCCTGTACCATTAAGGTATAATGAAGAATTACAACAAGACTTTTTATAGTTAGATGTTCTTGTTACTGTCTGTCTGACACTGACTGATTCTTGGATAATAAAAATGAAGCCGATTCCTTCATCTAAACACATTTTACTGATCGAAGATGACATTGAACTCGCTGAATTGATGTCAGCCTATTTTACCCACAATCATTTTACCGTTTCGATTGTGCAAAATGGTCTTGAAGCCGTTGACGCGATTCGTCGTTTGAATCCAGACTTGGTCATATTAGATGTTATGTTGCCTGGGCAAAGTGGCTTAGATGTCTGCCGACAAGTTCGTGAAAGTTATCCAGGCATTATTTTAATGCAAACTGCATTAGATGATGATATTGACCAAATCATGGGGTTAGAAGCTGGCGCCGATGATTATATCGTCAAACAAGTGCACCCTCGATTACTGCTATCGCGAATTCAATCTATCTTTAGACGAACTGAACGACAATCTAGTACAACAGCCTGCTTAGGTCAAAATCAACTCATTGAGTGTGGCCCACTGACAATATCACTAACTGATAGAGGTGTGTCTATTAATGCGGTTCAGCTAGATCTCACAACAGCGGAATTTGACTTGCTGATATTGCTGGCCTCATCACCCGGTAAAGTGGTAAATCGTGATGATATCATTCAGCAACTAAGAGGATATGAATACGATGGGCTTGACCGTTCTGTAGACCGTCGTGTATCAAGATTACGCAAGAAATTGGCTATTCACTATACTGGATCTGAGCTGATTAAAACCATTCGCGGCCAAGGCTACCAACTTTGTTTTTAAAGGGATGAAAGCATGTTCAGATCGTTTACAGGTTTATGGCTGTTAGTATTTGTGCCTTTGATTTTTTTACTCTATCCTCACCCCTACAATCCTATTCAACTTTTTAATGAACACATTGAATCAGAACGCTATGTAAGTCTTTACAGTGGCACCTTCATCTTAATCGAATCACAACTAGATTCTCTCCCAGAAAAAAATTGGCCCTCTCGAATTAAGGAATTAGAGACTCACTTTGGCTATGGTTTAAAAGTGTTACCCTTAGCTTCGATGACCCTGTCTCAGCATCAAAAAACGCAATTAAAAAATCACCAGATAGTGTTTATCAATGATGAACCTGAATTTCTCATCAAGCTTATCAATGACAGTAACTATGTGATATGCCTAGAAGTGGATTTAACGTTAGATGAAGACATCGTACGTGGGGCTCAAGGCACGCTTTATTTAATACGCCAAACTTTTGAAAATGCCCCAGAAAACCAGTGGAAACAAATCATTAGCGAACTCAATCCAATACTCGACTACCAACTACAACTGATCGATAAATCTGACTTTGAGCTGACGGAAAAAGAACAGAATTTATGGCAAAAAAAGCAGATATTTTGGCGTTTAAACGCAAACAAACAATTACGTCTGTTTACCCCAATACCTAACTCAGAAAAGGTATTGGTTGCTCAACAATTGCCTTACACTTCGAACACCCCCATCGCACTATTAATCCTGTTGTTAATGTTTGTTGTGTTTATATCAATCAGCATGTTTTTTTGGATTTACCCGCTGTGGAGAGATCTCAAACAACTCAGTAAAGTCGCTACCCAGTTTGGACAAGGTCAACTCAACCTAAGAACAAACATACCAAACATTTCTGTAATCGCTTCGTTAAGTCATGAATTTAATCAAATGGCACATCGAATTGAAAATTCAGTAATAAGCCAACGCACTTTAACGAATGCAATTGCACATGATTTACGCCAGCCGCTCTATCGAATTCGTTTTGCCTTAGAGATGTTCAATGACAGTCTATTATCGATTGAACAACGCCAACAATATCGTCAAAGTATTGAGAATAGCCTTCGAGACCTTGATCACCTTATTAATCAAAGTTTGCAATTATCACGTTACACTAATGATCAAGCTCAAATCCGCTTATCCCAGCACAATATTATCCCACTGTTAGAAGACGAAATTGAGCACATTAAAATCACTCAACCTGACATACAAATTGGCTTAACACTTGCCCCTGAATTATCAACTAAAAAGCTTATTCTAGACCCTGTGGCGACACGTCGTGCTCTTAACAACTTACTGACCAATGCGGTTCGATATGCCAACACCACCATCGAAGTGAACGCCTTTATTGATGCTGAGCAAAACTCATTGATTATTGAAATCGGCGATGATGGCCCGGGGATAGCGCCAGAAAAAGCACAAAACATCTTTGCACCCTTTGTCCAACTTAATAATGATCAAAGAAAGGCGCAATCAGGTCATGGACTAGGGCTGGCCATAGTCAAACAAATAACCTTATGGCACAAGGGAAAAGTATGGCTTGAAGACGCGCCTATTGGAGGAGCAAAATTCGTATTATGTTGGCCGACAGATCCCACAAGCCAAGCTAATTAATCTCCCCTTTAAGTTGTCTCATACTGTCACAATTGGTCACCCTGTCGCCACATACTTACCTCCCCTTCTTTCCTACTATGGCTAACACCAGCTTATTCGCTAGGTCATTTTTAGTAGTAAGGAGAAAACTATTATGAAAAACCACGTTTTATTCAGCATCGCATTACTTTTAGCAACGGGTACTGTGAGTGCACAATCAGCACGCAATGCAATCAGTGCAGAATTAGGTTTAGGAAGCCTAGAGTATGGAAACTCAATTGAAGATATTGATGACAGTAATTCCGATGTCTCTTGGAGTGGTTCGCTCTTTTTCGAGCGAGGTCTTACGCCTTATATTGGTCTTAGCATAGGCCTTCATACTGGTGAGGGTTCAAGCCTTGATATCAATGAAGCAGGCACTAACGCCACGACAAAAGCGGAGCTGAAATACCAAGCTGTTTCAGTCAGTGCCATCAGCTATTTTCATTTTTCCTCGGTTAACCGACTCTATGGAGCAGCCGGAATCAACTACAACACGGTGGAATTAAATTCTAGTTCAAATCGCCTGTTAGATGAAAGTGGTGTGGGTTTTAACGTACGAGTAGGATGGGAACATCAGTTTTCTCAAACGCTCTCTATGTCAGTCGGAATCCAACGTTTAAGTCTTGAAAAAATCGATGTAAACACCACCAACATCGGCGTAAAAATGAGCTTCTAAGGTGTTCACTGGTGTCGTTCATACGCCATAGTGACAAGCAAAGATCTATGGCGTTTTTTTAATGGTGATAAAAATCTGGCAGGTACATCAACAATGGATGATTCGCTCCTGTGCAGTCACTTTAGCCTTTGCGTCCTTAAGAATTTGTGATTGATATTGCTGTTATTAGGCGCTCCTTTTGAGGAGTGTTTATCAAACCACAGCCACCCGCAAAGTCCACAACCTAATTAGACAGATGTTTTTGACGCAACTTGACGCTAGTTAGCGACAACCCGCTTAGCCAAATCTTGCAGCGTTAATGGACGGCCCAAGAAGCCATAAGATACAGTATTGTTAGGGTCTCATAACGACAATTACAATCGATTGACCTAGGTTATACAAAAGACAATCATTCTCACATCAGGAAACTCCCAATATGAAGAAACTCGCTTCTACCTGCTTGGCATTAGCAAGCTTAATGCTGCAAAATTCTGCGGTCGCCTCTGACACTATCCGAATTGGCGTCGATCCTACCTACCCTCCTTTTGAATATAAACAGGCTGATGGCTCCCTAGCTGGTTTTGAAATTGACCTTGGTAATGCCATCTGTGAAAAAGTGAGCAAACAATGCGAATGGGTGCCTATGAGTTTCGATGGTTTGATTCCCAGCTTACGCGTTGGCAAGATAGATGCGGTATTTTCGTCACTAGGCATTTCTGAAAAACGTAAAAAAGTGGTCGATTTTTCAGATAGAACCTGGACGGGGTTTTCATCCATGTTGAGCCTTAGCAGCAAGAACTTGCTACCCACTGCGGAATCTTTAAAAGGCAAAGTGGTTGGTGTGCAACAAGGCTCAATGCAAGAAGATTATGCCAAGATCAAATTAGCGCCGTTTGGGATAAGAGTTCAGTCATATCAGACTCAGGACCAAGTTTACGCTGACTTGCTAAATGGTCGTATTGACGCTTCTATGCAAGACATGACACAAGCTCAAGTCGGTTTTATTGAGGATGCCAATCATCCTGAGTTTAGCAATCAGAAAATGGTCGACAAACTGCTACCAGCCGATTCGGCTATTGCACTTCGTAAAGGCGATAGTAAAATTGCAACACTGATTAATAACGGCATCAAAGCCATTCATGCAGATGGCACCTTTGCTACCATTCAACGTCAACACTTCGGTGATCTGGATCTCTACAGCAAGTAACTAGTAAGTGCATTGAAGGTGCCGATAAGTCGTCTATCTAAAGGACAGTCTTATTAGTGCCTTCTTGCGCTTCTCTATCCTTCAATTAATGTACCTGAGAAAAGTGAAAGCAATTAACAATGATGAATAGTCTTTTCCATTTGGAGGGTTATGGCGGCCTGTTACTATCAGGTGCCTGGATGACCATAAAATTATCTTTGTTGTCATTCTTCTGCGCGATGCTGTTAGGTGTCATCACCGCATTAGCAAAACGTGCAAAAAGTACCACACTGTATTTAATCACCAGCGCTTACACCACCTTGATTAGAGGTGTTCCTGATCTGGTGCTAATGCTACTGCTATTTTATGGCATTCAAAGTTGGGTCGGCGATGTCTGTATGTACTTTGGTTGGGAATATATCGTAATTGATCCTTTTCACGCCGGTGTGATTACTTTAGCGTTTATTTATGGTGCCTATTTTTCCGAAACCTTTCGAGGCGCTTTGCAATCCATTCCAAAAGGTCAAATCGAAGCCGCTTTAGCGTATGGCCTAACTAATATTCAAAGTTTCCGGTTTGTGATTTTTCCCCAAATGATGCGTTTATCCATTCCGGGTATTTCAAATATCTGGCAAGTTATGATCAAAGCAACCGCACTGGTTTCGATCATCGGCTTAAATGACCTTATCAATGCAGCAGTTGAAGCCGGAAAATCAACTAATAACGTGTTTTCCTTCTTGCTTCTCGCTGGCGCCATGTACCTTGCATATACCATGGTAAGCAATGCTGTCTTCTCAAAACTAAATCGTTATTTCCATGTTGGTATCAAGGAAAGTAAATCATGATCGAACTCCTACAAACCTATTGGAAGCCCTTCTTGTATTCTGATGGATACAACTATTCAGGAATGGCGATTACGCTTTGGTTACTGATCTTCTCTGTTGTTTCAGGTTTCCTAATGTCGATACCGCTTTCACTAGCGCGTAACGCTAAGATGCCTGCAATACGTTGGAGTGTCCAAGCATTCACTACTCTCTTTAGAGGGACACCGCTTTATCTGCAATTGCTCATTTGCTATTCAGGTATTTATAGTCTGAGGCTTGTTCAAGATCAGCCTCTACTAAACAGTTTTTTTCGGGATGGTATGAACTGCACTTTATTGGCCTTCTCTATTAACACTTGTGCTTATATGTGTGAAATGCTCGCTGGCGCATTAAAGAATGTCGATGCCGGAGAAGTGGAAGCCGCCAAAGCGTTTGGCATGAGTAAGTTTCAAGTATATCGACACATTATCTTTCCAGCCGCCTTTAAACAATCGCTGCCACAATACAGTAACGAAGTCATCATTGTTCTCCATTCAACCACCATTGCCTTTACCGCCACGGTAGCAGACATTTTAAAAGTAGCAAGGGACGCAAATTCCGCGACTTACATGACGTTCCAATCATTTGGTATCGCCGCCATTCTTTATCTTATTTTGTCGTTTGTGATCTTCTACGGTTTTAAAAAGTTTGAAACCTACTATACCGCTCACATTGTTAAACCACATACTTACAGACCTACTATGCTGGGGCTCTTTGAAAAAATGAGAAAAGTTGTACGAAAATGAAACATATAAAATCGCCACTTATTTCGCCCTCTTTAGGCACCAGCCGAGTAATAGACAGTTTTCACTTCGGATCGGTTGATGGACCAAAAGTCTACCTGCAAGCTTCATTGCATGCCGATGAAATACCGGGAATGCTAGCCGCTTGGAAATTAAAGCAACAACTTACTGTTCTTGAACAGCAAGGACACATTCAAGGTGAGATCATACTGGTACCCGTGGCCAATCCTATAGGGCTAAATCAGCATCTTATGGATATTCCATTGGGGCGCTACGAGTTAGAGAATGGCTTTAATTTCAATAGAGGCTACGCTGATACCTTCGAGCAGGTAAAAAACCTGATTGATGGCAAACTTGGAAAGGACTTAGCAGAAAACCGTCAACTGATTCGCTCTGCGATCAGACAAGCGGTCAATGATTGGTACGTTGATACTGAATTTCATTCTATGCAAAAAACGCTGTTGTCGCTTTGCTGTGATGCCGATTACATTATAGACATGCATTGTGACTTTGAAGCAATTCAACACACCTACAGTACTCACTATTCATGGGACAGTGTTAAGCCCCTTGCTCATTACCTAGGCTCTCAAGTAAACATGCTTGCAGATGAAACCGGAGGAAATCCATTTGATTCTTCCATTGACATGGTATGGAAACGCTTAACGGATTGTTATGGCGATATAATACCGAAAGCCTGTCAAGCCATAACACTTGAATTGTGTGGCCAAAACGACGTGTCTCATGAAAAGAGCGATCATGATGCCAATGCCATCTTAAATTTCCTGAGAAGCATTCATCTCATTACCGACACCCCCCCTGCACTTCCTTCCTACCCTGAGTCCAACATTCAGGCCAAATTACTGGCCGCCGTTGAACCTTTGAAAAGCCAGACCTCTGGTGTTGTGGTGCAGTGCGCAGATCTCGATTCACACATTGTGGCAGGACAATTAATTGCCGAAATCATCGATCCAATATCTGACAATGTTGAACAAATAAGAGCAAAACAATCTGGCATACTGTTTTCATTCACAATGAGAAAAACGGCGACGGCGGGCATGTTAGTTGCTCATATTGCTGGCGATGATGTGATTCGCAGCGGCTATTTATTGGCGCCATAACCCTAAATGTAACAAAGTTGATTAAAGCATGAGTTTAGAAAAGAAACTGTCTATTGAAGGGCTGAGAAAAAGCTACGGAAGTCATGAAGTATTGAAAGGTATTGATCTAACCGCTAATGCTGGCGAGGTCATTACTCTAATAGGCTCCTCTGGTTCTGGAAAAAGTACATTGCTTAGGTGCATTAACTTTCTTGAGCAACCTAGCGATGGCGTCTTCTACTTTGATAATCAGATGATAAAAATGGCCTCTGATCATGAAGGCATGACATTCGCTAACGCAAAAGAGTTGCAAACACTTCGTACTAAACTTGCCATGGTGTTTCAGCACTTTAATCTCTGGAACCACATGACAGTATTAGACAACATTACATTGGCGCCGATGAAGGTCTTAGGGCAAGACAAAAGTACTGCCATCAAACAGGCGCATCTTTACCTTGAAAAAGTTGGCCTTGATACAGATGTCGCAACTAAATACCCAGCGTTCCTATCTGGTGGACAACAGCAGCGTGTTGCCATCGCAAGAGCGCTGGCCATGGAACCGGATATTTTATTGTTTGATGAACCCACTTCAGCACTCGATCCCGAGTTAGTGAAAGAAGTACTCAAAGTCATTCGACTTCTGGCTGAAGAAGGCCGCACCATGATCATGGTGACACATGAAATGGCGTTTGCGAAAGAAGTCTCTGATACGATCGTCTTTCTTGCTGACGGAAAAATTGAAGAATCAGGGTCACCAGAAGCGATCTTCGAGCACCCCAAAAGTGACCGTTTAAAGCGCTTTCTTAATCACGAGTTTTAATTTTCTAACGCGCTAAAAATATGTGGGTGCCCTATGCTGCTGGACGTTTCAAGCCGGGATCGGATAACAGAAGAAATATCAGCAGCGTCTACTTCAAATAGACCCACATTTTTAAGTTTTCGCTTTAACGAAATGTTTGATGCAATTTTTTCAAACACAATACGAGAAGAAAACGGAATCCGAGAATTACGACCTTGAACCCCAAGGGTAATACCAGACAGCAAGCTAAAACTGCCTTTAGTGGCGCCATACAGAATTGTTTGAGAGATAGCCCGTTGGCAATGGACACCATAATCTACAATTTGTATTCGTTCACCTAAGACAAACACCACACCAACAAATTTTCCAATTTCGTAGCCCTCTAACATGGCTTGGCCTGGCTCGGCACGCTCATAAAAATGTGAATAAGCAATGCCATCTACAAGTGAAATGCGAGCAAAACCTTTACTGATATGACCCTCATAAGACGGCGTAAAGTAATAATAATAGTAGTCACCAAGGTAGGGCTGAATATCTTCGGAAGACTTCAGCATCATACTCTCAAGCAATTTAGTGTGTCGCTCTCCTTGAGGACTGTTATCTAATATGGACTTAGGTTTTTTAACTCGTCTTCTTGATGAAACCAGCTTTTTAAAGGCAGCTGTTGCCATCGTAATCTCTTCTGTTTCGACGCCAAAAAACGCACACATCTTACGCAGGTTTTTAACAGAAGGGGCACTTGTCCCATTTAAATATTTGGTGAACTGCTGACGGTTGATGCCCATCTTACGGCAACAGCTAGAAATACTATCGCTATAACTACACAACACCTTCAAATTCGCAGATATATTTTTTTCTGACAATCGACTCATCCCCAAACATGATGAAAAAGACCAAACCACTGCTCTCAACTAACCTACGAACGAGAGTAGTTTATCAATCTGCTAAGCAAATATCGTGCAATAGATAGCAAGCTTGATTTTATATGGTACAAATTGAGTACAAAGCTCGGCCTGTCTCTTAGGTATTTATCCGACTTATCGCACTAGTTCACAATAACGCCATTCATTATATAGAGATAACAAGGTAGCTTGAAGGCGTTATATAACACAGGATACAAATGCCAGTTTTGATTAGAGAGAGTATTTGGCAACTACTTGGCAACTAGATGAGTCGATTTGCTCAAAAAAAGCCCCCTTTAGGCGTTTTTAGACTTTTACTGTTAAACTTTGAATCAAGGAAAAAAATTAGTTGGTTTCGGAATTCGTCTTCATTGACTCGAACCGTTAAAATGACGGTGTTGTCGATTATTGGTATATTTGCCAAACTCAAGCTCAAAGCATCACCATAGTGATCTAGCATTGTGGCCGAATATTTATTACCTTAAGCACACTAACCCCCTATCAACAAGTCACTGCGTAATATCACAAATATGTGGTTCAAGCGTTTAATGGAGCAGCCATATATGTCGTCATTTGAAGCTTTTTTAATTAATATCTTCATGTTTTCAGCCTTTCCAATTTATGCCACAAGCTTACCGCATAAATTGCGATCTCCTTCCTTATACGCTTACTTAAGCATCATATTGATTGTCGGAGGATTAGCTGGCGCTATCTATTCCTTTCCCATTGGTGAAGATACCTTCATATCAGGGGGAAATATTGCCTATGGTTCCTTCATGATGACAGCGGTCATGCTGATTATCAGTGAAAGAAGTATCGCAACCTTTAAGAACCTATTCAGACTATTAATCCTTGTTGATATCTTTGTGTTTGTTGGTTTTAACTATACAGCATGGCTACTGGACTCAGATGCGATAACATCACCTGTTGAGCTGCCATCAGAGATCTTTAAAGTATCACTTAGTGTTATGTTGATTGGGGGGGGATTGATATTAAGTGAAATTTTGCTGTTATTGATTATTTTCATTCAAGTCAGACGTTACGTCACCAATTTAAATGCCTTAGCGGGAATTTATACTATCGCATTTATTGCCATTGTTTGTTTGGACGGTGTCTTTTTCCCTCTTGTTGCCCTACACAGTCATCCCGAATTAGGCAATATTATACTTGGTAATGTAACGGGCAAAGTGATACTAGCTGTATCTTATAGCCTACCTCTGATGATGTTCTGCCTTATCTATCGAAAACAATTCGCACATTTTATTGAAACCCCCCTTACGATTGGTGAATTGATTCGTTCTCCAAGAAAGAAACTGCTTGATACCTTGTATCAATACGAAATAAGAGATCGACAACTGAGGCAGGATAAACAAGAACTGCTAACCAAAGCAGAAACAGACTTTTTAACAGGGTTATTTAACCGCGGCAAATTCAACCAAACCTTTGAGTTAGAATGGCAAGAATGTAAGGCATCTGGTCAGCCTATTACCTTAGTGATCGGAGATGTCGATTATTTTAAGCAATTTAATGACACCTATGGCCATGAAAAAGGAGACACTTGTATCAGATCCATCGCGCAACTATGGCGAGAGATCTTAGACAGTGAGGCTGGTCTTGCTGCTCGGATTGGCGGTGAGGAGTTTGCTTTATTATTACCCAAATGCCACCCTGAAGAAGCAAAAATAGCATTAGAAGAATTCCTTGTTCGTCTTGATAAAGCGGCGATTCTTCATTCTAATTCTTTAATATCATCTCATGTCACAATGAGCATAGGCATCGCAAGTTGCATACCAACTAACGACACCAATGTAAAAGACCTCTATGTGGCCGCAGACAACTGCTTATACAAAGCGAAAAATGACGGTCGGAATAGAATAATCACCGAATAGATACGCATATACAGCTGAGCTTGCCACAATAAAACGGATGAGAATTAAGCAACAATACTGGACACACAAGCAAAAAAGAAAGCGCCATTGCATAAAAAAGGTCATAGAACAGAAGCATGGTGACTCAGTGTTCGATTGCTGTTCAAAGCATCAAGTTCATCATCAAAATAGTAAGTTGAATTGCTGATTTGTCGACTTCTGGGCCTTTGCATGACAAGCCCCTCTTCCGTAAAAATATTCCGTTTATTGTCTAGCCTTTCCAATTAATGCTGATCTTATGATCTGCTAGGGTGTCGCTGACAAGGCGTAGTTTTCGTGCCATATCACGAGAAAGATTTAGAATTAGCACACCAAAATCAAACGGGAATTGATCGTGAAATTGGGCAAAGGTGTGAGTATCAATCTTTAATGTTACTGTGTCCTTTGAAGCCATCGCATCCGCTACTCTTGGGAGAAGAGCAATCATGGAGACATAACCTATATCCTGGCCAAAACTGATGATGCCTTCACCAAATAGCTGGCGATGTTGATTATCTTGATCGTGTCTGGATATGGCGATTTCACCCGATAATACAATGTAAAACACGTTAGCCACATCGCCTTCTTTAAATAGAAAGTCGTTAGACTTATGGTGTGATATCGTCCCCCTGTCTAGCAAAAACTGAATACTATCTGAGCTCAGCGCACCAAAAATAGCCCCCGTTTTGAGATGATCAATACTGAGATCGCAGTTGTACTGGTTAGAAACTGTTTCAGTTATCATATTGGCTCATTGGTTTTTTGTGATTACTGTCTATTGAAATACCATTTTCGGCTAATGTGCCGCCCACCAGGCGTAACTTCCTAGCCATATCCCTCGATAAATTCAAGATTAATATACCGAAATCGAACGAGTGATTGTCATGGAATAAACCAAATGTATATGAATCTATCTTAAGAACCAGCGTTGGTTCCATAGCCATGGCATCTGCTGCGCGGGGCAACAAGGCGATCATAGTGACGTATCCTATCTCTTCTCCAAAGCCAATATCACCTTCGCCAAACCGAATAGCTACTTCGCTACCTTGTTGTTTACGGAACAGGCCTATACGTCCGTTTATCACAATATAGAATGCGTCGGCGACATCATCTTGGTAGAAAAGTGTCTCTCCTGCCTCTAATTCTTCCAGTACCCCATGTTTAAATAAGAAGGCAACGGCATCGTTTGCTAGAGCGCCAAAAATGGAAGCGGTTTTTAATCGCTCAGTACTGATGTCTAATTTACATTCGTCTAGGCTAATCGTTTTCATACTCAGGCTCCATTAAGGTATTGGCCTTGTCCTTAAGAATAGTAAATAAAGCACATTTTCACCCATTCAGTTAGGTGTGGTTTTAGTGGATTTGAGTATATGAATAGATAAAAAATGTAAAAATAATTATTAAGCTTATTCGATTCCCTGTCATGAGTAATGGGTTGTTCTGACTTAACAAAGTGTCTTACGAGCCTAATTTGTCTTTTCAACTGAGAAGCTCTCTCATATCAAGCAGCACAAGATAGTCTGATAACTGTAACGCTAATCCTTTTGGCATATCTTTTTTTGTGGGTTACCGACAAAAGGATAAAGTGAGGATGCCAATGACACAGCAAAAGCCACTGAGCAAATACTCATAGACAGGCAGCTCAACGTCAGTCTTGCCTTAAGCGCTACCTCCAGCATTCCCTTCCGTAAGAACAGCATAAAGATTAATCATCAATTAAAGATTAATTATGAAAATAATGTGTGTTTGAAATAAATACGAATTGATATGTTATAACGTTTTAAAACCAAAGAGGCTTTAGAGAAAAATGCGATCCACGTTACTCAATCAATCCGCTTACCAACGCCTAATATTCATCATCCCAATAGTGGTGATGTTATGGGGACTTATAGCTTGGGCAGTAGCACTACCATGAGTGACATAAAACTCAATAACGTCAGCGTATCCTATGGTCAAAAGTATGCTGTTGACAGTGTCTCCGGAAGTTTTGCCGCCGGTAGCTTAACCGCCATTGCAGGACCGAATGGCGCCGGTAAATCCACCCTATTAAAAGCTCTAATGGGCGAACTCCCTCTCACTATGGGCGAGATACATCGAGGCAACCTAAAGATACAAGATTTTTCTTATTTGCCGCAAGCAAACGAAATTAACCGACAATTTCCATTAAGTGTGGAAGATCTCGTTAGTCTAGGAATATGGCGGCAAAAAGGCGCATTTGGCCGCATCACAAAAGATTGTCTAACAAGAATCAGAGAAGCTCTGGTGATGGTCGGATTAGAAGACTTTGGAAAACACCAAATTGGCACTCTATCAGCAGGACAATTCCAACGAGTATTGTTTGCCCGCTTATTAGTGCAAGATGCTCAAGTCATCATTTTAGATGAACCATTTAATGCTATTGATGAAGGCACCATCAACGACTTACTTAAATTAATTCGTCAATGGCACCAACAACAACGTACTGTCATCGCAGTGCTGCATGACTTCGAGCAAATACAACAGCACTTTCCCAATACCCTATTGCTTGCTAGACAAGCCGTTTACTGGGGTGACAGTAAAACCGCCCTTTGTGCAGCCCATCGGCAATTCGCTAAAAATCTTACCAGCAGTTGGAATTTTAACCGCTCGCCAATCCGTAACGGGACAGCGGCATGAGTATTTACGATTTAGCGGTTGCGCCTTTTTACGATTACGGTTTTATGCGCCGCGCACTCGTTGCTTCAGTGGGTCTTGGCCTTGGTGCAGGGCCTGTGGGCGTTATTTTGATGCTTAGGCGCATGAGCTTGATCGGTGACGCCATGAGTCATGCTGTGCTACCCGGTGCTGCCATCGGCTTTATGATTGCCGGCGGCCTCTCGCTACCTATCATGGGGTTAGGAGCACTAATTGCAGGCCTAAGTGTCGCCACACTGTCTGGTATTGTTAGCCGTACCACGGCTCTAAAAGAAGACGCTTCCTTTGCCAGTTTCTACTTAGCTTCCTTAGCATTAGGCGTTCTCTTGATTTCGCTCAAAGGGTCAAACATCGACCTG
Organism: Marinomonas posidonica IVIA-Po-181; assembly: GCF_000214215.1. Taxonomy (NCBI): domain Bacteria; kingdom Pseudomonadati; phylum Pseudomonadota; class Gammaproteobacteria; order Oceanospirillales; family Oceanospirillaceae; genus Marinomonas; species Marinomonas posidonica. The sequence continues at coordinate 1,948,146 of NC_015559.1, forward strand.
CTGCACGTGCTGTTTGGCACTATTCTGGCGATTGATGTGCAAGCCATGTATCTAATCGGTGGCATTACCAGCGTGACACTCATCTTACTGGCGATTATTTATCGGCCACTGGTCGTAGAATGCTTTGACCCAAGGTTCTTGCGCTCAGTACACGGCAAAGGCGTGGTTTATCATGGTTTGTTTTTATTACTCGTGGTGCTCAATCTGGTGGCGGGATTTCAAACCTTAGGTACTCTTATGGCAGTCGGTATGATGATGCTACCGGCGGTGATCTCTCAACTCTGGGCAAAAACCTTACCCTACATGATGATGGTGGCGACTCTTAGCGCCGCCCTGTCCGGCCTAGTGGGCCTGCTCATTTCCTTCCATCTCAACCTGGCCTCTGGCCCGACAATTATTTTAACAGCGACAGTCTTCTATCTTCTGTCACTGGTGCTTTCCCCTGCCGGTATTTTTTATAAATACCTTCCTAAACAACGATCCTTACAAACCATGGAGAACAATCAATGAAACACCTTTCCCTTGCTCTATCACTCGTATCTATTGCCATTTTTGGCTTCAACAGTGCTCAGGCCTCCCAAGCCAATCCGATTAATGTTGTGGCGAGCTTCACCGTATTGGCGGATGTCGTCCAGCATGTTGGAGGAGATTATGTCAAGGTCACCAGCTTGGTGCCAGCCAATGGTGATCCTCATGACTTTGAGCCGTCACCAAAAGACGTAAAAGCGATAAAAAATGCCGCCGCCACCTTTATCAGCGGAGAAGGTCTAGAAACCTGGTTCGCCCGACTTGTCAAAGCGTCAGGTTCAAACCGCCCCACCACACTGGTATCAACAGGTATAAAAACCCATACTTTTGAAGAAGATGGCGAACAAATTACCGATCCACACGTGTGGAACAGTATTCCAAATGTTATTCAATGGGTAGGTAATATTGAAAAAGCCCTTGAGAAAGCCGATCCTGTCGACGCAGCGGCTTATCAAGCAAATGCCAACACCTACATTCAACAGCTCAAACAATTAAACCAAGATATTCACGCACAAATTAATGCTATTCCTAAAAGTCAGCGTCAGGTTCTAACCAGCCATGATGCCTTTGGTTATTACGGAAAAGAATACGCTGTACATTTTCTTGCGCCATTAGGCATGTCGACCGAAACCGAAGCCACCGCGTCGGATGTCGCTGAACTGATAGATCAAATCAAGCATGAAGACGTCAAGATCTACTTCTTTGAAAACTCCAATGACTCAAGACTGGTCAAACAAATCGCCAATGCCACAGGCGCAAAACCAGGCGGTGAACTTTACCCTGAAGCCTTGTCAGAAGCGTCAGGACCAGCACCTACCTATATGCAAATGATGGCCTATAACACTCAGCAAATTGTGGATGCCTTGAAAAAGTAATGCTCCTATAAAATATAAATGGGAGCACTTAGCGCTCCCATTTATATTTACCCAAATTACCATTTTTTCTTCTGGCCAGCTCATGTGGAGCTTGCTCTAATGTTTCTGTTTTCCCCCAATAATTTACTATTTAAAATAGCGTATACAAGGCAGCTAAGAGTACGAGTAAGTGTTGGAAACGACATTCTAAAAAGGCGCTAACAACGCAGCCGCTGATACCGCCATTATTTGTGCGTGCTCTTCTTTAGGATAACCATTGTCCAGTTCGATTTCTCCCAGTCTTAAAGAGTTGTTAACCACTAAACGGCAGCGTTCCCAGCGTCGATTTTGGTAGCGATCAAGTACGTCAGTTAATTCACCGCCTTTAGAAAATTCCTGCCCGAGTACCACCGCATCTTCAATGGCCATGCCAGCGCCGGAAGCCAGATGCGGTGTGGTGGCATGCGCGGAATCGCCAATAAGGAGTACTCGGCCTTTGTACCATGGTCTTGGTAGCAAGATGTCGTCTAAGGGACGATAAAGAATTTGGCAGTTCTCGTCTAACGCTTCTCTAACCTTTGCTATCAATTCAGACTTGAATGGTTCGAGTAGTTTAAGTAGATGCGGTAACATTTGATCTTCCGGAATACGGTCTCGGTCTGGTCTCGCTTCCGTGTAAAACATGTACATGGAATCTTCACTCACTGGGTTGAACCCGACTTTGCCGGTTTCACCCAAAAACATAGGCGAGCCATCAACGCCAAAGCGAGGTACAACGGCACGCCACACGCCTTGCCCCGTGTATTGTGGTTCTTGAGCATCAGGAAACAGCGCTTTTCGGACACTCGAATAAACACCATCAGCGCCCACTACCATATCGTAATTTGCGCTTGTACCGTCAGAGAAGCTAACCTCAACGCCATCAGAATGCTCTTTTATACTGGTAAAGCTTGTCCCTAATTTTACCTTTACATTTGCGGCGATGGCCGCTTCGGCAAGAATGTTAGAAAGCACTGGTCGCATAATTGCGCCACTCGTTCGTATGTCAGTTCCAGGAACCAAAGCCGCGGGGACACGCATGAGTAGCTGGCCATCTCCTGTGTACATTTCAAATACATCCTGTAAACAGCCTTCTTCAGTAAACCGCTCAAACACACCTATATCTTGCAGTGCTCTTAATGATGGTCCAGTCATGTGAATTCCAGCACCTTCTGTACACCAGTTATCATCCATTTCAACTAGCTCTACGTCAGCGCCCTGTTTGCGAAGTTCAATGGCAGCACTCATTCCTGAAAAACCACCACCGATAATAAGGATGGATTGTGCGGGTAATGTCATTAGCTCTCTCCTAGTGTGCTGTTAGCACCAATACTGTGTAAATAATTTAATCGATAAGAGAAGAGGACTAGGGAAGGTGTGAACAAGTCCTCTTGCCTCAGCATGTGGATAAAAGCCTGTTATTCGAGGCGAGTGCCGAATGAGAATAGTTGGCCTATTGTCGAGGTGCTCAACAAAGAATACAGGCTTTTAGACCTTGCCCTATGGGTCTTTCAGAGAAAACGTCCTACTGTGTTGCGACTCTTTGAAAGGTACCTACATTCCTTCAGAGTCGCGCCTTATTTGACGATTTCTCTGAAAGACTGAGGCTTAGTAGACTTATTCGTACCTTCCCTAGTTGAACGATATTCAATCCATATCCAAATAAGCTAACGTTTCTAACTAAGAACACCGAATTCCCCTTCAACTTTCGCATGAGTCATTCTCGTACTAGCTCAAACCTTAGTTATTTCATGGGGGCTCCCCAAAAAAAATAGGCCGCCAGTAATAGCGGTAAAAAGACACCCAAGGTGTCGATTTTTTCTCCCCATTCCGGAGAGTAGGCTTGACGAATGCAGGTTACGCTGTCTTTGCAGAAAGCATCCATTTGTTCTTGAGAGAGCTTATTCATCTGATAGACCTTTTATTCTTAGAGTTTCTATAACGAATTTTGATGAGTTCAGAAACAGTATAATTCTCTCAACCAACACCAAAAAGGTGCAAAAAGATTCCAATTCCGGATGAATCGTACATAATATTTAAGATGGATATTCTAAGTGACGCCCTTTTGGCGCTAAAAATAAAAAATTTGATGATAGGTATGTTTAACCTCAGTGCACCCTGGGGCTTCTATACCAAAAACGACAATGTTGGGATGAGCTATACCGCACTGGATCAGTCAGTGTGGGTGACGTTTGAAAATGCGAATGCCGTTGAGCTTTACCAAGGCGATTCTATTATTCTCCCCCGTGGCGGCCTTTTGTCTATCGCATCAAATCGGGATGCACAACTTAGTCGTATCGAAGACGTTTGGCAGACAACATTCAGTCAAGGCTTTGATGGATTTGATCGGTACCCTCCTGGCTCCTATAACGAAACGTCTTGGGGCGGTGGTGGTGAAATCAGCCATTTAATGGGGATGATATTTGAAATTGAGCAAACCACTCGAGGAGCGTTATTTGATGCTTTGCCGAACTTTATTCTGTTACGTAAATATGAATGCCCGCATTTTCAAACAATTAAGCAAGCATTGCTGTCAATTGTTGCAGAAGAAAATAATTTAGTGTCGGGCGAATACGCCCTCAAAAACAATTTAAGTGAGGCGCTTTTAAGAAGCCAATTACGCGCTCATGTACTGCAAACGAATTATTCATCAGGAATTATTGCTGCGATAAAAGATGCCTTTTTGCATCGAGCCTTATTGGCAATACATAGAGAGCCCCAAAAAAAATGGACCGTCGCAACGTTAGCAGAGAAAGCTGGGCTATCTAGAACCGCCTTTTCTGAAAGATTCCGAAAAACTCTTGGCGATACGCCGATGAATTATACGCACAGCTATCGCATGCAATTGGCGGTGTCCCTATTAAAAGACACGAAAATGAGCATTGAACAAATAGCCCATAAACTAGGCTACTCCTCAGACCGGATATTTAGGGCGCATTTCAATAGAGTATATCGCCTATCGCCAAGTCATTATCGAAAACTCACTTAAATCGACATCGAATAACCATCGAATAACCATCGAATAAGACATCCACACTCCAAAATCACGTCATGATCGCAAAGCGTTCTTCGAAGAGGATGATTCTCATACGCTACATAACGCCTTTCTTTACACTCCATAAATAAACCAACTCATGCCCTATCCCTATAGCTGGGAGTAATCAATAGATGTATGTAATGGATCATCAAGAGAAATGTATGAATTGATCTAAAGAGCTAATTATTGTTTTTTAATTCCCGTTTTTTAGTCACCGTCATTAAAGACGTTCTCCATGTTGACTTTTTTGTTTTCCCAAAAGTCCAGTTTTAAATGGCATTCAATATCGGCTAAGTGTTGTTTCATATAGAGAATAGCGGCGTTGATATCGTTGCTTTCGAGTGCTTGAACAATGTTTTTATGATCATCACAGCCGCATAATTCGCCCGCTTCAATTTGATAGAGAGAAATAATGAGCGAACTCCGCGTAATGAGATTTTGCAACATGTCTGCAAGGACGGAGTTGCCCGAGAGCCTCGCTAAAAGAAGGTGAAACTCGCCAGATTCCTTAATGATCTGCTCACGTTTATTGTGCTGAATAGCCGCCAGTTCCGCCTTGAGTTGCTTTTTAAGAATGGCGATGTCCATTTGGCGGCATTTTTCACTCAGTATCTCAATAATGCCGCGTTCCACAATGGATCGGGCAGTAAAGACTTCCCTGGCCTCTTCAACTGAAGGCTGTGAAATGCTGGCACCTTTGTTAGGAACGATCGAAACGATACGCTCTAGTTCTAATCGTTTTAGAGCAGAACGAACATGGTTTCTATTGGCCTTTAGGCGTGCAACCAACTCGGCTTCGACCAATCGTGTACCAGGCGGAAGTCGCTGTTCGGCGACCGCATTGCTGATTGCTCGAACCAGTCTTTGAATTTCAGCTTCTTTGCTATTGGACATAATCAATCCAAGATTGTTAACAATAAATCTATGGAGACTAGCATAGGCTCTTTTCGCATGCCAATTGTCAAAAATGCACTTGTTTTGATCATCATCGGTAAGATTGCACTAATTTATGGTGCTATTGACGATCTTTAACGGCTGCTTCTCTTTACTTATAACCTTCCCCTAGACCTGTGCAATCAGCACGTTAGCGAAAATGGCATCGCATTTGCAAATAGGTTAATCAAGATTGCTAACAATTTATGGATAATTATTTAGGATTCTGAGGTATGTCAGGTTCGATAGAGTTGGTGCAGACAACGAAGGTTTATGACCAAGTTTCAGTCGTTGATGCCATTAATGTTAAGGTCGAAAAAGGCAGTTACTGCTGTCTGCTTGGGCCTAGTGGCTGCGGAAAAAGCACGACGTTACGGATGATTGCAGGTCATGAAGCTGTCACAGAAGGCGACATTTTATTAAATGATCGCAATGTCACAAGATTGACGCCACGACAACGTGGTACCGCCATGATGTTTCAAGACTATGCGCTGTTTCCCCATATGAACTGTCTAGATAACGTTTCATATGGATTGAAAGTGAGCGGTGTCAGCAAGCTAGTTCGGTACGAGCAAGCGAACGAAATGCTGAGCTTAGTGAACATGGCAGAACATGCCAATAAGTTTCCCGGCCAACTTTCTGGTGGTCAACAACAACGAATTGCCTTGGCGAGAGCGTTAATTTGTAAGCCCGATGTAGTGCTTTTAGACGAACCATTGTCTGCTTTGGACCCATTCCTTAGAATACAAATGCGTAAAGAACTAAAGCAGCTTCAGCAAAAACTCGGCCTTACTTTTATTCACGTTACTCACTCACAGGAAGAGGCTTTTGCTTTAGCGGATCAAGCGATTGTCATGTCTCGTGGAAAAATTGAACAAGTGGGCTCGCCAAGGGCCATTTTTGAGTCTCCCAATACCCCATTTGTGGCCAATTTTATTGGTGGTCACAATGTTCTTAAGGCGTCGGGATCGCTTGAATTTTTAAGCAACCGCGTTGTTAACCCAGACTCGGATGATGCGCTTTTAGAAGCGAATTTATCATTCTCGGTCAGGGCGGATCATATCACCACCCAACCTCGATCTGATAAAGACATTGTAGTCAAAGCAGACGTAATCAGTACCGAGTTTCAAGCCCAATTTTATCTTTTGGAATGTGTTCTTGAAGACGGTCAAAGCATTACCTGCTATCAGCCTGAAGAATCCTTCGACGTCCATTTGATATCCAGCGGTAAATCTCTTTACCTGTATTGGCCCCAAGAACGGATCAATACGTTTCGTTGTTAGTTAACCTCAATGGAGACAAAAAATGAAAGACAAAACGGTCATTGATCAAGTAACTCAAGACAACTCTTCTGTCGAGATGGATCTCAAGTCTCCATCTGTGAGTCGTCGCGAATTGTTAAAAGGCGCAGCCAAAGCAGGCGTTGCTGCGGGGGCCATTTCAGGCTTCCCTATGATTTGGGCGCAAAATATAAAAAACGTTACCCTTCGTCAGTTTGGTACAGGCGTGTCTAACCTAAATGCCATTGCCGATAAATGTAAAGAAGACTTAGGCTTTAACTTGCAACTGACGTCGCTTGATTCAGACAGTGTGACACAGCGTGCCGTAACCCAGCCGAACTCATACGATATTGCCGATATTGAATACTGGATCTGTAAAAAGGTCTTTCCTTCTGGTGTGATGCAGCCGCTGGACACAAGCAAGTTAAAGAACTTCAGTAAAATTTCCCCCTTGTTTATTAACGGTAAGCTAACGCCAGATTCTACTATTGCCCAAGGCACCGCACCTCATACCGTTGGTTTTGTCGAATCAAAAGACTCTAAACGATTCGCCATAGAGCAAACGAACTGGATGACGCTCATCCCCACTATCTACAACGCCGACACATTGGGAATTCGCCCTGATTTGGTGGGGCGTCCAATCAATACTTGGGCGGACATTATGGATCCTGCGTTTAAAGGCAAAACCTCGATACTGAATATCCCATCCATTGGCATTATGGATGCGGCCATGATCTGTGAAGCGATGGGAGAAATTAAGTACGCTGATAAAGGCAATATGACACGCGAAGAAATAGATAAGACCATCGAAATTTTGATCGCGGCGAAGCAACAAGGACAATTTCGAGCCTTTTGGAAATCCTTCGATGAGTCAGTCAATCTCATGGCGTCGGGTGAAGTGGTGATCCAAAGTATGTGGTCACCTGCGGTTGCAGCAGTGCGAAGCCGCGGTATTCAGTGTGCGTATCAGCCTTTAAAAGAAGGGTATCGAGCTTGGGGTGGGGGGTTAGGTTTGGCGTCTCATTTATCGGGTTTGGAGTTGGAAGCCGCCTATGAATACATTGATTGGTATTTGTCAGGTTGGGTTGGTGCCTACCTTAACCGTCAAGGTTACTACAGCGCGGCACCTTCAACATCGAAAGGTTATATGACACCGGATGAATGGGGATTTTGGATTGAAGGTAAACCTGCACAAGGCGCAATTCTAGCTCCCGATGGTAACTTGATGGAAAAAGCAGGTGCCGTGCGTGACGGCGGTTCCTATTGGGATCGTATGGGAGCGGTTGCCTGTTGGAACTCCGTCATGGACGAAAACAAATACATGGTTAGGAAGTGGAACGAGTTTATCGTTTCTTAAAGGGGAATGAGGATAGGGATATCCTCAATTTTATAAGGTAAGTGAATTGACCATGATATTGTCGAGACAAATACACAGTTACTGGCAAGCATTACCGCTGACGCTCATATTGCTTGGTTTTTTAGTGTTTCCTATTTGCGTTATTTTAGTAGTGAGCTTTTGGGACTATAACGAATATTCATTGATACCGGATTTTATTCTGGAGAATTACGAATTTTTGCTCACCTCAAACGTGACGTTAAAAGCCTATTTGCAGACGTTCAAGTACGCATTTCTTTCTTGGTTCTTTACCTTTTTGATTGGGTTTACCCTAGCCTACTTTTTAGCATTCCATATACGCAGTCAAAAAAACCAGACAATCTTGTTTCTTCTTTGTACCGTGCCCTTTTTTACCTCCAATATCATTCGCATGATTTCGTGGATTCCTTTATTGGGCCGAAATGGGCTGGTTAACTCAGCCTTACAAACCAGTGGTTTGATTGAACAACCTCTGGATTGGCTACTCTACAGTGACTTTGCCATTGTTTTGGCCTACATCCATTTGTATACCTTGTTTATGGTGGTTCCTATTTTCAACAGCATGATGCGAATCGACCGCAACCTTGTTGAAGCCGCGTTAGATGCAGGGGCAGCACCTTGGCAAATTCTGAAGGACATTATTGTACCCTTGTCTAAATCTGGAATTATGGTGGGGAGTATCTTTGTTTTTACACTGGTAATGGGCGATTTTATTACCGTAAAAATTATGGGGGGCGGCATAAAAGCGAATGTGGCGACCTTAATTTATAACGAAATTTCGCTGCTTCAATATCCAGCGGCTGCCGCTGGCGCCATTGTACTTTTGATAACCGTGCTAATGATGCTGATGATTCTATTTAGACTCGTTGATGTACGTAAGGAGCTATAGCATGACTAACAGACCGATGAGTTTCTATTTTCTTGGGGCGTTTTTTATTCTGTTTGTGTTGTTTCTGTACGGCCCCAATATCACGATTGCAATTTTATCATTTCAGGGTGAAAACGGCGGATTGACCTTTCCAATGCGCGGCAGCTCATTACATTGGTATGCTCAACTATTTGAACGTCAAGCGGTTGGGGACTTTTCCAGTGCCCTGTTGCGATCGTTCGTGTTGGGGGTCATGGTCATGATCTGTACGGTTGTGTTTTCATTGCTTGCAGGTCTAGCATTTCGTAAGCATTTTGTTGGAAGCAGTATGGTGTTTTACCTCACATTGGCCAGTCTAATATTACCGTCGATTTTGGTTAGCCTAGGGATTGGATTAATGTTTGACCGCTTTGGCTTCACGCCCAATTGGTTTAGCTCTGGTTTTGGTTCTCACTTGACGTGGACACTGCCGTTCGGTCTGCTCATTATGTTTGCGGTATTTAATCGGTTTAACCCCAGCTATGAAATGGCCTCGGCCGATTTAGGGGCAACGAAGTTACAAACCTTTCGTTTCATTCTTTTACCTTTATTAGCGCCTAGTTTGATGGGCATTGGCTTATTTGGATTCACATTAAGCTACGACGAATTCGCTCGTACCTTAATGACATCGGGGGCATTAAATACCTTGCCTCTAGAGCTGTTCGCGATGACGACCAATGTGACCTCGCCCGTGCTATATGCATTGGGAAGCGTGACGACCTTGGTGTCTCTTTGCGTAATATTACTCACTTTAGTTCTGCTAAAGCAGTTAAACCGAAAACCAAAGCATCAAGGGAAATAACACGTTTCAAAAGCGCAGTGTATTGAGCGAGGCAATGAATGCCCAATATGATAAGGATGAGCCGATGACGATTGCGATTATAAACCCGAATTCATCACACTCCATGACTCAACAAATGCAGGCATCCTGTTTGAGTCTCGCACTTCACAATGAAACTCAATGGTATGAGTGCTCAAATAGCCCTGCAAGTATAGAAGGACACAGTGATGGTGCTCAGGCAGCCTATCATTTGCTTGCAAAGATTCGACAACTCGAAAACTCCGATGCTCCCCCGAAAGCCTATGTGATTGCCTGTTTTGATGACACAGGATTGGATGCAGCCCGCGAAATAACAGCATCCCCAGTCATTGGTATTGGTGAGGCTGCAATGCATGCGGCAAGCTTTGTCAGTCAGAAATTTGTCGTCATGACAACGTTAGAGCGATCTGTTGCGATTCTGGAGCACAATCTTACTCACTATGGATTAGTCAATCGCTGTGGTGGTGTATATGCATCGGGCCTGCCTGTACTGTCTTTGCAAAGTAACCAACAAAGTTACGACCTTGTAAAAAGTGCTGTGAGTAAGGTGCTACAAGAGAACCGAGCAGACGCAATCGTACTTGGCTGTGGTGGCATGAGTCACTGGGTTGAGCGTTTACAACAGGATATCGGCGTGCCGGTTTTGGACGGTGTTCGTATTGCGATTTCCCTTGCAGACAGTTTTATCTCACTTAACCTATCAACGAGCAAGGTGGCTGGCTATGCATGGCCGGAAGCGAAACACCAGCAACAATAAAAGGGTTCAGACTTATATTAACAATCGCATTTATCGTCCATCATTTACGCCATCCTAGCTTGCGTCCGAGTTGACGGTTATTCATCACTTTATGATCAGGTGAATAGGATAATACGCGCCTTTGCCGTTAGGTAAGATAGGATTTAACTTTGCCCCCAGTTATCGGCTAATAATCACCGCCCGCAAAGAGCCATTGCCTAACGATTGGCTATGACTCTTTGCTTAAGTGATACTCTATAAAACTAGAACCGTTTTATAATTGGCTAGGACGATATTTACGCTGAAGGCCCTGCAAGAAATTCCGAAGAATTTGGTCTTTGCACTCTCTATAATGTCTGTTGTCAGGCTTACGAAAAAACGCACTGAGTTCATGCTTGCTTAAATGGAATTCAGCAAGTTTCATAATGTCTAAAATATCTTCCGCTTTTAGGTTCAAAGCGATACGTAGCTTTTGAAATATAACATTATTACTCAAGGTTTCTTCTAACCTAGGCTGCTCGCCTTCACGCTTACCACGTTTTAAATTGATATAACCGTTTAAAAATGCAGCCAACTCTTTGTCGTTCAACTCAACAAAGGAGACATCATCGTCCTTTTTCAACCAGCTGGTGACCTGTTCATCTGTCACATTAAAATCCGCTAGTGCGAAAATCTCTCTCACGACACTGTCTTTTAAATCAAATGTGTAACGTACGCGGCGTAAAATATCATTGTTATTCAAAATGCTTCCTAGTCTTAGGTAAATCCGGCGTTATCAAGGTGATCACCGGCCGATTTGAATTCTATCAGATTTACACCCTAGTCCCTATTCGTTCCAATGAAGAAGATAGGCTTAATCCCCTATCTGAACTGAGCTCTTTAGGAGTTATAAAGCAGGAAACACATCTCAAAAAAGCCACTTCATCATACAAAACCGCTCTACGAAAAAGAAGGACTTATACAGAACAGGTATCTGCTGTTATTTTTTAAAATGAAATTAATCGATTGCAGACAAGATTATTGATTTGGGATAGAGTGATTTTGCTAATACGTGATTAGTGTCGTAAGAAAAACAATGTTCCTTTTGACAAGGACATAGCTTTTAACGCTTGAGTATCAAGACAGCATCTGACCCCAATTGTTCAGATTCTTAGGTATATTTTTAACTGGTTGCCCCCATGCTTTATCAACAGCATCTGACCCATTTCATGCGTCCCTTATTACAGTTATTCTCTACAGCATTTCACTCGCTTGGTCCGCAGCAACCGCATCGCTAGCATCACCTTAAGCAGTGCTGGCAACAGCAATCGAGGCGGCACCAAGAATGTTAGTGAGAGTTTGTTTTAGCAGTCAGATCATTTGGAGTACTGCTTCCATACAACCAGTTGGCTAAGGTGGCGGAGTCTGCTGCCGCGAGACCTGCAGTGGTGGCATCATTGCCCTCTTCTGCAGCCTTAACCTGCTAAATTACTTCCTAATCCGTAATGGTTAAGTTTTCAGTATTGATAGTGCTCTTGGTGATATTAATATCATTGCTAGCTTTTCCATCGTAATCTAGATCCTGAGATAAATCATTTCCACTAAAATCATAAGAAAGACCGACACCAACGCTGACTTCACTAGAACTGGTATGATTATCCAACTCACTTTTACTTAGACTTCCTGTGGTAAGACTATTTAACCCATTGTCTTCACCCCCTTGGGTTGAGGTAATAACGGCCCCCACTAGGTTTGTATGGTTAGCTACTTGAATTTGATAGCCTTGATCTCCAGATATAATTCCGCTTTGCTGAGCAACATTCTGAGAATCAGATTCTGCCTTAGATTGAGTATAACTCAAGCCAATATTTGCACCGCTAGAGGCTAGTCCAGCACTCAAATCTATATTTTCACTGCGGCTTTTGCTGCTAACTTTATCTTTGACACTAACAATATTCAATTTATCTGTATTAATTGATACTTGCTCACCATGTAAAGTCCCTCCCTCGATGTTAAGCTGATCACTGTCACTCACCAATGCCCTAGCTGTTAAGCTGCTGTTTGTAAACTTAGTAGACTGCTGTTGTTTTTCACTCTTACTGGTATTAACACTGCCAGAATAAGAGCCGTTATAACCAAAACTAGCTTTTGCGCTCAAACTTTTAGTTTTAGTATTGGTCTTCTGCTGATGGCTGCTTTCACCTGCTAAGATATTAACTTTATCCGCATCGGCAAGTAAGGTGCCACCTACTGTAACATCAGAGCCTTGTACGGTAAGTGCCTCCCCTCCTTGCATGTTTGCATTGTTGCCCACCTGTATATTTGAACCATTCCATTGGCTCTCTGTTGAACTGGAGTTAGAAACCGTTTCTTTACGAGAATATCCAAAATCATAGGTTGCACTACTCGAAGCAACACTCGCAACCGCATTATCAACTGTTTCACCAACAGAATCACCATCACTGTAAGAAGCGCTAATGCCAAGACTTAAGGTATCTATTTGGGTATTGATTTCTTTTTGTTTCTGAGTGGTGTCTTTACGTCCCGCCACTAAAATACTGGCTGCTTCAATGTTGGCATTTTGTTGAACTCTAGCATCACTAGCAATTACAACCACTTGTTCATTAGCCTTAACATTTAAATCCCCTACATTTAACGAAGAGCCCGTCCAAATATCAGAGGTCTTTTTTGAGGTGTTCGCTTGTTTTACAATGGAGCTTTCTAGCTTAAGCTCGAGATCATGACTGCCTTTTTGTTCTGAATTTTCACCTTTGACATACGCTTTGAGGCTATCTTTTATATTATCGGAAACATTGGAACTTCCCTCACCAGACATCACAGTTGTAGTACTGTTTGACTCTGTCACTATGGTTTGTTCTTTAGCTGCGTCAATGGTGACATCGTTCGCTTGTAAATTAGCAGTACCTCTTGTAGTTAAACCAGCAGCAACTAAACTAATGTTATCTTGTGCAGTGATGTCCAAATCATTAGATGTTAAATTCGATTTTTCATGTGTTATTGAGTCTGTTTGTTTAGAATGTGACTCGCCTATTTTTATTTGAACACCATCACCTCCTGCAATAGAGGCAACAGCCGAACCGACAATAGCGACCCCCTTCGAAATGTCTTTAAATACTCCACGATAGCTTGATGAAGATGACTCCCATTCACTGTTTTGCAAAGCTTGTGTGGACACAGTAACATTACCGGCTTGTTTTCCGTCGGCATTGACATATTGCCCTTGAGCATTTTGAGCCACCGACTCAGTACCAATGGATAAGGTGTCATTGGCCGCTAATGTCGCCCCTTCCAAGGTGATATTACTGCCGCTGTTCATGCTGACGTCTCCACCACCGATGAGCTCGCTGGTCATCGCAGTTTGTTTGACCGAACCTTGGTCTTTGGTTTTAACTTTAATGGTGCCTTTTTTCTGCTGTTGATAACGGTTGGACGTTTGATTGACGGCACTCAGCAGTTGAATGTCGTCACCCGCTTGCAAGCTGATGTCACCTTCGGTAATAGCTTTGGAACCAGACAACACCAGCTCGTTCCCGGTGGCGATGCTTATGTTCCCAGCGGAAGCGAGATTGGTGCCTTGGTTGGTCAGACTCTCAGAACTCGTGGTTGTGGTAGAACGTTTAGAACCAAAAATACCAGACTTTTTCTTCTTCACTTGCTCATAGGATGAGTTGCGCGCCGTCTCCGTGGCCAACACCACATCGCCACCTGCGACTAATGCAATGCCCTCATCACCACTCAAGTTAGAGCCTTTGGAGGTGATGTTGTTCTGACTCACCAGGGTCAAAGCACCACCGGCCTTCAAATCCGTGCCGATGATGCTTTCATTATGACCGCGTTTTTCAGTGGAGTTACCACCACCGCCCACAAAGCTGTGGTTATCCTTAGTGTCTTTTACTGCCTGTAAATCAATGTTGTCAGCGGATAAGGTCAGATCTTCTTGCGCATTCAGCTGAGCGCCTTCACTGGTAAAGGTATTACCCGCGCTGAGTTGAATGTTTGTTGCAGATAAAGAACTTACTTTTTGCTCTGTATTGGATTCATTGAAGTAACTTCCTGCTTTATTATTGTTGGTGACTTCAAGACTAGCAGCTGTAATATCATTACCAGCCTTAGCCAAGAACTGATTATCCGCCTTCACCTCACTGCCGATTAAGTTAATATTATTACCCGCAACTAGCTTGACATTTCCACCTTGAAGCGAAGCAGTTTCCCCAACAAGAGTTTGACTACTTGAGAAAATACCAGATTTGTTTTTAATTTCTTGACTTCGGGTTTGACTAGTAATGCTACCACCTGCAACCAAACTTAGAGTATCGCTAGCCTGTATACTACCAGAATTATTTATGTCTCCAGACGAGATTAATGAAGCTTCCTCACCAGCACTCATATCACCACTGTTAGTAAGACTGTCGCCACTTATAGACAAGTCTGATTTGGCCACAACCGTACCTGAGTTAGTAAGGTCGTTCTCGGCTTTAAGATCAATGTTATTTGCAGCAATCAAAGATCCACTTGAACTTAAGACGAGATCTGATGTATTGGGGAAATACACTTTTGGAACCAATGCTGTCTTGAGGCCATTAGGTGTTTGTACAGTTTCTTCCACCATCCAAACAATCGGTTTTTTTAAATTGGCAAGTTGTGAAGCATCTAAAGACACCCCAACACTCAATTTTAAATCTTTATATTCCTCTAACGCATTATCCATCAAGGTCGAATAAGACGATTCAATATCTACTTCATTTGGTAAGTTTTGATACCCCGTATAAGATAAAATCTGATCTCTCACATGCTGCTGCTCAACATAACCGTCTCCCAATCGAACTGCTTTGTTTAATTGATCATCTACCATAAGCTTATCGAAGAAATAATCCGATGATATAAAGTTTTTATAGTTCGTGAATGCAGAATTTGTCTCGATCAAGTAAAGAGAATCCGGTTGGCCAGAAAATGAGAATAGAGAGTTTTGAATAAATCGATCTACATCAGTATCCTTAAACTTGTCCTTATGAAAATCTGGATCACTGAAAGGCTCTACTTCCTCTTGCTTATTCGTAATGTAGGTTAAGCTTTCTTCTGCCGAATCAGAACTGTCATCAGTTAATGATGTATTTGAAACATCTACAACTTTAACTGCTATACCACCACCCGCACTAATTGTTGCAAAGGCTAACGTTTCTTCTGTTGGTGATACATAATTATAAGATTTGGTCAAACTGCTATATTTGTTCTTACATTTTTTCTTCCCATACCAATTTCTTTTGCACTCCCTCCATGTCTTCTTTAAATACTCTTTACCAACACTTACCTCTTTATTCGTAACAACAGCGCTAGCATTTGTTAAATTTCCTTCCGTTGAGGTTATCTCAATGTTTCCATTTGCACTAATCGTTGAATAAAGATTATCAATATTACCTGTA
The DNA here is from genome assembly GCF_000214215.1 of Marinomonas posidonica IVIA-Po-181. NCBI lineage: Bacteria > Pseudomonadati > Pseudomonadota > Gammaproteobacteria > Oceanospirillales > Oceanospirillaceae > Marinomonas > Marinomonas posidonica. The sequence goes on from NC_015559.1 coordinate 1,964,075, forward strand.
ACATCTATATCGATATCACTACCTGAAAGTATGTAACCTTTTGCAGAATCTGTAGCAATAGAATAATCATAGTGCGTTTTTGTATAATTTCTTTTAGCAGAGTAATATCCACTCTTAGAAAAAGACTCTCCTTTAACCGGTTCATCCACAAAAACGTCTTCTTTCACTGAAAATTCATGCTTTTTATTTATCAGGTTATGAGCTTCTATAGTTAATTTCCCGACAGATTCAATATGAGCAGAGCTGTTCAATAATGCACTTCCTGCAATTAGGGTGGCCGCTCCAAAGCTATAAAACGTACCACCGTTTTCATTGTTAATACTATTACCGCTATCTATATTAAGATCAGATTGGGCTAAAATAAGTGCATTGCTACCCTTATTTACTATATTATCTTCCACATCAAAACTAACAACATCTGCACTAATAGTACCACTGTTAGTGAGGTTACCTTGACTGTCCAACACCATGTCACCAATGGCTTTCAGCTCACCGTCGACATTTACTCCTAAACCTTTTTCGGTACCAATCAAGCGAATGCGGTTGGCGTACATGCCGCCAATGGCCGCCACATCCAACGCGAATTCTTCCCGTTCCCCACTGGATCGAGCGGTGACGGACTTGTCTTGATAGTTAATGCGGTTGTCACCGGTAATGATGGTGACGTTATCGGCCCAGAGTTTGGCATTGAGTTTGACACTGCGCGCCAAGATATCCAATTCGTCGGTGTTGGTATCGTTTAGCCCCTGGCCGGTAATGGCGATGTCGCCACGGGACACATCAAAGCCCGACAAGCCACCCGCACCATCAAACAAGGCTTGCCCTGTGGTCAAGGTGCCACGGGTAGTATTGATGAAACCACAGCCATTACAGGTGATGCCATTTTGGTTGGCGATGATCAGCTCTGCGGACTTCCCTGCGATTTCCATGTAGCCGTTCAAGGCACTGCGACTGTTGCCGGTCACTTCATTGAGAATGATGCTGGCGCTCTTGCCCCCTAAACGGGCATTGCCGTCTATGTAACCAGCGAGTTCGGTTTTGGCGATGTCGGTGGCGTTGTTAAAGATCAGGCCTTTGCTTTCGACATTGAGTGTTTCATATTCGTTACGAGACACACCTTTTGAGGAAGGCGCATTGATGTTGACGATTGGAATGCCGCTGGCTGAAGTATCAAATGCTGGTGCATGTGCGCTGTTTGAGGCAGCAGTCGCACCCTGTGCCAACAAGACACCAGGCGCAGACAAGTAAGCCGACAACATAATCTGAGCGATGTATTTTTGGTTTCGTCGGCAAGGAGACAAAAGTGAAAAATTAGAAGAGGCAGAAGCCAATTTAATGGGCCCTACTAAAGCCACACCTTCAGGCTTTTTTTGCCACGGAATAATATCATAAACACAGCGTTTGATGATTCGCAGTAACGTCAACATAAATCTCTTCCCTAAGAACTCAATAGTTATAAATTACGTCCGTAATATGAACTAACTTGCATCAAAAACAGAATAATCATGCCTTGACTTACATAAATTGACAATATAAAAAGATAAACAACATAGAATTCAAAAGAAACGCCACGGTGCATTAACCCGCCATCCATCTGAGCTTCCCTCGTAATGACTTACAGCTCATTAAAACGGTAATTCACCTGCAAAGAGGAGAAGACGAGCACTGCTAAAAAAATACTATGCACTTGATCAAATGACAAAAATCCGCTTATTCACCTAAAAAGCCAATCACTTAATATGACTGGCTTTAAGAGGTGGGTGGCCTAGTAATTTGGCTATAGAGGTTAATGTCACTCAGTTCTAAGCCAAATTTGTCCTGCGCCAAATGGCCTAATGCCACTACCGATGGCCTTGGTAATTTGGTCTCTTTCAGGAGAAACAAAAAAAGGCTCAATCGCTGAATTGAGCCTTAGAAGAAGTTAAAGGATTCTAACTTATTGAAAAGGTTAAGAACTTAAGGTGGATGTCTTGTTAAATTAAATTGAGCTTGTTCGTCAATGTCTGTGCCACCGACCGTGACATTACCCAGACCAATCGTCGCCTTGGTGGTTTGTTCTTTTTCCGCACCATTAAAAGAAGCGCTATAGGTGGATATCGATGCAGATGGGTGACTGTTGCGGATAATTTATCCAGCACAACCAATAGAAAAACACATTAGCGAATGAAATCCGGAGCATGCCATAGAGAACATAACGAATTATGTTCGCATAAAACCGATCCGAACTTTATCGCACCATTGACACCGGCTGACTTATGGGTGACCCTAATTGTTTGTGCATTTGAATATAGTCAAGAAAACGCTTGCAAAATTTCAATCTTTGTTATGATCCGTACCAGCTAAACTTTCATTCGCTCAATAGAAAGAGCAAACTTTGGCCATGCTGACAATGTAATTTTTTGAATCAAATCTGTTTGCTTCAGTTTAATAAAAATATTTTGGGTACTAGCATCAATAGAGGCTTCTAACAAAAATTCGTCATAAATTTTCACCACCTCAAATTCACCCTGCCATAAAGATAGGCTAAATGAATTGTCTACCAAACCCAAAGTCAGTCTTAGTTTAGAGCCTTCCGAATCTTGAAAAAAGTATTGCTGATAAAGATCAGCATCTATCGAGTAATCACATCCAAAAGTAGAAATGAAATCATCCGAATCAGGAACGCTAATATCATTAGGTTTCAAACATTGGGAAGACATTAACTACCACCCTTAGGAATAATTGTTGACAGAGTTCTCGTACCATCAGCATTAACTTTGAAAGTAGAATTGAACTGTAAAAAGCCACCAGAACCAGAAAACAAAGATTGTCTTGTTTCAAACTTCAGAACTTTACCGTCAACTGTTTTTGTGAATTTATCTGTGATGTTAGAAGGGTCATTAACCACATCATCCAGATGATTCAAGATAACATTTCGGTCTGAAAGTGTATCATGAATACCAACTTTAGCTAGTTCGTCTTTTAGCTGCAAAGATCTAGCTGTGTTATGTGAGCCTGATGTAACCCTACCAAACATATAGTCATATTTACCACTAGCGATTTGGACATTTTTGTTCGTTACTGGAATTACGTTTCGATCAGGAGTAGAAAATTCTCCGTCACCATTAAACGATCCATTATCACCAGAAGCATTCGCTTTGGGTACTTCTTTCTTCGGAATTTGTTTTATTCCAGTACTAACAACTTTACCAGCACCCAATACACTAGTAGCAACTTCAATCCCTAAAACACTCGTCTTGACTTGCCCCTCTCCTTTAAGGACACCGGCTTCATAAAAGTCTCCTGCTCTAGCAGCAAGGTTTGAGGCAATATCTTTCTCTTCAATAGGCTTGACTTTATCTGAAGCATATTGGCCAACATCCGTAATGGCGTCGAACGTTTCGTCTATGATTCCATTGATAACTTGTGGCGCAGTCTCTAATGGATTTGACGTTAATAGATGAATAACACCATCTTTGACATCTTCTGCGGTTTGCTTCGTCTCTTTAAGAATACCCGCTTGACGTCCAAATTCCATTAACGCTTTATCATCGTCCGTTGCACTAATCGGATAGTTTTGATCATAAAACTCTCTTACTACCTGATCACTTCCCGTTTTATCAGATGCCTCCCCAATGAGCGCATCACCACCAATTAGTGAATTATTAAAGGCCAGACTTTGCTTATTCTCGTAATCCTTGACGCCATTGATGACATCTTCAGTACTGTAATTGGGTTCCACAACAGGAAGGTCACCAGTCAAGTAATCATCGCCCTCTAACGACTCAGCCAATACTTCCAATACACTGTCGTCTGGCACAAATCCATTGGCTTTCGCTTTCTCTTGAAAATCCTTATCTACGTAATATCGTAAATTATCGCCTAAGACTTTTTCCGCACGATTTTGCGTAATGCCGGTTTGTTCGGCATAGCCTTTACTCACATCTTTAATCGCAAGAATTTCTGATGCATAAAGCTGCCTGTGATCGACTTCGGCATTGCCAACTTTATTGGCATTATTAGTACCTTGCTGAACGCTGTAGCTGGCCACTTGTCGTTGATTGAAGCACTGCCTCCGGTGCTATCTAAGTCCCCACCCGCGGCTTGGTTGATGCGATCAGCCAGTTGGTTACCAAAGGCATCACCCAAAGCTTCCTGAGTATCTTCGCTATTGCTAAAGAGGATGCCGTTGCCTTTACCCTGAAAATCTTGTGTTTCCAGCACTTCATGACCCAAGGTGTCAATTTGGCTGGTTTTACTTTCTCCGTTCACGTCAAGATACATCTTGCCCGCTTCGCTGCTGTCTGTATCGACAACCACACCACCTTTGACATCCACTAAGCCGGTATCAGCTAAGGAACTACTGGTGGCCTTGGAACTTAAGATGGGTGTCTTGTTAAATTGTTGTCTTAGCTTTTGAGGAGAGTAGTCATAGGAACCTTACCGGCCACCAATGAGGTTCTTAACTTATTGGAAAGGTGAATCTTTTTGGGTGTGTCTTGCTAACTTATTGAAAAAACTAGCTTCTTAAGGTGTGTGTCCCAATAAGCACTCTCACTCACTTTGTAAGCCAACATTGGACGCCAATCTGAGTTATGAAGATAATCCGAGTAGGCTAACAGGACAGGCATGATAAAAACACACGTTTTACTTGGAAAAGTGGTAGAGTAAGCAGATCTATCACATCGATTTCAGAGTAATAGTATTCGACATAGACGCATTTTATCGTTTTCGTATTCAGGAAAACGAGCCATATCAGTAGGCTTAAAAATCACAGCGAAACAATGGCGAGAAGGACTCACACAATGCACAAAAACACTGCGTGAAGCATCGAGTATTTTGACGTGAAATTCGTGGGGATCCCTCAGACTCTGACCCCAATTATTTTTGAAGCAAACTCATCACCTACACCAAGTAGGGTTAACTTTGGTATTTTTGGGAACTCAAAATGAGCATTCTGCGACTATTTGTTATACCTCATACTTTTTCATAAAATCAAATTCATCTTCGTAACATACTAGCCGGTTCACTGGAAGCCACTCTTTAGGTAAATGAGGACTATCAACATTTAACTCATAGCCATATCGGATGGCTAATTTACTGTATTTCAATGCAGATGGCACAACCAAACCTTGCATATAAGCAGAACTGTCCCATCCCTTTCTATGATTCATTTTTCTTGGGCTGACGAGTTCTTTTATGACCGCCTCCATGCCTTGTACATCCCCTTTAGCCAACGCCAAATAAAACTGCTGGTCAATTAAGTAGACTTTTATTCCATTAGTTGGTGGGTTAGAAACAAAACGTTCCGCTCTTTCTCCCAACACATCCAACTGACCTTGCCAAGCTAAAATATTTTGCAACCTTGTAAAAGCTCCTTCTTTTACTATGTCAGTCTTCGCTGGATCTAATTCAATTTCATCCATTCGATGACCAAGCCAATCAATAAGTGGCTCATAGTCGGATAATATAAAAATTGCAGATTCTGAATTTATGTTGTGAGTTTCAAAACTATTATAAGGGGTGTGATTGCCAATATATTTTAATTTAAAAATGTTATAGCAGAGGTTTTTAAAAGTTTCTAGATCACCCCCATGAAACCAATGTGACATGGCTTTGGCTTCAAGGTAACGAGCTAAAAGCCTGAACAAAGCTGGTGAATGCTCTACCCCCTCTTCAATCATTTTACATATTTCTTCTAAACCTTCTGTAGAATTAAAGTCACTATTCACTTCATTATCGCAATGTTGTAAGCGAAACACCATTTTATCGTTTACTACTCTGGGAGTCATTATTAACCTCTTTGCTTATTACTTCGATGTTGTGTCAACTTTCACCGGCACAATTTTCACATCACCGGTCTTTTTATCGACGGCTGTAATCACAGATTTGATTGGAGCTCCATTTTTTATTGCTTGTGTTAGCGCTGTTTTTGCTTCGCCATCTGGTAAGCGACCCGCTGTTGTTTCTAGCCATTGTGAACTTAACTGTATCGTTGGGGCTTCACTATCACCACTTTTACCTAGCTGAGTGCCTCCTGATTTATTGAGTTGTTTTGAATCTACCACAACCATCGTAACACCGTCTTTATCTTGTACAATATGATCTAAACCTTTCTCTCCTGCATATTTATTACCACTTAGCTCTCTATAGCCTGATTGTGCCAAAAGGTCACTGGTTAACGCTTCCGTTTTTACACCACTTTGATCGCCGTTATTAATTATATCTTCTACTAGGGTTTGTTGTGTTTGTGTCTGATCATTCTTCTTAATTGTATTCGCTACTTCGTTAATTTTAGAGGCGTTTACATATCCATTACAGGTAGTTAGAGCACAACTATCGCTATCAAACTTAAAATTGTCTCTTTCAGAATTAATCGCTACTTCGGTCTTTTTCGCAGCTTGCTCTACTACCTCTTTCACAACAACGGCTGGCTTACCTAGATATAATTCTGGCACAAGAGCACCGCTTATCTCGCCAACCTTTCCTATCACCGAAGCATCCGATTGGGCCTGATTGTATCCAGCATTAAAAGCATCTGTACCAAAGATATCTCGTCTATCCAGTTCCGCTTCTATGCTAGCGTCATCGCTATCAGCAAACATTTCTTCTGGATGTTTTAAGGCATTAAGCGTATTCATCATCCCTGATGCCGCTTGTTTTGTTGTCTCTTCTGGGTTGGCAACGAGGGCTACTGCACCTTGAGCAACATCACCGACCAATTCATTGGCACTGTGTAACAGTGATAACGCTTCACCAGACACTTGTTCTGGTAAATCGGTAATAGAAACCGATCTAGGGTTATGTTGATCATAATATTCCCTAACAATTTGATCGTCTCCAGACTGAGATATTGCATCCCCTAAAAGCGGTTCAGCACCAATAGTTCTATCCTCAAACGTATCGGTATAAGTCTCTCCATATTGCTTTATCGCTTCGGTAATCTCATTGTTACTGTAGGAATCCTCATCACTTACAACAGGAACATCATTTAAGTTCGCTATGTAATCATCGCCCTCTAACGACTCAGCCAACACTTCCAATACACTGTCGTCTGGCACAAAACCACTGGCTTTGGCTTTCTCTTGGAAATCCTTATCCACGTAATAACGTAAGTTATCTCCTAAGACTTTTTCGGCATTGTTTTGAGTGATGCCAGCTTGCTCCGCATAGCCTTTACTCACATCTTTAATCGCAAGAATTTCTGATGCATAAAGCTGCCTGTGATCGACTTCGGCATTGCCAACTTTATTCGCATTATTGGTGCCTTGCTGAACGCTGTAGCTGGCCACTTGTCGTTGATTGAAGTCACTGCCTCCGGTGCTATCTAAGTCACCACCCGCGGCTTGGTTGATGCGATCAGCCAGTTGGTTACCAAAGGCATCACCCAAAGCTTCCTGAGTATCTTCGCTATTGCTAAAGAGGATGCCGTTGCCTTTACCCTGAAAATCTTGTGTTTCCAGCACTTCATGACCCAAGGTGTCAATTTGGCTGGTTTTACTTTCTCCGTTCACGTCAAGATACATCTTGCCCGCTTCGCTGCTGTCTGTATCGACAACCACACCACCTTTGACATCCACTAAGCCGGTATCAGCTAAGGAACTACTGGTGGTTTCTTTACCGTCATAGAGATTGATTTCACTTAGCTCTAACCCAAATTTGTCCTGCGCCAAATGCCCTAACGCTACGACGGCTTGGTTGTATTCTTCTTCGTTATCGCTCTTAAGCCCTGCCAGTATCTCGGCATTCTCAGGATTGCGTAACAGGTCGTTTTTAAGCTGTGTACCTTTGGCATTGTTCGCGAGGGTTTCCCCAAGATTTAACAAGCCTAAATCGTCTTTATCGTTGACTGTCGCGAGCGCTCGACCTATGTCTTCACCATGTTCATAGGTATCGGTAAAGTCATTCGCAATCTTCTGACGACCCGATTCCGTCAACATGTTGTTGTCCACCGTAAGGTTGGCGTTTAAGCCACCACGTTCAACGTCTTTAGTGATTTCTTGGCTGTTGATGACGTCTCGATTTAGGTCGGCAAAGGCTGTTTGTTCATCAATGTCTGTGCCACCGACCGTAACATTGCCCAGACCAATGGTCGCCTTGGTGGTTTGGGCTTTTTCATACCCATCGAAGTTAGCCCCAATGCTGGTGCTGTTTTTACTACCAGACAGGCTAATGCCTAAGTTTTTACTCTCATCAATGTCTTCGATATTGGACACTTTTAAGGTGTCAGTGGTCAGTGTCAGCTGGCCATTGTCTTCCCCTTGGGCATTGGTTGAAGCCAATACCGCGCCCGTCAGCTGAGTGTCTTTGGCTTTGATCTTGACTTGGCCACCAGTAATGCCACTTTGTTGAGCGACCCAAGCCCGTTCCGCTGCACTTTGGCTAGCGTTGATGCCAACACTGCTTACACTGCCACCACCGACACCAACATTGCCACCTAGGCTTTTGCTCGAACTACTAGAGGTATCTTGCAGGCTGGTTACAACAAGCTGGTCTGTGGTGATGTCAATACTGCCCGCATCCAGATTACCCCCTTCAATGGTCAGGCTATCACTGTTGCTGACCAAGCTACCAGCAGATAATTGGCTATTGCTGTATTGGATACTTTGGCTGTCACTGCTGCTTTTGCTGGCATTGACACTACCACTGAAGCCGCTGTTGGTACTGTAGCTGGCACTGCTTCCTTCACTGTGGCTTTCCGTACTTTCGGTGTAGGTGTTTTTGCCCGCGGTAATATTGATGTTGCTGGCATTCAGCGCAAGCTGCCCAGCCGTCGCAATGGCAGACCCTTCAACATTCAAGTTGTTATCACTGGTCAGGCTGGTATTACCACCCACCTGAATGCTAGACCCCTGCCATTGACCTTGGCTGGTCGTGGTGGAAGTGGTGTCGGTTTGCGTGGTGACGCCCGCCGTGGCGTAAAAGCCCGTTCCCGCGCTGGTTGCGGCGGCCGCCGCAGCGGCCGCACCGGAAGCCACTACCGCCGTGGTGGCACTGGCCACATTGGCCGTGGCAACGGCTAGGTTGGCTTTGTAGAAATCCAGATCGTTTTTCGGAAGCTTGCCCTCTGCCACTTTTTGTTTGGCTTCTTTATAGGCGGCTTTGGCGTCTTTCACAGCGTCTTTGGCTTGATCCAAGGCTCGCACCGCCAAGTAGATGTCCGCATAAGCGTTTTTCACACCCACGGTTAAGGTCTTGGTTTTGGTGATGCTGTCGTGGGTAGTATCGAGGGTGTCTTCACGACCGCCAACCAAGATATTCTTGCCTTCGATCTTAGCATCGTTCTGTACGCTGACATCACTGGCTATGATGGCGACATTGTTAGTCGCCTGAATGTTCAGGTTACCCGCTTGTAAATTTGAGCCCGCCCAGGTGTTAGCCGTGGTGGTGGTGCGTTCAGTTTGATCTGTTTCGGTCAGGCTGGCCAACGTCAACTCACCTTTTTCCGAAGAGAAGCTGGCGGCCTCACCAGAGACGGTTTGATCCGTGTGAGAAGTGGTAGTAACGCTACGCTCTTGCGCCGCATCAATGGTGACATTTTGTGCCGTTAAGTTGGCAGTATCGGTCACCGCCACCTGTGCTCCGATGAGCGTCAGGTCTTGTTGCGCGGTCAGGTCTAGATCGGTAGCCGCCAAGGTGCTGCTTTGTTGTGTGAGAGTATCCGTACGGGTGGCATCGGATTCACCCACCTTGATTTCCCCATGCACAAGACCCGCTGTCCCGACAGATACCACCGCTGCGATACCTTTGACAATGTCTTTAAACACGCCTCGGAAGCTGGAGGACGATTTACTCCACTCACTGTTTTCTAACGCCTGAGTGGTAATGTTGACGTTACCCGCTTGTTCGCCGTCGGCGTTCACGTATTGCCCTTGGGCGTTCTGCGTCACCGCCTCGGTGCCAATGGACAAGATGTTCTTAGCGGCCAAGATAGCGCCTTCCAAGGTGATGTTGCTGCCGCTGTTTAAGCTGACATTGCCACCGCTAATAAGATCACTGGTGACCGCCGTTTGTTTGATCGCACCTTGGTCTTTGGTTTTGACCTTAAAAGTGCCTTTTTTCTGTTTCTGGTAACGGTTGGACGTTTGGTCCACGGCACTCAGCAGCTGGATATCACCATCTGCTTGCAAGCTAACGTTGCCATCCGCGCTAGCTTTGGAACCCGACAACACCAGATCGTTCCCGCTGGCGATGCTTATGTTCCCACCAGAGGCGAGATTGGTACCTTGGTTGCTCAGACTCTCAGAGGTCGTTGTCGTGGTGGAACGTTTAGAAGACCCCCAGGAGCTTGATGTTTTCTTTTTCACTTGCTCATAGGATGAGTTGTGCGCTGTCTCTGTGGCCAACACCACATCACCGCCTGCGGCTAATGCAATGCCCTCATCACCGCTCAGAGTGGACCCTTTGGAAAAGATGTCGTTCTGGCTCACCAAAGTCAAAGTGCCGCCAGCACTCAAGTCGGTGCCCGTGATACTTTCATTATGAGTGCGGGTTTCAGTGGTGTTACCGCCACGGCCAACAAAGCTGTAGCTATCTTTAGTGTCTTTTGCTGCGAGTAAATCAATGTTGCCAGCGGATAAGGTCAAATCCTCCTGAGCGATAAGCTGAGCGCCCTCACTGGTTAACGTGTTACCCGCGTTGAGCTGAAGATTGTTTGCCGATAATGAGCTAACCTGATGAATTGTGCTAGAATCACTAAAGTAACTTCCCGCCTTGTTGCTATCGGTCACTTCAAGACTTGCAAGGGTAAAGTTGTTTCCGGCCTCGGCAAAAATTTGATCATCAGCATTCAAGTTACTGCCAATTAAACTAATATCGTTACCCGCTACTAGCTTAATATTCCCACCCTGTAATGATGCGGTTTCCCCTACCAAGGTTTGAGTACTTGAAAAGGAGCCAGATTGTGTATTGATAGTTTGACTCTGGGTTTCACTGGTGATGTTGCCACCCGCCACTAAACTTAAGGTGCCGCCCGCCTGCAGATTACCGCTATTATGTATGTCGCCTGTTGTCTTTAGTGAAGCCTCACTGCCTGCACTCATTGAGCCACTGTTAGTGATATTGTCGCCCTGTAAGGATAGGTCAACACTCGCCATCATGGTCCCTGAGTTGGCAATATCACCGTCCACGTCAATATCAATTGTATTGGCCGCAATTAACGATCCATCGGATCTCAGCACCATGTCTGAAACATTCGGAAAATAGACTTTAGGAACTAAGGCTTGCTGCGGCCCGCTGGCCGTTTGAACCGTTTCTTCGACCATCCAGACGATTGGTTGCGTTAACTTGGCAATTTGCCCATAGCCTAACTCAACCCCCGGACTTAACTTAAGGTCTTCATACTCCTCTAGAGCGTTGTCCATTAAGGCCGCATAGGTGGATTCTATGTCCACTTGTTCAGGCAAGTTTTGATAACCTGTGTAGGATAAAATCTGATCTCTTACCAGTTTTTGTTCTAAATAACCATCTCCTAAACGTGAAGCCGTTTTACCGGTTCTGCCCTGATCATCTCCTATCATCTTATTGAGTAGGTAATCGGATGAGATGAAGGTTTTATAATTGGTGAATAATGGATTAGTTTGGACTAGGTAACCTGATTCCGGGTTCTCCGACGCCGAGAAAAGAGCACTTTGAACAAATTCATCGACACTTAGGTCTTTAAATATCTCGTCTCGACGGGATTTAATAATGTTTAAATCCAGCTTATTCACCGATGGTGTATCTTGCTTATCAGCCATTGCCGGTTGAGATTTATCAGAAGACGCAGAGTCTCCAGAGTCCCTTTCTTCGGACATACTTTCATTCAATTGAGTTTGAGCAATGGATGTGTCATCTGACTCGGTTGTGCTTGCCGCCAATTGAGTTTGGGCAATGGATGTGGAATCTGACTCGGTTGTACTTGCATTCAATTTTGCTTGGGCAATGGATGTTCCATCTAACTCGGTCGTGCTTGCATTCAATTCTGTTTGGGTAAGGGACGTGTCATCGGATTTTGTCGTGCTTGCATTCAATTGCGTTTGAGCATGGGTAGTATCACCTGACTCGGTCGCGCTTGCAGCCAATTCTGTTTGGGTAAGGGACGTGTCATCGGATTTTGTCGTGCTTGCATTCAATTGCGTTTGAGCATGGGTAGTATCACCTGACTCGGTCGCGCTTGCAGCCAATTCTGTTTGGGTAAGGGACGTGTCATCGGATTTTGTCGTGCTTGCAGCCAATTCTGTTTGCGCAATGGATGTGGAATCTGAATCATCGATTGAGGCAGTAATAATTTCATCCACTGAGCCAACATTTGATACGTTTCCGGCTTTACCGGTTATCTTTCCGCCAGCAGTAAAAGTAGCAGAGGCCAATGTTTTTGTATTATTTACTGTTTTATTATAACCACGTGTTTTCGTTTCATATTTTCTTTTACATTTTTTCTTGCCGTACCAGTTTCGTTTACATGATTTCCAGGTTCTATAGAGATAATCGGTTCCTTTTTTAACATTTTTATTGGTGACAACTGAGCTAACATTATTGACTTGCCCTGAATTAAAATTCAGATTTCCTACTGCACTAATAGTGGAATACAAGTTATCAATGTACGCATTGATGCTGATATTACCACCGGACAGTATGTAGCCCTGTTTACTATCAGCAGACACAGAATAATTGGTAATGGTTTCGGTATAATTACGTTTTGCATCATAGTATCCACTAGGGGCACTAAAGCTGACATTATTATGATTTTTTGTAGTAACTGTTTTTTTAACGCTAAATAAACGTTTTTTGTTTAGCAATTTTTTCGCGTTAATGATGAGATTCCCACCAGTCTCAATGGTCGAAGAACTGTTTAACAAGGTACTGTTTGTTTTTAAGTTTCCTGTATTAAAGCTATATAGAACACCACCGTTCTCATTATTAATGTTGCCATTGGTAACGATAGATAAGTCATTGCGCCCTAATATTAGTGCATTGCTACCCTTATTCCCCAAAGCATTGGCATGGATAGCAACATTGTTTCCAGCAATCCCACCGGTATTAGACAGACTGGACGAGGCGTCTATGTCTAACGTGCCATTTTTAGCATAAAGTACGCCGTTAGCGTTATTACTGACGCGTTGAGCAACAATCTTAATGTCATTAAGCGATTCAACATTGGCATCAAGATTGTAGAAATTGCCTTTGGTATCAATGGTTAATACATTATTCGCTTTGATCGACGCGCCATTTTCATTTTTTAAATCATTATCTATTTTCAACGTGAGGTCGTTAGTCGATAACAATTCACTGCTGGCCGTATTGTTTAAAAGTGAAGCAGAATTAATTTCCAAATCATGCCCAGAAAGGCGACTCTTATTATCTAAATGCTCCGTTTCAATAATCAATGACTGATTTTGAGCTAAAACTGAACCAGAATTTACAAACTGATGGCTGTTAACCTCAATGCCTTGAACAGCCTCAATATCACTATTCGAATTCGTAAGGTTACCTTCCACATCAAAGGTTAACTGTGTTCCTGCATGAATCAGTGCACCCTCTTTATTCGCCACATCGCCTGTGATGTTGAGATCAAGCTTGTCTGTTGAGTAAACTTTACCGCTCGCCGTGCTGTTGCTCAGTCCTGTCGCATCGATGGTGATGCCTTTGCCCGCCAACGTGCCTTGGTTATCAACTTGGTTGGTTTCAATATTGAGCGCTTTATTTTGCGCAAGGATCGTCCCGGAACTGGTCAGGTTTTGGCTCTTAATATCGACCTGACTCAAGGCTTCAATGGTGGCATCTGTATTGGTTAAATTGCCATCGGCATCCAGAGTCATTTCGCTGTCGGCATGAACTAAAGCACCGTCTGCATTCGTCACGTCGCCTATAATGTTGAGATCAAGCTTGTCTGTTGAGTAGATCTTGCCGCTCGCCGTGCTGTTGCTCAGTCCTGTCGCATCGATGGTGATGCCTTTGCCCGCTAAGGTGCCTTGGTTGGTAACTTGATTGGTGTGTATTGTTAAGCTTTCATTTTGCGCAAGAATCGTCCCGGAGCTGGTCAAATTCTGGCTCTTAATATTAACCTGACTCAAGGCTTCGATGGTGGCATCTGTATTGATTAAATTGCCATCGGCATCCAGAGTCATTTCGCTGTCGGCATGAACTAAAGCTCCATCTGCATTCGTCACATTACCTGTGATGTTGAGATCAAGTTGGTCGGTTGAATAGATTTTCCCGTTTGCGGTACTGTTGGTCAGTTCGGTGGCATTAACCGTGATGCCTTTGCCTGCCAACGTACCTTGGTTGTCAACTTGGTTGGTTTGAATCGTTAGAGCACCATCTTGTGCTAATACCGTACCGGAACTAGTCAGGTTCTGACTCTTAATATCAACCTGATTCAAGGCTTCAATCGTGGCATCTGTATTGGTCAATTCACCCGAGGCGGTGTCATCACCTGCATCCAATGTTAATCCGGTGTTCGCGTGAAGTAACGCTCCGCCAGTATTCGTCACGTCACCTATGATGTTCAGATCAAGTTGGTCTGTTGAGTAGATTTTCCCGTTTGCTGTGCTGTTGGTCAGAGCATTGGCGTTAACAATGATGCCTTTGCCCGCTAAGGTGCCTTGGTTGGTAACTTGATTGGTGTGTATTGTTAAGCTTTCATTTTGCGCAAGAATCGTCCCGGAGCTGGTCAAATTCTGGCTCTTAATATCGACCTGACTCAAGGCTTCAATGGTGGCATCTGTATTGGTTAAATTGCCATCGGCATCCAGAGTCATTTCGCTGTCGGCATGAACTAAAGCACCGTCTGCATTCGTCACGTCGCCTGTAATGTTGAGATCAAGCTTGTCTGTTGAGTAGATTTTCCCGTTTGCTGTGCTGTTGGTCAGAGCATTGGCGTTAACAATGATGCCTTTGCCCGCTAAGGTGCCTTGGTTGGTAACTTGATTGGTGTGTATTGTTAAGCTTTCATTTTGCGCAAGAATCGTCCCGGAGCTGGTCAAATTCTGGCTCTTAATATTAACCTGACTCAAGGCTTCGATGGTGGCATCTGTATTGATTAAATTGCCATCGGCATCCAGAGTCATTTCGCTGTCGGCATGAACTAAAGCTCCATCTGCATTCGTCACATTACCTGTGATGTTGAGATCAAGTTGGTCGGTTGAATAGATTTTCCCGTTTGCGGTACTGTTGGTCAGTTCGGTGGCATTAATCGTGATGCCTTTGCCTGCCAACGTACCTTGGTTGTCAACTTGGTTGGTTTGAATCGTTAGAGCACCATCTTGTGCTAATACCGTACCGGAACTGGTGACGTTTTTCGCGGTGATGTCGATCTCATTAAGCGCTTCAATGGTACTGTCAGTATTCGTGAGGTTGCCATCGGCGTCTAACATTAACGTTGAATCGGCATGAACTAAGGCACTGTCTTGGTTGGTGATATTTCCTTGAATATTCAGATCTACTGCATCGGTTGAGTAAATCTTACCGCTCGCCGTTCTGTTGGTCAGTTCCGTGGCATTAATCGTGATGCCTTTGCCCGCCAACGTACCTTGGTTGTCAACTTGGTTGGTTTGGATGGTTAGGGCACCATCTTGTGCTAGAACAGTACCGGAACTGGTTACATTTTCCGCTGTGATGTCGATTTCATTGAGCGCTTCGATGGTGGAGTCAGTGTTTATCAGATTGCCATCGGCATCCAGAGTCATTTCGCTGTCGGCGTGAACTAAAGCACCGTCTGTATTCGTCACGTCGCCTGTGATGTTGAGATCAAGCTTGTCTGTTGAGTAAACTTTACCGCTCGCCGTGCTGTTACTCAGTCCTGTCGCATCGATGGTGATACCTTTACCCGCCAGCGTGCCTTGGTTGTCAACTTGGTTAGTTTGGATGATTAAAGCACCATCTTGCGCTAAGACGGTACCGGAACTGGTGACGTTTTTCGCGGTGATGTCGATCTCATTAAGCGCTTCAATGGTACTGTCAGTATTCGTGAGGTTGCCATCGGCGTCTAACATTAACGTTGAATCGGCATGAACTAAGGCACTGTCTTGGTTGGTGATATTTCCTTGAATATTCAGATCTACTGCATCGGTTGAGTAAATCTTACCGCTCGCCGTTCTGTTGGTCAGTTCCGTGGCGTTAATTGTGATGCCTTTACCCGCCAGCGTACCTTGGTTGTCAACTTGGTTAGTTTCAATATTGAGCGCTTCATTTTGCGCAAGGATCGTCCCTGAGCTGGTCAGATTCTGACTCTTTATATCAACCTGATTCAAGGCTTCAATCGTGGCATCTGTATTGGTCAATTCACCCGAGGCGGTGTCATCACCTGCATCCAATGTTAATCCGGTGTTCGCGTGGAGTAACGCTCCGCCTGTATTCGTCACGTTTCCAGCGATGTTTAGATCAAGATTTTTTGTTGAGTAAACTTTGCCATTAGCCGTGCTGTTGCTCAGTTCCATGGCGTTAATCGTGATGCCTTTACCCGCTAAGGTGCCTTGGTTGTCAACCTGGTTGGTTTGGATGGTTAGAGCACCATCTTGCGCTAAGACTGTGCCAGAACTGGTTACATTTTCCGCTGTAATGTCGATCTCATTGAGCGCTTCGATGGTGCTGTCAGTATTCGTGAGGTTGCCATCGGCGTCTAACATTAACGTTGAATCGGCATGAACTAAGGCACTGTCTTGGTTGGTGATATTTCCTTGAATATTCAGACCTACTGCATCGGTTGAGTAAATCTTACCGCTCGCCGTTCTGTTGGTCAGTTCCGTGGCATTAATCGTGATGCCTTTACCCGCTAAGGTGCCTTGGTTGTCAACTTGGTTGGTTTGGATGGTTAGGGCACCATCTTGTGCTAGAACAGTACCGGAACTGGTTACATTTTCCGCTGTGATGTCGATTTCATTGAGCGCTTCGATGGTGGAGTCAGTGTTTATCAGGTTTCCATCAGCGTCTAAGGTCATACTGCTGTCGGCGTGAACTAAAGCACCGTCTGCATTCGTCATGTCGCCTGTAATGTTAAAATCAAGCTTGTCGGTTGAATAGAGTTTGCCGTTTGCTGTGCGGTTGGTCAGTCCTGTCGCATCGATGGTGATGCCTTTACCCGCTAAGGTGCCTTGGTTGGTAACTTGATTCGTCTCAATGTTAAGCGCTTTATTTTGCGCAAGGATCGTCCCCGAGCTAGTCAGATTCTGACTCTTAATATCAACCTGACTCAAGGCTTCTATGGTGGAACCTGTATTCGTGACGTTGCCTTCGGCGTCTAAGGCCAAATCAGTATTGGCGTGAACTAAAGCACCGTTTGTATTGGTCACGTCGCCTGTGATGTTGAGATCAAGTTTGTCAGTTGAATAAACTTTACCGCTCGCCGTTCTGTTGGTCAGTTCCGTGGCGTTAATCGTGATGCCTTTACCCGCTAAGGTGCCTTGGTTGTCAACCTGGTTGGTTTGGATGGTTAGAGCACCATCTTGCGCTAAGACTGTGCCAGAACTGGTTACATTTTCTGCTGTAATGTCGATCTCATTGAGCGCTTCGATGGTGCTGTCAGTATTCGTGAGGTTGCCATCGGCGTCTAACATTAACGTTGAATCGGCATGAACTAAGGCACTGTCTTGGTTGGTGATATTTCCTTGAATATTCAGATCTACTGCATCGGTTGAGTAAATTTTGCCGTTTGCTGTGCTGTTGGTCAGAGCATTGGCGTTAACAATGATGCCTTTGCCCGCTAAGGTGCCTTGGTTATTAACTTGGTTGGTTTGGATGGTTAAAGTACCATCTTGCGCTAAAACCGTTCCAGTACTGGTCAGATTCTGACTCTTGATATCGATCTGATCCAAGGCTTCTATGGTGGAACCTGTATTGGTGACGTTGCCTTCGGCGTCTAAGGCCAAATCAGTATTGGCGTGAACTAAAGCACCGTTTGTATTGGTCACGTCGCCTGTGATGTTGAGATCAAGTTTGTCAGTTGAATAAACTTTACCGCTCGCCGTTCTGTTGGTCAGTTCCGTGGCGTTAATCGTGATGCCTTTACCCGCTAAGGTGCCTTGGTTGTCAACCTGGTTGGTTTGGATGGTTAGAGCACCATCTTGCGCTAAGACTGTGCCAGAACTGGTTACATTTTCCGCTGTAATGTCGATCTCATTGAGCGCTTCGATGGTGCTGTCAGTATTCGTGAGGTTGCCATCGGCGTCTAACATTAACGTTGAATCGGCATGAACTAAGGCACTGTCTTGGTTGGTGATATTTCCTTGAATATTCAGATCTACTGCATCGGTTGAGTAAATTTTGCCGTTTGCTGTGCTGTTGGTCAGAGCATTGGCGTTAACAATGATGCCTTTGCCCGCTAAGGTGCCTTGGTTATTAACTTGGTTGGTTTGGATGGTTAAAGTACCATCTTGCGCTAAAACCGTTCCAGTACTGGTCAGATTCTGACTCTTGATATCGATCTGATCCAAGGCTTCTATGGTGGAACCTGTATTGGTGACGTTGCCTTCGGCGTCTAAGGCCAAATCAGTATTAGCGTGTACTAAAGCACCGTTTGTATTGGTCACGTCGCCTGTGATGTTGAGGCCAAGTTGGTCTGTTGAATAGACTTTTCCGTTTGCCGTGCTGTTGCTCAGTCCTGTCGCATCGATGGTGATGCCTTTACCCGCTAAGGTGCCTTGGTTGGTAACTTGATTCGTTTCAATGTTAAGCGCTTCATTTTGCGCAAGGATTGTCCCAGAGCTGGTCAAATTCTGGCTCTTAATATTAACCTGACTCAAGGCTTCGATGGTGGAGTCTGTATTGGTCAATTCACCCGAGGCGGTGTCATCACCTGCATCCAATGTTAATCCGGTGTTCGCGTGAAGTAACGCACCGTCTTGGTTAGTAATATTACCTAAAATGGTTAGATCGAGTTTGTCCGTTGAGTAGACTTTCCCGTTTGCAGTACTGTTGCTCAGTCCTGTCGCATCAATGGTGATGCCTTTGCCCGCCAACGTGCCTTGGTTATCAACTTGGTTGGTTTGGATGGTTAAAGTACCATCTTGCGCTAAAACCGTTCCAGTACTGGTCAGATTCTGACTCTTGATATCGATCTGATCCAAGGCTTCTATGGTGGAACCTGTATTGGTGACGTTGCCTTCGGCGTCTAAGGCCAAATCAGTATTGGCGTGAACTAAAGCACCGTTTGTATTGGTCACGTCGCCTGTGATGTTGAGGCCAAGTTGGTCTGTTGAATAGACTTTTCCGTTTGCCGTGCTGTTGGTCAGTTCGGTGGCATTAATAGTGATCCCTTTGCCTGCCAGCGTGCCTTGGTTATCCACTTGATTCGTCTCAATGTTGAGCGCTTCATTTTGCGCAAGGATCGTCCCTGAACTGGTCAAGTTCTGACTCTTAATATCAACCTGATTCAAGGCTTCAATGGTGGAGTCAGTATTGGTCAATTCACCCGAGGCGGTGTCATCACCTGCATCCAATGTTAATCCGGTGTTCGCGTGAAGTAACGCACCGTCTGCATTCGTCACGTTTCCAGCGATGTTGAGATCAAGCTTGTCGGTTGAATAGAGTTTTCCGTTTGCTGTGCTGTTGGTCAGAGCATTGGCGTTAACAATGATGCCTTTGCCAGCTAAGGTGCCTTGGTTAGTAACTTGATTGGTATCTATTGTTAAGCTTCCATCTTGCGCTAAGACGGTACCGGAACTGGTGACATTTTCCACTGTGATGTCGATCTCATTGAGCGCTTCAATGGTGCTGTCAGTATTCGTGAGGTTGCCTTCGGCGTCTAACGTTAACGTTGAATCGGCATGAACTAAGGCACTGTCTTCGTTAATGAGGGTACCTTCAACATTTAGTATTACGGCATCGGTTGAGTAAATCTTACCGCTTGCCGTGCTGTTGCTCAGTCCTGTCGCATCAATGGTGATGCCTTTGCCTGCCAGCGCGCCTTGGTTAACCAGATCGCCACTATTGATCGTCAAGGCTCCGCTTTGAGCGAGAATAGTGCCGGAAGAAGTGAGGTCTTGACCTGTAATATTGACCTGACTCAAGGCTTCAATGGTGGCATCTGTATTGGTTAAATTACCTTCGACCTCCAAGATCAGATCGGTGTCCGCATGAACTAACGCTCCGTCTTGGTTAGTAATATTACCTAAAATGGTTAGATCGAGTTTATCCGTTGAGTAGATTTTCCCGTTTGCAGTACTGTTAGTCAGTTCGGTGGCATTAATCGTGATGCCTTTGCCCGCTAAGATGCCTTGGTTATCCACTTGCCCTGTCGTGAGAATCAAGGCGTCGTTTTGTGTTGAGAGGCTCCCCGTATTGATGAGGCTTTGTGCTTCGATGTTCAATGTCTCTAAGGACTCAATGGCCCCGGTGAGGTTGGTCAGTTGCCCTTGTGCTGTTATGGTTAATTGATCATCGGACGCGACGGTAGCGCCATCCTGATTGGTTAGGTCCCCCGTGGTGGTGAGCGTCAATTGATCCACAGCAAAAATCTGGCTGCTTTCCCCAGTATTGTTTAGGGTGCTGGTGTCGACCTTAAGTGTCTTCCCTGCGACTGTGCCTTGGTTCTCAAAATGGTGGCTGGTTAGGCCCACGTCTCCGTTTTGACTAAGCAGTTTGGCACCATCAAGATTCTGTAAGGTTTGTGTTTTCAGAGCCATCGCACTGGTGGCTTGGATGGAGGCATCCGCCCCCTTGTTAGTCATTTCTTCTGTACTGTCTATGGTGAGGCGGTTGGCCAGAATGGCCCCTGTGTTCTCGATGTTATTGGCCTGAATCCTAACCGCATCAGCACTTAAGGTGGCACTGTGAACAAGGTTGCCTTGGGTATCCAACACCATGTCGTCGACGGCTTTGACTTCACCGCCCAAATTGACCCCTAAACCTTTTTCGGTACCAATCAAGCGAATGCGGTTGGCGTACATGCCGCCAATGGCCGCCACATCCAACGCGAATTCTTCCCGTTCCCCACTGGATCGAGCGGTGACGGACTTGTCTTGATAGTTAATGCGGTTGTCACCGGTAATGATGGTGACGTTATCGGCCCAGAGTTTGGCATTGAGTTTGACACTGCGCGCCAAGATATCCAATTCGTCGGTGTTGGTATCGTTTAGCCCCTGGCCGGTAATGGCGATGTCGCCACGGGACACATCAAAGCCCGACAAGCCACCCGCACCATCAAACAAGGCTTGCCCTGTGGTCAAGGTGCCACGGGTAGTATTGATGAAACCACAGCCATTACAGGTGATGCCATTTTGGTTGGCGATGATCAGCTCTGCGGACTTCCCTGCGATTTCCATGTAGCCGTTCAAGGCACTGCGACTGTTGCCGGTCACTTCATTGAGAATGATGCTGGCGCTCTTGCCCCCTAAACGGGCATTGCCGTCTATGTAACCAGCGAGTTCGGTTTTGGCGATGTCGGTGGCGTTGTTAAAGATCAGGCCTTTGCTTTCGACATTGAGTGTTTCATATTCGTTACGAGACACGCCTTTTGAAGAAGGCGCATTGATGTTGACGATTGGAATGCCGCTGGCTGAAGTATCAAATGCTGGTGCATGTGCGCTGTTTGAGGCAGCAGTCGCACCCTGTGCCAACAAGACACCAGGCGCAGACAAGTACGCCGACAACATAATCTGAGCGATGTATTTTTGGTTTCGTCGGCAAGGCGACAAGAGTGAAACATGAGAAGAGGATGAAACAAGCTTTAGGGGCTGTATTTTATAAGAAGCACGGCGAACAGGCTTTTTTGGCCATGGAACAATGTCAGAAATGCAATGTTTGATGACTCGCAGTAATGTCAACATAAATCTCTTCCTTAAGTTTATACTTTCTTTCAATACAATATGATTTCAGCAACATTAACCACGTTCTGCTCAAAATTGAGCAGATAACATTGCACTGACTTTATAATCATGCGCTTTAGCGTATGGGCCATATTCAATAAAGGGTTCAGAAACAGAGAGGTCATAATTCATGCCCATCGCCTGCCCTTTCAAACCAAAGGTTAACCCCATTAAGGTACGACTTGTTTCTTCTTCAGCTCCATCACCGGACACTTGTCCAACATCTAACCCTAAATACGGAGAAAACGAGGATTCCATTATCTTCAAAGGCAGCGTGACATCATTTTTTAAGCGCCAACCATGTTCTGCACTTAATGATTCATCGCTATCAAACCCTCTGACTGTGTATCGCCCACCGTTTGAAAACCAGTCTAAGGAGTAAATGGCCGTGTCCGCATACTGAGCAAACAAACGTCCCGTATAACTCATTGACTGACCAAAGACAGTAAACGGGCTACTTAATGAAACTGACAATGAGTAGAAACGATAATCTGGCTGAGCAGTCTCTTCATCGCCATCTGGATCCAGCTTATCTGCTCCCAACCAATCCTCTATTCCTTGGTGAACATCAAGCGAAAAATCAAAGACATTCCGACCAATAAAGTGACGATAACCCAACCCCAAGCTCAATTCTGTCAGGTTACGTCGTTGGGCCTCAATCTCAGCATCCTCAATATAACTTCGCCTTAGTCTGGTTTTTAACGCACTGTTTAAGGTTAGCTTCACCTTATTATTGCGCAGCACAACATAGTCAAGACTTAACTTATCGTCCCGACTGTTACCACTTAACTCAAAGCTTCTAACACTGCCTTCAGTGATTTGTCGGTAATCTGAACGACTGTTTGAATAACCAAAAAGCCCATAACCTAAAGGCACAGTCCAAGAAAAAGACTGGCTATTCGATTCACCCATCGCTCCCTCTTTTGCAGCCGACATAGACACAGTGAAAGCGTCCTGCGCACCGATAAAATTATCAATTGTGGTGTTGATCGACAGTGGATATCTTCCGGTAGACACACTGCCACTGTCGTCTACCGACGCATTCATCGACCAAGGTTTTGTCTGCTTTAACTCTGCCACTAAAATACTGGCGTTTGGATAAGTACCAGGTTGAATTTTAAATTCCACTTCTTGTGATTGGAGACGACTCAACTGCTCAACCGCTTGCTCCATATCGCGTAAATTCAGTACCTTGCCTTCCTCTATGGGCAAAGCATTTTGCCAAAAGAAGCGGTAATTCTCTGGAAACACAATCCGCTCAACAACCCCCTCTTGAATCGTCACACTGACCGTATGAGAAGCAATATTCTGTTCTGGCAACACCGCCCTGGATGTCACATACCCTTCAGCCAACAACTTTTGATTAATCAGTCGGACATAAGCTTTTAAGGTCTGAAAACCAACGCATTCGCCTAGATACTGTTCACCCTGAGCTAATGCCCAATCGGATAGCAAGCCATCAATATTTAAATGATCAATAACAAAACACACTTCCTCTTCCGTTGGCTGCGGCAAACTTTGTACTTGAGGTAGCTGTATAGGAGGGGTCGCTTCTTTTAAACTTTTATCAAATGCTTCTTCAGTGGCTTTATCACGAAGCCGCCAATCAGTTTGATTACGAAGGGATTCTTCTTGTGCAGAAAGGGAAAGGTTAGATAGACAAACAAAATACAATGCCGTTAACCCAGTAATAAAAGTCCGTTTTTGCACCTAAAATCCCACTTAATTCACCTAAACTCACTTAATTACACTTAAACACACTTAAGCGCACTTTGATTTACTTTATTTTACACAAAACAAGAAAGAGAACAATTCATATTCATTTGTTTTTACCAAATGAAAGAAGTTGAAACAGTGAAAATAAAATAATTACTTTAAAAACAAAAATTTAAGCTAGTAAAAATATCAGCAAAAAAAAAGCCAACCCTCTAATGAGAGTTGGCTTTTTCTTAAACTAGCTAGTTACTTATTCGCGCTAACTCACTTTCACAGGAGCTTTGCCTTTGCCAATACGGCCAATTAGGAAACCACCGAGCAGACCCAGTAAGATAGCGATGGTCCAGTAGCCATATTTTTCAAATAAGTTGGTATTGATTAAGGCTAGGCTCTGGTTTTCTTGGTACACCAGCCTAGGTATGGTCTGATTGTTAAAACTCATTTGTTGACGGACTAAGAGGTTCATCTCGGCTTCTGGTTTTTCGTTCAGTCCCGTCAAACGCCAGCGCCATTGTAGCCGCCCAGCTTGCACATTGGCTCTCACTTTAGCATTGCTGATCATTTGAATTTCACTGTCAGTAATTAACTCAGCCTCATAGCTCTGCCCTAACACTGGCTGGGCAACAGAAGCCGTTACCAGGATTTCAAAGGTATTGTTAAGCGCCATTTCATTGGGTAATTGCCAATTCACGGCACGAATACTAGAGGCCAACTGTAAATCCATGGAGTGACTTTCTGCCTGCAAAGAAATGGTATCGTTTTCTAACACTCCAAGATCATTTTTAAGTTTTGCCAAGGCCTCGTTAAGGTCGGTCACTTGTTGATTCTTCTCATTCAGGCTCGCTTGTGCAGTCGCTAATTGCTCAGCCAAACGTGTATTGTTTGCTTGCGCTGTTGCCAATTTTTGGTCCATTGCCAACCATCTCGCCTCCATATCAGCATGACTATCAATGGCACCTTCTAGTGAAATAACTTGAGCCCTGTAATCTTTTAATGCCATTTCTTGCTGACGTATCTTTGCCTGATAGTCCGCAATGCTAGCCTGAAGTGATGAGATTTGTTCTGCTTGCGCCTGTTCACGAGCATTGGATTCAGAGGGCGCAATTGATAATTGGTTATATTGCTTTCTTAGCAACTGATGCTCTTCACGAGCAGCAGCTAACTGGCTAGCGAGAAAGGTGTTTTGCTGACGTAATTGCACCACTTGTTGTTGCAAGCTTTGCTTTTCATCCAGAGCCGATAAATAGTGTTGCTGCCATTCTTCACTTTGACTGGATTCGTTTACCAATTGTGTTATTTTTTCATTAAGGGTGGCGTTTTCAGCGCTTAATTGTTGGATTTGTTCTTGTAGCTGGCTGTTCTCAAACTGTAATGCTTGATAGCGAGACTCTAATGCATCACGCTTGGTTTTTTCTTGCTCAAGGTCCAGTAAGGCTTCCGCACTGGTACCATCCGTTTCTAATTGTGCAATTCGTTGATCTTTCTCATCCAGCAACGAGCTTAAACGGTCAAGTTCAGCCTGGTTCTTTGACAAAGCTTCTTCCAGTGCTTGAACATCAGACGAATCAGCTGCTGTTTGCTCTGGATCAGGTATATCATTTCCTTGGTTAGTCGACATTTCCATGTCTTGTGATGTTTCTCCGCTACCTGAATCTTGACTTGATGTGGTACTACAAGCCGATAGCATTAAGCCTACTGCAACGGGAACCCATAACGCCGTATGTGCTTTCATCGTTCACTCCTTAAAATTTAAGGTTGATCACCCTTATGCCAGAATTAAGTATAGATTGCAAAAACGATGTAAAGATAGTCGTTACAAAAAGTATAAAAAAGCCAGTAAGTTAACTTACTGGCTTAGGGCAACCGCATGGATAAAAGTGTGAGAAAAACTACGCCAGACTCTTCGAAATCACTTCGTATACGTCTTTTGAAAGTTGATCGGCCATTATTCTCTCTAGTTCAGCCTTCATTAGCGTACTGAGACTTGGCGTCATTTTTTTCCAACGGGTTAGAGGCGTACACAAACGCGAGGCAATTTGTGGATTTCGCTTATCCAATACCAAAATCTGATCGGCCAAAAAGCGATAGCCACTGCCGTCGACATGATGGAAAGCCGAAATATTTTGACCAAAACCACCTAAGAGAGATCGAACTTTATTTGGGTTTTTAAGATCAAACGCTTCATGCTCCATTAGTGATTTCATGTTGTCGATAGCATTTTCCTGCTCACGACCGGCACTCAGCATTAACCACTTATTCACCACGAGAGGCTCGTCCTGCCATTGTTGATAGAAAGCATCGAGCATCTGTGTGGCTTGAGGGTGATCAGCATGAACCGCAATGGACAATGCAGCAAACTGATCTGTCATATTATTGGCACTTTCGAATTGCTCAACAACCGCCAACTTGGCTTCTGCACTGTCGGTCTCTAACCAGTAGGACAAGGCCAGATTTTTCAAAGATCGATGCGCGATGTCTTGAGCATCTGGACGGTATTCTCCATCAAGACGATGTGCTTGATAAGTTTGAGCAAACTCACTCTCAAGAGCGTTGGCAATCTGCGCCTTTAAGTATTGACGAGCTTGTTTAATGGCATTCGGATGAATTTCACTCGCTAACTCAGATAAGTAAGCTTGGCTTGGCAGATTCAAAATCAAAGCCACCATAGCAGGATCCAATGAATCATCGACTAATAACGAGTTAAAACCATTTATTAACTGTGATTCTAAACTCAGAGTTTGCCCAGCAACAGCTTGCTCGATCAATTGACTCAACTCATTCACAGCCAATTGCTGGCCAGCACTCCAACGGTTGAAACCATCTTGATCTGCTGACAACAATAACAATAGGTCTGTTGACGAATACTCGTAAGACAATTTCACCGGAGCGGAAAAGCCTCTTAACAAAGAAGGCACTGGCTTAGAGGACACCTGAGTAAATTCAAATACCTGTTCGGCTTGTGACAATTCCAGTAAGTGCTCATTAGCCGATTGACCATCTAGTGAAGCCGATAAGGGATTACCTGCTTGGTCAAGCAAGCCAACACGTACCGGAATGTGCGAAGGCAATTTGGTTGGCTGACCTGGTGTGGCCGGCGTGTCTTGATGTAAGCGCAATGTGTAGCTTTGTTGACTCTCATCATATTCACCAATGACCCGCACTTGCGGTGTTCCTGCTTGTGAATACCAGCGTTTAAATTGAGTCAAATCGACACCCGATGCCGCTTCCATGGCCGCGACAAAGTCATCGCAAGTTACAGCTTGACCATCGTGACGTTCAAAATATAAATCCGAGCCTTTGCGGAAGTTTTCAGCGCCCAATAAGGTATGAATCATGCGCACGATTTCTGCGCCCTTCTCATACACGGTTAGGGTATAAAAGTTGGATATTTCAATAAATGAGGCGGGACGCACAGGATGCGCCATAGGACCTGCGTCTTCAGCAAATTGAGCCGTCTTCAAAAAGGACACATCTTCCACTCGTTTTACCGTTGCCGAATGCATATCCGCTGAAAAAGTCTGATCCCGGAATACGGTAAAACCTTCTTTTAAGCTCAGCTGAAACCAATCACGACAAGTCACGCGATTACCAGACCAATTATGGAAGTATTCGTGCGCGACAATGGCTTCCACTCGCAAATAGCTGTCGTCAGTTGTGGTTTCAGGACTCGCCAGCAAACAAGAAGAGTTAAAAATATTTAAGCCCTTGTTCTCCATTGCACCCATATTGAAGTCATCTACGGCGACTATCATAAAGATGTCCAGATCGTATTCTCGACCATAGACTTCTTCGTCCCAGCGCATGGAGCGTTTTAAAGCTTCCATGGCGTAATCGACTTTATCAATATTGTGGGCTTCGGTGAAAATCTGCAATTTTACTTCACGCTGGCTCTGCGTCACGAAGGTATCGTTTTTGACTTCCAAATTACCTGCCACTAAGGCAAATAAGTACGCTGGTTTAGGGAAAGGGTCATGCCATACGACAGCGGTTTTTCCTTCCTCGGTTTGAGTGCGCTCAATTTCATTGCCGTTTGACAACATCACAGGGTATTGCTCATTGTCTGCAATAATGGTCGTTGTAAAAACGGACATCACATCAGGGCGATCAAGGTAATAGGTAATGTGTCGGAAACCTTCGGCTTCACACTGAGTACAAAACATCGAAGAAGAACGATATAGACCCTCTAACTTAGTGTTGTTTTGAGGCTCAATAAGGGTTTCACAGGTCAATATAAAGTTATCAGCTGTTGCGGTAATAACAAGTTGATTGTCCACCAGCTGATATTCACCTTCTGGTAAAACGTAATCGTCCATGGCCACTGCAATCAACTTAACGTCTTCACCACCATCCAATACTAATGGCGCAGTGTTTTCAGTAGACGTAGGATTTCGACGCATGTGCAGTTTTGATGTCACCACCGTAGTGCTTTCATCCAGCTCAAAAGTCAACTCAGTCTTATCAATTAGAAAAGGAGGCACTTTGTAGTCTTTTAAATATATCGCGGCGGGTTGACTCTCTTTCATAACGCTCTCCTAAAAAGTGACTGTTGCTTGATAGCCGGTGTATTTACGAATGTTGATTACCCCTGTATCAAGGATCCAATATTGGCCCTTAATACCCATTAGTACACCTTCAATTCTCGGTGTTTTCTCAGCATTGATACTGGTTACCTTAGTTGGGTATTCAAGCACAGGATAGTGAAATTCATGGGTTTCATTCTGGTCGGATAAATCTGTAATGGCTTGTAGACCAAACTCTTGCTGCAAGGAGTCCAAGCCTTCGTAAAGCTGACCAATTAACCTTTCTTGCTCAGCTTCCAAGTCCAAAACCAGATCCGAACCTTTGAGCATGTTTCGCCAATTCGTTTTGTCCGCCACTTGAGACTTAAACAAGGTCTCGACCAAACCTGATAAACGGCGATTTTGAACACGAAATAAAGGCCTTGCTTGCGTTGCACCTTGATCAATCCAACGTGTAGGCAGTTGATCACCACGTGTAATCCCGACTTTCAACGCAGAAGAGTTGGCCAAATAAACATAATGACTCTGCATGCAAAATTGTTCCGCCCACTCTGGCTCACGGCAAGTTCCATGGTGGAAATGGCATTTCTCAGGACTCATGATGCAGGTATCGCAGGCGGCCAATTTACGAAAACAATTAAAACAGTAGCCCTGACTAAAGGATTTGTTGGTTTTTTTCTGACAATGAATGCAATGAATATCACCGCTAAAATCCAATGTGATTTTTTTGCCCAAGAAACCGTTGACGAATAATGAGTCATTACCCAAGTTGAGGTGATAGTTAACTTGTCCATCAACAGCCTCAACCTTCATTTTACGTATGTCACCTTGCAGCATTAAGAATTGCCTTCAGCTTTGTCATCAACCCATTTAATGGTTTCATGCTCATTGGTTGAGGTCTTGCTATCACAACCGCTATGAACTTGAGTATCAATGTAACCTACTCGCTGCTGCTCGGATTTATTGCTGTAGTCATAGGTAATGACAGCTTGTAAACAAAGTTCTTTTTGCTCTTCTGTTAAGCGCACGCCATTTGGCCACTTTCCCAGTTCAACGGCTTGCTTCAAGCTGGCGTAAACTTCAGGCGACATATTGTCGATCATTTCTTTAAAATTCATTGTTAGCTCTCTTTAAACCTAGTCAGCTTAAAAACTTAATCGTATTTTTGTTGCTTAACAAAAAACACTTCAAATAACCAAAAACACACACAAAGCGCCAATCCGGAGATTAAGCCAATCGTATGAGCTGTGTTAGCAATGCGCCCTAATCCCATAGTCTCAGGCAATGATGTATAACCAACCACGAGCCAAATCATAAAAAAGATCATTAAGCCTTTATGAATCAACACGGGATAATATGGACGCAGGATCGGCAGTAGCCAAGCAAAACCAATCAAACCATACACCACACCCGATAAGCCGCCAAAAATGGGGTAGCCACTAAAATAGTATTGTAGAACGTTGCTTAACACCGCGGTAATCAACACGCTGAATAGCCAGACAAACTTGCCAACCATCATTTCCAGCTTGCGACCAACATCCCACACCCAAAGACAGTTAAAAACGATGTGAATCACACTAAAATGCAAAAATGCCGGGGTTAACAATCGCCAATATTCACCTTTAGCCATGACATCTGACAATGTCATAAAATAGATATGGCCATTAGACACATTAAACGGGCTAATGGTAAACAAGCTCACTAACGAAAGGTTTTCACCCAATTCGGTGATAATGGCAACAACAAAACTGATTAACAGCACAATCATAGTCAATGGCGATCGTTTGACTTGTGCCATTAGATTCGTCGGTGCGGTGCGTTCGGTTGGTTTGTTGACAAGGGAATTTTGTAAAAGAGACGGATCTTCTTTCCAAATCGCAATCAGTTGTAGGACAGTGGGTTGTTGACTGGCGTCAAGCAACCATAACTCTTTTGCCCCTTGATTCTCAACAATCTGGTGCGCCACTTTATGATGCCATAAAGCGTTGGCCAGCAATTGTGGGTCTTCTGTCGTGTCAAAGCGATATGCAAAATACATGAAATTCTAAAAAATACCTTTTTTAGTCAATACCCGCTTAATCCAATGGGGTGTAATTAAGGACGATAACTCGATTGCCACCCCAATTTGTCACGACAAACATTATAAAAGTCATGATCCTTTGGGTGAATAAGGCGAATGCCACCCTGCTTCTTGGTAATGTGAATTTCGTCACCAGGTGCCGCGGTAATGTTCAATTGCCCATCACAACTTACGCTTGGATAGGTCAAATTGGATTCACATACCACAATTCGAATGTTTGCATTAGCATCAATCACAATAGGACGATTACTTAGCGTATGCGGATGCATGGGAACCAGCACTAAGGCGTCTAATTTCGGTAGCATGATCGGGCCACCAGCCGACAAGGCATACGCAGTTGAACCTGTTGGTGTCGCCACAATCAAACCGTCTGATTTTTGATTCATGACAAACTGGTCATCAATAAAAAGATCAAAACGTATCATTCGAGCCGATTTTCCTGGGTGTAATACCAAATCGTTTAATGCTATTCCGTCACCGCTCGGCCGATTCTGACGCTTGATCTTAGCCTCTATCATAAAGCGCTTCTCTTCATGATAGTCACCCGCCAAAATGGGGTCTAATTCTTCTTGTAGATGTTGTGGGGAAATGTCGGTCAAAAAGCCGAGTGTGCCACGGTTGATCCCCAGCACAGGAATATCATATTGACAAATAGCACGGGCAGCACCTAAGAAGCTACCATCGCCACCAACGACCATAACCATGTCACAGTGATCACCAAGTTCTTTGAGAGGGGCTTTTGCTACTTTAATGCCGGGCATCATCGCCGCCAATTGGCTTTCGAGAACAGGCTGCACCTCTTTATCTTGAAGGTAATCCATTAACTTCTTCACGGTGTCTAAAATTTGCGGTTTGTCTAATCGAGCAATAATGCCAATACGTTTAAAAAGACTCATGCGTCCTTCTCTTTCCTGCTTTCAATGTATACAAATGAACTCATTGCGATCGCTAATGGAGTCTTACATATTTTGTGCCACTTTAACATGAAGCAGGCTGCAATCGCTATGAGTCAAGGCGGATATCCTTCACTTGTTTAGCTTATTTTACCTTCAAAAGGGGTTTTGAGACAAAGAATAACCTCGCCATCCCTGTATTCCACCGGTATGAATGACTAACGTTTTGGCATGCGGCCAGGTTCCATTTTTCATTTTATGCCAAATGGCGAATATTACTTTTGACGTATAAACAGGGTCCAATACAAGGTTAGGATTTGCTTCAGCAAACGCCTTAAGAAAATCCGCTAAAGCGGCAGGAAATTTGGCATAACCACCCTGATGAGCATCATCATAAAACGATAGGCGTTTAACCAAATTCTTTGAAGTGATTTGTTTTCCTGCAATGTTAGCCGCCAATGTAATGATTTCAGCTTGCTGTTCGGCCATCCCTTTTAATGCGCTAAAGACTTCTAACTTAGGGCATGCCTCGCTTGATAACAATCCCGCAGCTGTGGAGCCTGTGCCAGCCGC
Source organism: Marinomonas posidonica IVIA-Po-181 (assembly GCF_000214215.1). Lineage (NCBI taxonomy): Bacteria > Pseudomonadati > Pseudomonadota > Gammaproteobacteria > Oceanospirillales > Oceanospirillaceae > Marinomonas > Marinomonas posidonica. Next base: position 1,995,618 of record NC_015559.1, read on the forward strand.
AACAGCCCAAGCAGAATACTCGCCAGCCATAGTGCCGATCGCTTTGGCCCAATCAGCACAGCCTTGTGCCCCTAATACGCCGCCTCCCCCTTCTGGCACCCAATAGATATCCGGATAAAGATGAGAAATCTGTTTTACCACTTGCGCATCTAATCCCAAGCGAAAATCAAGCCGTTGACTCGGCCAGAGTTCAGCACCATATGCCACAGCATCCCGTAAAGTGGCTGTTAAATTAGCTTGTAATTCACCTCGCACCAATAAAATAGCTTGTTCATTCCGATTCACTAGACTGGCAGCCAAGGCATGCAAATGATTTGAATAAGGCCCACCCAAAGTACCAATGTATCTGGCATTTTGCTGTTCAGCTGCTTTTAAATGATGGCGTAACTTATGCCATTTATTACCTGGCGCTTTAGCATGCTCCAAATCGCCACGATAAAGGTCCAACTGATACGCTTGGTTAAGCGCAGACTGACCTAAAAAATCAAGATTAATGGATTGAATTACAGACACAAAACGCCTAACGAAAGTCGATTAATAATAAAAACGCAATTAGTATACTCGGTGTTACACATTGAAAGATGATATTGATGGTTTTTTTGTTAGAATCCCTCCATTCAATTTGATGAACTTGTATCGTCATCCTAATTAGCCTATGCATTCGGATCTAAAGGTAACGATTGCGATACCAATAAGGATCTCCATGAGCCAACAAAACCTACTGTATGATGCGGCCGATGAATTTGGTCCCATTCGAGTCTTTGATGATGGGCAGTTTCGAATTTTGTCTTTTGCTGACGGTGATGAGCAAAGCCGTATTCGCTTATCCACCCCTCACGTATTACAGCACGAATACACCCAAGCTATGATGCTGGCTTTATTATTTTGTACGCCTAAGCGGGTGTGCATTCTAGGTTTAGGTGGTGGCACCTTGATTCATACCCTATATCACGCCATTCCAAGTGTGCAAATTAGTGCCGTTGAATTAAGAGCCGATGTTTTAGATGCCGCTGAGATGTTTTTCAAACTGCCAAAGGGGAAACGCATTCAGTTAACCTTAGACAATGCTATTGACCATATTGAACAAGGACTCGATAAAAAAGTTGATCTATTAATGACTGACATCTACAACACTCAAGGAATGGACATTCATGTCCTTGCCCCCAGCTTTATTGAGAATTGCGCCAAAAACATTAAAGAAAAGGGCTGGCTGGTGATTAATTGTTGGATAGATCAAAAAAACAATGAAGATTTAACACAACGCCTTAAAGAGCATTTCCGCTCTGTCAGTGCTTTGGACACAGGAAGTGGAAATTGGGTAATATTAGCAGGCAAACAAAAGCCAGATCACAGTGCCAAAGAACTTAAAACCTTGGCGCAAAAACTGAGTAATTCATTAGGCTTTTCCGTCAATAAATGGCTTACCCGCTTGACTGAGCTTTGATACAAAAAAGCCAGCTATGCTCTTAGCTGGCTTTTCCATGTTCAAGTTGCACTGGGTTTAAGCTAAAACCGAATTAACTAAGGCTTTCGCTTCCACTTCAAGAGCCGATAAATGCGCTTCTGAGACAAAACTTTCCAGATAAATTTTATATACATTTTCAGTGCCCGATGGACGTGCAGCAAACCAGCCATTCTCCGTAGACACCTTTAATCCACCAATAGCGGCTTGATTACCTGGGGCATGGGTAAGAATCGACTCAATTTTCTCCCCTGCCAGTTCCGTTTGCTTCACATTATCAGCTTGTAAAGCGCCCAATAAACGCTTTTGTGCAGGCGTCGCCGCAACATCAATTCGCTTGTAAAATGGCTTACCAAATCGAGCTACCTGCTCTTCATATAAACTTTGTGGGTCTTTCCCGGTTACCGCCAATATTTCAGCGGCGAGCAACGCCATAATGATGCCGTCTTTATCCGTCGTCCAAACACTGGCATCTTTTCGCAAAAACGAGGCACCAGCACTCTCTTCTCCACCAAATCCCATAGTACCTGCAAACATACCTTCGACATACCATTTGAATCCGACTGGCACTTCACAAAGCGTTTTTCCTAAATCCTTCACCACTCGGTCAATCATGCCACTGGACACTAAGGTTTTACCAAACATGGTATCCGCTGGCCAATCTGGACGATGTTGTGACAAATACTCAATCGCAACAGCCAAATACGCATTCGGATTCATCAAGCCAGATTTTGCGCAAACGATACCGTGACGGTCATAATCAGGGTCATTGCCAACCGCGATGTCAAAATCGTCTTTTAGCTTAAGTAAGGATTGCATGGAATAAGGCGATGAGCAGTCCATGCGTATGCGACCGTCTTTGTCTAATGGTACAAACCGAAACGTCGGATCCACCTCAGTATTAACAACCGTAATGTCTAAACCATATTTATCCGCAATGGGTTTCCAGTAATGAATGCCGGATCCACCCATTGGATCGACACCAATGCGAATCTTGGCTTTCGCAATGGCTTCCATATCAATAACGTTCGCCAAATCACTAACATAATGTTCTATGTAATCAAATGATTCGATCAAAGGCGATTGCTCTACTTGCTCTAAGCTAAATTGCTTTACACCTTGAAGATGTTGCATTAGTAACTCGTTGGCTCGGTTCGCTACCCAATCCGTAATGTCTTTATCAGCAGGGCCACCCTTAGTCGAATTGTACTTAATTCCACCATCTTCAGGGGGATTATGAGAAGGGGTAATCACAATACCATCACTGACGTCTTGCTGTGTTTGATTGTGCGTCAACACAGCATGTGAAATAACTGGCGTTGGTGTGTATCCACCATCTAGTTGAACGCGTACACGAATACCATTGGCAAGCAACACACTTAGCACTGTCTGAAAAGCGGCTTCCGAAAGTGCATGTGTGTCTTTACCAAGATACAAAGGACCCTCAATGTTTTGTCTCTGACGATACTCCGCCAAAGCCTGTGAAACAGCTAAAATATGATGCTCATTGAATGTTGTATTAAGTGCACTGCCACGATGCCCTGAAGTACCAAAAAGGATTTTTTCATCTGGATTATTAACCACATCAGGCTTTTTTAAATAATAAGCCGTCATTAGTTCAGGAAGTGATACAAGAGAATTGTGTGAAGCAAGCTGTCCAGCTTGTGCGTGAATCGCCATATATTTAGTCCTGTTAATTGCGCTTGCCCAAAGTCTCGCTTAAATCCGCAAAACTTTCAATGAGTTAAGACAGAAATGATTTTCTAGAAAAAGGATAAAGGCCTATCGGGAAGATCAACGAGACATTCGCAGACTCCCCGCATATGTTTTTAACAGGATTGGGTTACCAAGATTGAATTAGCAAGATTAACGTTTTTTCAGAATCAAGCTACCAATTGAATAACCAGCCCCAAATGAACAAATCACACCAATGTCGCCTGGTTGTAAATCGTCGTGGTATTTAGCAAAGGCAATAATAGAACCAGCCGACGCTGTATTGGCATATTCATCTAACACAACAGGGGCTTCTTCTAAGCTGGCGTCCCTTCCGAGTAGGCGCTTGCTAATCAATAAATTCATATTGATATTGGCTTGATGCAACCACCAGCGTTTTAGCTGAGAGACTTGAATGCCTTCGCTGTTGAGATGACTTTCGATGTGATCTGCCGCCATAGGACAAACCTCTTTGAAGACTTTACGACCATTTTGATGGAACAATTTATCCGCGCCATAGGGATCTTCGTCTGTGACACGGGTCAAATAACCAAAATTAGATCGAATATTATTTGAATACGCCGTAACACACTTACTACTCAACACATCAAAAGCATGCTCAGATTGACAGGTATCGCTGCACTCCACCACAGTGGCGGTGGCGACGTCACCAAAAATAAAATGCGAATCACGATCCATATAATTCACTTGCGCTGAGGTAAGCTCTGGGTTGATCACCAATACCCCCTTCGCTGTGCCAGCTTTTACCGCATCGACCGCACGTTGCAAACCAAAAGTCGCTGCAGAGCAGGCTACCAGCATATCAAAGCCAAAGCCTTCGATACCCAGTGCAGATTGCACTTCAATGGCAATGGCGGGATAAGATCGTTGAGTATAAGCGCAAGAGACAATCACCATATCAATGTCGGCAGGGGTTTTATTGGCCGCGGCCAGTGCTTTGTTGGCTGCGGCAATGGCCATTTCAGCCTGATGGGAAACCTCATCATCACTTCGAGTCGGTAACATTGGGCGCATTCGATCAATATCAAGGGCACCTTCTTTTGCATAAACATACCGACTTTTTATACCCGACGCTTTTTCAATAAAGGACGCACTGGATAAGGGTTTTGCCTCAAGTTCACCTTGCTCAATGGCGATGGCATTTTGCGCATTGTATTGTTCGGCCCATGCATTATAGCTTGCCACAAGCTCTTCATTAGAAATGGAATGCGCAGGAGTCCATAACCCGACTCCGCTAATGACAACAGAAGAATTCATTTCACTTGTCCTTATTATTGTTTTTCAATGTTAAGTATAGTGGAGATTGTGAACGACAAAACCGCCTTCGTCTACAAAAATGTAATATCATAAAGCCATACCCATCACTTAAATGCATAACATGATTGGATTTTTTGATTTATCTTCGCCATACTCAATGTCAGTGATAAATTGTTTAGAAGAAACAATAAGCTGGCATAGGTTTTATGAAAAACAATAATGCTTTGATTTTATCAGGTGGTGGCGCAAGAGCGGCCTATCAAGTCGGCGTTTTATCCGCAATGGGCAAAATGCTACCCAAAAAAACCGCTTTGCCTTTTCCGATACTGTGCGGTACTTCGGCTGGTGCGTTGAATGCCACTATGCTGGCGTCTTATGCGGATAATTTTTCCAAAGCGGCTTCCACATTAGCTTTTGTTTGGCGACATTTAAGCCCAGATCAAATCTATACGTTAGGACGATGGCCACTGGCCACGTCTGTGACCAAAACCTTAATGTCGCTGTTTCACCTTCACAATCACGCTGAATCCATTGCTATCATGAACAATGATCCATTGCGGGAATTGCTCAGCAATCATTTGGATTTCACTAGAATTAAACAAGCCATCGATAATGATCTGGTATCGGCCCTCGCGGTGACCGCGATGAGTTACAGTACAGGTGAATCAACGACATTTTTTGAAGGGCGAGAGACATTTCAAAATTGGCAAGGTAAACGCCGTAAAGGTGTGAGAGCCAAATTAGGGGTTGACCACCTACTGGCTTCCAGTGCCATCCCGGCGATTTTTCCCGCTCATAAAATCAACCAACACTATTATGGTGACGGTGCGATCCGTCAAAAGTCCGCCATCTACCCCGCATTACAATTAGGCGCAGAGAAGTTATTTATTATTGGGGTGAGCGGCAACCGCAGTCCAAAGAAGTGGTTACCGTCAGAGGAAAAAAATGAAATAAGTGCCCCGAGTATGGCACAGATCTTAGGGCAACTATTAAACAGTGCTTTTATCGATAATCTAGAAGACGATATTAATCAACTTGAGCTGATGAATTCGTTACTTCGAGACCTGCCAGCCGAGAAGCGACAAAATTACCCCCTCTTACCAACTGAAACGCTCATTATTTCCCCTTCTGAGGAATTAAACGAAATTGCCCATCATTATCTGCATACACTGCCAAAAAATATTCGAGTTTTATTGAAATCTGCAGGCGGGTCGTCCACTGAGAAAGTCAGTTCAGCGGCCAGTTATCTGCTGTTTACGCCGCAGTATTGTCGTGCTTTGATGGAATTAGGCTATCAAGACGCCATGTGGGAAAAAGATAAAATTTTAGCCTTTATCAATCCACTCTAACCTAAATAGACACCACACGTTTTTCTATGACTCGTTCAGGTTGACATAGCCAATTCAATAATCGCTCTAACTTATCTTCTGATGAACTCGTGCATAAATCAATCTGGCCTAATTTAGAAGAAGAGATGGCTAAACTCATTTGTTCTGGATAAGCGGCTTCTAACCGCCTTTTTAATTGTGCAGACACCCCTTCACTGGGCTCAACAATGTCGCACTCTTTGCCTAGATACTCGACAAAATACGACTTCACTAAAGGGTAATGTGTGCAGGCAAGTACCAAGGTATCCACGTCATCAAGCTTCATCTGTTCACACAATGACTCAATGGTCTGACGAATCTGCTCTTGGCTTTTAGGCCAAGCATCAATGTCGTAGGCTAGACTAGCGCTCGACATAATGCGCACTTGGCTGTCTGCTTGCCACAATTCAATCAATTGATTTAAGCGATAACTTTGAGCGGTTACCGGTGTTGCTAATACAGCCACCCTACGCTGTTTACCCAATCGAAAAGCGGGTTTTACCGCTGGTTCAACCCCGATAACAGGCAAATAAGTCGTGGCGCGCAAAGTATCTATCGCAGCAACCGTTGCGGTATTACACGCCACCACAATGGCCGCCACCTTTTCCCGTTCAAAAAACTGACCAATGGCCTCCAAGCGTTGCTGAAGTTGTTCCCTTGTCTTATCACCGTAAGGCGCAAAACCATCATCGGCCAGATACAGCAAATCCAGATAGGCTTGTTTCTTATGGATGGCATTTAAGATGGTTAAACCGCCCGCTCCAGAATCAATTACCCCTACTTTCAAAGCGGAATCTCCTGATTCAATTTCCCACTTAGTCCGGGCAATTGCACAGGCTCACGTTCAAGCTCAACGCCGTATAAGTCAAATACACTGGCTTTTATGCTGGCTTCAAGCTCCAATAATGATTCGGCTTTTGATGCTTGATGATTGATCAGAACCAAAGCCTGTTTTTCATAAACCCCCACGCCCTGCTGAACTTTGCCTTTCCAACCAGCCTGATCGATTAGCCAACCCGCCGCCAGTTTAAACTCCTTACCATGAGGGAAAGACACCAAGGACGGAAACGATTCTTTTAGCTGACTATGCTGTGCAACACTTACGATAGGGTTTTTGAAAAAACTGCCGGCATTGGCCAGTTCATTTGGGTCTGGCAGTTTACTGCTGCGAACCTGACAAACCGCTTGAAACACTTTTTGTAGACTTGGCTCACCGTCAATTTGATTGGCTAGACCACCATAACTGAGCATTAAATCGGCACGTTTTTTTAAACTCAACTCGATGGCGGTAATAAAATATTTCTCTTTCCACTGTCCTTTAAAATGACTATCACGGTAAGCAAAACCGCAATCATGAGCATTGATCCAATAGACATCCAAGCTGACTCGGTCCAAAACCTGTACACGCGCTAATGAATCCTTTACTTCAACGCCGTAAGCACCAATATTTTGAACTGGCGCCGCCCCTGCAGTACCCGGAATCAACGCAAGGTTCTCAATACCAAACCAGTTATTTTGCACGGTAAATTCGACAATCTTATGCCAATTTTCTCCAGCTCCCACAACCAAGCTAAGATGATTGCCTTTTTCTTCCTTGGCGCTGCAACCTTTAAGGCGGTTGATAATCACCAAGCCTGGAATGTCCGCACTGATTAGAAGATTGCTTCCCCCCCCCAACATGGTGACGGATAGATGCTGTTGTCGTGCCCAACCTAATAAGGATTTGAGTGTCTCTAAATTATCAACAATGGCAAAAAACTCCGCCTGATAATCAAACTGAAAGGTATTGTATTGTTGAAGTGAAACCTTTCTTTCAACCGCAGGAGGCAAAGTCGTAGAGTCAGTAAGGTGATGAGTCGAGTCCATGAATGCAAGCTTATGGTTAATTAAGTTAATCGGAGGCGATATGATCTAAAAAGCGTTTGGCTATCTCACTAAGATGATGTCGCATTTGAGTAAAACCTTCATCACCACCATAGTAAGGGTCATCAACTTCACCTAATGACACATGATCAGCAAATTCACCAAACATCACTAACTTAGCATGCGACGAAGTCGGCTGAAGCCGTTTTAAATGCTGATAATTCGCCTGATCCATTGCTAAGATCCAATCAAACGTTTGAAAATCGTCTTCGGTTACTTGGCGTGCTCGCTGACCGGTAATGTCGATACCCACTTGTTTCAGTGTGTCTATAGAACGGGAATCTGGCAGTTTGCCAATATGGTAAGCCGCCGTCCCAGCCGAATCCAGAGAAAGGTTAAGACCTTTAAGCTCAGCCTCATGCTGCAAAATACCTTGTGCCGCAGGTGAGCGACAGATATTGCCCAAGCAAACCGTGAGTACCCGTATTGACGTCATTTCGAAGAACCAGAATCCAAACGTTCATCTGCGGTTAAAGTACGCGCTTCGGTCTCCAATAAAACCGGAATGCCATCGCGAATTGGGTAAGCCATGCCGCCTATTTTACTGATTAATTCCGTGCCGTCTTTGCTCAAAGTCAAACCAGATTTGGTCACTGGGCAGACTAAAATATCTAATAATGATTTATTCATGAGTCACTTCTACTTTTATCGAATTAAGTTTGGCTAAAAAAGCCTTTTTAAAGTCATCTGGTAATTTCAGTGAAATAGGAAGATACCAGATGTCTGGATTGTTAAGCATTAAGGCCTGACATTTTACCGCGTCTTTTTCTGTCATGATAACGACTTTATCATCAGGAATGTCCGTCGCTTTAAACCCATGATGATCAGAAAACCACTGATATGTGCTGGTTGCTTCATTCAAGCCTTTCTCCATTAGGGTTTGTTTAAACCGTTGAGGATTGCCTATGCCTGCCATCACGTGCCATTCTTGGCCATCTGAAAAAGCCGTTTCACAAGCAAGCTGTCGTTTACCATCTAGTGAATACATATAATCAGAGGTTAAAGACATTATACGCACCGTTTGATTTATGCGCTGTAAAGAGGCAGTTTGCTGCTGCGCAATACTCACTATAAAGTCCACCTCATCGAGGCGACTTTTTGGCTCTCTTAAAGGCCCAACCGGTAATAATTGTTCATTGCCTAAGCCTCGCTGAGCATCAATCATGGCAATTTCAATATCGCGATCTAAGGCATAATGCTGCATACCATCGTCACTAATGATGACATCCAGCGCATGCTCTTCTAATAAAAATTCAATCGCTTGTTGGCGCTTAGGAAACACCACCATTGGACACAGTGTTCGGCGAGCCAGCATAACAGGTTCATCACCTACTATTTCTGCTAGACTATCTGCGGTCACCTTCTCCGGCTTGGACAATGTCACACCATGACCACGGGAAATGATGCCGACTTTGAATCCGCTTGATGTGAGTAATTCACACAAAGCGACCACCATAGGTGACTTACCTGTTCCACCAACGCTAATGTTACCAACCACCACTACAGGCACTGGTGCACGATAGCTTGGCGTTTTTCCTTGTAAATATCCTTGTCGTTTTTTCGCAACAAGATGGCGTACTAAAGGCTGAATGGGTTGAAACACATGGGTCCAGCCAAACTTTCGATACCAAGCACGTGTAAAACAAGACTCAATGGTCACGGATTAGGCTCTTTTTGTGCCGTATGAGCCAGTTTGCTGATGCCCAATTTAGCCGCCGCATCATACACTCTCAACACCATTTCATAAGATGACTGAGCATCGGCTGTGATGATCAAAGGTCGAGTATTATCCCCTTGTGTGACTTCCCTTAATCCTTGCACTAATGTCGCCACTTTTTCATTGATCAGGGTTTGGCCATTAATCACATATTGACCATCTGCTGTAATGACCAACTCAACGGTTTTATCTCTATCACTAGCCGGCGCATCTGAGGTGGCCGTTGGTAGATCAATGGTCAGTTCGGTACTTTGGTTAAAGGTGGTACTGACCATAAAAAAGATTAACAGCAAAAAAACCACATCGATTAACGGCGTCAGGTTAATTTGCACGTCATCTATTTTTTGACGGCGAAATTTCACTGGGCCACTCCTGCTTTTTCTCTATCACCATGAATGGCATCAACCAACTTGGTTGATTGTTGTTCCATGGTCACAACAAGCTCATCAATACGGCGGCTAAAGAAACGATGAAAAATCAATGCTGGAATGGCAACGCCTAAGCCTGCAGCCGTTGTCAGCAAGGCTTCTGAAATACCACCCGCTAATAAAGCCGTATTGCCCGCTCCATTTTCCATCAGTACGGCAAAGACCTTAATCATACCAACCACGGTTCCCAACAACCCCAATAAAGGCGAGATGGCAGCGATGGTTCCTAAGGTATTCATGAAACGTTCTAGTTCATGAATAACATGACTTGCAGCTTCTTGCACACTTTCTTTCATCGCACCGCGGCCATGCTTAGAAGACACTAAGCCTGCGGCAAAAATGGAAGCCAACCCCGTTTTCGACTGCATGCCACGAATATAATCTAGCGTCATTTTATCGTCCCGCAGACGCATCATCACATCGCTCAACAAACCTTTTGGTGCCACACTATTTTTTCGCAATGTCCAAAATCGTTCGAGAATGATGGCTAATGTTAAAATTGAACAAGCCAATAATGGCCACATAAAGAAACCACCAGTTTGAATAAAGCTTAGCAAGGTCACTCTCCATTTAAAGTTTGATGCTAATTTAACACACTCTCTAACTTTTCTGCACGCTTGCAAGTGTCAGATTTAAAGAGAAAAAATGAATATCGACAATGGCTATGCTTGAGTCTGATGCCATCATCACGAAAATAAAAAGACAACGACTCGGATTGTTCAATATTCAACCAATCAATCGAGAGTGCCGCGAGGATCACTTTATTAAAGTGATCCTCGTCATTGGCAAGAATAAGCCAATCTGGATTCACTTTTAACAAGGTTAACGGGGAAAATATATCGAGTTTATTCGGCGCCAACATAATAGAGGCTGTGTTGGTATTCTTGGTTAAGAAAGTATCCAGCATTAAACCTGTAGAAGACGGAAGCCAATCATTTACCCATTGCTCTTCGCCCTTCTCTAATAGCAACTTGCCTTGATGATTCCTCAACACCATATCAGCCTTAGGCTCAAAGATCAGTGAATTTGAGAACAACGACATCCAGATAATTAAAAGAGCTATTCCGCCCCGTTTCAAGGGAGTTTGAAACACCCAAAACAACAACCATAATAGCAAAAGAAGTTTAGGCAAGGTGGAAGTAACACGATCAAATGTCAGTAATGACCATTCAAATACAAGCCATTCCAGCAATGCAATGACATGAATTAACCCCCAATCCAAAACATAATAGACAAACTGGGTTTGCAACAATAAAGCCTCTAAGCAAGCCAGCATACCAACCGGAAACCACACTGTAGCGGCAAACGGTATCATAAATAGATTAACCGCAATGGACGCGATTGAAATGACATCCTGCCAACCTAGAATTAACACCATGGAGGCCGAGCTCAACATGACTTGAGTCGAGATCATTCGTCGCCACTGCCATTGCGTTAATGGATAAAACCCAATTAACAAATACACCATACTAAACGACAGCCATAACCCTGGGCTTAATACACTTCTAGGATTAACAAACAGTACCAGCCATAAGGTAAATCCAATTATTTGAAAGGCACTTAGCTTTACCATCAGCACTCGACTGAGCAGATACACACTGAGCATGATGGATGCTCTGACCACAGGTTCACCCCAATCAGTGATGAAGCCATAGGTAACCAATAAAGGCACCACCAAAGCACACTCTAATTGCCAACGAGTAAAACCGGCTAATAACAACTGGGCTGGTAACATCCACCAAACAAGTCGAGCTAATACGAAACCAATGACGGCCATAAACCCGGTATGTAACCCTGAGACCACAAATAAATGAGCAAGCCCCAAGGTTCTAATCATCCAAGTATCTCTTTGACTCCATAAATCATCCGCACCGAGTAACAAAGCTTTAGAAAAGCGCCATGATTCAAATGACTTAAACCTCTCATCCAGCTGATTCAATACGACCTGCCTGCCTCCTAGTGGCAATTGCTTCAGCCACTCATGTTGAACACTAAAGACCAGTTGAGCCGCTTGTCTTTCTATGTATAGATTTTTTAACCACCAAGGACCTTCTTTATCCGCTAAAGCATATCGAACCAATTTAACCGCTTGATAATGAGGGGGGATTTGAGTGGTTAACGAAAGTTCAAAATCATTAAACTCCATTACCCTTGAGTGGCTTAATGGTTGATCTGGTGGCACCTGAAATCTCACCCGAATCTGACTGGCCAACCTAATAGGATCAACCTGAGCCAAAGCCTTGTCCGTCAGCAGTATGACTTGTTTGTCCTCAAAGCCAACGAAATAAGCACTGTCTTTACTTAGGGTTACAGCAAGCTCGCCCTCCGTTTCAGAATTGATCACAGAGAAAAGTGAAATTATCGTTAAAAACAAAACTAATACGCGCTTTGTGTAGATTAGGTAGAGACAGAGAAAGGTGATATGAGTAGAATACAGCCACAAATAAGCACTCGGCACCAAAATGGCGCCCATCAAAGTGGACAAACTACTTAGTAACATAAGACCTCCATGTCTTAGATTGCTAAATGACTTTTAATCTGATTATGCCTAAGAATTATCTAAAGAAGTTCATCCCAGATCCAGAGAAGTTAAGAAAAAACAAAGCTCTCGCAATTCTGGGATCACAAATTTACGAAGCAAACTTATGGCATCTAAACCGTCGATCCGTTGCGCGTGCTTTTTTCAATGGCTTGTTTTGGGCTTTCATTCCCATGCCCTTTCAAATGCTGGCCGCCGCTTTATTGTCTGTCCCACTTAGAGCCAACATACCACTTTCTATTGCGCTTGTGTGGATCACCAATCCCATCACCATGCCTTTTGTATTTTATTTCAATTACAAAGTTGGCACTCTCATCCTAGGCACACATCACAATAAGGAGTTCAAACTCTCTGTTGAATGGATCTGGGATAAAATGGAGCATATCTGGCTACCCTTATATACAGGCTCTATCGTCTCAGGTTTGGTTGTCGGTGCAATCAGCTACATTGGCATTACCATCTTGTGGCGACTACATGTGGTTAAACGCTGGAAAGAACGCAAAATGCGCAAATAAGTCGCCAGTAATCCATTCAAAAAAAGACTCACTTTGAATTGGCTGACGTTTAAAATACGATGAATGATCCTAAAGAAACCATCATTTGATTTGCCTCAAATGATGGTTTCCAGATATATAAAGAGCGCTTTTCTACGGACTTCCTTGCCCACTCTTCCCCTTAGTAAGGTTTATCTTCTTTTATTTTAAAATAAGCAATACTTCTTACAGCAGTCCAAACAGAGCCTCTCTTGCGATGTTGATCGCTGCAACCGCATCCTGTTGTTTCTGTGCTTCTTTCAACCCATCCCAGTCCATTCTATCCAAAGCGCTATCAATATGTTTTAGAAAAGAAATGGCACTATTGGCTGCGGCAACACAATCCTCTCTGAAAGGAAATTGATCAAGCTGCCATACACCGTGCCAATTATTTTTTCTTAGTACGTAAAAAAATTCCATCAACTCAATAGGATGAACTGAGCCTGCAATCATATCGTCATCCCAGCTTCTCAGATTATCATTCACATCCATACCGAATAATCGGCCATAATCAATTGCCAGTTGTGCTGAGTCAGCCGGAGATTCTCCGCCATAAAGTGCATGTCCGAAATCCAGTAACACTCCAATGTTGGGTAAGTTAATTTTCTCCAACGCCAACAGAGTGCGAGTCATACTGTCATAACTCATATGGTTTCTTGGTTCTCGTGGTTTATATTCAACGACAAACTTTAAGTCTGGATTTTGCTTCGCAACATTTGTCAAACCCGCCATAGAGAGATGCCAGAGTTCGTGATGGTCAACTTGAAATGGATAGTCCCAACCATCTTGACCAGGCCAAAGTTTCACATACTCAGCCCCCAGCTCTCTTACCATGTCGGCTGCTTCATTGATCAAATCTTCAGCCAGTTTACGAACAGCAGGATCAGGATTCGTAAAAGCACCTTTGGAGAATTGACGAGTATAGATTTCAGGTGTGATACCGATGACACTTAGATTATTTTTCGTCAGAGCCGCTTTCACTTCTGCGACGGACACATTCCCCCCGGGGAAAGGGTAATTAATGTCGACCACAGAAAGATCGTCCACTTGACCGGCCAAATCAATCATTTCCAATAAAGATCGTTTAGGACCATAACCATCCGTCGCGTATCGATCTACGTAGGTTGCAAAGTGCCAAATCCCAGCACCGAATTTTAGATTACTAGACATACCCTACCTCATTGTTTTATTAATTTTATTTTTACAAGACAATGCATAGGAACCTCTCACTAGGACGTTTTGTCGCTTGGAGTAGATAATCACCATGGCGTCTAGTCTATTTATAAATCGATATGAATATTATGTCAACATGGAATAATTATTCATATCATACAATCTAAAGCAGAATCTTTGCCGCACCCTTGATGCCATAAATTCCTTTGATACAAAAAAGATAAGACTCAAACTGAGTACTAAAATCAGCCCTCATTTAAGGGAATATTGAAAGGTGTTAGTTCACATGTTTTGAATCAAGAAGAGGAAAATATTCACACCAATTTTAGTGACATTGGTGTGAATATGGAGATGACATTAACTGTCAGCTTTAATCTGGCTGAGCTTACCTTGAGAAAGTCGATAAGCTGAATCCATCCAATTTAGCATTTTTTCGTCATGAGTCACGATGAGAAACGCCATGTCGTATTTTGCTTTCAGCTCATTGATGAGATGTTGGACTTCCAATGAAGTGGTTTCATCAAGATTGCCTGTTGGTTCATCCATTAATACGCAAGCCGGACGATTGGCTAAGGCTCTCGCAATGGCAACACGTTGACGTTCACCACCCGATAGCTGTGAAGGCTTGTGATTCAATCGCTCCCCTAGCCCGACCTGAGTTAATAACTCGGTCCCTCTTTCTGTCGCTTCAGATTTATTCATGCCAGCAATCCACATTGGCATTAAGACATTTTCAAGAGCTGAGAATTCAGGCAGCAAATGGTGGAACTGGTACACAAAGCCCATTTCTTGATTGCGAATTTTGGCGCGCTTCGCATCACTAAGGCTAGACCAAGACACTTGTGTTAACTTTACGTCACCTGAACTGGCTAAATCCAACCCTGCAAGTAGATTTAACAAGGTGGTTTTCCCCGAACCGGAAGCGCCGACAATCGCACAGGCTTGACCTTTCTTTAGCGCAAAATCAATCGACTGAAACACCTCAACGATTTGTTTTCCATCTTGATATTGTTTCGATAGCGCTTGGCACTCTAATACTAGATCACTCATATCTTAGCGCCTCCGCTGGCTCCACTTTCGACGCTCGCCACGCTGGGTAAATCGTCGCCACAACCGTCATAATAAAAGCGGATGTGACAATCAATTCCACATCAGACCACTCCAATTGTGAAGGCAAATAATTGATAAAATAGACGTCGGCACTAAGGAACTGCACACCTAATAAAGTCTGTACAGCTGCAATGATATCGCTTACGTTCAATGCCAAACTCACACCAAGGATGACACCGATCAGCGTTCCTAACATACCAATAAACATACCTTGTACAATAAACACCCACATAACTTGAGTTGATGTCAGTCCCATTGTCCTTAAGATGGCAATGTCATTTCGTTTATCGGTCACCACCATGACTAAGGTAGAGACAATGTTAAACGCAGCGACGGCCACAATCAGCAGTAACAACAGGCCTATCATGGTCTTTTCCATCTTGATCGCTTGAAATAAATTTCCGTGGGTGCGCGTCCAATCGCTAACACGATTTTGACCCGGAACCGCTCTGGCGATGTCCCAAATTTCGGTTGGTGCCACAAAGAGATCATTAAAAGAGATGCGTAATGCTTCGACACTACCAGCTTGATAGCGTTTTAGCTTTGCCGCATCCGTTATGTTGATGTATGCCAAACTGCTGTCTAATTCCGCCCCAACTTCAAAGGTTCCCACTAAGGTAAAACGCTTTAATACAGGTGCTACGCCAGCAATGGAAACACTCGCTTTAGGGAGAATGGCCGTGACTTTGTCGCCAATAGAAACCCGCAGTTGCCTTGCTAACTGCGCTCCCAAGACAATACCAAAGCGTTGATCTTTGAGCGCATCAAGAGAGCCGGACGCCATGTTATCATCAATGATAGACACCTTCTTTTCCATATCAGGGTTAATGCCATTCAAAATGGCACCGTGGACACTGTCCCCCGATTGAAACATCACTTGTGCTTGAATATGAGGGGCAACGGCCACTACATTCGGCATTTTTTCAACTAGCTTAGCCGTTTCCTGCCAGTCATCCAAAATCGGATTACCCCACAGCGTTGCATGAGGAACCATCCCCAATATTCGCTCTCTGAGTTCACGATCAAAGCCATTCATAACCGATAGAACCGTGATCAGCACCATCACACCAAGCGCTAATCCGGCAATTGAAGAAAAGCTAATAAATGAAATGAAATGATTGGAACGCTTCGCCCTGGCGTAGCGTAACCCTATGGTAACTGGAAGGAAGTTAATCAAAATATACCCTTACATGGCAAAATGGAGGACTAAGCCTCCATCAATACAAATTGCCAAAACGAATTAAGCGTCAAAGTCGATGCCAATTCGTCGGCCAATGTCTTCGTACGACTCAATCACGTTACCTAAACCTTGACGGAAGCGATCTTTATCTAGTTTTTCTTTGGTGTCAGCATCCCATAGTCGGCAACCGTCTGGTGAAAATTCGTCGCCTAACACAACCTCACCTTTGAAAAGACCAAATTCCAACTTGTAATCCACCAGAATCATTCCGCCTTGAGCAAAGAGTTCTTTTAGGACGTGATTCACCTTATAAGTTAAGTCTTTCGCTTTGGCCAAATCGTCCGCTTTGGCCCAACCAAAAGATTCAACATGAGACTCGTTGATCATAGGATCGCCCAGTTCATCGTTCTTTAAAAATAATTCAAACGTAGGTGGTGTTAATGTCGTACCCTCTTCAACGCCCAAACGACGACATAGGCTACCAGCCGCCACATTACGAACCACACATTCTACTGGCATCATATCGAGGCATTTCACTAAGCACTCAGTGTCACTAAGCAATTTTTCGAAGTGCGTCGGAATACCTGCTTCTTGTAACTTGGTCATGATGAAAGCATTAAACTTGTTATTGACCATGCCTTTACGGTCTAACTGCTCAATTTTTTTACCATCAAAAGCTGAGGTATCATCACGAAATACTAGAACCATCTTGTCAGGATCATCTGTACGAAATACAGATTTTGCCTTACCTGCATATAGCTCTTGTCGTTTTTCCATTGGAGAGTCTCCGGTTTAATTACGAGGGGTTAATCTTAATTATTTTACAAATCGTTGTGCAATTCTAAAGGAAGCAATTTCTGGATTCTCAAGTGCAGAAACGTCTACCACTAAGAAATCACCCGCTTTTTGATGCGTTATTTGATAAGAATATTCCCTTTCCTGCCAACTAACATCGTCCAAATCACGACGATATACATTAAAGAGCTTCTGTTCTTGACCATCAGCACCTAATGGCAAAGTAAAATCAATAATGTCACCAACACGCGCCACTTTGTCAGCGGGTACTGGTGCCAATCGCTTTTCATCACCTGGCATTAAATACATTCCTGATGCTTTCAGTTTTGCCTCAAACTCAGCGTCAGATAAATTTTCACCTAGGTAAATAGCATACATGCCCTGATGATCAACCCAAACTGGGAAGGCGTCCACACCGTCTTTGCTATTCGAAAGATAAGCAGAAGATTGATTTAGTTGACGACCAAACGTCCCCCATAGACGAACCGCGACCGATTCGGCATCTGGATTCGTCATAGGCGATTGCCAATCAAGCGTTTGTTCATCATCCTGCTCAACCTCTCGGTATTGCAAGGTAACGGTGGTCGCACCTTCTAACTCATCAAACTGAAACGAGAAGGCGGTTTTCGCTGGATGTATTCGAGTAATATCGCTCCATAATGACGCCCACCAGCCCTGCGGATGGAAATCGAACGGAATCGACATGATGGTGTTTTCTGTTTGAGACGCCACAGACTGACCCGCGCCATGCAGAGCAGTTAGAAAATCGGCGACGATTTGTTTCGCGTCTGCCGCTTTAGTGTTCAGCCTATAGGTTACTGAGGTATCTTGCTCGGAAAACGCCACCTTATCCATAGGGTAATAAACAAACGGAGCACGAGGGGTTTCGAAAGGTTTTGGATCATTTAAATCAGCAATGTCGTTTTCGTTTGGAATAACCAAAGCATCTTTTGATTCTACCGAACCTGCAGGTACCTCTAAGGTAGGATGGCTACCAACTTCCTGCTGATAATCATTTGAATGATCGGTAAAAAAACTACTACAAGCAGTTAGGGTCAATGCCACACTTGTTGTACCAACAACTTGAATCAAACGTTTACTCATACTAATAACACTCCTGCTTCAACCATAGCCTGTCTTACCGCTGCATGATATTGCTCCGACAGTGGCGTCAAGGGCAAACGAATACCGTCATGACACAAACCAAGCTGACTGGCAGCCCATTTTACGGGAATTGGATTGGATTCTAAAAATAGCTTCTTATGCAAAGGCGAAACCGAGCGGTCCAAACTGTGAGCTTTTTCAGCCTCCCCAGCAATGGCATACTCAGCGGCTTGAGCAACCGCTTTAGGCGCCACATTGGCGGTAACAGAAATATTACCTTTCCCACCCAATAACATAAGCGCAACGGCGGTTGGATCATCACCTGAATAGACCGCAAAATCAGCCGGAACCGCTTCTAGCAAAGCCTGTCCACGCTCTAGGTCACCTGTGGCATCTTTGATTCCAACAATGTTGCTCACACTGGCTAGACGCAAAACGGTATCATTCTGCATGTCGCAACCTGTACGACCTGGCACGTTATAAAGAATTTGAGGGATGTTTACAGCTTCAGCAATGGCTTTAAAATGCTGATAAAGGCCTTCTTGTGTTGGCTTATTGTAGTAAGGCGTGACTAACAAACAAGCATCCGCGCCCGCCTCTTTTGCTCTCGTGGTAAGATCAATGGCTTCATGCGTTGAATTAGCCCCTGTACCGGCAATGACATGAACTCGGCCATTTACTTTTTTCACCACCTGACGAACCACATTCGCATGCTCTTCATGGGTTAAAGTAGATGACTCTCCTGTCGTGCCAACAGCAACAATACCGTGAGTTCCTTCATTGATATGAAACTCAATTAGATCATCTAACTTCTCAGTGTCTACAGCGCCATCGGGTAACATGGGGGTGATAAGCGCAACTAAACTACCTGTGATCATTTTTGAGTCTCCGATAAAATTATAAGCGCGCCTATAGTAACGCCCAGACACAGGTTTAACAATAATTGACGGTTGTAAAGCCTATGTAATTTTCGCTTATCGAGGTTTGCGCAAGATTTTTTCACTTTGACTTGTTAAGCTAATAATATATCTATCATTTTTCACACTATTAAGAGAAATATTATGACCATTAAAGTAGGACAAGTCGCCCCTGATTTTTCGGCTAATGATCAAAACGGTGAAACCATCACCCTAAGCCAATTTAAAGGTAAAAAAGTGGTGTTGTATTTCTATCCAAAAGACAACACACCTGGCTGTACCGCACAAGCTTGTGATCTTAGAGACAACTATCAAGCATTACTAGATCAAGGCTATATTGTATTGGGAATCAGCCCAGACACAGAGAAAAAACATCAGAATTTCATCACCAAATACGAACTGCCTTTTCCATTAATAGCGGATACGGAAAAAGAAGTTCATGAGCTTTATGGTACTTGGCAACTTAAAAAATTCATGGGCAAAGAATACATGGGAACGGTACGTACGACCTTCATCATTGACGAAAACGGTGTTATCGAAGAGATTATTGCCAAGGTCAAAACTAAGGCGCATGCAGAACAAATCTTAAAATAACCTCATCCTCGACAACAAAAACGCCCCTGACTATCGTTAGCCAAGGGCGTTTCCTTATTATCTATATGCCGCCGCGAATATGTTGGCGTACATTGGTCTGATAAAAGTCTTTTAGCATAGTATGAAGCTCGTCATTCAAAACGGGCAAATCTGATGCCTGTGCATTTCGTATCACCTGACTTGGCTGACTTGCGCCTGCAATAATAGTTGATACTTGTGGTTGATCCAATATCCAACGCAGCGCCACATCCAGTACATTATGGTTAGACGTCAGTCTCGCCTTCAATTCGTCAATCAGGACCACACCTGTCTCAAATGGAATGCCGTTAAAGGTTTCACCCACGTGAAATGCTGCTCCATCCTTGTTATAGGAACGATGATCCTGCTCATTAAATTGATACCCATGATGCATTTTTCCTGATAACAAGCCACTGGCTAAGGGCAATCGAACAATTACACCAATGTTTTGCTGCTCAACCAATGGAAAGACCTCTTCCACGGCATCTTGGCGAAAGATATTAAACAGCATCTGCAAACTGACCAACTTATCACTTTGACAACAGAACCTTGCTTCATCAAGCATTTCCACACTGGCACCAAAATGCTCAATAACACCTTCTTGCTGCAAGTCTTCCATCCAAGCCAAAATGTCTCCCGCAAACAATACCTCTCTTGGCACACAATGCAGTTGTGCAAGATTAATAATCTCGACTCCTAGACGTTTAGCAGAGGCTTGTAGGCTTTGTTTGATTTTCTCTTTAGTGTATCCGTCCGGATAAAGAGCCGCATCTCGACCCACTTTCGTCGCTATCTTTGGTGCCAGTGTCGAGGAGGCTAACCAACGCCCTATTCGCTCTTCGCTCAGCCCTGCACCATATACATCGGCTGTATCAAAAAAGCTAATGCCTTGTTCTGAGGCAGCATCTAATACAGCGATTGCTTGCTTGTCTTCTACCGGCCCAAAATCATTGCCCAATTGCCAACATCCCAAACCTATCTCTGAGATCGACCAACCAGTTTTACCCAATATTCTTGTTTTCATCTGATATCCTTATTATTTGTTTTATACCAGCATTTATTGCCATTACCCTAGCAATTATCGATTGTCACATCCTCTCTCCACTAAGACAGTTTGATGCCTGCTAGCATTACGATGACACCGACCCTCACATTATTGATCACTCTACTCGGCTTTGCATTAAGGAAACACATCGATTATTTAAAAATCGCCACAACTTATAAACTTAGTCACCAACATTGCGATTTCGGTCTGATGATTATCTTCCATAGTATTAGTGGACTTCTTGATCTTATTTTCACAACCTATGGCAGGAGTCGTTTAATCTCAACAGTCTAAAACCAAAAAAACCACGCTCAGGGCGTGGTTTTTTTTAAGATGTAGCTCTTTTTATTGGCGCGTAAGCCTATCATTCCCTAAGACTAAGCCCTGTACCGTTGAGCGATAAGGATTTATGTCCAGACCTCCTCGACGTACGTACCTTGCATACACAGTCAAAAACTCTGGCTGACAATGACGCATAATATCGATAAAAATGCGCTCGACACATTGCTCATGAAAATCCGTGTGCTCACGGAAAGAAACAATGTACTTCAACAAACTTTCATGATGAATTTTAGGCCCGCGATAATCAATAAAGACCGATCCCCAATCAGGTTGATTAGTGACAGGGCAATTTGATTTTAGCAAATGACTGACTAGGCGCTCTTCTACCTGTCCTGCCTCTTTCTCTACTCGCAACAAGTCACTATTAGGATGATAGTCTTCAATTGTCACCTCTAATTCGTCAATACAATAGTCCGGCGTCAATACCACCAAGGAAGACATGGAATCCAGTTCACGAATGACCACACTCACCCTTGCCCCCGCAGCGGCAGACAAGTCTTTTTCCAAAATTTCTTGTACCTGATCGCGACTCTCATAACGCATTTGATTTAGCGAGTTAAGGTATAATTTGAACGACTTTGACTCAATAATATTGGGAGACTCACATGGCAATCGAAATTCCGCCATAGCGACCACGGGCTTCCCCTTCAAGTCTAACCAAGACAACTCATATGCATTCCAAACATCTTCCCCATAAAAGGGTAATCGTTCAGACGCAATTCCCATATCTGTCCATTTATCAACCCGTCCAATGGGATAAAGCAACCCTGCATCGTACTCAGAAACATACTCCGTTTGCTGACCCAAGGGTAAAAAGCCCATAACTTACCTCAATTTCGAATGCCTTTGCCCTGATTGAGCAAACGCAAACCGTACCAAAACAAAACCACAATAAACACACTCACCATGACTAGAGCCCAATAAATATTAATATCAGAGACCCCTAAAATTCCGTAACGGAATGCGTTCACCATATAAAGAACCGGATTCAATAAAGACACCGACTGCCAAAAGTCAGACAGCAAATCAATCGAATAGAACACCCCACCCAAATAGGTTAAAGGGGTAAGAATGAAAGTGGGAACAATGGAAACATCATCGAAACTACGAGCATAGATCGCATTCACAAAGCCGCCAAGTGAAAACATGACAGCCGTTAAGCAAACCACCAACACAGTTAAAAACAAGTTCTCTAGTGCTAAATGAGTAAAGAACAACGACAAAATCGTTACGATAAAGCCCACAAATAAGCCGCGCGCCACGCCTCCCAAGACATACCCTAATAAAATGACCCAATTAGGTGTTGGTGAAACAAGCAGCTCTTGAATACTAAGCTGAAATTTCGCTGAAAAGAAGGAAGACGATACATTTGAATAGGAGTTGGTAATCACCGACATCATAATCAAGCCCGGCACAATGTACTGCATGTAACTAAAGCCACCCATTTCACCAATACGGTCACCAATCAAGTTACCAAAAATAGCAAAATACAGGGTCATTGTAATGGCTGGCGGCAACAAAGTTTGAGGCCAAATGCGAGTAAAACGGCGAATCTCTCGAACCAAAATGGTATAGAACGCAATCCAAATTTCTGAGTTTTTCATCTGCTTAGCCTTTAATCAATTTAACAAACAGCTCTTCCAAACGATTCGACTTATTGCGCATGCTGACCACATTCACATTCGCCTGATCCAAAGCACTGAATATACGGTTTATCGATTGTCCTTTTACGACCTCTACTTCCAAGCTACTACCGTCATGATTCAAAACAACATGAAAGTCATCAACCGACCAGTCTAATGGCAAGGCTTGATCTAAATCTAAAATGAATGTTTCCTGGTTAAGGGTCTTCAATAAGGCTTTAATACTGGTGTTTTCGACGATTTCGCCTGCGTTGATGATGGCGATATTGCGGCATAACTGCTCCGCTTCTTCGAGATAATGAGTCGTCAAGATAATGGTCGTGCCATTTTCGTTGAGACCTTTAATGAACTCCCACATTGAACGACGCAGTTCGATG
Organism: Marinomonas posidonica IVIA-Po-181; assembly: GCF_000214215.1. Lineage (NCBI taxonomy): Bacteria > Pseudomonadati > Pseudomonadota > Gammaproteobacteria > Oceanospirillales > Oceanospirillaceae > Marinomonas > Marinomonas posidonica. The sequence goes on from NC_015559.1 coordinate 2,018,876, forward strand.
TCTACACCCGCCGTTGGCTCATCCAAAATTAACACTTCTGGCTCATGAATTAACGCTCTTGCTATCATTAAACGACGCTTCATGCCGCCAGACAACATACGAGATTGAACGTCTTTCTTATCCCATAGATCCAGCTCTTTGAGGTATTTTTCAGCGCGCTTCGCTGCGATCTCCTTATCTATGCCATAAAAACCCGCTTGAGTCACAACCACATTAAAGACAGTCTCAAAAACATTAAAATTAAATTCTTGTGGCACGACCCCTAAATACTGTTTTGCTTTAGCAAAATTTTTATCAATATCTTCACCAAAAATCGCCACCTTACCTGAAGACTTATTGACTAAGGAACACAAAATTCCAATGGTGGTAGACTTACCTGCTCCGTTTGGGCCCAGTAGCGCAAAGAAATCCCCCTTCTCTACGGTTAGGTTTACGCCTTTTAATGCCTCAAAACCACTTTCATAACGCTTTTTGAGGTCACTAATTTCGATCGCATATGTCATAATTACCGCTCTCGTACGGCATCAGCCGACTCAATAGTTACTAATTAAATAGGGTTTTACGTGGAATCACGCACACAATACATACTGAGCGCCTTTGCAGACTTACGTCAGCGAATTGCCGAACATGATCCTTTTAACTCAACAGATCTGGCAGAAGAAGAAATTGATTTTCTTGAAAAGTGGGATCAACTAACAGCTCGCATTGAATCAAATGCCCCTGACTACACATTTGATGCTCAAGAAGTATTGTCACGCTTTATTCGCTGCTACCCAAACCTAGTCCCCCTGATTAAACGGGAGTTACTTTGGTTTATGGGTGGAGAATGCCTGCATTTCTTGGGTGATGAAGAAATCAATTTTTACCAACAGCTTGAAGATCAATTATACGAATTAGATCGCCAAAAAATTGACTATAATTTGCAAGATGAAATTAACAAGCTAAGAAATACCCCTAAAAACCTGCATTAAAACAGTGGTTGGGCGGCCTAGACCGCCCAACTGAACCTATACCTTTTTAAACACCAAGGTACCGTTGGTCCCACCAAAGCCAAACGAATTATTCAACACCACATCAATCTTACGCTTCTGAGGTGTAATCGGTACATAATTCAAATCACAGCCATCGCCTACTTCTTCCAAATTAATGGTTGGCGGCGCCACTTGATCACGAATTGCCAAAATTGAAAAAATGGATTCGACAGCACCTGATGCCCCTAGCAAATGCCCAATCATAGACTTAGTTGAGCTAATCGCCACATCGGAAGCGTCTTCCCCCATTACCGATTTAACCGCTTGGGTTTCGGCTAGGTCACCCGCCAAAGTAGATGTACCATGGGCATTAATGTAATCAATTTCCATTGCCGCAACACCAGCGTCCTTGAGAGCGGCCGTCATGGCAGAAGCGGCACCTTCTCCACCTTCCGGCGGCGCTGTCATATGATGCGCATCGTCACTCATACCGAACCCTGCCAGTTCTGCATAAATGGTCGCACCGCGTGCGACGGCGTGTTCATACTCTTCCAATACAAGAATGCCGGAACCGTCTCCCATAACGAAACCATCACGATCTTTGTCCCAAGGACGACTCGCGGTTTTAGGATCATCATTACGGGTTGATAAGGCCCTCGCTGCCCCGAAGCCCCCGATTCCTAATGGAGTAATCGCCATTTCAGCACCCCCCGCAATCATGACATCAGCATCACCATAAGCAATCATTCGACCAGCCATGCCGATATTATGAGTGCCTGTAGTGCACGCTGTCACAATTGAAATATTCGGTCCTTTAAAGCCAAAACGTATCGCTACGTGGCCAGAAATCATATTAATAATCGCGCCTGGAACAAAAAAAGGCGAAATACGTTTAGGGCCGGATTCATTCAATAGCTCTAGATTTTTTTCAATCATTGGCAAACCACCAATGCCCGAACCTATTGCACAACCAACACGAGCCAGATCCACTGTCTCATCACGAATGTCGGCATCCTCCAGCGCTTGAACAGCAGCGGCGATACCATATTGAATAAAAAGATCCATTTTGCGTGCTTCTTTAACGCTCATATATTGAGTCGCATCAAAATCACTTACTTGAGCCGCAAAACGCGTGGAGAACTGATTAGTATCGAAAGAGGTAATGTCAGACACACCACTTTTACCTTCTAATATATTATCCCACGTATCTTTCACATTATTGCCAAGGGGTGTCACCATTCCCATACCAGTGACTACAACCCGACGACGAGACATAAGATTCCTCCAGAAATCCATCACCACAACCTGAGATGGCTATTAATAAGAAAAGCCGCTGTAGCGAATACAAGCGGCTTTTCGGGAAACTCAGTTCACTAATAAATTACAAGTTAGCGTTGATGTAGTCGTTCGCTGCTTGTACTGTAGTGATTTTTTCAGCTTCTTCATCAGGAATTTCAGTATCAAATTCCTCTTCAAGAGCCATAACCAACTCAACTGTGTCTAGGGAATCTGCACCTAGGTCATCAACAAAAGATGCTGAAGCGACAACCTCTTCCTCTTTAACACCTAGTTGTTCGCAAACAATTTTCTTAACGCGTTCTTCAATGCTACTCATTAGAAGTTCCTACTCTACTCATTAACAGCTCATTGTGAGCATATTATAATATTCAATCGCCTTACGGCATGATTCTCAACATGAACCGGAGACATATTTTCGTTGAATTAAAATTAAAATTCAACTCAAATTACGACATATACATGCCACCGTTGACATGCAAGGTCTCACCGGTGATGTAAGCAGCGCCTTGCGACGCCAAAAATGCGACAGCTGCCGCAATTTCTTCAGGTTGACCAAGGCGAGCGGAAGGCACTTTTTCCACCAATTTGGCTTTGTGCTCTTCTGGTAACACCTTAGTCATATCTGTTTCAATAAAGCCTGGGGCAACACAGTTAATTGTAATGCCTCGAGAAGCGATTTCAGCAGCCAAAGAACGGCTAAATCCTTCAAGACCCGCTTTCGCTGCAGAATAGTTGGTTTGACCGCCATTCCCCATTGAACCAACCACTGAACTGATGCTAATAACACGGCCAAATTTCGCCTTTGTCATGCCTCGTAAGCAAGCTTTAGTGACACGGAAGACTGATGTCAGGTTAGTGTTTACCACTTGCTCCCATTCATCTTCTTTCATGCGCATCATTAGGTTATCACGGGTAATACCAGCGTTATTCACCAAAATAGTTGGTGCACCAAATTCAGCCGTAATTTCTTTTACAACGGTATCAACTGAGTCACTGGATGAAACATCCAATACCCAACCCTTGCCATTCTCACCCAGGTATTCGCTAATGCTTTGCGCACCTGACTCACTAGTGGCTGTTCCTATTACTGTTGCACCCTGTTCAGCAAGTACAGTGGCGATGGCTTTACCAATGCCACGTGTCGCTCCTGTCACTAGGGCAATTTTTCCTTCAAGACTCATGCCTGTCTCCAATATTTCACAAATAAGACTGAATGCTTATCCAGCCAAAGTTGATTCAAAGCCAGCCAAGTCTCCAATAGAAGACGATGCTAAACCTTTGACAATTCGCTTATTCAATCCACTTAACACTTTGCCAGGGCCACACTCAATCGTCGTGACCACACCCAACTCAGATAGCAGTAAAACAGACTGTGTCCACAATACTGGCTCGCTAAGTTGTGCGACTAAGTTTGCCTTAATCACTTGCGGATCAGAAACCGCCTGCCCTGTCACATTCTGCACCAAGGTGCAGGTTGGCTCTTTAAATTCAATAGAATTTAACTTAACCGCTAGTTTTTCACCAGCCGGAATCATTAATTCACAATGCGATGGTACGCTAACAGGCAAAGGCAAAGCACGTTTTGCACCCGCTTCTTTCGCATTTTCCATCGCCGCTTCAACTGCCGCAACATGACCCGCAATCACCACCTGACCTGGTGAGTTGAAATTTACGGCACTAACAATACCATCTGCTGCCTCACATGCCGCAACGACTTTATCATCATCTAAACCAATGATCGCCGCCATCGCACCTTCACCAGCTGGTACTGCTTGCTGCATGTATTCACCCCGAAGCTTAACCAAAGCAACAGCATCCGCAAAGGCCATAACGCCTGAACAAACTAATGCAGAATATTCACCAAGACTATGGCCTGCAACATAAGCTGGCTGATCACCACCCTGTTGCTCCCATAAACGCCATAGAGCAACACTTGCCGTAAGAAGTGCGGGTTGAGTTTTATCGGTTTGACTGAGTTTCTCGGCATCATTTTGAACAAGATCCCACAGATCGTAGCTAAGTACTTCAGACGCTTCAGCAAACGTTTGCTGAATAATTTCGTGCTTTTCAGCCAAATCAGCCAACATTCCCAATTGCTGAGAACCTTGTCCTGGAAAAACAAACGCTGTTGTTGTGCTCATCACATCTCCTCTTTACTAAGTCGCGATTCAATGGCTTTACTTAAATTAGCCCGCGCAATATCCATTCCATATTCAATCGCCCCAATCATAGCAGGCAGATCAGAGCGACCATGACCTTTTACCAAATTGCCACGCACACCCACTAAGCAAGCACCATGGCGGCGTTCAGTTTGGTAAAAAGTCTCAAAAACAGGTGCCACCTGCTTTGAATCACCAAATTTATTCATTAAAAAAGACAACAAACCTTCCGAGGCTTTTAGAACCGCATTGCCGACCATGCCATCACAAACAATGACATTTTTTTCACCTTCAAATAAATCCGTCCCTTCAGCATACCCTAAATAATTAGGCCAACTTTTATCAATTAAAAGGCTATCCGCCTCTTTTATTACCACACTGCCCTTTGAACTCTCCACACCAACATTGAGCAAACCGACATTGGGCGTTTCATTGCTTAACGCCTCGACATAAGCAGCCCCTAATTCAGCAAACCCAACCAACATAGAAGCAGGGCAATGCACATTCGCACCTAGATCCACCAAACACCTAAGCGGATTTGAATACAGTTCACGAATCAAAGCTGGGTACAATTTAGGCCGAATAACACCTAGCAAATGCCTTGCTAAAGCCACCATAACACCTGTATTTCCAAGCGTTACCACCACATCAGCAGAACCCGATGACAGAGCACGAATGGATTGGTAGAGAGACGTATTGTGTCGGCGAAATAAGGATAAAACAATTTCTTCATCCGCTTTGATCACATCGCTACAAGCGATCAATGATAAGCGTTCATGATGTGAAGGCAGATCAAGCCCATCAACAGGAGTGTAATAGAGAGTAATAGCAACCTCTGGATATTGAGCCAATATCGAGACTGCACCCTCAAAAGCAATGCGGGGACCTAAGTCCCCGCCCATAGCGTCTAAAGCTACCCTGATCATGGGTATCTTAGTTACTCACCTTTAGGGGCGATAACTTGACGGCCACGGTAAAAGCCGTCTGCAGAAATGTGGTGACGACGGTGAAGTTCACCTGTTGTCTTTTCTACAGATAGTGTTGCGCTAGTCAAAGCATCGTGTGAACGACGCTGGCCGCGACGTGAACGAGTTACTTTACTTTTTTGTACTGCCATTTTTGGAGCTCCTAACTTTACTTAGCCTTTAATTGGGCCAATATACTAAATGGATTCGGTTTTTCGTCATCCGCTGCGTCATCGGTAGACGATGCATACTTTTGAGCTGTTGGGTTGCAACCACTTTCTTCGTGATAAGCGACTATAGGTAAAGCGAGTATAATTTCTTGCTCAACCATGTCTGCTAAAATTACTTCACCATCGGTCATGACAACAGGATCGTAATTGTTTGGAAGATTCTTAGCATGATCTTCGTCGTAGACGAACCCCAATGCAAGATCGACCTCCAAATCATGATCAACCGCCCCCATACAACGCTGACAAACAACTTGCACGTTTGCAGTTAATGATCCGGTAGCAATATATCGCCTATCCTCATCAACTCTAAAGTCTAAATGTATAAATGCATTACCCTCATCAGAGGCTAAAATAGCACACAGCTCCTCAAATTGATTAAGGGGCATGTTCCCTTCAAATGCCAACTCATTGTTTGCATATTTACGAGGGTCAAAATATTTAGGTAATGTGTCATTTAACATGGCGGCAAATGATATTGCCAAGGGGCGCCATTGTCAAAGTCTAAGTACACTTTAAACGCTTTTTTTCACTTTATTTTGAAACAGATAGGCAAAAAAAAGTAAAATCCGTTCACTCCACTGCAATCTGGTAAAATTAACATGCAAAAAAACATCATTCTAGGCTCATCCTCTCCTTATCGAAAGGCATTAATAGAACGCTTACAAATTCCTTTTGAGTGCTTATCCCCCAACATAGAAGAAGGCGCACACTCAGATGAATCACCTCAACACCTGGTTGAACGACTCAGTATCGAGAAAGCTGAAGCCGTCTCCAGACAGCTAAGACAACAAAGCACCTCACAAGACGATGCCTGCTACATTATTATTGCTTCGGATCAAATCGCCGTACTAGACAATAAGATTCTTGGAAAACCACACACCAGCGACAAAGCCTTTCAGCAACTTAAAGAGTTCAGCGGCCGTAAAGTGACCTTTTTAACAGGATTGTGCGTATACAACACCACCACTCACTCATACGAATACAGCTTGAGTCAGTATCATGTGTATTTTCGGTCGCTAAAGGATACGGAAATAAAGCGCTACATCGACATTGAACAACCTCTCGATTGCGCCGGCAGCTTCAAGTGCGAAGGATTAGGAGTCTCGTTATTTGAAAAAATGGCAGGCGATGACCCAAATTCATTAATCGGTCTACCTTTAATTGATCTTTGTCGATTACTCAGAAATCAAGGCATCAACCCTTTGTAAAAGAGTGATAAACAGATTGATTAGAGTCCATACCTACAATCGCTTTGCGAGCGATCTGATAAGCAAATTCAATCCAGCTGTTAACAGAAGGAGCAGAAATGATTTCTTCAACTCCCTCCACATCACTCTCTAGAGCTATGGTCCAGCCCTAACAAAACTCACTCGATCTACACTAAGGGATGCTCGCCCCATATCAGCCAAATTAACAAAGCGTACCTTTTCCGCTAAACGCGTTCCCAGACCTGACACCAATTCATCAATATAACGATCACCAACGCTCAAGGCAGGCATCCTGTCTTGCTGTTGACTGGTGACAAATCCAATCACTGATTGACCTGCAGGCAAGTCCGTTAAAAAACGACGAATACGCGGTATATCTTTAACATCAAGTTGCGCCATAATATTGCCTGAAACCATATCCTCATTAGGCAAAGCAACTTGATCTAAACGCACCATGACATCACCCGCACCACGACGATTCACATACAATATCTGATACAAACTATCAGCCGTCTTTACCACCAAGAGGGACTGACTTTGATCAGAGCCATACAACAAGTAATCACCAAAGAAGTTATTTGCCCAAGCATTACTGCTGCCACAGCTTCGGCTCTGACATTCAAACAAGACTTGATGATCGACTTTGGTTAATTCAGCGTAATAGTGCTGATAGACATCCGTTAAAAGTACATTGCGATTGATCTTGTACAATGAAGTCACAAGATTTCCGGTTAATCGCTCAACCTTCTCAGGCTCCCAGCCTCGCCCAGAGCGTTGAATTTTTGCCAACGGCACCTCAACCGATACCGCTTGCTCAGAACGACTTTTCACCAATTGCGCATCACGGTAACTCTCGACAGCCGATGAATCAGCAAACGCAAAGCTCGCCCAAGAAAAACTTAACAATGCAAAAAGACTGAGCTTAACCATAATTTCTTACCCTTACACAAGCTAGCCTGTGGCAAATTAATTTTGATCAATGAATTGCTTAATTTCTGTTGCCACCTCAAAGCTACTCTCAGACTCTAGGTGGAAATGATGATTCCCATCGAGCCACTTCATTTTCACCCATGGAAATTGTTTTATACGCTGATCAACCACTTCTGGATGGCTTTGATAAATACCGTCTTTTGCCAGCAAGACTAAGGTTGGACACTTAATTTCCTGAATAAACGCCTCTACCCCAGTTTCGTCCATACGAAACGGTGATGGGAAGGTCAACTTGATATCATGACGCCAGACCCAGCACTGCGAATCCGACCATCTCGCCCCACGACTCACCAAGTTTTGCGAAGCAGCTTTAGAAAGTTTAGTAAAACCCTCCATTCTCGCCAGCACCATTGCCTCTTCCGATGGATAGCTAGTCTCTCGGCCCTGCTTTAGCTTGGCCATTTTATTGACCGCTCTTTGCAAATGGCCAACGCGTTCAGTAGCGGATCCACTCATTGGCCCAATGTTATCCAAGACAATCAAGCCACGCACTTTATCCGGAGCGATGGCGGCGACCAGCATAGCAACAGCCCCACCCATACTATGTCCTATCAACCACACGCTTTGCTTAGATTGACTCAACACCGACACTAGGTCCAAGACATAGTCCCATAAATGATAAAAGCTACCAGCTGGACGATGGCTCGATAGCCCATGGCCAGCCAAATCTAGTGCGGTATGAGTATAATCAGACAAATAAGGAGCAAGCTGAGAAAAACTGGCCGCATTATCTAACCAGCCATGCAGTGATAATATTTTAATGTCAGAGGAATCTTTAGAAAGCCATTGAATGGCCGCCAGCTCGGTATGCGCCAGCTTGTATACGATGTCATTTCCCATAATACGCATTACCAATCTATGAGAGTTATTTCCATTATCTGGGTGAAGTATGCCAACGAAGTTGACAACACGCCGGCGCAAAAAAGTCCCCTTCTAAGGCTGCCATGGTGGCCGTTGTCATTGCAAACTGAAACGGCAGAGGCTCATCACTTAGATATTCCACCAATTGTTGCGCAAAAGGTTGGTGAGTCACCAGCAAAATAGATTCACCATCTTGCTGCTGCAACCAATCCGCTACATCAGCAGGCTGACCTGAAGGTGTAATCGTTGTTGCCGTTTCGAAGGACAAATTCATATCCAGTTGCGCTAAAAATATTTTTGCCGTCTGTTGAGCACGAATAAACGGGCTAACAAATACCCTATCGAATATTTCCGACCTGGCCATGAAAGCTTGAGCGGCAGACTTTACTTCTGCCACCCCCAGCTCGGTTAACTCTCTTAATTCATCTGCGCCATGAGAATAAGGTGTCGCATTACCATGCCGCAAAACATAAAGACGCTTACGCTTCATCATCAGACGTTACTTGAGGCCAAGGTTGGAAAGGAAAAGGTTTTTCCTCATCCGCATAAGACAAGTAAGCAAAAATCTGACCGATAAAAGCAGAGACATTCGTTAGCCAACAAGCCAAGGTAACAGGCTCATGCTTTGAACCCAGCTTAACCAAACTCACCAACACCACTAGGATGCCAAACACGGTTAAAGCCAAATTTAGAACAAACCAATAAAACACCATAAAGATCAAACGAAACCAAAAATCCTGTTTGGCATAGCCTGGTTTAGACATGCTCATTCTCCTCATTAGTCGCAAATTCAACATCCCACTTCTGCTCACCCGTCATCATAGAACCGATAAGAGAATCCAAAGTAGCACCGTCAAATATTAATTTAAACAAACCTTCTGCAAGTGGCATATAAAGGCCATGTTTATGCGCCTCCTCAACCACCATTTTCAGTGTATTTACACCTTCAGCCACTTCGCCAATCGAACCGACCGCCTCTTCTAGGTTTTGGCCAGATCCAATCGCAAAGCCCACGCGATAATTACGACTCAATGGCGACGTGCAAGTAGCAATCAAATCTCCCATCCCCGCCAAGCCCAAAAAGGTCATAGGATTGGCACCAAAATGTACAGCAAATCGACTCATTTCAGCCAAACTGCGCGTCATAATCATCGACATGGTATTTTCGCCAACTTTTAGGGCTTTCGCCAAACCACAGACAATTGCATAGATATTCTTTAACGCCCCCGCCAATTCCACACCTTTACTGTCAGCATTTTCGTAAACGCGAAACGTTGGCGATTTAAGTAACTCTATCACTCGCTGGCGAACTAAGTCATCTGAACTCGCAATAACCGAGCCTGTCATCTGACCAGCGGCAATTTCTTTGGCCAAATTAGGGCCACTTAACACCCCAATTTTTTGCGTAACCGCATTACGTTTCAGCACATCACTCATTAACTCAAAGCGATTCGGATTGAACCCCTTAGTGGTACTGATCAATATTTTATCCGATGTTAACAATGGCTCTATCCGCTCAACCACTTGCTCAAACGACTTAGACGGAATAGACACAAAAACGGTATCACTGTCACGTATCGCTTGCTCTAAGTTACTAGTCGCCAATAACTCTTGATGAAGCGGGGCATTAGGAAGATAGCGACTGTTTAGCCCTGTTAAATTAATCTCTTCAACTTGTTGCTCGTTACGCATCCACTGACTAACCTGGTGACCATTCGTTGCCATAATATTGGCCAACGCGGTACCAAAACTTCCGCCACCTAAAACACATACAGAATGCTTAATCATGATCTGTTCCTTTCTTGTCATCTCAAGGTTAGGATGAACAACTGACTTCTAAGGATTTTCCCCATTCCGGCGACCTCTGAGCAAGCTCATCAGATGCTTGATGTTCTTCGAACGGGGAAGTTAAAACATTTAACAAACGCCTAAAGGGTAAATAATCACCTTGCTCGGCCGCTTGAATGACGCTATGCGCCAAATAATTTCGCAATACAAATTTGGGATTCGTTTGCAGCATACGTTCCGACATTTGCGACCACGACAAGGTATTTGAGAGTCTAGCCGCCTGATATTGCTGCAACCAGTTAGATAAAGCTTGACGATCAATAACTTCATCTAACAACAAGTCGAACTCACTCTCTCTAAAATGCGCTAATAATCGAAAGAACACACTGTAATCCATTTTTTCTTTTGTTAGCAGACTAAACAAAGACGGCAGTAACACATGAAGATCCGTCGTTTTTTCTAACCCTGTCTTTGCTAACATCAAGTCATCATAATGTTGCTGTAACTCAGCTTCATAAGTTTGTAAAATTGATACTAACTGATCTCGTTCTAAATGATTGGAAAAGCAGCGCATCAGACAATTCAAATTCCACAAACCAACACCGGGTTGACGCGCAAAGGCATAACGCCCTTCATAATCAGAATGATTGCACACCCATGATTCGTCAAAATCTTCCATAAATCCATACGGACCATAATCAATGGTTTCCCCCGTAATGGAAAAGTTATCCGTATTCATGACCCCATGTTGAAAGCCAACGGCTTGCCACTTAGCTATCATCTGCGCGGTTCGCTTTACCACTGCCAGCAACATAGCTACAAGTGGCTGCTCCGCTTGACGACACTCTGGATAATAATAGTCTAGACAATGCTCAACCAACTGATCTAATTGCGCCTGCTTACCTTGATAAAAGAAAAATTCAAAATGCCCAAATCGAATGTGTCCGTTTGCGGTGCGCAACAACATGGCACCAGGTTCTGGCCTCTCTCGATAAACCGCTTCTCGACTATCAAATAACGCCAGCGCTCGGGAACTTGGAATGGACAATGCCGACATAGCCTCACTGGCCAAATACTCTCGAATACAGGATCTCAATACAGCACGGCCATCCCCACGACGAGAATAAGGCGTCAGTCCCGCCCCTTTCATATGCAAATCATATAAAAGACCATCCTGCCCACGAACTTCGCCCAATAAGACTCCCCGCCCATCACCAAGTTGAGGTGAAAAGCCACCAAACTGGTGACCTGCGTAGACCATACTCAGACCTTGAGGCAAAACAGTTTCGCCCATTAATAAGGCTTTAGTTTCAGGAGATTTAATATCAACAGATAAGGAAGTCGCTAGCGCTTGGTTAAATTCAACCAAACGCTGCTCATGAAGTGGCTGAATCGCCACATGTGTGTAAAAAGCGTCGCCTAGAGTCGCATAATGATGTTCTAAATTCATCCTAGCCTACTCGTTAGATTTGCTTACTTAGACATGTCTACCATGTATTCGCAGCGAATACTTTCCCCTACCGTTTTTTCAATTTCTGGGATCATGAAAGCATCGTCTTCACTAGCAAAACTAACAGACTTGCCAGTTTCACCACCTCGACCAGTACGACCAATACGATGCACATAATCCTCAGGATCTTCCGGTAGAGCGTAATTTACCACCAACTCAACATTATCAACGTGGATACCACGCCCAGCAACATCGGTTGCAACCAGTACCTGAATACTGCCATCTTTGAAACTTTTTAAGGTTTTTACTCGCTTATCTTGTGCCACTTCACCCGACAAAATTGCGCAATTAATTTTTTCCATTTTTAGACGTTCGTACAAATCCCGCGTTTCATCACGACGATTGGCGAAGATAATGGTTCGTTGACTGCCATTTTCTTCTATTAATTGCTTCAACACAGGCCATTTTTGATCGGCTTCAACCGTATAAATCACCTGTTCGATGTTTTTGTTGGTCGCTTCTTTTGGCACAACCGACACTTCCTTTGGAAAATAGGTCCATTGTTTCGCCAAAGCTTGAATGTCTTTCGGGAAAGTCGCACTAAACAGCATGGTTTGACGGGTTTCTTTGTGCGGCGTCATACGGATAATGCTTTTCACATCTGGAATGAAGCCCATGGACAACATACGGTCCGCTTCATCCAGAACCAAACACTCCACTTTATTTAGCAAGACTTTACGACTACGAGCAAAATCTAATAATCGACCCGGTGTGGCCACAAGAATGTCCACATTTTCGGTTTGCAAAGCCTGTTTTTGCTTTTCGTAGCTTAACCCACCCACTAACGCCACGACATTTAAATGACAGTTAGCCGTTAGCTTCACAGCTTCATCTGCAATCTGTAACGCCAATTCACGGGTTGGCGCAATAATCAAACCACGGGCGAGATTGTTAGCTCGCTCTTCTTCCAATGGGTAATCTAGGAAATCCGTGATCATGGCAATCAAAAACGCCGCGGTCTTACCCGTACCTGTTTGAGCCTGACCTATGATGTCATAACCCTGCAATGTAGTTGGCAAGGTTTCCGCTTGAATCTCACTGCAATACTCAAACCCCATTTCTGCAATGGACTTTAACACTCGATCCGGTAAGTTCAAATCATGAAAGCGTAATTTACCCTCCGCTTCTGGCACCTTAAAATCATCTATAGACCAAACACCTTGATTCGACGTTGCCTCATCCATTTTTGCTTCACTTGCCTTACCTTGAGCTTTTCTAGGTCGCTTATTTTGACGGCGAGTTCGTTTCGGTTTGGTGTTACTTTCTGGTGCTACGTCTTGATTTTGGTTTTCCATATCGGAATCTATACACTTCTTCGGTTAGAGGTTAATTATCTGAGCATGGAGTGTACCTAATTGATCCAGCTTTATCATCTTTTCCTTTAAAACAGGGTAAAAACTCAGTGGAGTTTAAACCGCTGTTTCTTTGCCATCACCCCAATCGATAAGGCGGTAAACTCTGAACCAATTGGTTTCCATAACGCTTGGTTTTAAGACGCTTATCCAATATATGAATGGTCCCTGAGTCTGTTTCACTTCTTAACAAGCGACCTGTGGCCTGCACTAGACGCAACGAGGCATCTGGAATGGTGATTTCCATAAAGGGATTGCCACCACGCTTTTGGATCCATTCCGCTAAGGTGGCGTCAACAGGATCATCAGGCACAGCAAACGGAATTTTGGCAATAAACACAGAGGAAAGATAATCACCGGGCAAATCCACCCCTTCAGCAAAACTGGCCAAGCCAAATAGCAAACTGCCTTTATCCTCATCAATTCGTGATTTGTGTGACTCTAATATGATTCGCTTCGATTGCTCACCCTGTATTAACAAGATATCTTTCAACGACTCTTTCAAAGATTGCGCCACGTCTTCCATTTGGCGACGAGATGAGAACAACACCAAACTGGCTTTATCTCGATCCACCTTCTCGTTTAGGTAATCAACAATTTCAGCCGTATGCAGCTCAACCTGATTTGGCTCAGATTTCATCTCTGGAATCACCAACACGCCATTATTCTGAAAGTCAAAAGGGCTTAACACACGCAGATACTCGCTCTCTCTCGGCACCCCCGAACGCATATTAAACCGATGAAATTGATTCAACGCCGTGAGTGTCGCAGAGGTCACCACGGCACCAAAACACTTATCCCATAATTGCTGCCGTAAAGTATTGGCCGCTAGAATCGGGGAAGCCCCCAACTCAATATCCTGCTCCATGCCCTGACCAGATAAAATCAACCAACGAGCATTTGGTGGATATTGCTGATCATCCGTCGTTGAATACAGCTGCCACAAACCAACACTTTGCTCGATTCGCCCCAATATCGCCCCTAAAATGGGCTGCCAAGTTTCGGCCATTTCAGGCGTCACACCCATACCCTCATTCTGCTTGGCTTTTTTGCATTCGTCCTGAATGCTTTCAACGCTATTAAATAATTTTTGATAGCTGGTCGACAAACTGTATGCCAATTGCTTCAACTCATCAGGCACCACACCAAACTCAAATCGATGCTGATTATTATTCTGATCCAATCCCAAACCATTAATATAAGGTGATAAGCCTTGCTGAGCGTATTGGATGAAATTGACAATAGTCTGAATCTGTTGCGGCATTTTAATCAGCAATTGACCCGTTAAACTCACCTCATCGGTAAGCTCCTGCTTCAAATTCACCAAATTCTTTTCCAATTGTCTAAGCCAGCTAATACTTTGCTGCAACCTGACCTCATGACGGAAATGCCCTATGGCTTTATCAGGCAGGTGATGGCCCTCATCGAACACATAAATGGTTTCTTTCGGCGGCGTCAGAATAGCACCACCACCTAAGGACAAATCCGCCAGCACAAGGTCATGGTTCGCGACGATGACATCAGCCACTTCAATCTCGGCACGGGCTTTAAAAAATGGACAGGCCGAATAATTGGCACAATTACGATTCGTGCATTGTTGATGGTCAGTCGTTAAGCGACGCCAGTCTAGCTCTCGAATAATACCTTCCCAATTATCTTTATCACCATCCCATTTACCTTTACTTAATGCTTCATCCATCTCTTGATAAAGCACAGTATTGACATCATCCGATTGGAGGTGCTGCTCAAACAAACCGGCAAACATATCGTCCATAGCCTGCTCTTGTGTGCCTAGAAAAGCCTCCAGATTGTTGAGACAAAGATAGCGACCGCGACCTTTCGCTAAGGTGTACTTAAAATTTACCTCGGTATTGGACAAGATATCAGGTAAGTCTTTATGGAGAATTTGTTCTTGCAGAGCCACGGTGGCTGTTGAGATAACAAGCTTTAATCCTCTTGCCTTTGCAATAGGAATGACAGCAAGACAATAGGATAAGGTTTTACCTGTTCCCGTCCCTGCCTCGATGACTGCCACATGTTTTTCATCTAGCCGCTCTCCCTCGGTACCTTGTTTAATGTTTCCCAACGTACGCGCGATCGCACCTATCATTTGGCGCTGACCAACCCTTGGTTTATGGGATTTGGCATCCAGCATATCGCGATAGGCTGATTGGATTTTATTTTTTAATTCGTCTGAAAGCATTTATTTTATTGAGAATCGTTAAGAATGCTGTATATAATAACAGTTACTGTATAAACAACCAGATAGTGCCATGATTAAATTAACCAAAAGACAATCTGATGTACTCGATACCATTCGCGAGTTTATTAATGAAACCGGATTCCCACCTACCCGTGCGGAAATCGCGAAACGACTTGGCTTTAAATCCCCAAATGCGGCTGAAGAACACTTAAAAGCCCTCTGCAAAAAAGGCGCAATTGAAATGCTGTCCGGCGCTTCTCGTGGCATTCGATTGGTTGAGTCTTCCGAAAACAACGCTCCAGAAGACGAGTTAGGTTTGCCCGTTATCGGTAAAGTGGCCGCAGGATACCCTATATTGGCTCAAGAGAACATAGATACCCATGTTACTGTTCCAGGTAATATGTTCTCACCGAAAGCAGATTATTTCTTGTCGGTTTC
This sequence comes from Marinomonas posidonica IVIA-Po-181, assembly GCF_000214215.1. Taxonomy (NCBI): domain Bacteria; kingdom Pseudomonadati; phylum Pseudomonadota; class Gammaproteobacteria; order Oceanospirillales; family Oceanospirillaceae; genus Marinomonas; species Marinomonas posidonica. The sequence goes on from NC_015559.1 coordinate 2,034,850, forward strand.
CGGCACCAGCATGAAAAACATTGGCATTATGGAAGGTGATTTATTGGCCGTCCACAAAACCAATACGGTTCGCAATGGGCAAATTGTCGTTGCCCGCATTGGCGATGAAGTCACCGTTAAACGCTTCGAGCAAAAAGGACGCATTGTTCGATTAATTCCTGAAAACGAAGACTACCAGGACATTGTTGTGGACCTTGAGAGCGAAGAGTTTGCAATCGAAGGCCTGTCTGTCGGCGTTATTCGACAAGGACTATAAAAGCCAATACACATCATAAAAAAGGTGGCCTAAAGCCACCTTTTTTTTGTTGATCTTGTTTAAAATCATTAATGAAGAATTTTAGGACGGAAATCATCGTCCATGTAATCCAACCCTTCATCAGCCATAGACTCATCCGAATACACAAAATCAATCCCTGCATGAAACATGCATTTTGCCAATTCAAAATAACGATCCTGCAAATAAGACCGTGTCGTGTCTGAAATTTTCAGGGTTGCTAACGGCTCTGTTTCCTCGCCACTGTCACTGGCTGGGCGTAATACAATATCGCCGTTTTCCAGCTCAACAATTTCAAGGTATGACTCTTTCATATTAATACTCAGATGACTCTTCTCTAAAACGTAACACCAAGTCAGTTAGCTTGGTCAAATACAATTGCATTGAGGCACCATCATCCCCACCAGAACCAATAAGGTCCGTTCGGCCAAAAGATGATTGAACCAAATGACACTCTAATTGTTGCTGATAAGCACTCAGAAGCTGGCAACACCAAGATCTAGACTGACTTATTAAGTCCTTTAACTCTGACAGAACCGGTACAACAGACTGCTTGGCTTCGGCTTCAGAGGCCAATGTAATCACATCCAAACAATCAGACAATGCATAACTCTGTGCAACTTCTTGCAACAAACCATTGAAGGCACTGCGTAATTGAAACAAAGCCGAGCCTTCAAGACTACTGACCAGCCAAGCTTCGTCACTTGACTGAGCAAGTGCCAGTAAACGCTTTGCAGCATCAAGCCTTTGATTCGTTACACTGGCATAACTTACGCTGATCATTTTTTCTTTTTACCTTCTTCGATGACCCATTTACCGCCATCATAAAAAGCTTTCCACCCCGTTGGTTTGCCTTCATTTTCCGTCATAATGTATTGCTCTTTGGTTTTACGACTATAACGAATCAAGGTAGAACGGCCTTCTGAATCAGCAACGGGCGCATCTGCGAAAAAATGATATTTTGGATCAATTTGATCCATATATGGAATCAATTCTTTCACATAAGGCGCACGGGTTTCGCGTTTACGAGGGAATTGGCTAGCGGCCAAGAACAAACCAGTTGCACCATCACGCAACACGTAATGATCCTCCACCTTCTGACAAGCCAAGTCCGGCATAGGCACTGGGTCCATCTTAGGCGGCGCAACTTCACCGCTTTTAAGCAGCTTACGAGTATTCTTACACTCTTCATTGGTACAGCCAAAATACTTACCAAAGCGCCCCGTCTTAAGCTGCATTTCTGAACTGCATTTATCACACTCAATCACCGGCCCATCGTAGCCTTTGATTTTGAAGCTGCCCGCTTCCACTTCGTAACCGGTACAAGATGGGTTATTACCACAAACATGCAGTTTGCGATGCTCGTCCATCAAATAACTGTCCATGGCAGAGCCACAAATCTTACAGCGATGCTTATTGATCAGCGCCTTAGATTCACCTTCTTCATCGTCGACCGCAACCGCTTCATCGCCACGAATAAGATTAATAGTGGCCTTGCAACGCTCTTTAGGCGGTAAAGCATAGCCAGAGCAAGACATGAAGACCCCTGTGCTGGCGGTACGAATCTGCATAGGACGACTGCATGTTGGGCATTCAACATCCGTCGGCGTTGGCTCATTTAGCATCATGCCGTCATCGGGCGACTCCGCTTTTGCCAACACATTGCTAAAGTCACGATAGAAAGCATTCAGAGTTTGAATCCAGTCTTTATCCCCTTCAGCGATTTCATCCAAACGCTCTTCCATTTGCGCCGTAAAACTAAAGTCCATCAAGGATGAGAAACTGCCAACCAATCGATCGGTGACAATGTCTCCCATTTTCTCTGCATAGAAACGACGATTTTCAACTCGAACATAACCACGATCTTGAATGGTCGAGATAATAGACGCGTAGGTTGAAGGTCGACCAATACCACGCTTTTCCAATTCTTTCACCAAGCTGGCTTCGCTGAATCGAGCCACAGGTTTGGTAAAGTGTTGCTCAGGTAGCAACTCTTTGAGATCTAAAAACTCACCCTGAGTCACATCAGGCAAGATATTATCTTCGCCTTTCTTCACAACCGTTTGCATGGCTCTGGTGTAACCATCAAAGCGCAAAATACGCCCTTTCGCTTTAAATTCGTATTCCTCTGCCACCACGGTAATCGTGGTAGAAGTGTATTCAGCAGGCGTCATTTGACAGGCCATAAATTGGCTGCGAATCAAATCGTATAGACGGTGAGCGTCTTTTTCCATCCCTAACAAATCATCCACGCGCACATTCACATCAGAAGGACGAATGGCTTCGTGAGCCTCTTGCGCACCTTCTTTACTTGAGTAACGAATAGGATCGGCGGGTAAGTAAGCTTCACCAAATGAGCTTAAAATGTATTGACGTAAAGACTCAACCGCCTCAGCACTCAAATTGGTCGAGTCGGTACGCATATAAGTAATGTAACCCGCTTCATACAAACGCTGAGCCAGCATCATGGTCTTCTTAACGCCATAGCCTAAACGCGTACTCGCTGCTTGTTGCAAGGTCGAGGTAATGAAAGGTGCAGAAGGCTTGCTCTTAGTCGGTTTATCCTCGCGACTTTGAACAAGGTACTTCGCCATTTGTAAACGAGCCACATGCTCATCCGATTGCAACTGATTAACCGGTCGATATTCTTTACCTTGGTACTTCGCCGCCTCAAATTTAATCATGTCATCACTTGAGGTCGATAACATGGCATCCAGTTCCCAAAACTCTTCTGGAACGAAGGCACGAATTTCCTGTTCACGCTCAACGATCAAGCGTACCGCAACGGATTGAACTCGGCCAGCAGACAAACCACGCGCTACTTTCGCCCAAAGTAATGGTGACACCATAAAGCCAACCACACGATCGAGAAAACGACGCGCTTGCTGTGCATTGACTCGGTTTAAATCCAACTCGGAAGGCGTTTCGAAGGCAGACTGAATGGCTTTCTTGGTAATTTCGTTAAATACAACACGCTTATAACGGCTGTCATCACCACCAATGGCCTCACGCAAATGCCACGCAATGGCCTCTCCCTCTCTATCCAAATCGGTCGCGAGATAGATGGTGTCAGCATTTTTGGCCAATCGTTTAAGTTCATCGACGACTTTTTCTTTGCCGGGCAACACCTCATAATTAGCATGCCAATTATCTTCAGGATCGACGCCCATACGAGCAATTAGCTGCTTACGAGACTTACGGCTTTTATACTCAAGCTTTTCTTCTGGGCTCATTTTACGCGTCAAAGCGGCTTGCTTTGCTCGCTCCTGAGGCGTCGAAGTCGCGGTTTTACCCGATGGAAGGTCTCGAATATGACCTACACTCGACTTAACGACAAAGTCATTGCCTAAGTATTTATTAATAGTTTTCGCCTTGGCTGGCGATTCCACGATTACCAGTGATTTTCCCATTGAACTGTGTAAGCCTTTTATAAAGTCGATCTGCAAATACTAATTGCACGAAGTTTAATCTCTCGGGGCGCTGATATTAAGCAAACACCTTTTATATGACAAGCGATCCCTGTATTGTTTCTATAATAATTCTTGCTGAACTTGGTATTTCTTATTTAACATACTGAATTCATTGCTAAAGGACAATCATGGCTACGCTGCAAATTTTAACCATCGCGTTTTTAATTATCATAGTACTGTTATCAGTCATTATTGGTTCACGCGCCCATCAAAAAGAAAAAGAGATCACCGAACGCCGAGTTAAACAACTCCAACTGTCCAATCGCGCCGATCGTGTTGAACAACATATACGTGGTCTTAAAGACGTCAACACCGACTCTATTGCCTCTGATGTTCTGTATGACTTCTATCTAGACACACTTCGAGAACTTCTGCAATATTCCGACGATCCTGAAAAAATTGAAATTCGTATCGCGACCGCTGAAGAAGGTCGCAATATCGACCCAATTGAATTTAGCCCAGAACCAGAGCTATTCAGCTTTCAGGAAAAAAGCAACTACAAAGAAAGACTCACCAAATTAGCCAAAATGTTACTTTATTTACGTCGTAAAGGTCGTATTAGTAATGCCCACTATCAGGCCTGCTATGACTATTTACGCTGGTTAAACTTGTGGATCCAGCTTAACCGTCAAATCGTCCAAGCCAACAAAAACTTTGACAATGGCGATACCCGTGTTGCTCAAACACTCTATGGTGTCATCCTGTCACACCTCAAATCTGACGCCATAGAAAGACCAGAGAAAAACACGTTAAAAACCTTTGTCACCGAACGCATGAGAGAAATATTATCGCCACAAATCGAGGCCATGAAAGAAAGTGAGAATCCTGAGGAAGCGCTGGCCAAACTCATGCAAAGCGTGGAATCTCCTGACGCCCCAATGAAACCCAAATAGCTCAAGTATTCCGTACGCAAGGACGATTTTTAAATCACTAGTTTCATCCAGAATCACACGCTTAATGGCAACTTTGTAAAAGATTGCAAGAGTTCGGCAATGTCGTCCACGCTCGATTCATCGCCTTGCTCCTGCCAATAAAAATCGACACTGGCCGCTTGAATTTTAATGCCTTCAAGTCGACCTTCAAATTCTGTCAAAATGGCCTTATCACGATTGGTTAGAGCTATCGACTGACTGGCCCACCAAGCTGACGAGATTGAATCGTATTTCCACACCTCATAAGGCAAAAGCCACACAGGCTTAACAAGAGCCTCCAGCGGCTTAGCCCGATACAAAGAATAACTTACCACTTTTTTGCGTGTCATTGACTTATCCCACTTGTCAGGAAGGTCAATTGATGTAAGCTGGACTGTGAGGTTAAGCTGACGCGCATGCATACGCAGAGCCATACGTTGACGCTCTTTTTTTGGTGGCACAATCCACAAAGCGGAACCCATTAAAGACAAGACGATACAAATAACAATAAGAGCAGTCATATTAGTGTCTCTTTCGTTTTAAACTATAATAAATATATCAAGCCAACTCTGGAGGTATTCTAGATGTATAACAGAATTCTACTCGCTGTTGATCTAACGGATGAAAGTATCAAGGTGGCTAATAAAGCCGTTGGTTTATGCAAAGCAACAGGCGCTAAGTTAACCATCCTTCATGTTATTGAATCACTCAACTACGCTTATGGCGGCGACGTCCCTATCGACATCACTGACATTCAAGCACAGCTTCAAGATACAGCAAAAGAACGCATTGCCATTCTTGAAGATCAAATTGATGCACCCGTTGAAGAATGTTGCATTACACAAGGTGGTATCGAAAGTGAAATACATCGCATTGCAGAAGAAAAGCAGGTAGATCTAATCGTGGTTGGCAGTCACTGCCGTCACGGATTAGCACTTTTACTTGGCTCCACGGCAAATGGCGTTCTTCATGGCGCACCATGCGATGTACTCGCCATCAAGGTCGTAAAAGACTAAATTACTTGCAATAGAATAAGAAAGGCGATGCATTCATCGCCTTTCTTCCATCTTTCGTTACCGCATATTATGCGCTAGCTTCTTGTCCAAGTCGTGCCTTCGCGACTGTCCAAAAGCTCAATCCCTTGATCCGCTAGCTGGTCTCGAATTTCATCACTGCGTGCAAAGTTTTTGTCTTTGCGAGCCTGAGTACGCTCATCAATCAAGGCTTGAATCGCGCTCTCATCTAACCCTGCCGTAATGGTGCTATTTTGTAAGAAATATTCAGGCACTTGATCCAAAAGACCTAATAAGCTTGCTAAAGATTTCAACTCCGCCGCCAAGTTGGCCGCTTTATCACTCTCTTCCGCTTTCGCTTTATTCAACTCTCTGACCAATTCAAACAACACAGAAACAGCGACAGGCGTGTTGAAATCGTCCTGCATCGCCTCTTCAAAACGAGCCGTATATTCTGAGGCAACCCATTCTTCAGCAACACTCTGCTGGCGCAACGCCGTATACAAGCGCTCCAGCGCCACTTTAGCTTCGTTAAGGCTTTGATCAGAATAATCAATCGGACTACGATATTGGCTAGACACCATCAAATAACGAACCACTTCAGGGTTGTATTTTTCCAATACATCACGCACCGTGAAAAAATTCCCCAATGATTTGGACATCTTTTCGTTGTTAACGCGAACCGCACCACAATGCATCCAATAGTTCACATAATCCTTGCCCGTCGCCGCTTCCGATTGCGCGATCTCGTTTTCATGGTGCGGGAACTTAAGATCAGGACCACCACCATGAATATCGAAATGACTGCCTAGGCAATTAGTTGACATCGCTGAACACTCAATGTGCCAACCTGGACGACCCAGCCCCCAAGGTGACTCCCAAGCCACTTCTCCGACTTTTGCTTGCTTCCACAAAACAAAGTCAGCAGGATGCTCTTTTGCTGTTTCTACATCAATACGTGCACCCGCCAGCATGTCTTCCAGTTTGCGATTATTAAGCTTGCCATATTCTTTAAACGCAGTAGCTCGATAATAGACGTCACCAGACGTACCCTGATACGCAAAACCTTTGTCGATCAAGACTTGAACCATATCTATGATTTGTTGCATGAATTCAGTGGCTTTCGGCTCACGATCAGGCATTTTATTACCTAAACGTAATTCATCTTCACGCTGCGCTGCAATCATACGCTCAGTTAAAGCTTGCGTGGTTTCATTATTTTCTTCCGCACGCTTAATGATCTTGTCATCCACATCCGTGATATTTCGGACATAATTCAGTTCGTAGCCCAAATGACGAATAAAGCGTGAAATCACGTCAAAAGAAATCATGGCGCGAGCATGACCAATATGGCAAAAATCGTATACCGTGTTGCCACACACGTACATACCAACCTTACCTTCTTCAATTGGTTTGAAAATTTCTTTCTTCCCACTGAGGGTGTTGTAAATCTTCAGCATCGCCGTTATTTTCCTTTTGCTTCAATTTTCGCCCACGAATCACGCAAGGTCACTGTACGATTGAACACCAAACCCTCTTCCTTCAAATCGCGACAGAAATAACCTTCACGTTCAAATTGGAAGCCTTGGCCTTTCTCTGCTTCTAACAAAGAAGGTTCTACTTTCGCACTGGTTAATACGGTTAGAGATTCTGGGTTAATAAAGTCTAAGAAGGTCTTATCTTCGTAATTTGCATCTGGCGCTTCGTTATCAAACAAACGATCGTATAGGTTTACACTCGCATCAACAGCATGCTTCGCACTCACCCAATGAATCACCCCTTTCGGCTTATAACCCTCTGGGTTCACACCCAGGGTATTTTCATCATAACGACAATGTAGCTCAATGACGTCACCAGCATCATTTTTGATCGCTTCATCACAGGTAATCACATAACCACCACGAAGACGAACAGCGCCTTCCAGCGTTAAACGCTTCCACTTACGAGGCGGCACTTCTGCAAAATCAGCCGCATCAATATACAGCTCCTTACTAAAGGGCACTTGGCGCTGACCTGCAGCTTCATTCTTCGGATGATTACTCACCGTGAAGATTTCTTCTTTGCCTTCAGGGTAGTTAGTTAACACCACTTTAATTGGATTAAGAACCGCCATGGCGCGATTGGCATTCGCGTCTAAGTCTTCACGAATCGCATGCTCCAGCATGCCAACGTCGACCACACTGTCCGATTTAGTCACCCCAATGCGTTCACAGAAATTGCGAATAGATAAAGCAGTGTAACCGCGACGACGTAGACCTGAAATAGTCGGCATACGAGGGTCATCCCAGCCATTAACGTGCTGCTCATCCACCAGCTGTTTTAGCTTACGCTTACTGGTCACAGTGTAATTCAAGTTTAGGCGAGCAAACTCTATTTGCTGCGGATGAACCGTGCCCAAAGTCGCCAACACCCAATCGTATAATGGGCGATGATCTTGGAACTCCAAGGTACAAACAGAATGGGTCACGCCTTCGATTGCGTCAGACAAACAATGGGTAAAATCGTACATAGGGTATACGCACCACTGATCACCTGTTTGATGGTGGTGAACGTGACGTACGCGATAAATAATGGGGTCTCGCAGGTTGATATTTGGACTCGCCATATCAATCTTCGCGCGCAACACCACTTCCCCATCAGCGTATTTTCCCTTCTTCATGTCTTCAAAAATCGCTAAATTTTCTTCAACAGAACGGTCACGAAATGGACTATTTTTACCCGGCTCTTTCAATGTTCCGCGATATTCTCGCATTTGTTCGGCATTTAATTCACAAACATATGCCTTACCAGCTTTAATTAACTGTACAGCGAAATCGTATAACTGACCAAAGTAGTCGGAGGCAAACTTAGGCTCGTCCTTCCACTCAAATCCAAGCCATTCAACATCACGTTTGATAGACTCGATGTACTCAACACTTTCCTTTTCAGGATTCGTATCGTCAAAACGCAAGTTACACTGACCTTGGTAGCGCTGGGCCAAGCCAAAATTCAAACAAATTGACTTTGCATGACCTATGTGAAGATAGCCATTTGGCTCAGGTGGGAAACGAGTCAGCACTTTGCCGCCGTGCTTGCCTGTTTCATTATCTTTATCAATGATTTGGGTAATAAAATTACCTGGTTTTGACGTTTCTGACATGTTTGATGTAAGTCCCGATAAATATTCGTCTAACTGTGAAAATTTGTTCAACGTGCAAGTATATAGCATTTGAGTTTGTATGGGAGATGACTCAGCAAATTTCTTTTTGCGCCACTGACATTTGTACGATTAATCCATTTGTGAACTTACAAGGCATATCGAGCGACAAAAAACACCAAGACTCCGATGACGATGGTCAACAACTGATGCTGACGATAGATGCCTACAGCAAATGCGGCCAACGCCCCAAGCAACCAAGGGTTATCAAGCGACACATCCATTTCACCACTTGGCATTAACACCATTGGGGTAATAATGGCCGTCAGCACGGCCACAGGCATATATTTTAACGCTCGCTCCACATAATCTGGCATGGTCACCTTATGTGCTCGCGCCAGCAACACAAAACGAACCCCAAAGGTAACAACAAACATTCCCAAAATAATAACAAGCGATTGCGTGACACTCATGAGTCAACTCCTTCTAACCGAACTGCATTACCATGACGCCTCTTCCTCTGCTCAGCAAAGTAACCAACCAACACGCCAATCACAGCCGAACTCAATAAACCTAAATTATTCGGCAAATCTGCTAATACAATAGATGACACCGCCGCACTCACGAGACATAGCCAAAAAGGGTGATTTTTCAAATAAGGCGTAATAATTCCAATAAAGGTCGCCACCATGGCAAACTCCAACCCCCACTCGCTCATGCCGGGAATCAACTCACCCGACAACACGCCCAATACAGTGGTAACATTCCACATAAGATAAAAAGCCCAAAATGACCCAAGATACGCTTTATGGCCCGTTTTATCATTCAAGGCACCTGTCGTATACAGCGGCCTTACGGCAGCGTAAGTTTCATCAATCAATCCAAAACCCATCATCAGACGCGTCGAAAAAGGCAAATGCTTAACGTATTTCACCATGTCCGCGGCGTACAAAAGGTGGCGAAGATTCACAATAAAGGTGGTTGACACAATCACCCATATCGGCGCATTGAGCGCAATTAATCCCAACGCAACGAACTGTGCAGAGCCAGCAAACACAATGGCTGACATAGCAATGGCGAACCAAGGGCTTAAGCCATAACTGGAAGCCAAGGAACCAAATAAAATACCAAAAGGTATACCGCCAACAATCATCGGAATGGAAGCGACAACACCTGTCTTGATGGATGCAAACGTATTCAAGGGTTTCCTCCTAGTGCTTTTTCCATATATAAGTCAGCCCTTTTGTATAAAGATGTGAAGGGAACAGGCTTAGCCACAAAGCCATTTTTTTCATACAGAGACTTGGCGGCTAATAAGCAATTCGCCGTTTCCAAATACAGGGTTTTCACGCCTTGAGCACACGCTATTTTATGACAATGACTTAACAGGCGTTGCGCAATTCCCATACCCTGACAATGATCGGCAACCGCGAGTTTTAAAATTTCACCCACTTTGTCAGGATGAGGTTTAAAAGCAAGACAACCAAGCACAGACTCCTTTCCATCTCGTTCACACACAGCCAACCAGATTTGTCCATGATACTGAGACATCCAAGCCTTCGGAGAGTCTAATAGCTCGTAATCGTGTTTATTAATTTGCCCAGGAAAATAGCGTTCAAGCCAGTTCATATTCAAATCATGAAAAGCTAATTGATGCTGTTCAGATTCTAATTGCACTATCGTGATGTCAGACAATCGATCCAACACCTTATTTGCTACACTGTCTGTTAATACTTGCTGTTCCAACTTTACCAAAGCCGTCATAAAGTCATCGCTTGAAAAGGACAGCATGCGCTCTAACACTTGTTGCATCTCCAACAAAACAGGTTCCACTTTCGCCATCGCCTGTTGACCCATTGATGATAAAGTCAACATAGTGCGACGCTGGTCTCGCTGATCCTGAATTTTATCCAACAAGGCTTCGTTTAGCATTTTGCTGATTTGCTTACTGATCGCTGGATGACTCAAATGGAGACGATCTGCCATTTCTGTCACAGATAACGCTCCCTCAACTTGCAACAAACGCAGTATCGGAAAATAGGTCGATGAGATTGGAATCTCACAATACCCATAAATCTCTTGGACTTGCGCAAAAAGATAATCACTTAAACGCTTCATTCGACTCCCTAATGTCAGCACGCCAAACTGCTCCATATCCACCTCCTTAATAAAGCAATACAGCCATCTTCAAACTGGATGATAACAAGTTTTTCAAATTTGCGTAACCGGTTACATATATAAAACTCCAAAGATTGCTTTTAACTCAGCTAACCACTCGTTTGACACCACCAACCTCTGCTATACTGCGCCCCAAATTTATTCCCATCGGAGAAACAAAATGTCAGAAAAAGCCGTCGTGGTATATTCAGGCGGAATGGACTCATTTACTGTGCTCAACACCGCCATCCAACAAGGACTAGAAGTTTATGCGATCTCCTTTAACTATGGTCAAAAGCACAGCAAAGAACTGCAAGTCGCCGCTCAGGTTTGTCAGAGTCTAAACATTCCTCATAAAATTGTTGATATCACCGCCATCAACAGCTTGATGGCCAATTCGTCTCTTACCAGTGACGAAGACATCCCTGAAGGCCATTACGAAAGTGACAGCATGAAGTCCACTGTCGTACCGAATCGCAACATGGTGCTGCTGTCCATGGCTATTGCTTATGCTGTGTCTTTGGAGGCAGGCAAGGTATATTACGGTGCTCATTCAGGTGACCATCACATTTATCCAGATTGCCGACCAGAATTTGTCGATGCGATGAATGCGGTTGCTCAGATTGCCAACTACCAAGCAGTCGACATTGTTACTCCTTTCTTACACTCATCTAAAGGTGAGATTTTGAAAGCCGGTTTAGACATGAAGTTGAACTATGGAAACACCTGGACTTGCTATAATGGCCGCGAAAAGTCCTGCGGCAAATGCGGTGCTTGTAACGAACGCCTAGAAGCCTTTGCCGAACAAGGTCAGACCGACCCACTAGAATACGAATTAAGTTAAACTTGCTCTAACACTTGGCTTTTGTTCCACAAACGTCCAAGTCATTAGGTGACAACCCTACCTCGACTGTTTTTCGAGGCATACAAGGTAAGCACATGTACTCTGTAAAAGAAGCCTTTTACTCCTTGCAAGGAGAAGGCGCACACGCTGGACGCCCAGCATTATTCTGCCGTTTTACGGGCTGTAACCTTTGGTCAGGCCTAGAAAAAACACGCTCTCAATCGGATTGCCAATTCTGTGATACAGACTTCATCGGCACCGATGGACAAAATGGTGGCAAATTTCGTTCAGCCGAATTACTACTCAAGCACCTCGACGCGTTATGGCCCGCCCAACAGGAATACAAATATGTGGTATTTACCGGTGGCGAACCTGCTCTTCAATTAGACGATGCATTAATTAGCACAATGAAGCAGGCAGGCTATACGATTGCCATTGAAACCAACGGCACCTTACCTTTACCTCAAGGGATTGATTGGATTTGCGTGAGCCCTAAAACCAACAAACCACTTGTGGTCACCAAAGGCAATGAGTTGAAGTTGGTGTATCCACAACACCACTTACTACCAAACCAATTTGAAACACTGGCCTTTGATCATTTTTACCTTCAGCCTATGGATCAAAGCCACTTAACGGCTAACCAAATTCCACTACAAGACACCCAGGCAGCCACTTTAAATTATTGTTTAGCACATCCAAGGTGGCGTCTGAGCCTACAAACACATAAAATGCTCAACATCGATTAGCTGTCCAAATTTAGACTGATATAAAATAAGGAATGAAACATGATTATTTTACACACCAACCACGGCGATATTCAGATTCAACTTGATTACGAAAAAGCGCCTAAGACAGCAAAAAACTTTGAAGACTATGTGACTTCAGGTTTTTATGACGGAATCATCTTCCACCGTGTCATTAATGGCTTCATGGTTCAAGGTGGCGGCTTTGAACCAGGCATGACTCAGAAAGACACTCGCGCTCCAATCGAAAACGAAGCTGACAATGGTCTAACGAACGACGCAGGCACATTGGCAATGGCCCGTACTATGGACCCTCATTCAGCTTCCGCTCAATTCTTTATCAACGTCGCGGATAATAGCTTCCTAAATCACCGCAGCAAAACTCCTGACGGTTGGGGTTATGCCGTATTTGGTAAAGTAACGGCCGGCATGGACGTGGTAAACAAAATAAAAGAAGTCAGTACAACCGTTAAAGCAGGACACCAAGATGTGCCAGCTGAAGATGTGATCATTGAGTCAGCTGAACTGGTAAAAAGCGAAGGCTAATGACCCGATTCTTTATTTCAGATTTACATCTAAGTGACAAACGCCCGGATCTCATCCGGGCGTTTGTTCAAATGATGGATGAACTTAAAGCTCAGAAAACGCCCGCGGAACTGTATCTATTAGGGGATTTTTATGAAGCTTGGATTGGTGATGATTATCAACCCGAATGGAATCAACCGATTGAACTTGCCTTAGCACAATTATCTCAATCCGGTTGGCAGATCTACTTTCTGCACGGCAATCGTGATTTTTTAATTGGGCAAGCTTGGCTAACCCGTATTGGTGCCAGATTACTCGACGAACAAAGCGAACTTAGCCTGGAAGAAGGCAAGCTTTTGCTTGCTCATGGGGATGAATATTGCTTAGCCGATACCGAATATCAAGCCTTTCGTCGCACCGTTCGTTCTCCCGCCTGGCAACAACAGATTCTCAGCTTACCGATTGAGCAGCGCATTGCCTTAGCAGCACAGCTGCGCAATGACAGCCAAGCCATGGCGTCTGAAAAAGCCATGAGCATTATGGACGTAACGGAACAAGCTGTGATCGATTCATTGCAACAACATACTTGCACCGCCATTATCCATGGCCATACTCACCGACCAGAGATTCATCACAATGGACAATACATACGTTGCGTTCTAGGTGATTGGGACAAGTACATCTGGTTTGCTGAGGTCCAGCAAGGTCAATTTAAGCAATCACGCTCAAGCGTTGAAGCCTTCTTAAAACAAGGGCTAGAGGCTTTGCAAACGGTTCATCAACAAACGCTATTTCACTAGCGCACAAAAAAACCAGTAAGTATTGCTTACTGGTTTTTTAATCGAGGGTGTTTTGACTCATCGCCCTAACAACTCTTTTACCCAAGTCGTTTCTTCAGTTTGACGAGAACGATCAAACTCCAGATTACGATGATGTAGCATGGCAATCGCTCTGAAGAAGGCGTTATTTACCATCACGGGTGACAACTTAACACCATGCTCTTGCCACCAGTAATGCTGTGCCTTACTGGTTAACACCTGATATAAATAATCCAACTCCATTGAGCCGCGGTACATCACATCCAGATCGACAATGGGATCGACTTTTGCGATTTCCAGCGCTAACCAATAAGTCACGTCTGGCAAGGTTTCACTTTTTTGCGAGCTCATAAGTAGGTCTCCTAATGAGATTACATTATGAGTTTAGCAGTTCACTGCCTTACCAATGTTAAGAACCGAAATAGCTTTGTGCTAATTTGTAACTTATGCAGCACTCGGCGGGCCACTGTGCACGCGGAATTCAACGTCTGGCTCGGTAATCAATTTATGCTCCAGCTCGCGGAAAAACGCGACTCGCTCATCGATTGATTCATTCGCGTATTCTTCAGCCAAGGCAAGGTAATCTTCAAAATGGCGCGCTTCAGATTTAAGTAAGGATATATAGAACTTTGACAATTCTTCATCCAAATGTGGGGCCAATACAGCAAAACGTTCACAAGAACGAGCTTCCACAAAAGCACCTATGATCAGGGTATCCACTAAGCGAGCAGGCTCATGCGTACGAATATGTTTACGTAGTCCGTCAGCATAACGAGATGCCGTAAGATGCTCATAGGCCACATCACGATTGCGCATGAGTTTATGAACTTGTTCAAAATGCAGTAGCTCTTCTCGTGCTAAACGAGACATTTTATGTAAAAGGTTATCGCGATCTACGTAACGATACATTAAGCTCATAGCCGTTGATGCGGCTTTTTTTTCACAATGCGCATGATCATTTAAAAGTAAGTTTTGGTTTTCTATGGCCCAATTCACCCAAGCTTCAGGGGATTGACAGGGAAGAAACGCGACAAGCTCAGGGTACGCGGATAACATTAGTCTACCTTTTTGTGTTAAAAAACGAGATTATACTAGTTATTCGCCATTTAGGCAGCAACGTCTTGATTTGGAAATCAATTTCGTAATGAATGAATTTTATCAACCTACAAAATTAAAAATCGGCCAACATGTTGGCGTTGAACTGGACCCTTACATTTTGAACTACCCTATGGACAGCCAAAAAACCACTTGGATGGCGGATCAGGGTGGTCGTCCATTTGTCCTGCGTTTTTATCAATCAGACAAAGGTAAGGTAGAAGAGTTTTTACAAAACGCTCGCAAATACACCAGCATAAAGCATCCTGCGATCACACCTAACTACCCTCCTTTTTATTCAAACTTGTGGGTATTTTCTTGCTCGGCTGTGTGTGGTGGTGAAAACCTTTACAGTTTTCTAGGCAAATACCCAGAGGGTGCCCCTTTAAATGTGGTGATCAGCCTCTTGGATGGCATAGCAAAAGCGTTAGACCAGGCCCATAACAACAACTTGTTGCATGGCCATCTTGATTTATCGTCCGTTCAGGTCGTCAACGGCATCGGTATTATGACAGGATTTGGTGCACACAATTGGATGCAGAAAATTGACGACAAAGACATGGACAACCGCTTCATTCCGCCAGAATATCGCAAACAGGATCAAAAGAAGTCCCCAGCAGCAGATAGATTCGCCTTTATGCGGCTTTTAATGGCTGCCTTACTGGGAGAATCCATACTGGATAAAAACCTAGCAACCGACTTACCAGAATCTCACACACACTTAAGTGATAATACTTGGCAAAAACTCGTCAAATGGACCCGTGAAAGCGAACAAGCTAGGCCTAAAAATCTCACCGAAGTCATCCGCCTGATTCGCGCAAACCTTTACAAACCTGATTCCCAAGATGAATCGGCACTCAAAACCTACATTCGACGCCAGGTAAAAAAGGTCAACAAAAAGCTCATTGGTATTAGCGCTGCCTCTGTCGCCAGCCTAATACTAGCGTTGATTTTTTGGCCAGAAGCAAACGAAGACCCCATTGCAATCAAACCAGCACCCGCCAAAATAGAGAAACAAGAAACCCCGTTTGAGAAACTTCCCAAGGTACTGGAGGAACCACTCGCAACTGGCGGCACAGCCCCTAAAGTCGAAAAAATCCCACCGGCGACTTTTTTGATGGGCGATCAAAATCGCTTTGGTGACGACAATGAAAAACCCGTCCATGAAGTGGACATCCCCAATGGCTTTTACATCAGTAAATACGAAGTAACCTTTGATCAATACGACAAATTTGCTCAAGCCACTGGTCGAAGCCTGCCCCTTGATAATGGCTGGGGGCGCGGCAAAAGACCGGCCATCAATGTCAGCTGGTATGATGCAAAAGCTTATACAGCATGGTTGTCTGAACAAACAGGGCAAGAGTATCGACTGCCAACTGAAATCGAATGGGAATATTCTGCGCGAGCCGATTCCAGCACGGCTTTCTGGTATGGCAACGACGTTAAGCCCGGGTATAGCGTTTGTGACAGCTGCGGCAGTCAATGGGATGCCGTATCGACTGGCCCTGTCGGAAGCCAGGCCAGCAACCCTCTTGGTTTGTTTGATATGCATGGCAATGTAGCCGAATGGATAGAAGATTGTTATCACGACTCTTATGAAGGCGCCCCTACAAATAATCAGGTGTGGCTGGATAATCAATGCGATAATCGAGTACTACGCGGTGGTTCTTGGTTCGATATTCCAAGGGTTGGTAGAAGTGCGACACGCTATCGAGCACAGCCGGACCTGAAAGCCAGCAACTGGGGATTTCGTGTGGTGAGAGTGATTCAGCCCCTGTGAAAATCGGTGCTCGCTAAATCAGAATAATTCCACTAAATGTCACCTATTCGAAATTGTTATGGCCCTGTCGCACTCTTGTCACGGTTTTTCCTATAATATAAGTAGGGTCAAACGTATAGAGTTGTTTTACATCATGGTCTGGCAGCGGGCCATTTTATATACGTAATATTTACGCGAATTTAAGTCCAGAGGTGTTATATGAGCCTGTATCTAGAATACTTGCAAGAAATTGAAGACCGTAAGGGTGAAGGGTTACACCCAAAACCAATCGACGGCGGTGAATTATTGACTGAGATCATCGCTCAAATTAAAGACACAGAACACGAACACCGAGAAGATTCTCTAAACTTCTTTATTTATAACTCACTACCAGGCACCACCAGCGCCGCTGCTGTGAAAGCCAAATTCCTTAAAGAAATCATCTTAGGTGAAGAAACAGTTGCAGAGATCTCTGCCGAACGAGCATTAGAATTTCTTTCCCACATGAAAGGCGGACCGTCGGTCGAAGTACTGATTGACCTGGCACTTGCTGATGACGCTAAAGTGGCTTCTGCTGCTGCAGAAGTATTGAAAACTCAGGTTTTCTTATACGAAGCAGACATGGAACGCCTTGAAGTTGCTTACAAAGCTGGCAACAAGATCGCAACAGAAATCCTAGAGAGCTACGCTAAAGCGGAATTCTTCACCAAACTACCTGATATTGATGAAAAAATTGAAGTCATCACCTACATTGCGGGTGAAGGTGATATCTCTACTGACTTATTGTCTCCAGGTAACCAAGCACACTCTCGTGCTGACCGTGAATTACACGGTAAATGCATGATCTCTCCAGAAGCTCAGCAAGAAATTGTCGAGCTAAAAGAAAAGCACCCAAATGCTAAAGTCATGTTGATTGCCGAAAAAGGCACCATGGGGGTTGGTTCCTCACGTATGTCTGGTGTTAACAACGTGGCGCTATGGGCAGGCAAACAAGCCAGCCCTTATGTCCCTTTCGTTAACTTTGCACCAGTCGTTGCAGGTACTAACGGCATTTCTCCAATCTTCTTGACGACCGTTGGCGTGACTGGCGGCATCGGTATCGACCTTAAAAACTGGGTTAAGAAAGTAGACGCGAATGGCAACACAGTCGTTGATGCAAATGGCGACCCTATTTTAGAAGAAGCCTACTCTGTCGCAACTGGCACGCTTTTGACAATCGACACGAAGAAGAAGAAATTGTACAACGGCGACAAAGAGCTGGTTGATCTTTCGGACTCTTTCATCGCGCAAAAAGTCGAATTCATGCGTGCAGGTGGATCTTATGCTGTCGTCTTTGGTAAGAAGTTGCAAACGTTCGCAGCAGAAACTCTTGGCGTTGAAGCACCACAAGTTTATGCACCATCGCAAGAAATTTCAGTTGAAGGCCAAGGCTTAACCGCTGTTGAGAAAATCTTTAACAACAATGCTGTTGGTGTGAACTCTGACACACCTCTACACGCGGGCTCTGACGTACGTGTGAAAGTAAACATTGTTGGTTCTCAAGACACCACTGGCCCAATGACGGCGCAAGAGCTGGAGTCCATGGCAGCTTCTGTTATCTCTCCTATCGTTGACGGTGCTTACCAGTCTGGTTGTCACACAGCGTCCGTATGGGATAGCAAAGCGCAAGCTAACATTCCTAAGCTAATGAGCTTCATGAGCAACTTCGGCTTGATCACAGCACGTGATCCTAAAGGTGTTTACCCACCAATGACCGACGTTATCCATAAAGTGTTGAATGACATTACCATTGACGATCGCGCCATCATCATCGGCGGCGACTCTCACACTCGTATGTCTAAAGGTGTCGCGTTCGGTGCTGACTCGGGTACGGTAGCGCTTGCACTGGCAACAGGTGAAGCAGCAATGCCGATTCCTGACTCTGTAAAAGTGACCTTTAAAGGTCACATGAAGAGCCACATGGACTTCCGTGATGTCGTTCACGCGACTCAAGCACAAATGCTTAAGCAGTTTGGCGGTGAGAACGTTTTCCAAGGCCGCATCATTGAAGTACATATTGGTACTCTTTTGGCTGACCAAGCCTTTACATTCACCGATTGGACTGCAGAAATGAAAGCGAAAGCATCAATCTGTATCTCCACCGATGACACACTTGTTCAATCACTTGAATTGGCGAAGAGCCGTATTCAAATCATGATTAACAAAGGCATGGAAAACGAAGCGAAAACGCTACATGGTCTTATTGCACTAGCAGACAAGCGCATTGCCGGCATTAAGTCAGGTGAACAACCTGCTCTAGCGCCTGACAACAATGCAAAATACTTTGCTGAAGTGGTAGTGGATCTAGATGAAATCGCTGAGCCTATGATTGCTGACCCTGACGTAAACAACGATGACGTTTCTAAGCGTTATACCCACGATGTTATTCGTCCTGTGTCTTTCTACAACAACAAGCCAGTTGACTTAGCGTTCGTTGGTTCTTGTATGGTTCACAAAGGTGACATCCAAATCATCGCGCAAATGCTACGCAACATTGAATCAAAACAAGGTAGCGTATCATTCAAAGCGCCTCTTGTTGTTGCCGCGCCAACCTACAATATTGTCGATGAGCTTAAAGCAGAAGGCGATTGGGATATCCTTACCAAATACGCTGGCTTCGAATTTGACGACAGCAACCCTAAGGGTCAAGCACGTACTAAATACGAGAATATCCTGTATCTAGAACGCCCTGGCTGCAACCTGTGCATGGGCAACCAAGAGAAAGCGGAACCAGGTGACACGGTAATCGCCACTTCTACTCGCTTGTTCCAAGGTCGTGTTGTTGCGGACTCTTCAGAGAAGAAAGGTGAATCACTATTGGGCTCAACCCCTCTGGTTGTTCTTTCCGCTGTATTGGGTCGCTTCCCATCAATGGATGAATACTTATCTGCCGTAGACGGAATCAATTTAACTGATTTTGCGCCACCAGTAGAGGAAATGACAACAGCGCCTGCTGAACTGATCGCGGTCAGCAGTCACTAGTTATTAGACATTCGTTCAGCTTGAACACATTAAAAAGCCGATACTGTTAATCAGTATCGGCTTTTTTATTATATTTAAGCATTTAACCGCCCTATCCCCGCGACCCACAAGACTGCGTCTAGTTGCTTTTGCAACACATTGGCTTAAACACAAACAGCCATGACATGGTCAGCGACATCAGTATTGGCATATCAGCTTAAAAAAGCTATCAAAAGGGCATTAAAAAGCCCCGCAAAAGCGAGGCTCATTCTGATTAGAATGGGTTAATTAAATCACTTCTCGTTCTACGAGTTCGTCAAATTCGGCTTGCATTTGCCTTTCTGAATGACTCTCTACGTCCTTAGCATTGATGTGATGCTGTCGGCCAGAGTGTTTGGCTTTATGCTTAATTAACTGTTTTTCTAATTTACTAACTAAAAGGTCTAGGGCGGGTTTAAGTTGCTTATCTGTCTTAACGGTTGCAAATAAGTCATGACCAGGAATATGAACAATGGCCTCTACAATAAGTTCATGGATCTCATGCTTTTCAGTATTTAGAATCACTTTAATGCTAGTTATCTGATTGTTGATACGCGCCAAGTGATCCATTTTTTCTTTGACTACTTGTTGTACTTCTTCACCAGACTGGACATGGTGACCGTTGATATTCAATGTATACATATAGCATTTTCCTTCTGTTTTAGTCAGACGTTTAATTTATTTATTATTAATCCTCCTCTTGCCTTCCTATTATTAATCTATGGACGATGACATCCAATTTCAATCCCAATAATGTAAATACTTGCTCAAGATCATGTAGACAAAGGGTGATTTTTTCATCTGCTTCAAATCCTCGCTACCTTTAACAGAATGGTTTCAAACACTATATTTTCAGTGTAGCAGGAGCACGCCAAGTCACCATGAAATTATGTAATTAAATTTTAATAAAATCATGTTAGGAACAAAAAGTAGCAGGCAAAAAAAAGCACAGCTTAGGCTGTGCTTTTTCCAACTATTTTCGGACACTAGTCTTCAAGCAAGATGCGCAGCATGCGACGAAGTGGCTCTGCCGCTCCCCACAACAGCTGATCCCCTACGGAGAAAGCACTGATGTATTCCGGTCCCATATTCAACTTACGAATACGCCCAACTGGAATATCCAAAGTACCTGTTGCAGCAGTTGGCGTGAGTTGTTCCATAGTTGCTTGCTTGTCATTGGCAATCACTCGAACCCAATCGTTATGCTCCGCTAATAAACCTTCGATATCCGCCACTGGGATATCCTGGTTAAGCTTGATCGTAAAGGCTTGGCTATGGCAGCGCATGGCACCAATACGAACACATAAACCGTCTACTGGGATAATGTTTGACGTATTGCCAAGGATTTTATTCGCCTCTGCTTGCGCCTTCCACTCTTCACGACTTTGACCATTATCTAACTGTGCATCGATGTAAGGAATCAAGCTACCAGCTAATGGCACCCCAAATTGATCGACAGGCATATCGGCCGAACGCATTTTTTCCGCCACTTTACGATCAATATCTAAGATCGCACTAGCAGGATCAGCAAGCTCACCAGCGACCGCTCCTTGCAACATGCCCATTTGATTGATCAATTCACGCATATGACGAGCACCGCCACCAGATGCCGCCTGATAGGTCATGGAAGTCATCCACTCGATATGACCTTTATCAAACAGACCACCTAGGGCTAATAACATCAAACTAACGGTACAGTTACCACCGACAAAGGTTTTCACGCCATCTTGCAAACCTTGCTTAATGACGTTTTGGTTCACTGGGTCTAATACGATGATGGCATCTTTGTCCATACGCAATGAAGACGCGGCATCGATCCAGTAACCTTTCCAACCAGCCTTACGCAACTGAGGGTAAATCTCCTTGGTATAATCACCACCCTGACAGGTGATAATAATGTCCATCTTCTTCAATGACTCAATGTCTTTCGCGTCTTGAAGCAATGGAATATCTTTACCAATTTCTGGCCCTTTCTGCCCCGTCTGAGATGTAGTGAAAAAAACTGGATCAATGTGATCAAAATCATTTTCAGCCAACATACGTTGCATCAATACGGAACCGACCATTCCGCGCCAACCGACTAAACCTACAGTGTTTTTTGACATGGTTTTCTACCTTTTTTTGTGGGGTCACTCATACCAAGAGCAATATCCCGAATGAATGCTTAACACTCTATTGTTAAGCTTTTAATGCTGCCAGTACCGCATCACCCATGGCTTGCGTACTCACAGTTGTACAGCCTTCAGACGCAATGTCTGATGTTCTCAACCCTTGATCAAGAACCTTACTAACGGCCGCTTCAATTGCATCAGCAGCAGGCTTAGCCGCCAACGAATAGCGCAACATCATCGCAACGGACAAAATCGTGGCTAATGGGTTAGCAATGCCTTTACCCGCAATATCTGGTGCAGAACCATGACAAGGCTCATACATCCCACGACCTTCGGCATTTAATGATGCAGAAGGAAGCATGCCAATTGATCCCGTTAGCATAGCGGCAGCATCAGAAAGGATATCACCAAACATGTTGCCAGTAACCATTACATCAAACTGTTTTGGTGCCTTAACCAACTGCATTGCAGCATTATCGACTAACATATGCGTTAATTCGACATCAGGATACTCTTTGGCCACTTCTTCCATGACTTCTTTCCACAACACCGTCACTTCAAGCACATTCGATTTATCAATTGAGCACACGCGCTTACCGCGTTGACGAGCCGCCTCAAATGCCGAGCGAGCAATACGACGAATCTCAGATTCACTGTATACATAGGTATTAAAACCTTCACGTTCACCATTTTCTAAAGTGCGGATACCGCGAGGTTGGCCAAAGTAAATACCGCCCGTTAACTCACGAACAATCAAGATATCCAAACCCGCTACGATTTCAGGCTTCAAACTGGAAGCATCGGCCAATTGTGGGTATAAAATGGCAGGACGCAAATTAGAGAAAAGCTCAAGATTAGAACGCAAGCCTAATAAACCTTTTTCTGGTCGAACGGCCATGTCTAAACCGTCCCATTTTGGCCCACCAACAGCTCCTAATAAAATGGCATCAGCGGCTTTAGCTTTTGTTAACGTCGCTTCAGGTAAAGGCGAGCCAGTCTCATCGTAAGCTGAACCACCCACCAAAGCACTTTCATGCTCAATATCCAATGCAAAGGTGTCATTAACGGCATCTAATACACGTACCGCTTGTGTAACAATTTCTGGACCAATGCCGTCACCAGGCAAGACCAATACTTTTTTTGTCATTACTAATCCTTACTAATTGAATTATTGTTCACGGCTTAAAAATAACCAAGGAGCCTCATTCATTCGCTTCTCTTCATAACGACGAATGTTCTCTTCTTGTTGTAGCGTCAAGCCAATATCATCTAAACCATTCAACAAACAATGCTTACGAAATTGATCAACCACAAATTCAAACTTAGCACCAGAAGGGGCCGTCACGGTTTGGTTTTGAAGATCAATGTCAATCTGAGCACCTTCTTTACCATCGACTTCAGCAAACAGTTGATCAACGTCTTCTGCATCCAAAACAATGGGTAATAAACCATTTTTAAAACAGTTGTTGTAAAAAATGTCAGCAAAACTTGGGGCAATAATTGAACGAATGCCATAATCATCCAGTGCCCAAGGCGCATGTTCACGGCTCGAACCACAGCCGAAATTCTGTCGTGCCAATAAAACACTCGCACCAGCATACCTAGACTGATTTAGCACAAAATCTTGACGCAAAGGACGACCTTCACATGATTGGTCTGGCTGCCCTTCGTCTTCATAGCGCAATTCATCAAATAAGTTTTTACCGAAACCCGTACGCTTAATGGATTTCAAAAACTGCTTCGGAATAATCATATCCGTGTCAACGTTTGCCAAATCCAAAGGAGCCGCCAAACCTGTGTGTTTTGTAAAGGGACGCATATTCTCTCCTAGTGTTTCACAAATTCGCTAACGTCAACGAAATGGCCAGCTATCGCGGCCGCAGCGGCCATGGCTGGACTGACTAAATGCGTACGCCCACCAAAACCTTGTCGACCTTCGAAATTACGGTTAGAGGTAGAAGCACAGTGCTCGCCGTTGCCTAATTTGTCTGCGTTCATTGCCAAACACATTGAACAACCAGGCTCACGCCATTCAAGACCAGCCGCCTCAAACACTTCATGTAGACCTTCTTTCTCAGCTTGTGCTTTCACTAAACCGGAACCTGGTACCACAATTGCTTGCTTCAAGCTTGAAGCCACTTTACGGCCTTTCACAACTTCAGCAGCAATACGTAAATCTTCTATACGAGAGTTTGTGCAAGAACCGATAAATACACGATCCAATGTTACGTCCGCCAAAGTCGTTTTGCCCTCAAGCCCCATGTATTTCCAAGCACGGGCATAACCTTCTTTTTTCACTGGATCCACTTGATCTTCTGGACGAGGAATCGCTTCATCAATGGCAATAACCATTTCAGGTGAGGTTCCCCAAGTCACTTGAGGTTTGATGTCTTCCGATTTAATGACCACAACTTCATCAAACTGGGCGTCTTTGTCTGACACCAAATCTTGCCAAGCCGCCACCGCCATATCCCAATGCTCGCCTTTTGGTGCATAAGGACGATCTTTCACGTATTCGATAGTCGTATCGTCTACTGCAATTAAGCCAACTCGAGCACCCGCTTCAATGGCCATATTACAGACGGTCATACGACCTTCCATCGACAAAGACTGAATACCAGTGCCACCAAACTCGATGGCGTAACCAGTGCCACCCGCTGTACCGATTGCGCCGATAATCGCCAGTACGACGTCTTTAGCCGATACCCAAGACGATAATTCTCCGTCTACTCGAACCAGCATATTGCGACTTTTCTTTTGTACTAAGCACTGAGTGGCTAATACGTGTTCAACTTCAGAGGTACCAATACCATGAGCCAAAGCCCCAAAAGCACCGTGAGTCGAAGTGTGGGAATCACCACATACGACGGTCATACCCGGTAAAGTAGCGCCTTGTTCTGGCCCAACAACGTGCACAATACCCTGACGAATGTCTTTCATGTTGAATTCAGTAATACCAAACTCGTTACAGTTTTCATCAAGTGTCGTGACTTGAATCTTTGACACTGGGTCTTCGATACCATCTACACCTGAAATACGCTCATTTTTGGTTGTCGGCACATTATGATCCGGCGTCGCCAAACTGGCAGAGATACGCCATGGTTTACGACCCGCCAAACGCAAGCCTTCAAATGCCTGCGGTGATGTGACTTCATGAAGTAGCTGCAAGTCGATATAAATCAATGCACTACCATCATCTCGTTGTTGGACAAGGTGGTTATCCCACAATTTGTCGTAAAGGGTTTTACCAGCCATAAGTTCTCTCCTAAAAATCTTATTGCGCTATCCTAAAACTTTGGCTTAAATTACTCAAATTCATATTTTTCATGTTTTGGATTATTTTTTGGAATGCTAGATATTGCTGAGTTAATTACCTTTATAAAAGTTGCGGAGACACACTCATTTTCCGATGCCGCGACACGTCTATTTGTCACCCAACCAGCCGTCAGCAAACGCATTGCGGCATTGGAGTCCAACCTTGGTGTGAAATTATTTGATCGTATTGGCAGGCAGGTACAGTTAACGGAAGCCGGTATTCGCTTATTACCCAAAGCAAAGAAAATGGCGGAAGACCTTGAAGACATCAAGCGTAGCATGACATTACAGATGCAAGACGTCAGTGGCGAGCTTCGCCTGTCTACAAGTCACCACGTGGGATTACATCGCTTACCAGACTCACTAAAACGTTTCCAGCAGGATTATCCTAGTGCGCAATTAGAAATTGAATTCACTCAATCGGAAGAAGCCTACCAAGATGTTTTAAAAGGCCACGCTGAACTCGCAGTCATTACCTTATCCAATAAAGAGAACAGCCTATTAGAATCCATTCCAATTTGGTCGGACCCCCTAACATGCGTGGTTAGTAAGGATCACCCCTTAACACTCCTAGATCAAATTAGTTTAGTCGATCTCGCTGAATACCCTTGCGTGTTACCAAATAAAAATACCTTCACTCGACAAATTGCCGAGCAAGTATTTGGTAAGCAAGGTCTGAAACCACAGGTACGAATGAACACCAACAACCTTGAAACCTTGGCGATGCTAGTGAGTATTGGTTGGGGTTGGTCGTTACTGCCCTCTACTCTGGTTGATGACAGATTGACGGTTTTGAACTTTCCTGAGCTCAATGTGGAAAGAAAATTAGGCGTATTGCACCATAAGCAAAAAACCCTTAGCCGAGCAGCCAATGCTTTTATCACTTTGTTAAAACAAGCCTCACATTGAGGCCTTTGTTTTAACAGCATGGCTTGGCTTATCTCTCTTTCTGGCTGCTAATCAAAATAATGAGCGCCAACCCACTCACCATAGCGGCTGCAGTAAAAGCCCAGGCGCCCCCTGCCCACTCCCAAAGATAACCAGTAACGACCATGCCTAAACCGCCCCCCAAACCGATGGCGAAGGCACTGTACATTGCTTGTCCTTGTCCCGCATAACGCTCTGGAAACAAACGTCTAATTTGCTCGATTGATACCATATGAAACAGGGCGAAGGTAATACAGTGAAGCATTTGCGTTAGCATCAGTATCCATACATTTGAGGCAAACCAACCAACCAGAAGCCAACGAATCACACCACAGACAAAACACAACATCACCAAATGTACAACATCAAATCGTTTTACCGTATTGCCAAAAAACAGAAACAGAATGATTTCTATGATCACACCAAATGCCATTAGAAGACCAATGACCTCACCACTGTAACCAAAGTTCGACAAGTGGACCGCAAAAAAAACATTGAAAGGAGCATGCGACATGAAGGCCAAAAACGCCAAGCCAAAAAACAACAAAGACTCAGGGGTTTTCAAAAGAGTAACGAACGACACTTGCTCTTTATGATTACTCGCTTCGTATGCCTGCTCTTTCACAAAAAAGATGGTCACTACCGCCAACGCCAGAAAAGTACACATAGTGGGTATCACTACCCAGGCACCAAATTGTCCGATCAAAAAGCCACCGGCGGCCACAGCCACCACATAGCCGATCGAACCACCCACCCTTAACCTTGTATAAGGTACATCCAATCGACGAATACTGCGCACAGCAAGGGAGTCTGTCATGGGTAGTAAGGCGGAATAGAATAGCGCCATGCAACAGGTTAATAACCAGAGGCTTTCAAATTCCTTATTCCAATTAAACGGTAAAACCGCGATAAAGCACCCAAGAACGGCACATTGTAAAATCCGCTTAGGCAAGCCAATTTTCGCCGTTAACCATCCCCAAAAGTGGGGTATCACAATACCTGACAAGGTAAAGGTCGACATGAGACGACCAATTTCTGACGCAGTTAAGCCTATCGATTTATAATAAACTGAGATGTAGGGCATCATCACCCCAATTAAACAACAGAAGAAAAAGTAGAAGAAAAACAATGGCCAGGCCACTGGTCGAGCTTTTCGTGAAAACATCTTAGCCTCAAAGATCACATCTATTCGTAATCATTATTATGCAAAAAGCGATTTCTTTGAGTATGCTGGAAATACTGAAAAAAAGCACGATCCAACCAATAATAACAACCCGCTCAGTTTAGCTCAGATTTTTAAGCTCAACCAATAAAGGAACTCAACATGACAACAAATCAGCCATGGTGGCGCGGTGCGGTCATTTATCAGGTGTACCCTCGCAGCTTTTTTGATGCGAATAATGATGGCATTGGCGATCTCGCTGGTGTGACACAAAAAATGGACTACATTGCCAAGCTAGGCGTTGACGCCATCTGGCTGTCGCCCTTTTTCACCTCGCCGATGAAAGATTTTGGATACGATGTTTCAGATTATTGTGATGTGGATCCCATTTTTGGCAACCTAGACGATTTCGACCAGTTAATTCAGGCTGCCCATGAAAGGGGACTGAAGGTCATCATAGACCAAGTATTGAATCACTCCTCAGATCAGCATCCTTGGTTTATTGAGTCTCGACAAAGCCATGATAACGATAAAGCAGATTGGTATGTTTGGGCCGACGCCCAAGACGATGGCACTGTGCCAAATAATTGGCTATCGGTATTTGGCGGACCCGCATGGCATTGGGATAGTCGGCGTCGGCAATATTATTTACACAACTTCCTCGATAGCCAACCTGATTTAAATTTCCATAATCCTGATGTGGTCGATGCGTTATTAGAAACAGTGGAGTTTTGGTTGAAGCTTGGTGTAGATGGTTTTCGTTTAGACACAGCAAATTATTATTATCATGATCTAGCACTTAGAAATAACCCACCAAATGAAGATGTGGTAGAAGGCAGTATTGGTATTAGATTAGATAATCCCTATGCTTACCAACTTCACTTGTATGATAAATCTCGCCCTGAAAACATCGCTTTTTTACAACGTCTGAGAAGCCTGCTGGATCAATACCCTGGCACTACGACCGTTGGCGAAGTGGGGTGTGACTTCTCCCTAAAAACCATGGCGGATTACACACAAGGCGATGACAAACTCCACATGTGTTATTCGTTCGACCTATTAACTCACGATAGTAGTATGCAGCACATACGAGACACCATGGAGACCATAGAAAAAGGCTTGGGTGACGGCTGGCCTTGCTGGTCGATTGGCAATCATGATGTAGAGCGAGTGGCGACCCGCTGGGGCAAAGATCAAGACAATATAGCCAAAAGCAAAATCTACATGCTGATGTTACTTAGTCTGCGTGGCAGCATTTGTTTGTATCAAGGGGAAGAGCTGGCGCTAATAGAAGCCGAATTAAG
This sequence comes from Marinomonas posidonica IVIA-Po-181, assembly GCF_000214215.1. Classification (NCBI taxonomy): domain Bacteria; kingdom Pseudomonadati; phylum Pseudomonadota; class Gammaproteobacteria; order Oceanospirillales; family Oceanospirillaceae; genus Marinomonas; species Marinomonas posidonica. The sequence goes on from NC_015559.1 coordinate 2,063,453, forward strand.
GTTTGAGCAGCTGGTTGACCCTTTTGGCATTGCATTTTGGCCTGAGTTCAAAGGGCGCGACGGCTGTCGCACTCCTATGCCTTGGGATACAAGAGAAAATGCTGGATTCAGTCAACATCTTTCAACCTGGTTACCCATCCCGACTCAACACTACCCTCTTGCGGTCAGCAAACAAGAACAAGATCAAGACTCATGCTTGCACGCTTATCGAGACTTCCTGACCTTCAGAAAAAGTAGAATGGCACTAAAAGTAGGAGACATTGCCTTCCTATACAACGATGAAGATAGGTTGATTTTCATTCGGAGGTATCAAGACCAGAGCTGCTTAATTGCAATTAATACCAGCCAAAACGAGTTTCAATACCCATGCCAGCATGAATTAGCGGCCATCGAATTGCCCAATAGCTTACCAGCAGGAAAAATCGAAGCGGGTTTGATTGTCTTACCCGCTTACAGTGTTGTGATCGCCGATTTAATTGAACAATAAGGCCATGATAGCCTGTTTAAGGATTACTCGGCCGATGGCTGGTCGAGTAAATCCTCTTCCCCTGGCCAAGCATTAATAATGGCTTTCACCAGCGTGGCCAACGGAATCGCGAAAAAGATTCCCCAGAAGCCCCAAATGCCACCAAAAAACAGCACAGCAACAATAATCGCCAACGGATGCAAATTAACGGCTTCCGAAAATAACAGCGGTACCAGCACATTGCCATCTAAGGCTTGTACGACCAAATACGCCACAACGACATATAGAAATTCGTTTTGTGTACCAAATTGATAAAACGCCACTAAAACCACTGGAATGGTGACCGCCGCTGCGCCGATGTACGGAATTAACACCGACAAGCCAACCAATAAAGCGAGTAATTCAGCGTACCTCAAACCAAACAATAGAAACACCAAATAAGTCACCACACCAACGACTAACATTTCGATAAACTTTCCACGAATGTAGTTAGCGATCTGATCATTCATTTCATGTGAAATCCGACGCATCATTTTTCTTTCTTTTGGTAACCAAGACGTCAGATAGGTCAAAATAGACCTTTGATCTTTTAACAAAAAGAAAATAACTAAAGGGACTAAGACCAGATAAATAACCAAGGAAAACAAAGAAGGAATGCTTGATATGGAGAAAGAAACAATCCATTGACCCAAATTAGTCGATTCATTCGCCAAGGAATTTATCACTTCATCAATGGTAGTTTGACTAACGATTTCACTGTGCCCTTCTGCAAAGCGCTGAACCACGTCCCTGAGCTCAGTGAACATTCTTGGCGCATCTTTAAAAAAGCGGTCTGCTTGACGCCATATAATCGGCACCATGACGCTGATAAAAACCACACAACCGGTAATAAAACCAACAAATACTACCAATACAGAAGAGGTATGGCCTAAGCCCATGCGCTGGATACGCTCAACCAAACCTTGTAATAAAAAAGCCAAGACAATGGCAATCAATACTGGCGCTAGGATGCCCCCCCAAAATGCGAGAACACCGATACAAGCCAGTAATAATAATAGAAAAACCACCACTTCTTCATTCGAAAAATAACGCTTAATTAACCCGTCAACAATTTTTAACATAGCGCCTCAATTGAATCCTTTTGAATAATGAAACAAAACTCGTTCTTATCATTTGATAAGGACAGAAGCGAATAACCCTGCATTTCAAGGTACTGAGGAATGTCTTTCAGTGAGCCAGAATCACATGTCGTCATGCTCAAAATTTGACCTGCCTGCATCTTACTTAATGCCAACTTTACTTTGAGTAAAGGCATTGGACACCTATCTTCTCTTGCATCTAAGATTACGTCATACTGAGTACTGTGTTCGATCATACATTCTTTATCTGCTTATTTGACCGCCTTATTATGAGACTATTTTCTACCGTTACAACCAAATTGACATTCATCACCCTAGTTTTTTGCGCTTCAATTATCCATTTTAGCCATGCTAGCATCCCTGATCTAGAAGCGAATAAAGACGAAAGAACACTCTCAAACCCATCCTATGTTTTAGGCCAGTACTGGTTTCGAAAGCTTAATGGCAGTCGTGCATTGATTGATTTCCCGCCAGCCTATGACTATTTCAAAGACACTCTAGCCATTTTATTACCCCAAACCGATTTATATAATAAAACCGTTGAAATGACCTTTCTGAACAGTTCACAGAGCAATGCCTTCGTCATTCCTGGTAATCACATGTTTTTGTATTCAGACATCATGGAAATCATTACCAATGAGGAAATGCTGCTTGGCTTAATCGCGCATGAATTGGCCCATTTAGATTTACAACATTATGAAAGACAAAATCAGCATTCTGGCGAAGAACTGCAAAAAACACTCGTCATGCTTGGCGCGGGCATTGCCGCCGCATTAGCGGGTGCAGGTTCAGATGCGACAACGGCATTATGGCTAGGTGGTATTGCCAACCAAGCAGAGAACACCCTCACTTACAGTCGTAATCAGGAGCAAGAAGCCGACCGTCGCGGCCGCGAATACCTGATTAAGGCTGACATTAACCCTGATGGCATGACGCAACTGTTTCAAGCCTTTTTTAAAAAAGCATTGGGGCGTCCTAAGTTAGAATTTTTATCAACCCACCCGTCACCTGATACACGAATGTCTGATTCCTTTAGTACGGCGACAAAAGAGAGTATTTTAAATCAGCGGGATGGGCGTGACTTTGAGTTTTTCAGAGCCAGCTTGTTAGCTTATAGAGCAGGATTAGAAGATCAACCTTATCGTTATCTCTCTCAGCATATCCACAGCCGTGATCCAAGCCATTTTGCGAAAGCCTTGTTTGCATACTTAGTGCAATCCCCCGAACGCGCGATTCACTATTTAGAACAAGTTCAAACACACAATCGTTATACCCATTATTTGCTTGCTTTAAGCTATGCGTCCTTGAATCAATATTCAAAAGCCATAGAGGTATTAAATAAAGAGTTAAATTTAGCACCGAACAATATTTATTTCTCCTCACTAAATTCACAATTGACCCAAAAAAAGCCAGACGCGTTAAAATCGGATTATTTATATCAAAAAAGAATTATTTGGAGAGCTTATATTCAATATTACAAAAACAACAATAACAAAAGCATGGCACTTTATTATCGATCTCTTCTTGATTTCAATAGAGGAAAAGAACAAACCGCTAAAGCCCTATTAAAAAGATCCATCAAAATAGTAGACACGGATAATGTCGAAAAACTTAAAATCACTGAAAAAGAATTTGAAAAAATCATCAAAGCGGAAAAAGACGAAGATTTAAAACCAGAAGATAGTTAAACCATTTCAAGCAAAATATAAAAAGCCAGATGAGACAAGCCCATCTGGCTTTTTATCATTCACAATTATTACTCAGCCTGTAGAGCATCAAACTGTGCTTGTAAAGCATCATGTTTTTGTAGGTATAAAGCCGTTTTTTGAGCTGGAGTGTAAGCACCGTTTAAATCAACACTGGCATCAACGTTTGCCCCCATGTTTTCCAGTGTCATGGCCAGCGCTTCAACACTGCCGCGAGCGCTCATTAGACGATCAGAAGCACTTTCGTCAGATGCAGCCATTGCGGCAGTTGAAAAAACAGAGACTGTTACTAGAGTAAGAATGGTTTTATTTAAGTTGTTCATAATAATATCCTTTTAAAAATTGATTAATTAAATTGTGAATCGGATTTTACTAAATATTATTCAGCTGATTGAGCATGAAGCGCATCGAACTGATCTTGTAGATTAGAATAGACTTCAGTATAAACCGCTTCTTTTTGGCTCGGTGTGTAAGCGCCATTTAAATCAACGCTAGCATCCACTGTCGCGCCCATATTTTCTAAAGTGTTTGATAAAGCTTCGATACCTGCTTTTGTACTTTGAATACGATCTGAATAGTTATCATCAGAACCAGCAAATGCAGATGTCATTACTGTCGCTGTTAATAGTGTTAGAGCGGCTTTTGTTAACGTTTTCATATTTACCTCCTAAAAGGATTTAATTTAAATCGTTTTATGAAGCTGTTTTGCTTCGGTAGAGATATAGTAGTCTTTTTCGGTTAATAAAAAAGTCTTTCGACCTCGCTTCCATTCTTTTTCCAAATACGAATTAAACAACACAAAATTGAACCAAATTCACATAAATACACTCTTTAAATCAGCAAATAAGGAATAAAAAAACAAACACATATTTTATTGAACTTATTTATAATACTTGTGAAGGTAGCCAACTTGGCTGAGAATAGAAGCCTAGTAACATAAAAGAATGAAGCAGAAGACAACTCATGCCACCGTTAGCACTCATTGATAATTTAGAACACCTTCCCAATCCTTTTACGCAGTTTGAAGCCATTGCGGCATCACTGACACCAAATGCTCCACAATTAGCGAAAGCGGAATATCATCGAGATTTGCAATTAGCCCTTTGCTTCATTTATAGCTACAACGGCTCACAAGCCACATTTAATTCCTATCGACGAGAGGTAGAACGCCTCCTATTATGGTCTTGGAATATTGCCAAGACCCCAACCAGTGAATTACGTCGAGAACAAATTGAAGACTTCATTCATTTTTGTATTGAACCACCAGAAAGCTGGATAGGTACCAAAAATGTCGCACGCTTTAAATTGCATATGGGACAGAGGACGCCGAACAAATCATGGCGACCTTTCGTCGCACATGTAAGTAAATTAGCGTTTAAAAATGGCGACACGCCTAAAACCAAAACTCATGCCTTGTCTCAAGCTGCCATTAGAGCCACCTTTTCTATTCTGTCGTCGTATTTTGGCTTTCTCATGCAAGAAGATGCGGTTCAACAAAATCCTGTTGCCCTGATTCGTCAAAAAAGTAAATTTGTCAAAAAAGAAGTGACTCGAAAACAAGTCCGTCGCATTTCCAATTTACAATGGGACTATGTCATTGAAACAGCAGAACAGCTGGCGGATGAAGATCCAATAACTCATGAAAGAACCCTCTTCATCATGAATGCCTTATTGGGTATGTATTTACGTATTTCGGAATTAGTCGCGGATGAAAGATCCGCCCCTGTTATGGGCGACTTTACTAAGGACTCAGATGGCCACTGGTGGTTTAAGGTACTGTCTAAAGGCAATAAAGAACGTCTAGTGGCCGTTTCAGATGAGATGTTGAACGCTTTAATGCGTTATCGGCAGTTCCGAGACTTACCCAGTTTACCGACCGTCGCAGAAGCCACACCACTGATTCCGAAAAATCGCGGGCAAGGCGCAATGACCAGTACTCGACAAGTCCGTAATATTGTTCAGTCGTGTTTTGATCAAGCGTATTTGCGTATGTGTGAAGATGGCATGCGAACAGACGCCGAAGATTTACGCGTCGCCACGGTTCACTGGCTACGCCATACGGGCATTTCAGAAGATGTAAAAATTAGACCAAAAGAACATGTAAGAGAAGATGCTGGTCACGCTAGTATGGCCACTACTGATAAGTACATTGATACCGAGTATCGTGAGCGCCATGCCAGTGGCCGCAAAAAAAGTCTACGACCACATTAATACAGACATTAAGACCAGCGTTTTAAGCTTAGTTCATCTTTTTCAACCGCTGAAACCCATTGGCTTTTATCGCCCTGGGTTTCTTTTTTCCAAAAGGCAGCCCGACTCTTTAAATAATCCATAATAAAATCACAGGCTGCAAACGCTTCGGCTCGGTGCGCTGCACTAACACCAACAAACACGATTTGATCATTAATGGACAATTGGCCAACCCGATGCACCACGGTCACATCTAGTAAAGGCCATCTCTCTTTTGCCTCATTAACAATACTTTCTAGGTTGTGCTCTGTCATGCCGGGATAATGTTCTAGCTCAAAACTACAGGCTTCGACAGGCTGATCCGAAAAATGTCTGACTAAACCGACAAACATAGCAACCGCACCGGTTACATTCTTTTCCAACAAGTCTTGATAAAGCTCTTGAACCTGGAAGTCTTGCTCTTGCACCTGAATCATCTAGCCTCCAGTTACCGCTGGGAAAAAGGCAATTTCACGAGCCGAGGTCGGTACCATGTCATTATCTCGTGTAAATTCAAAATCTACCGATGAATGAACACTAGAGTCCAATAAGTGATGTCCAGTTTTAATGTCTCTGGCTAAAGCTTGCTTTAAGTCACCAACACTTACTGGCAGATCAATTTCAAATTGATAATCGCTCATCTCAAGCTTTTCTCTTAGTGAAGCAAAAAAGACCACGTTAATCTGGCTCATTCGTTACGCTCCAATCACCACTCTTACCACCGGTTTTCTCTACTAACTGTACATTTTCAATAACGATGCCTTTGTCTACCGCTTTACACATATCATATAGGGTTAACGCTGCCACACTGACACCGGTTAAGGCTTCCATCTCCACCCCTGTTTTGCCGGACAATGCACATGTACAAAGCACCTCTAATTGATGTTCATTTAATTGTGCAATATCAACACTGACTTTGGTGAGCATCAAGGGGTGGCAAAGTGGTATTAGGTCTGAGGTTTTCTTTGCCGCTTGTATACCTGCTATTCTCGCGGTTGCCAAAACATCGCCTTTAGCGAAACCTCCGGCCAATATTTTAGTCAACGTCTCAGGCTGCATAGTCAATACACCTCGTGCTGTCGCAGTCCGTTTAGTGGGTGCTTTATCTGAAACATCCACCATGTGCGCATGTCCACGGTGATCTAAATGCGTTAACGAATCGCTCATATATATCCTAAACAAATCAACATATTTGAAAATTTCACCTATATTTTAAGAAAGCTGAACGGATTGCAAGCCAAAACAAGGAGAAGTTTCAAATTAAGATAGGACATTTAGAGAATGAACGGCGGTATAAGATTAATTTGCCTATTCACAGCCTTGCTCGTCTCACAAGTCTCCTGGTCCTATGACATTCAAATCGAAGCCAATGCCTTTCCAACGTTCGCTGAAAAAACACCTTTAACGCCAAAAGAAGCTTTATACCAAGAGTACAACACTGATTTGTACGAGGGCTCACAAGACTTTTCGGACCATGCCTACTGGCACAAGATTACCTTTCCCAAAACCTACCCTTTTTCACAGCAAACATTTTATCTAGAGTTAGATTATTACGTTATTGAAGAGCTGGATTTTTATGTGTTTCATGATACTCAGTTGGTCGAACATTTAAGACGTGGGGCTTTACAAGACTGGAACAAACTTGGTGCCGTCTACGATGGCATCCTCATCCCCATCATACTGTCACCGTTCAATGAAACTCATTTACTCATTCGAAAAGCAGGCGATAGCCCCTTACTGACCCCAGTGCGTCTGCTTAATAATAGTGAGGCCGAATTTAGCCGATTGCAAAAACTGATTTTCTGGACCGCGATTATTAGCTGTCTTGTTATTTTGTTAGCACACAACGCCTTGGTCTTCATTCTGTTAAGGCAAGCCGGTTTTATTTATTACCTAGGTTTAAATGCTCTCGTGTTCATCGCTCTTTCCATTATCACAGGCTTTAGTCGCTGGTTGTTTAACGAAGCCTTCAGTCAATGGTTAGTGGCGAATATCTTCCTGATTTTTGGTGTCGGTGCTTGGCTATTATTCCGCTTTAGTCTGCATTTCCTTAGGGAAGTCAAAGTGCCTTCGCCGAAAAGCTTTCTCGCGCGTCACGGCGACTGGATCTTCATCATTTTTTTACTGTGTAATGCACTTTTACCTGTAAAAACGGTTGCTGGACTCTTTGCTGGAATAGAGGTCTTTCTGTTCATTAGCTGCACTTATTGGGGTGTCAAGGCTTTCATACGAGGTTTTATTGCCGTCAGGTTCTATCTGTTTTCTTGGCTGTTCCTAATTGCAGGAAGCATTATAAACACCTTACTGTTTTGGAAATTGATTCCAATTAACGATTTTACTGAGGCCATTTTCCCCGCCTTTAGTATTATTCAATTACTTGGCTTCTCTTTCGCCCTAGCCGATAAAGCAAAGCAAAGTGAGCGCAACCGTCAACTACAGCTTTTAACCGATCAATCAACGGGCTTACCAAACCGTTTATTCTATTTTGACGAGCTACCAAACCAGATTCAGCTGCAAATTAAAAACCAACAGCCCATGGCTCTGGTGATCATAGACATCATTAACCATCATTCATTAAGTCAGGCTTTTGGTCCAGCTAAAGCCGATGCGGTTATGTGTGAATTAATGCAAGAACTTCATCAACATATCCAACCTATAGAAGGATTGCTTGCTTTTCATTTACCAAACAAAACTCATAAAAGGCTCATCAGAATGACGGCTAGGAATTTGGCCTTCATCAGCACGACGCCCAATATGTTAGAAACACAGATACAACGAGTTCAACAGATGCTAGAGCATCCAACTCAGCTCAACAAAATACAATTCCGTCATCAATACAAAATAGGCAGTGCCCTCTTTCCAAGCCAAGGAAGCAATCTGGACAGACTCTATCAAAATGCGCTTATTGCCCATAATTCCGTCACCTTCTCTTCTGGTACTTGGGCGGCCTTTACGGATGAACTTAAAAGCGATCACGCGCAACAACTCACCATTATCACCCTGCTACGAGAAGACATTCGAAATGGCAGACTCCATTACCATATCCAACCTCAAGTCTGCTTACGAACCAATAAAATTATTGGCGGAGAAGTGCTATTACGTTGGCACAATGAACAATTAGGCCCTGTATCACCCGCAGAATTTGTCCCCTTGGCAGAACAAGCCGGTTTGATTTACCCATTAACAGAGATGTTATTTGAAAAAGTCTTTGTCTGGGCAAGCCAGCATCAAGATCTGCTCAAGACAACCAGTTTATCTTTGAACATTTCAGCGTTGGACTTGCTGCAAGCCGATTTTGCACAAAAAGTCTATAACAGTATCAATGTACATCAATTAACCCCTGAGCAATTTACCCTCGAGATCACTGAAACCAGTATGTTTCACAATAATGATATTGTGAATAATAACGTTGAAGAGCTTCATAAAACGGGCTTCAAATTGTCCATCGATGACTTTGGCATTGGCTACAGTTCCATGTTGAATTTAGTCACATTGAAAACCAATGAATTGAAGATTGATCAGTTTTTTGTCATGGGTCTGCTTAAACAGAAATCCAACCAATACCTATGCCAAAACATGATTCACCTTTGCCAGCAATTAAACATCACCAGTGTTGCGGAAGGCATTGAGGACCAACAAACACTGGCAACACTCAAAGACTGGCAGTGTGAAATTGGACAAGGTTATTTCTTGTACAAACCCATGAGTCCAGACGACTATTTATTACTACTGCAAGAGACTCTTTGTGAATAGTTTGTACCAATCTCGAATTCAGGCATAATGAACCTCATCGCTAGTTGACGACACATTATATTGAACATCATGAGCCTATTAGACGACTATCAGCTACTGGAAATTCCCACCAATGCAAGTGAGCAAGAAGCCAAAAGTGCTTTTAGACGTCTAGCAAGGAAATATCACCCAGACAAAAACCCCGAAACCGATACCACAGAACATTTCCAACGCTTACAAGCGGCTTATGAAAATGTCCAAAACGCCATACGTCAAGGTGCTCAAACCGCTGATTGGAAACCTTTTTCATTCACCCAACCGGATCCATTCCATACTGCGGGTTTTCGTCATAGCAACCAGTCAAATAACGCAAGCGATAAAGCGCAAGAAGCTTTCATTCGTGAGCGACAACGCGCTTATGAAGAAATGAAACGCAATAATGCTCATCAAGAAAAAACTCGCAATGAAGCCATTAAAGCAGCTCGAAATACCCTTAATGAAAAACGCATTAAAGCACTGTATGAAGAGGCCTTTAAAGCATCTGAAAACTTCACCTCTGACGGCTACAAAGGTTCATCGAGCCAGCAAACAAATTATGATATTCCGCCCTATCAAAGCTTTATAGACGATGAGATGGAACAATCAACAGAAGACCGCCCGAAAGTTCATGCGGTTAAACTGGATGCTGCTAAAGCCGCTTTTCGAGCGGCCACTTACATAGCCTGTTTTGCGGCAGGCATTTACGCCACCCTATATTGGCAAGATCAGAACGCACTAACAGAGATGGACACTCCAAACCCACGCTATGTCGCAGGCTTATACCCTCAGTTTCGGATTGGTACCAATTACACCTTACAAGCCAGTTCACTCTATGCTGAGCCTGACAGCACCAGTAAGGTGTTGGAAGACATACCTGCCCAAGTAGATGTCCAAGTGTTCAAACAGCAAGGTGATTGGTTAACCATTCGCTATCAAAATAAAAATGGCTGGTTGCCAGCTCAATCTACCGGCTTTGGCAGTATTAGAAATGCCAGAAAAACGGGCTGTTTTGGTTACCCTGGTATCGCTCCTGATCATGGTGAACTTATCGGATCTGCACAAGGCAATAGCCGTCTGCGCATTTTAAATCAGCTGCCTAGCCAAAGTTTATTAACCTTTCAGTCTTTTGATGGCAAACCGCCTTTTTCCATCTATCTAAATAAAAAACAAGCTTTTGCCGCCAACTTCATTCCAAGGGGACAATATCGATTGGTGCTTGAGACAGGATCCCTGTATCATCACGCCTGCCAGCAATTTCTCTTCAATGATAAGAAACGCATTATCCTTGATAATGTTGACTTTGCTAGCACAGAACAAACCCTTACATTGAGCAATTTATAAACACCTTGTAAAGCCAATTTATCGAGTAATTCATATCCATGCTAAGCAACATTCGTATCGTTTTAATCAACACTTTCCACCCAGGTAATGTGGGGGCGATTGCCCGTGCTATGAAAAATATGGGATTAAAAAACCTATATCTGGTAGACCCGAATGACTACCCTTCTGACGAAGCTACCAGCCGTGCAGCTGGCGCGGTGGACTTACTCGAAAATGCCACCATAGTTCCTACCTTTGAAGAAGCCATTGCGGATTGCAGTTTGGTCATTGGCACCAGTGCACGACATAGAACCTTTCAGTTACCTATTATGAACGCTCGTGAATGTGCTGAAAGTGTGATTCCTGAAGCCGTTAACCATCAGGTTGCTATTGTCTTTGGACGTGAAACCACTGGTTTACTAAACGAGGAAATTGCCCAATGTCATCGCCAAGTTTATATTGATGCGAATGATGAATACCCAGTGTTGAACATTTCTCAAGCGGTTCAAATTATTGCTTATGAAATCTGGATGGCCAATCAAAATAAAGGCTTTGCCCAGAAAGAAATACCTGAATACCCACATAAAAAAGACATGGACCTTTTTTATAACCACCTCGAAGAGACACTTTACGGCATCAATTTCATCATTCGAAATCATCCAGGTAAAGTGCTCGATAAATTACACCGCTTCTTCAATCGTTCTCGACCAGAAAAACAAGAACTTGGTATTTTGCGTGGTGTATTAGCAGCCGTTCAGCGAGAAGCAGGTTTGGTCGACGCCAATAATCATCAACAAACTGATAAACCTACATCAGAGGATAACAACACTTCATCAAGCTCAAGTGCTTCTTGATTGATAACACCTCTAGAAAACAAAAAAGGGCATTGTGAAAACAATGCCCTTTTTGATATACCGCCAAATAAGACAGTACTTACTCTCTAAAGCTTGAACTTGTTAACCTGACCTCGAAGAGACTCAGCTAATTCTTTCAATTTGTTTGCTTGCGCCAAGCCCTCTCCCATTTCCGACTGAAGCTGTGTGGAAACCTCACGAATCGCATAGGTATTTTGACCAATTTCACTGATCACACTTGTTTGCTCTTCTGCAGCCGTAGCAATTTGTGCTGTCATGCCATTGATCATATCAATCGATTTCGCAATATCCGCAAAACTGCTACCAGATTTCTCTGTATCATCGACACTGGTTGATGCCAATGTATGACATAGCGCCATTACGTCAACTGCTTTGGCTGTCGTCGTTTGAAGACGAGAAATCATGCCAGAAATTTCTTCTGTAGACGTATGAGTTCGTTGAGACAATACTCGCACTTCATCCGCTACAACAGCAAAACCTCGTCCTTGCTCACCCGCTCGAGCAGCTTCAATTGCCGCATTTAAGGCTAGCAAGTTCGTTTGCTCAGCAATGTCACTGATAGTAGAAACGATCGAATTAATTTTATCGCCCTGTTGGTTAAGCTCAGTAATCACATCCGTTGCAAGCGTGACCTCTTGCGCCAATTGACTAATGGATGACAAGCTGGTTTTGGCTAACGCTTGTCCACTGCTACTAATGTCCACTGTGTTATTGGCTCTTTGCGCAGTCTGCTCGGCATTCGTTGCAATTTCTTGGGTGGCTGTTGTCATTTGTTCGACGGCGGCCACAACCGACACCATTTCGTCCTGCTGACGAGTTAAGCGCTTGGTGCTTTCGGCAACAGAATGGGCACTGGACTGGGACTGCTCAAATAAAACATTACTCAAATTATCAATGTTTTTAATGATCTCTCTCAATTTCAGAACGAAACCGTTAAAGTTAGTCGCCAGCTTACCCACTTCATCTTTGCTTTTGGTGACAATGTTTACGGTTAAATCCCCATCACCTTGAGCAATGTCTTCCAAAGCCGCTGACACTTTTAAAAGATCACTTAATAAAATCCGAATCAACAAAGTCAGTACAAAAATAGACGCTATGATTAAAACAATGACAGTAACGACCTGATAAAGCATAAGCTTTTGAATTGGCGCCAACAATGTCGCTTTGTTACCTAGCGACACCAAAGACCAAGGGGTGCCTTCGATGCGCACTGATGACATCAAGTATTCATCTTGACCAATACTCACGTCATCTAACGCTTGCGTTCTGACATTGTCTTTGATGCGTTCTAAATCTAAATTCGATTTCAATTCGCTAAGCGGTTTGTTGTTCAAACTTCCATCTGGATAAGAAATCACATTACCACTATCTGATACGATGAAAGCTATCCCATTACCTGGTGCTTTCAAACTGGAAACCACGTCATTGATGCCAGTTAAAGCAACGTTGGCGGTTACCACACCCAAAAACTGACCATTGGATTGAATTTGATCTACCGATGACAAAATAAACACTTTAGACGATGAGGCAAAAAACGGCTCAGTAATAGTCGGGCCATTAGAATTCGCGCCAGCTTGATACCAATCACGGACTTTCACATCATAACCCGCTTTTGTATTCTTACCATTCACTCGGTAAGCATCGCCAGTTTCCGTACCAAACAACACACTAATAAAATCGCCAGCCACTTTACCTTGAATCAAGGATTTGACAATTTCTTCATCATTGTTCGGATCAGATTCAATAATCTTTTTCATGGAACGAACAACTTGTTGCTTGCTATCAAGCCAGCTACTGATGCGACTTGCGCTGCTAACACCATATTGATGCATACCAGACTCTACATCATGTAGAATCTGGCCACGCATGGATGTGAGTGAAATAGCCACTAAGATACAAGCTGTAATAACCAAGGTTATACAACTCACTAAAATCAATTTTCGATGTAATGTCATTTTAAACCTCAACGTCTCTCAAACAAATGCTGTGCTTACCACAATTCGTGGCTTAACCCTGTTGCAATAGATAAGATTTTTCAAAATAAGTAACATACTTACTTAGGGAAGGTACGAACAAGTTCACTGGCTACGGCAACGTGCTCCTGCGTTGCTCTAATCCCCTACATCCATGTAGGGGTCAGCGTGGCAATAACTCTTTTTTATTCGAGGCAAGTTTCGCCGTCCAATATCAGTATATTGGCAACAAGCTTAACAAAGAATAAAGAGAGCTTAGCTCTCGCCCTTCGGGTCTTTCAGAGAATCGGCCTCTCTGTGTTAAAAGTGATTAAAAAGTATTTCATTCCTGCTCACTCTTGCCTTGATAGACCTTTCTCTGATAAGACTAACGTCCAGAAGACTTATTCGCACCTTCCCTAGCTATAGAGATTTTCTTATTCTCCCTGTTTCCAGTTAGAAGCATTATTTCAATAACAACGCTTTTTAATGGCATTAACCTCATATTTCGACGTTACACCGCCAATTTACTCTTTTAATTGAACGTCTTTATATGCTTGATTCGCGTTACCATTCATCATGAACCCGCATCAAAAATCATTTTTCTGCTCTTCCTGCGAACTTACGCTCTTCAACATTCACCTTAATACGATCGCCCGTTGAAATATGTTCAGGCACTTGCACCACAGCCCCAGTTGATAAAACGGCTGGCTTGGTTCGAGACGTTGCTGACGCCCCTTTAATTGAAGGGTCTGTCTCAATGACTTCCAACTCCACATTTGTCGGCATGTCTAATGCAACGGGCACATCATTCACTAAGACAACTTGTACACCAGCCGTCTCCTCATTAAGAAATTGTGTTTCTTCTTCGATCGCAACCTTATTCAAGTTGTAAGGTGTGTAATCTTCATTATCCATAAAGACGTATTCATCACCATCTAAATAAGAAAACATTGCAGGTCGACGAATTAAATCCGCTAGATTTATCATATCAGAATCTTTAAAAGTCTCATCGAGTTTGCGACCAGATACCACATCGTACATGCGCATCCGGTATAAACTGCCTCCTGCGCGACCTTGCGGAACGGAACGTTCAATGTCTTTTACAATGTAAGTTTTGCCATCAAGTTCAATGGCGGCATTTTTTTTAATATCACTTGCCTTAGGCATGCTTATCTTCCTAACAAAAAATTAAACGATTATGACTTACGCCTTCATATAGGCACTTTGAATCACTTGATATATTGGATAAAGAACATCTGCGCCTAATATTTTTGCTCGCTCAGGGGACCATCCTACTGCTTCATCGGGCAGGTTTTGATTGTCTTTAAACGGCATTTCCAACGTAAAAGACAAGCAACGATATGTTTCACCTACCCATTTGGTGGCAACGGTTAAATTGGCCTCACCAAACTGGTCTGGTGTATAACCAATCTCGGTTTGGAAATCAGGGCTGACTGACAAAAACACCTGTTTGAACAATTGTTCCATTTCAGCCATACGCTGATCAAAAGAAGGTACGCCTTGGCAACCATCAACAAAATTAACGGGTAAGGCTTCATCCCCATGGATGTCTAAAAATAGATCCACTCCTGTTTCCGCCATTTTCTTCTGCACAGCCAGTACTTCAGGACTAAACTCTTGGGTCGGATTTTTCCATTCACGGTTCAAATTCACGCCTTTTGAATTCACCCTCAAATTACCATGAACAGCACCATCCGGGTTCATATGTGGCACAATGTAAAAACGACATTGCTGTAATAAATGACGAGCAATCGGATGGGATTCATCGAACAGTCGCTCAAGTAATCCTTCGACAAACCATTCCGCCATGGTTTCACCTGGATGTTGGCGAGCAATGATCCAAATATTCTTCGCTAAACCTTGCGTTTTACTGACTTCTAATAAGGTAATATCACGACCTTCAGCGGTTTCACCTAAATGATCGGTAATACAATCCTCATGACTGGCAGCCCAAGCAATCATATCTAGATGACGCTCATAACTGTACGGGGCAAAATAAGCATAATAAATGCTGTCCTGTTCGGGCTGATGACGAATAACCAACTTACCATCTTGATAGTCAGTGGGAACACGAAACCAGTCTTCTCTATCATAAGACGCCACCGCTTGATAATCCGTCCAACCGTCTGGGTAAGCCGCATCACTGGCATTTTCAAATTGAATGACGCATTCTTCTCCCATGCCGCCTTGCAAACGAAAATAAAACCACTGTAAAAATTTAGAGTTTGTATCATTAGGGATTTTTACTCTAATATTGTCCGGCTCTGAGGCATTAATAACGGATATATTTCCACCGTCAAATGCACTGCTGATCTTGATTCGGCTGGTCATTTTTCTTCCTTAACAAGCAACATTGGTTCTAATATATGGCAAGTTTACCTATATTCATCACGGCTGTCGCCAACTCTTCTGACGATCCAGCTTTCCCACTCCTTTTCACTTGGTCCACCCATGAAGCACAAGTAAAAGAAGTGCTCGTGATTCCAGATGACGAGTGGTTAGATCAACATAAGATCGAACAAAACCTACACGATTTAGATGAACAACAGCTTTATGAATTTGGCTTCGAAGGCAGCGACATTTTAGCGGAATGGACAAATGAATTTGATACCGATGTGATCTACGCACTAGACCCAGAATTGATCACAACATTGGTTAATGCGACTTACGATATTAAAGGCTTGGACCCAAGCTTTGAAGTGCAAAGTATTCATCACTGGTTTGAAGAGCAAGGTGTCAATTTAACTAAGGCACTTGAAGAGCAAGGCCATCATACTCCTTTGCATTTATTAGCACCGGATGAGTTGATCATTCAACTGCTCCAAATCGCGGCTGAACATGACTTAATTGACCCTAATGATTTAATTGTTGAGGAATGAATCGCACATCAAGTTGATCAATACTCAATATGAAGATTTAAAACTGGTCGCTTAACCTGTCCTATTTTAGAGTTTAGTCATGAGTAACCAACCATTTTAAAGAGACATTATGATGAAAGACTTGTTACCCGATTTGTGTGACCTATACCCTGAACTGATTCAAATTGCAGAGCCAGTTTTTCAATCATACGGCAAACGTACCTGCTTTTATGGACAAGTCGTTACCGTTTCGTGTTTTGAAGACAATAGTCGAGTGCGAGAGTTAGTCACTGAAAATGGTCAGGGCAAGGTCATGGTCGTCGACGGAGGCGGCAGCAAAAGGCGAGCGTTATTAGGAGACATGTTAGCCGAGAAAGCAGCTAACAATGGCTGGGAAGGCTTTGTCATTAATGGCGCGATTCGTGATGTGCAGGCTCAGGCAGATTTAAACATAGGGATTCACGCCCTTTGCGCTCATCCATTACCAACAGAGAAAAGAGGGTTGGGTGATCTTGGGCGAACACTTTGCTTTGCTGGTATTCAAATTGCCGAAGGCGATTACATCTATTGCGATTTAAATGGCACCTTAGTGTCAAAACAAGCACTAACACTACCTGAATAGCATTAGTACTTTACGACATTTCGGATAGGCCTTCTAAGCTACAAAGACGCCATGGTGTGAGTAAACAAACTTCTCACACCATTCACTAACATTTGCACAGCCATCATCAACAACAACATCCCCATCAGCCGTTCCAAAGCAGCCAAGCCTTTTTCTTTTAAGATGCGATTCAACAAAGGCGCAAGAGCTAAAATCAAGACAGAAATGCCCCAAGCGGCAAAGACTGAAATTAACAAACCAGTTTCGTCTCCAGGATAACTTTTTACCATCACCAACAAGGTTGCTAAGGTTGATGGACCAGCCAACATAGGGATAGAAATGGGGACAATAAAGGGTTCAATAGGCTGATGTTTATCGGCTTGAATAACACTAGGAAAGATCATTTTTAATGCAATCACAAACAGCACCACGCCACCAGCGATCGAAATAGACTCGGTTTCTAAATGAAGTAAAGCCAGAAACTCGGCACCAAAAAACAAAAAACTCACTAATATTGCCAGGCCGATCAAACCATCTCTCAAGACAATTTGAGACTGGCGCTTTTGCGACACGCCCTTCATTGCAGACAATAAAATGGGAATATTACCAAACGGATCGATTACGAAGAGAAATAACAAGGTGGCCGATAAAATCGAAAAATCAATATTCATGAACTACTCAAACAGATAAAAATCGCCAGCATTCTAATCAAAATAGCGAACGGGGTCTAGATATCATAACAGACTTGATTCCGACCTGATGTTTTGGCTTGATATAATAATTTATCTGCTCGCTTCAAAAGCTGATTTCGGGTTTTACACTCATCTGAAACAGCGACAACACCAATGCTAGCAGTAACTTCAATTAACTGTCCCGTATACACAAACTGATAATCTTCAATTCGTTTTTGGATCGTTTCAAATCGCTGTATCAAACCCTCACGACTTTCTGACACTAACACTAGACCGAACTCTTCACCGCCTAAGCGGCCGAATAGATCATTCTCTGCAATATGCTCTTGGACCAAACTCGCCACGTCTATTAAAACTTTATCGCCTATGTCATGCCCGAAGCTGTCATTAATATCTTTAAACTTATCTAAATCCAAAATACCACAAGCGAAACAAGTGTCTCCTTCATTGGTAAGAGCATCAAACACTCTTTCTAAACTAACTTCAAAAAAACGACGATTGGCGATGCCGGTCAAATAATCAGTAGAAGCCAAACTTTCCAACATCTTGTTTGACTCGACTAAACGACTTCGCATGTCTGAAATACGCTTCATCGCATGCATCTTTGCAGCCAATACTTTTTGGCTAATGGGCTTGATAAGGTAATCATCTCCCCCAGCCATAATACCATCTTCGACATCTTTCTCATTAGCACTGGCGCTTAAAAAGATAACCGGAAACCACTCTTGCTTATTCTGTTGTTGTACTTCTCGAATCGCCTTAACGGCTTCAAAACCATTTAACTTTGGCATTTGCACATCAATAAGAATAAGGTCGATTTCATTCAAATGCGCTGAATACTGAGACACAGCTTCTTGCCCATTTTTAGCTTCGATTACCTGACAGCCAAGTTTTGCAAGGTGTAATTTCAGCAACAAACGATCTGTATTAGTGTCATCCGCAATCAGTACTTTCATAAATTCGCCATGACTCGTTGTAATTCATTTTTCACTTTTTGATAGGTGATCAGCATATTCTTTACATCTTGGTCAAAACTGACAACCTGCCCTAATCGACCCTCGACTTCTAACTTAGCGGCCATTTCAGATAAGGAGATTGCACCAACATTTTGACTAACTGACTTAAGACTATGAGACAAGCGAGTAATATTCTCAAATTCATTCTCAGAAAAATCGATTTTGTTGAAATCATCCATGATTTGATCCACATCTTCATAAAAAGCATTAACCAGTAATTGTACGTCATCCCCTAATGCTTGTTTTAATTCTTCTAGTACTGATACATCAATAAAACATGTTCGATCAGAGCTCATTTCAGTTTCAGCTGGTTGAATCACATCCCGAGTTGAAAAAGAAGGATGATTTTTATTCGGCAGCCATTCTTCAATCAATTGTGTAAGGTGTATTTGTTTAAATGGTTTGGGAACAACGCCGTCACCTCCTGCACGAAAAACCTCTGCTGACGTTTCCGGCATGATGTCTGCCGTTAAGGCAAAAATCGGCACGCGATTAAGCTGTTCCACTTTCTCAGCTTGACGAATGCGTCTCATCGCCGTCAAACCGTCCATGACTGGCATATGTAGGTCCATTAAAATCAAATCTGGCTGGTGCTGATGCCAACTTTCCACACCAAGTTCGCCATTTGTTGCCTCTAAGACTTCAAACCCCATTCTAGACAAGACGCCATGAGCCACCGCCATGTTCGCTTTCATATCTTCTACTACTAGAATACGGCCACATCGACCATCTTCTTGCAAGTAAGTTTGATCAGTATTGTCTTGATCTGGCTTATTTGGCTCCTCAGTCGACACCTGATAGGCTAAAACCTCTTTCGAAACACAATAGGCTAAGCCTTTCTTCAAACTCAGTGCGCCCATAGGTTTTGCAATACACAAATTAATACCGGCATCCGTTAACTCTTGATGCGATAACAACCCGGCCGAGGAAGTGATCAATATAGTAGGTTGATATAACGAACCACAAAACTCTCGGATTTTCTTAGACAACATCAAACCATCCAAATCTGGCATCATGTAATCCAGCACTATAATGTCGTATGGCTGTTGATTCTCATAAGCCCAATGGATGCGAGACAAGCCCTTACGTGGTTGCGATTCTGTGTCGGCAACAATGCCGGAGGATGCCAATTGATTCTTTAAAATGGTCAAATTGGTTTCATTATCATCAATGACAATGGTTTTCTTACCGATCAGTAAGGCTTCATCTGTGACGTGCTCTACTCTTGGCTTGGCATGACTTTCCGTCAAAGTTAAAGACACGCTAAAGCAAGAACCTTCATTTAATTCACTTTCTAATGCCACTTGACCATTCATTAAGCCCACTAATTGTTTCGTAATAGCCAGCCCTAAACCAGTACCACCAAACTTCCTCGTTGTGGAACTGTCAGCTTGTACGAAAGCGCTAAACAAATGTGGTTGTACATCCCTCGCAATACCCACACCGGTATCTTTAACGCTCATCGTCAGAGCGACTTGTCCCTGATGATCCACTTGGCCTTTAACTGAAACTAATACATGGCCAACGTGAGTAAACTTAATTGCGTTACTCACAAGATTGGTAATGACTTGTTTGATCCTAAAAACATCGCCAACCAAGTATCTTGGACAAGAATCTTCATATTCAACTAATAGATCAATGCCTTTTTCTTCAGCCTTAATCATCAACAACCGCACCACATCGAAAATGGCTTTTTCTAAATCGAAATCCACTCGTTCAATGGACAGATGGCCGGCTTCAATTTTAGAAAAATCGAGAATACCATCAATCAATTCCAACAAACTTTCGCCTGAATCTTGTAAGACTCTTAACTGTTCACCTTGCTCTCGATCTAATTTAGTCCCAGACAACAACTCAGCCATACCAAGCACCCCATTTAACGGGGTTCTTATTTCATGACTCATGGTGGCAAGGAAGTCACTTTTTGCTTTGCTCGCTGCAACAGCCTGCTCACTGGCTGAGCGCAATAACTCTTCCGTTTCTTTGCGCGACGTGATGTCCATGTTAACACCGACCAATCTAGTCGCCACTCCCTCATCATCGAACACCACAGCGGCATTCGATTTAAGAAAACGAGTTTGTCCGTCATAGCGAGTGATACGAAAATCAAAATCCAATTCTTCCGAAATCGCTGTGGCATCTTCTTCTGGTCGCACCGTAAAACCAATACTTTCAATTCGCTCAAACGTATCTCTTAATCTGAGTCGGTCTTCTTCATAGACACAATCTTCCCAAACCTCTAATGGTGCTTTCTCATGGTCACTGGGCATACCATAAAGGCGATACATCCACTTGTCCCAACGTAAACTTCTATCTTTTAAATCAAGTTCCCATACCCCGATACCAGCGGCATCCGCCGCAATGGAAAGACGCAGGTTTGTATTGATCATTTTTTGCTCGACCGCCATTCGTTCACTGACATCACGAACATGTGCAATGTAACCCACCAGCGAGCCATCCTCAGCATCAATACGGCTACCTATGGTTTCCGAATGAAAAACATGGCCCTGCTTATTGCGATACGACACATGGAAACGATCGAACATTTTTTGGGCTTCACCATAATATTCTTGCCCTTTTTCAGTGAAATCGGATTCATCGGCATAAAGTTGTTCAGTCGTTTTCTCTAACAACTCTTCTTCTTGATAACCAAACAGTTCACAAAAAGCAGGGTTTACCATTTTGATTTGTCGCTCTTTATTAACAAATACAATGGCTTCAGGGGCATTGACAAACAATGACTCAAACATTTTCTTCTGTTCGTGTAAGTCTTGTTCTGCACGAATCTGCTCAGTTCTATCTTGGAAGGAAACAACCGCTCCGGTGATCACATCATTGTCGTCTCGCACCACCATGCAAGAATATTCGCACACAAAGGTATAGCCATTTTTAGACTGATGCTCTGCCCTAGAATAGCTTCTTTGACCCGTTTCTAGAGTTGTTTTTATGGACTCAATCACCGGCTGGCAGGACTGATATTTTTTCTCTGTGCTACCGAGCAAAGCTAGCACGTTCTTGCCTAATAGATCTTCTAATTGATACCCTAGAATATGGCAAGACGCAGTATTGGCAAAGGTTACCTCTCCCTCACGGCTGATGCCCAAAATCCCTTCATGAATAGCCTCCAAAATCAGATGTTTTTGGTGTTCTGCTAATCGCAAATTTAACTCATCTTGATGGCGGCTAATGGCATTACCAACCCACTGGGATAAGAGCTTAATTAATTCATAATCGTCTTCTCCAAACCCTCCATTTTTAGGGTTGGGACTGGAGAAATTCAAAGTACCATAACGCTTATCACCCACATAGATTACCACTCCTATGTAGGCCTCAAGAGTAAACGTCTGATAGCAAGGATGATTCTGAATATCACTCTCTGCAGTATGATGGTATGAGGTTGGTAAGTCATTGTTAAACGTATGCACACAATAGGTATCGTCGACTTGAAACTGAGCACCGACTTCCACTTCACCATTCGGTGTCACGGCATATTTTATTTCATAGTTTGACCCTTCTATTTGGCTTATAAGGCCAAAAGGGAGGGCGAATTGCTGACAGCCGACTTCTAAAATACGCTCTAATTTATCTTCTAAGGACAAGGAATTATCAGCCGTCACTGCATGAAGAGACTTAAGCGTATTAATTGCACGTCTTTGTGACGTGATATCCTGCATGCACAAATACAGCCCAGTGACTTTACCAGCTTCAAATCTAGGCACATAAGACGATTTTAGATAACGTGTTTCTTGTCCTTCCCCAAGCGTAACCTGGTAATTATATTGAACTGAGGCACCAAGCAAAGCCTCCTTTAACTTTCCTTCTATTTGCCCATAAAACTCTGAAGGAATAAGTTCTTTAATACGTTTACCAAGAATTTCATGTCGGGAAAGGGACAAGCGTCGTTCATAAGTATCGTTAACAAACTCGTATCTAAGGTCTTGATCCACTAAGGCGACAAGAGCTGGGATATTATCGTGTAAATTGAGCAAGTCCTGCTGGCTCACTTCGGAGGTATCATTATGGCCGATAGCGGAAAGTAAGGTCACCACAGAGGCAAGATCCGCTTCCGTTTGCGCCGTTTTTTTTGAATACGTATGATGACCGACACAAACTAAACTGGCTTGAATCTGCCTCACTGGCTCAACAAAACAAAAACTAAGATTGGCGACATCGCTCAAGATAGGTGTCAGATTATTAACAGCACTTAGATCAGGATACCGACACGCACCTTGCATCGCCATATTGGTTGCTAACGCATCAGGGTAAATGACCTTATCTAGGGTACCGACTGAAATCGTTTCGCCATTTCGATACACCAAAGCCACATAAGAAGCTCCCACCAATCCCTGGACTACATTTAATGCCGCCTCTATTTTTGACATTTCCCTTCTCCATTACAACCAATCTAAACAAAAGTGTGCTCTGACATAACCCCATAAACATAACAGAAATTTATAGATTAGCTATGGCAGTGAGAGAATTTTTAGTTTAAAAGACAACGTCATACTTACAAATCGAGCACATTGTCTTTTCATTTGAATGGCTCTGTTTTTACCTATTAAAACAGGCGAAACACTAAGGAAGCAACTTATCAATCAGCACACAATCTTCGGTGTCATTACGGCTGTTTTTGACTTTATCCAAAATCTTTTGCGCGACGTCTTTTTGTCGGCTAGAGATATACTTTGAATCAACTGTTTTTTGAACATTATCAAGGTACTTATTCAACTTTGGTGTGCAATAGTCATCAAAGGCGAAAAGGCTGTTTGAAGACAGTCCGAGGATACTGGTGAAAATCGGTAAAAATATAGTTTTATTTAATGACATATTTGCTTCCTGACGAATCAATTTTTCATAAAAAATTAGACCACAGGAAAGCGTAAATATAAAGCTAGCAAAGCATTTTCTATGATAAGAAACAAAACGCCCTAATGCATACTCGGGCGCCTGTTTCTCAGATACACTTTAGCTTAACCTAATCACTTGATCGCAAGTCTTGCAGACCAAATCAGGGTCATGACTGACCAATAAGACAGCACAACCCGTTTCTCTTGCCAGTTCTACCAGTAAATGGGTCACTTCTTGCGCTGTAATAGGATCCAATCGAGATGTTGGCTCATCCGCAAATAAAAACACAGGATCCAACAATAACGCTCTCAGAATCGCAAAACGCTGTAACTCACCACCAGATACGGACAAGCAATTACGTTCAAGTATCCCTTCAGGCAAGCTTAATCTTGCCATCAGCGGCGCAATACGTGATCGATCAAGATGATGAAGTTGCACCAAGTCATCAAGCAACTGCTGTAAGCTAACACTGGAGGTAAAAGCAGAAGGCGGATCTTGATACAGTTTCAACCATTGATAAGGCTTAGACGAATTAAGCCGCCGATTCAAATGACCTTGTTGTAATGGCAATAACCCTAACAAAGCATCGCCTAACGATGATTTACCACAGCCACTGTCGCCAACCACACCGACGACTTCACCTTGATGCACGGAAAATGAGATGTCTTTGAACAAGGTTCGGCCACCCCGCTCAATCGCCACCTCGTCCGCTTCTAATACTAAGGTGTTACCAACTTCCGCGAACTTCTGCTCAGGCCATTGCTTTGGCTCAGCCGCTATCAAGGCTTTGGTATAAACATTTTTAGGTTGGTTTAAGACTTGTTGGGCGTCACCCTCTTCCACCAAAGAACCGCCTTTAATCACCATCAAACGCCCAGTGAGTTGACGAGCAATCGCCACATCATGAGTAATGGTGAGTAGACTGCCCCCTTCGGCTCGCGCCTGTAGCAAACGCACAATGCCATCACGGCGGGTGACATCCAACCCTTTAGTTGGCTCATCGGCTAAAATCAGATTTGCCCCTGCAGCCGTCGCGGCCGTAATTGCTAGGCGTTGTGCCATACCACCCGACAACTGACCTGGGCGCTTGTGACCATTTTCCGTTAAGCCAACGTGCGCTAAATCCAGTCTGGTTTTCTGCTCTGCAGAGGCTTTGTCTTCCCCCTGAACCAATTGATAAACCTCTTTCACTTGCTCTTGCCCCTTCATTAAAGGATCAAGAGCATGCCAAGGTTCTTGCGGTAACATCACCATCTCACGCCCCCATAAGGCACGTCGTTCAGTAACAGATAAGGTATTGCCAAATACCTCAACCTGCCCCACCAAGCGTAATTCATCAGGCAATAAACCCATAATGGCTTGTGCTAAGAGACTTTTACCTGAACCGGTTTGACCTAAAATAGTCAAGGGCTCACCTTCTCTCAAGCTAAACGAAATCGGCTCCAGCAAACAGACATCATCAACGTAAACGGCTAGATCCGTAATTTTTAACATTTCTCTCATGCACGTTTACCTGCTAATAGATGAAAACCAAACACCATCAAAGCAATGACAACCAAAGGTTGAGCCAATAACCAAGGTGCTTCACTATAAAAAGGAAACAACTCCACCGCCATCAAACCAAGTTCGGCCAAAGGTGGTTGAATACCTACATATACAAAACCTAATGACGCCATGGTTAAAATCGCATTCGCGCCACCAAATGCCGCCAGCGTAAACACCGACGGGGCGATAGCAGGCCAGATGTGGCGTCTAAACTGATACCAAATACCAAACCCCATCATGTTAGAGGATTGACGTGCAGGACTCTGAATTACCCCTTGTGTAATGGCACGAGTAACGCGGAAATATTCCACCCATTGCACAAGCGAAATAGCGATGTACAACACCCAAAACGATCCCGGTGCAATGGCCGCAAATAACAGCACAATCACCAAGCCTGGTAAGGCCAACAAGATGTTCACAACAATCGCTAAAGCTTGATCTACTCGCTTTCCTGCCCAAACCGCCGTTACCCCAAGCGCCGCACCCAGAAAAGCAGATGTCACAACACATAAGATTCCAAGGGCAAACGACAAACCAATCGCATGTGCCATGCGCGACAACATGCTACGTCCAAAATGATCCGTGCCTAACCAATGATCAGAATTAGGCGGAACCAAGATGGCGTTCAAATCTTGCTGGGAAATACTGTAAGGCGATAAGGTGATGCCCAATAGAGAAAACAGCAGTAAGCCTAATAACAAAGACAAACCTACCCATTGAGATGTTCTTAATGTCATTGTTCGACTCCTCGTGGATCTATCCATAAACACAACAAGTCGACAAGCGTATTCAAAACTACAAACACCACGCCCATGGCAAGAGCCGCGCCCTGAATGACTGGGATATCACGAGCAAAAATAGCGTGAGCCAACCCATGACCAATACCCGGCCATGAAAATAAGGACTCAATCATCACAATCCCTTCAATCATACTGACCAACTGAATGCCGAAAAACGCCACAACCGGCACCGCTATGTTACGCACACCATGACGATGAAATGTCTGCCAAGCGGAGAGACCTTTCACCTTGGAAAACTGATAAAAAGCCGCTCGGAATGTTTGTTTAGCCGCATCACGAACCACACGATTTGATACCGCGGCCAAACTTAACGCCAGTGTCACCGAAGGCAATACTAAATGCGCAAAGCTTCCGTAACCTGCGACAGGAAACCACCCCCAATGCAAAGCAAACAAGAGCACAAAAAGCACACCAATCACAAATACTGGAATGGCTCGAATGGCGCTAGATAAACCCATCAAAACAGAATCCAATGGATTGCCTCGCCAAGCAGACAACAAGCCTAAAGGTATAGCGATCAGAATCGACACCATTAAGCCCGCGAACGCCAACAACATAGAATGCCCCAGCATATGTTGCACTGACTCGATAACAGGTAAACCACTCACCATTGAGTTGCCCAAGTTAAACTGCAACAAATCTGTTAACCAGTGCCAATAAGCTTCTAGAGGGTGCTGATTTAACCCTAACTCTTCGCGTACCAAAGCAGCGGCCTCTGAGTTTACGTTATCCTGTCCATAACGACTGGCAGCAATACGATACGCCATATCACCTGGTAAAGAGCGCATCAGCACAAAGGTTAAGGTGCCAACCCCCCATACCACAGTGATCAGTTGTAACAGCCGTTTTAAAAGCAAAGCCTTCATTAACGAATAAACTCCATCTCATTCAATAAAAAGTGACGTTCAAACGGATCAAAACGGAAGCCTTTGACACGCTTACTCACCGAAGTTTGTTGAACATAGGAGGTTACTGGAATAACAGGACGTTCGTTATAAATTAACTGCGCGACTTGTTGAGCTTTTTGACGGTATGTTTGAGCGTCCGTGGTCTGCTCAAGTTCTGATAACAAAGTGCTAACCGCATCGTTGTGCCAATTCATCGCCCCCCAATCACCGCCACCATGTTTGCCATAGTCCGCCAGTAAAACCGCGAGTGGATCCGCCATAAAGCCATAATTTCGAGCAATCAATGCGGCTTGCAAAGAGCCATCTTGATGGCCCATCGGAATCGCACTGGAGTTCGTGACATCGACTTTTGTTTTCACACCAATGGCTTCCCATTGCGCCTGAATCGCCGTTGCTACTGTAGTCAGTTCCGGACGATCTGCATAAGTAATCAAACGTATCGTGAAGATATCACCTTGTTTCTCAAGGTAGCCGTTCGCATTTTTTTGCCATCCAAGTTCCGCCAATAACGCTTCCGCTTTGGCCTTACCATCAGAGCCCTTATTCGGCACATCTAGATGCCAATTCGACATAGAAGCCGGCATGATTTGCTCCGTTTCGGCCCCCGGTGTTCGCAGTACGCCGCGGGCAATACCAACGCGATTAATAGCATCACTCAAGGCTTGACGTGCACGAATATCCTTTAGAAAAGGGTATTCGCTGTTTAATTTGATGACAATGGTTCTAGGGATGGCATTCGAGTGCAACGTAAGATTTGGCAGACGCTTCAAAATTGGCAGAGTAGCGGGATCCAAACCAAACACAATGTCTGCTTGCCCACTGCGAGCCTGCAAAACACGACTTTCTGCACGATGCCCGGTCAAATAACTGGCGTAAGGAATGCTGGCTTTTTTGCCCCAGTAATCATCAAACTTCTCTACCACCAATTTGTGTGGTGGTGAAAATTGGTACAACTGATACGGGCCTGTTGAAGACAAAGCCAATACTCCACCGTCTTTCGCATAAGCACTAGGCGATAAGATGGCATTCGCATAATTGGCTAACACCGCTCCCAGAACAACATATGGACTTGATAAGCGAATAACGACCTTATGCTTGCCCAACGCTTCGATCTGTTCGATCGGTGCTTTTCGTAACGCACCGTGTTTTTGCAAAGCAATGTATAGACTGTTTACAACTGCCACAGCATCTAGCAAAGAACCATCATGAAAATGAACATCTTGGCGAATATCAAACGTCCAAGTTTTTGCATCGTTACTAATGGACCAATGACTGGCCAACGCAGGTATTAATTCGCCATTTTCATCAACGTCTAATAGGGTTTCAATGATTTGCATACGGCTAAAAATATAACCGTTCTTAGAGGGGTCTAAACTAGTGAACTCGAAAGCCGCACTAATAGACAGAGTGTTATCTGGAGTAGGTTTAGCCAAACCCTGGCCACTAAACACAACGCCCAATACACTGATTAATACAATAAATAGCCTTGTCACGGAGATGATTTCCTATTCAACCAAGAAAGAAAGGTTATGATATAACATATTTTATGAGAATCACACTTATTCAGAATGAATATTAGGTTGAATCGAGTGAAAAAATGTCTTAGACACAAGCAGTTAGGACAAATAAAAAAAGGCCAGTTTCAATGCATTAAAACTGGCCTTTCTGTACTAGCTATTAAATGATTAGCGGAATGCGCGCTTTCTCGCTCTTTCAAGACGCTTCAAAATAGCATCCAATCGCTCAGGTTTAACCATAAATTCTTGGAAACCTTTCATTCCTTCTTGCGCCATGCTTGGTTCAGTATCACGGTCATAAAACTGTGCTGTACCAGACGCATTGTTCAGCATATCAACGCCTTTGTTTAAGAAGTAATTATCAGGCGCTTGGGCTTTAACATTAGGTGGAATCTGGATCAAGGCCGCATTCACCAAAGTTTGGTTATCGCCACGGGACATAAATTCTAAGAACTTACGAGCGTCGGCTTTGTTCTTCGCTTTGGCGGGAATGTGAATGGTATCCATCGGAGCATCTTCTGCCATGCCCACACTTGAATCAATTTGCGGGAACTGGAAGAAACCGATTTTACCGTCTAACTCTTTCGGAAAGTTTGGCGTAATGAAATTACCAATCAGGTACATTGCGG
Organism: Marinomonas posidonica IVIA-Po-181; assembly: GCF_000214215.1. Lineage (NCBI taxonomy): Bacteria > Pseudomonadati > Pseudomonadota > Gammaproteobacteria > Oceanospirillales > Oceanospirillaceae > Marinomonas > Marinomonas posidonica. The sequence continues at coordinate 2,092,349 of NC_015559.1, forward strand.
CCTTACCATTGTATAGGAAAGGCTGTGCCTCTTGCCAAGAGTAGGACGCATGGTTTTTCAGGAAGTAGCCTTTATCAACCAATATTTTCCAATTCTCAAATGTCTTACGCACACGTGGGTCAGTATAAGGAATCTTGCCATCCATTAAATCAATGTGGAATTCCAAACCATTAGTTCGCATGTTCAGGTAATCAAACCAACCCGCCGCAGTCCAAAGGTATTTGGTACCAATGGTGACAGGGGTGACGTCGTTAGCTTTTAGTTTGGCATTCACCGCTAGAAACTCGTCCCAAGTTTTTGGTTCAGATAAGCCTAAATTCGCAAAAATGTCTTTACGGTAATAAATACCCCATTGGTAATAGGTATATGGCATACCCCATTGTTTACCATCGATTGTCATGGCTGGCGCAGCAGATGCCATATCTTGTTTAAGACCATTGTTGTCCCAAAGATCACTAACATCTTCAAACAAACCGCGATCCACAAACGCTTTCATACGGTTACCTGCATACCAAAACACCACGTCTGGCGGCGTGGTCGCTAACCAGTTACGAATCGCCGTTTTATACGCTTCTTTGTCGTAAAGATTGTATTTTACCGTGATATCTGGATTTTCTTGTTCGAATTTCTCAATGATTTCAGCAAAGGCTTTCTTTGGCGCTGGATCAGCCTGATCCGAGTTAATCACTAAGGTGCCGGCACTGGCAAATGAAGCGGCGGTTAACGCCATTGCTCCGACCAACATGGATTGGATTTTTTTCATGATAAGCAAGTCCTCTTTTTCTTTTTATTTACTGGAACCAAGTTTCAGTATTAAACAATTTTTCATAATATTCAATAAAAGAAACTCAGTTCCACTTTATTTTTTTTGCTTTATTAGCACTTTTTCCAAATAGCAATATTTGCCGCTTCCAAGCGACGACTTCCGATGACTAACTCCGCACCGTCTGGCACAAAGTCAATGCTATGAGAGGCGTAATTCATCACAAAGATCAACTCCCCTCTTTCACGGATTCTGAGACCTTCAGGCAGGTAATAAGTCTCTAAGCCCGCCAACCCAGCCAGCTGAGCAAAGCTCGCTTTGAGTACCGAATTATCCAGACAAGACCCTAAATAATAATGGCGACCTTCGCCGACTAAGACAGGGTTACCGCCATGGTCTTTTAACAGGCAAGGTAAATCCGTTTTGATTTGCTCATGCCAGTGCTTCAGCACCCCTACCCCCCAACGTCCTGATACTGCAGGCTGAGTATGCTCAGGAAGCGCATCCACACGTTCAACTTGCAGAGGCAATCGTTCCGCTAGTGGGCCGGGCGCTAAATTTTCAGGAATTTGGTAAGTTTCGGTCTTACTGCCCGTTCTAGGTCCTGCTAATAGAACCCCTTGATAAGCATCTAATCTACGATTTAAATCAGCAGAGATGTGAGCTTGGGCGGGCAACACCAACATGTCATAAGTGTCTAATGAGGCGGTAGCGGGAATAATATCGACCGACAATCCCAATTCACGAAGCGCTTGATAACTTCGATAACACCAGAATAGATATCGATAAGCTCTAGATTGAGGCTGAATATCCAATGACCAACAAGCATCATAATCAAACATCAATGCCACTTTACCGGCACTCGGTAACGACACAAGTTCATCTGCATCCATCCCCAGAGCTTGCGATAGCTGTTCAACTTCTGACGCGACTTTTGACGCCTCTTTAGCAGCCTCAGCTTCTTCCGCATCAGGTCGTAACAAGCCTGCATGCATTTGTTCTTGAGCAAATGGGGCTTGTCGCCAACGAAAATAGGACACCATTTCTGCCCCATGAGAAAAGGCTTCCCATGTCCACAAACGCACAGCGCCATCAGCAGGCGTTGGATTGTGTGGCGCCCAGTTTACCGGACCAGGCTGTTGTTCCATGATCCACAAGCGCCCTTTGCCACAACCACGATACAAATCATGGTGGAAAGCGCCAAAGTCTGGATGCCCCACTCGTAAATAGGTTTGCTTTTCGGCTTGTGTATAAATTGCTTCTTGATCTAAGAAACCAAGCGGATACGTGTCCCAACTTGCCACATCAAGGTCTTCACCTACTTTATGATGATCAAAAGCGGTAAAAAATCCCATGTAGTTATGAACCAGATCACGCCCTGCTGAATGCTCGCGCAGAATGTCTACCTGCAACTTATTGTAGGCAACAACCTGATCTGAGCTGCAGCGCTGAAAATCCAAACGATGAGAAGGATTGGCTTCAGTCACCGTAAGATTTGGCAGCTCTATTTCGTCAAAACTGCGGTATTCCATGCTCCAGAAAACATTACCCCAAGCCTGATTCAAGGCCTCAATGGTGCCGTATTTGTCTTTTAGCCAAAGCCGAAAGGCCGTCAAATCCGCGTCAGCATAACTGAGAATTGTATCGTGACAACCAAATTCGTTATCCGTTTGCCAAGACACAACCGCCGGATGCTGACCATATCGCTGTGCCATTATGGTCACAATTCGACGACACTCTTCACGGTATTCTAGACTGGCAAAGGTGTAATGGCGGCGCGAACCAAAACCACGCTCACGCCCCTGTTCATCTTTAGCCAACATGCCAGGGTTACGATCGACCAACCACTTAGGCGGCGTAGCGGTGGGTGTACCTAAAATGACCTTCAAGCCGTATTCATGCAAGATATCCAATGACTCATCTAGCCATTGCCAATTCATCTGTTCCGGCGTGGGCTCAATAGTGCTCCAACTGAATTCACCGACACGAACATATTCAATGCCGATTTTCTTCATCTGTTCCGCATCAGTGCGCCAGCGCGAAGTTGGCCAATGCTCTGGGTAATAACAAACACCTAATTTCATTTTATGCTCCAGCAAACGGCTGACTTGGCTCACCTGCCACTTCTAGGCCGTATTCTGCTTTCAAATCAATCGCCACCACATGCCCAGACAAAGGCTGCTGTTCTAATTGAGCGTCACTGGTGGCGACACTGGCAGAGGTGATAAATAAAGTATTGCCATCAACACCGCCCAATACACAACTGGTCGGCTTCTTGAACGGCAATTCTACTGTTTGCATGACTTCTCCCTCTGGGTTGTAACGCACAATGCGTGAACCATCCCAGTTGGCGTTCCACAAACAGGCTTGCTGATCAATGCAAGATCCATCCGCACCAATGCCTTCTTTCACTTCAAAGAAAGGTTTTTGTGATCGCACGTCGTAAAATTCTGGATAAGGAAAAGCATGTACCTTACGAGTCATGGAATCGCCGAAATAAAAACGGCCACGCTCTGCATCCCACGCCAAAGTGTTGGCAATACCAACGCCTTCCAGCATCAATGTCTTTTTGCCTTCAGGGGTCACTTTCCACAAACGACCACTGACACCTTGTTCCTCATCATCCATAGTGCCAACCCAAAGGCTGCCATCTGGATCACACTTAGCGTCGTTACTTCGATTGCTTGGAATATCACTATCCAGATCGCATAAGTATTCCAATTCGCCAGTTTGTTTATCTAGATAAGCGACACCGTCAGCCAGAGTCACCAATAAACGCTCACCTTGAGTAGTAAATACCGCCGACACTTTTTTCGGCAAAGTCCAATGCTCAGTTTGATTCGTGGTTTGATGCCAACACCACACCTGACAAGCTGGAATATCGACCCAATACAAAGCTTGTTGTTGTGCGCACCAGAAAGGCCCTTCCGCTAATTGATGACGCTGTACACTGATTTGTTGCATCTTAGTTCACTCCTTGCCATGCTTGCCACGCCTTAGCAAAAGCTTGCGCATTGGCTTTGGTCGTGGTGACAGATTGGCCTTTCTTATACAAGGCTGAACCCAAACCAAAACCTTTTGCACCAGCAACAAAATACTCACTGACATTATCTGGTGTGACACCGCCAACAGGGCAAATCCAAGTTTCACTCGGAATTACGGCTCCTAATGCCTTGATTACCTTTAGCGAAGGTAAGGCTTCCGCTGGGAAAAGCTTTAAGCCGTCCGCTCCCGCCTGTAGAGCGGCAAAGCCCTCACTGGCCGTAAAGAAACCCGGTAAGGCAAACAGACCCGCTTGCTTTGCTGCCTTGATTAAAGACACATCTGTGTGCGGACACACCATAAGACCAGCGCCAGTTTCAACCAATTGCGCCAAATCTTGTTGGGTTAACACTGTGCCAGCACCAATCAAAGCCTGATCACCAAAGGTCTCTTGTAATAAGCGAATGCTGGTAAAAGGATCAGGAGAATTCAGCGGGACTTCAATCATCTTAAAGCCAGCATCCAGTAACACCTGGGTATGTTCAACGACTTCATTGGCTTGCACTCCTCGTAGGATGGCAACCATAGGAAATTCTTGCATTAAGGCATCAAAAGAATGCGTCATTTTATTTTCCTTCTGCTAAATTCGGCGTGTTGGATGTCAAATTTGCCAACCGCTTTAAACCACGAATACTGGCTTCGCCTGCTTCCATGAAGTCCACATTCAAATCATGTTCTGACAGCGCCATCTGATAGCGCTCAGTTAGCGCTTTGCTACCAATGATCAATATACTCTTCACCTTGTTTGGTAACGCAGACAAAGTGTCATTCACATCATGTCCAATCACTATGCCAGACAAGTAGTCACGCACTTCATGAGCCGCTAATTCACCGCACACATACCGACTACGAGCGCTAAATAATTGGTGTAGGATGCCACCCGCTTGCCGACTGGCTTTGAGACCTCTTTGGAAAGCTTGCACCTGCAATTCATCCGTATGAGGCAAACCCTTTACTAAACTGGACTCGTCATCCAAACGAGCAAACAATTCGCCGGTTATGGCAGTCGAGAATCCCGTCACTTGCCCTTGCTCAATTTGAACCCATTTGCAATGGGTGCCTGGCAAACAAAAAACGCGCTCTTCACGGCTTAAATTTTGACTCTCCAGCCAATCCAACGCACCCAATAACTGAGTTTCTTCACCTCGCATCACATCGGCCATGCCAGCGACACCTTGACTTTGTAAACCTGGCACAATGGCAATTTGATTCGGTAACGAAGTGGTTAGCCAATAAAGATGATTAGCCAACTCATCAAGCGGCATAGGACAAGCTTGATAAGGCACTTCTTGCCAACCTCCTCGACTGCCGACCATACCCGCCATGTAAATCGGCAAGCCAGATTCCAACCAATCATCGAGCAGATCCGCCAAGACTTTTTCAAACTCATCACTAGACAGCTTTAGCATCCCCTTATCACTGCTTCGCTGAGCTTGGATTTGTCCTTGCTGATTCATCAAAAAAGCCCGTAGATTGGTGGTTCCCCAATCAACAGCAATAAAATTTGTTGAGGGTTTTGATAACGGCGAAACAGAATTCACGGAGGTCATTACAAACGTCCTCCATCAACGACCAAACTTTGTCCAGAAATCATGCGACTGTCGTCTGCGCCTAAAAATAGCACCAAATCCGCCACGTCTTCCGGCTCAATTTTTTCTTTCAACGCTTGCTGTGTCATCAATTCTGCTTCCGCTTCTGGAGTCAGCCACAAACGTTTCTGTTTCTCAGTCATCACCCAACCAGGCAAGACAGTATTAACCCGAATTTTATCGACACCAAGCTCTCTTGCCAGACCTTTGGTTAAGCCTGAAATACCAGCTTTTGCGGTGACGTAACCAGGGTAGCCTGCTAGGCCAAGCATCCAAGAGTTAGAGCTCATATTAATAATGCTGCCACCACCGGCTGCCGCCATACTAGGTGCCACCGCTTGTGCGGCAAAAAAGTGATGTTTTACATTCACCGCCATACATTGATCGAACTGCTCAGAAGTCAGTTCTTGCAAACCATGGCGATGATCATTCGCGGCATTATTGACCAGGATACGAACCGCCCCCCAGGTATCGATTCGCTCAGCGATGGTACGCTTTAAAAGATCAATTTGAGTCAGGTCGACCAACTCAAAATGGGCCTGATACCCGAGACCTTGCAGTTCTTTAGACAAGGCATCGCCAGCGACCTGATCAATATCAAAAAAGCTGACTTTACAGCCTTGTGTTGCTAAAGCACGAACCAAGGCTTCACCTATGCCAGATGCGCCACCACTAACAAGAGCGTGACGTCCTAACAAACTTGGATAAGAGGTTTTATTATTGTTATTTGACATTAATGAGACTCCCTACTCACTTTTGAACCACTTTTGCCCACCAAGAAATCCAAGTCGGCACCACTATCGGCCTGCATCACATGATCGATATAGAGCTTGGCGTAACCACGCTGATAGTCACTGTCTTCTGCTTGCCAAGCCGCTTGTCGACTTGCCATCTCTTCATCTGAGATGTGCAAATGCAGTCCGCGGCCAGCAAGGTCTAAAGTAATCTCATCGCCATTTTTAACCAATGCCAACGGCCCCCCCATGGTAGCTTCTGGAGCAACGTGCAACACCACAGTGCCAAACGCCGTACCACTCATTCGTGCGTCACTGATGCGCACCATGTCAGTGATACCTTGCTCCAACAATTTACTTGGTAAAGCCATATTGCCTACTTCAGGCATACCTGGGTAACCTTTCGGGCCACAACCTTTGAGCACCAAAATAGAGTCTTTATCCACATCCAATTCAGGTGTATCTATGCGTGCTTTGTAATCTTCAATGTTTTCAAACACCACGGCTTTGCCAGTGTGCTGGAGCAAAGCCGGAGTTGCCGCACTTGGTTTGATAATGGCACCTTGTGGACACAGGTTACCTTTAAGTACCGCAATACCGGCTTTTTCACGCAATGGTTTATCTAATGGACGAATCACCTCGTCATTAAAACACTCGGCTTCTTTGGTGACATCTGACAAGCTGGACCCCGCAACTGTCATGGCCTGCATATCAAATTCATGCTGAAGACGTTGGATCAAGGCTGGAAAACCTCCGGCATAATGGAAGTCTTCCATTAAAAATCGGCCGGATGGCATTAAATCAACCAAGCAAGGAATTTCTGCACCGATGCGATCCCAATCGTCCAAGGTCAACTCCACACCAACACGACCAGCAATCGCCAATAAATGCACCACGGCATTGGTTGAACCACCAATCGCCGCATTCGCGCGAATGGCATTTTCAAACGCTGACTTGGTTAGAATATCAGAGGGTTTCAAGTCTTCTTTGACCATTTCGACAATGCGCATACCAGTTAAATGAGCCAACGCCTGACGACGTGCGTCTACCGCTGGCAAGGTGCCATTTTCTGGCAATGACATGCCCAAAGCTTCGGTCAAACAAGACATAGTAGACGCGGTCCCCATCGTCATACAGGTTCCACGAGAACGAGACATACCAGACTCAGCACGCATAAACTCGTCAAGACTCATCTTGCCACCACGTACCGCTTCACTGAACTTCCACACGTCCGTACCGGAACCTATGTCTTGACCTCGGTATTTACCGTTCAACATTGGGCCAGAAGACACCACAATGGCAGGTAAATCCACAGAACAAGCGCCCATTAATTGCGCAGGGGTAGTCTTATCACAACCTCCCAGCAAAACCACACCATCCATGCCATAAGCTCGAATTGACTCCTCCACGTCCATGCTCATTAAGTTACGAAATAGCATGGCCGTAGGCTTCATTTGGGTTTCACCCAGTGACATCACAGGAAACTCCAATGGCACGCCACCAGCTTCCCATACACCACGTTTAACGTATTCAGCCAATTCTCTAAGGTGAGCATTACAAGGCGTTAATTCACTCCAAGAATTACAAATACCAATAATAGGACGACCATCAAAACTGTGATCCGGTAAACCTTGGTTTTTCATCCAACTACGATGAATAAAGCCATCTTTATCCAATTTTCCGTACCATTCTTGGCTGCGTAGCGGCTTTTTGTTTTTGTTGTCATCACTCATTCGTTATTCTCCGACAAAGGCACAGCTGTCACCTCTAGTAAAATCAAGGATTCAGGATCAAGAATCGGCAGTTGTAGGCCAACCTGACTCAAGCTTGCGCCATTTAAAATTAGTTCTCTTTGCCACCAAGCCGGTTTGGCTTTCATTAAATGGCCTGGTAATGGACTGTGCTCTAACACAGTGACTCGATAAGACTGTTCTGCAATCAAATTAGGCAAATGAATGGGCAGTGTTTGCCCTTGCTTTGGCATCGCCAACTGACTATATACCGCCACCCCTGTTAACCCATCCTGACTTAATGCCCACTGAGTTTGCGCTCGACCATCGGCACTGGGCAGACGCCAATTATTGCCTTCGTGCAAATGCCCTCGGACACGTTTGTATTGGTTAATCCAATTGGCAATCGTCGCTCTTTGTTGCGGGTTCGCATCCAGCAAATTCCACTCAATGCCAAGGTGACCTAACATGGCCGTACCAGCACGAAAGGCGACATCATGAGTACGACTGGTGGTGTGACTTTGATCGGGTCCGATGTGCGACCCCATCACTTCGGGTGGGAAAAAGTAACTAAATCCACGCTGTATACTCTGGCGCTCCAAGGCATCATTGCAATCTGACGCCCAAAAACGCTTAGTGAAATTTAAAATACCAAAATCTACTCGCGCCCCACCAGAAGAACAGCTTTCAATTTCCATATGCGGGAAAGCATGATTTAATTCAGCCAACAATCGGTATAACGCTAGCACCTGAGCATGTGCTTGCGGAGCAAGGTCACTGCCTGATTGGCAATAATCCCGGTTCATATCCCACTTAACGTAATCAATGGAGTTGCTCTCAAACAGATCAAATAAACGCTCGCGTAGGTAAGCATAAGCTTCTGGATTTGCCAGATTGAGTACCAATTGATTACGTCCTAAATACCCTTCGTATTGAGGCAATTGCAGGGCCCAGTCTGGGTGAGTTCGATAAAGATCTGAATCAGGGTTGACCATTTCAGGTTCAAACCATAAACCAAACTCCATTCCTAAATTTTTCACATGGTCTATTAGTGGTGATAACCCATTTGGGTATTTGCCTTCATCGACAAACCAATCACCTAATGCCGCTTCATCGTGATGACGGCCTCGAAACCAACCATCATCAAGGATATAACGCTCGACACCGACTTCAGCCGCTGCAGACGCTAACTCTTTGAGCTTTGTCATATCATGGTCAAAGTAAAAGGCTTCCCAAGTATTCAAATGCACAGGACGAGGTTTATCTAGCTTAAGACGCTCTCTGGCTTCACGATGAAAACCATGGCTCATTGCATTCAAACCTTCACGACTGTGACTGGCGAGCAACTCTGGTGTGGTAATCGATTGTCCATTAGCAAGGTGAATCTCACCGGATAAATACAAGGCTTCCGCTTGAATATAACGATGCCCCTCAATGGTATAATCCGCTTTTAATCTATGATTACCACTCCACGCCAGATGCACTCCCAGCACTTCACCACGCTGTTCAGAAAAACCACTTTCGCCGACCATCACTGCTGGAAAATTAGCGTGGCCATTACGACCATGCCGGTTTTCTTGTAACCAGGTGCTTTGCCATGGTTCTCTGACCTGCTGAAACTCTTGACACCAGCGACCATAAAAACTCACTCTCTCTGTCAACTCTGGCGACACAGGTAAGGTACAAGCTAAGCGTTCAACGGATAAATCACCCTCTCCTACATTGGTTAAGGTCAACTGTTGACGCAATACACCTGATGGCAACAAGCCAATATCTAGCATTAAAACCAGTTGAGCCGTACTATCTTCTAAAGTCAGCATCACTCCGTCAGCAAGCTCTTCAATTTGCTTCAATTGCCAACGCATTGCCCATGCTGGTCTATCAGCAGCACTTGCCTCAACCGCTGGCGACTGCATCCATCCACGCCCCGCTTCTGGAATCAAGCTCATGGCAGCAGGTTGGTCCATCATGGCTTGCGGAATACCCGCTTGTTGAGACAAGTACAAAGAATCCAGCTCTGTCGCCTTTGGTAAAGCATCACCAAAATACACTAACTCAGGCGAGGCATTTTGATGACTCGCGATGACCAGAGTCTTATTTTGTTGATCCAAACGATGAAACCGTATTGTGTTTAATTCAGTCATCCTCTTTAACCTTTAGTCGCGCCAAGGGTTAAGCCAGCAATAAAATGGCGCTGCATGGCAAAGAATAAGATCACTGGTGGCAATGCTGCCACAATCGACCCTGCCGCAATCAGCTGCCAAGATGCCATCCATTGACCTTTTAAAGCACTGATACCAGCTGTAATCGGCCTTACTTCATCACTTTGTACCAGCACCAAGGCCCAGAAATAATCATTCCAAATAAAGGTAAAAATAAGCACAGACAAAGCAGCTAACGCAGGTCTCACCAATGGCAATACCACGTACCAAAATATCTTCCACTCACTCACGCCTTCTACACGAGCTGCTTCAATCAACTCATCCGGTAATCCGACAATAAAATTACGCATAAACAGCGTACAAAAACCCGTTTGGAAGGCTATGTGAAAAATAATCAAACCTGTCGCCGTATCGTATAACCCCATACCTATGGTTAAATCACGTACCGGAATCATCAATATTTGAAACGGTACAAAGTTCCCCGCAATGAAAGTGGCAAACATCGCCACATTGCCGCGAAACTTAAACTTAGCAAGGGCATAACCTGCCAAGGTTGATAACGCCACAGCACCAAAAACCGCTGGCAAAGTAATCAACACCGAATTCAGCAAGTAGCGAAACATGGGAGTTTGAGTGAACACCAGCGTGTAGTTTTCTAGCAGCATCCACTCTGAAGGAACGCCCCAGTAGTTACCAGCGTTAATGTCGGCCGTGGAACGTGCTGAGGTCAGCATGACCGCAATCAAAGGCAACAACCACAGCAGTAAAGATAACCAAATCGCGACGCGATAGCTGATGTTAAAAGGTAACGATCTTTTCTCTATAGGGGTCGGAAACATTAGGCTTTCTCACTCTTCAGCATGCGCCACAAGAAATAGGCGATATAAATATCCATAATCAAGAACAACACTGTCGCAATCGCCGCGCCGTAACCTGCTCGATAATTGAAAATAGATTGTTCATACATGAAATAAGCCAGCACACTGGATGAGCCAAATGGCCCTCCACTGGTCATGGTTGCGACCAAATCAAAGCTTCGCAGTGCACCAATCACTGTAACGACTACTGCAATAAAGGTAGCCGGACGTAACTGAGGCAGAATCACGTGCCAAAGCATTTTCCAACCATGAGCGCCGTCGAGACGAGCCGCTTCAATTTGATCGGGATTGAGGTTATTTAAGCCTGTGAGATACAAGATCATACAATAAGCAATCTGTGGCCAAAGGCCCGCCACTATGATGCCGAACGTCACCCAATTTTCATCGGATAAAATGGCCACTGGCTCCATGCCAAATAAACCGATAGCCTTGTTAAACAAACCAAATGAAGGGTCATAGAACCAAGAGAACACAAGGCCAACAACGACTTGAGAAATAACGAAAGGAAAAAAGAACATGGATTTGACTGCTCGAATCCCCATGACTTTTTGATTGAGGAAAAGCGCGATGGCTAAGCCAATAGGCGGTGCCAACATAAAAAAAACCATCCAATACACATTGTTTTTTAATGCCACCCAGAATTGGTAATCATCAAACAGCTCTAAATAATTATCAAAGCCAACAAATACTTTTTCGCCGATGCCATCCCATTCATAAAAACTTAGCCAGATACTCTGGAGAATCGGAAAGACAACGTAGACCACAAACAAAATGACTGCTGGCGCTAAGAATAATACCGGCATCCATTGCTGCTGCTTGCTATGCAACTTCTGCATGGCTCACATACCTCTTTATTTTTATTAAATAATGAATTGCCAAACTTGACAGATCACTCACCTAATAAAATAATGGAATAAAGTTCCATTTTTTGCAATACTGATTTCAGAAGATTTTCTAAGACGACTTTTCAAAGCGATCTTGATCGCCATAAAAATAACAAAGGAAACACAATGTCAGCGCCAGAAAACAAAAGCGGAGGCTCGTCTCTTGATAAAGCACTTAGCCTATTGCAAGAAGTTTGCATGACACCTGTGCCACTGCGCTTTGCCGATTTGGTCGAAAAGACAGACCTACCTAAAGCCACCGCACACAGAACCTTATCGTCGCTTGCCGACAAAGGTCTGGTCCGCTTTGATGACAATACTCAGCTGTACCATCCAGGCTATGGCTTATTGGAATTGGCACATCAGGCTTGGTCTAAAATTGACGTACGTGACATTGCCGCCGATCAAATGAAATCTATTTGGCGCGAAACGGGTGAAACCATTCACTTGGCAGTACTTGATCGCGGAGAAGTCATTTACATAGACAAACTAGAGAGTCAAAAAAGCCTGCGATTATTTTCTGCTGTTGGCAAAAAGGGCCCTGCCTATTGCACAGGTGTTGGCAAAGCCATGATGGCTTTTTTAGATGAAGACAATCTTGCTCAGGCCATCAAAGAACAAAGCTTCGTTCAGCATACACGCCATACTCTACGTAATGAAAGTGAGCTACGTATTGAACTGGCAAAAATACGTAAAAATCGAATTTCACTTGATTTAGAAGAACACGAAGAAGGCATACAGTGTGCCGCTTCCGTGATTCTGAATCACAACAATGAACCCATCGCTGCGTTAAGCATTACGGCACCAAAGTTTCGCGTCGATGAGGAACGCTTTCAACACTTTCAAACATTGGTTAAAGACGCCTGTACGAAAGTATCCATTCGAATGGGGGCCATGGCCTCTAACTAGCATAGGAAAAGTCTATTATGGCGACGATAAAACTAACAAACGTCATCAAACGATTTAATGACATTGAAACCATCCACGGCGTCAACCTTGACCTAAAGGACGGTGAATTCGTGGTTTTTGTTGGCCCATCTGGTTGTGGCAAATCCACACTATTAAGATTGATTGCAGGCCTTGAAGACATCACTGAAGGTTCGCTTGAAATCAACAAGGTCAACATGAATACTGTCGCTCCAGCGGATCGCGGCGTGGCCATGGTATTTCAGTCCTATGCACTCTACCCTCATATGACTGTCGAAGAGAACATGAGTTTCGGTCTACGCATGAATGGTGTTGCACCAGAAGAGATCAAACAGCAGGTGGCCAATGCGGCCAATATTCTTCAGTTAAATGAACTATTGAATCGCAAACCTAAACAGCTTTCTGGTGGCCAACGTCAGCGAGTGGCCATTGGTCGCGCCATCGTCCGCCAACCAGAAGTCTTCTTATTTGATGAGCCTCTATCAAATCTGGATGCAGAGTTACGGGTTGATATGCGGATTCAAATTGCACAACTGCACAATCGCCTAAAAGCCACGATGATTTATGTCACCCATGATCAAGTGGAAGCCATGACCCTGGCGGACAAAATCGTTGTCTTACGGGCCGGTAATGTTGAACAAGTTGGGTCACCATTAGAACTTTACCATAATCCAAGCAACGAATTTGTAGCGGGCTTTATCGGCTCACCTAAAATGAATTTTCTCGACGCGACGGTCATCAGCATAAATAACGATAACCTTGCCACCATTCAAGTAGCAGCCCAAGAAATTGAATTAACAGTAGACCCAGCCAAAGTATCAGTAAACAGCAAGGTGAAACTCGGCGTTCGTCCAGAGCACATCAAAGAAGAGACGACTGATGCTGATTTTACCATCAACCTAGACATTGATGTGGCCGAACATCTAGGCGGTCTAACCTATCTCTACGGACATTATGATGAGCATAAGCTGACCATTGAAGTCAGTGGAGCCAACCTAACTCGAAACGGTGAGAACATCACAGTAGGTATTAAAAAAGAGGATTGTTACCTGTTTAATACAGCAGGTGAATCCGTTATCCAGCGCCCTGTTCCAAAAAGATAAGCAGTGGTTAAGGAAGGTGCGAACAAGTCTTCTTGCCTCAGCATGTGGATAAAAGCCTGTTATTCGAGGCGAGTGCTGAATGTGAATAGTTGGCCTATTGTCGAGGTGCTCAACAAAGAATACAGGCTTTTAGACCCTGCCGGCTTAGTAGACTTATTTGTACCTTCCTTAGCCTGATATAACAGAAAAGGCCACTTCCTTTTGAAAGTGGCCTTATTTATAACACCTTGCAATAAAACGCCATGACTCAGTGTAATTCCGCCAAGAAGTTCATTAAATAAGAGAAGCCACGCTGTGCCACTAATGGATTGTACAGACTGCTCTGATCAGGGTTGTTGGCACTTGGCAACATAAAGGAATGCACTGTATTACCAAAGTCAAAAAACTGAAAATCAATGCCCAAACTTGACCAATATTGTTTGGCAGACTGAGCGTCTTCATCGCTCACCAAAGGATCTTGATAACCATTCATAATCATCAGCTTTACCTTCTGGTTAGCTTGTTCAGGAGATTGCGCACGATAGAAGGACATCACCCCATGAAAGCTTGCCGCCCCAAGGGTTTCTGTAAAATGCAATCCCGCTTCCAAGGCTAATCGCCCACCCAAACAAAAGCCAATATGGACAACAGCGGAATCCCCTTGCCGCGCTTGTTGAGTCAGCTCCTGCTGTAGCGCATGCAACGACTCAGCATCCGCCAACAATGCCCCCATTTTTGCTCGTTTATCCGGAAAGTCTTGTGGATTTTGCCCATGACCATATAAATCAATTGCTGTCACCGCGTAACCCTGCTCCGCTAGACGATCTGCAAACTGTTTCTCAAAGTCACTTAAACCAGAAAAAGTAGGCCATATCATAATTTGCAAGGGACTCAGTGAAGCCGCCTTATTCTTTTGATAGTGATGTCGCTCGATATTATGCTTAAACAAAGAATCAAAATTTTGGCTCATCATTCACCTCGGTACTCTATCTTAAAATAATTATTTTTCAGTCTAACGTTGAACTTTTCGATAGTGCAATTCATTAGCACATCTTCCCTTTTATCACCTTATTTAGGATTGCATCACTGCAAACAAAAAAGCCGACATGATCTTTCATCATGTCGGCTTTTTAGCACTTCTGAAGATTACTGACTTAATTGCACAATCAATTTGTTCATGCGGGATACAAAAGTCGCTGGATCTTCTAGCTGACCACCTTCTGATAAGGTCGCTTGCTCAAACAACAACCAAGCCATATCAGAAAAACGCTCTTCGTCTGATTCAGCGTCCATTTTCACCACAATTGGGTGATCTGGATTCACCTCTAGAGACGGTTTTGAGTCAGGAAGCGATTGACCTGCCTGCTCTAACAAACGACGCATCTGCAGACCCATGTCGTGCTCGCCGACAACCAAACAAGCAGGTGAGTTAGTCAAACGGTCGGTTGAGTTTACGCCGGCTACCTTCTCTTCTAGTACCGCTTTCATGCGATCTAGTAGCGGTTTCATCTGCTCAGCTTTTTCTTCTTTCTCTTTCTTCGCTGCTTCGTTATCTTCTTCCGCTAAGTCCAACTTACCTTTGGTCACGTCTTGGAAAGATTTACCTTCAAACTCTTGCAGAGAAGACATCATCCATTCATCAATACGATCACTTAGCAGTAGAACCTCAAAACCTTTCTTACGAAGAATCTCAAGATGCGGGCTGTTTTTCGCCGTATTGTGATTCTCAGCATAGATGTAATAAATCTTATCCTGACCTTCACTCATACGGGATACGTAGTCAGCCAAAGACACGGTTTGATCAGCGCTGTCTGTTTCAGTTGAACTGAAACGCAACAAGGCCGCAATTTTATCCTTGTTGCCCATATCATCTGCAGGGCCTTCTTTTAACACATTGCCGAATTCATTCCAGAAAGACTGGTATGTTTCAGGATCATTTTTCGCCATTTTTGACAACATGTCTAACACACGCTTGGTCAAAGCGGAGCGCATTGAATCCACCGCACTGTCATTCTGTAGAATCTCACGAGACACATTCAAAGACAGATCGTTGGAGTCAACCACACCTTTCACAAAACGCATGTAAGGCGGTAGGAAAGCTTCTGCCTCATCCATGATAAAGACACGCTGTACATACAGTTTCAAACCACGCTGCATGTCACGGTTCCATAAGTCATAAGGCGCTTTGGAAGGAATGTATAGCAAGCTGGTGTATTCCAACTTACCTTCAACCTTATTATGCGACCATTTCAATGGCTCTTGGAAGTCGTGTGAAATGTGCTTATAAAACTCTTTATACTCTTCGTCTTTTACGTCATTACGAGCACGGGTCCATAAAGCTTTAGCTGAGTTTACCGCCTCAAATTCAGGCGTTGTATTTTCTGCAACCGGTTTTGGATTGCCTTCCTCATCAAACTCTGGGTATACCACCTTTTCCATTTCCACTGGAATGGAAATATGATCAGAATACTTAGTCACCAAAGTACGTAAACGATAGTTATCAGCAAATTCTTTCTCATCGGCTTTGAGATGAAGTGTAATACGTGTACCGCGAGTGGCTTTCTCGACATTCTCAATAGTGAATTCACCTGAACCATCAGAAATCCAACGAACAGCGTCGCCTTCTGCAGCACCAGCACGACGAGTTTCAACAGTTACCTTATCGGCCACAATAAAGGCAGAGTAAAAACCCACACCAAATTGGCCAATTAATTGGCTGTCTTTTTTCTGATCACCACTTAACTGCTCAAGAAAAGCAGACGTACCAGACTTTGCGATGGTACCAAGGTTTGTAATGGCTTCTTCACGAGACATACCAACGCCATTATCATCAATAATGACCGTGCCCGCGTCTTTATCAAACTCAACACGGACGCGTAAATTTGGGTCATCAGACAAGAGATCAGCGTTCGCGACAGACTCAAAACGTAGCTTATCTACCGCATCAGACGCATTGGAAATAAGTTCACGCAGAAAAATTTCTTTGTTTGAGTACAAAGAATGGATCATCAAATGAAGTAGTTGCTTTACTTCCGTCTGAAACCCTAACGTTTCTTTTTGAGTATCA
Source organism: Marinomonas posidonica IVIA-Po-181 (assembly GCF_000214215.1). Lineage (NCBI taxonomy): Bacteria > Pseudomonadati > Pseudomonadota > Gammaproteobacteria > Oceanospirillales > Oceanospirillaceae > Marinomonas > Marinomonas posidonica. The sequence continues at coordinate 2,109,207 of NC_015559.1, forward strand.
GTTGCCATGTTATTACTTGCTCCTATTTGAATGAACCTTTGGTTCTAACCAAAGGTGTAACACTTTTCACATGTGCAACATAGATAAAGCCTCTTGAACGGATTTCAAGAGGCTTATATACAATTTTTTTGTGGAAATTCAGATTGATAGGATTTGCTAAATTGAAAAAGACACTACTTTAATCGCACAATGGTTAAACCATCGCCAATCGGCAGCTGGGACAAGGTCACATCTGGGTCAGAATGAATGGTGTCGTTTAATTTTCGAACGATATTGGTGTCTTTATCGTCAAAGTCATCATCCGCGACATTCCCCCACCACAAGGTATTGTCAATCAACATACAGGCACCTGGCTTTAGCAGCTGCTTCGCCAATTGATAATAATTTAACAAGTTTGCTTTATCAGCATCAATGAAGATAAAGTCATAACTTTGCGCTTCTTTCTCAACCTTTTGTTCCATCACAGACAAGGCATCCGCACATTGAGTTAGAACACTGGCTTTAACATCAGCTTGTGCCAAATACTTATTTGCAATATCCAACCACATTTGTTTTTTATCAACTGCAAGCATACTAGCCTGCTCACCCAAAGCTCGCGCAATGGAAATAGTGCTGTAGCCAGTAAAAACCCCTATTTCCAAGACTTTTTGAGGGTTCAACAAAGACACCAGCATGGTCAAAAACTGGCCAACCTCTGGAGACAACGCCATGCGCGCCATATGATACTGCGCCGTCTCGCGACGTAAATCTTCTAGCACTTGCGGTTCACGTACGGAGTGATCAATCAGGTAATCATACAGTCTATCATCCACTTTCACTGTACGATTCACTGGACGATTTTCGGCTGAAACGGGTTTCGGAAAATTAGGTAGCATTTGAATTCATCACCAATCCACGACTGAGCGTTTTAAACGTTTTTGAACGAAATTCTCGACGATACAATACCGCCACTACCATCACACTGGCCGCCATACAAAAATAAGGCCCTAAAAACCAACCACAAAATGCCATGGCAAAATAATAAGCTCTTAACCCATAGTTAAATTGGTTCGCCGCCAAACTGCAAATTTGCGCCATGTGTCTTGCATACAACTCTCGTTCACTGTCCTCAATACCTCGCTCCGTTGCAAGAGGTGCACTACCGACCAGAACGGAACAAAAATTATACTGACGAACAGACCATGTGAAGGTAAAAAAAGCATAGGAGAAAATCACCACTAACACGATAATTTTTAACTCCCACTCTTGTTGGCTCATAGGGGCCAACAAATAGAAGTCAGAGATGATTCCCAAGGCCTTTTCAGAATAATTAAACGCCGTAAACAAGCCTGCGATGATCAACAAGCTACTGGAAGCAAAAAACAAACTACTGCGTTCAAGGTTTGCCATCACTGAAGCATCGGCAATGCGATTATCTCGCCTTAACAAACGCGACATCCATGCCAAACGAAATTGATGTAACACACTCACCAAACAAGCACGACGTTTAGAGTTGTATTGCGCGTATAAGGCATACCCCCACCAACAAGCAAAAAAAACAAACAAAGTGGTAAGATCAAGTGGGTTTATTAACAAGGCAACTGAACGGCTATCCATATAATAAGGCTCAACTATAACAATGGCTTAAGTTAGTGTAATTAGAGCATTTTTATCGCTTCCTGTGTAAATTTATAGTCGATATAAATTCACCTTATTGATGAGCGTATTTGCAAACAAAGCCTCCTTAAAAACTTGCATCCGTTAAAAATATCGGTAATATGCCAGGCTCTCTACACGGCATGCGGATGTGGTGGAATTGGTAGACACGCTGGATTTAGGTTCCAGTGCTTCACGGCGTGAGAGTTCGAGTCTCTCCATCCGCACCATCTTAGTAATATTTTTCGCTTTCAATACAGACACAAAAAAACCGAACCCATCACTGAATTCGGCTTTGTTTTTTTTTGCATTATCTGGCGCTTAGGCTTTTAGCTTCCAAGATACCTCTCGACCGGAAAAGAAAGGCACAATAGGCTCACCGTTTGCCAAGTTAATGCTATCCGGCACTTGCCACTCTTCTTTGACTAACGTCACTGTGTCTGTGTTACGTGGTAGACCGTAAAAGTCTGGACCATGTAGGCTAGCAAAACCTTCTAGCTTATCTAAGGCATCTAGCTCTTCAAACACTTGAGTGTAAAGCTCCAATGCAGACCAAGCACTGTAACAGCCCGCACAGCCACAGGCATTTTCCTTTTTATGACGAGCATGTGGCGCAGAATCGGTTCCGAGGAAGAAGCGGTTTGAACCAGACGCCACGACTTGACGCAAGGCTTCTTGGTGCGAAGAACGCTTAAGAACAGGTAAGCAGTAATTATGCGGACGAACACCACCCACTAACATATCATTTCGATTCATCATTAAGTGCTGCGGTGTAATGGTTGCCGCAACGCCTTCGCGAGCAGAAAGCACAAAATCAGACGCATCCTTTGTGGTAATGTGTTCAAACACCACTTTTAGATTAGGTACACTCTCGACAATTTTTGTCATATGCTGGTCGATAAATTCTTTTTCACGATCAAATATATCAACATGGTTATGCGTCACTTCACCGTGAATCAATAGCAACATATCATTTTCAGCTAAAGCTTCGAAAATTGGATAACGCGACTCAACAGACGTCACCCCCGAATCCGAGTTAGTCGTCGCGCCTGCCGGATACATTTTTACTGCCACGACACCCGCTTGCTTAGCCGCTTTGATGTCTTCTACACTGGTTTTATCAGTGAGATACAAGGTCATCAGCGGCATAAAATCACTGCCTTGTGGTCGAGCGGATAGGATACGCTCTTTATAGCTCAGAGCCATGTCCGCATTCATTACAGGCGGCACCAAGTTCGGCATCACAATCGCTCTTGAAAAACAACGCGCTGTCGCTGGCACCGTTTCCAACAACATATCATCATCACGAAAATGTAAGTGCCAATCGTCTGGCTTTATTATGGTAATTTCGTTCATCTTCAGCCCTTTAAGATAAATAAAAAAATACACTGTAAAAGTGTCTTGCCTAGCCAAAAAAAAGCCGCTTATTAGCGGCTTTTTTTAATACTTAACTGTCTTTACGTGGAGCACGTGGACGGCGCTCGCCACGGTCACGACCGCCACTCGAACGACGGCGTTCACGATCACCGTAACCACGTTTCTCGCCACCACCCGGACGACGACGTCCTGATGGCGATGCTGCGCGTTTATTCAACTCGTCAGCATTTTCTAATTTAGCGATGTCCGTACGCTGACCACAAATGCGCATCTTGCTCAATTTACCTAACGCACCTGACTCCAAGTTAGAAGGCAAATCAACGGTCGCAAAATCTTCATAGATTTCGATGTGACCAATGTAACGACTTTCAATAGACGCTTCATTCGCAATCGCTCCTACAATGTTACCCGGCTTAACACCAGCACTGTAGCCTACTTGAACAACGTAACGTGTCATTGCAGTATTTGGATCATCCTTAAGCGGCATAGCGTCAGCCGTTACAGGACGAACTTTGCGCTCACGTGGCGCTCTGTCTTCACGACCGTCACGGCTATCACGGCCTTCGCGACGCTCACGACGCTCTTGACGAACTTCCATTTCAGACAACAACAAAGGTGTTTTACCTTGTGCCATATGAGCTAACGCCGCAGCCATTTTAAGAGGATCGACTTCATTGTCTTTTTGATAGCTTTGGACAAGCTCCAAGAAGAAGTCAAGATTCTCGTTATCCATGGTATCAGTGATGCGCTGTTTAAAACGACTCACACGCTGCTCATTGATGTCAGATGCGGTTGGCAAATTCATCTTCTCAATTGGCTGACGAGTCGCACGCTCAATGGCTTGCAACATACGACGCTCACGATGAGCAACAAACAAGATTGCCGTACCAGAACGACCAGCACGACCTGTACGACCGATACGGTGGACATAAGATTCGGTATCGTATGGGATGTCATAGTTAACAACATGGCTAACGCGTTCAACGTCTAAGCCACGTGCCACTACGTCGGTCGCCACAAGAATATCGATTTGACCTTTCTTGATACGATCAACGGTACGCTCACGTAAGTTCTGACTAATGTCACCGTTTAGCGCCTCACAAGCATGCCCACGAGCGGTTAGCTTTTCAGCCAGCTCAACCGTGGCCGCTTTGGTACGAACAAAGATGATCATGCCATCATGCTCGTTCATCTCAAGAATACGGGTCAAAGCGTCCAGCTTGTGTAAGCCGCTAACTTGCCAGTATTTTTGAGAAATAGTGGTCGCTGTTGATGTCTTAGTGACAATTTTCACTTCTTTTGGATTGTTCAAATGGCGATTAGCCACTTGGCGGATCACTGAAGGCATAGTCGCTGAGAACAAAGCAATTTGGCGCTCTGAAGGCGTTTGCTCCAGAATCCACTCAACATCATCAATGAAGCCCATGCGTAACATTTCGTCAGCTTCATCTAATACAAGTGCTTTTAGGGTATCCAATTTCAAAGTCTTACGACGGATATGATCCATCACGCGACCTGGTGTACCAACAACCACTTGCACGCCACGTCGAAGTTGACGTAGTTGCGAGTCATAAGACATACCACCGTAAATTGGCAATACGTGGAAGTCAGGAATATTGCGAGCGTAACTTTGAAATGCTTCAGATACCTGAATAGCAAGTTCACGAGTTGGAGCCAATACAAGTAATTGTGTCGTTTTATCTGTCACGTCAATGCGAGACAAGAGCGGAAGCGCAAATGCTGCCGTCTTACCAGTACCCGTCTGCGCTTGCCCCAAAAGGTCGTGACCTTCTAATAGATATGGAATACTTTGCGCTTGGATAGCAGAGGGTTGCTCGTAACCTAGGTCAGCAACCGCTTTTAGAACAGGGGCAATTAAGCCCAACGAATCAAATGTAGGCTGAATATCAGCATCAGACATGTAAATGTGTACCTTTTTTTGGTGGGAGTAAGGCCTGTAACAATTTACATGCCTCAACGAAACTTCTCAGGGATTTCTCTAGAGGAAAATCTAAGTGCGGCATTATATACAATTAAACTAAAATTCGCTAGCAAGAATTGAAATAAGATACCAGTCTTTTGATTTTATTTTTCGACCTCAGAAACCCCTTTGTCGGAATCCAGCATTATGGCCAACCAACGCATCTTAGGATTCGCTTCAAATGCCAGTTTTACAATAATAGTCAATGGAATGGATAAAAGCATACCTACTGGCCCAAAAACCCATCCCCACAAGAGTAAAGACAAGAAAACCACCAAGGTAGACAAACCTAACCCCTTACCCATGTACCTTGGTTCAATCATGTTACCAACGATCAAGTTAACAATCACAAACCCAAGTGCCGTCAGACCCGCCGACAGACTACCCAGCTGAACAAATGCTAGCAACACGGCCGGAATGGCGGCAATGATCGAACCTATATTAGGCACAAAATTGAGTAAAAACGCACACACTCCCCACAGGATGGGAAAATCAATGCCCAATACCCACAACCAAGCCGTTATCAACACACCGGTCAAAATACTCACCAATGTTTTGATCACCAAGTATCGGTTGACTGAGCTAATAAAGGTTTCAAACCGTCCCATCGACTCTGAAGCATTGTTCAATGCACGAGATAATTTATGGGGTAATTCAACCGCTTCAAACAAAATAAAGATCACGATCATCACCACCATGACCAAGTTAGTTAATGCACTGCCCAACCCTCGCAATGCATTTGCAACCATCTGCATTAAAGAAGATGGGTCAATGTAGCCTTTCACCTGATCATATGACACTTGAATGCCTACATTATTCAATAACTGAATCACCCCAGACATTTCTTCAGCAAAGCGTTGTTTGTAATTGGGGAGCTGGCTTGAAAAACTGTCAAGGGACGACCCAACCAATAATGCAATGGAACCAACACCAACCAAAATCAAGAAAACCACCAGTAAAATGGATAACCAAGTGGGAACTTTACGCTGGCGTAAACTCGACATAGCGGGCGCACAGATGATGGCAATGAACACCGACAACATAAAAGGCACAACAATCTGTGATGCCGCTTTTAATCCGGCAATGATAATAATAAATGCCGCAAAGCCGACTAACCATTGAATACCTTTATGCTGTTCACTCATCTTTGCCGCCTTACATGTCCATTGGGTAAATACTTTGCGCATAATCCGCTAAGTCTTGCAGCATGATTTGCTGACGACTTGATAAATCGGGTGTTTGGGCGATGGCATTTAAGCGATCAAAATATTGTGCCATCGTAATTGAACCACCACCATCCGTCTCTAATAAACGAATTTGACGATATTCTTCCCATTCCTGTCGTTGTTGTTCGGTTAATTGTTCTGGATAGTTACGACCTATGTAACGCGTCAACATTTCAGGCAAGCGTCGATCATCAAATGATAAACTCAGCTCAGTTAAATGCTCCGCAGGCGTTGATCGAATGGTATCCATTCTAGTTTTATCTTCTCGAGAAAAGAAACCGCCTGAATAAAGCATTAAATCGGGATCTTTATCAATCGTCCGCTCTTCTTGAACAAACACATCGCTTAGCTTCGCAGCCAAACCAGTATGCTGTTTAATCATGGCAAGATTGTGACGACATTTGTCACCATCTAATCCGAGTCGATTCACGATCTGCTCATCTTTTAAAAAGGTTGCAGGCGCCACCGCAGGTGCACGATTGTAGTGAATCACTTTGAGAGGTAAACGGGATATATCACCAAGCTCATCTTGTCGGGTAAAAACACGATGTTGGATTTCTTTAACACTCAACTCTAACAAAGGTTGAGCATCTTCCATGAGATCCCACACAATGATGCCATTTTTATTGGTTGGATGTGGCGCAACAGGCACCACAAACGCAGCATAATGCCGTGCCTGTCCAAACATGCCCGAAATATGCAAAAAAGGCTTCATACGAACAGGGTCAATGAATTGCTGAAGTTCATGCTTTTGACGCATCTTGAAATAATAAGCAAATAATTTAGGTTGCTTATCCTGAATCAATTTCGCTATTTCAATGGTGCCATAGACATCAGACAAGGCGTCATGAGCTTGTTCATGAGCAATGTTGTTCGCCTTGGTCAAATCCTCTAGCTTCATCGATACCTGGCCATCTTCTTTCTTAGGCCAAACAATGCCATCCGGGCGCATGGCGTACGTCATACGAACCAAATCTATCATATCCCAACGGGAACAATTATTTTGCCATTCACGAGCGTAGGGATCGATAAAGTTACGATAAAACCCGTGACGTACCACTTCGTCGTCAAAGCGTATGGTGTTGTAACCAAGAGCGCAGGTACCAGGAACAGATAACTCGGCTTCAACCGCTTGCATAAATTCCGCTTCACACAAACCATCACGGTTCGCTTCTTGCGGACTAATACCGGTTAATAAGCAGGCCTCTGGCTGAGGCAGTGTATCTTCTGCCAGACGGCAGTAAAACATGACAGGTTCACCAATAGGATTAAAATTAAGATCGGTTCTAATGCCGGCAAATTGCATAGGACGATCTCTTGCTGGGTCCGTTCCTGTTGTTTCAAAATCAAACCAAAAAAATGACGTTGGGCCCGCTGCAGTCACAAATAATTCCTGTTAGCCGTTAAAGAAAAACCGTATTATACGCATCTTAAAGTGTTTTTGGCGATGAGAGGAGCTGTTCTATGCCAATCCCAGTAAATTGCCCATGTGGAACGGGCAATCCTTACGAAATGTGCTGTGGCATGTATCATAACAACCCAGGTACGGCGCCAACGGCGGAAATTTTAATGCGTTCACGCTACAGTGCATTTGCCATTGGTGACTTTGAGTACATTGCCGTAACGCAAAAACTCAAGGAAGACCCAAAACAAAACGCAAAAGACATAGAAGCAAGCAATCAAAACACACAATGGATTAAGCTAGAAGTCACCGATACGGAAGCAGGTTTAGAAAAAGACAAAACCGGTATGGTGTATTTTTCAGCTCACTTCAAAGAAGGAAAACACATAGGACGGCTGAGTGAACGCTCTCTTTTCAAAAAAGTAAAAGGTCAATGGTTTTACTTATCAGGCGAACATGAGGTGGAAAAGAACACCCCTCTGATCAAATCAGATGAAATGAAGATAGGTCGTAATGATCCATGTTCTTGCGGGTCTGGTAAGAAATTCAAAAAATGCTGCGCATCAGCATAGTGCAAACTTTCATTCGATGAATTAAGGCTTTGTTGATGAAAGTCTTAATTTGCTTGCTCTAATTCACGTAGATGCCATTTTTTCTGAATACGAATGAGCTCATCCTTAATGGACAAAAACAAGCGTACTAATTCTGGATCAAAATGAGATCCAGCGGAACGCTCAATATGCACTAACGCTTCCTCGACCGTCCAACTCTTTTTATAAGAACGCTCCATGGTAAGCGCATCAAATACATCCGCCATCGCTACTATGCGAGCCGATTGAGGTATGGCCCTCGCTGCCAGCCCATAAGGGTAACCTGAACCATCCCATTTTTCATGATGGCCAAGGGCCGCCTGGGCTGCCAATTGAAATAACGGCGCATTACTTTTACTCAATATATTGTGGCCAGCCACCGTATGCGACTTCATGATTTCCATCTCGTCATCCGTCAGCTTATGAGGTGATTTTAAAATAGAGTCAGGAATCGCCACTTTACCAGTATCGTGCATTGGTGCCGCCATACGTAGCAGTTCAACTTGCTCTTCTTCCCAACCCGCCGCTCTGGCTAACGCAGCACTATAATCCGCCATGCGCCACATATGAATTCCGGTATCGGTATCATTCAAATGACCAACTTCACCCAACATGGTGACAGCGGCCTCAAGTGCATCGTCTAATTGTTGAGTACGAGCCGCAATAATGGCTTTGTTTTGCTTATCATTTTCAGACAACTTTAAATGTGTTGCTACTCGAGATAGAGTCGTCATAGGTGAGATTGGTTTGGTGATAAAGTCCACCGCCCCCACCCTAAACCCTTCAATTTCATATTTCATGTCGGTTGTGGCCGTCAAGAATATTACTGGGATATTCGCTGTCTGATTCTGACTTTTTAACTTTTCACATACTTCAAAACCACTCATTCCAGGCATCATGACATCCAATAAAACAATGTCAGGTTCACTCGCTGCAATGATATTTAAGGCCGCGACACCGTTTTTCGCCACCTGAACTTGATAATGCTCTGCCAGTATCTCTTTAAGCAAATCAATGTTTCTTGGCACATCATCTACGATCAATACTTTTTTCTTATCTGTGAGCATATCAATGCATTCCGTCGTCATATTCATTGCTTCTTGTCCGAATAAACTCATGATAAATAAACCCTTTTCAATTCTTTCAAAACCCTACAGGCATCTTGGAAATCGTAATCAGTAATATAAGCTAATACTTGCTGAAGGGTTTCTTGTTGATCTTTGTCCGTTAATCGAGATAACAATTGCTTCACCCTACCCTCAGAGGACACGTCACCCGCCATTAAGAGTAGTTCAATGGCTTCGATTTCTGCCAACCTTTCTTTTTGGTCAGTTAAAACGATTGTCTGCTCATGGTTAACCGCTTCTTTCTCAGTAAGTAAAGTCAATGTTTTCTTCATTAACAAGTGATGGTCTAACGGTTTGTACATAACCTCATCAAATAACGCATCCATCTTTTCTGTGCCATCAACATTCACCACATCCGCCGTTAGACATAGGATAGTAGGAGCCCTATCGCTCAATTTATCTCGAATTAACTGAGTCGCTTGATAGCCATCCATGATGGGCATTCGAATGTCCATTAAAATTAAATCGTATCGGTTTTCAATGGCTTTTTCGTAGGCTTGTTGGCCATTCTCAGCCCAGTCGAGTGCGATTCCCATCTTGCTGTAAATGGCCTTCACTATATTGGCATTCACGACATTATCTTCCGCCAACAATATACGCTTATTCTTCAGAAAACGGGTTTCTAGCGATTCACTTTGATCAGATGTATTGTCAACATCCTGAGCAAACAATAATGCCTTATTTTTATGTTTTAACTCTTCAACTTTCTTCGGTGTTATCAAGGCCGAAAAAGGCTCATCCTGTTGGGGCATATCTTGCTTGCAATATATTCCCGCCTGCTCTTTCAATATTTGGTACAAATTAGGAGTCAGTTGCTTGGATTGAGAAAAATAATCATAACTCACTAAAATCGTACCAATACTTCCATTCGACTTACCTGCAAAAATACCTTCTAACTCGGCAGGCTCAGTTAAAACGATGTTTTTCATGCCAATTTCTGTGAGAAAATCCACTAAATAAGCGTCTTCTTTCAACAAAACCAAATTGGAATTTTGATTCCTTCTTAAACCCACAGGTCGATATGGCAAGACCACTTTAAACAATGTCCCAGCACCGCCTTCGCTGTCATAGGATAATTCACCACCAAATAAATCCACCAGCTGACGGGTAATACTTAAGCCTAATCCTGTACCGCCAAACAAACGAGTTGTGCTGCTGTCAGCTTGTTTAAACGATTCAAACACATCGACATTTTTACCTATTCCAACACCAGTATCTTGTACCTCAATAAGCATATGATTTTGGTTTGCCAAGCTAACCCGTAAATCCACACGACCTTCATGAGTAAATTTAATCGCATTGCTAAGCAAGTTAATCATAATCTGCTGCAACCGAGTCGGATCACCAAGCATGTTGTTGGACAATTCGAAGTCACGACTGACGCTGAACTGCAAATTCTTCTTGCTGGCCATCTCAGCATTGACCTGATATACATATTCTAGAACTTGGTCTAGGCTGAACTCGGCTTCTTCTAACTCAACACCATCTGATTCTAGTTTTGAAAACTCCAATATACCATTGATAATGTGTAGCAAAGCATCCGCAGAGGTTTGGATTTTTTTCACTCTGTCGTAAACTTTATCTTCCAAATGGTCTTCTAATAGCAGATGACTAAAACCGATAATGGCATTCATTGGGGTTCGAATTTCATGACTCATCGTTGCCATAAAATCTAATTTGACTTTCAGTGCCTCTTCGGCCGACTGAACTGCTTTCTCTAACTCATGCGTTAGCTCTATGGATTTGCGATAAGATTCAGTAGCGATTCTTAATTGCCTAAACAACATGTAGATGATAAACATCACAGTTATTGCCAACAAAGAAATCAAACTGGCCAATTTGATAAATAAATCATAGGACACCTCTCTTCGCTCAACCTTTTCAGCTGACCTTAAGGTGAGTGTATCCATGACAATGGACTCTGTTGTTTTGAGAATACTATTACTTTCTTTTAGCGCACTCTTCACATCAACGTTGACACCGTCAACAAACAACAATGAATCAAGGTGAATCATCTTTTGGGTTATGGCATCAATTAGTTCATCTGCATGAGGCAGTCTTTGATACACTTGTTTTAGTTGACCAAATTTCAGAATATTCAACCGACTGTAGAGAATATCAAAACGGTCTCTAGCTTCTTGCAACTGCTGTTCGTTTGGTTGGTCTTCCAATAATTTCAGGGCGTTCATCAGTTTTAATGACTCCCTATCCAGTTGATACGAAGCCCATAATGCGTCTTCCTCAACCGCAGTCATAATCACTTTTTGACGCTCAACCAACTCTAAAAAAATGCTTGCTGTTACCGCTAGAAAAATAATAGCCGCACTCACCAACATATAGATGGATGAACGTTTCTCCGCAATAGAGCGTAACGGTCTCAGTAACGACACAAGCCTCATCAGTCAACTACTCAACTAGGATGGATTTAATCTGCCAAACAGAACGATTGTGTATCACTTCATTATTAAGCTCAGGCATGTCGCTAAAAGGGTAAATAATGAACAGTGGTCCTTTGTCACGTATCGACATGGCTTCACCGTTCATATCCATGGCCAACATAACATCATAGTCGGTCGCATCAGAGAGTGGCATTTTCGCACTGTAATCATTCAGTGCGGAGACTTTTAGGGTTTCACCCATAGCACCAACTGCCTGCAAAATCGAACTTAACATTGGCCCTTGATATAAATCAGAACCTTCCGTCCAAGGCGTTACCGTTTCCATATCAAACACACCTAAGGACAGCAACATGTCGCGATCAAACTCAGCGGTATTCTTATCTGTATTAGTATGAGCAATTTCGCCAGAAACGGTTAAGATCACCTTTCCTGTAGGCTTAGGCAAGGTGGCTGCTGTGGCCGTCATACTAATAACCGCAGATAATATGTAAGTGGCACACGTTAGAACAATGGATTTAGTCATATCCTACCCCGTAAATTCGAATTACTAAGCAGTATAAATAAACAACCCTCGCTTTCCTCTAAGTGATTACGAAACGCTACGCTTTAGCAACCTAGCAAAACAAAGGAAAACACTAGATACAAAAAAAACCGCACTAGGCGGCTTTTAAAATGTCTACATGCTTACGTTTATGGAACATCATGACCTTGTGATGCAATTAGAATACGAAACCAATCATCATCAGTGAGCGCCAAAGTGGTGGCTTCAACAGCCAACTGTAAGCGCGCTATTTTCCCAGATCCCATGACTGGACAAATCCCTGCTGGGTGCCTCAACAACCAAGCCACAACCACTTGATCTATTGTCATACCTAGGCGTGATGCGATCTCTTGCAATACAAGCTGGACCCGCTTCGAGATATCATTTGTTGTTGAAAATAGTTCGCCACCAGCAAAAGGTGACCACGCCATCGGCGTCACCGCGTGGCGCTGCATATGATCCAAACTGCCATCTTGAAAATGTTGCAATTCCAACGGTGATAGTTCCACTTGGTTAAGAATTAGAGGGGCATCTAAGCGTGATTGTAATAAATCAAACTGATGTGGCGTATAGTTCGACACCCCAAAATGCTTCACCTTGCCTAAAGTAAAGAGTAAATCAAACGCCTGCGCCACTTCATCAGCATCCATCAATGGACTTGGACGATGTAACAATAAGGTATCAATGTAATCGCACCTAAGATTGGACAATGAGCGGTCAACACTGGCCAAAATGTGCTCACTACGATAGTCATAGCGATGCACTTGCACCTCTGGGCGATTCTCTGACGGCAATAAAATACCGCATTTAGTAATAATTTCCATCTTATCACGTAGCGAGGGTTTCAATGCTAAAGCCTCACCAAACAAAGCTTCACATTGATAATTACCATAAATATCGGCATGGTCAAATGTCGTCACACCAAGATCAAGACACGCTTCAATAAAATTTAATGTTTCCGAAGACGACCACCCCCACTCTTGCAAACGCCAAAAGCCCTGCGCAATTCGGGATCCTTCAAAACCCAGTGGATGGTACTGATGGCGCATAATGAAACCCTTAATCGAAATGGATGATGGTCACGTATTCTATGCGATCAATAAGATAACTCAACCATAGGCAGAAAGATTCCTGCCACACATGCCTGACACATCTCGCGATCAAATGTATAATGTGCCTCATTCAAGACTGACCTCTAACACAGAGCGACGCGACCACTTACAGACGGGATATTTTTGAGCCATACATTAACCCTTTATTTACTTAGCCTTTAGGCGCTCATCAACAACAAACATAAACCACTGTGATGGATACAAACATGAACTCTATAACTCTAGGCCCCCTTTCTAAGGCTGACGGCGAAATCCAAATTCCTGGCTCTAAAAGCCTTTCCAACCGTATTTTGTTATTAGCCACCTTGGCCAAAGGCACCACCAGAATCACTAATCTATTAGACAGTGACGACATTCGTCATATGCTCGATAGTCTGACTCAACTGGGCGTTAACTACCGCCTAGAAGATCAAGGTACTACCTGTGTATTAGAAGGTCTTGGTGGCCCGATTCAAGCCGATTTCGGTGACTTATTCTTGGGTAACGCAGGCACGGCAATGCGCCCATTAACCGCCGCTCTGTGCCTTGGTCAGGGTGAATTTCGCTTGCACGGTGAACCACGCATGCACGAAAGACCGATTGGCGACCTAGTCGATGCACTGAAAGTACTTGGTGTTGACATTCAATACGAAGGCGAGGTCAATTACCCACCACTGCGTATCAAAGCCAATGGTCTAAACGGCGGCGAAGTATCCATTAAAGGCAATATCTCAAGCCAATTTCTGACGGCCATTTTAATGAGCGCACCATTAGCGCAACAAGACCTGACTATCAAGGTAGATGGTGAATTAGTTTCTAAACCTTACATCGACATCACATTGCACGCCATGAAACAATTTGGTGTCGAAGTGGAAAACCAGAATTACCAAGCTTTTATCGTCAAAGGTCAACAAACTTATCAAAGCCCAGGCGACATCATGGTCGAAGGAGATGCGTCTTCTGCCTCTTATTTCTTAGCCGCCGCCGCGATTGCCGGCGGTAAAATCAAAGTACATGGCGTTGGTACAGACAGCGTCCAAGGGGATGTTAAATTCGCTGAAGTACTTGAGAAAATGGGTGCCAAGATCACCTACGGACCAACCTGGGTACAAGCAGAACGTCAGACACTAAAAGGTGTAGACCTAGATATGAATCATATTCCGGATGCGGCTATGACCATAGCAACAACGGCGCTTTTTGCTGAAGGTACCACTCGTATCCGTAATATTTATAACTGGCGCGTGAAAGAAACAGACCGTTTAAGTGCGATGGCCACTGAACTTAAAAAGCTTGGTGCCGAAGTCGTTGAAGGTGAAGATTTCATTAGCGTAACACCGGTAAAAACCTTACAGCACGCGGCAATCGATACTTACAATGATCACCGTATTGCTATGTGCTTTTCATTGGTGGCGTTCTCAAATACGCCTGTCACAATCAATGATCCAGGTTGTACCTCTAAGACCTTCCCAACCTACTTTGAGTTATTTAATCAAGTCACTCAATCCTAACGAATGACCAGCCTCACCAAGCCTCAGTGACTTATGCATTATTTCATGGGTCACTGAGGCTTTTTTATAGCGAATTATTTTTGATTATCTGGTGTCGCTGGCGTTTCCAACATTTTAATCTGCTTCGGTGTTAGCAATTCATACAGAGACGCACGATTCTCCGCATAGGCCATGGTTAACGCCTTAGTTTGCTTGGCGCTTTTATCCGCCAGAGCATCAACTTGCTTCAAATACCCTTTTGAATTTGGCGTAAGCTGACTCAACGCCACTTGAGTTTTATGTAGTTGTTCTTGAATTTTATGGATTTTTTGGCCATCTCGTTCGAACAATTCAGACACTTTCTGCTCCACATCACGGTTCAATCCCAACTTCTCAGCAATGCGCTCCGCCAATTGTTGATGGTTAGGGGAAGCTATTTTTGCTTCTTCCGGCTCAGCAAAGGCTTTCATTGTCACACCCGCCATTAGCGCAATGCCTAAACATATGACGGCAATCCTTGCTGTTCTTTTGTTGGTCAACATACTTTCTCCTAAGTCGTTCTGTTTGCGATGAAGACATTATGTCTGGACTTATGTCAAACCGAACAAAAGACCTAGGAGAGAGTAATAAAGCTTGTCAGCATGGCGTCAATAGACACGCATTAGCCCATTTAGAAACGACTCGTTAAGGCAGGATCCCAATCTTTCCAAACCACCTCTTTTCCTTGAGCATGAATCATAGCCGCAATGTCAGAAACACTTCTCTCATCACTAATCTGAAATTGTTCCAGTGCTGGCTGAGCTTCTTCAGCATACCCTCCCGGCTGCGTTTTAGACTCAGCACTCATAGTCGTAAAGCCCATTTTCACGGCATGCTGCCTAAATGTGGGAGATTCCCGTGTCGACAAACTCATCTCTAAATCCGCATCAAACAACCGCCAAGCGGCAATCAGTTGTACCAATTGGCGGTCACTGATCACTGATTTAGGCTCGATCCCTCCTTCACAAGGACGAATTCTAGGAAATGCCACACTAAAACGGCTACGCCAATAGCGCTTTTGCAAATGACGAAGATGATGAGCCATAGCAATAGAGTCTGTACGCCAATCCTCTAAGCCTAGTAGCACCCCTAATCCTATTTTGTGAATCTGTGCTTGACCAATACGATCCAGCGCATCTAAACGATAGTTAAAATTGCCTTTATTGCCTCGTAAATGATGCTCTAGATAGGTTTTACGTCGGTAGGTTTCTTGATATACCAAGACCGCATCCAATCCCAATTGCTGAAGCCGCTCATAATCAGCCATTTCTAATGGCTGAACTTCCATAGATAGCTGACTAAAATGGGGCTTTATTCGCGGCAACATACGCTCGAAATACGGCATGGCAACCTTATTTGTTTCGCCTGTAACCAAAAGAATATGGTCAAATCCTTTCGCCTTAATAGCGGCCACCTCAGCATCTACTTGCTGTTCATTAAGGGTCAAACGACGAATAGCATTCGACATAGAGAAACCACAGTAGGTACATTCATTGGCACAAGCATTTGACAAATAAAGCGGCGCAAATAAACTGATCGTGTTACCGAAACGCTGTTGAGTGATACCTTCACTCTTGGCCACCATCTCCAGCAAATAAGGTTCTGCGGCAGACGAAATTAACGCCGCAAAATCTTCCACGCCCAGCTTATCTTTTGCCAAAGCCCGAATGACATCTTGTTCGGTTTTCATCTGATGACTACGTGACATTGCTTGCCAGTCCATATCGTCAAGTACCTGACTGAACTGGCCTGTAATGGCTTGGCTTTGCTCAACTATGCGAACAACAGACACTTTACTCATGATAAAGCCCCAATAAACTCGGTCAGTGGGCTGGTAGCGTGCGCCGCATCAAATCGCTTTTCACCCAATCCGGATTCGTAGGCTAATCGACCCGCTTCAACCGCTAAACGAAACGCCTTACTCATTTGTTTAGGTTGTTTCGCTACTGCCATCGCGGTATTCACCAAGACCGCATCCGCCCCCATCTCTAGAGCCAAAGAGGCATCCGATGGCGCTCCAATCCCAGCATCCACAATCACTGGCACATTTGCTTGCTCAAGAATAATGTCTAAAAAGGGTCGACTCGCCAGCCCCATATTCGATCCAATCGGCGAGCCTAACGGCATCACACATTGACACCCCACCTCTTCTAGGCGCTTACACAAAACAGGATCAGCATGCACATAAGGCATGACCACAAAGCCTTTTTTTATCAAGGCCTCTGCTGCGACCAAGGTTTCATTACCATCCGGCATCAAATAACGAGGGTCTGGGTGTATTTCCAATTTCACCCAATTCGTCTGCAACGCCTCACGAGCCAGCTCGGACGCAAAAATGGCTTCTTGTGCATTTCTTGCCCCGGACGTATTAGGTAATAGCTTTACCCCCATTCTTTGCAAGGGTTTCAGAATATTGTCTGTTTGATGCTGCAAATCTAAACGTCGTAGAGATAGGGTTACCAATTCAGCGCCACTGGCCAAAATAGATTCCGTCATCGCCTCGGCACTAGCGTACTTTCCAGTACCGACAAATAAACGAGAGCCAAATTCTTGATCTGCAATAATTAGTGGTGTCATACCTAACCTCCAGCAATGGATTCAAAAATAAACACTCGGCAAGAGGCAAACAGATCGGTCGTTGCCCAAACGCTGCGAGGAATAATGTTTTGATCTATGGCTACCGCCACACCAGAGGACTCTTTTTGCAAAACATCAAGTAAGTCTTGTATATGACGACCATCAAATTCAAACAACTTGTCATTAAGATATATCTTCATTTCCGACCTCCTTTGATTGTTCAAACTCCCCTATCAAGAAGCGAGTCACCCGCTCTGGTGCTTCGGCCAAGGTAATGGCGGTAACCAAAGCCACACTGTTCACCCCTGTGGCCGCAACCGCGGCAAAGCGTTCGCAGTTAATTCCGCCAATGGCTACGGTTGGGTAATGACCCTTTAGTAAATTAACATAATGCTGCAGACGCTTAAGCCCCTGAGGTTGAGATGGCATTTGTTTTGTTTGCGTTGGATAGATGTGACCCAAGGCAATATAGCTGGGGTTGAAGGCCAAGGCTCGAGCGATTTCAAAATACCCATGCGTGCTAACCCCTAAGCGCAAACCAGCTTGTTGAATATGTGTTAAGTCAGCCACTTGCAAGTCTTCTTGCCCTAAATGAACGCCATAGGCTCCGTACTTGATGGCTTTTTCCCAGTGATCATTGATGAACACCTGCGCTTGATGGGTTTTCCCTAGCAAAATTGCTTGTTGAATTTGCTCATCCAGTCCTACAGCATCCGTATCTTTAATACGCAATTGCGCCATGCGAACGCCTTGCCTTAATACCAATTCCAACCAAGCAATCGAATCGACAACAGGATAAACGCCCATTAAATCCACATCCACCATTGGAAATGGAAGAGGTTGCCCTAATCTCATGTTGGCCATAAGGATTTCAGGCAAGTTTTCAATCTGCTCCGGCCACCCAGGCCTTCCCAATGGGCCAGCTCCCTGCCCAATTTGCACGCCCGTTTTGAGTGCGCCTGTAATGTATGCCTTAGCCATAGTGATCGCATCATCAGCAAAGTAGTCATATCCCAAAAAGCAGGACAAGGCGGTTGATAACGTGCAGCCTGTTCCACGGGTATTGTGGACAGACAATTTTTCCGTTGAAAAACCACACACTCTTTCGCCTTTAAACCACCAATCTGTCGCAGCGGCATCGGCATAATGCCCCCCTTTCAGCAACCAAGAAACTTGGCTAACGCCATATTTTTCGATGATTTGAAAGGCGATTTGATTCACCGCTTGATGTGCCGAAATCTGAGTAAGCGCTTCAAATTCCAACAAATTCGGAGTGATATAATCGACATAAGGCAGCATCAGAGTTAGCAAATCGACCGCCGCCTCACTTTGTTGCAGCCGATTACCAGTCTCACTGCTGGCCGCCATGACAGGATCAAACACAATGTTAATCTCTGGGCGTTGTCGTTTTATTTTTTCTAACCACTTACTGCACGCGACAACCAACTCATGATTAGGTAACAAACTCACCTTAATGGCTTGAGGATAAACATCATCCAACAGGACCTGCCACTGTGCATCAAACATCGCCACACTGACTGGCTCAACCAATTCAACGACTTTGGAGTTTTGAGCCGTGACACAGGTCACGATCGATTGCATATGGCATCCTAGGTCTTGCCCGGTTCGTAAGTCGGCTTGCAATCCTGCATGTGCCGACGAGTCAGACCCGCCAACACACCAAATAACAGGAGGTTTTGACATTATCTCACCTCCTATTTAAGGGTGCCCTGTTTCAAGATCTGTTGTCAAAACCGTTTTGCTTGCCGCTGACGCCTCATTTTTTGACGATCTGGCCAATAGATTTGAATCAAACTTATCCGTCGTCAAATACACATCACTGCCTAAATCACGAAATTGTTCAGACATTTTTTGCATGCCGGCAATCGGGTTATCCTCCTCAATAGCGACTAAATCAATTCCATTCGCCTCTAACCCAGCCGCATAGTCACGAACTTCTTGAGTAATCTTCATCGAGCAGAATTTCGGTCCACACATAGAGCAGAAATGCGCCACTTTACCAGACGCTTGAGGCAAGGTTTCATCGTGATAGGTACGGGCTGTTTCTGGGTCAAGGGACAAATTGAATTGATCTTCCCAGCGAAATTCAAAACGAGCCTTAGAAAGAGCATTATCTCGAATTTGCGCACCTGGATGCCCCTTGGCAAGATCCGCTGCATGAGCGGCAATTTTATAGGTGATCAAGCCTTGCTTTACATCTTCCTTATTCGGCAAACCTAAATGCTCTTTCGGCGTCACATAACACAACATAGCACAGCCATACCAACCGATCTGAGCCGCACCAATACCAGACGTAATATGGTCATAACCCGGTGCGATGTCTTGTGTTAACGGCCCTAAAGTATAAAAAGGCGCTTCATGACAATGCTCTAATTGCTCAGTCATATTCTGCTCAATTAATTGCATCGGAACATGCCCTGGCCCTTCAATCATGACTTGTACATCGTACTCCCAAGCCACCTTTGTTAATTCGCCTAGGGTTCTCAATTCTGACATTTGTGCTTCATCATTCGCGTCCATAATAGAGCCCGGGCGTAACCCGTCCCCCAATGACAGCGCCACATCGTATGCCGCACAGATGTCACAAATATCACGGAAGCGTTCATACAAAAAACTTTCCGTATGATGAGCCAAACACCATTTGGCCATAATAGAACCGCCGCGAGACACAATGCCGGTCAAACGCTTCGCGGTAAGCGGGACATAACGCAACAAAACGCCAGCGTGGATCGTGAAGTAGTCCACACCTTGCTCCGCCTGTTCAATCAAGGTGTCACGAAATACCTCCCAGTTTAGATTTTCAGCAACGCCATCGACTTTTTCCAACGCTTGATAAATCGGCACAGTACCAATAGGGACAGGTGAATTTCGTAGAATCCATTCACGGGTTTCGTGTATGTTTTTCCCCGTGGACAAATCCATTACAGTATCCGCCCCCCAACGAGTCGACCAAACCAGTTTTTCCACTTCTTCTTCAATGGAAGACGTGACCGCCGAATTACCAATATTGGCATTCACCTTGACCAGGAAATTGCGGCCTATGATCATCGGTTCAGATTCTGGGTGGTTAATATTATTTGGAATAATGGCACGACCTTTTGCCACTTCATCTCGCACAAATTCCGGTGTAATCCTATCTTGCAGGTTGGCCCCAAAACTATGACCAGGATGCTGTTTTAAAAGCAACTCACTCTTGATGGCCTGCAAGTTTTGATTTTCACGAATCGCAATGTATTCCATCTCAGGGGTTATTATTCCCTTTTTGGCATAGTGCATTTGAGTGACACATTGAGCAGACTTAGCACGGCGTATTTTGGGTAAATACTGGAACCGCAATTCATCTAACTTACCATCGTCTAATCGAGATTGAGTAAAGCTTGAACTGACTACTGAGAGCGTTTCTGTATCATTACGCTCTTCAATCCAATTGGCTCGCTGTGGATTGATCCCTTGATGAACATCAATTTTTTCCTGTGGATCACCGTAAGGTCCGGAACAATCGTATACAAAGATGGCTTCGTTTGGTTCAAAGGTTAACTTGGCAGAATCCGAACCAATCGGCGTGTCCGTGAGATTGATTTTACGCATTGGCACACGTACACCATCCTGCTTACCCTTTAGATAAATACGTTCCGAAGCTGGAAAAGGCGTGGCTTGAAGTGACTCGATAAAAGCTTTTGCTGCCAAACGAGACGCTTCGCGTGACAGCTTGTTTGGTTTTTTGTTGTTGTGACTAGACATGAGCATTTCCCTTTTTAATAACGTGAGAATTGCTTGTCTGGGGTGCTGTTTATCCTAATAAACTGATTTAGACATCAGACTAGGCAAACATGGAATCCTGAAATGATAGAATTGAAATAGACGAGTGACTGGCTGCATCGAAAACAATTCAACAAAACAGGAGTTCATTCGATGCAGATAAGAAAAAGTATGACTTTCTTGTTTCCTACGCGGGTATCAACCCGATCAGGTTCTGCGGATCCCGCATTCAATTATGCGATCTCAGCCAAATGGCACTCCGACAAGTAATCATGAGTATACTTATTCAAACGTCCCTGTAAACCCAGTATTTTTAGTCTAGTGAGTTAGATTCACTTGCGCAAAGCAACAAAACTCAGTCTTGCTGCATTTCTAACGCCAATTTATACAGTTGATTCTTTTTCCCACCAGTGAACTTAGCCGCAATCGCTGCTGCTTGCTTCAAAGGCAAGGATTCTTCTAGCAGCAAAGTCAAAACACGGCGCGCCTCCTGCAGTGATTCATCTTCTTCTGGCAGAGATAAATTCAACATTACCACAAACTCCCCTTTCATCTGGTTAGCATCTTCATCAAACTGCTGGAGAACCTGACTAGGAGAACCAGATAAGAAGGTTTCAAATGTTTTGGTAATTTCTCGAGCCAACACTAAATTGGCTTGATCACCATACACAACCTGAAGATCGCCAATGGAATCATAAATACGGTGAGTTGATTCGTAGAATACGACTGTACCTGCTTGCTTGGCCCAAGAAGTAAATACATCACGACGTGCTTTACTTTTAGCTGGCACAAAACCTGCGAAGAAAAACTGGTCCGTTGCTAAGCCAGAAGCACACAAAGCCGCAACCACAGCACATGAGCCAGGAACCGGTACAACCTTGTGACCCAATGCCCTTAAGCTTGAAACCAAATGATAACCTGGATCAGAAATTAAGGGAGTACCCGCATCGGATACCAGCGCGAGGTTTTTACCTTCCGACAACAAACTGGCGACGTACTCAGCTTTGTCTTTTTCATTGTGGTCGTGTACGGAAAAGAGCTTGGCCTCAATGCCAAAATGATTCAACAATCGACGAGTGTGTCGAGTATCTTCAGCCGCGATATAGTCTACATTGCGTAAAGTCTGTTCCGCTCTTTTGGTGAAGTCGTCTAGATTGCCTATTGGTGTCGCAACTATATACAGCGACCCTCTCACTTCATCCGAAGTATGTGATACCATGTTGCCTCTTTCATTTGTCATTTTTAAGATTATGAGCCTAAATAATTACCGCATCATATCATTAACCCTTTGCTCTTTTCTGCTGGCTGCCTGTAATTCCGCGAATTTAAATTTGCCTCAGCAGAACACGACATTAGTACAGCAAAATACAGCTACCCAAGAGCGCACATTACCACCTAGCATTTACCAGCCGAAAAAGACCTCAAGCTCAGATCAAGCTATTCGCGATGCCCTACAACAGGCACAGAAAAACTATGACGATGGCAATTTCATCCAAGCCATTTCAATCCTAGAAAAGAATGTTTTAGGAAAAGACTCATCTGTCCAGTTTGATGCTTTCTTACTAGCAGCAAACATCAATGCTCAGTTAGATAATGCCTTAGACGCATTTGATCTACTCAATAATGCCGAACAGCTTGCTATAGCTCGTCATCCAGACAAGCAAAATGCACTTCAAGAAACACGCGCTAGCATTTTCGAGCATTTTAGCAACTGGCCGGAAGCGGTTAAACTTAGAATGGCATTAAGCTATAGCCTGCCACTGAATGAAGGTGCATCCAATCAAGCAAAACTTTGGCTCGCGGTTCAAAACCTGACACAAAACGAAATTGACAGCCTATATCAAGAACAGCAACCTATTTTGAATGGCTGGTTAACCATCAGTAATATTTTGCGGGATCAGTCTCTATCGATTGAACAACAATTAGCCAACTATCAAACATGGCAACAAGAAAACACCAATCACCCTGCCGCAATCTCCCCACCACAAGACTTTCAAATCATGGCGTCTGTTGAAGAAATGGCACCTGAAAAAGTCGTGTTAATGCTACCAATGACTGGGAAATTAAAGCGCGCATCTCAAGCCATTGTCGACGGCTTTTTTGCCACCTATTACAATCAAAGAGAAAAACGTCCGCAGGTTAATATCGTTGATGTGGACCAGTTTAATGACATCAACAGTGCTTTACAGGCCGCCAATGAAATGATGCCTGATATTATCATTGGGCCACTTCAAAAGAATAATGTTGCTAAGATCAGCCGTCTTGTCTTACCGCACCCTGTGATTGCTCTAAATCAATTAGACTTTAATGAAGCCGCTCAGAATTTGTTCCATTTTTCTCTTAACGCCGAAGATGAAATTCATGAACTGATTAGTTTTGCCAAACAAGAAGGCGCCACTAAAGCCGCTGTATTAAGTACTCAAGATACTTGGGCCCTGAAACAAAATGATGAATTTACCCAAGCGGCCCAACAAGAGCACGTGACCATTACGTCTACTCAGTCCTATGCGAATACGCCACAGGGACGTCAAAATGCGGTTCAAAAGTTACTGCTCATTAATGAAAGTACATCACGACGAAAATCCATCGAAAAATGGACCGGCAGTAAGGTTGAAAGCATCGCCCGACCAAGACAAGATTTAGATTACGTATTTTATGTAGGCAAACTAAACGACGCCAAACAGATTCGCCCCTTGCTGGATTTCTATTTTGCTGACTCTGTTCCTATGCTAGCTACAAGCAGCTTAAATGACAGTGCTCCTGACAAAAATGGTAAAGCAGAAGATATTGAGCGCATCTTATTTACTGAGCTACCTGCTTTATCTTCCGACAACAAAACCGCTAGCGCCTTACCCGCTAACCCAGGGTCAAATATTTTACGTCGACTACAAGCAATGGGAGCAGACTCTTATTTATTGGCAAACAAATACCAGCTGTTTGCCTTGTTAAAAAGTACTAAAATTTCTGCCAATACAGGCATTATCACCATGGATGATAAAGGCGTTTTTCATAAGCGACCTGAGATAATGACCTACCGAAGAGGGAATTTGGTTTATGCGCGCAGTAAGCAGTTTTTTCAAAGTAAAGAAAATAACAGCGAAGAATAATGGACAAAAAGCAGAGCAAGAAGCCGAAGCTTTTTTGTGCCGTAAAGGATTAACCTTTGTAGAGCGTAATTTCTATTGCCGAACAGGCGAAATAGACCTGATTTTTCTCGATCAACAAACCTATGTATTTGTCGAGGTTAGGTTTCGAGCAGACCCTAAGCATGGGACGGCCGCAGAAAGTTTAAGCTCATCGAAATTAAAAAAAATTCGCAATAGCGCGGCATTATGGCTACAAAAAAACAACAAATCTGACGTCTCCAGTCGTTTCGATGCCGTACTATTTGATATAAAAATTGACCATAAACATTTAACTTGGCTTAAAGCAGTATTTTAATCACTATGGATTTTCAAGAAGCAATATACACTCAATTTGCACAAAGTTTTGAAGCGCAACAGCAAGCACTAGAAAGCCTTCCTCCTTACATTGAACATGCTGGGAAAGTCATTTTCAGCAGCATTGCTTCAGGCGGTAAAATTATTTGCATCGGCAACAGCACTGGTTCACATTTGGCTCAGTACTTTAGCACCTTGATGCTGGATAAAATGGACAGGGAGCGCCCGGGATTGCCCGCAATTAATTTAAGCGGCGAAGGCTCATCAATCCTGGCAATTACGCATAACGACAGCTATCACGACGTTTTCTCAAAACAAATTACCGCCCTTGGCAATCCAAACGATATTTTATTTGTCATTGCCAACCGAGGTAACACCTCACCTATTATCCAAGCCATTCAAGCAGCACACGAACGAAAAATGAGTGTAGTGGCCTTGACCAGCCCAGAAGCGAAAAACATTTCTTCTTTGACGTCACAAGATGACACTGAAATAAAGGTCAATTTATTAGGTACGGCAAGAGTCCATGAATGCCAAATTACAGTTATTCATACTCTGGTGGACTTATTGGAAAGGCAGCTATTCGGCTACGAAGACTAGCCAAGCAAAGTTTAAGTGGCGGGGAAATCTACTGTTAAAGAATGAGTTCTTAGCCGACAGCCTAGCTAAAGGAGTGGCCCTGATTCGTTTTCATAAACATCAGGGCACGCCAAATTATTTAACCACTTTCAGCTGAAACCCCTTTGGAGGCGTAGGTGGTGTTGGTGTTGGCTCTTCCCCAAACTCTTCATCTGGAAACACAAAGCCATCGCCATTTTCTTTTGCATACAATGCCATCGCCGCTTTCATTGGCACGTAAACCTGCATAGGCTTGCCACTAAACCGCGCCTCAAATGACACCGCCTCTTTATCCATAATAAGATGGCGAACGGCACTCATACTGATATTCAGTACAATTTGACCATCTTTTACGAATTCGGTTGGAATAACGACATTTTCTTGCTCAGCGTCCACCAATAAATAAGGCGTCATTTCGTTGTCGGCTACCCAAGAATAAGCGGCATTTAGTAAATAAGATCGTTTTGGTATCATCTCAGTGCTCCTTATTTAAAACAAAAAAAGGAGCACTGAAGCTCCCTTTTTTATTACATCTAGATCATCAAATGGCTTAGTCTAAGCGCATTTCTTGTTCTGCTTCAGACAGACTTTCTTGGAAAGACTCTCGAGCAAATACAAGATCCATGTATTTATGAAGTGACTTAGCTTGCTCTTTAGGAATATCAACACCCAAAGCAGGCAAACGCCACAAAATTGGCGCTAAGCAGCAATCTACAATCGTGAACTCTTCGCTCATGAAGTAAGGTTTTTCATCAAAAATTGGCGATACACTAATTAAACCTTCACGTAACTCTTTTTGTGCTTGAGCGACAGCCTCTTTGTCTTTGCTAGACAAGATCAGGTCAACCAATTTGGCCCAATCGCGCTGAATACGGTACATGTACAAACGACTTTCAGCACGAGCAACTGGGTATACTGGTAATAGTGGCGGATGAGGAAAACGCTCATCCAGATATTCCATCATGACATTTGGCTCATACAACACCAAATCACGATCGACTAAAGCAGGAAGCTCATTATACGGATTCACATCAGCCAATTCGTCTGGCTTGTTAAACGGGTCTACATCAATGATATCCACTGTTACGGCTTTTTCTGCCAATACGATACGCACGCGATGGCTATAATGATCTTCTCCATCAGAAAAGAACGTCATTGAGGAGCGCTTTGCAATAACACCCATGTCTAACCCCTATATTGAAAACTTCAAAACCCTCTTAAAAAAGAGGACAATTAAACTATATTAACAAAGCCTATAATAAGATATCAGCGCTTTACTAATAAAAATGTATTGGATTGAGCAATAAACGCACTCAATGAACAATGAATGAATTTATTAGATTACTAATGACCGCCAAGCGGTCGCTTGCTCATTCCCTTGAAGCCAAACACTGACTTCAATTCAAAGCGTTATTCTATCATCATTTCAAATATTTTTCTTTGAAAAATCATTTTGTTACAAGATAAGAAAAGGCTTTTTTCAAACAAAAAAAACGCTTGGCATAAACCAAGCGTTTTAATACAGATTCTAAAGCGAATATTAACGCTTAGAGAACTGAGGACGACGACGTGCTTTACGAAGGCCGACTTTCTTACGCTCAACTTCACGAGAGTCACGAGTAACGTAACCAGCAGAACGTAGAGAACGACGAAGAGCTTCATCGTATTGCATTAGCGCACGTGTGATACCGTGACGGATCGCACCAGCCTGACCAGAAATACCACCACCTTTAACAGTGATGTATACGTCAAACTTTTCAGTTGCTTCAACAAGCTCAAGTGGCTGACGAACAACCATGCGAGCAGTTTCACGACCGAAGTACTGATCGATAGAACGGTTGTTGATAACAAGGTTACCAGAACCGGCTTTAAGGAACACACGAGCGGTAGACGTTTTACGACGACCTGTACCGTAGTATTGAGTAGCTGACATAATGATCTTCCGTATTAAATGTTAAGTTCTTGAGGCTGTTGAGCAGCATGTGGATGCTCAGTACCAGCGTATACTTTCATTTTCTTGTGCATTGCACGGCCCAATGGACCTTTTGGCAACATACCTTTTACGGCGATTTCAAGAACGCGCTCTGGAGCGTGATCAATCAACTTCTCGAAATTCATAGAACGCAAGCCGCCTGGGTAACCAGTATGGCGGTAGTATTGTTTAGCTGCAGCTTTGTTACCTGTAACGTGAACTTTCTCAGCATTGATAACAACGATGTAATCACCAGTGTCAACATGAGGAGTGTATTCAGCTTTATGCTTACCGCGAAGACGGCGAGCAATTTCGGTCGCCAAACGACCAAGAGTTTTGCCTTCAGCATCAACCACGAACCAGTCGCGACGTACTTCAGCAGGTTTAGCAGTAAAAGTTTTCATCAAAAAAACCCTATCAATACGCGTGTTAACAACACGCTATACCTATTATTATTGGTTGGCCGATCTTATTCAGATCGATCAACGTACACTTACCTTTTAAAAGGCGAGC
This sequence comes from Marinomonas posidonica IVIA-Po-181, assembly GCF_000214215.1. NCBI lineage: Bacteria > Pseudomonadati > Pseudomonadota > Gammaproteobacteria > Oceanospirillales > Oceanospirillaceae > Marinomonas > Marinomonas posidonica. Next base: position 2,137,002 of record NC_015559.1, read on the forward strand.
GCAGTATACAGCACTTCCATCACATAAGAAAGCTGTAATCACGATTATGGTCGATGTTCAAGAGACAAATACTCTTCTGACTGCATCTCTAGCAAACGACTGATGGTTCGATCGTATTCAAATTTCAACCGAGTCCCTTGATAAATATCAGTAATGGCTACTTCCGCAGAAAAAATCACTTTCACATGACGGTCATAGAATTCATCAACCAAATTAATAAAACGTCTCGCCAAATCGTCACGAGCAGCATCCATTTGCGGTAAATCAGAAATGATCACCGTGGTATAAAGTCGTGCAATTTCAATGTAATCAACCTGACTTCTTGGACCATCGCACAGTGCCTTAATGTCAAACCAAGCCAGATCTTCACAGCTCCTTAATAAAGGAATTTCACGTCCCTCAATTTCAACACTGCCACCCTCTACAATATGAGAAGCATCCGTAATTAAGCTCATGAACCTTTCATTTAACTGATCCGCCGACTCTGTATTAAGCGGATAATGATATAATTTCGCTTGCTTTAAGGTTCTTAAGCGATAATCAATCCCACCATCTACATTCATCACCTTGGTATATTGTTTCACCAAATCAATGGCAGGTAAGAATCGCGCTCGCTGCAAGCCATTTTTATACAATCCGTCTGGCTCAATATTTGATGTGGCGACCAGTGTCGTGCCATTTTTAAACAGCTCTTCTAACAAGCCAGCTAAAATCATTGCATCGGTAATGTCTGTCACGAAAAATTCATCGAAACATAACACCTGCGCTTTATCAGAAATTTGTTTACCCACTATTTCTAACGGGTTTTTCACTTCGTTTAACTTCCTAAGTTCCTGATGAACCATCTGCATGAAACGGTGAAAGTGCAATCGCAACTTTTTTTCAGTAGGCAGACAATCAAAAAAGGTGTCCATTAAATATGTCTTACCACGACCCACACCGCCCCAAAAATACAATCCCTGCTCAACTTGTGGCGACTTCTTTTTCTTAAACATGCTAAACAAGCCTGTCGATTCAGGCTCTTGCTTAGCAAGCAACCGATCAAATAAATCTTGTAATGCTGCTACCGCTTCTTCTTGCGCAGGATCATAATGAAAATCTTCGCGCTTTAGGTCTTCTTTATAACGTGTGATTGGGGTCATGTCAGTCTTTCGTATGAATAAATGAATTGCATGTATTCTAACAAAATGTAACCTAAACAACACCTCTCATCCTGTTAACCTTTTGCTCATATGCGTTATAATGGAAATATGTTTTAAGGAGAGAGTTATGAATTTAGAAGAATTCAATGTCATTGTTTTTATTACAGGTATTATTGTCGGCAGCATCGCCACTTACTCGATAAAGAACCTGCTTGCCAAGAATAATACCAAGCAATCAGACACAACAAACAACCTGGTTACCATGAAGTCTTTGCAACAAGAACTTGATAACAAGCAAGTCATCATTGATAATTTTTTTGCAGACAGCAATGAACAAATTCTCATGATCGAAAAACGCCTTACTGAGCTAAAAAACAATCTAGCCAGCAACGCCTCACAATTGAGCAACGTCAAAGTTAATGTCGCCCCAACAAGCCAATCTTTTGAAGAGAATATATCCGCTGAGCCACCTAGAGATTACGCCCTTAAGAAAGAGCAGGATCAAGGCATGCTAAGTGAAGCTTTTGGACTAAATAACCCAGAGACTGAACTCGAGCCTAAACGCGGCATCTAAACATCATAATTGGTTTAACTGACATCATTAGATCTGATCTCACAATAAAAAACGGGCTACTTTAATGGCCCGTTTTTTATTGAATAAGCATACAAATACAGCAACATGCCTTAAGCAGGATTATCAATATCAATGAAAATCGCCTCTAGCCCAGATTGCTCCGACAGAAATTTGGCCATAGACTGAGCACCAAAACGTTCCGTAGCGTGATGACCTGCAGCAATAAAGTGAATCCCCATCTCTCTTGCGATATGAATCGTTTGTTCTGACACTTCTCCAGTAATAAACACGTGAGCATCAACCTTAATAGCCTGATCGATATACCCCTGAGCACCGCCAGTACACAAAGCCACTCGCCGGATAGGACCATCTGAAACACGTTCGAACAATACCGACCTCTGCACTGCTCGCTCAATCAATGCCTGAAAGGCGTCGAGTGACATTTCCTCTGCCAACTCACCCACCAACCCAATAGACTCTTCAAGCGGCACACCTGACTGCAAACTTTCTCTCGATGTCAGGCCCAATGCTGTCGCCAGCCCTGCATTGTTACCAAATTCTATATGCGCATCCAACGGCAGATGATAGCCATACAAATTAATGTCATTCTTAATCAGGGTCGAAATACGGCGATATTTCATCCCAACAATTTCTGGCGCTTCATTCTTCCAAAAATAACCGTGATGTACAAAAATCGCATCTGCCTGCCAAGCCACAGCCGCATCGATTAAAGCCTGATTGGCCGTCACTCCCGTTACAATGCGCTTAATTTGGTTTTTTCCTTCAACCTGTAGGCCGTTTGGCGCATAATCTTTAAAACAACTTGGCCTTAGCGTCCGATTCAGCAATAATTCAAATTCACTGCGTAACAAAGCAACCCCTTATCAATGATGAAGCTAAAAATTTACTGGATGCCTGCCATTATCGCCATTCTATTAGGTGCTTGTATAGGTCTAACCACACTACTCATCCAAGACAAGCATAAAAGCCAGCACCCTTTTAGCTTTGCAGATATCGTCACAGCCACCACCCCTTCCGTTGTCAGCATATATAGCCAAAAATTTGCAAAGCGACATTGGACAGACAAAACCGCGACCACACAAACCACCAGTTTAGGTTCAGGCGTAATCATTACCACGGATGGCTTCCTACTCACCAACCACCATGTCATTCAAAATGCCCAAAGCATCACGGTTGCCTTAAACGATGAAAGACGGCTTGCAGCTAAGCTAATTGGCTCAGATCCCTCAACCGATTTGGCCGTTTTAAAAATACAACTCAATGGGTTACCTAACATACAAATTGGTGAAAGTAAGGAAATTCAAATTGGCGACCAAATATTGGCTATCGGCAACCCTTTTGGTATAGGGCAAACTGTTACCTCTGGCATCATTAGCGCCAAAGGCCGAAACAGTATAGGCCTCAACACGTATGAGAACTTTCTTCAGACAGATGCCGCCATCAACCCTGGAAATTCAGGTGGCGCCTTGGTCAATATGCAAGGAGAATTGATTGGCATTAGTTCTGCCATTTACTCAAGCTCTGGTGGCTCGCAAGGCATTGGTTTTGCCACACCGATTAATGACGCCATGAGTGTTATGCAGGACATCATTTCTCACGGGGAAGTCATTCGCGGCTATTTAGGAATGGAAGCACAAAAAATCACGCACAATCTCGCCAATAATTTAGCCCTGCCATCAGAATACGGCTTGCTGGTGAGTGACATTACCAATGAAAGCCCTGCCGACAAGGCAGGCATTGAAGTTGGGGATATCATTCTAGAAATCAATCAAACGCCAAGCAGAGACCCAATCCAAATTAAAAGACTCATTGCTTCCTTAAAGCCTGGCACCAGCATTTCGTTACTTGGATTAAGAGGTCAGCAATCTTATCAGACAAAAATCACACTAGATAAACAGCCTACCATGCAAAGAGTGTCACATTAATAAGCCGTTTCCACCAATTCCTTCAGTTGATTTAAGCTAGTCTCGAAGTTTTGACCCGCAATATCATTTGCAAACATAGCCAAATAAGGCCCAACTAAACCGGCACTTAAATTGCCTTCAATCACCCAATTTAATTGGGTGCCAGATTCCGTGCTTTTTAGTCGGATGAGATTATGCACAACATTGACTTTTGGCTTTGGGCGCACATCAAAACTGATCAGATTTTGCTGAATGGATAAAAGCGTGAAACGCCCTAACTCAGTCTTCCCCTGATAAAGGATATCAACAGAATCACCCGCCTCAAGCTGATCAGAAGAGACGGCCAGAGCCCCATCTTTAACGTACATCCAACGGGACAAATTATCACCTTGCAAAGCTTGCGAAAGAATGAATTCTGGTGAGGCATCAATCGTCACACTGCGCTCAACCCGATAGTCTGTTGGCAATAAAAAACTTGCACCAGCCAGTAACAAAATAACCAGAGCCAAAACTCTGGTTATCCGCCTAATGACATAGATGGCATTCGAATGACCCTGGCCTCTTGCACTCATCAGTCTTCCTTTAGGATACGATATTCAGCCGACATAGCGTGCGCCTCTAATGACTCACCACGAGCCAAAGGGGATGCAATTTTTGCCAACTCACTTGCACCTTTAGGAGAGCAATTAATTAAAGAGCTACGTTTTTGGAAATCATACACACCTAAAGGTGATGAGAAGCGAGCAGTTCCCGACGTGGGTAGCACGTGATTAGGACCCGCACAATAATCTCCTAATGCTTCCGGTGTATGACGCCCCATGAAAATAGCACCTGCGTGACGAATTTTCTCAGCCCATTTTTCTGGCTCATCGACAGACAACTCTAAGTGCTCTGCGGCCACAAGATTGGCAATGTCCATAGCTTCATCCATATCCGCCACGTGAATTAATGCGCCACGCCCTTCCAAAGACACTTTAATGATGTCTTTTCGGCTTTGAGACTCAATCAAAGCCTCCATGGATTGTTTGACCTTCTGGATATAGCTTGCATCAGGAGAGATCAAAATCGATTGTGCATCTTCATCATGCTCTGCCTGCGAGAATAGATCCATTGCAATCCAATCAGGATCGGTTTTGCCATCACATACCACCAGGATCTCAGAGGGACCAGCAATCATATCAATGCCAACAGCACCAAACACCATGCGCTTAGCCGTGGCCACATAAATGTTACCAGGACCAACAATTTTATCGACTTTCGGAATGGTTTCTGTACCGTATGCCAAGGCTGCTACAGCTTGCGCACCGCCAACAGTGAAGACACGATCTACGCCAGCAATGTAGGCAGCCGCCAAAACAATATCATTCACAAATCCATCAGGAGTCGGCACCACCATAATGATCTCGCCAACACCTGCCACTTTTGCTGGCATGACATTCATTAATACAGAAGATGGGTATGCCGCTTTACCGCCAGGGACATAAACCCCCACTCGATCTAATGGCGTCACTTTCTGACCTAAAACGGTACCATTAACCTCTTGATACTGCCAAGAGGGTTGTTTTTGCCGCTCATGATATTCATGTACACGCTGCGCTGCGGCTTCTAAACTGCCGACTAGCTCTTCACTGACGCGCAATTTCGCTTCTACTAACTGCTCTCGTGAAATTTCCAATTCACTTGAAGAAGTCACATCACGGCGATCAAAGCGATTAGTAAACTCAACAACCGCCTCATCGCCACGTTGTCGTACTTGCGTAACAATGTCAGTAACGGCCTGCTGAACACCAGCATCGGAAACAGAGTCCCAGGCCAACAAAGCGTCAAGCTCACTACGAAAGTCCACAGAGCTTGAAGAAAACTCTCGTATATTCAGTTTCAACTATTTACCCTCGTTTTCTTCTACAGCCTTTCTCAACATTTCAAGAATTGGCTCAATTTCAGCATATTTGGTTTTATAGGCCGCTTTGTTAACGACCAGACGCGTACTAATTGGCGCAATCAAATCTCTGGCTTCCAAACCATTTGCTTTCAAGGTATTACCCGTGTCAACAATGTCCACTATCAAATCAGCCAACCCCATGATAGGTGCCAATTCCATTGCTCCATAAAGCTTGATCACATCCGCTTGAATACCTTGTTCTGCAAAATAGGCTTTTGCAGTTTTGGAGAACTTGGACGCCACTTTTAAACGACGCGTTGGCAAGGTTTGACCTACAACGCCAGCTGTCATTAAACGGCACTTAGAGATCTTCAGATCAAGTAGCTCATATAAATTCTTTGTGCCGGCTTCCATCAAGACGTCTTTACCCGCCACACCGAAATCAGCAACACCATGCTCTACGTAGGTTGGTACATCTGTAGCACGAAGAATTACCAATTTAATGTGCTCATGGTTCGTATCAAAAATCAGCTTACGGCTTTTACTAATATCTTCAGCTGGGATGATGTTAGCTTTTTCCAACAGCGGTAAGGTTTCACCCAAAATACGCCCTTTTGAAAGGGCGATGGTCAATGCTTTACTCATATTAATTTAAAACTCGTGAAATTTTTGCACCCAAAGCACCGAATTTTTCTTCGATACATTCATAGCCACGGTCAATGTGATAAATACGATCTATTTTCGTATCACCTTCCGCCACCAAAGCAGACAATACCAAACTAGCTGAAGCACGAAGATCGGTCGCCATGACTGGTGCGCCTTTTAGTTTATCGCAACCACGAATAATAGCGGTATTACCCATTACCTCAATATCAGCACCCATACGCAACATTTCATCTACGTGCATGAAACGATTTTCAAAGATGTTCTCAATGACTCGGCCAACACCGGTTGCAACAGAGTTAAGCGCAACAAACTGTGCTTGCATATCCGTTGGGAAAGCAGGATAAGGTGCCGTACTAATATTGACTGCATTTGGTCGGCGCCCTTCCATATCGACTTCAATCCAGTTTTCACCACAAGCGACTTTTGCACCTGCTTCTTCCAGCTTGGCCAAAACCGCCTCTAATGATTTAACATCGGTATCAATCACTTTCACTTTGCCGCCAGTAATCGCAGCCGCCACTAGGAAGGTGCCAGTCTCAATGCGATCTGGCATAACAGGGTAAGTCGTGCCATTTAGCGCTTCAACACCCTCAATCACAATAGTATCCGTACCATGACCGGTGATTTTTGCTCCCATGGCGATTAAACATTCCGCCAAATCAACCACTTCTGGCTCACGGGCAGCATTTTCCAAGACAGTTTGACCTTCCGCTAAGGTAGCGGCCATTAACAAGTTCTCGGTACCTGTTACCGTGACTTTATCAAAGAAAATTCGAGCACCCTGCAAACGCCCATCGACCGTAGCGACGATGTTACCGCCTGTCACATCAATTTTTGCCCCCATTGCCTCTAAACCACGTAAGTGCAGATCAACAGGACGACTACCAATAGCACAACCACCAGGCAAGGACACAACAGCGCGGCCAAAATGACTAACTAATGGCCCCAAAACCAAGATAGAAGCACGCATGGTCTTAACCAATTCATAAGGTGCTTCACAATTATTGAGTGTCGAAATATCAAGTTGCACACTCATTTTCTCATCCACAACCACACCACACCCCATAGAACCTAAAAGTTCCAACATGGTGGTAATGTCATGTAAATGAGGTAAATTTTTAATAGTAATTAAATCCTTGGTTAACAAGGTTGCCGCCAAGATAGGTAAGGCCGCATTTTTAGCACCTGAAGCTCGTACAACACCATTTAGGGGCGATCCACCCGTAATTAGAAGCTTATCCATACAATCAATCTCTTATAATATTTTTTACAACTTACTGGCTTGTTCAGGCGTGTAAGTTTTCATGGTAACGGCGTGAATAGCACCACTGGCAATAGCCTCTTGTAAATGCGAATAAACTAGCTGCTGCCTTTTCACCGTTGACATGCCTTCAAATTCGCTCGACACGACAACTACTCTAAAATTACAACCCTCTCCTTCAGCAAGAACTTCACTCTCACGGATAGAAGATTCCAAAAGTGCTTTTACTTCACCTGCGTTCACAGTCGCTCCAATCATAAATTGTTCTTTAATGACGATATTCTACCCTAGTCAAGCCAACTTCTTAACACCCTCTCACGATTCAATTAATAAAAAAGCAATTGTTTTCTAACATTTTATCGATTGATGACGCTTATCACTCATTTCTTAAGAGTAGTAACAGACCAATCTAACTCGGTTTTGATCTTTAAAACAAAAAAATCCGCTTTCATCAACTGAAAGCGGATTCACAAATGCATTCATTTATTTGCGATTTAAGACTTTTTCGCCAATGATGCTTTCCAAGCGCCTATGGCCTTTTCAATATCATTTCGGTTCTGCTCCATCATCACACCAAACTGTTTGCGAAAAGTTAGACCAAAGTTGATATTGTTAATCACCACATTGCTTAATAGCCATTGCTGCTGTTTGGATTCTTCCATGTAGAAAATAATATTTAACAAGCCACCGTCTGCCATTTGAAAGTCCACATTGACTTTGGTTTCACGCCCTCGACCCTGCGGCCCTAAAGGCTTCACATTGATTCTATCAGGGTCTAACTCGAGCAATGACGCACCGTAAGTACGCAACAATGTGTCTTTTGTAACGGTCGCAAAACGCGTCCTTTGCTCAGGCGTTGCTCGACGATAATACTTACCCATGACTTTACGAGAAAAATCGTCAAAATTGACTACTTTTGCCAAAATTCGATCGACTCGCTCTTCTAGAATAGAGGGGTTTTGCGACAAAAACGCTTTATCCTGAACAATATCATCACGGAAAGCAGCCACAACCTTCACAACAGCGTCCCTTGCGCCCTCTTCGCCTTTCGCCCAAATAGAATTAACAGACAAAAGAGACACCAACAGCAAAACCCTAGAAAGCACCTTAAACATAAGCATTTACTCCGAGTCGCCCGATTTAAACAGGAACTGACTAATCAAATTTTCAAGTACCAGAGCGGATTGCGTATCAAATATCTCCCCACCCTCCTGCAATACCTCTTCATCAGCCCCGATGGTAATGCCTAAGTATTTTTCACCAAGCAAGCCACTGGTTAAAATCGCGATTGAGCTGTCTGTGGGGATATTATCAACATCTGTATTAATGTTCATTTTGACTAAACCCATATACAAGTCTTTATCGAACGAAATGGATTCGACAGTACCAACCGTCACCCCAGCGATAGTGACCTTAGAACGACTGGTTAAACCGCCGATATCATCAAACCTTGCAACAATTTGGTAAGTATCTTTTTTTGCTGAAAAAGCCAAACCACTTACTTGCACCGCCAAATAAACAAACGCTGCAACACCTAATAATATAAAACAACCTACTAACAATTCAGTACGCTTACTTCTCATTCTAAAAATCCCCAAACATGGCTGCCGTTAAAACAAAATCCAATGCCAAAATGGCCAATGACCCCAACACCACAGTACGTGTGGTAGCTTTGCCTATCCCTTCTGAAGTTGGCACACACTCATAACCTTGATAGACAGCGATCCAAGTCACTACAACGGAAAAGCACAACGCCTTTATAAAACCATTCATAATATCTGTATCAAAATACACAGATTGCTGCATCAAAGACCAAAACGCGCCATCATGAACGCCGAGCCACCCAACAGACACAACCAACCCACCAATGATACCTGTGGCCGAAAAAATGATACTTAGCAAAGGCAGACATATCACCCCAGCAATGAAACGTGGCGCAATGATTCGCCTTAACGGATCCACCCCCATCATCTCATAACTGGATAACTGCTCCGTGGCTTTCATCAAACCAATTTCGGCCGTCAAAGAGGAACCAGCTCGACCAGCAAATAATAAAGCGGTAACCACAGGTGCCAACTCTCGTAACAAGGACAAGGCTAGCAACTGCCCCACCGCTTCTTCAGAACCAAACTTTGATAAAATACTATAACCTTGCAACGCCAAGACCATACCAATAAAGGCACCCGACACGACTACGATCACCAAGGACAACACACCAACCGCATACAGCTGGTTGACTAAAAGTCGAACCGATTCTTTAAAACGTACTGGTATGCGCAAAACACTCTGAGCTAGAAATATTCCAGCACGACCAACCGCTTCAAGCCAGTTTAAAAACCAAGCCCCCAAGCCCATTAACATATTCATTGGGATACTCCTTGGCTTTCTGACGTTTCTGGGTAGTGGAAGGGCACGGGACCATCAGGTTCTCCTCGAAGAAATTGCATAACCTGCGGATCGGTGGAGGCTTGAATTTGCTCTGGTGGACCTTCTGCAATTAAGTGCCCCCCTGCCAGGATACACACGTGATCTGCAATGGATAAGGATTCTTCTACATCATGTGACACCAAAACAGAGGTAATGTTAGCCGCATCATTCAATTGACGTATCAATTTCACTAGCACGCCTTTGGAAATAGGATCTTGCCCTGTAAAAGGTTCATCATACATTACCAAATCAGGGTCCAAAGCAATCGCTCTTGCAAGCGCCACTCTTCGAGCCATACCACCAGAGAGCTCCGAAGGCATCAAATTTGCCGCGCCACGTAACCCAACACTGTGCAGTTTTTCAAGCACAATTGCATCAATTTCTGTTCGGCCCAGCTGAGTATGCTCTTCTAATGGAAAAGCAATATTCTCAGCCACCGACATATCACTAAACAAAGCGCCACTTTGAAACAGCATTCCCATTTTCTTGCGAATTTTGTACAAGTCTTTTCTCGATAAACTGTGTACATCCTGCCCAGCCACCAGAATACGCCCCAGATCGGGAAACAACTGAGCGGCAATCAACCTTAACAGTGTCGTCTTACCTGTACCACTTGGGCCCATTACGGCTGTTACCTTGCCTTTCGGGATAGTCAAAGAGACATTTTCATAAATGGCTCTGTCTCCCCTATAAAAACTAAGATCATGAACTTCTATGTAAGCATCAACCACTAATACACCCTTATTCCCTAGCGAATATCGACTGATACTATCATTGCATTTTTAAAAATAAAATCTCACATTCTTAAATACAATTTGTTTCCTAGGTCAAGCCTTGAATTTAAACGCCAAACCTCTTTAAATGGTAGCTCCTGAAATTATGAGTAATACCTTCATCATGTTGTTGTTTTCTGTAGCCCTGATTGCTGGGTTGATTCTATTAGTTCTTAGCTCTGACAAATTCATCGAACATTCTGCTCTGGTTGCCGAGAAAATGAATGTTAGCCCAATCATTATCGGTATTACTCTTGTCGCCCTTGGCACTTCCGCTCCAGAAATGGTGGTCTCCACTATTGCCGCACTTGACCAAGCTCCAGAAATTGCGGTTGGCAACGTACTCGGTTCCAATATTGCCAATATTGCGCTTGTACTGGGAGCCAGCTTGTTGTTTTCAGCCATTCCCATCGCACCAGGCTTGTCCACAAAAGAAGCTCCATTAGTACTCGGCATAACCCTTCTAAGCGGTATTTTAATTTACGACCAGTTTTTAGGCATTTGGGATGGCATTCTTTTAATCACGGCGTTTATCGCCATACTTTTCATTCTATTACGTGGCAGCAAAGACCTATCCAGTGAATTGACAGAGGAATTACCAGAAGACGATGGCAGCCCCGTCGGTAAATCATTATTCATTGCGATAATAGGATTGACTGTTTTAATTGGCAGTTCTAAATTACTTGTGTGGGGAGCAATTGGAATTGCGACTCAACTTGGCGTCAGCGAATTAATCATTGGGTTAACCATTGTTGCCATTGGCACCAGCCTGCCTGAACTAGCCGCTTCAATCAGTAGCGTTAGAAAAGGCCATCATGATATCGCCATCGGTAATATTCTAGGCTCGAACATTTTCAACCTAGCAACCGTATTGCCATTACCCGCCCTCATTGCACCAGGCATCATTGATCACAACGTCCTTACTCGTGATTACCCTTGGACTCTTGGTCTAACTTTAGCACTGGTAATCGCTATTATTCTCTTCAAAAAAGCCAAAAATACCAGCATTCCAAGATGGGTAGGTCTACCCCTACTGGCCTCTTACGCCTTATACTTATTCATACTTAGTATTAGTGGACCAATTTAATGTCTTCGCAACATCCTAACAAATCCTTTCGCGTCGCGATTTTGATGGCAGCCTTCGCCATCATCGCAGTTGCTTTGTTTTGGTATCAAACGACCCCCAAGGTAAACCTAGTGGCGACAGAGTCTCTTAGCAGCACACCTGACTATTTCATTACCGACGTTAAAGCCCAACGATTTGATGCTCAGGGGAAATTAATCGAAGCCATCCATGCCAAACAAACACTTCATTATATTCAAGCCGCCAAAACGCTTTTAGAACAGCCCAATGTCGATCGCTACTCGACCGATAGCAGTTGGCACGCAGAAGCCCAGCAAGGCATTATAGAAGATGGCAGCAATGACATTTTACTGACCAATAACGCGGAAGCCGTCAAAAAGTACCAACAATCTGAAGACATTTTATTGAACGCCGATGCAATTCATTATTTAGATCAAGACAAATCATTAACTAGCCAAGGAAATGCGACCCTTACATCGACTCAAGGTAAGACTTCCGCGGGCACCATTACGACCTATATCAATTCAGAAGAAGTCATTATGACGGGATCTGTACGAGGAAATTATGAAACGATTCACTAAAACCACAGGTTTAATCACCCTACTCGCAATAAGCCAATACACCTTTGCTCTCCCTAATGACATTGAAAAGCCATTAGAAATTCAAGCGGATGAAGCATCTTTTGATCAAAATACAGGCCAAGCTATCTACAAGGGCAACGTGTTCGTTAAGCAAGGATCCATTGAAATCCAAGCCCAATACTTAAAAGTCACTAGCAATCCAGAAACACAACAATTCAGCAGCCTTGAGGCCTCAGGCAAGCCGGCAAAATTCAGTCAGCAAGTGGATTGGAGTGGTAACATTGTCATCAGCAAAGGCAATGAAATTCATTATGCGACGGACGAGAACAAGCTTGAGATCATAGGGGATGGCTATTTAAGCCGCATGCAAAACTCGATCTCAGCTGATTACATTCTCTACATGATCCAAGACGGCACCTTCACTGCCGAGAAAAAAGACAAAGGTCGAGTTTCCATGACCTTAAAACCACAAGCAGCCAAGGCAAAATAATTCATGGCAAGACTAGAAGCAAAAAACCTAGCCAAAAGTTACAAAAAAAGACCCGTGGTAAAAGATGTCTCCATTGCCGTTGAATCAGGGCAAGCGGTTGGACTATTAGGACCAAATGGAGCAGGTAAAACCACCTGTTTTTATATGATTGTCGGCATGGTCGCGAACGATGCCGGTGGGATTTTCATTGACGATCAAGACATCACTCAAGACGCCATGCATGTTCGCGCTCAAAAAGGGGTTGGTTACTTACCGCAAGAAGCGTCAATCTTTAGAAAAATGTCAGTCGAAGACAATATTTCAGCCATCTTAGAAACTCGTAAAGGCCTAACCAAAGCCCAACAAAAAGAAAGACTGGAATCTCTGCTGGAAGAATTTCACATTACCCACATTCGCAAAAACCTGGGAATGGCACTATCGGGTGGCGAACGTCGACGAGTTGAAATCGCCAGAGCCCTTGCTATGAATCCTAAGTTCATCTTATTAGATGAACCTTTTGCTGGTGTCGATCCTATTTCTGTGGGTGATATCAAACTCATTATTAAACATTTACAGGACAGCGGCATTGGCGTTTTAATTACCGATCACAATGTTCGAGAAACCTTGGACATTTGCGATAAAGCCTATATCGTAGGCAACGGTTATATCATTGCCTCTGGTGAAGCCAGCGACATTATCAATAACGAACAAGTGAAAAAAGTCTATTTAGGCGACGACTTCCGCCTGTAACCCCTTATCATTGTTGTAGAAAGGGAGTAGTATGCATAACTCGTTCCAATTTAATAAAACAGACAGAGTTGCTCCATGAAGCAGTCTTTACAGCTAAAGCTCGGTCAACAATTAACCATGACCCCACAACTGCAGCAAGCCATTCGCTTGCTGCAGCTTTCGACGCTGGATTTAAAGCAGGAAATTCACGAATTTCTTGAATCTAATCCATTACTCGAGCTAGACGATGACGAAACCACATCGCCTGAACTTCCCACTAGCATTGAAGCAAAAACGGACACCGAAACCAATAAGGACAACAATCTCAATGATAATGAATCAGGCGAAGAAGCACGTTTAGAATCCGAGTGGACAGAAAGCATCCCTGAAGAACTCTCCATTGATAGTAATTGGGATGACACTTATCAAAGTTCTGCGGCGGTCAGTGATTCCAATAGTTTTGACAATGAAATGGACTTCGAAAGCCGCAACGCCCCGGCTGAAAGCATTCAAGACCATTTGATCTGGCAATTGAACCTCACTCACATGTCCGATCGAGACCTGGAAATTGCTTACGCTATTGTGGATTGTGTTCAACCCGATGGGTATTTAAGCACCACGCTAGAAGACATTTTAGAATCTTTAAGCTTGGACCTTGAAGAGCTCGAGCTAGATGAGATTCACGCCGTACAACACAGATTACAAAGGTTTGATCCTATTGGCGTATGCTCAACCGACCTACGCGATTGCCTACTGGTTCAATTTGAAGCGTTTCAGGATCACCCTCTTTATAAAAGCACACAAAATCTGATTAGCCATTATCTACCTCTTTTAGGCAGCCGAGACTTTGTCCAACTAAGTCGCAAAACCAAGCTAAAAGACGAAGCGTTAAAAGAAGTCATTCATCTAATCCAACAACTTAACCCTCGACCTGGCTCCGCCATCGATGAAGACGATACGGATTATGTGATTCCTGATGTTTCAGTCAAAAAACGCAACGGCACCTGGCAGGTTGAGTTAAATAACGACGCTTTACCACCTATTAAAATCAATGAAACCTACTCTGCCATGGCAAATACCGCGTCAACGGCAGAAGATGTCAGCTATATTAAAAACTCTCTACAAGAAGCCAAATGGTTCATGAAGAGTTTACAAAGCCGTAATGAAACACTGTTAAAAGTCGCTAGCTGCATTGTCAGTCGACAAATTGATTTCTTTGAATTAGGTGAAGAAGCCATGAAACCCATGGTTCTTCATGATGTTGCGGAAGAAGTTGGGATGCACGAATCAACGATCTCACGTGTCACCACGCAAAAATATATGCACACACCAAAAGGCATTTTTGAGCTGAAATTCTTCTTCTCCAGCCATGTAAACACCGCTTCTGGTGGCGAATGTTCTTCCACCGCGATTCGAGCTATGATTAAAAAGTTGGTCGCCGATGAACCTGCTAAAAAACCGTTAAGCGATAACAAATTGGCCACCATTTTAGCCGATCAAGGCATTCAAGTTGCACGACGAACCGTTGCAAAATATCGAGAGGCGATGAACATCCCTCCTTCAAATGAACGTAAAAGATTGATTTAACAGGTATAAAGTTATCATGCCATTAAACTCACTAGTAAAAGCCGAACTCGTACTTGCCAAACAAGACATTGTCAGCAAAAAGCGCGTTCTAGAAAGCTTAGCCGAGATCACCTCCAATCGCTTGCACTGCGACAATGAAGCTGTGTATGACGCGTTATTAGGCCGTGAAAAATTAGGCAGTACAGGCATTGGTAATGGCATTGCCATTCCTCATTGTCGCTTGGAATCCGCCAATCATACTGCGATCGTGGTGATGTCGTTACAAACACCTATCGACTTTGATTCAATTGATAAACAGCCTGTGGATTTGATTTTTGCCCTCATCGTACCTCCGAATGAATGCGATCATCATTTATCTACCTTGGCACAAATTGCTGAATTAGCTCAGTCACCAGACGCTTTAGCCAAGCTGCGTGCCGCACAGAGTAATGAAGACTTATATATCAGCTTTGAATCATTAATTTAAGGAGCACAGCATGCAGGAAGAAACCATCACCATCATTAACAAGCTTGGTCTGCATGCTCGCGCCGCTGGCAAGCTCGTTGAAACCACTTCTCGCTTCTCTTGCGACATCACCATTGAAAAAGAAGGCCGTAATGTTGATGGTAAAAGCATCATGGCCATGATGATGTTAGCCGCTGGAAAAGGCACTGAAATTCTCATCAAAACCAATGGTGAAGACGAAGAAGACGCAATTAAAGCCGTCGTTGAATTAATTAACAATCGTTTTGGCGAAGACGAGTAATACTCGATGTCAGAAAAAACGTTAAGTCATCTGCAAACGGTATCGGAGTCCCTCGAGTCTGGTGCCACGATGCAGATCAGATATTTGCTTAACGGTGCACTGCCAGCACAAGACGTCGCACGCTTACTTGAATCCTCCCCACCAAAAGAACGAAAACTTCTTTGGGAGCTAATCGATTCTAATAATGAAGGTGAAGTACTCCAATATCTAACGGAAGACATTGGTGTACAGTTCATGAAAGAAATGGATACAGAACGATTGGTTGCTGTATCCGAACATTTTGAAAGTGATGACCTAGCCGATTTATTACAACACTTACCAGAAACGATTGTAAAAGAAGTTCTGTCCTCCATGACCGCCCAGGACAGAACCCGAGTAGAAGCACTATTAAGCTACTCTGAAGATTCTGCTGGCGGTTTGATGAACACGGATACCATCACCATTCGACCCAACATTACAGTTGATATTGTGTTCCGCTACTTACGTCGCCACTCTAGCCTTCCAGACATGACAGACAACCTACTTGTTGTCAGTCGCTCTGATCGCCTTCTAGGCACCTTAACACTGACCAAATTGTTAGTCAGTGATCCTGAAAACACAGTACGCGATATTATGGACACCGACTGCACCGTTATTAATGCCGACACCCCAGCCAGTGAAGTCGCTCAATTGTTTGAGAAGATGGACTTAGTGTCTGCCCCTGTTATTGATGGCGACAGCAAGAAACTATTAGGTCGTATTACCATTGATGACGTGGTCGACGTTATTCGCGATGAAGCTGAACACTCTATGTTAAGTATGGCGGGCCTCGACGATGATGAAGATACCTTCTCTCCCATTTTGAAAACCACCAAACGACGTGCTGTTTGGCTTGGCATAAATCTTATTACTGCTTTTATCGCCTCTTATGTTATAGGCCTATTCCAGAACACCCTAGACCAAGTGGTTGCCCTAGCGATTTTAATGCCAATTGTCGCCAGCATGGGCGGCATAGCCGGATCTCAGGTGCTCACCTTGGTCATTCGCGGCATCGCCCTCAATCAAATTGGCTCGACCAATGCCAAATGGCTACTCAATCGAGAATTGATTGTGGGCATGATTAACGGCCTACTCTGGGCCAGTGTTATCGCAGCATTAACGGCCATCTGGTTTGACAACGTAAAGATTGCCTATATCATTGCAGGCGCGACCATTATTAATCTATTGTTTGCTGCAACAACAGGTACATTATTACCAATCTTCTTAAAAAAGATTGGTATCGATCCCGCTTTAGCGGGCAGTGTAATTTTGACTACCGTGACCGATGTGGTTGGATTCTTATCTTTCCTCGGACTCGCGACTATTTTTCTTGTATAGGTTCCCATGACAGATTTTGATCAATTCGAAAACGAAGAAGACATCCCTAAGAGCAAAACTCAGATCAAGCGCGAAATGGAAGCCTTGCAAGAGATCGGCAAAAAGCTATTGAAGCTTAGTAAGAATCAGCAAAAGAAAGTTCCTATGTCCGACACTCTAAGGGATGCTCTAGCCGAAGCCGATCGTATCAAGCACCACGAAGCCACCAGAAGACATTTACAGTACATTGGCAAGGTGATGCGTACGGAAGACTATGAAGCAATTGATCAACGCATTGCTTTGTTTGACTCGACTTCAGCGGCCTACAATAAACTCTTCCATCAACTGGAAATAAAGCGTGATGCTTTAATCGGAGAAAACAGCAAAGAAGAGCTATCAAACTATCTGGCCGATCACCCTGAAATCCAAGACATTCAGTTACTACGTCAATTAATTCGTCAATCACAAAAAGAAATGTCACAAGAAGGCAAAACAACCAATCGCAAAAAGCTCTTCCGCTTTTTACGCGAAACCGAAGAAAAGCGTCTTGGTTTAAGCGAATAACACTTTTTCGAAAGCATTTCGAAAAACAACTAAAAAGCTCGCTTTGATGCCATCAAAGCGAGCTTTTTTATGATCTATACTGGGCAATCGATTCTATAAGCGTCGATGCGATAGACAAGGCATCTTGTCTCGACATTTTATCAAATCCGATTTGTGGATTTGCTGTACAA
This sequence comes from Marinomonas posidonica IVIA-Po-181, assembly GCF_000214215.1. Classification (NCBI taxonomy): domain Bacteria; kingdom Pseudomonadati; phylum Pseudomonadota; class Gammaproteobacteria; order Oceanospirillales; family Oceanospirillaceae; genus Marinomonas; species Marinomonas posidonica. The sequence goes on from NC_015559.1 coordinate 2,154,917, forward strand.
AGTAACCCGGCTCTTCGGACAAAGACAATTGTTTATCACCGAAAGGCGAATATAGACTACTGTGCCCGTATGTTTGACGTTTCTCATTATGCCAACCACATTGATTCACGCCCAATACAAAACATTGATTTTCTATCGCACGAGCCGCTAACAACGTTGCCCAGTGAGCTTTTCCGGTAACATACGTAAACGCCGCGGGTACCAATAACAATTCAGCTCCCTGTTCTGCGAGTTGACGATAGAGTTCAGGAAAGCGTACGTCATAACAAATACTTAACCCGACCTTAAAGCCATCAACATCCACTACTTTTGGTAATAGATCACCGGGTTCAATCACCTCAGACTCCAGATAAGAACCCGCTTTGTCATCGACTGTGACATCAAACAAATGAATTTTATCGTACCTCTCCAGCAAGCTTCCATCCGGCCCTATCACCCACAAGGTTTGACGAACTCGTCCAGAAGAGATCGTCTCACCAGACTCCGTTTGAATAGATGGATGTGAACCAATCACCAAAAAAATATCCAACTCTTTCGCCAATTCAGAGACGTCTGTCAATATTTGCTGCTGAACATCAGACTCTGCTAGACGGCGCATCCCTTTACCATCGAACAAAAACACGTTTTCAGGCAAGACTACCAGACGAGCACCATCTTTAGCGGCCGCCGTCACTAAGCGTTTTACTTCTAACAGATTTTCATGCCAGGTATTACTGCTGGTCAATTGAATAGCGGCAACAGATAAGCTTTCCATTAATTTCACCTTTCTTCTTTTGACTTATAGCGTACCGGCGTCATTTCCGGATCACTAAATGAACCCTTCACCTGATATTGAACACTGGTAACTTTTGAAATTTGATCACCAATAAGTTTATCGGTAATGAACAATAACCCTGCCAATTGTGGGGTCCCCCAAATCAACCCAGCCAAAGGCAAGGTACCCGAAATTGGAAAGGTCGCCGTTAAGGTCTCGTCCAATGTTTCCTCAACAATATTGGCCGTACCGGACAAATACAATTCAGCGGCTGGAGAAATGATTGAAACCGGTGTTTTGGTTCTTAACACACCGTCATTCAATAACATTTCCCCTTTAAACTCATCATAAGTTAAACCAGGCTCATAAACATCAGAGAAGTCCAATGTTAAGCGTCGACTTAAAGCCCCTATATTAAAAATCCCCAATGCTTTCAAAAAGGCTGGCAACTCATCCACCGTACTAAAATTTCCATCTTCGGCCGCGAATGCAATGCGACCCGTTACCGACTCTCGGTCAAAATGGAATGGATGACCACGCCAACTTAAGGCCACATTAATGTTAAACGAGTCAGATGACACGAACGCTTCATTTGAAAATTTGCCAGTCAACTCGGCCAGATCCTTACCCTTAGTGTCGACAATAAATTCTACGTTCGAACTTGGCCCTGTATCCTGCCAAAACAAACTGGCGTTAAAATGACCTGTTTTCAACTTCGTTGAGATAGGATCTAACCTCAACGTATTGCCTTGTTTAGTTACTTTTAACTGCCAATCACCATAAGGCTTTCCATTTAAATACAACTCATCCACAGACAAGGTCATATTAGGCACATCTTTCGCAGCAATTGGTGCCCGATCCGCTTCATCAAAAGCATCAGCGCTCTTATCGTTTGGAGTTTTACCATCAACAGGAAGCTCGTCATCTTCTGCAAAGCGCCAGCTGAGAAAACCAAAATGCAAATCCGGCTGACCATTTATATCTCGCAAGACAAAATCTACTTCATCAGCATTGACCATCAACGCCTGATTTTGTGATTCATCATAACGGACTTTAAGGTTATTCCAGTGGTTACTTTCATTTACTTCAACGTGATCGACAATCAAATCTACTTCTGAAAGCCAACTCGGTAACCCAGACTTCTCCTCCTTAGACGCCATCCATTTCTTATGCACACCAAACATAATACCCTGCCACGAGGAGACAGACAGATCCGCGAGCTCACCTCTTACGACTAGACCTTTAGGAATGGTTTTGGCGAAAGGCACTACCTTAGTCGCACTTAATAATAATTCTCCGCCCGTAAAGCCACCTTTCTGTAACAAGAAACGTCCCTGAGAAAGCCCTTCATAATCAAAATCTACCACCAAATCTTGTTGATGCTGCATTAATGTAACGTCTAGCAATTTGCTTTCCATAGCAGCCTTCCCGATGGGCGCTGGCAATGACAATTCAGTTCCCTGTAAATCACTTTTAATATTAAGATCCACTTGCCCATCTTGCGATTGATTCACGGCCAATTTACCACTGTAGTGAGTAGAGCCAGATATTTGATCAATCAAAATATCAGGGAGTTTATGCCATTGAGCAATTTGCTGTAGCTGAACCTCACCTGATAGATCCCCCAAAACGGACATTCCTTGCTCAGACTCTACCGAAGACAAGGTTAAATACGATTGGCCGCCAAATAACATGGCATTGAACTCGGAGCCTAATAACCCCGTTTTTGGGTCGTAATTGAGTTGGCCTTTTTCAATTTCCAGAGATAAACCAATATCACCAATGGTCAACGGATTCTGGGCAAAATCCACCTGTAAATTTACTTTAGGCTCAAGCTGGCCATTAAACGGAATCGAGACATCGAATTGTCCACGAACCCCCCCCATCAATTGCCAGTTTTCAAAAGGTTTCAAAACAGAGTCAGCCAGGGGACTGGCAGACAGCATAGAAAGAATCTTTTGCGAATCGTCCTGCACTTCGCCCTTGATATTCAACCAATCCGCCTTACCGCTTACAACGGGGACAGAAATAGCAAGGTTAGACATAGGCAAGCTTTGCATCATAGCTGAATCAACTCGTACAAGAACACCAGATTTGTCTAATTCTAAATGACCCTGAACCGCGTTTGCGGTAGGCCAATTTTTATCAAAGGTTAAAGACAGGTTACGGGCATCCATTTGAAGTCGAACATGAGAATCATAATTATCCGACAAATTACTGTGTATCAGAACATCGAAACTGTCCACCTGCCCTTGATTCGCAAAGGATTCCCCTAACCATTGGTATAACTCTTTATTAAGGACATTGGGAGGCACATAGGTTAATCGATCCATCACCGGAAGATTATCACCATGCAAATCCAACGCAATCCAATCAGGCAATCCTCTACGTACTTCGAGACGAAAACCACCTTGTACCTGAGCCCCATTTCGCTCAATCATTAAATCTTGCCCAGCCACCAAATAAATATCTTGTTGTTTCTGCCAACGAACATAACCGGATACAGATTGGGTTAACCAAGTATCATCATAAAGCTCATCGAAGGACAATTGGCTATCATGACCAATGAAGTCAATGTAACCACTGGTATCCGACAATCCAAACACGGCATTCACATTATTGGCTTTAGGAATACCATCATGACCCTCAACAGAAGCCGACACCAAATTGGTTACCAATTCAAAATGTGGAACATCCTCACTAAAATCTATCTCCAGACGACCATTTTTGGCCACGCCTCGTGGCGACAAGCCCGATAGAATCTTATATGCCCGAGTATCCTCCGGTAATAATTGTGCTGCTAACCCATTCATCAACTCAAGATTGACCTGATCGAAGGACAGGCTTGCCCGATTGGTTAACTCAGACCAATTAATCAATAAGTCTGTGGCAGCATCAGACGGTCCATTTGGACGAGTAAACGCTAGATCTTGAACCTCTACCTTTAAGCTCGGCTGGTCCAACTTAAATTGCAAATTGGCTGAGCCAGACACTCGATATGCATCACCGTTTTGAAAACCTAGCTGCAAATCCGTTGATTCCAACTGAGCAGAAAAGTCTTTACCAACCAATGCATTTAACCAGATGTCGCCACCGAACCGAGCCGATTTCAGTGTGGGTAAAGCATCAGCCAGTAGCGCCGATACCGGTAGGTCGACAACAGGCATTTTTATCGCAGCATTGACGCGATAATGCCCCAAAAAACCTAAAGGCTCTTCAATTCGCGCATTAACTTGAAAAGGTTCCTTGCCATCGTCCAAATAAAATTTGGAGGTTAACAATGATTCAAATTGTTTTTGAAAGAGATAAATCTCAGGAAAGGTAACACGATGAAAACCTAAGCGTTCACTGTGTAATTGCAGGCGCGCCTGTTGAATGGAAAAGTTCTTCTGAGCCGATAAATAGCCTAACACCCTTTCTAGGCCAATCTCGTCATTCGCTTGCTGCTTTGCCTCTGCACCGTTTAATCGCCATTGTCCTTCAGATTCCTGTAAGGAAACCGAAGGCTTAACAAACCGAATATAGGTAAATTGAGGTTGAAAAGAGAGCAAAGAATGAATCGTATCAATACGCACACGAACTTCATCAATATCAATCGCTGGCGTACCATTTGCCACCAATCGAAAGTCTGATACCGAAAAGATCGGATCAACTCCCTCTAACGCACCATCAACCTGCCCTAAACTGACGGGATAGCCCGTTATTTGCGTAAGGTTGCGCTCGATTTGAGGACGATAACTGTCCAAATACGGAAGCAAATAACCAACACTTGAAGCAAACACGGCAAGTATGACGGAAAATGTGACAAGCCCCCAAAAACAAAACAGGGTTAGCCTGCGAAATATCCAACTCATGTTAAAAGGCCATTCAATTAGCGAAGCACAACATCATATTGATCTTGCGTATAGACTGAGTCAACCTGAAAACGAATGGTTTTGCCAATGAAGGCCTCCAATTCAGCCACGGCAGCACTTTCTTCATCTAAGAATCGTTCGACAACAGCAGTAGATGCCAACACAGTATAAGTCTGTGAATCATAAGCACGATCTGCACGCAAAATTTCACGAAATACTTCATAGCAAACCGTTTCAGGGGTCTTCACCAATCCGCTGCCACGACAGGCTCGACAAGGTTCACACAGGGTTTGGCCAAGGCTCTCACGGGTTCGTTTACGGGTCATCTCGACTAAACCGAGCTCAGACACACCCGTAATTTTCGTTTTCGCGTGATCTGTATCCAACACCTTCTCAAGCATGCGCAAGACTTGTCGCTTATGCTCTTCATCTTCCATATCAATGAAGTCGATAATGATAATACCACCAAGGTTTCTAAGCCGTAATTGACGACCAATAGCGGTTGCCGCTTCTAAATTGGTTTTATAGATGGTTTCTTCAAGATTTCGGCTGCCGACAAACGCCCCAGTATTAACATCAATCGTGGTCATTGATTCAGTTTGTTCGACTAACAAATACCCACCCGACTTAAGCTGGACTTTACGATCTAAGGCTTTGTGTATCTCATCTTCAACACTGTATAGGTCAAAAATGGGACGCTCACCAGGATAATACTCAATCCGTCCAACCAACTCTGGAATAAAGTCATCCGCAAACGAGCGCAATTTAGCGTAATTCTCTTTTGAATCTATGCGAATTTTTTCGGTCGTTAGGCTAACCAAGTCTCGCATTGTACGAAGGTGCAAAGGTAGATCTTCGTATATAACGGACGGGGCTTTGGCATTTTTCATACGACGCTTTACGGATTGCCAAAGACGCGTAAGGAACTTGATGTCCGCTAGAATCTCTTCCTCTCCCGCCCTTTCAGCCGCGGTCCGTAAAATATAGCCGCTGTTTTCATCCGCGTCGGTCAAAGCTTCAGAGACTAATTGCTTAAGACGATCACGCTCCTGCTCATCTTCAATTCGTTGACTCACTCCAACGTGGGATTGATCTGGCATATAGACCAAATAGCGAGACGGGATAGAAAGATGGGTGGTTAAACGTGCGCCCTTACTGCTAATCGGATCCTTTGTGACCTGCACAACCAATGACTGACCTTCGCGAAGATAATCACCTATTTGGTCACTCGGATTCACAGCATCTCGATCAGCGACTTCGGAAACATGAATAAAGGCGGCACGCTCTAAACCAATATCAACAAAAGCAGCCTGCATTCCTGGCAAAACCCGAACCACTTTACCCTGATAAATATTACCGACAATGCCCTTACGACTAGAACGCTCAATGTAGACTTCTTGCAATACCCCATTTTCAACGAGGGCAACTCGAATTTCCATGGGAGTGACATTTATGAGTACGTCTTCACTCATGAGACATCTCCTCTAAAGAATGAATTCCAAATTGTGACAAGATCTGCGCGCATTCAAACAAAGGCAAGCCCACGACCGCCGAATAGGAACCTTGCATCGACTCAACAAACACAGCACCATGCCCCTGAATCGCATAAGACCCAGCTTTATCTTGTGGCTCACCACTACGCCAGTATTGCTCTATTTCAAGGTCAGAAATAGCGCGAAACCTCACCTTAGTATCAACACAAGTAGACACCAGATGCTCACCGGATAAATTCATAAGACACAATGACGTCATAACTCGATGCTCGCGCCCTGATAATAAGCGCAGCATGCACTTAGCTTCATCAAGGTTAGCAGGCTTGCCTAAAATTTGCTGATCGACAACCACGCTGGTGTCTGATGCAACAAAAATAACGGAAGACTGAGGAGGAGTATGAAAAACAGAAGGGAATTTAGCGGCAGCAGCAATGGCTTTTTCTTCCGCCATTCTTAACACGTAATTTTGTGGTGACTCCTGAACCCAAGGGGTTTCGTCTATATCCGCTGGCAGGACCTCAAACTCTCTCACTAAGAGACTTAACAGCTCTTTTCTTCTGGGGGAGGCCGAGGCCAATACAAGCATAAAAAATCCTATTAATACTACCTAATGGAGTAAATGCGCCGTACACTGCGTAAAATAATGAAAGACCAAGGCCATAGCAGACCTGTGATAACAGCAGGCATAAAAATTAACAAGGTGGGCTCAGCATACCCCAAATAGTGGTCAATCCAAAAATCAACCAACTGATTAATACTCACTAAAACAGCAACAAAAACACCTTGCTGCCAACGGTGATACATTCTCAGCCTTTGGTAAAACAGAGCACAAGTATAAGAAATAATGACATAGGTTAAAGAATGCTGGCCAATAATACCGCCTTGCAGTAAATCTACCATCAACCCCAGAATCCATGCCAAGCCGACTCCAACTCGGAAAGGCAAAGCGATTACCCAATATAAAATCACCAAGAGTGCCCATTCAGGACGAAACCACAAAAACTCTTCAGGAAAAGGAATCGCTTCTAACATCAAAGCGGTCAACAAGGTAATCATAAAGACTACTAACGGTTTCATTATCGCCCTGCCTCAGGTTTTTCAATTAACATCACATGTCGACTTCGACCTAACTGAGCCAGAGGAACCACATCAACACTAGCGTAAGATTGACCCGATAGTAATTTGACGCTTTTTACAACGCCTACAGGGTAACCACGTGGAAAGCGTTTATCTAATCCGGACGTGGTTAATACATCACCTTTTTTAATATCGATCGATCGAGGCACGCTTAACAACTCCATGCGCTTCAAATCCCCTGTTCCCTTGAGGATGCCGCGAAAGCCGGTTCGAGCAAGCTGCACAGGGACAAAATGACTGGCATCCGCAATCAATAAGACTCGACTACTGTAAGCGGCCGTTTCAATCACTTGACCCAGCACACCGGTGGCATCTAAAACCGGCTGACCAACATAGGCTCCGGACGAAAAGCCTTTATCAATCATGATTCGATGACTGTAGGCATTCTGATCAAAGCCAATCACCTCAGCCATAACGATCTTTTCATCGACCCGTTGCGAAGCGTCCAACAGTTCCCGCAATCGCACATTTTCAGCTTGTAAAGACTCAAGTCGTTGCTGCTTACTGCGCAAGACCAAAACCTCAGACAGTAATTCCTGATTCTCTTTCACCAAGGCTTCGCGACTTTCTAAATGCTCGCCAGCCCAGTAAAAGATTTTCTTTGGCGCATTCACTACTTCCTGTATCGGCGTCACAATTAGACTCAAATAAGGTCTCACTTGTGAGAACACAGCATAGCGAACATCAGCAACAATCATGACAATAGACAAAATAACAAGCACTACAAATCGAGCGCTTGATATCTTACCGCCAAAAAGAAGCGAATTATTAATGTGAAGCTCCTAACCTTTACTCGTTATCAGCAGTAAAAAGCTCAGAGGCATGCTTATCCATTAATTCCATTGCCATACCGCCACCACGAGCAACACAAGTCAATGGATCATCAGCAATAATCACAGGCAAGCCAGTTTCTTCACTAATCAAACGATCCAGTTCACGAAGCAAAGCTCCACCACCGGTTAACACTAAACCCGTTTCACCGATATCGGCAGCCAATTCAGGTGGAGACTGCTCCAATACACCTTTTACGGCTTGAACGATTTGCGCTAATGGCTCTTGTAGCGCTTCCAAGATCTCATTGCTGTTTAACACAAAAGAACGCGGGATACCTTCTGCAAGATTACGGCCGCGAACGTCAATTTGCAGCTCTTCGCCTGTCGCATACGCTATGCCAATTTCTTTCTTGATACGCTCAGCGGTTGCATCACCAATCAAGCTGCCATATTGACGACGCACATAAGTGGTAATGGCTTCATCAAAACGGTCACCACCAACACGAATGGATTCAGACGTTACGATACCGTTTAAAGAAATAATGGCGATTTCCGTCGTACCACCACCGATATCAATGACCATAGAACCAGATGCTTCCGCAACGGGAAGGCCTGCACCAATCGCCGCTGCCATTGGTTCTTCTATGATATACACTTCGCGTGCACCAGCACCGAGTGCAGACTCTTTAATTGCACGACGCTCCACTTGAGTAGATTTGCAAGGTACACAAACCAACACGCGCGGGCTTGGCTTTAAAAAACTGTTTTCGTGTACTTTTGAAATAAAGTACTGCAGCATTTTTTCTGTTACATGGAAATCTGCAATGACGCCATCTTTCATTGGTCGAATCGCAGTAATGTTACCAGGCGTACGACCTAACATGCGCTTAGCATCCGTTCCCACAGAAGCAACTGTCTTTTGATTTCCGTTATGACGAATAGCAACCACCGAAGGCTCATCAAGAACAATTCCGCGATCACGAACGTAAATAAGGGTATTTGCCGTTCCTAGGTCAATAGACAAATCGCTTGAAAACATTCCCCTGATTTTCTTAAACATGAATTATTACACCCTAATAAATACGATACGAACAGCTACAAAATGTAACAATCACTTGAGCAATGGGCAAGCGATTCCAGTCAAATAATAAAAAACTTCTAATGAATCAATCCAAAACTAGAATATCAGCCTGTGTTTTCAAATAAAACTCGATTTTTCACTGAGTTAGCTTTATAGGCATGCAACTAAAGGATACAATCAAAACATTTACGACAATCGAAAGAATCAGGTGGAACATGTCCATAGACAAACAAGACGTGCAGAAAATTGCACACTTGGCTCGCCTTGCCTTAACTGAGGCAGATGCCGAACAATACCAGCAATCACTTTCCAGCGTTTTATCTCTCGTTGAACAAATGCAATCGGTTGATACTGATGGCATCGACCCTCTGTCAAATCCCCTTGAAATGACACAACGTTTACGTGAGGACTTGGTAACCGAAGAAAATCGCCGCGACGACTTTCTAGCCAATGCACCGCAAACTGAAGCGGGGCTATTCCTCGTACCTAAAGTGATTGATTAAGAGAGACCAGCATGTTTGACCAAAGCATCTCGACTTTAGCCGCACAATTGCGCAACAAAGACATCTCCAGCGTAGAACTGACACGCTATTTTTTAGACCGAATCACTAAGCTTGACCCTCAGCTTAATAGCTACATCACCCTCAGTGAAGAAGTAGCACTCAAGCAAGCGGCGAATGCGGATACGCAAATTCAAAACGGCGCGGCCAGCTTACTAACGGGCATCCCTATTGCTCATAAAGATTTATTCTGTACTGCAGGAACACTAACTACTTGCGGCTCAAAAATGCTGAACAATTTCATCCCGCCTTACGAGTCAACCGTTACCAGCCGACTACAAGATGCTGGCGCCGTCATGTTGGGTAAGACTAACATGGACGAATTCGCCATGGGGTCTTCCAATGAAAACAGCCACTATGGTGCAGTTAAAAACCCTTGGAACCAAGACACGGTTCCAGGCGGCTCTTCTGGTGGTTCAGCGGCAGCCGTTGCCGCAGGCTTAGCCATTGCCGCAACCGGCACCGACACTGGTGGATCCATTCGCCAACCAGCCTCATTTTGCGGCATCACAGGCTTAAAACCCACCTATGGTCGTGTGTCTCGTTTCGGCATGATTGCTTATGCTTCAAGCCTTGACCAAGCAGGTCCAATGGCCAAAAGCGCTGAAGACTGTGCACACCTTATGCAAGCCATGGCAGGGTTTGACGATAAAGATTCAACTTCGTCCGAAACGGCCAATGATGATTACCTAAGCAACCTAAACACACCTTTAACCGGCCTAAAAATCGGCCTACCAAAAGAATATTTTGGCGAGGGCCTAGACACAGGTGTGGCAGATGTCATTATGACAGCCGTAAAAGAGTTTGAAAAACTTGGTGCAGAAGTCAAAGAGATCTCTCTACCAAACCTTAATCTAAGCATTCCGTCCTATTATGTAATCGCACCATCGGAAGCCTCTTCTAACTTGTCACGTTTTGACGGTGTGCGTTTTGGGCATCGATGTGAAGCCCCAAAAGATTTGCTTGATATGTATATGCGCTCACGTGCAGAAGGCTTTGGCCAAGAAGTACAAAAACGCATCATGGTCGGTACGTATGCTTTATCAGAAGGCTACTATGACGCCTACTACCTTAAAGCACAAAAAATCCGTCGCCTGATCAAAAATGATTTCACCAATGCACTGAAACAAGTGGATGTCATCATGGGACCTGTTGCACCAACAACGGCATTTGGCTTAGGCAGCAAAACCAATGACCCAGTTGCTATGTATCTTGAAGACATTTACACCTTGTCTGTTAACTTGGCGGGCATTCCTGCCATGTCTATTCCTGCCGGCTTCTCAAACCAAATGCCAGTTGGCCTGCAAATCATGGGCAACTACTTTGCCGAAGCCAAACTATTGAACGTAGCACACCAGTACCAGCAAAACACAGACTGGCATAGACAAACACCTGCTATGGCAAAAGGAGCATAAAGATGAATTGGGAAGTTGTTATTGGCCTTGAGATTCATACCCAGCTCTCAACCAAATCAAAACTGTTTTCTGGTGCCGCTGTGGGCTTTGGCGCCGAGCCAAACACACAAACCACCCTAGTCGATCTCGGCATGCCTGGCGCATTACCGGTATTTAACAAAGAAGCACTGCGTATGGCCGTTATGTTTGGTCATGCCATCAATGCTGAAATTGGCATGACGTCCGTGTTCGCACGCAAGAACTACTTTTATCCAGACCTTCCTAAAGGCTACCAAACCAGCCAGATGGATCACCCTATTGTCGGTAAAGGCTACCTTGACGTCACATTGGATGATGGTACCACCAGTCGCGTTGGCATCACTCGAGCACACCTTGAAGAAGATGCCGGTAAGTCACTCCATGAAGACTTTCATGGCATGACCGGCATCGACTTGAATCGCTCTAGTACACCACTATTGGAAATTGTTTCAGAGCCAGACATTCGCTCCGCAAAAGAAGCCGTTGCTTACGTTAAAATGATTCATTCCATTGTCACCTACTTAGGCATTTGCGATGGCAACATGGCCGAAGGCTCAATGCGCTGCGACATTAACTTGTCACTGCGCCCTAAAGGCCAAAAAGAGTTTGGCACCCGTACCGAAATCAAGAACGTAAACTCTTTCCGCTTTATAGAAAAAGCCATCTACACTGAAATTGAACGCCAATCAGACATTCTAGAAGATGGCGGCAAGATCACCCAAGAAACCCGCTTGTACGATCCTGAAAAGAATGAAACTCGTAGCATGCGCTCAAAAGAAGACGCCAACGACTATCGCTACTTCCCTTGCCCAGATTTACTACCTATTGAGCTAACGCCAAAATACGTAGAGGACATTAAAAACACATTACCAGAATTACCCATTCAAAAAGCAGCCCGCTTCCAAAGCGAATACAAGCTGAGTGAGTACGACGCTAATGTACTTTCCTCCTCACGTGCCATGGCTGATTATTTCGAAACAGCGAACAGCCAAGTAAAGGACGCCAAATTGACAGCCAACTGGGTCATGGGTGAGCTCAGCAAAACCCTTAACCAAGAACAGCTTGATATTGCGCAATCCACTGTTTCAGCCCAAGCTTTTGGCGAGCTATTAGTTCGCATTAAAGACAACACAATCAATGGCAAAACAGCCAAAGATGTGTTTCAAGCTATGTGGCTAGGCGAAGGCTCTGCCGATCAGATCATAGACGCAAAAGGCTTAAAACAGGTTACCGACACTGGCGCCATTGAAAGCATGATTCAAACCATTCTAGACGCCAATCAAGCTCAGGTAGAGCAGTATCGTGCTGCTGACGAAGACAAGCAAAAGAAAATGATAGGTTTCTTCGTCGGACAAGTCATGAAAGCCTCTCAAGGTAAAGCCAATCCTGGCATCGTCAACCCTATCTTGGCGAAAATGCTAAAAGGCTAACCCCCTTCCCTGAAAGCAAAAACGCCGCTCATGATGAGCGGCGTTTTTTATGACCATCAAAAATCAATTAGTGACGATTTGATCCCGCCCCAGGCGTTTTGCTTCATACAAGTTATCGTCCGCAATTTTAAGCGCTGTCTCCAAGGAATCAAAACCCTTTCCACACACACCAATACTACATGTGACTTTAATCTTAGCCTCCGTAAATTCTTTTTCACGAATCCCCTCTAAAAAGCGCTCTAACTTAGGCATTAACGCATCAACGGGCTCGTTTGCAGCAACACAAAACTCCTCTCCACCAAAACGACATGCCAGAAAATCTGGAAAATGTACCATGACTTCCTGAGCAACGGCCTGCAATAGATCGTCTCCCACCGCATGACCATAGGTATCATTTATCTTCTTAAAGTGATCTAAATCCAACATGGCCAAGGAAGCCTCAGGAATCGATTTACGGAACATTCGCTCACCATCATCAAATAAATAACGACGGTTTTGTAACTTAGTCAAAGGATCAATATTGGCTAGTTCACGTATTGTCTCTAGCATCTCTTGAGCTTCCAAGTTATGCACTACTCGACAATGAAACTCTTCATGATAAAAAGGCTTCTTCAAGAAATCATTCGCCCCAGCCTTAATAAATTTAGCGGACAAAGAATTGTCCCCCTCGGCCGACAAACCAATAATGACAAGGTCCTGAAAGCGTGCATTATGTCGAAGCATACGAACCAAATCGTAACCGTTAATATGCGGCATATTATAATCTGTGATGAGCATGCGAATACTGTCATCCGACTCTAGTTTGGCTAATGCTTCCTGACCATCTTCAGCTTCAATCACATTAAAACGATATTGTTCTAGCAATATCTTAATAAATAAACGGCTAGTCGAAGAGTCTTCCGCCACCAATACTTTCACGTTTTGATTTTTTCTAAGTCGCTCAACCACTTTAATAACATGATTGAATGAATAACGACTATCTTTGGTGATGTAATCCAGCACACCTTTATTTAGCAAACTCAATCTTTGATCGTCATCAAAGTTGCCCGTCAATACAACACAAGGAATGTGATGCGACAGGACCAAATCGACAATTTCACCATTTTCAGCATCAGGTAAGTTCAAATCGACTATGGCCGCAAAAAACTCAATCCCCGACGTTTCTATCTTCGTCTGCGCTTCTTCATAGTTTGAGCATAAGACAGGTATGAAATTGGGGTTTTGAGACAACAAATGATTCAGTACCTTTAAGACAACAGGGCTATCTTCCACCACCAACACCTTGAGCTCATCAGATACCATCAATCTACCTACTCCAAAAGACACACAAATTTTCACTTAATTTTTGAATTATCCCCTATGACCCACCAATCCGATACTCTAAAATGGCAGAGCAGAGTATCAATTTGTAAATACTCCCATATCTTTACACTATCTAGTTACAATACAGGTTACTAAACATGCAATGTCGGTCTGGTTGTGGTGCTTGCTGCACAGCGCCATCTATTAGCTCAGCCATACCCGGTATGCCAAACGGCAAGGCGGCAGGAGAAACCTGCGTCCAGCTTCTAGACGATTTCCGCTGCGCCATTTTTAACGATCCAGCCAGACCAAAAGTTTGCGCTACATTTATGCCCGATGAAGACATCTGTGGCAATACAAGAGAAGAGGCGTTAAGCATTATCTCCATTTTAGAAGATGATACCGCTTTCTTAAAGAGTTCACCGTCAAGGAAAACCATATGAAATCCCTAAAGCAGTTTGTTTCTGTTTTCTGCCTAGGCTTACTTTTAAGCGCTTGTTCCTCTCAAAGCAACAAGCCACAATTTGTAATAGACCCACCCAGCGAGGCGCAAATCGCCACCAGTGTCAAAGAGCAAGTTTCTTTGACACTCAATGCTTTCACTCCTGTCGCAGGACAGGCTTTACCAAATAACTCAGTATTGACCGCTTATAAAGCAAGAGGCTATGAACCTGTTTGGATTAAAAACAAGACCATCGACATGTCAATTTATAAGCTTGTCGACATTCTACAAGAATCCCATACTCATGGTCTGAACCCAATTCATTACCATACTGACATCATAAAAAACTATCTTGAATTAAAACAGCCAAGCTCTCAGCAACTCGCCGAAATGGACGTGATCGCTACCATCGCGCTCACTAGCTATGCTCATGATTTAAGCAATGGCCGTTATGAACCTTTGCTGATTGATCCAAACTGGCAGCTAGACGCACCAAATAATAACTGGAAAGATTTACTGTATCTTGATTCAGCCGCCAGCATGGTTAATTTTTTACCCTTGCTCGCACCACGCAGTCCGCAATATCAAGTTCTACAGAAATGGCTGGTTTATTATCAAGACCTTGCGGCAAAAGAAAAAGACATCTTAGTGGAAGCTGGTGTCCCACTCTCGCTCGGAGATGAAGGACCACGTGTTGCTCAACTTAGAGCAAGACTAGTACAACTCGGTGATATTCGTTTTTCCACCCGAAAAGTACAAGAAGATCGATTTGATGCTCGATTGAAAAAAGCATTACGAAATTTCCAACGTCGTCATCACCTAATCGCAGATGGCTCGGCAGGCTCAAAAACCATTGAAATGCTCAATGTATCACTGACCGCTAGAGCAAAGCAGATTGCTTACAACCTTGAAAGATGGCGCTGGCTACCGAGCGAACTTGAGGCCAATCGAATCTGGGTCGATTTAACCAATTACACTGTTGATATGCACCTCAATGGCGAACTGACCTCGATGAAGGTAGTGATAGGCAAGCCCGAGCGAAAAACACCTGTGTTTAAAGGCCTAATGACTTACATGGTGACCAACCCAACTTGGCGTGTCCCCCATCGCATCGCCAGAGAGAACTTACTGCCTAAACTGCAGTCAGACCCAAATTATTTACTAAAACACGGTTACAAGGTCTATTCAAGCTGGAGCATTGGAGCAAAGGAGCTTGATTCGACGAAAATCGACTGGAAGAACATTAACCCCGAAAAACTCACGTATCGTTTTGAGCAAGAGCCAGATGAAGGTAATGCTCTGGGTCAATTCAAGTTTATGTTTCCAAATAAAAACGAGATCTACTTGCACGACACACCAGCGAAACACTTATTCAGAGAAAGAGACCGAGCCTTCAGTTCCGGTTGCGTTCGCTTAGAAGACCCGCATGAGTTCGCCAAGCAAATCACCAAAGGCTCCAAGTCCTATAATGAAATGCTCAACAAACTAAAAAGCCATTCCAACAGCGTGGTGTCATTGCCAAGCTACATTCCCGTTTACTTGGTGTACTTTACCGTTGTGCCAAACGCAAATGGCATGCCTGAATTCCGCAGTGATGTGTATCAGCGTGACAGCCTAATGGAAGAAGCAATGGGCTACATTGCCTTCAAGCCAAACGAATCTATCTAATCAAAAAAGCGCGAGTAAGGGTTGTTCCTTACTCGCGCTCTTCTTATTCTGCTAAGTTAATGACGCTTACTACTTCACCATAACGCAGACCGTCACTTCTTCACGATCATGATATAAGTGTTTAACCTGATATTCATATCTTACCTTGGACTTTTTAAGCAATGCTTCCATATTGGCCAAGCACAAACTGACTTCTTGATAGCGCTTTTTCATCGGCAATTTTAAGTTAAACACCGCTCGACGAGTAAAACCTCTTGCTAACCAATTTGCCATCAGATCCGCTACTTTGACAGGCCTTTCCACCATATCACACACTAACCAATCGACCGTTTGCGGAGGCTCAAACTTAAAACCATCGGCCTTCTCATGCTGCACCAAGCCGGTCGACATAAGCTCCTTTTGCATCGGGCCATTATCAACCGCTATCACGTGAATACCACGCTTAACAAACTGATAAGTCCAACCACCTGGTGCTGCCCCAAGATCCACTGCCGTCATGCCCTCAATCAGATCATCTTGCAGCGTCTGCTGAGGCACAAATTGAAGGAAAGCCTCTTCCAGTTTGAGGGTGGAACGACTTGGTCCTGCCGCTGGAAAACGCAAGCGCCTAATTCCCATAGGAAATTCACTACGACAAGCGGCATAAGACACACCAAGGTAAGCCGACTGTCCATCCAGCATAAACACATGATGACGAACTCCGACGGCTTTTTTCCTCAGTACACCTGAACGCTTCCAACCTTCTCGCAAAGGCTTATCTAATTTCTTGATAAGCCCCGAAAGCGATTTGGCCTCATTCGTATCCGCTGTTTCAATGCAAATATCCTCTGCCAAGGGCAACTCTCTGGCCGCTTCAAGTAAGGATTCGACTCGACCGCCTTGCTCTAAAGATAAAAGATCATTTGCGGCAATAATCTGACGAGCAAAAATAATACGATTAAAGTTCAACTGCTGAATCAAGCTTTCACCAGCATCTTCTTGTTCAAAGCAAAACACCACATAGCCAGAATTGGCTTCTAATTTAGCGTAACCATAAAAGCCCTTACTGGCAGCTAAATCAGACAACTCAGCGGCACAATCTTTCTCAAAACCAGATCGGCAATAGGCAATAATATTTTTCATTCAACTTCCTTCTTGATTAGGCGCAGCTAACCAAGTATTAATTAATGTTTGGTTTGTGGCCACTTAAGTTGAGCCTCAACAAAATGTTTCACCACATGGTCCAATAAAACGGAACTAAAATGCTCCCCGACAGAGGGAGCAACTTGATAACAAACTGATTCGCCGCGCCATTCAAAAGCGACCGTATAAGCATGTAAGTAGCCTCGATCCGCGGACTCACCGCCATACCGCTCATCACCCAAAATAGGAGCAGCCACACTTTTTAAAGCGACTCGAATTTGATGTGTCTTCCCCGTCAAAGGTCTTAGCCAAAACAGTCTTTTGCCTTCTATATAAGTCGAAAAAAACTGCGTAACAGCTAGGTTGTCTTGCTCTTTTGTTAGCTTCCATTGACCCCTACGGCTTGTCTTCATACCACCAGCAATCGTGCCTTGTTTTTTATTTGGCTTACGCACCGACAACGCAAGATAGCGTTTTTCAATCTTGTGTTGACTGAATAACTCACCAAACAAAACGGCTGCCTCTTTAGTACAAGCAACCAACAATACTCCCGAGGTCATTTTATCGAGTCGATGAACGGGATAAAAATCGCAATCTGGATAATTCTGATGTAAAGACTCCATGACCCCCATCGATTCAGACTCAGCATGAAAACTCATCCCGGCGGGTTTTTCGATCACCCAGTAATCCACACAAGTATGTATTATTTTGAGCAAGAAAGACCTCTCTCAGTATTCATAGGGAATTAAGGATTTAGCCAACAAGCTTATCCACAGAGAAAGTGGACAACTCATATGTCAATAGAAAATTAACGATTTCAATCTTGAAAATCGGGGGAAACAGAAACTCGGTTACGGCCGCTTCTTTTCGCGGCATACAAACCTTTATCAGCGGACGCTAGAATCTCTTCATAGCGTGTTACCTCGGTTGTAATAGGTGCCAAACCAATACTGATCGTCACAGGGATAATAATCCCCTGCTCAGTTTCAATGGTCAAAGCCGCTATCGTCTGTCGCAAATGCTCCATGACCAATTCAGCTTGCGCCAATTTGGTCTTTGGCATGAGTATAATAAACTCTTCACCACCATAACGCCCGATTTTGTCTGTTGTGCGAATCACAGATTGCATTTTCGCGGACACTTTTGCCAGCACAAAATCGCCCGCCTCATGGCCGTAGGTATCATTAATCTTCTTAAAATGATCTAAATCCACAATGGCAAAGACACAAGTATCATGGTTAATCACAGAATCGGCAAAAATATTGACCGCATCCGCCAGCACTTTACGGCGATTAGACAACCCCGTCAGTTCGTCTTTTTCAGCCAACACTCTTAAATGCTGATTCACCGATTTCAAACGACTCATCACCAAATCGATGACAATAGAAAAATATAATGCAATAAAAAAGAAAACCGAGACCAGCATAAAACTTTGTTTAGACTCAGTCAGATACAAGTCTGTCAAACTCAAATATTCACACATCAAAAATAACAGAACGGTAAGCGCAACAATGAGCCCCTTGACAAATCTTTGGTCAGCGCGAAAAACAATGAAGGAATAAGCAATCGCTTGCACTAAGAGGAAATGAAAGCCGCTTTCTGAGCCAAAATAAAACAAGGTCAAAATAGTAACCTGAGTCATTTTTAAAACAGGCATCAGAAGCTGAGCGCGAGAAAACTGCCCTCGATAATTACAGCGCAGTCCCATGCAGGCCAATATCAGGCTCATGACGGAAACAATAACAACTAAAGGGGAAAATGGCTGCGAAAATATAACAATCAAAAAAACACTGCAAAAACAAAAAATCAGGTAGGAGAAATTCACCACATGTTTCTGGTTTACATCATTAGCATAATCGTCCTTAAAACCAAAGTTTAAGATCGTATGTATTATTTTTTTAAGTGAAGAAAACACAGAATTCCCAATCTAAAGCAGTCCTAAATCATCACAGAAGTTCAACATATAACTTCTATTAATAATCAATCAGGGCATTCTACCGAATGCCTAAGGTTTTTCCTACTATCAGTTTACACTTGTTCATTTAGTAATATGAGCTAAGACAAGGAGTTCAAATTCTCATAAAACAACCTGCATAAACACCTTAATTTGGCATGAATATTGATATACATAAGTCTAGAAAGCAACAAAGCCTAACTAATCGGTCAAACAAATCGCATTTAACCTTGTAAGCGCACAAGTAACGTACATGCATAGATCCAATATGGTGCACAATATCAAATAAGCCCCATAAGTATGCACTATAATAGAAAGTTGCTCTTACAAGCCGATGAACGGCTTAGACAAAATGGTGCCAATACATTGAACAAACAACAAACCACTTCACGCTTAGAATTAATTAACATCACTAAGCAATACCCCGGCTGTCTTGCTAACGACAGCATCACTTTAAGCCTACAACCTGGTGAGATTCATGCCTTACTAGGAGAAAATGGTGCTGGTAAAAGCACCCTAGTGAAAACCATTTATGGTGTCGTTGCCCCCGACAAAGGAGATATTCTTTGGGATGGAAAAGAAGTCACGATTAAATCCCCCTCTACCGCTAGAGATTTAGGTATAGGCATGGTGTTTCAGCACTTCTCATTATTTGAGACTTTAACCGTCAGCCAAAACATTGAACTCTGCTTAAGCCAAAAACAACTTGATGCGATAGATAATTTGGCCACAAAGATCTGCCAACTATCTGAAGAGTACGGATTAAACGTCGACCCTCACAAATATGTTCATGCTCTTTCCATTGGCGAACGACAACGTGTCGAAATCATGCGCTGTTTAGTCCAGTCGGTAAAACTGCTTATTCTAGATGAACCCACCTCGGTACTGACGCCACAAGAAGTATCAGGCTTATTTGAGGTGTTAAGAACCCTCTCTAAAGAAGGCTGTAGCATTCTGTTTATCAGTCATAAATTACACGAAGTCACTGAAATTTGTCATCAAGCCACTATTTTGCGTGGTGGTAAAGTCGTTGATACCTGTGTACCGAGTGAAGAAACACCCGCCTCAATAGCCAAAATGATGGTCGGCGATCTAGCTGAACAAGAAACGCAATACACCAAAAAGGAAGGCACTCATACCCTATTTAGTGCCAACAATTTATCTCTTTCCTCAAAGCAACCTTTTGGCACCAGCCTTAAGAAGGTTCAGTTCGAACTGAAAGCGGGGGAAATTCTTGGCATTGCCGGCGTGGCAGGAAATGGGCAAGATGAACTTATGGCGATTATCAGCGGTGAAGACAACCGTGCAGATAAAAGTAGCCTGACCCTTGAACAGATGGAGATTGGGCATTTGCATGCTGGTGACAGACGCAAGCTTGGCATGGCTTACGTACCAGAAGAACGACTCGGTCGGGGGGCAGTACCCGACATGAGCCTAACCGAAAACACCTTGCTCACTCATAGTACAGGCTTTATCAAAAATGGCTTAGTACAATGGCAAGAAGCAAAAGAGTACGCCAGTCGTTTAATCAAAAAATACAAAGTAAAATGTCATGGTGAATTTTCGGAGGCCAAAAGTTTAAGCGGTGGTAACTTACAAAAATTCATCATGGGACGCGAAATTGGTCAAAATCCGAAAGTCCTTATTTGCGCGCACCCAACCTGGGGTGTCGACGTTGGTGCTGCACTCGCCATTCACCAAGCCTTATTGGATTTACGAGATCAAGGCGCGGCGATTCTACTTATTTCAGAAGACATAGATGAACTCTTTCTCCTCGCTGACCGCATGTCGGCCATTTGTGATGGTCATTTATCGCCTCAAGTCAAAACCCAGGACACCAACATTGATCAGATTGGTCAATGGATGGCTGGGACCTTTATTGACACTCAACGCGAATTAACACAAGAGGCGAAATCATGATCCGCATTCAAGCTCGCACCGAGCCAAGTTCATTAATGAAAGTCGCTTCACCCTTAATCGCGATTACACTCACACTATTATTTGGCTGCATCTTATTTTCAGCCATCGGCAAAGATCCGCTTCAAGCATTGCATGTGTTACTGATAGCGCCTTTATCAGACAGTTACAACATTGGCGAAATGTTCGTCAAAATGGGCCCCTTGCTGCTTTGTGCCGTTGGCCTAGCCATTTGCTACCGCGCCAACATGTGGAACATAGGCGCGGAAGGACAATTATTAGCCGGTGCCTTAGGCGGTTCTGCCATGGCGCTTTATTTCATCGATTCTGAGTCAGTGTTTGCGCTTCCCATCACCCTATTAGCTGGCATTATCTCAGGCATGTTATGGGCGTCTATACCAACCTTTTTAAAGTTACGCTTTAACTCAAATTTGATCTTAACCACCATCATGTTCAATTACATTGCCTTGTACTTATTGATTTGGGCGGTTCATGGACCATTGCGTGACCCTCAAGGATTTGGCTTTCCTGAGTCGGCCTTGTTCTCTGATGCAACCTTACTGCCTACCTTATTTGAATTCAGTCGAATTCATCTTGGTATTGTGTTTGCAATCGTGGCGGGATTCATTGGCTGGTTCATCCTATCTAAAACCCATTTAGGCTTCCAAATAAGAGTATTAGGTGCCGACGAACCTGCAGCAAACTATGCCGGTTTTAACAGCAAAAAGCTCAGTTGGTTTGTCATGTTATTCGCGGGCGCACTGGCCGGCTTAGCTGGCGTAAGCGAAACCACTGGGCCAATTGGACAGCTCGTTCCAAATGTGTCACCTGGCTATGGTTATTCTGCCATCATCGTCGCGTACCTTGGTCGCTTACACCCTATTGGAGCAATATTAGCTGCGGTGTTTATGGCCATTCTTTATATGGGTGGTGACCTGGCACAAATTGAAATGGGCATCCCTGTCGCGGTTGTCAGCATGTTCCAAGGGGTTCTGCTGTTTTTCTTATTGGCCTGCGATTTCTTTATTAATAATCGTCTTATGCTTTCCAACCAAGCGACGAACTAGGAGCTCACTGTGGACGCAGATCTAATCACACAAATTTTGTTCGCCGCCATTAAAACAGGCACCCCATTATTGTTTATTGCTTTAGGAGAAGTGATTTGCGAAAAATCCGGCATTCTAAACTTAGGACAAGAAGGCATGATGCTGATGGGGGCTGTCGTCGGATTTCTAGCCGCATACACCACTGGCAGTATGGGACTCGGTGTTCTGGCCGCAATGATAATGGGTTCCTTAATGAGCCTGATATTTGCCGTATTAGTACTACAACTTGGCGCCAATCAAGTTGCTACAGGTTTAGCCTTAACCATATTTGGCACAGGATTAAGCGCATTTGTTGGTTCAGGTGTGGTTGGTCAAACCATCCAAGGCTTTGCACCAATTGAAATCCCTCTGCTATCCGAGATCCCGTACCTTAGCGAGATTTTGTTCAAACATGACATACTTGTCTACCTGTCTTTTGCCATCACCATAGCACTCTACTTTGTGGTCAATAAAACCCGTGTGGGACTGACATTAAAAGCTGTCGGTGAAAACCCTAATGCCGCCAACGCCATTGGCATCAAAGTCCTACAAGTTCGTTACTTAGCCATCATGTTTGGTGGTGCCATGGCAGGCATTTCTGGGGCTTATATGTCGCTTGTTTATACCCCTATGTGGGTAGAAAACATGACCGCTGGACGCGGTTGGATCGCCCTTGCCTTAGTGGTATTCGCTTCGTGGCGCATTGGTCGCATCATGCTCGGAGCCTATTTGTTCGGATTGGCCAGCATTATGCATTTGGTTTTACAAGGCTTGGGCTGGTCAATCTCGCCAAACCTATTAGCCATGTTGCCTTACGTGGCCACCGTCATTGTTATGGTGATCATTAGTGCCGATCACTTTAAAGAAAAACTGCTTGCGCCTCGATCTCTAGGAAAGCCATTCGATCCTAGAAACATGGCGTAACACCGTTATTAAACACTTCAACTACGAAGAGCAATAAGCCCTTAGGGCACACAATAGGAGCAAAACAACATGAAACTAAAATCGTTACTACTTAGCTTAGGACTTTTGGCTGGCGCCACCGCCGTTCAAGCCGAAGATCCATTAAAAGTCGGCTTTGTATACGTTGGTCCAGTCGGAGATCTAGGTTGGAGTTATGAGCATGATTTAGGCCGCATCGGTCTTGAAAAGCACTTTGGCGACAAAGTTGAAACAACCTATGTTGAAAACGTACCGGAAGGTGCTGATGCTGAACGTGTTATTACGCAATTAGCAAAAGCAGGGAATGATTTGATCTTCACAACCTCTTTCGGCTTCATGAACCCTACTGTAAAAGTGGCTAAGCGTTTTCCAAAAGTCACCTTCGAGCACGCCACTGGCTACAAACGTTCTCGTAACGTAGGCACCTATGTGTTGCGTACCTATGAAGGTCGATATGTATCTGGTGTCGCTGCTGGCATGATGACCAAAACCAACACCATTGGTTACATTGCGTCCTTCCCAATTCCTGAAGTAATCCGTGATATTGATACGGTTTACATGGCAGCGAAGAAGGTCAATCCAGACGTTAAAATTAAAATCGTTTGGGTGAACTCTTGGTACGATCCAGGTAAAGAAACGGATGCCGCCAATGCACTAATGGACCAAGGTGTCGACATCTTGATCCAACATACCGACAGCCCAGCCCCACAAATTGCGGCGGAAAAACGCGGCATGCGCTCTATTGGCCAAGCGTCTAACATGAGTAAATTCGCACCAGAAGCTCATATGTTCTCCGTTCGTGACAACTGGACACCTTATTATGTCAATGTTGCTGAAGAGGTAATGAACAACACTTGGAAGCCTAGCGATTATTGGGGTGGTTTTAAAGAGGACATGTTAACGATTGAATCCATCAATCCAAACTTACCTGCGGATGTTAAAGCAAAAATCAAAGAAACATACGCCGCGATCAAGTCAGGTGAACTGAAGCCGTTTACTGGTCCAATCAAGGATAACAAAGGTAATATCGTGGTACCTGAAGGTCATTCACTGACTGACGAAGAGCTTGCTCAAGTTAATTGGTATGTGGAAGGCATTACAGACGAAATTCCTCGCTAAAATTTCTATACAGCCAGCGCTGCTGGCTGTATATTCCCCTTTTTTTAAATTCATCATCTCACTACGCGACAGATAATGCGTAAAACGTTGCGTTTTTCGTTATAGTTTATTCTATTGATCGCAACCATCTAGTTTGAAAGGTAACATCATGGACAATACAGCCTCATTGGTGGCTCTCTCCCAAGCCATGCCCAAAACCGAATTGCATCTTCATATTGAAGGTACCTTTGAGCCTGAGCAGATGTTTGCCATCGCTCAACGTAACCAAGTTGCTCTCAAATATGATACCGTTGACGCTCTCAAAGACGCCTACCAATTTACCAACTTACAAGACTTTTTAGACCTGTATTATCAAGGTATGTCCGTGCTTCTACATGAAGCCGATTTCTACGATTTAACCATGGCCTACCTAAATAAAGTCCACAGTGAAAATGTGGTCCATGTGGAAATTTTCTTTGATCCGCAAGGCCACACCGAACGCGGAATCCCCTTTGATGTCCAAATAAAAGGCATTCGTCGGGCATTAGAAGATGCCAAAAAACAATGGGGCATGACCTATCAACTAATTATGTCTTTCCTACGTCATTTAAGCGAAGACAGCGCTTTTCAAACCTTAAAAGAAGCAACACCTTTCTTAGATTGGATAGACGGTGTTGGACTCGACAGCTCAGAGGTCGGACACCCACCAGAAAAATTTGCTAATGTGTTTAAAGCATGCCGCGATCTTGGCCTAAAAGTGACAGCTCACGCAGGTGAAGAAGGGCCGCCAGACTATGTATGGCAAGCACTTGATCTTATTCATGTGGATCGTATTGACCACGGCAACCGAGCATTAGAAGACGAAAAGTTGATCGCTGAGATTAAACACAGAGAGTTAACCCTGACAGTTTGCCCTCTGTCCAACCTCAAACTTTGTGTGGTCGATGACATGAATGATCACCCGATTAGAAAGATGTTAGCTCTGGGATTGATGGCGACGGTTAATTCAGACGATCCAGCTTACTTTGGTGGCTACATGAATGACAACTACCAAGCCTTAATTGAGCAGAGCAAAATCAATCGTAATGAACTTTATCAGCTCGCCAAAAATGGCATTACTGGCAGCTGGATGGACGAGGCAACTAAGCGTATTCATTTAGATACGTTAACGCATCTATTCCAAGCTTAAAGTCAAATTTCAGCCAAGGATGGCATTTGGTTTTATCATCTCAAAAGCAATGTGTTATGATCCTCGGCAATTAAATCTACTGAGTTGTTTTCCATGTCAGATACACCAAATTTAGACGAAGTTTTTTTTCGCCTTACCAGTAATGACCGTTACAGCCAAATGGTCGAGCGCCTTAGCCAAGGCCAATCCATTTGGACCTTAGCCGACGAGCAAGGCTGCTTACTCATTCAACTCAGTTCAGACAAGGTCCTACCTATTTGGCTGAGCGAAACTCAAGCACTGCAATGGGCTGAAAAAGACTATCCCGACTTTAAAGGTCTTGAAATCAGCGCTGTTGATTGGCAAGAAAAATGGTTACCTGGCATGATCAATGATAAATTTGCGGTCGGTGCGGCACCTAATATGGCTGGCGAATGCATTGTGTCATCAGCAGAAGAACACGCTCACGATATTCAATCCGTTTAATAAGCTACACTCGTCATATTTACTGTCTAGCTGATGCACTCGTCTATGCTTCATCTACCAAATGCTAAAACACACTTCGGTGTGTTGTTTGGCTTATTCTGTGTGTTCTTAATCTATTTTGGACCATTATATTCGCAGTTAGCGAAAACGCTGCAAGACGATGAATCCACATCGACGATAGCAGCAAAGCATTCCTCGCATCAGCATCATCAAGACGCACATATTGCAACAAACCAGGCGACAGATCCTACGCCACACAAGCACCATAAGTCTGCTAAACCAGCCACCTCAAATAGCATGGAGCATCACCGACATCATGCAAAAATTGAAGGTAGCACTAATCTTTTGGAAGCCTGTGGGTACTGTTCACTGCTCTTTCATTTAAGCTGGTTAAATACTAAAAGCTTTACCATTGTTCCATTAGAAAAAGAGTCATACCCCAGCGTGATTTATGCGACATTAGTGCGTAAATACCTGTCCATATTCACCCCCCTTAATCCTCGAGCACCACCGCCAGATTCGCGTTTTACTAGCCTTAAATAACAATAGTGAACACCATGTTCAGGGGCACCTTGGTGCCAAGTAAAATGAGAGAAAATATGTCTAGCCAAATGAATAATGAAGCCTCATCCAATGCGTTGTTGCTTCTCATCACACGCCTGCATTTTTATGTTGGTCTGTTTGTCGGTCCATTTATCTTTATCGCAGCCTTGACCGGCACCTTATACATACTGTCACCACAGATTGAACAAGCCGTCTATAAAGACGTATTAACCACTCAAAGTCGTGGTGATTATCAACCTCTAGCCAATCAAATTGCAGCGGCTCGGTCTCATCTAACCAGTGATTTAACCTTGTTCGCTGTGCGTCCAGCACCAGAAATAGGTGATAACACGCGCGTTATGTTTTTAGACCCTACGGCTCGCTTAACCGGTGCAAGAGCGTTGTTTATCGATCCTGTGACCCTAAATTTGAAAGGAAACCTGCCCGTTTATGGCACCAGTGGCGTACTGCCAATTCGTACGACCATTGACTTTTTCCACCGTCAATTACTACTCGGAGAAGTGGGTCGCTATTACAGTGAGCTAGCCGCTTCCTGGTTATGGATTGCGGCCCTGGGTGGGATATTTTTGTGGTATAAAGGCGGCAAAAAAAACCAATCTGAAGTGGCCAGTAAAACCGCGCATTTACGCAAACGTCGTCGCCATTATCAATTAGGCTTATGGATCTTTGTGGGACTCATTTTCGTCTCTGCAACAGGTCTGACTTGGTCAAAATGGGCCGGTAGCAACATCGGCAGTTTAAGAGCCTCCATTGGTTGGGTCACGCCATCTGTTGATCTCAGTTTATCGCAACACAAAACAAACCAACAAAGCGATGAACACCTTGACCATGCCCACCACGGCTCATCAAAAATGGCCACTTCTGGCGTGGGCAGCCATAACTCGGATTTATTGTTTGATGGCGTTCTAAAAGCGGCCCGCGATGCCGGCATTGATGCTAATAAGATCGAAATTAAACCTGACCGTACCGGTCACAAAGCCTGGTTTGTCCGTGAAATTGACCGTTCTTGGCCGACACAAGTGGACAGTGTGGCGGTAGACACAAGGACCATGACGGTAACCAGCCGTGCCAACTTCGACGCCTTCCCTCTTGTCGCTAAGTTAATCCGCTGGGGCATCGATGCCCACATGGGAGTACTGTTTGGTGTTCCTAATCAGATCTTGTTAACCCTATTCGGGCTGTCTGTTTGTATGATGATCATTTGGGGCTACAAAATGTGGTGGATTCGACGCCCTAACGCAGGCTCGACATCGAAACCCTTATTACAGGCATGGAGCAAGCTGACAAGCGGTCAAAAAGTCATGACCTTTGGTGTGGCGATTGCACTTGGTCTTAGCATGCCAGTCATGGGGGTGAGCCTAATCCTCTTCCTATTGATTGATGCTTGGCGTTGGAAAAACGCCGCATAGGATTCAGTGACCGAGTCATTTGGCTCGGTCTTTTTTTTATCAAAATCAATCCATTATGGTAAAGAATGCACCAACCAGTACAATACCCCCTTCTCACAAAAAGATACAATGGCCATGACACCAGCAATTCTCGACACCTTAACCCAGCATGTTTTCGCTCAACTACCGCAAACCCCGAACCAGGTCAGAAGACTCTTTCATGGACGAGGTCGGTGTTTTGAAGGCTTAGAGCAAATTACCGTCGACTTTTTGGCTGGACAATTGTTCATTGCCCTATTTAAAGAAATATCACCGGCTGATGAGCACAGCTTAATGGAGAGGCTACTCAGTTGGACTCAGCAAGAAGCGTGGCCAACCAGTAATATCAAAGCGCTTCTGATTCAATATCGTTATCGACCAAATCATCCAACCCAAGTCTTGTGGGGAGAAGGAGAAAAGGATCTTGTTGTCGATGAAGAAGGTTTAAAATTTCAACTGACCTTAGGACGAAACCAAAATGCGGGATTGTTTCTGGACATGCGTTATGGCCGTCGCTGGGTGACAGAACACAGTCAGAACAAGCGAGTTTTAAATCTGTTTGCCTATACTTGTGGATTCTCAGTGGCAGCCATTGAAGGCAAAGCAGAAATGGTGGTCAATTTGGACATGGCAAAAGGTGCTCTCAATCGAGGGCGAGATAATCACCGTTTAAATGACCACGATCTAACTAAGGTGAAATTCTTTGCTCATGATATTTTTAAATCTTGGGGGAAAATTAAAAAATACGGCCACTATGATCTCATCATTATTGACCCACCAAGCTTTCAAAAAGGCAGCTTTGCCCTCACCACAGACTATCAAAAAATTCTTCGTCGACTACCAGAATTGCTTAACGAGAATGGTCAAGTCTTAGCATGTGTTAATGATCCAAGCCTACCGGCTCAATTTTTAATCGATAGCATGCAACTCGAAGCGCCTGAGTTGCATTTTCAATGTCGTCTAGAGAACCCACCTGAGTTCCCAGATATTGATATAGAAAGTGGTCTAAAAGCCCTTATTTTCAGCAAAAGCACATAACACTAAACGCCATCTTTACTCACCACAGACCAACGTTCTAACAGAATATTAATAAACAGGTCCGCCGCAGGAGACAGTGACGTTGAACTGCGCTTAACCAAACCAATTGAACGATCAATTTGTTGGCCTTTTAAAGGCCGTGAGGTTAATACCGACGCCGTACTGAGAGGCATCGCCAGCTTAGGGACAATGGAAATCCCTAAGCCCATTTCCACCAACCCAAGTGACGTGGATAAATGCTGCACTTCATAAAAACTGTTTAAATTCACTTGATCTCGAGCTAAAGATTTATCGAGTAAAATGCGGTTACCACTGGCTCGACCGACACTGATTAATTTATAAGGCGTGATGTCTTCCCAAGAGACTTCGTCCAAGTCACACAATGGATGATCTTTGCGCAAACACACCACAAATGGATCATCCAATAAAGGGGTAAACGACACTTCAGGGTGTTGAGCAATCGCCATATTAATCCCAAAATCCGCATCACCGCGAATCACAGACTCCAGTCCATGATTGGCGCTTTCATCCAGAATTTGAATGCGAATCCCTGGATAACGTTCATTAAAGACATTGATCACACTCGGCAAAAAATAAAACGCCGCGGTAGGGATACAAGCAATAGTGACCTTACCTTTTTGCTGCGATGCCATGTCCTTTATGCCTAAAACAGACAACTCAAATTCTTCCACCATGCGCCTTGCTTTTGGTAAAAACTCTCGGCCGACCGATGTCAGCCAGGTTTTTCGAGTGGTACGCTCAAACAAGGGCGCACCCAAAATAGCTTCTAATTTTTGCATCCTACGACTCAACGCAGGCTGAGATAAATGGGTTAATTCCGCAGCATCGTGGAAGTTTCCAGTTTCAGCAACACGGATAAAAATCACCAAATCCTTGAATTCAATTTGATGCATGACCACTCCTATTAATTCGTTTTGCGCATCAATTATGCACTATCTTTGCATTTGATGCAGCAATAACGAATGTGAGACTTTAGCGCTAAGTTCAAACAACAAAAGGTTTATTTCAATGTCACAAACCATCTCCTGCATGATTATGCGTGGCGGTACCTCTCGAGGCCCTTATTTCAACATGTCTGATTTGCCTTCAGATCGAGAAGCCTGCGCAGATATTTTGATGAAGGTGATGGGGTCAGGTCACGAGCTTCAGCTTGATGGCATTGGTGGTGGCAACAGCTTAACCAGCAAAGTGGCTATGGTGGGTCCTTCCACTCATCCTGATGCCGATGTAGATTATTTGTTTGCACAAGTCAGCATCATTGAAAAAAAAGTCGACTTTGCGCCAAATTGCGGCAATATGCTCGCGGGGGTTGCTCCCTTCGCCATTGAAACGGGCTTATTCCCAGCTCTGCAAGACAAAACCACGGTGCGTATTCACAATTTGAACACGGGGAAAATCATTCACTCGACCGTTCTAACACCTAATGGGCAAGTAGAATACAAAGGTGACATTACCATCAGCGGAACCAACTCACCTGGTGCCCCTATTGAACTAACCTTCCTTGATGTAGAAGGAGCTAAAACAGGTAAATTGCTGCCAACAGGGAACAAAACAAATCAAATTGATTCTGTTGAAGTCACTTGCATCGACGCCGCCACACCAGTCGTCATTATCAATGCGGCCGAATTAGGAAAAACAGGACATGAAGCCCCATCCGAATTAGATGAAGACCATGAGTTCATGTCACGCTTAGAGAATATTCGCTTACAAGCCGGTGAATTAATGGGCATGGGTGACGTATCAGAATCCGTTATTCCGAAACCCATTTTGCTTTCACCCGCCTCTCAGGGCGGCACGGTTTGCGCACGTTATTTTGTTCCTCACAAGTGCCATAAAGCACTCGCTGTGACCGGCAGTATTGCCATTGTCACCGCTTGCTGTTTGCCAGGTACTGTGGCGTCAAAACTGATTGGTGATACAGGGAACACCTCCTTTTTCACCTTGGAACACCCATCAGGGAAGATAGAGCTTACGGCTCAACGTAAGGATGACGATCCATCAGAGTTAAACAGCGTATCACTGATACGCACAGCGAAGAAGATACTGTCCGGTACGGTATACCTCAATTAACCGTTTCAATACAGATTAGTAATGGTATTGATTAGTCATAAAAACAAGAAAGGAAAAATTCGATGAAAAAACTTTCTACACTACTAGGTGCTTCTCTACTGTCTTTCAGTTGTTTAGTTGCGGCCCCAATCCAAGCTGAAGAAACACAAGTTCCTTCAACCGTCAATTGGACCATTCCATTTGGTGTCGGTGGTGGTACCGATGTTTGGGCACGCTTCATTGCCCCTCATCTAACCAAAAACTTGGATGGTAACCCTACCGTCGTTATTAAGAACCAACCAGGTGGTGGCTCTATCACAGGCACAAACCTGTTCTATAAACGAGCTAAAGACAACGGTCAAGATATTCTTGGTACGTCGGCTTCGACGTTATTCCCTTTCATGTTAGGCGACAAACGTGTTCGTTATAACTTTGATAAGTGGATTCCTTTAATGGCCAGCCCAACAGGCGGCGTAGTCTATGTTCAGCCAAACTTGGGTGTATCATCCGCTGCTGACATCAACAAATTGGACGGTGTGACTCTGCCATTTGGCTCTCAAGGTCCAACGCGTTTAGAGCTACCAGTGTTGATCGCTTTTCAGATGTTAGGATTAGATGTTAAACCCGTTTTCGGTATGAAAAGCCGTGGTGCTGGTCGTCTAGCGTTTGAACGTGGTGAAGCAAAAATCGACTTCCAAACTTCTTCTGCCTATCTGAACTCTGTCGTTGATTTAGTCAAGAATGATAAAGCTGTGCCTTTATTCTCTCTAGGCGTATTGAACAAAGAAGGTAAGGTTGTTCGTGATCCTGCTTTCCCTGAATTGCCAACATTCCAAGAAGTATACTTCCAGAAATTTGGTAAAGAACCTTCAGGTGAAGCATACGATGCTTACTCTAAGTTCCTTGCCGCAGGTTTTGCTTTCCAAAAGGTTATTTTCATTCCAGCTGACGCCCCAACAGATGTCATTGCAGCTTACCGCAAAGGTATCCACGCTATGCTGAAAGATCCAACCTTTATCAAGGAATCCGCAGTGCAAGTTGGTCCTTACACTAACGTAGAAGGTATCCATGCGGCACAGCACTTAAGCGAAGCGCTTAATATTTCACCTGATCTATATAAATGGGTCGCACAGTGGTTGAAAACAAAATTTGATTACACACTGTAATCTGGTTCTAGGAGTTATTATTAATGATTGAGTTCCTCAGCGCCCTGGATCAAATACTGTCCATTGGCCATCTCACCTACTTGATTACAGGTGTATTGGTTGGCTTAGTCGTGGGAATTATTCCAGGACTCGGCGGTATTGCCGGAATGTCTTTACTCTTGCCTTTTTTATATGGGATGGAACCTTCCGTTGGTCTCGGCATGCTGATGGGACTTGTCGCCGTAATTCCAACAGGGGACACGTTTACCTCTGTTCTAATGGGTATCCCTGGCTCTAGCTCTTCGCAAGCGACTGTCATGGATGGTTTTCCATTAGCGAAAAAAGGACAAGCAGCACGTGCACTTTCAGCCGCCTTCCTATCGTCTATGATAGGTGGCGTTGTGGGTGCCATCGTGCTCAGCGTTTTTATCCTAGTTGCTCGCCCTGTGGTATTAGCCTTCTCTTCCGCCGAACTCTTCATGCTCACTCTACTCGGGTTAAGTGTGGTAGCAGCGCTTTCGGGAGGCAACCTATATAAAGGACTGGCGGCGTGTGGATTTGGTTTGTTGGTTGGCACCATTGGTGGCGCACCAGCAACCGGTGAATTCCGTTTCACCCTAGACATAGATTATTTATACGATGGCATTCCTTTGGTAATCGTTGGTTTGGGTATTTTTGCCCTACCTGAAATTGTCAGTCTATTGGTAAAAGACACTGCTATTGCCTCTTCTAAAAACACGCTAGGACATGGTTTAGGCCAAGGTTTTAAAGATGTCTTTGCGAATTTACCCTTAGTTGGAAAATCGTCCGTTTTTGGTAGTCTAATCGGTGCTATACCAGGCCTTGGCGGCTCTGTTGTCGACTGGATGACGTACAGCTTTGCGTTAAATTCAAGCAAGGACACATCGCAATTCGGTAAAGGGGAAATTCGTGGTGTTATCGCACCTGAATCCGCCAATAATGCCTGTGCATCTGGCAGTATGATCCCAACCATTTTGTTTGGTGTACCTGGCTCAGGTTCCGCAGCCGTATTCTTGGGTGGTATGCTGTTATTAGGCATTCAGCCTGGCGTGTCAATGATTTCCACGCACCTTGACCTGACGTACACTATTATCTGGTCATTGGCGATGGCAAACATTTTGGGTGCCATTTTCTGTATTTGCTTTACCCGCCCGATTTCATTGTTAACTTACATCAAGTTTTCGATTTTAACGCCAATCATCTTAACCCTTATTCTGTTTGCCGCTTATCAGGCGACACGCAGCTTGGGTGACTTCATTCTGTTAGGTGTCGTTGCCAGTCTTGGTATTATGATGAAAGGCGCAAATTGGCCTCGTCCTGCTTTCTTAATTGGTTTTGTATTGTCTTCAGGTGCTGAAAACTACTTTTTCCAGAGTATTCAATTCTACGGCGCCTCTTGGTTTACTCGTCCAGGTGTCATCATTATTGCAGCACTGATTGTGATCGGCTTTGTTTTGCCACCCGTTCTGAAAAAACGTAAGCAAGCGAAGCTAGCAGACGCCAGCGACGCTGAAAAAGCGGTTGCGCCAGCAGAGGAAAAACAAACTCTATCATTTGCTGATCTAGCGATTGTGGGTATTTTTGCGATTTGTGGTGGCTATGCTTTGTTTGATGTTTGGGATATGGCAAAACTGACGAAATCCTTTCCCATCATTGCCATTGCGATTGTACTGTTCTCCGTTGTCATGGTGATCTTTAAAGCCGTTCGAGAAAAACATCAAATGGTCGCAGCAGAATTAACACCAAATCTCGTCTATATAGCAGGCTTCTTTGGTATTGCTTACGGTTATTACTTATTCGGCTTTATTTGCACCACCTTTGTGTTTTCTTTGGTGTTTTTGAGACTGATAGCAAAAGCCTCTTATTTAAAATCTTCCACCATTGCCGTTTGCTTGGTCATCTTCTTAGTTACTCTGGGTCGTGTTATGCACGTCGACTACCCAGAAGGTATGTTCGACCTATATCTATTAGATGCCATTCGTTTGATTGTTTAATCTTACTATTTAATTTACTCAAAAGGCCCTCCCGCCTTCTATCCCGATAGCCGCTTTGGTATCGGGATTTTTTTATTAAGGACATTTTTTTCCTTCGTAAAATGGCGTAATTCTGGGATTCGTGGTAAATTCGCCCCACTAAGGTGCACACTTCTTTCTTAATATTAAGTTACTTACTTATGAAATTTAGTGCGTTCACTCAGTACGAAGAAAACAAGCCACAAGCTTCGTTCTTCAACAGGAATATAACAACTAAAAAGCTCACAGAGCTTATACTCGAGGATTAACTATGCAAGCATTCATTGATTTCCTAAACGGGATCATTTGGAGCCCAGCCTTAATTTATCTCTGTCTTGGCGCAGGTCTTTTCTACTCAATCATGACGCGTTTTGCGCAAGTTCGTCATTTCAAAGAAATGTGGACTTTGTTGTTCAACGGCAATCCGTCAGAAAAAGGTATTTCATCTTTCCAAGCATTAGCCGTATCTCTGTCTGGCCGTGTCGGTACAGGTAACATTGCTGGCGTTGCTGCCGCAATCGGTTTCGGTGGCCCTGGTGCGGTTTTCTGGATGTGGGTTGTGGCTTTCCTAGGCGCCAGTACTGCTTACGCAGAATCTACTCTAGGTCAAATCTACAAAGTCAGCGAAAATGGTCAGTACCGTGGTGGCCCAGCTTACTACTTTGAACGTTGTCTTGGTTGGCGTTGGTTGGGCGTATTGTTTGCCCTATCGTCTATCATCGCTTGTGGTATTTTCTTACCAGGCATTCAAGCCAACTCGGTGGGCAACGCAGTCACTCAAGTATTTGGTGAAGGCACTATGGTCACCAGTTCTTTCGGTGAAGTCGGTTCAACTAAGTTAGTTGCACTTGCTGTGATTCTTGTCGTATTGGCTTTCATCATTTTTGGTGGCATTAAGCGAATCGCGAACTTCACTCAAGTCATCGTGCCTTTCATGGCATTTGGTTACATCATCATGGCTTTGATCATTGTATTCTTAAACCTTGATAAAGTGCCCGGCATTTTTGGACTGATCATCTCGGACGCCTTTACCGCTCAGGCCGGTTTCGGTGCTGCCATTGGTTGGGGGGTAAAACGTGGTGTTTACTCTAACGAAGCAGGTCAAGGTACTGGTCCACATGCTGCCGCGGCTGCAGAAGTTCAGCACCCGGCACAGCAAGGTCTAGTACAAGCGTTCTCGGTTTACATTGATACTCTGTTTATTTGTACCGCAACGGCTTTGATGATTTTAATCACTCAGCAATACAACGTACAAGGCGCACTAGCAGAAGGTCAATTCATCGTACAAAACGTTGATCCATCTACCATCATTGCGTCTCCAGCCTTTACTCAAATGGCACTAGCAAGTGTGTTTGGCCATACTGGGTCAGCGTTTGTTGGAGTGGCCTTGTTCTTCTTTGCGTTTACGACGATTTTGGCTTACTACTACATTGCTGAAACCAATGTGGCTTACCTACGCCGTGCATTGAAAATCAATATTCCACTGACCTTAGTGAAACTGTTAATCATGTTCATGGTCGCTTACGGTACGGTTAACACAGCCGGTTACATCTGGAACCTTGGTGATGTTGGTGTTGGCTTAATGGCCTGGTTGAACATTGTTGGTATCTTGTTGATTTTCTTTATGGCGAAACCGACCATGAAAGCATTGAGAGATTACGAACAACAAAAAGCTAATGGTGTTAAAGATTATACTTTCGACCCCAAATCCCTTGGTATCAAAGGGGCTGATTTCTGGGAAAAACGTTTCGAGAAGCAACAAGCCGATAAAGAAACGAATAAGTAAAATCACCCGATATCGATCATCTTAAATCATCATGATAGATAAAAGGCCAGTCATACGACTGGCCTTTTTTGTTATCAATTCACTCACCCCGAGAACGATATAATTGAGCGTGTTCTAGCGAGTATTCACCTTTTAATTCCATTTTAATATGATCAACCGGTAAAGATAGGCTCGGCTTACCATAAACATAAACCCTTACTGTCTCCCCCGTTTGCTGACACACCACCTCGGTTGTGACTCTGTGGTAGCCATCGGCTTGAGCCACCCTTTCAAGTGCATCCATCTCTTGCAAAACCCTGTCCGTCACTTCAAACACTTGCCCTTTAATGGCATGCCCTAAACCTGGCGTTAAAATCAACCAAGGAGAATAACGTTCACCCACAAGATACAAGGGAAATGCTTTTTGAGTAACAAATTCTGCCCGAAAACGCTTTCCATGATTGTGCTTAAAATTGGGAAAGCCTTCTTTTAATGTTCCAAATACGAATATTTTCTCCATTCCCCTCCCTAATACAGCCATAAATAAGCATACGAATACAAACCTGCAACCAAAGCATAAGCCAACATTGGCCATAATGTACGCTTAATGATAACTCCCTCTTTATTACGGATGCCGGCAATAGTGGAGACCGCAATAATATTATTAATGCAAACCATATTGCCCATAGCCGCACCGGCTGACTGCAATGCTAAAACCAAACTCACAGGTAAGCCTACCGATTCCGCAATGCCCAATTGGATGCCACCAAAAGTGAGATTGGACACCGTCGCCGAGCCTGAAAAGAAAGAACCCAGCGCACCTAACAATGCTGCCGTGTAAGCCCAACTCTCTCCCAATGCTTGAGCAAACGTCTGAGCAAGTAGAAACATGGGGGACGATGTTTCCCCTTGCATCATTAAATTCACCATCACTAATGCACCAATCAGTGACACACAAGGAAGTCGTAATCGTCCGCCTGTTTCACCTATTGCTAAGATGACCTGCCGAGAAGACATGCGAAACAAAGGCACACAAACCAATACCACTAAGACAAATGGAATCAAAGCTGGGACATATAAGCTTTTGTATTGCCAACTTATGTCTGTTCCTAAAATTTCATGCCACCCTATCACCAAAGATTGGCTCACCTCAAACTCCCCAATCGCCACTGTCCATTGCCACATTGGCATCGTTGAGTTTAACCAAGCTTTTACTCCTAAATTAGGGAGACGAGTTAGCAGTAGAATGACAATCAGCAAAACAAATGGTGATAAGGCTTTCAGCACTTCTATTGAATCTAATGATTTCTCAATATTCTGATCATTAGGCGGCGTTTTTAACCCCACTCCATGAGTCGCCAAAATGACACTCAAAACTAATCCAACGGCTCCGCCAATCAGAGCTGGAAATTCGAGATTCCATTGAGCCACCAGCACATAAGGAACGGTACAGGACAAAATGCTTAATACAATAAATCCCAAGTTAGACCAAATTTCTCGCCAAGGGATCACAAAGCGTAAGGCAATTACCGGCACAACAAAAGCAGCCAACATATTCAGCATGGCGGTTTGCTGAGCCACTTCGCTCAAAGTAGATTGTGTTAAAGACAAACCAGATAGGCCAAACCAGATTGGCGTACCAACCGCTCCAAAAGACACGGGGATGGAGTTCATCGTCAAAGTAAGAATGGCAACAGGCAAAACAGGAAAGCCCAAACCAATCAAAATAGGCGCAGCAATCGCCGCTGGTGTACCAAAACCAGATGCACCTTCAATCATAAAGGCAAATGCCCAACCTATGATCATCAATTGTGCCACTTTATTGTGACTCACGCTCCTCAGCCAACGACTCAAAATCGCCTCTGCGCCAGAATAAAACAACACCCGATTCAGTAAAATAGCACCCGCCACAATAGATATAGGGGTAAGAACAGACATTATGCCAGCCATACTATTTGCCAACATTAAACGTCCATCGGCTTCAAAATAGCCATATTGAATC
Source organism: Marinomonas posidonica IVIA-Po-181 (assembly GCF_000214215.1). Classification (NCBI taxonomy): domain Bacteria; kingdom Pseudomonadati; phylum Pseudomonadota; class Gammaproteobacteria; order Oceanospirillales; family Oceanospirillaceae; genus Marinomonas; species Marinomonas posidonica. The sequence goes on from NC_015559.1 coordinate 2,192,660, forward strand.
ACCGCCACTAACAAGGCTGTGGCTGGCAAAGCAAAATGAGAGGGTACGGAGCGACGCTTAGTCATTGCCCAAATCAATAACAATATTGGCAATGCAGACAGCAGAATTGGCATAATATGGTGATTTCCCTATGACGAATCCTGACACTATCAGATTTGTTCAACTTACATCTTGTGGCAAATCAATAACAACAAACTCTGCCCTTAATAGGAATCTATTGATTTAAGAGAAGTGAAAGTGAAGGGACAATACAAGCTGAACTGGTGACTTTATATTACTGACACCTGATTCCATTCTAAATCGGGAGTTTGACATGATATTTCAATCCGATTCCGACCTTTTTCCTTCGCTGTATAAAGTAAAGTATCCGCTTGATTTAGTAGATTCACTGCATTTGACTGATCTGTTGGCCGCACCTCAGCGAGACCAATACTGGCAGTAATATAGGGTTTAACAGGAGAGTCTATATTAGGGATGTTCAAGCGATGAATTTGTTCGGTAAATTCATCGCATACCTGCTTAGCCGCAACCACATCTGTGTTGCCCATAATTAGAGCGAACTCCTCACCGCCATAGCGGGCGCACCAGAAACGAGGGGAATCCGAAAGCTTTTTGAGACGTTGAGCTATTTGCTTTAAACAATCATCCCCCGCCAAATGACCATAACTGTCATTAAGCTGTTTGAAATGGTCTAGATCAATCACCGCAAGGCTGATAGGTTGCTGTAATGTTAAACACAGCACCCATTCTTGCTGCAAAAACTCATCAAATGCTCGACGGTTATAGATGTCTGTTAGACCATCCAAACGAACCAATTCTTTTACCGCCAATTCGGCTAGCTTTCTTTCTGTTACATCCTGATGAGTAATCACAAAATAATTTGCTTTATTAAACTCAAAAGGCGAAACATGCATGATAAACCAACGATGCTCTTCGTCACTATGGCAAGGGTATTCTAACGAATAGCTATTTATCTGGCCTGAAATCACTTTACGTATACCAGCACCCGCTTGATGACCAAAATCATCACCGGCAGAAGACGCTTGATCACAAATATTCAGATAATTCATTTCTGTCCAATTCTGATTGCTAAGACATTGATTCTCATCACCAAAATTAAGCCAACTTTGATTCACAAAACAAATGACACCACTGACATCTATTACAGCAATATGTTCTTCAATTGAATTTAACACCAGGTGCATAAACTCAGCGGATTCTTCCATATTCTAACTCTCTCTTTTCTAAGGAATTTTCAGAGGTTAGATTGAGACTAGTACAGCATTTCCTAATGCGCCAATAAAACAAAGGTAGGAACAAAACCCATCTGCTATTACAATGATCGCGTTTTTGTTATTACGATCAAATCCACCCAAAAATAGATTCGCTTTTTATATGAAATTATTAATCAAATGTATCCGTAACTTGCTTGGGGGCATCATCGCCCTAATCGACCTTGTTACACGCGGACGTAAAATGAAACGTTCAGCAGAACAACAAACAAAGATAAACGAAGAGACAAAACAATTGGCTCTGTATCAATTCTTTGCCTGTCCTTTCTGCATCAAAACTCGTCGCGCTATTTACAAGCTCAACCTTCCGATTGAAAAGCGTAATGCGGCAGAGGGATCACCACATCGTGAGGATTTATTCACTGGTGGCGGCCGAATCAAGGTACCGTGCTTACGCATTGAAGAAAATGATAAAGTGGAATGGCTATACGAGTCGTCAGATATTATTCAATACTTGGAAAAACGCTTTTCATAAAACATTGGACAGCGTTTATGATGAGACGCTGTCTTCCCCTTCCTTGTTATTTTCAGAATCCAGAGGCGTTAGTAGAGCAAGCTCCCGTTTCAAATGTTTTCGGAAAGAATGCACCTTCAAACATTCCTCCAGTAGGATGGAACCAAACACGGCCCACAAAGGTCCTTGAAAATACACAACCAAAGCAAGGTAAGGTATACCAATAATCCATTGAGTCACGAAATGGATTTGCAATACTTTAACACTCTGCCCCAAAGCTCTTAAAGAATGCCCACATAAACCATTGTAGGTTCGTACTAACGGAATCAATATATAAATTGGCGCAATCACGGCTAATGCTTGCTGTGTTTGCTCATCTAGCCGCGGATAAATAATGGGTAATAATTCGCCAAATGCTACGAACACTAAACACAATGCCACTCCGAGCAACAATATAATGCGCACCGCCTGCTCCACAAAGTCAGCGATTAAGTGCGTCTGATGACGACCTCTAAATTGACTGATGTTAATGGAAGTCGCTAACGCCCAAGAGGTAACAAATTGAGCTCCCATTTGCATCCAAGGCATAACCAGAGTAATGGCGGCAAAGGAATACACATCCAGCTGAGCAAACAACATTTGATGCAACATCACCCCAGAAGCCAGCGTAATGAAATTGGCCGCTATCGGAGAAATCTCATGAAAATGTGCCACGACTACTGACACATTCAAGGCCTTTCTCGAAGCCATGATCGGCAAATTTCCCTGTCGCCGAAGTTGCCATACTAAATAGCCAAAACGGATGCTCACCGCCACCAAACTGCCGATTGCAGCCCCTCTTAAGCCAAGCTCAGGGAAACCCAAATAACCATAAATCAATACAAGACTGATCAAAATATTAACTGGTATTTCGATTAAGTAGCCATATAAAGGCACACGGGTCTGGCCCGAACCATTAAAAAAGGCAATCATAACTTGCGCTAAAGAGGAAACCAGCAACATACAAGCACTGACCTGCAGATAACGGCACGCCTGTTCCGCCACCAAAGGATCATCAACCAGCCAATTCAACAGTCCGTCTAAACTGAACAATAGAACAACACTGGTTATCAATGTTAAACCGCCATTGATCAACCAACCAATCACCAAACTGCTGGCCATTGCTCTAGGGTCATTAGCGCCAACCGCTCTGGCCAGTATTAATTGAGTGCCATTAGCCAAGGCGTATTGTGTCCCAACAAAGAACGCCAGAATGGCCGAAGCCAGACCTAAGGCTGCAACCGAGACTTCTCCTAAATTGGCAATTAACATTAAATCCACCAGCACCATGGATTGTACCAAAATGGCGTTCAGTGCGAGTGGCCAAGCTAAAGAGACATTCTTAATGAGGTTGCTTTTTGATACGAAGTTCAAGTGAATTCCAATGAGTCAAACAATGGACGATATCATATCACAATTAGTAAAACGGCGTTTTATTAATTGACTTATCACCCACGAATCACGCCATTCCATAAAATCTATAATGGAACCAAGAAATTTCGTAATTGCAGCTAAGTTGCTAAAAAACCAAGATGCCAGAGGACGTTAACAAAAATAACAAGCTTTAGGAGTTCAACATGAACGAGTTTTTTCCGACTATTCAACCAATACAATACCAAGGCCCTGAATCGACCAATCCATTTGCCTTTAAACACTATCAAGCCGATAAGTTAATCATGGGGAAAACCATGGCGGAGCACTTGAGAATGGCCGCTTGTTATTGGCACAACTTCTGTTGGCAAGGGAGTGATGTGTTTGGAGCCGGTACGTTTCAACGTCCTTGGTTTAGCGCCGACTCTGAAATGCAGGCCGCCAAGTTAAAAGCCGATGCCGCCTTTGAGTTTTTTACCAAATTAGGCATTTCATATTACAGTTTCCACGATGTCGACATTGCTCCTGAAGGTAAGAACATTCGCGAATACATTGAGAATTTTTCAGAGATGGTCGATGTTTTAGAAGCCAAACAAGCGACCACAGGTATGAAATTACTGTGGGGCACAGCGAACGCGTTTTCTAATCCAAGGTTCATGTCGGGGGCAGCCTCTAATCCAAACCCAGAGGTGTTCGCCTATGCCGCCACTCAAGTGTGTCACGCTATGCAAGCCACACACAGATTGAAAGGCGAAAACTATGTTCTTTGGGGTGGTCGAGAAGGTTATGAAACCTTACTCAACACTGACCTAAAGCGTGAACGCAATCAGCTAGGTCGTTTTATGCAAATGGTGGTCGAGCATAAACACAATATTGGTTTTCAAGGCACCTTATTAATCGAGCCCAAACCTGCTGAGCCAACCAAACACCAATACGATTATGACACCGCCACGGTATTTGGTTTCTTAAAAGAGTTTGGTTTAGAAAATGACATTAAGGTAAACATTGAAGCCAACCACGCCACTTTGGCTGGTCATAGCTTTCACCATGAAATCGCTACCGCTTGCTCATTGGGTATTTTAGGCTCGATTGATGCCAACCAGGGCGATCCTCAATTAGGCTGGGATACCGACCAATTTCCAACCAGTGTGGAAGAATATACGCTCGCCACTTATGAAATCCTAAAATCAGGCGGTTTCCAAACGGGCGGCTATATGTTTGATACCAAGTTACGACGTCAATCCATCGATCTGGAAGACCTATTTCACGGTCATATCGGTGCAATGGACACCCTTGCTCTGTCCTTAGAAAAAGCCGCTGCTATGCTGGAAGAACAAAAGCTCAATGCCTTAGTGGAAAAGCGCTATGAAAAATGGCAAGACACATTGGGACAAAGCATTCTTAATGGCAACATGACATTAAGCCAAGTTGCCGAGCATGTCGAAAAGCATAATCTTAACCCCAGTCCAGAATCAGGCCGACAAGAAATGCTGGAAAATCTGGTGAATGCCTACATTCGTCGCTAGACAGTGTGTTAACCCTTGTTCTGTTACATCATGCGTTTTTCATCAAGTGTCAATAATAAACAAAAACCTAAGACAAAATAAAAGCGCTTGATGCGATTTTATTTTGTCACTTTTAAGTTGCGTAAAGTAAATTATCAGCTTTAAGCATCTTCTTTTAATAAACGACTGGAGACACGATACTCTCCCGGTGTCATGCCTAAATTTTTGCGTGATACCGTATACATATATTGCACAGATGGATAACCGCAAGTTCGTGCTATTTCATCAAAAGGTAAGTTGGTTGAAATAATCAATTCACAGGCTCGAGAAAATTTTGTCATGTGCAACTGCTCATGCATGGAACACCCCATTTCATCCATAAAACGGGCTTCTAAGTTGGTTCTTGAAAGACCTATATAATCAACCACTTGCGCCACTTTTACGCCACGACACGCATTATGACGAATAAAATGCATAGCCTGAATAACATGAGGATCTTTTAACGCTCGATAGTCTGATGATTGACGCTCTTGCACCCCAGTTGGATCAACCAACACCAAACTTTTATCAAGTTGGTAGCCGAGTAACATACGATGCAAAATTTTAGCCGCTTCGTAGCCCATTTGCTTACAGCCCTGCTCTACCGATGACAAAGCAGTGCGGTTCAGATAACGCGCCATATTTTCATTATCAATGCCAATAATCGCAACGTGCTCAGGCACCATAATATTTAGGTGGTCACAGATTTGTAAAAGATGACGAGCACGTGAATCCGTAACAGCGACAATGCCAACGGGTTTAGGCAGATCGGACAACCAGTTTTCTAACCCCTGTTGTGCCGTTTCCCAAATTTGAGTGGAGGTTAAATAGCCTTCATAAACATGAGGCCGATAGCCATCGGAACTCACCTGATCAATAAAAGCATTCTGTCGCTCACTTGACCAACGGTGATATTTATTGGCTGGCACACCATAAAAACCAAATTCCGTTAAACCTTTACGCTTTAAATGCTGATAGGCACTTTTGACCAAAGCCGCATTATCTGTCGCCACATAAGGCAGTTGAGGGTAATCTTCCCGTCGTTGATAGGAGCCACCAACCGCTACCGTTGGTATTTGAGTTCCCTTTAATATGTCTTCTACTTCCGGGTTATCAAAATCGGCAATGATGCCGTCGCCCTTCCAGTGTTTGAGTCCATCCAAACGGCTGCGAAAGTCATCTTCAAAGTACACATCCCAGTCACATTGGGCGGCCTGTAAATACTCTCCGATGCCTTCAATGACTTGTCGGTCATAGACCTTATTGGCATTAAACACCAAGTTTAAGCGATAGCGCTTTTCAAACATTTGCAGCATTCCTTATATTATTTTTATTATCCACTACAAAAGCATACTTGCTATTGGTGTTTCTTGCTGAAGAAATACAATGTTGAATAAAAGCCACAAGCACCTGATAAGTTATAAGCCTTTTACTCTGTGATACAGTGTTTGAAATGTCGCTCTTTTTTGCTGGTAATAATCAGCATGCTCTGGGTTAGGATCAAAGTGTTTAATAGCGTCAGGTTTACGACAAATGTCGGATAAAGCCCCTTCGGGCAACACACCGATGGCCGCTAAACGAGCAGCACCAAGTGCCGGCCCGACTTCCCCACCCTCTCGATAAACCAAAGGTCGAGCAAAAATATCAGCCAACATCTGTAGCCAATATTCACTTCGTGCTCCCCCTCCGACCACATCAATGGTCGAATCAATTTTTTGCACAGAACACACCGCATCCAAACCATCAAGCAAAGCAAAAGACACCCCTTCTAACACAGCTTGGACCAAATCCGCGGCCGTCGTCTCATACGTCATTCCCCAAAAAACACCTTTCGCATTAGCATCATTATGTGGGGTTCGTTCACCGCTCAAATAAGGTAAAAAGAATAAACTGTCCTGATTCGAGTGAGTCCGACTAGACGCGGCCACTAACGCCGATGGCACATCCTTAAATTGCGCCAATCTTGCGACCCAATCTAAACAGCTTGCGGCACTTAACATAACGGACATACTGTGCCATGTATTCGGAACCGCATGAGCAAAACTGTGTAAAGCCACCGCAGGGTTTGCTACAAAGCCTTCACTGACGGAAAAAATCACCCCGGATGTGCCCAGTGACAACATGGTTTGTTGCGGCTCAATGATACCCATGCCAATAGCACCAGCTGCATTATCACCCGCCCCTGCCACAACGGCCACCGCAGGAATAGACCAGTGTTCGGCCATATCCTGTTTGAGATAACCTGTTACTTGTGTACCTTCAAACAAGCTTGGCATCTGTTCAATGGTCAGGCCACAAGCCTCTAGAATGAGTGGACTCCATTGCCTCTGCTCCATGTCCAGCCATAAGGTACCCGAGGCATCGGATACATCGGTCGCAAAATCCCCCGTCATGCGGTATCGAAGGTAATCTTTCGGCAACAACACCTTATCAATTTTGCGGAAGATATCCGCTTCATGTTGCTGCACCCAAACCAACTTAGGTGCGGTAAAACCAGGCATGACCAAATTACCTGTGATTGCTTGGATATCAGGACAGCGCTGCTGCAAAGACAAACAGGCTTGGTGAGAACGGCCATCATTCCAAAGAATCGCTGGTCTGAGTACCTCCCCATGACTGTCTAATAAGGTCGCACCATGCATTTGACCAGAAAAACTCAAGGCTTCCACATCCGATAAATCATACTCTTGACCAAGTTCGATCATTGCTTTATCTGTCGCCTGCCACCAATCTTCTGGATCTTGTTCGGACCACAGAGCTTGTGGCCGAGAAACGGATAAGGGCGCGGTACTGGTGGCCACAATCTGACCTGTTTTATTCATTAACACAGCTTTTACGCCAGAAGTGCCTAAATCAATGCCGATATACATGCCATAACCTTAATCATCATCGTTTTATTTGTCTTATTGTTGTTTCTTAGTCTTCACATCGAGCCAAACCGCCAATAACAGAATGGCACCTTTCACAATCAATTGCCAAAATGTCGGCACATCTAACATGCTCATACCATTATCCAAACTGGCCATAATCAAGGCCCCCATAATGGCACCTAAAACAGTACCAATGCCGCCTGCTAAGCTGGTGCCGCCAATGACACATGCCGCAATGGCATCTAATTCGGCCATGTTACCCGCCGCAGGCGACCCAGCACCCAGTCTCGACGTCAATATTAAGGCTGCCACAGCGACCATCACGCCATTGAAGCCAAACACCAGCATCTTGGTTTTTTCAACCTTTACACCAGACATACGAGTGGCTTCAATATTGCCACCAATCGCATAGACACGACGACCAAATGCGGTTCGTTTTGCGATATAGGTGGCCACTAAAATCAGCACCCCCATAATGAAAATAGGCGTCGGAATCCCCCGATAACTTTCCAGTATCGCTAATAAAGACAGTAAAACCATGACGGCAACTAAGGCTTTGCCATATTCAAACTGAGCGGCATGGTTCACCACACCATGTCTCTGTCTTGCTCGACGACGAGAAAATACCCGTGCAATAAGCCCTAAACATAACAGAGCAACCACACTCATCCCCCAACCTGAAGGTAAGTAGCTTTGACCTATGATGGCCAATGAACTGGAGGTTGGTGCTATCGTCACACCGTCGGTCAAACCCACTAAAATACCACGAAATGCGAGCATGCCAGCTAAGGTAACAATGAAAGAAGGGACGTTTTGGTAGGCAATCCACCAACCATTGAACAATCCCAGTACTAGGCCCGCAAACATGGTAATGACAATGCTCAGAAATAATGGAAAATGAAACCAGACATCAAGTATCGCAGCAATACCACCCAATAACCCCATCATAGAACCAACAGATAAGTCGATTTCGGCACTGATGATGACAAACACCATGCCGATGGCCAAAATTCCCACGATGGCGGTTTGCCGAATTAAATTTGAAATGTTACGTGGCGAGATAAACGCCCCTTCTGTCGCAATGGAAAAGAACACTAAAATCAGTAACAGCGCTGCGATCATGGCAAGTAATTGCAACTGACTCGTTTTGATTGTTTTAAACATTGGAAACACCTTCTTTAATCGCGCAATTCATGATCATTTCTTGAGTTAATCCTTGATGTTCAAATTGGCCTTTTAAACGACCTTCATGCATCACTAACACTCGATCACTAATACCAATCACCTCGGGTAATTCGGACGACACCATAATGATGGAAACGCCACGTTTGACAAGCGCATACATGAGCTTATAAATCTCATATTTGGCCCCCACATCAATGCCCCGTGTTGGTTCATCTAAGATCAAAATATTAGGATGCGTTAATAAGTATTTCGCAATGATGGCCTTTTGTTGATTGCCTCCACTAAGGTGCTTAATGGCTAAGTCAGCAGACGCAGTTTTGACTTTCAATCGTTCAAGGTAAAGTTCAATATCTTGATGTTCTTGCTGTTCATCAATCGCCCCAAACCAAGTTTGATATTTGTCTAATACGGGTAACGTCATGTTTCGACCAACTCCCATGATCGGCACAATACCATGCCGTTTTCGATCCTCAGGCACCATTGCAATGCCGGCTTTTAACGCCGCTTGTTGTGAACGAATCACTTTTGGTTGACCAGCCACTTTAATCTCTGCTGAATACTCTCCTGGATACGAACCAAATAAACACTGCATCAACTCGGTTCTACCAGAACCAATTAAGCCAGCAATGCCTAAAATTTCGCCTTCACGTAGCTCAAAACTCACCTCATCCACCTGAGGCCGACTGGCCCCTGATAAACGTGCGCAAGCTTTATTAACCGTTAAAATAACATTCCCTATTTCGTGGACCTCACGAGGAAACAGTTGATCCATTTCACGCCCCACCATCATGCCAATAATGTCATTTTGAGTTAATTCGGTGGCCGCACGGGTGGCAATATGGTCTCCATCTCGAATGACGCACACCCAATCGGAGAGCGCCAAAACTTCATCCAATTTATGAGAAATGTAAATACAGGCAATGCCTTGCTCTTTAAGGCTGCGAACGATGTCCAGGAGGATGTGAATTTCTTGGTTAGTGAGAGAGGAGGTAGGCTCATCCAAGATCAATAATTTAACGTCTTTATTCAGTGCTTTCGCTATTTCAACCAGTTGCTGTTGCCCGACTCCTAGTTCACTTACCTGAGTATCCGGTGAAATGGATAGATTAACGCGGGACAGTAATGCAAGGGTTTGTTGATACATACTTTCTTCGTTAATGCGCCATGGGGGCCCCAACTCATTCCCCAGAAAGATGTTTTCCATCACGGTCAACTCTTTTACTAAGGCCAGCTCCTGATGAATAATCACAATACCTTGTGCCTCAGTATCACGAATGCTCATGGCCTTTACTTCTTGACCAGCAAAAACGATTTCCCCCTCATAACTGCCATGAGGCCAAACACCACTTAACACTTTCATCAGGGTTGACTTACCCGAGCCATTCTCCCCACAAATAGACAACACGTCCCCCGCTGCTAAGCGAATATCAATGCCATTTAATGCACGCACACCAGAAAAGCTTTTTATGATCCCGCGCATCGATAATAAATCTTGCTTCATGTTTTCACACCTTATGAAAAGCAAATGGCACTCAAAGAGTGCCATTCATTAGGATGAATTACGGGTTATAAATATCACTTTTAGAGTGGAAGCCGTCAGCAATGACTGTGGCATCAAGGTTGCCTTTCGTAACAGCAATCGGCGTTAACAACACAGCATCAACGTCTTTTGAGCCGTTATTGATCTGCCCATTCGTTTGAATGCTTTCACCACGAGCCAATTTCACCGCCATTTCGGCACTGGTTGTCGCCAATTTGGCGATCGGCTTATAAACCGTCATGGTTTGTGTCCCTTTTACGATACGTCGCATGGCGGCCAAATCCGCATCTTGCCCAGAAATCACCACATCGCCACTGAGCCCTTGCGCTGCTAATGCTTGAATCGCACCACCTGCGGTGGAATCGTTAGAAGCCACCACGGCATCAATTTTATTGGCGTTTGCTGTCAACGCATTTTCCATAATATTCAGCGCGGCTTCTGCTGACCATCCCATGGCCCACTGGTCACCTACAATCTGAATTTGGCCATCATCAATAGCCGGCTGAAGAACATTCATTTGACCTTGTCGAAACATTTTAGCGTTGTTGTCGGTAGGCGAACCGCCCATTAGAAAATAGCGTCCTGTAGGCTTATTTTTCAGAAGGGCTTCGGCTTGCATTTCGCCAACACGGATGTTGTCAAAAGACACATACAAATCAATGTCGGCGAATTTAATCAAGCGATCGTATGCCAGCACTTTAATGCCTTCAGCTTTAGCTTCGTCCAGCACATTACTCAATACTTCCCCGTTTTCTGGCACGATAACTAAAACATCAACACCACGAGAAATCATGTTTTCAACTTGAGAAATTTGAGTACTGACATCGCCATTAGCGGATTGGGTGTAAACTTTAGCGCCCATTTTTTCAGCCGCCTCAGTAAACAAATCACGGTCCTTCTGCCAACGTTCTAAACGTAAATCAGACATGAGCAGACCAATTTTTTCACCTGCCGCCCAAGTTGGTATGGATGCCACAGCACAAGCAGTGGCCAGTAAACTTACTGATAGGATTTTTTTCATCTTCGCATTCCTTTTTATTTTTATTTATGAAGGAACTCCAAAGGAGTAAAAGGAATGTAAAATGATCAAACTCTGAGGGGTATTATCTTTTTTTGTTTAGCCTTAGCCTTTTTTATAAAACCAAGGAAAAATCAACCTTGAGTACTCTAACCGTCGAGATAATTAGACCAATAAACAAGTTACCTTGATCAAATACCTGCGTCTGTTTATCAATTGAGTATTACCCATGAGCTAAAACTTTATTTCGGCCCGTTTGCTTGGCTTTGTATAAACTGACATCGGCTAAATGAATCATCTCAGATAAGCTCACAGTGTCAGACATCTCACAATACCCGATACTGAAGGTAATAGTGATGACCTCATTTGCCTTGTGATAATGGGATTTTTCTATCAGCTTTCGCATTTCTTCTAATAATGGAAAAGCCTCTTCTCCATTTGTATTAGGCAATAGCAGTAAAAACTCCTCTCCTCCCCAGCGAGACAAAATATCCTGCTCACGAATGCCATCACTCAACACATCGCTAACATGTTTCAGAACCTCATCCCCAATCTCATGACCAAAACAGTCATTCACATTTTTAAAGTGATCAATGTCGAACACAGCAAGGGTAAAAACTTGATTAGACGTTATCGCTTTACGATACGCTTCCCTTAACTTTTTGCGCATCCCTCTTCGATTCGGCAAATGCGTTAATTCGTCTATCTGAGATTCTTGCTCAAATTTGACTTTTAAACGTTTCATTTTCAAATAAGAGTTATGTCTTGTCGCTTCGTAAAATGCTGATAACGCAACCGTTGTCGAAAATGAGAGCACTAATCTTGACTTAAAAGCTACGGGATAAAGGGTGCTCAAGAAGTAGTTATCAGGGGTATACAGTATCAAGATCAAAATGGCGCAAAAGACCACATTGATCATAATACCTATCTTAAAACCGCAAAAAGCAAAGATCACAGATGGAAAAATGTATATCCACAAAGGCCCACTGTTGTCGACACCACCCGAATGTATGAGATACGCCCCCAATGACAACAAGGCAACCAGCGCCATGTATTTTATCCCATTGTGATAGCGCACATACTTGTCTGACATCAATAATAAAAAGGATAAAAACAACAAAAGGCTGGTGGCAAATAAAGAAATCGCTAAGCCGAACAAATCGATAAGAATGGAATTAATGCCCATCGCGAAGGAAATAACGGAACCAATTAAGCCAAAAAAAGCCGCTAAATAGCGTTGATAAGAATACTCTTTATCGCTAAAACTCTGTAATAATACCCGACGATAATGACGAGACACTCTAATAATAAACCCCTTCATTCCCTTCGCCTTATTAAAAGCCACTAAAAAATCACTTGAAGCAAAAGTTCTATCTTTAAAATAGTGGAATTTTTCTCTATTCTCTAGGCTTCTCCTAAAATTTACCTAAATCTCTTTTTATTTAAGATAATAAATCACTTAGCTTATTGTGAAAGGCCTGCTCCTAAAGGATATCTAAATGAATTTAGTACGGATATACACGGGCTGGCTGGTGCTCGGCACGCTGCTGTTTTATCTCATTAGTCTTTGGCAAACCCACGCCTTAATCGTCCCTACACTATTTGCTTGGACTGCGAATTTTGCAATGTGGAAAAGCCTAACTAAAGGCGCCAGGCGACAATCTACTTGGCTCAGTATGATTGGTTTACTGTGTTTATTATACGCAGGCTCTCGAGGCGTTTGGATGAACTGGCAACAGATGTTTGCCATTAATTTACCCATGTTGTCTATGTTTGTCGCCGTATCTTTTCTAGACCTCACCAACCAACAAGAAGGAAATCGTCCTTTGCCAAAAGGTTTTAGTGCTATTTTGAATACTGCTTTCGGTGTTCAAGTATTAGGCGCCGTCATCAATTTGTCTGTCATCATGGTGTTCGCAGATCGCATGAAAGGTATGAAGACATTAAGTCCGATACAGCAGTACATCTTAACCCGAAATTTCTCCGCTGCGGCTTGGTGGTCGCCATTCTTTGTCGCGACCGGCGTGGCATTAACCTATGCACCTGGCATGCAATGGCAACAGACTATTCTTCCTGGTTTTGCAATGGGAATGGTCGCGATTCTATATTCTAGCCTAGAGGCTTATAAACAAAGTAATGGTGAATTTCGAGGGTATCCGATAAGAAAAGAAAGCCTTTTTATTCCACTCTTTTTAGCCTGTGCCGTGATTGTGGTTCATTTCATTTCCCCAGACATTCGCATTTTAACGCTTATCTGTGTACTCGCCCCTTGCTCTGCAATCTTGCTGATGAAAAGCCGGCCGAGAACCACGGTTTTGAATCAATTCATTCATCACAAATTACCGCAAGTCGGCAGCCAATTTGCGCTATTTCTGGCCGCTGGCGTGTTTTCAAGTGGTATCAGTGCCGTCATACTCAGCTACCCTCAAGCCTTTAGCCTAGAAAACCTGAACTTTAGTAACTGGCTATTTTCGGCCTTACTCGCTGGCATGATTCTCTTAGGCTTGATTGGCATCCACCCTGTGGTCAGCATTGCCATTGTCAGCCCAATTTTGCTACCAATTCACCCTGATCCTACCCAGCTTGGTTTTCTCTTCTTAAGTGCTTGGGCCATTTCGGCTGGCAGCAGTGGACTCACAGGACTTGGGCTCTTGATGACCAGTCGCTATCAGATTCCAACTCGAACCATAGTGAAAAACAGCTACCCTTACGCCATCTTCATGTGGCTATTGTGCAGTCTGGTCAATGGGCTTTATTTCTAACAAGATCGCCAGCATGCCTGACTATCTTGTTAGCAAGCTAAGAATGGCATAGCTGAGATGATTAACGTCCCTTCCAAGGCACCAATTTACGTTCTAAATAACGCATAAAAAGATCGAATAAATACGCAATAATGCCGATAACAATAATGCCCATGATCACCACATCCGTGACCAGAAATTCTGCCGCGTTGAGTACCATGAATCCTAATCCGGCTTGAGCCGCGACCATTTCCGCCGCCACCAATGTTGTCCAGCCAAATCCAATCCCGATGCGCATCCCAGTCAAAATTTCTGGCAACGCATTAATCAAAATAATGTGACGAATGACCTGCCATCGTGTTGCCCCCATCGAATAGGCGGCGTGAATTTGCTCTATTGCTACCGATTTCACACCAGCTCTGGCACTCAACGCCATAGGGGCAAAAATCGCTAGGTATATCAACACAACTTTTGAGACTTCCCCAATACCCAACCAAATAATGACCAATGGCAAGTAAGCTAGAGGCGGTAATGGACGATAAAATTCAATAATAGGATCAAATAATCCTCGAACAACACGGTTTACCCCCATAAAAATACCAATAGGAACGGCCGTGAGTAACGCGAGAACAAACGCAGAAAAGACCCGCATCATACTCCAGCCGGTATGCTCTATCAGGGTCGCGTTAGCAAAACCTTGCGTGGCAACTTCCCAAAATCTTTGCACTACCGCGACGGGAGAAGGAAGGAACAAAGGTTTCACCCACTGTAGCTGAGTCGCTAGATACCATATAAAGATCAGCAAAAATGTCGTTAACAAGCTAATAGCGAGGCTTTTTCCTTGGCCCGGTGCGCCATAAGACTCACCGGGTTTCACTGGCCCTGCGGCAAATAAATTGGTAAAACGGCTCAGAATAGTCGTTTTAGTTGCAGAATTTGGCTTAGAACGGCGACTAAGTTGATCGACAGATTCCATTGGATCAAATGATTTGGTCATTAGTGAGCTCCTCCATTTACCGCTTCGTCACCATGAATAATGCCTAAAACTTTCTCTCTCATGGCAATAAATTCAGGCATAGACTTCACTTTTCGAGCATCTCGGGTGTCTAGAAACACCTTATTAAAATCCAAAGAAAAATCATGGGTAATTCGGCCTGGTCGAGGTGACATAATGATTAAGCGAGAAGCCATAAACAAAGCTTCTTCTACACTATGGGTGATGAAAAACATCATTTTCTGAGTTTGCTGCCACACTTCCAATAACAGCTCTTGCAATACTTCTCGTGTCAAGGCATCCAGCGCCCCTAGCGGCTCATCTAATAGCAGCATTCTAGGATCATTGGTTAATGCTCTGGCAATCCCAACACGTTGCTGCATGCCACCAGACAGTTGATACACTGGGTGTTTATGAAAATCTTCTAAGCCAACTAACTTCAGATACTCACTCGCTCTGGCATGGCGCTCTTTTAACCCAACACCTTGCAGTTTCAAACCAAAAGCGGTGTTTTCCAATACATTTAGCCAAGGCAACAAAGCATGCTTTTGAAACACCACGCCACGCTCTTTGCCTGGCCCTGTAATTTGATCGTTTAGCTCAACTCCGACGGCCACACGAGGCAAGCCAAACACTTGACTGTCACCAAGGGTTAAATAGCCATCACTCGGTTGGATAAAACCAGCCATCAAATTGAGTAAGGTCGTCTTACCACAACCTGACGCCCCTAATGCGACGACAAATTCGCCTGGCTCAATCTGAAAATTAATGCCTGATAAAGCGGTGACCGTATCGCCACCGTTCATTCCGGGATAACGTACGGACACATCATGAATCTGTAATCGGCTCATTGCCTTCTCCAAGGATATAACTCTGACGGCCGCTTCCTTTTGAAAACAAGATCGTCAAAAGGAAGCGTTTATTCACTTAAAGGTCTGCAGCGGCTTCAGCAAAAGAAGGGTTCACAAAGACACTGTAATCGTCCGCAAGAGCCGGTACTTTGCCTTCTTGCTTAAGAAATTCGGAGGTAAACATCAATGCCTTAGCAGCACCACCTTCGTTTCCACACCCGAGCCAAGTACAACTAGTTTGCTCGGCTAAAGTTGGAAAGTCGTACAGAGCCAGTACACCCGGTACATTTTCGGCTTGCCCTCCCGTCATCTTGGCAATGTTTTTCACCAAGGAAGAGTCAGCCGTCAAAGAACCTTTGGTCGCGCGATATTCAGAATCAACGTCGGATATCAACTTAATCAGTTGAGCAACAGTCTCTGGGTGCTCTTCACCAAAGGACTTATTAATTACCATGCCATCAAATGTCGCTTTGCCCCAACGACTGAGTTCTCCGGAACTAATAAGCACTTGACCAGACTGTTTGATGCGCCCTAAAGCTGGGTCCCAAATAAAAGCACCGTCTATGTCTCCTCGCTCCCAAGCCGCAGCGATTGCATTAGGCTGCATGTTAATTAAATTCACCTCTTTGTCCGTTAAGCCAAATTGTTCTAGTGCAAATAACATGTGAAAATGCGTTGTTGATACAAATGGCACACCGATTTTTTTACCTTTTAAGTCCTGCGGTGATGCAATACCTGAACCATCACGAACGACGAGCGCTTCTGCGTCATTAATGTTTTCAAGAATCCACACTAGTTCAATGTCCAGTCCACGGTTAACCGCAGCGGCGATTGGACTGGATCCTGCGGTTGCAATGTCAATATCACCGGATGCCATAGCGGTAATGACCTTAGCACCAGAGTCAAATCGACGCCATTCCACTTCCATTCCTGTCGTACTCTCTAGCTTTTTTTCAGCGATCACTGATTTCCAAGGGTTCATCATACCCTGGTAGCCGATGGTAATGGTTTCGGCTTTTGCGAATTGCGACAGACACAAACTACTCATTAATACAGATAAACCGAGACTTTTTTGGGCCAGTTTGGTTATTTGCTTCACGTTCATTTTCGTTCTCCTGAGTATGGAATTGGTTGCTACCTTTCCCACCTTAAAAGTTGTCGATAATGAAGCGATAGATCCAGTTGCTTAGAAGCGTTAGTCCAGATGCCATTTATGGAGCAAATATTGCATTAGATTGGAGCATCAAATTGATGATTTAGAGGTTCATCTTGTTAGAACATTACTTTCATATAGAGTTTGACCCTGAAAGAACACTGCAGGATCAGATCAGAGAATTTATCGTCAACTTGATACTAACAGGGAGTTTACCACTGGATGAACCACTCCCCTCCTCACGCCACCTATCCAAGATGCTAGGGGTTTCTCGAAACACCATTGTATTAATCTATGAAAGCTTAGTGGACAGTGGTTTCATTGAAGCGCACTCGCGAAAAGGCTTTTTCGTTAACCATAGCTTTCATAACACAGAAGCACTGAGCACAGATTTGGTGCATAAGGAGGATTCTAGTCCTCCTAATTGGTCTGAGCGATTTCAAAAACAACCGAGTAATGAAATCAATATCGTCAAACCCTATGATTGGCAAAAATTTGAATATCCCTTTATCTATGGTCAGGTACAAAAAGACTTTTTCCCGTTAGAACAATGGCGTGACTGCGTTAGAAAGAGCATGTCTGGACAATGGAATAAATATTGGATTAATGACCTTGTGGATTCAGATGACCCACTATTGATTGAACAGATTCGTACTCGTTTATTACCACGACGTGGCATTTACGTTGAATCTAGTGAAATATTAATCACCATTGGTACTCAAAACTCCTTATACCTACTGGCCAATTTACTCTGCAATCAAACCACAAAAGTGGCATTGGAAAACCCAGGATTTAGAGACGCATTGAACATCTTTTCGCTCTTTAATGCCAAGATTCACCGACAACCAATCGATCAGCATGGCCTCATCGTAAATGACGACTTAAAGACGTGTGATTACCTCTACGTCACCCCAAGCACCCAAGTACCCACTGGCGTCGAGCTCAGTAAAGAGAGAAGACAACGACTACTAAACCTGTCGACAAAGCACGATTGCATCATCATTGAAGACGATTATGATGCCGAAGTGAACATGAAACACAATCCGCAACCGGCCTTAAAAGCACTCGATAAAAACAATCGAGTGATTTACATCGGCAGCATGTCAAAATCCATTTCCCCTGGTTTAAGAGTTGGGTTTATGGTGGCAGATGAGGAATTAATAACAGAAGTTCGAGCCCTTAGACGACTCATGTATCGCCATCCCCCAGTGAACATTCAACGCCAGCTTTCCCTGTTTTTATCCTTGGGTTACCACGACACCTATCTAAGGAAACTCAGAGTCATTAACGCTTCTAAACTGCAACGCATAAACGACGCTATTGATCGACACCTTCCTAATATGCGCACCAGCGAACATGTCAGTGCAGGCGCCACCTCTGTTTGGTTAAAAGCACCAGAACACATCAATACAGAAGAAGTCGCTTGGTTAGCCGCACAAAGCAGTATTCTAATGGAGCCAGGTGCCGTTCACTTTACGGCCGAAAATCCCCCACAGAATTATTTCCGCTTAGGTTTCTCAGCCATAGAATCTCATAAAATTGAGCCCGGCATAGCCGCCTTGAAAAACGTCTTTGACCATTTTATCTAGGGAAGGTACGAACCAGTCCAAACATCTCATCCAGTAGCCTTATTCGCGTCTTTCTTCACTGGCACCATATTCCCTTTCAGCTGGACCTATAACCTTATCTAGGTTCCCCTATACCGTATCACTGCGCCCATACTTCATCTCACTTCGGGCCAGTGATAACGGAGACAAGTTGAATGCCTCATTTTGAACTCGCCATATTGTTAATTTTTATGGCCGCTGTCATTCGTGGTTATACTGGTTTTGGCTTCGCCGCCATCGCTATCTCAGGTTTAAGTTTTATTTGGCCAGCCAAAGTCAGTGTCCCTGTAATCTTAATGTTGGATTTAATTTGTTCAATTGGCTTAATTAGAAAAGCATGGCGTTACGCGAATATTGATTTGCTAAAACAATTGAGTATTGGCGCCTTCATTGGCATCCCCATTGGTCTTGTGATCTTAATTAAAGTACCAGATCAGCTCCTCAAATTGAGTGTCAGTTTAAGCGTGTTAGCCATGTCGCTTTGGTTATTAAAAACCCATTCAACTCATTTACCCCCCAACAAATGGCTTACCCGAATGATTGGCTCCATTTCTGGTGGATTTACTGCTGCTGCCTCAATTGGTGGCCTTCCCGTGGTTTGCTATTTACTGTTAACCCCTTACATCGCCCAGGTACAACGCGCCACGCTCGTGCTATTTCTCAGCGCAACGGATTTAGCGTCTGTTGTCCTTATGGTGATGAATAATCTTATTAACATTTCATTGTGGCTGCCTACTTTAATCTTGTTGGGTCCTGCTTTTATCGGCGCCATGATTGGCCAATGGCTATTCCATCGCAATCCACCTAAATCATTTCGACACATCGCCCTACCCGTGCTGATTTCTCTGTCTGCATTGAGTCTTTATTTCAACTTACCCATTGTTTATTAAGGAGAGAGATATGAATAAAACCGCTGTTATTACAGGCGCCACTTCTGGATTTGGCTTAGCTGCAGCCAAACTCTTTGCTCAATCTGGATGGAATCTCATCCTCACAGGGAGAAGAAGTGATCGGCTAAAACAGATCAAAGAAACCCTATCACCACAGACCAAAGTACTCACCTTGACACTTGATGTGTGTGATACCGAACAGATTAAAACGGCCTTTAACTCTCTGCCGCCTGACTTCCAGTCCATTCACTTGCTCATTAATAACGCAGGATTAGCCCTTGGAACAGAACCGGCTCAACAATCCGATTTAGCGCAATGGCACACTATGATAGATACCAATATCAAGGGTTTAACCAGCGTCACTCACGCGTTACTGCCACAACTGATCAACACTGGCAAATCGGCCAGCATCATTAACATTGGCTCCATTGCCGGCCAATGGCCTTACCCTGGCGGCAATGTTTACTGCGGGACCAAGGCTTTTGTCGAACAATTTTCATTAGCACTACGCTGTGACCTAGCAGGTACTGGCGTTCGAGTGACTTGCCTAGCGCCAGGCTTATCGGAAAGCGAATTTACCCTTGTGAGAACAGGCGGTGACACAGAGGCCTATAACGCCTTGTACAAAGGCACCGACGCGATACAACCAGAGGATATTGCCGCGACACTACTTTGGATTGCTCAACTCCCTGCTCATCTAAACATCAATCAGTTGGAAATCATGCCAGTGAGTCAAAGCTGGTCACCTTTTGCCGTACACCGTCACTAATCATCTCTTTATGCTGAGGAACATCGTATGTCTTTAATCAATGAATACACTAACCATGAAATCAAAACCTTTGATAAAGACCATGTGTGGCACCATTTAACACCTGGTAGCGCTGCCGATAATGGCTTGCCCGTTTTTGTAAAAGGCCAAGGTCTCGATCTGTGGGACATAGATGGCAATCAATACTTGGATGCCTCGGCAGGTGGCGTCTGGGTAACCAATACCGGATACGGGCGTAAAGAAATTGTTGATGCAATCAGTGAGCAACTGCTTGACCTGAATTTCTTCGCCAGCGCTATGGGCAACAAACCTGCTGCGATATTTGCCAGTCACTTAATTGACAAAATGCCTGGCATGAATCGAGTGTTCTACTCAAGCTCAGGGTCAGAAGCCAACGAAAAAGCCTTCAAAATGGTGAGACAAATTTCCCACAAAAAATACGCGGGTAAGAAAAGTAAAATTCTTTACAGAGAAAGAGACTATCATGGCACCACTATTGCTGCTCTGAGCGCTACTGGCCAATCACAAAGACGGGATCAGTTCGGTCCTTTTGTTCCAGATTTTGTCGAGTTCCCTCATTGTTTTGAATACCGTAGTCAATTTGAAGAGACAGTAGACTATGGCGTCAAAGCCGCGCAACTAATGGAAGATGTCATTTTACAGGAAGGTCCTGACACGGTAGGCGCCGTCATTATTGAGCCTATTACGGCCGGAGGAGGCATCATTACCCCACCAGAAGGCTATTTAAAAGCGGTTGAGCAGATCTGTAAAAAACACAACGTTCTTTTGATTCTAGATGAAGTCGTATGTGGACTGGGCAGAACAGGGAAATGGTTCGGATACCAACATTACGATATCCAACCAGACATAGTCACCATGGCCAAAGGTGTTGCTTCAGGTTATGCCGCTATTTCATGCACTGTGACAACAGAAGCCGTATACAAAGACCTTCAAGAATCCGACAACACAGATAAACTGGGTTATTTTCGAGACATCTCGACTTACGGTGGCTGCTTAGCTGGACCGGCCGCCGCCATTGCTAATATGAACATCATTGAAAAGGAAAATTTAATCGAAAATTCCGCTAAGATGGGTGACCTTTTATTAGTGGGCTTACAAGAGTTAAAAACAAAATACCCGATTATTGGCGATGTTCGAGGCAAAGGCTTACTAGTGGGCATCGAACTTGTCACAGATTCAACCAGCAAACAGCCAGTGGATGAAACCCTTGCTATCAGCATTTTTGCAAAGTGCAAACAAGCAGGTCTATTAATAGGCAGAACCAATCGCAGCTTTGCTGAATTCAACAACATTTTGAACATGAGTCCAGCTTTATGTGTCACTGAAGCTCAAATTCAGCAAATTTTAACAACACTCGACCAAGCTTTTTCTGATCTAACGGTTGATTTAACGCAAGCCTAATCCCTTCACGTTAAACCTACCCGGCGAGTGCCATGTCATTAGCCGGGTGAATTCATCGACTCATTCACTCTTTGATTCTTCTGCTCTCCTCCACTGCTTCATAGACAAAAATATACCAAGCAAGAACTATGATGAAATGCGCTCTTCGATGGAAAAATACGCTAAGTTACCCAGTAAAGAGTAATAGTGAATCACTACTGGAGCAGCTTATGATAAAAGAATTAAAAGCGTTCAGTGAATGGCTGAAAAATTAAATAGGGACTGAGTTGCTTTTGAGAAAAAAGCGACCAATGTCTTTTAAAAAAAGGGGGATTGAAATGGTTGCGGGAGCAGGATTCGAACCTACGACCTTCGGGTTATGAGCCCGACGAGCTACCAGACTGCTCCATCCCGCGACAGATTAAACTATTTGAATAGTTTATATGCAGAAACTAAAGTTAGATCATATCACCAAAACGAATGCTATTTGGTTGCATGAGCCACTTTTCAATTACAATGAAAACCAACGACTTTTCTGAAATGGTTGCGGGAGCCGGATTCGAACCAACGACCTTCGGGTTATGAGCCCGACGAGCTACCAGACTGCTCCATCCCGCGACAGATTAAGCTATTTAAATAGCTTATATGCAGAAAACAAAGATTCATCATCTCATCAAAATTAAAACGTTTAAAAAGGAAAAACATCACCTTTTCAAATTGGTTGCGGGAGCCGGATTCGAACCAACGACCTTCGGGTTATGAGCCCGACGAGCTACCAGACTGCTCCATCCCGCGCCATGCTAAACGCTTAATCATGTTTAGATTGTATCTTTTAAAACTGAGGATATTATGCGGCTAAATTAATTGTAATGGTTTGCGGTAGCCAATTTCTTGAACAAAAGCGAACCAATGATTGGTTTATTTCAAACCGATCAAAATCGAAATGGTTGCAGGAGCCAATTTCTTGAACAAAAGCGAACCAATGATTGGTTTATTTCAAACCGATCAAAATCGAAGTGGTTGCAGGAGCCAATTTCTTGAACAAAAGCGAACCAATGATTGGTTTATTTCAAACCGATCAAAATCGAAGTGGTTGCAGGAGTCAATTTCTTGAACAAAAGCGAACCAATGATTGGTTTATTTCAAACCGATCAAAATCGAAATGGTTGCGGGAGCCGGATTCGAACCAACGACCTTCGGGTTATGAGCCCGACGAGCTACCAGACTGCTCCATCCCGCGACAAATTAATTTTCTACTATCACTAACAATTTCAGTTTCGTTGCTGGTTGCGGGAGCCGGATTCGAACCAACGACCTTCGGGTTATGAGCCCGACGAGCTACCAGACTGCTCCATCCCGCGTCAACGAGGTGCGTATTATAGGTAGATTAAATACAGAGTCAACACTATATTACCATTAAGTTAAATTAAACGTCTTTTGCACTTTTTTAACACAGTTGACGTAGTTTATGTTTCAAGAAAAGGCTTGAAGACTGATGCACTGTCTGTAAAAGTGTCGCCCATGTTATTTTGCTTGTAAGGAATTCACTATGTCCAATTTAATTGAACAAATACTTAAAAAGTCGTCGATACCAAGTAAAACCGAAGCCCTGTCAGGTCGTGACATGCCAATTAAAGTTTCTGGAATTCATGCTGTTAACGGCAAAAGCTTCCTCCGAGAAATAACCCCTAATGAAGCAGAAGTCATTATCGGAATGGGGTGTTTCTGGGGGGCGGAAAGAATGCTGTGGAATACTCCTGGTGTTATTGTTACCTCCGTTGGTTATGCTGGTGGTTACACTAAAAACCCGACTTATGAAGAAGTCTGTACTGGTCAAACCGGACACAGTGAAGTGGTTCAAGTTATCTACGACACCAAACAGACCAACTTGCAGGCCATTCTGAAAGTCTTCTGGGAAAATCATGATCCTACCCAAGGCATGCGACAGGGAAATGATGTTGGCAGTCAATATCGCTCTGTTATCTATACCTATAGCGATGAAGACATCGCAATCGCTGAAGCAAGCAAAAATGCCTATCAGAAAGAACTGTTAGCATCTGGTCACGCCATGATCACAACCGAAATAGAGCCTCTTGATGTTTATTACTTTGCAGAAGAATACCATCAACAATATTTGCATAAGAACCCTAATGGATATTGTGGTTTGGCAGGTACAGGGGTGAGCTGTCCTATTGGGTTAATGAAGTAGAAAACAAATAAGAAGTACAAGAATAAAATAGAATGACAAAAAAACTGGTGACGATTGCTCGAACACCAGTTTTTTTTGTTTCTAATAGAAGATTCTAACCATCAACGTTAATGACGTATTCTTGGTCATTAAAGATAACCGTTACAGAGTCATTCGATGTAACCGAACCATCTTGGTTTGAATCAAAACTAGAATCATCCCCAAATTTTGCTACGTCATTACCGTCTATTTTCACTGCGCCGTCTTCAACACTAACATGCTGATTCAAGAAGTCAGAGATAACATCCGTATCGGCATCGCTATTTGGAGCGTCATTCAGTCCATCTAGAATATCGGTAAGATCTAACGAATCTTCCGCTGCGTTGAAGTCTGTAATGAGGTCATTATGCCCAGAGTTCCAGCCATTTGCTTGACCATGATCTGTCAAGATAAAGACATCATCACCCTCACCTCCCGTTAGCGTATCAACAGCCCAGTCTTCTCCGGTTGTTAAGCCACCTAATAGATAGTCATCACCGTCACCACCGATCAAGGTATCTCTGTGGCCACCGCCAACAAGTACATCATCTCCAGCACCACCGTCAATAGTATCTTTAGAAGACCAGCTATCTTGTCCATACCCTGCAAGCACCTCATCGTCATCCGTACCTTGTAGAGAACCATGCTTACTTTGAACACGATCAACGTCACCAATTTCATTAGCACGTTCTTCCAGTGAATCGACATCCGTTCCATCAACAACATTAGAAGCATCATCAGTGTCACCATCTGAATCAGTATCTGTTGTCACTAACGAAGATGACGTATGAGACGTAGGATAAGCGTCACTGCCTAAGTATTCGAAGTTTCCAGACTCATCAGCTAACTCAACCGTTAATGTGTATGCACCACCCTGATCCCAGTACACAATCTCAACATCATGACTACCACTGCCATCAATACTGAACGTTGCATAACGAGATTTAGCTCCTTGGTTGCCATCGTACTCTGCGACCACTTCACCATCAATTTTGATTTGATAGCCATCGTCCGCAGTGACTTTCATGGTGTACGTTCCAGCGTCTAGAGATACCGAACCAGTCATTTTAACAACGGCGTCACCGGTATGCTGCTGATTGTTATAGGTCAACGAACTTGAGTCGTCCCCAATCCAATCCTCTAAATTACCCCATGCGCCCAGATCTCTATTACTCTCAGTATAATTTACCTCAGTAGCAATAAAGGTGGCATTGGGTTCGGTTGCATCAGAAATAATACCTAACGCATCCGATACTCTGTCAGTATTACCGTAGTCTCCATATCCTGAGTAGTTATAGAACTCAGCTGATAGCCCTGAACTGGTACTCGTGACTACTTCAGATCCGGTGACCGTGATTTCCAACGTATTGGTTGTTGTGTCACCATCGGCATCAACCACATTGTAATGATAGGAAATGGTTGTCGTCTCACCAGACTCTAGAGATGATGTTAGCGTTTCACTAGGCGTATAGATATAAGTACCATCTGCGTTTACAACCAAGGTACCGTTTGTATCTTCTGTCGTTGCAGCAGCTACCGCGCCAGCGTCCGCGCCAGCATCAAGAGCAAGCGTTCCGGTCAATACATCACTACTATCAGTAACAGACGCTACAGCCACATTGGCGACCACAGAAACGGTTTGATTGGCATTTTCAGCCGTGGACAAACTTGTCACAATATTACCAGACGAGTCTTTGAACCCACTTAATGAAACATTATAGGTAACGCCATTCACTTCAACTTGCGTTGAAGGCAAAGTTCCCATCACAACCGTATCATCACCTGATCCATAGCTATTAAGCGTTTCTGTATGATCCAACTCAACATCCAAAGTGACTGACTTAGTTTCACCGTCAATAACCACATTAAACGTGTACGACAGAGTAGTACTATCAAGCGTTTGGTAATTCGAATTAATCATCTCATTGGTATGAGTAAAGCTGCCAATAGTGAACCCTTCGCCAACTGAAAGCCCTTGTTGATTAGAAGAGTCAACTAACGTATAGCTACTTGCCTCACCATTGTTACCAGCGTCATTCCACTCAACAAGATCAACCAAACTGTCACTGTCAGTATTTGTTTCAGTGGTATTTGAATAGCGATTATTTGTATAGCTACTGGATTGCAATCCACCTTCAATAGATGAAACCGCAAAGCTCGATGCAGCTGTTGTGCTACCCAAATCGAGAGAAGCCGTGGTTGTAACTGCGTCCGGAGAATCATCTTCAATGTTTACAGTAACATTTTCAGTCGTCGTTTCTGTTCCATCAGATACTTGAATACCGAACTGAATGCTTTCAACGTCCTCTGATGAGGCATCTGAATGATCCAGAGGTCCAGATAAGGTAACTGTGTAGCTACCAGATCCATTTGCTACGTCTCCTAGAGAAACCGTCAGTATTGTTTCGCCATTTGCAGAACCAACTAGGTCACCATCCTCATTCGTGCTCCACTCGATGGCTTCGCCATTTGATGTGTATGATCCCGTTGGAGCCACTAGTGAAACAGTCAACGAATCGCCATCTTCATCAGCAACCGTAAAGTTTCCTGTCGCTGTTACAGAGTTCGTTGAATCAGAATTACCTGACGTATCAGCATTACCATCTATTAACCCTTCTTCGGAAACCGCGACAGAATCTGCTCCGCTCTCCAACTCGATAGTTGGAGCATCGTTGCCAACAGATACGGTTACAGCCTCAGTCGTCACGGCACTGGAACCACCTTCTGAGCTTGTTACAGTAACCCTAATATCGAAGTCAGTAGAAACACTATCTTCAACAGCAACATTAAGGCCACTTAGCTGACTTTCCTGCAAGGTATAACGACCATCTTGATTAGGATCGATAGTATCGCCATTTTGATCCTGTAGCGTCACACCATCAGGTAGTGAAGCAATGCTGTATGTTAATGCCTCACTGCCGTCTGCATCTGTTTGAGTGGCTGAAATAGTAAGTGGGTATAACGTATCGCTACTCGACGTCAATGTCGCTTGGATATTAGAAACATCCACTTCTTCATCTGACCCTGTGCTGTCAACATTAAATTCAATAGCGACTTTGCCGTCACTGTCCAATTGAACCGTGTAGGTATTACTTTGTGACTGACTGTTGCCGCTACTCTGTCTATAGGTAAAGCTTTCTAACAACTCACCGTTTGAAGAAACTTCATAACTATCAGCATACGAACCGCTAGAATCCCAGCTACCAGAAATGACAGAGTCAAAAGACAGGGTAACTGTCTTACCGGCATTCTCGCTGCCGAAGTCAAACGTTCTCGTTTCAACGTCTTCGTTACTCGTATTTTTACCTAAGTCACTGACATTGTTCGCATCTAACCTTGTATCCGATGAGCCACCAGAGGTTGCTTCACCCAACGTGACAGTGACATCAGGGGCGTCAGCTACGGGTGTTACAGTCAAATCAAGCGTCGACTCTGAGCCCGTATTTGTTGTATAGGTCACTTGTGGAACCGATCCAGACCAATCTTCAACTGGAGTGAACTCGTACGCCCCACTTGCCTCAATTGTTAGAGCGCCAACACCCGCAATAGTGATCGTTGAGCCAACGGATGCATTTTGCCCATTAACAGAGAAGGATTCGACTTCCAGTACAGAATCTTCATCAGAGTCATTCGCTAGCAATCCATTCGCGCTTGATACTGTCATACTCGTATCTTCTTGCGCAGAGTTGGAATCAGCCGTTAATACAGACGCATCATCAACAAACGTAGTCTCTGGTGTTGCTGTCGCTGTCTTCTGGGTATCTGAACCACTTGTGGTTAAGCTGATCTCTGGAAGCTCGTTTCCTGCATCTAGATATGCTTCACCCGCTGTAGTAAGAACAACGTTTGTACCATCAATCGCATAGTAGCCATCAGCGTTTGTACCTGGAGTAAAGTCAACTGCTACCGTGTCATCAGCATCGGATACAGTGAAAGTCGCTACCGTGTCGCCTTCTACGCTTGTATCTTCCAAAACGCTTAAAGGTGTCAAAGTTAAGGACGTACTATCATCTGTACCATTAATCGTAATAACAATATCTTGAGTCGTACCATCATCTGCACTAACCCTAATAGTATCCGTTACAGACACTCCACCCTGAAGGCTATCAGCTTTAGACTCATCTAAAGTGTATGTCCAAGTACCATCGACAAGCGATAAACTACCATATTCACCAGCAACCGTAGTGTCTTCAAAGACAGGGTTATCATTAGCATCTACATCGGAAATTGAAAGTGTACCTGTGACTGTATTTGGACTATCGCCAATGTTTCCTTCATCAAGAGTGCCAGAGAAATCACCACTAACAACAGCGCCATCTTCCAAACCATTAATCGTCACTGTCACTGGCTGCGATGTACCATCACTTGCTACAAGAATAAAGGCATCTTCAGCTGTTTGACCTTCATCTAAGAACTGGGTTTTTGATGTATCTAACTCATAAGTCCACTGCCCACTTGTCAGGGTTAAAGTGCCATAAGTACCTTCAAGTACAGCATCTTCAAAAACTGGAGAATCATTCTGATCGACATCAGAGATTGTTAAACTTTGAGTAATTGGAATGAACCAATCTTCTTGAATTGATAATGTTGCTGTCGTATTAACCACAGCTTCATCATTTGAACCAGTAATAGTGACACTGACTTCTTCAGAGTTTCCATCCGTTGTGTAAACCGTAAAGGTTTCAACTTTAGTTTCATCTTCACCTAAAAATTGAACCGCTTCATTGCTTACTGAATAAGACCAATTTCCACTTGAATCTATGGTCAACTCACCCAAGTTGCCCTCAGCAGAAGAAACACTATCCGTTTCAAAGACAGGGGCATCATTATCAACATCCTCTACGGTCAATGAACCAGAAGTATTAAGCGTAATTAAATCAGACCCATCATAGTCCTCATACACTTGCCCAGATACATCTCCAGATATTACAGAGACATCATCTGTGCCGTCGATCGTGATGGTCACAGATTGTTCAGTACCATCTGCAGAACTAACTGTGAAAACCTCTTCAATCTGATCATCCACATTCAATTCATCAAATGCACTGTTCGCAACAAACGTCCAAACACCAGCCGCCGTAATGCTCAAGCTGCCGTTTTCACCCACAATCGTAGCTGGAGTAAATGTGTTATTGGCATTATCTACATCCGTAGCCGTCAACGTGCCAGTTATTGATAAGGCTTCATCGGTTTCAAGACCGGAACCAGATACATCACCACCAATCACAGCAGCATCATTCACCGCCTCTACGCTCACGGTCACGTCCGCAGTATCGGTCGCTGTGCCATCGCTGATTTCGTAGCTGATGGTCGCTTCGCCGTTGAAGTTCTCAGCCGGTGTGAACTCAAGTTTGCCGTCCACGATCGCCACCGTACCTTGCTCTTCTGGTACCGAAGCATCCGTAATGGTCAACGTATCGCCATCCACATCGCTGTCGTTCGCCAACACATCGATGGTGATCACGCCACCGTCTTCTGTGCCTGTTGCTGTGTCGTCTACTGCAACTGGGCCGTCGTTCACCGCCTCTACGCTCACGGTCACGTCCGCAGTATCGGTCGCTGTGCCATCGCTGATTTCGTAGCTGATGGTCGCTTCGCCGTTGAAGTTCTCAGCCGGTGTGAACTCAAGTTTGCCGTCCACGATCGCCACCGTACCTTGCTCTTCTGGTACCGAAGCATCCGTAATGGTCAACGTATCGCCATCCACATCGCTGTCGTTCGCCAACACATCGATGGTGATCACCGTATCTTCATCTGTGGTCGCAGTGTCGGCTTCAGCAACTGGCGCATCGTTTGTGCCGGTCACGGTAATCGTTAAGGTCGTTGTGTCGGTCGCATTTTGGTCGTCGGTCACGGTCACTGGGATGGTGATGGTCTGTGTTTCACCTGCTTCCAAGCTGTCGTAAGACGACGCATCGAAGCTGTAAGAACCGTCCGCATTCAGCGTCAAGCCTTCAACATCGGATTCGGTGCTGAACACCAAGCTCGCATCGTCAGCCAGATCCACATCGCTGGCACTGATGGTGCCGGTGATGCTCGCGTCTTCTGCCACCGCACCTGTTGCGGCTTCAGCAACTGGCGCATCGTTTGTGCCGGTCACGGTAATCGTTAAGGTCGTTGTGTCGGTCGCATTTTGGTCGTCGGTCACGGTCACTGGGATGGTGATGGTCTGTGTTTCACCTGCTTCCAAGCTGTCGTAAGACGACGCATCGAAGCTGTAAGAACCGTCCGCATTCAGCGTCAAGCCTTCAACATCGGATTCGGTGCTGAACACCAAGCTCGCATCGTCAGCCAGATCCACATCGCTGGCACTGATGGTGCCGGTGATGCTCGCGTCTTCTGCCACCGCACCTGTTGCGGCTTCAGCAACTGGCGCATCGTTTGTGCCGGTCACGGTGATGGTGATCTCTTGCTCTGTACCATCCTCTGAAGTCACGACAAAAACTTCTTGTTTTATCTCGCCATCGCTTAGTTCATCAAACGCACTGTTCGCAACAAACGTCCAAACACCAGCCGCCGTAATACTCAAGCTGCCGTTTTCGCCCTCAATCGTAGTGGCGGTAAACGCATTGTTCTCATTATCGGCATCCGTAGCCGTCAACGTACCAGTCCATGATAAGGCTTCATCGGTTTCAAGACCGGAACCAGACACATCACCACCAATCACAGCAGCATCATTCACCGCCTCTACGGTCACAGTCACATCGGCTGTATCCGTTGTGGTGCCATCGCTGATTTCGTAGCTGATGGTCGCTTCGCCGTTGAAGTTCTCAGCCGGTGTGAACTCAAGTTTGCCGTCCACGATCGCCACCGTACCTTGCTCTTCTGGTACCGAAGCATCCGTAATGGTCAACGTATCGCCATCCACATCGCTGTCATTCGCCAACACATCGATGGTGATCACGCCACCGTCTTCTGTGCCTGTTGCTGTGTCGTCTACTGCAACTGGGCCGTCGTTTGTTCCAAACACATTGATGGTTAACGTCGTGCTCGCTGTCGCACCTTGGTCGTCGGTCACCGTGATAGGAACCGTAATGGTCTGAGTTTCACCAGAAGTTAAATCACTGTAGAAAGAAGCATCAAAGCTATAGGAACCGTCTGTGTTAAGCGTTAAGCCTAATATTGATTCTTCTGTGGTAAAAGCTAATGTCGCATCCGCTGGAAGATCGATATCTGTCGCACTAATACTACCGCTAAGTACCGTATTCTCAATCACAAAGCCCGTTGCCGCTTGAGCAATTGGCGCATCATTCGTTCCTGTCACAGTAATCACTAATGTGCCAGAACCTGCTGCTCCTTGGTCATCTGTGGCGGTAATACTGATTGATATTTCTTGCTCTTCTCCAACACTTAAAGAATCATAAGATGACGCATCAAAGGTATAACTGCCATCACTATTCAGCGTTAAACCCGTTGCAGTAGATGTGGTTGTAAATGTTAAAGAGCTACCTGAAGGCAAGTCTACATCTGTCGCTTGCAATGTACCGCTTAGAGTAAGATCTTCGGTTACAGATCCAGTTTGATTTTCAACAACGGGAGCTTGATTTTCAGCACTAGCACTTGAAGTGCTCGCTTGAGAGTCAGCGCTAGCGCTTGAAGTGGTTGTTTGAGAATCAGCCGCTTCACTCGCTTGATTCTGCTGGAACGCACTGCCACTGTCTGTATCATAACCGTAACTAGGAAGAGTCAAAGACTCGTCTCCAAAGCCTGGTAAGGCACTGTTGTCGATTCGTTCAATATCGACATCAACACGATTCTCCTCAGTCAGCGTTTCGCCAGCCGCAGGCGCATCTTGAATTAATGTTGGGTCATCACCAGATAAAATAGCTTGTTGAAGGGCATCCACATCACTGGACGAATCGGCCACCAGTTCATCATTGTCACCTGGGTTGTAAACTTCATCATTGATTTCAACATTCGCATCATTACCAATCACCACTTCAGTGCCATCAACAAAAGCAATGGTGATACTAGCATTGTGACTTGTACGTACGACTTCACCATAGAATACTGGGTCACCAACCTTAACCACTCGTTCTTGACCATCAATGGATTCAACCACCGCCGAACCGCTTAATTTGGTAATAATGCCGACTTGTTCGCCTAATGTTGCAAATGATACTTGGTTGTCGCTCATGTGGTGTCTCCGGTAAATGACGGATTAAATTGATGATTGACTACAAGATAAAGTAGATGTAAAAACCTTGCTATTGTACCTTGGTACAGTCCGACCAAGCTCTTTGTGTATTTATGTTAAGCCCTGTAACGGAAGCATCATAAATAAGGCTTATTATTGCCTTAAATAGTCTAACTCTTTATAATTCCGGCAATTTCAGGCGTTTGTACTATCAACCATTTTTCCATGGTGTATCTGAGCCTTTTCTAGACTCTAATAGTGCCCCCACAATACAACCCGCAAGTTGTTTGTTGAGCTCCAGCGCCTCTCTTGTAGCAATTTTTCATTGCGACTTTATACACACAGAAGGTAATACATGATCGATTCGATAAAACGAGACTGGTTCTCAAATATAAAAGGCGACTCCCTCGCCGGTACTGTTGTTGCACTGGCGCTCATCCCTGAAGCCATTGCATTTTCTATTATTGCTGGGGTCGATCCAAAAGTCGGCCTATATGCGTCATTCTGTATCGCCGTTGTTATTTCTTTTTTCGGTGGCCGTCCAGGTATGATTTCAGCCGCTACGGGTGCCATGGCTCTCCTTATGGTTACCTTAGTAAAAGATCATGGTTTGCAATACCTTTTGGCTGCCACCTTACTAACGGGTGTGTTTCAAATTATCGCCGGTTACCTCAAGCTAGGCAGCCTAATGCGGTTCGTTTCTCGGTCCGTTGTTACAGGCTTCGTTAACGCCTTAGCCATTTTAATCTTTATGGCACAGTTACCCGAACTAACCAATGTCACTTGGCATGTATATGCCATGACAGCGGTTGGTTTAGGCATCATCTATCTGTTCCCACTACTGCCTATTATTGGTAAAGCGATTCCTTCACCTTTGGTCTGTATTGTTCTGTTGACTGCTTTTGCGATGACCTATGGACTCGACATTCGTACTGTCGGAGACATGGGTGAACTACCAGATACGCTGCCAATATTCTTATGGCCTGATGTGCCTTTAAACTTTGAAACCCTTTGGATCATTTTACCTTACTCCTTAGGTTTGGCTGTAGTCGGTTTACTTGAGTCTATGATGACCGCTACGATCGTCGATGAATTTACAGATACTAACAGCGATAAAAACCGTGAATGTAAAGGTCAAGGTGTTGCCAACATCACTTCCGGTTTGCTTGGTGGTATGGCAGGTTGTGCCATGATTGGTCAATCTGTTATCAACGTAAAATCCGGTGGTCGCGGTCGATTATCAACCTTCATTGCCGGCTTTTTGCTACTCATCATGGTCGTCTTCTTAGACGATCTAATTGGTCAAATTCCAATGGCAGCACTGGTTGCTGTGATGATTATGGTATCGATTGGCACTTTCTCTTGGGAATCCGTGATTAACCTGAAAAAACACCCTCTATCAACTAACATTGTTATGTTAGCCACCGTATCCATCGTGGTTTACACACATAACTTAGCGTTGGGCGTGTTTGTCGGTGTATTGTTAGCGGCCATGTTTTTTGCCAACAAAATTGGTCACTTCATGGCGGTTACAAATGAGCCAGGTAACACAACGGGGCACAGAAAATACAAAGTCATTGGACAAGTCTTTTTTGCGTCTTCAGATCAATTTACCGCCTCTTTTGATTTTAAAGAAGCCGTAGAAAAGGTTACGATTGATTTGTCAGATGCCCATTTTTGGGACATTACATCTGTATCAGCCCTAGATAAGGTTGTGATCAAGTTCCGTCGTGAAGGCGCTGACGTTGAATTAATCGGCATGAATCAAGCCAGTGCGACGGTCGTTGATAAATTTGGTGTTCATAATAACCCTGAAGAAGTTGAGAAATTGATGGGCGGACATTAAAACCATTAGAATAAAAAAAGGAGTGCAACCATGACAAACGTAATTGCCTGTATTGATGGTTCTTCATTATCAGAATACGTCACCTCCGCTTCGGTGTGGGCGGCGAAACAATTATCCTGTCCACTGATCTTGTTGCACTCTTTGGAAAAAGATGAGAGCCGAACGGAAGAAGATCTGTCCGGCTCTATTGGTTTTGGCAGCCGCGAACATTTGCTTGATGAGCTGGTCGAACTCGATGCAAAACGCGCCAAGTTAGCACTTGAGCATGGCAAAATGATTTTGGACAATGCCAAATCTTATGCTTTAGCAGCCGGAGCCAAGCAAGTATCTCAACTTCAACGGCATGGTGATCTTGTTGAAAGTTTGGCCGAGCTGGAAGAAGATACTCGCTTGATCGTACTCGGACGCTTAGGCGACCACCACACAATGAATGCCCATACCATTGGCTCTCATATTGAACGAGTGGCACGCAGCCAACATCGCCCCATCCTCATTAGCATTGGGGATTTCACACCACCCAAAAACTTCATGATTGCCTATGATGGACGCGAGGCCGCGGATAACGCCATTGCAAGAATTGCAAAAAGCCCTCTACTATTGAGTCTCAAATGCCATTTAGTCATGGCTGGAGATGACACTCCCGAGCGTAAAGAAAAGTTAGAAGACGCCCAAGCCATGCTAGAACAGGAAGGCTTTCAGGTAACCGCCAGCATTCAACCAGGTAAAATTTACCCAGTGCTCACACAATACCGTGACGATCATAATATTGAGTTAATGGTGATGGGGGCCTATGCACATTCCAAGGTCCGCCAATTTTTTGTCGGCAGCAACACCAGCAAAATGATCATTGAAAGTAGTATTCCATTGCTCATTCTGCGTTAGTCTTGTTCATGTCAATAAAAAGGCCGAGTTAGCAAGAATACTGACTCGGCCTTTTTCATTCTTCAATACAGTTTAATCAATTGCTTTAATGTGGAAAGTGCCTACTTGAGCCTCGGTGACTTCAACGCGAGTTCCCACTTCAATCGTATCCTGACTAACTAAGTGCCAACTCACACCAGAATATTGATGAGTAGGCGACTCAGTCGGCGACACCCTATCCTTCAGAATGAATTGGTGACCAACTAAATCGCCTTGTGCTTTTTTACCACTCACATTCGCTTGCATCGATTTTAGCGGACGCCAAAGCACTAAAGCCGCGATCAGGGTCAGGACTCCTGTACTCATCAAAGCACTTAAAGTGGTATTGGGAACAATATCCGCATACAAAAGCACACTGGTTAGCACAGCTCCAAGCCCGGCAAAAAATAAGAAAAAGGTTGTAAAGCCTAACACCACGACTTCAATCACCAATAAGATTAAACCCGCAACCAAAAGGCTCTGAGCAAGGTTTTCGGTGAAAAAGTTCATCTAACCACCTTTATTCATTTGCTGGATAATAGTGGTCGCCTGCGCCACCAAAGAAGATGCTTCGGTCGCACCATCTGGCAACAAGACAACAGACGATTCTTTTGCAATGGCACGCTTAGCGTCAATGGCTTTAGTTGCTAGATCAAGCTGAATGGCTTTTTGACCTTCCTCTGTGGCCGCTGCTTCACCTACTTTCCGTAATGCTTCTGCTTGAGCTTGAGCGACTGCCACAATGGCTTTCGCCTCCCCTTCTGCACGCAACACTTGCTCTTCCTTATCCGCTTCAGCCGCGAGAACCACGGATGCCTTTTCACCTTCTGCACGGTTGATGGCCGCCTGACGATCACCCTCTGACTCAAGAATCTGCGCACGTTTCACACGCTCTGCCTTCATCTGAGCCTCCATCGCCTCCATAACAGAGTGAGGTGGTATAATGTCTTTAATTTCATAACGTAAGACCTGAATACCCCATGGCCCGGCCGCTTCATTGATTGCCGATACAATGTTGGTATTCAATTGATCTCGCTCTTCAAAGGTTTTATCCAGCTCCATTTTCCCTAACTCAGAACGCATGGTGGTTTGCGCTAACTGAGTGACAGCGAACACATAATTATCAACACCATAGGTCGCTTTGTATGGATCTAATACTCGAAAATAAAGCACACCATCAACATGAAGTGAGATATTGTCTTTAGTGATCGCGCTCTGTTCTGGCACATCAACAGCTTGCTCTTTTAAAGAACGGTCTGACGCAACACGATCAATGAAAGGTAAGATAAAATTCAAGCCCGCTTCTTTTGTTGATTGATATTTACCAAAACGCTCAATCAGAAAAGCTCGGTTTTGAGGCACAAACTTAATTGAACTCTTTAACAGGAATACCGCTAAGATCAGTACCAGTACTTGCACGCTTAATAGATAGTGAAGTATTACTTCCATTCGTTTAAATCCTTATGTTTAAAAAAGCCATTACAGGCCGTTTGTACTATTGCATTTCAAGGTTTAATTTTACTTTGCAACATCATCTAATGAAAAAATAAGATTGGCGTCTCAGCAAAGGATAAGCAAGCAGATACATTAAGTTCAACACGCCTCCCTATTGACCTTGTTTCACCAATCAGAACCGTGATCAGAATGATCGCTGACTTCAATCGAAGGAAAAAGGTCTAACATGACGGTTTGCCGAGCATCATTTCCGACGTCAAAACGTTTAATCGTATCGACCCCCTCCACAAAGCGCTCATTCCAAATAGAAACACTGTCACCCGCCTCTACTGGTAAGGTCACCCAGCCCTGCTCATTGGTTTTAACGGCATATTCGTTATCCGCAACAAAGATATAACCAATCATATCATCGTGAATATTACAGCCTAAAATCACTAATCCTGGCTTATCAAACTGAATAGGGGCAATGTCGGAGCCTTTATACAGCTTAATCTCAAAACTTTTCGGCTCTGAAAAACTGTATACATGATGTCGAATGTCATCACTGTTGGGGAATCGAACAAACTGCCCCTTTTGGACAACCAACACTCTAGGCACAAAGGACTCATCAATCTGATCCATCACGGCACTGTCAGCTGGACTGCTAACCGCTTTGTCCGTCACAAACACCACTGCATCGGTGACAGGTTGTTGATCTTGATCCAAAACTTGCATTGCAATTTCGGCCGACGCCGTTTGTAACCACAAACTGCACAGTCCAACCAATAGATATCGCATGACTTCCCCTTTTGCTTCAAGCTAGATAGGTATAGAGTATTCGCCTCCAGAAAGAAAGATTCGCTCTTCTGACGCTCTTTATATCGACAGTCTACGACAGTATTAAAAAGTAATCATCCAATTAACAAGACTAGGACAAGACAGTGCGTGATTCCATTGAAATCCTCTCTTATCAAGGCACAGAAAAAGCACACCTTCACTCACACACTCAAATTGTTTTGCCTCTTTCTGGTCAGTTAGAACTGGAAGTGGAAGGTCAACAGCAAGCCGTCGAGTTCGGCCAAGCTTGTCTCATTTCATCGCAACAGGCACACACTCATCAAGCAGAACAAGATAATCGTTGCCTAGTATTGAATGCACTGCCTATTTGGAATCAAGACTTGGTAAGCCAAGAAACCTTCATCCAATTAACCCCACAGGCCCAAGCCTATTTGCCTTTTTTGTCCACTCTGTCAGCGGATCCAAACTCGTTCAAGCAACAACAAGCCTTGTCCATGCTCGAATACTTGTTACCTTTACCTAAAGAGTCCTTGTTACAGGCTAACATGAGGCTATACAAAGCCAGGCAGTTAATCGATCAGGAGTTTGCTAATGGCTTAATCATCAAAGAAATCGCGCAACAGGTGCATTTAAGCAGCAGTCAATTAACGCTTCTGTTTAAGCAGCACTTTGGTATAACACCAAAGCAGTATCTTCTTAAAAAACAACTGACGGCCGCAAAACATTGGCTTTCTACCTCTCAAAACAGTCTAGAAGACATTGCAGAGAAAGTAGGATTGAGCAACGCCAGTGCCCTCATCAGACTTTTTCATCAACATGAAAATATGACGCCAGGCCGCTTCCGCTCTACTCTTGATGATGAATCTCAAAAGCAATTTCCCAATTACGAATAAAGCGCTGCTGTTTGGCATAATCCCGCCCAACTAACAGCTGCTGATCCAGTTCTATAATGCCTGTCGGTCCAGGCGCATTGACCACAAACGGGTCTTCTGCATTATTAACATCCGGATGTATTGGGAATAACAGCCCCTGATCTTGCATCATTTTTTGAGCGCGATCGGACAATAAAAAATCAATAAACAAGCCGGCATCCTGTGGATTTGGCGCATTCTTAGGAATTAAAGCCGCGCGCATTAACATCAAGGTAAAATCCTTCGGCAAAATCATTTTAAGGCGATCGTCGTCTTTTGCCCTTTGCGAAGCATATGAGCCAAGCAAGTTATAACCCAACACCAACTTGCCATCAGCCACATCGTCTATGATGTCATGAGTACAACAATAGGTCTGCACATCGTGACTACCAAACGCCTCCAACAAACGCCCCCATGTTAAATCCGCTTGCCGCGCATCTTGGCTCGCTAAAAGATAGCCCACCCCACTTTGACGGATATCATAAGTGCCAATACGTTTCGTCATAGTTGGGCCATGCTGACGTATGGTCTGTAACAAGGATTGTCGATCTTCTGGCAGTGGCCCGGGGAACGCGTTTTTGTTTACCAGCATCACAATCGGCTCTAATGAAAACGCAAAAAGCTGGTCACGCCATTTAAAATCTTGCGGTAGATTGTCCGTTAAACTCGATTGATAAGTTCGAGCGTAACCATCATTGACCAGCTTAAAATGCAGATCCATTGCGCTGCTAATGGCCAAACTGGCCACTGGATTCGATTGCTCTTCAATAGTCAGATAGTAAAGCTCTAAGGTATTTACATCACGATACGCGACTCGAATCTCCGGATACTGGGCAACAAAATCCTGCAAAATGGGCTCAAATGATGTCAAATCCAAAGCCGAATTGATCACCAAGACTCGTGATGCATTCTTTTTTCCAAACCAAACCGTTGGGGATTCGGCCCAAGCCAAGGACAAACTAAAACACATTACAATCGTCAGCCATGCTTTCATCAGATTCGCCCTCCAAAAAAACGCAATTTATCTATATCCACTTGAAAGGTCGTGCCCTTTGGTTGGGTATCGAGAATGTCGATTTGAGCATGATGGTGGTCTAAAATGTCCTTCACCATGGACAAACCAACGCCACTCCCCGCAATGTCATAACGAGCCCGATAAAAACGCTCAAACACGCGTTCTTTTTCTTCTTCGGCAATGCCATCACCATAATCAATTACCTGTATGCGGTAGATCTTCTCTAACGCTTGTACTCTTACAATCACATCCGTTTGCTGCTGTTTTTGATGGCTACTATAACGCACCGCATTCTCAATTAAATTTTGCATCATTTGCTGGATCGAAAAACCATCCCCCAGCACCCAAGCTTCCTGCAGAGAACATTCATAAGATAAACGCACCCCTTGATGCAAAGCCGGTACAGCATGTTCACGACAAGACGCAGTAATCGGCAGCAACAAGTCCATTGGTTCCAATCGGTGAGTTTGCAAACGATGTGACACCACGGCTTGATTCAATAATAAAGTGACAGTCTGACTCAAATAATCACATTGACGAACGATATTCTCTAGTGCCTGGTGATGTTTTTCTGGCGAGGTATTATCACGTGCATTCTCTGCTAACGCTTTCAGACTCGCCAAAGGCGTTCGTAATTGGTGTGCCGCGTCAGCGGTATAATTTTCAAGTTGTTCAAGGTTCTTTTGCAGACGCGCCATAAAGTGATTAATGGCGACTTTTAGATGATGAGTTTCTTTCGGTGTATTGATGGTAATCGGCGTTAAATCCCCTTTCACACGCTCTTCTAGCGCCCACTCAATGCGATGCAAAGGACGCAACACCAAATGGCTGCCAATCATAATCAAGGCAATGGCAACCAATGCAATTAACACCACCACCTCAACCGCACGCTGAGTAATGGAGGAAGCCATTTTTTCCCTAGACAAACGCGTCTGACCTAAAATAATACGGACAGTTTGTGCGCTTTCTGGATTTGTTAGGTGCCGCTCAAGCCAAGCAAATCGAACCAACTCATTGGAATAACTTTGATTATAAAATTGCATTTGATCCAAAACAGGCCGTTTTGGGGGTTGGGAGTCGAGGTTGTCATAGCCGGTAATAAAGCCCTGTTCTCGACTTTCCACCTTATAAAACACCCGATCTTCATCAGCTTGAGCCAGGGTAGCAAAAGCCGACCAAGGAATATCAACACTGACCTGATTGTCTATCAGTGCGATATTTTCATCCATTTGCAACAAGGCACTACGCAACAGTCGATCATAGGATAAATCCGCCAACTGTCGGCTATAATCAAAAATCAAATTAATCGCGATGCCAGCAATAACGCAAATCACAATGACACCGGAGACAATAAAACGAAAGCGTAATGAAGGGGCTTTTTTTAACGCCAGCTTTTCATCATCACTCAGATTTTGTGGGCTGAGTGATTTCTGCCACATAGCCAATTCCCCTTAATGTGCTGATCACCAGATCCCCTTTCAACATTTTTTTACGCAAGCGCCCAACATACAACTCAATGGCATTCGGCCCAGGCGTTTCATTGAAATTAAAAAGGTGATCGGTTATTTCGTCTTTGCTTAATACCCGCCCCAAGTGCCCAAGAAAAATCTCCAGCAAGCGAAATTCGCGATTGGTAATTGCGGTCAATTCCCCTTCAATAAACACCTGTCGACTATCACGATTCACTTGAATATTACCATGTTCCGTGACGTTAGCAGCGTAGCCTTGTTTGCGTCTTAATAAAGCCCTACATCTGGCTTCTAGCTCTCCAAAATCAAAAGGTTTCGTCAGGTAATCATCCGCACCAGCATCCAATAGACGAATGCGGTCTTCAATGTGATCTCGGGCCGTTAAAATCAACACTGGCGTGTCATCATCACGTTGCCGTAATTTTTGCAGCAATTGCAGGCCAGACAAACCAGGCAAATTCAAATCCAGCAAAATCAAGTCCACAGATTGATAACGCAACATTTCGTCTGCCTGTTTGCCATCTGTTATCAAATCAACACCATGGCCAAGAGAGGTTAAACGCTCATTTATGGCTTGGCCCAAAACCTGAGTATCTTCGACTACTAAAATTCTCATAAGGCGCCTGCTAATTCATTATTATTTTTTGGTATAAAGCAAAAAAATTCGAACGGTAAAGACCGTCCGAATTTTTTAGTATCGAGTAATCGCTTTGCTAATTAGCGAGTACTATTTTTTGATCTGGCCATCTTAGCACGGACAATTGGACCGACAACAATAGGTAAAACCAATCCGAGAATCGCCACAGTCCAAAGACCAATACTCAGACCACTATTGAAAAGCACACTCCAGTCACCATCGGATAACACCAATGCGTGGCGTAAGCTTTTTTCCATTTCTGGCCCAAGCAACATCCCCAAAATAATCGGCACTAATGGAATGTCCACCTTACGGAAAATATAACCCGCAACACCAAAGCCCACCATGAAATACAAATCTAAAGCACTGTGACTTACGGAATAAATACCCACCGAAGCAATCAAGGTCACGATCGGCATAAGATATTTAGGCGGAATGCTCAACAGTTTAACGAAGATGCCAACCATAGGAATGTTCAACAAGAGCAATACTAGGTTACCAACAAACATCGCAGCAATCACGCCCCAAACTAGGTCGGCATTTTGTTGGAACAACATAGGACCTGGTGAGATATTCAGTGAAATCAACATCGCCAATAAGACAGCGGTTGTTCCACTTCCTGGCACACCAAGAGTCAACATAGGAACAAGTGCGCCCGATGCTGCACCGTTGTTGCCCGCCTCTGGCGCAGCCACACCACGAGGATCACCATGGCCAAACTCACCTTTGTCCGAGGTACGTTTCTCCAGAGTATAGCTAATAAAACTACCTAGAGAGGCACCAGCGCCTGGCAATACACCAGAAACAAAGCCCAACAAAGCACCACGAATGGACGCTGGCAAGACTTTGATAATGTCTTTCGCCGACAATTTTAACTTATTAATCGCCACTTGTTTCAGACCATCACCGGCATGACGCTCAAGGAAGAACAGCAATTCACTGATGGCAAACAAGCCAACAATAGCGATAATAAAATCCACTCCTTCAAACAGTTCAAGGGTGTTAAA
The DNA here is from genome assembly GCF_000214215.1 of Marinomonas posidonica IVIA-Po-181. Lineage (NCBI taxonomy): Bacteria > Pseudomonadati > Pseudomonadota > Gammaproteobacteria > Oceanospirillales > Oceanospirillaceae > Marinomonas > Marinomonas posidonica. Next base: position 2,234,760 of record NC_015559.1, read on the forward strand.
AGTATAACGTTGTACGCCTGTCGAAATATCAATCCCAACCGTCGCAATCATCAAACCAATGGCCGCCGCCATTAGGGTTTTAAATTGGTTTTTACCTGTAATGCCACCAAGGGTCGCAAAGGCTAACGCAAATAAGGCAAAATATTCAGAAGGACCAAATTTCAACGCAAACTTAGCTAAGATCGGTGCTAGAATCACCAAACCTATAGTGGCGATGAAACTCCCTATAAACGAAGCAATGGCCGAAATCGCTAATGCTTCTGCCGCCTTACCTTTCAATGCCATTGGATAACCGTCTAAACAAGTCATCATGGCAGGCTCATCTCCTGGAATGTTCAACAGGATAGAGGAAATACGGCCACCATACATGGCACCCGCATACACTGAGGTCAGTAAGATCAATGACGACGTTGGCGATAAACCCAAGCTAAACGCTAACGGAATCAAAATAGCCACGCCATTGGCTGGACCTAGGCCAGGTAAAGCACCGATAAGCGTCCCTAAAATCGCCCCCACCACGGCAAACATAATACTTTCTGGCGACAGCGCAACGGCAAAGCCTTGCATCAATAAGCTGATCGTATCCATATTAGAACTCCAATAAACCGAGTGGCAGAGCTAACTCAAGCACATGATTAAATAGGAAGAAGATGGCAACAGAACTAATCACGCCAGTCATCACACTCTTCGAAACACTTGCCCCCATGCGCCAGCATAAAAAGCTCACCACCAAAGCGGCAGCCGGCATAAATCCTATTGGTTCAATTGCCCAAGCAAAGGCCAACATCGCCAACACAACAATAGCCAGTTCCACTAACATAGCCGCTGGTGCCCACTTCTCGTCTGGGTCAGGTCGTACCATCATATAAATTGAGCTGATCCCGAGAATAATAGACAGCATGATAGGAAAGGTTTCAGGTCCGACACTTTCATGCCCGCCAAAAGGCATAGGAAATTGCGTCGCTTCCCAGCCGTATGCAACGGCGAGAATCAGCATCAGCATGCCAAACACACGATCATTTATGCGCATGTTTCTGCTCCATGTTAGTTAATTAGTAAAATACAAAAATGAAGTAGGAGGGGTTGCCCCCTCCAAAATAGCAGTGCGTTATTAGCGGATCAAACCAATGTCTTTCGATAGGATTTGGATATCCAAAGTTTGATTTTTAACGAATTGAGTAAACTCTGCACCCGACTTATGAAATGGCATCAAGCCGTTCTTAGTCATGATGTCTTTCCATTCTTGAGTGGTGTACAACTCGTTCATTGTATCTACCCACCAATCATAAGATTCTTGACTCGCTTTACCTGGAACGTAAAAACCACGCCAGTTTGGTGCAACAGAATCAATACCCTGCTCCATCGCCGTTGGAATTTTGTTAAATGGTGCTGGCAAGCGTTGTTCCGATAGCACAGCTAACACACGCAAATCACCTGAGTCCATGAAGCCTTTCACTTCAGAGACATCACCAGTAAAAGCATCTACGTGACCACCAACAACTTGAACCAAGGCTTCAGAACCACCACTGAAAGCTAAGTAGCGAATTTTAGGCAAATTCTCTACCTGCGCTTTTTGCGCTGTTATCAAGACCTTTAAGTGATCCCAACCACCAGAAGCACTACCACCAGCGAATTTCACTGACGTAGGATCTTGCTTTAGGGCTGCAATGAGTTGACTAAGTGAAGTGTATTTGGAGTCTTTACCAACCGCAATGATGCCGTAATCGGCCCCCAATGTACCAACCCATTTCACTTGATCTGAGTTCATGCCAGGGAATTGACCTTGAGCAAGGCGAGTAGTTGTTGCCGTACTTGCCGCCACAATCAAATTGTCGTCTTTAGCACGTTTACTGACCGTGTGTGCAAACGCTACACCACCACCAGCACCTGACATATTGACCGTTTGCACATTACCTTTGATGTAATCCTGATCAACTAGAACTTTACCCACACTACGACAAGTGAAATCCCAACCACCACCAGGGTTAGCTGGCGCGATACATTCTGCACTGCGAGCGGGTTCATAGGCATGAGCCTGTCCAACCATAGAAAGTGCGACCGCACCAGAGACAAGAACAGACTTCAAAGATAGGTGTTTAAGCATGATTTTCTCCTGCTTGTTATTGTTTTTGTTAGCGAGTCAAGTTTCTAAAATAGAATGCTCAGAAAACTTGATGGGCTTCACCTTACCCTTCAAACCTGTCACCACCCTGTCAACGTCCTTTTTTATTTCACTTAATAGGCAAAAAAGGCGTGTTTTTCACAACGCTTTTCCGCGTTTTTGACAATACCCAAATGCTTTAAAGCCCTTAAGCTATAGATAAATTTATTGTTAAGGACCCTTTATGAGCGCTTCAATACCAAGTCACTCCTCACCACAAGCGACCCTCATTGGCAGCATTGCTATTTTGTTGTGGAGTATTTTAGCCCTATTTACCACACAAGCCGGTCTCGTCCCCCCTTTGCTTCTGTTAGCCCTGACATTTGCCGTGGCCACCTTACTGTTTTTCTTGGTCTATCTTAGCAAAGGAGAAATTAAAACCTCCTGGCAAAACACGCCTAACAGCGCTATTGCCATGGGAGGCTTAGGCTTTTTTTGTTACCACTTCTGTTATTTCTATGCTTTTCAACATGCACCACCTGTTGAAGCTGGCCTCATTGCCTATTTATGGCCACTGCTGATCGTCTTAATGGCTGGTATGACAAAGGCTAGTCACTTATCTTGGAGTCACCTCATTGGTGCCATAGTCGCCTTCATCGGGACGGCGATCATGCTGCAGTCAAAAACCTCAGTCGCAAATGATAGTGGCATAGAAATACATTGGACGGGATATGGTGCCGCTTTTGCCTGCGCTTTGCTGTGGTCAAGCTATTCAGTGGCGAATCGACGTTTTCAAGACGTTCCTTCTAGCTCTGTACTTTGGTACTGCCTTATCACCAGCATACTGGCAGGCATCAGTCACTTCGCAATGGAAACAACACCAGACACGTTACCAACCAATGCTTGGATCGCTATTCTTGGCTTAGGGTTAGGGCCAGTTGGGGTGGCGTTCTTTTGTTGGGATTTTGGTGTCAAACGCGGCAATTTATCTTTACTAGGCGTGTTGTCTTATATCGCCCCTGCACTATCCACTGCATGGCTTGGCTTGTTTACTGAAGCTGAGCTGACTCAAGCGCAAATCATCGCCTGCTTGTTGGTTACGTTTGGCGCTTTGTTCGCCAGTGTCATGCCAAATAAAAAGCCAGACACAAAAATGCCCCAAACATAAGGGGGCATTTTAACTGTCGCGTTTATCTATTATGACTAAGCGACAGATTGAGCCATTTGCGCTATGGTTCGCGGCATACGTTGTAAATACGCTTCCATTTCTGCCATGCCATTAGGCTGATCCACTTTGACCCCCAAGTCACGCATTGTGCTGCCTAGAGCATGCAAGGTACGGAACAGATTATGTTCACGACATTGTTCTCCCATTTGACCAATACGCACAATGGGCTGTCCGAATGAACCGGCTATTTCAACTCGATACACATCCGAGATGTGATGACAGATTTGATTGGCCGTCAATCCTTGCGGGATGTTAATCCCCACCACAGAATTCAACCGTGCTTCTGAAGCAATAAAAAGCTCTAGTCCCATTCCTTCGATCCCCGTCTGCAATGCTTTCGAGCAGCGTAAGTGACGAGCAAATCGTTGTTCCAGTGTCTCTTCGCACACCAGTTTCAACGCCTCATGGAGCGCCATAATGCCAGACACAGGGGCAGTATAATGATAGCCATCTTTGTGCCAGAAGTTTTCAGCCAATTGCACATCAAAACACCATTGAGCCGTAGGCTGAGTTCGACGCTTAATAGCAGACCAAGCTTCATCCGAAAACGCCAATAAAGAAGCGCCAGGAATAGAAGACAAGCCTTTTTGACCACCCGTAATCACCACATCGACTTGCCATTCATCCATTTTCAGTGGCATGGTACTCAAGGTACAAACCGCGTCGACCACCACTAAACAGCCATAAGATTTCGCAATTTTAGCAATGTCTTCCAAAGTATGATTAAACACGGTATTAGAGGTTTCGCCCTGAACTAAGGTGACGACTTTTGGACGCGTTTCCTCAATCGCATTACGCACTCGCTCAGGATCCGCCGCTTCGTATGTCCCGACATGCAATTCATGGACATCAGCACCGACACGAGCCGCCATCTCTGCCATACGATGGCTAAAGAAACCATTGTTGATACACAAGATTCGCTCATCTTTTTGCAACAAATTGGCCACCGCCATTTCCATCGCCGCCGAGGCCGGCCCCGCTACGCCCAAAACCCATTCGGACTTGGTTTGAAAAACATAGCGTGCCATGGACTTAACCTGGTCGATTACTTGAGCCATGACACTGCCTAAATGATTAATCACCACAGAGTTGGCTTTGGCGACGCGTTCAGGGATTGGCACAGGACCCGCCCCCATCATCAACAAAGGTTCATGAGGCAGAATTTCATCTAAGGATTTCACCTGTGGTGGTGTCACGCCCAGTGGCGATAAAGCAGTCATTGAATACAACCTAATTTGTAAGAGTGAAGAAAAATAGCTACCGATGAAAAGCACGTTTTCGCACCTTAATCAGTAGAAAATCTCGTATTTTGAAATTAAACAAAATAATATTTCGAAATAGTAACGTATTCTGCGTAACATTAAGAGACAAGAAATTGAAAAGAGTGTAATTCACCAGAAGCCAACCTTTTCACATTAGATCTGACTTCTTTTCATGAAACCAAGCAGTTTTTTTTACTCTGCGAGAATGGCGACAAGTATGAGATAATGCCTAAAATCTTCAATGATAAGGCTATTTTATGATTACTTGTGGTGTCGAAATTAAAGGCAGCGAAGCCATCCTTTGTCTCATGTCGAAGGAAGACGGCTTATTCCAAATTCCCGACTGTCGTCAAATCCGACTTCCCTTAAACCATCCAAACGACAGCGAAAGCATATGCAAACTGCAGTTCACACTAAAAAAGCTTTTCGAAGACTACAAGGTCACTCAGGTCGCCATTAAAGAGCGCCCAACCAAAGGAAAATTTGCCGGAGGGGCTGTCGGGTTTAAAATTGAAGCGGCGCTGCAACTCATCGACAGTGTTCAAGTGGATCTGTTCAACAGCAGTAAAATCAAAGAAACCTTACAAAATAATCCATTGCCCATTCCCTTTAAAGCAACAGGATTAAAAGCATTTCAGGAAGGTGCCTTTACCGTCGCCTACGTGGCGTTGTCTGAGGACTGATCATTTTGTATGTGTAAAATCAGACACCAATTGGTGTCTGACACAGCATAGAATGAGAAGGACTTTTTTAGGTTAGCCATAAGCGATAAAGTCAATATTCAAGCACTCTCCCTTAGAGAATTCCAAGTTCAACACTCTACCTATTACTGAAAATTAGACCGCCACCCAATGCAATAAAAACCGTATGGTAGATTTTCGAAAATGCCTTACCAAGCGTGGTTGTTTGGAATGCATTTGAAATATTTTTAGCAAGATAAGAGTACGAAAGATGAACCAAGGTGACGATCAGACATATAGAAAAAAACATGATCATAAATTGCTGTGCCACCGCATAATCCGGCGATATAAACTGTGGCAAAAAGGCCGATAAAAAAATGACGGTTTTGGGGTTACTTGCAGAAACGAAGAACCCTGTTTTGAAGCACGAAGGTTCTCTAGTCTCTCTTTCTTTATGCCCCAGTTTCTTGCCTCCCCCTTCTTTCCTTCGTTGCTTCAGTAATCCAGTCACGCCCAGATATATAAGATAGACTCCCCCAATCACCTTCAGGATAAAAAACGCCATCGGCGACTTCTCTAACATTGCTCCAGCCCCACAAGCCACTAAAAGGACAATAATGGCTTGGCAGGTAAGGTTCCCAAGAATCGACAACAAAGCTTTACGATACCCATACTTAACGGCATTCTGAACCACAAAAATGACATTTGGCCCAGGCGCCAAAGTAATAAATAAATAGGCACAAAAAAACAAAAACCACAGTTCAATCTTCAACGTTCACCCCCAGTTATTTTCCATAAATTATTTACGAATATTCCCAAACAAGTCTCAGACTCTTCATGCCACAACTTGTGCCACGATATATCACCAAATAAATGCATGGCACTATTAACGCACCAAAACAAAGCATTATTTCTTTCTTCCCATGATCACCAGCAGAACACCGCCCAGCACAATCGCACTCGCATAAATAAGGTGTAAGCTGATGTTTTCAGCTGCAAAAACCACACCACCAAAGGTCGCAATAATCGGCACCAAAAGCTGCAAAACCGCAGCCATAGAAGCACTGATTAGAGGCAAAACAGCATACCAAAGCGCATAGCCCAACCCCGACATCACAGCCCCTGATAACACTGCGAGTAAAATACCATCAACACTGCTCTTAAAAGCACCCAACCAATTAACCAAAACCAGCAATATCACGAGCATAGGTAAGGTACGCAGAAAATTAGAAGCCGTGGCGAACAAAGGTGAATGAGAAGTTTTGCCTCGCCAGGTATACAAGCCCCACGCCACACCTGCGAAGGTCATAAGCACAAAGCCAGTCAAAGAAGGAGAGGTTAAAGTAGGCAACACTAGATACACAAAACCGGAAAAAGCCAACACCAGCCCCAACCACTCTAACCTTCCCAGTTTTTGCCCAAAAAAGATGGCAAAGCCTATTAAGGTTAACTGAACCGCAGCAAACAGAATCAACGCGCCCACGCCAGTCGAGAGTGTGATATAGGCATAAGAAAAGCCAACAGCGTAGACAAATAAAGCTGCCGCCGATACCCAATTTCCTTCCTGCATCATGCTAGGTAAAGTCACTCCGCCCTTTACCAGTCGGTGAATCAAGCACAATAGAGCGAGGGTAACAGCGCCACTTACTAAGCGCCAAAGGGTAAAGCTTCCAGGGTCAATCAAACCATCCGCCAACGCCAAACGGTTCAAGACTGAATTGGCAGCAAACGCCATCAAAGCCAAAAATATCCCGACATACAAACGTAGCAAACTTGTCATCTAATTGTTTAAAACCCTAGTTAAGCTGATAAAAAGAAAACCTACTGTCACGCACTGGCACCACATTTGCAAGACTAACCTTAACGTCCAACAGTAATACCTTGATGGACCCATATTTGGAAACAAGATGACAAGCCTATTAATTTTTACTGACCTCGATGGCACATTATTGGATCACCACACCTACAGCTTCGAACCAGCGAAGTCCGCTATGCTGTCGTTAAAAACCTTCGCTATTCCTTGCGTCATTAATACCAGTAAAACCTTTCATGAGCTGCTTCCTCTAAGAAAAGCATTAAACCATCTTGACCCTTTTATCGTTGAAAATGGTTCCGCAGTTTATATTCCCAAAGCCCTTGGATTAGACATTCAAGAGCCCCTAGAAGAGGCCGGTGATTATTGGTTAAAAGCATTCGGACCAAATCGCGAAGAACTCATTAGAATGACCGAAAATCAACGGGAGAACTTTACCTTTCAACCCTTTAGCGACATGAGCGTTGACCAGCTAATCAAGTTAACCGGTTTAAGCCAAGAGAATGCCAAGCTTGCGATGCAAAGAGAGTTCACTGAACCCATGGTGTGGACGGACTCCAACCAAGCCCTGCAAGCCTTTCGCGATTACCTAGAACCCTACGGCGTACAAATCCAAAAAGGTGGTCGTTTCTCTCATTTAATGGGTAAAGAGTGTGATAAGGCCAATGCCATGCTCTGGCTAAAAGCCCAGTATCAAAGCCAACATTTGGACGACGAACTCATCACAACCATGGCATTAGGTGATGGTGAAAATGACATTGGCATGCTCAGTAAAGCAGACATCCCTGTGGTCATTCGCTCACCCGTTCATGCACCACCCGAAGTACCAAATCGCAGTGACGCTTGGTTAACTGACGATTATGGCCCAAAAGGCTGGGCCCAAGCGATCAATCAAGTATTAATCAAACACGGCATTTTATAACTTAAAGCTCAACAAAAATAACGAACGGACATTTCAATTTTAGGAGATTAATGATGGGTGACTTTCATCAAAACGGTATCATCACCACACTTCACAACCTAGCACACCGCCCCCTTGAAGAAATGGAAAAAGAGCTTTGCGAGTTCGCTAAGACTCGTCCTATGTCTCTGATTTTGCCCTGTTTGTATTCCGAGTTGGAAACAGCGGCCATGCCGAACATCATTAAGCACCTTCAACAGGTGCCTTATTTATCAGAAATCATCATAGGTTTGGATCGAGCCACCGAAGAGCAATATCGCCATGCTTTAGAGTTTTTCAGTGTGTTACCGCAAAACTATAAAGTCTTATGGAATGATGGACCTAGATTAAGAGAAATTGACAGTGTCTTAAAAGGCGAAAACCTCTCCCCTTCTGACCCAGGTAAAGGACGAAATGTTTGGTTCTGCATGGGATATAATCTAGCCGCCGGTCAAGCTGAATCGATTGCCATGCATGACTGCGACATTGTGACGTATGATCGCGAGTTATTGGCACGGTTAATCTACCCAGTTGCCAACCCTAATTTTAACTATGAATTCTGTAAGGGCTTTTACGCTCGTGCCGCCAATGGCAAGATGAATGGCCGAGTCAGTCGCTTATTGGTCACCCCTTTGCTTTACTCATTGAAAAAAGTGTTAGGACACCTTGATTATTTAGACTACCTCGACAGCTACCGCTACCCATTAGCCGGGGAATTTTCTTTCCGTCGTGATGTCATGACTGACCTGCGCATCCCAAGTGACTGGGGACTTGAAATTGGCGTGTTAAGTGAAATGTATCGTAACTATTCTCCTAACCGTTTATGTCAGGTCGACATTGCCGACATTTACGATCATAAACACCAAGATTTATCTGCTGATAACGATGATGGCGGCTTATCAAAAATGTCCATCGACATTACCAAAGCCATCTTCCGAAAATTGGCAACCAATGGCACCATTTTCAATCAGGAAACCTTCCGTACGATAAAAGCCACTTATTTCCGTGTCGCACTGGACTTTATCGAAACGTATCGTAATGATGCTGAAATCAATGGTCTAAAATTGGATGTTCACACGGAAGAACAAGCGGTTGAACTGTTTGCCAGTAACATCATGAAAGCCGGCAACCAATATTTAGAAAACCCAATGGAAACCCCCTTTATCCCAAGCTGGAATCGCGTCATCAGCGCTTTCCCTGGTGTCATGTCGCAACTGGCAGAAGCCGTAGAAAAAGATATGACCGAGTTTGGCCCGAAGTAATCGAGCCAGCCGGGTTAACTGAGTGAGCGCTTAGGCGTTGTTTTTGATCACTTGAAAAAGCAGGAATTTACTATGGAACATGCTCCCTTGTCACAATTAGAGCAAAGGCTAATGGCGCATTTGCAACTTCTCTATCCAACACTTGACCACAAAGAGTTGGCGAGAAAATGTTTATCGACCTTCTTTCTTGATCCAGCGACAGAGTCACCTCGACCTCATAGAAATTTATGGGATCAGTCCGACGTCATGCTGATCACTTACGCAGACACCCTGCGTAAAAAAGGCGAAGCACCATTAGAAACCTTGCATAATTTTGTCAAAAGCAAACTGGCCTGCTGCATCTCTGCCGTTCACCTTTTGCCTTTTTTCCCCTACAGTTCAGACGACGGTTTCAGTGTGATGGATTACACCACCGTCAATCCTTCATCCGGTAACTGGGATCATGTTTCCAGCTTATCAGAGGATTTCAAAGTCATGGGGGACCTGGTCATCAATCATTGTTCAAGCCGAAGCATGTGGTTTGAAAACTATAAAGCTGGCGTTGAACCTGGCGCGACATTTTTCTATGAAGCGGACCCAAATGCCGATTTAAGTGCCGTTGTCAGACCTAGAACGTCCCCTCTGTTACGTGAAGTCAAAACCCAAACCGGAGAAAAATACGTTTGGTGTACCTTTAGTCACGATCAGGTGGATTTGAATTTTGAGAATCCAGATGTCTTGATCGAATTCCTTCGCATCATTCGTCTTTATTTAGAGAAAGGCATTCGCTGGTTCCGACTGGATGCCGTAGCATTCCTTTGGAAAATCCCAGGGACAACTTGCATTAACCTGCCTCAAACCCATGAGATGATCCGTCTATTGCGTTTGATGATAGAACATTACGCGCCTGAAGCCGTGATCATCACCGAAACCAATATTCCAAATCAGGAAAACCTAACCTACTTTGGTAATGCCAACGAAGCCCATTTAATTTACAACTTCTCCTTGCCTCCCTTGCTGATCAATAGCCTAGTAACCGGCAACTGCAACCACTTAAAACAATGGTTGATGAGCATGCCACCCGCCCAGCAGGGTACGACTTACCTGAATTTCATCGCTTCGCACGATGGCATAGGTTTGCGTCCAACAGAGGGTTTGTTGTCAGAATGGGAACTGGAAACGCTCATTAACACCATGAAGCGTTTTGGTGGCAAGCTCAGCTCACGCACCACACCAAAAGGTGAAGCCAAACCATACGAAATCAACATCAGTTTATGGGATGCCTTGTCAGGTTCCGCTCACCAAGGGCCAGACCAATGGCAGTTTGCTCGTTTCCTTTGTGCCGCTGGTGTGATGATGGCGTTGGAAGGCGTTCCCGCGTTTTATATTCACAGTCTATTCGGGACAGAAAATGACTTTGAACGGGTCGATAATACGGGGCACTTCCGATCAATCAATCGCCATATTTGGGACATGGATGAATTAGATCACGCGCTGAATACACCGACGCACCATCAAAAAGTCTTTAACAGCGTCACCAACTTGTTAAAAGTTCGTCGCGCTCAACCGGCTTTTCACCCCAATGCTACCCAATACATATTGCACATGGGGGAAAACCTCTTTGCCTTTTGGCGCCAAAGCCTAGACAGGAGACAAAGCCTCTTTGCGGTATACAACATGACAGATCAGCCACAACATTTTAATTTGTCAGAGCTAAATCTAATCGCAACGGACATTTGGACCGATCTTGTTTCGGAACAGGTATATGAAGATCATCTGGGCAAAGTCACCCTAATGCCTTACCAATTTGTTTGGTTGGCCAATAAGAAAGGCAAAATCAAAGACGACTAAACCTTTCATGAATGCAGACCAAACGTAAAAGCTCACGCGAATCTGCTCTCAAAAAGACAAATAAAAATGCGACCTCGTGAGGTCGCATTTTTTGTCACTAGAGAATCAATAACCCATTCATCTAAACAACAATCATGTCAGCGTTATACGGTCTCATCTGACTCTAACGCCACATCTTCGGCCAAAAAACCACCTGTCTGATGTGCCCAAAGCGCCGCATAAATGCCTTTTGCATTGACTAGTTCGTCATGACTGCCCTGCTCAATCACATGACCCTTGTCCAATACGATCAATCGATCCATTGCAGCAATGGTCGATAAACGGTGGGCAATGGCGATGACGGTTTTGCCTTGCATGAGCTTGTACAAACTGTCTTGGATCGCTGCTTCGACTTCAGAATCGAGGGCGGACGTGGCCTCATCTAAAATCAACAAAGGCGCGTCTTTTAGCAACACCCGAGCGATGGCCACACGCTGGCGCTGACCACCAGATAGCTTAATGCCGCGCTCTCCGACCATGGCGTCGTAGCCCACATTGCCATATGGGTCGGTTAACGTCTGAATAAACTCATGAGCTTCGGCTTTTTTCGCTGCCGCAATCATCTCTTCTTCTGTCGCATCAGGGCGACCATATAGCAGGTTCTCACGCACTGTACGATGCAATAATGACGTGTCTTGCGTCACCATGCCAATTTGTGCCCGTAACGATTCCTGAGTCACTTGGCTGATGTCTTGACCGTCGATGCACACTTGACCTGACTCCACATCATGAAAGCGCATCAGCAAATTAACAATGGTTGATTTACCCGCGCCTGAACGCCCAACCAAACCCACCTTTTCACCTGGTTTAATCGATAAAACCAAATCCTCAATGACTTTACGGTCTGTCTTGCCGTAATGAAAATTCACCGCTTTGTAATCAATTTGACCTTGTGTCACTTGTAATGCAGGCGCGTTTGGCTTGTCTTCAATTTCAACCTCACGGGACAGGGTTTTCATGCCATCGTTGACCATACCAATGTTTTCAAACAAGGCACTGACTTCCCACATAATCCACTGGGACATGCCATTCAATCGAAGCGCTAAGCTCACCGAAATGGCAATGGCACCGACACTAATCACACTGCCTGACCACAACCAGATAGACAGAGCGGCAATCACGAACGCCAATATATAATTACATGCTTGCACGCCAACATTCAGGAAGGTTACTAGGCGCATTTGCTTGTACACTGTTTTCAAAAAGCCATCCATACCTTCTTTGGCATAGTCCGCTTCACGATCATGATGCGAAAACAACTTCACTGTCGAAATGTTGCTGTAACTGTCGACCACACGACCTGTCATAATAGAACGGGCATCCGCTTGCTCCGCCGATATTTTTTTCAACTTAGGCACAAAGTACAGCTGCAGCAACACATAGCAAACCAACCAACCCAACATAGGCAGCATGAGACGATAATCCGCCTTAGCAATTAACACCACCATGGAAATAAAGTAGACACCAATGTAAACCAATACATCCAATAACTTCATCACTGTTTCACGAACGGCCAATGAGGTTTGCATCACCTTAGTAGAGATCCGCCCAGCAAATTCGTCCTGAAAAAACGACATACTTTGCTTGAGAATAAATTGATGTGACAACCAACGGATTCGCATTGGGTAATTACCCAACAGTACCTGATGTATGATGGCTGAATGGAAAAAGGTTAACAGCGGCATGGCCACCAAAATCATCAAGCCCATTAACATCAAATGCGTACCCTCTTCAGCAAAAAAGGTACTTGGATCCTTGTCTATCAACCAATCCACCAACTGCCCCAAGAAGCTGAATAATGTCACTTCCAAAATCGCAATGAATGCCGTCAAACACGACATCAGTACCAATGGTAGCTCAACGCCTTTCGAGTAATAACGACAAAAAGCGTAAAGGGTATTTGGCGCTTGCCCAGCATCCTGTTGAGGATAAGCAGCAACCCATTTTTCAAAAAGTCCTAGCATAATAGTCCTTGTCACAGCCCAATGCAGATCAATTCAAGCATCCACTAAAATAGGGTGAGAAAATAATAAATTGACGAAATTGAAACATGTAAGGCATTTGAAAACCACACAATATGGAGCATCAAACGATATCCGACAACGCCTTTACTTAGTGTTTACACAATTAATTCCGCCTAATAGATCTGCAAAAACATTATAATAACGGCTTCTTTTATCCACTACCTCAATCGAGAATCCCTCAAGCCATATTATGTCCTTAACCTTACCCATTATTCTCATTCTAGGCTTATTGTCTGGTCTCACGCCTCTCGCCGTGGATGCGTATTTGCCGAGTATTCCCAGCATCGCCAAAGATCTGAACATTGATATCAGCTTGGTGCAAATGACCTTAAGTTTGTATTTAATGGTGTTTGCTTTTTTGCAAATCCTATTTGGCCCAATCTCCGATGCCATTGGACGCCGTAAAGTGGTCGTGGGCGGGCTAAGTGTCTTTGCTATTGGTAGTTTTATTTGTGCTTTATCACCTAACTATGATGCCCTCATGGTGGGACGTGCGATACAAGCATTAGGCGGTGCGGCCGTGGCCGTATGCATTCCAGCCCTAGTAAAAGACGGCTTATCGATTAATGAGTTTGCTAAAGCCATGTCGATGATCATGTTGGTGATGGCGTTAGCCCCTCTCGCCGCACCGATTTTGGGCGGCGCTATTCTCACCTTGTTTAGCTGGCATTCTATTTTTACCTTTCTAGGGATTTTAGCCTTACTTGCCATTGTGCTCTTTTGGATCAAAATTCCAGAAACACTCGCCAAAGAAAAACGCACTCCTTTTTCTTTATGGGGCGCCATCCGCAACTATGGCATTCTCATCAAGAACCCAACTGTGTTAGGTTACATTGCTGCTGGCGCCTTTTTCTTTTCCGGAATGATGAGCTTCATCACTGGCTCTTCCTTCGTTTACATTGAGCTTTATCAAGTCGACCCGTCTCATTTCGGATTTCTCGTTGGAGTAAACGTCATTACCATGATGATCGCCTCAACCATCAATAGCCGCGTTGTTGATAAACTGGGGACCGAGGTGCTCTGCAAGTACGCCAGTTTTATTCCCTTAGCCGCATCCCTCTTTATGCTAATACTGTGTTTATTTGACAAGCCACCTTTGCCACTTATCATGCTTGCCAGCATGCTTTTTGTTGGGCCGATGGGGATTTTAAGCAGTGGTTTTATGGCTGGCGCCTTGAAAAATGCTGGCAACAATAATGGCAGTGTAACCGCTTTAGCAGGCACCTCACGCTTTGCCTTGGGTGCTTTCAGCGGCGCCATGGTCAGTCTGTTTCACAATGGTAGCTTTGTGCCCATGCTTGCTACTATGGCGAGCTGCGGATTATTATCCTTTATCATTTTTAAATTGACCGTCAAATACAGCCAATAAAGCGAATGTATTTGAGGTGACCACCAACCTAGCTGGAGTTGTCATGCTAAGCACACAAACCTTAATCGAATTAGTCAAATCATCACCAGAACAGGTGGCATTTAAAGACGTCATTGCCGTGATTGATCATGAATACGAGTTCACACCCACTGCCTTTACTAATGGCAACCAGAGTAATGCCACTAACGAGAACAATGGTTCTTGCAAGATTTTTGCCTTTGCCTCACTAAACCAGTTAAGCGAAGCCGAAACTCTGGCTTTATTTGGTGATTTTTATCGTATTGATGTATTGCAAAACCCACAAGGCAACGACCACCAAAACATCCGTCAATTTATTCTAAAGGGTTGGAAAGGCATCGTTTTCTCAACGCCAGCATTGGCTCAAAAATAGTTATCTATGAGGGCTGTTTTCCTCCATAAAAACGGCCCTCTCTTCTCTTACAGATCCTTTTTTTCTAACCAAAAACAAAAAATCCACCTGGCAAAGGTTGAAGTCCAAAGTCACAAAGTGCGATAGTGCTCACTCAATGAGACGAGGTGACTATGGAACTAGTAGCATTTGATTTAGACGGTACCCTACTTAATCGACATCAGCGTTTATCTAATTACACCCTAGAAACACTTGAGAAGCTTAAAGCCGCTGGTGTTTTTTACACCATTGCCACTGGACGAACCCATTTGGCCGCCATGCCTTGTATTGCTGGTCATGACTTCCCCAATTGGCAAATCTTTAAAAATGGCGTGGAATGGTGGGAACCTCAAGCCAATCAATACCGCCATCGTCATTTGCTAAACCATGATCACATTGATGATTTATTACATGCCTTTACCGAACACGGAGTAACCCCTTTTATCTTTTGTTTAGCCGATGACGGCTCTCATCAAGTTTACCACGCACCACTTATTGGCCACTTGAGCGATCACATTGCCAATGAACTCGGCAACCATAAAAACATGAGTTTGCATCCTCTAACGGAGCTTTCTAAACATTCTAAAATCACCAACATCAGCGCATTAGGCCATCCAGATTTTATTGAGAAAATTGTTCAAGAAAGCCACAAGCACCATCATCTCACCGCGTATTCCGGTGGTGGCATCTATAACCCTGATGCTCATTGGATCGACATTCATCACAGCAATGTCTGTAAAGGCTCAGCTTTAATGGAACTCAAACAAGAATCTGGCGCCGAAAAGCTCATCGTGTTTGGAGACGGTGACAATGATTTGTCGATGTTTAATCAGGCGGATGAAGCCTTCGCCACAGACAACGCCCATTTGCATATCAAAGAAGCCGCTACCGAGGTCATTGGCCACCATGATGAAGATGGTGTTGCCCGATATTTACGCGCCAGATACAACCTATAAAACACAGGACTTGAAACCCCAAAATTTGACCCTATTAACGAAAAGACAACATATTTCACTTTACCCTGTGGTCATAATGAACCATATTGTTATAAGAATAATTAGTTTGGAGAAATGCCATGTTTGAATTTGTATTGTTCGTAGCTGCTTGTGCGGTTATTGCTTTCTTGGTAGCCAATATCCAGAAATCAGTCTCTCAGCCAAAAACCAAGTTACAGCCGATCAAGATTGAACGCGAAGAAAAGCGTCAACCGGTTCGCCGCCAACGTCCTTACTAAGTTATTTACTTGTCTGTTTTTTGAAATCCCGTTCATCTAGTGCCAACACTGGGTCGGCGGGATTTTTATTTGGCTTGAATACCATACTCTTTGAGCTTATTCGCAATTGAGCTGTGACTCATTCCGACGGCTTTCGCTAAGCGTCTGGTACTTGGATAATGCGGATACAGCTGCTGCAATAATTTCGACTCCCAAGCCTTCACCGTTTGCTCTAGAGAATCATTTTGCAGTGTCAGGGAGAGATGCTTGTCTTCCGGAAGCTCAATGTCTTCCGCCTGCCATGTCTTGTTTTTTGCTTGCAACAAAGTCTGTAAACACACATTTTGTAGCTCTGACAGGTTTCCACTCCATGAATGCAAACTTAGTTTGGTCAAGGCTTCCTTCGAAAGGGTTGGCATTGGCTTACGATAGCGCTCTGTTAAATTCCGCAACAAATGCATCACCAGTCCCTCGAGGTCTTCTCGTCGCTCCCTGAGCGTAGGCATGGTTAAACTGACCTTGGCTAAAGAGAAATACAAAGATGCCTCCAAGCCCGAAGCCAACAAGCTCGCTTGCGTCAAACTCGACAAGGTCACCAAGCGCATTTGACGGTCAAAACTGGTCACCGTATCCGTTTGCTGATGCAACCAACTTGATAGGTTTAACTGTTGTTCAGGAAGCAAATATTCAATCTGATCGATTACGAACCAACCGGAATGTTTGTCCAAACCTCTAATATCGTCCAATTGAATGTCTTTCGCATGACGTACCACCAGCTCTGCATCCTGATCAGATTGACGCTTCTGCCAGTATTGAAATAAGGCCTCGATTAAATGACGCTTTCCCGTTCCAACCTCCCCTTGTACAAATAGTGGTACATTCACCTCTGCAAAGGCTTTCGCTTGTTTTAAGGTATGAGCCATCGCTGCGCTCTTTATCACTTCCGGCTGAAAAAAAGTTTCGAGATGGTTTTCCGCTTCCGGTACTAATTTAAGGTTGGCTGCTTGTCGATCCAAACGTTGCTCGGATTTTAAATAAATCACCGTACCAGCCGGAATGTCGCCCCCTTCATCGTCTACGACAAAAAAAGGCCGCATCTCTAATAACAAGGTCTTATTGCGAATACGAATTCGTTTGCTCATCCCTGCTTTGGGATTGGCCCAAGCACTTTTTGAAAAGTGAATGCCTTTAATAAACTGCTGCAATGGCTGATGCATCAAGTCAGTTACCGATGCCCCTAAATCATCCGCCGCCAATTCAGTCAGCATGGTAATGCGACCAGTAAGATCAACCGCAATCACCCCATCGGGTAGACTTTCCAATAAGGTATAAAGGGCATTATGTTCCCGCTCAAAGGGTGTAAAACGAATGGTTTTAACATCTTCAACACTGTCTAACTTTCGAATTTCAGCCAACAGACTCTGCAATTGCGCAAAAGGAATATCAGAGAAACCACAATAAATACAACGCTGTTTAGAGTCTGCTTCCACTAAGCGCATGTCGATTTGATGAGGGATAAAAATGTCCAGGATTTCCCGTATCATCCCCACTCTATCTTCGCATTGAATTTCTAGCCTCATGCTGTCGCTACCCTTTTGAGCTGAGCAATAATACGTTTTGCTGCGGTGCAAACGTTTCATATAACGGCAATACCGCAGCACCTAACACGCCAGCAGTATAACCAGTTTGTGCGATTTGTATGTCTGGCAGAGGCAAGACAATATTCGCCGATGCCACCTGACGTAACGCCATGATCAGCTGCGTTAAGACCACTTCAGGCAAGCGTCCACCAATTAATATAACCTGAGGATCATACAGAGCAATGACAGACACTAAGGCTGTTTTCACTTCCTCTGCCACCTCCCTAGCCCAGCGCTCAATCTCAATGCGATAAGAAGACGACAACCAGTCGTGATCTTGTTTAGGCCAAGCAAGGCCTTTCGACATAAAATAACGATGTAAGGAGGACAATGACAAAGCCTCTAACACCCATTGGCCATGCTTCCCCGTCGCCGTTGGAATCAGACCAAAGCTACCTGCTTTGCCATTTGCACCAAAGTAGCATTCACCATTTGCTACTAAGCTGCCACCACAAGCCGTACTAACAAACAAATAGAAGAAATCTTTTGAGGGTGGTTTTGGTGCCAATAATAATTCACTGGTTGCCGCCGCTGCGGCATCATTCTGGCAAAAACAGGGCAACCCTGTAACGTCAGCCAACCAATCTTCAAACGCATCGGATTGCCAATAAGCTAATGCACTTTTCAAGGCTTCTAGATCACCACGCTGGTCTGAATTAGTCACCAAACTGTCCAGCCAAGAGTCCATATAATCCGGTTTGGCCAAGCCTATCCCTTTGACTTTTAACCAATCATGGCCAAGCTTTTGTTTCACTTCTTCAATAACATCTTGGGCAATGCTTTTCGCCGAGGATTCAGTTGGAAATGATACGGCTCGCTCCAACAGTAAAACTTGCGCGCCACTAAAATCTAATAAGGCAGCACTAATATGGTTACGGTCCACATTAATCCCTAAACCATAAGCGCCTTGCTGATTAATGCTTAATTTAATAGAAGGTTGCCCGCGACGCCCAGTAACCTTTCCCAGCACACACAGCAACTCTCTCTCCAACAAAGAAGAGGTAATCACAGAAATAGTTTGGGCACTTAATCCAGTCCGTTTCGCAATTTCCACTCTGGAAATCTCGGGGTACTGTCGAACCAATTGTAAAATGATTCTTTCGTTGTATATGCGACTTTGCTCAGAAGTACTGCCTGACGACTTCATTTCAACCTTACCTTTTTTAGAGGCCTGTAAACTAACCACTTCTATTTATTAAATCTAGTTGATTTAATAACCTAACCTATTAACATAGACTTGACACCTAATTACGTAACAAAAATAACAAGGTCATCTCGACCACATTAAGGATAATACCATGCCAGCACTTGCGAACTTTCAATCTATCGACTTTCTCAAGTCTCATATCCAATCTACCTTAGCGTTTTATCACCCTCGTTGTATCGACCCTAATGGCGGCTTCTATCATTTCTATAAAGACAATGGCGACATTTATGACGTCGACACCCGCCACTTAGTTAGCAGCACTCGCTTTGTCTTTAACTATGCAAAAGCCTATCTTGCCGATCCACAACAAGCTTATCTTGACGCCACCAGACACGGTGTTCACTACTTGCGCCAGCGCCATTTACGAGAAAATGGCGGTTATGTCTGGCTGCTCAATGGTGAGGATAACCTAGACGAGACCAATCATTGTTATGGTTTTGCCTTTGTCATGTTGGCGTATTCAATGGCTTACAAAGCTGGCATCCGGGAAGCAAAAGCTTGGTTAGAAGAGACCTTTGCGACAATGGAAGAACATTTCTGGGATGATAATCACGAGCTTTATAAAGACGAAATCTCAGCGAATTGGCAAACTGTGTCACCGTATCGAGGGCAAAATGCCAACATGCATTCATGTGAAGCCTTGCTTGCCGCTTATGACGCTACTCAAGAGATTCATTACCTAGATCGTGCGGAAACCTTAGCCCATAACATTTGCGTGCGCCAAGCTGGACTTGCAAAGGGAGAAATCTGGGAGCATTACCAGCAAGACTGGCAAGTCGATTGGCAATACAACCAAGATGACCCGAAGCATTTATTCCGCCCGTGGGGATTTCAGCCAGGTCATCAGACAGAATGGGCTAAGCTGTTACTATTGATTCATCAGCGTCGCCCACAAGACTGGCTTATCCCAACCGCTGAACGCCTGTTCAATCAAGCCTGGAACAAGGCTTGGGACCAACAACACGGCGGTCTTTGCTATGGTTATGACCCACAAGGAAAGGTGTGTGATGGCGATAAATACTTCTGGGTACAAGCTGAATCCTTTGCCGCCGCCGCGATGCTCGCCATTATGACGCAACAAACTCACTATTGGGACAAGTATCAGCAGCTTTGGCAATACAGCTGGGAGCATATGATTGATCATCAATATGGCGCATGGTTCCGTATTCTGACACAAGACAACCAAGCCATTGATGATTGTAAAAGCCCTGCCGGAAAAACCGATTACCATACCATGGGCGCTTGTTACGAAGTCATTGAACAACTAAGCCAAGAAGCCTAACCCCTAAATTGGCATAAGCGAATATGGGGCAGTCATTCTATTCATTCGAGAAATAGAGTATGATGCAGCCCCATTGTTAGTGGACACGGCCCCCTCTTCATATGCAGCTAGACAAAATAGATCTCAATTTACTTCGTTATTTAGACTCTTTATTAAGAGAACAAAACGTGACTCATGCGGCCAACCAGCTTGGCATCACACAACCTGCCATGAGTAATGGACTAAGACGACTCAGAGATTTATTTCATGATCCTCTATTGGTTAGAACCAGCGATGGCATGATGCCAACCGCTCTAGCCATTCAGTTGCAACCAAGAGTGCAAAATATTCTGCAATCAGTCGATGAGGTATTGCATCTGGGTCAAAGCTTTGAGGCCGAATCCAGCTCCCGTGTATTTCGCATCATGGCCAGTGATTATGCAGAAGCCACACTCATCCCCCCGCTGATGAAAAAACTACAGGAAGAAGCCCCTAACGTCATTCTGGATGTGATGAACCCGAGCGATGTCAGTTTTCATGATGTTGAAAAGGGCAAGGTCGACTTGGTTATCAATCGATTTGACACCTTACCTCAGTCGTTTCATCAAAAATCCGTTTGGGTCGACCAATTCTCTTGTCTCATTCCAACCAATTCAGACATTGCCAAGAACTTCAGTCTAGAAACCTATTTGTCTTCACCACACGTTTGGGTAAGCAAAACGGGATTCGGTGTTGGGGTAGGCATTCAGCCTGAAGAAGTACAAAAACTGGGCTGGGTCGATGGCACTTTAGCGGATCTAGGTTTCAAACGTAATATTCGACTTTTTACTCGAAATTATAATGTCGCTATGCGTGCAACCGAACAACTGGGGTTAATTGCAACCTTACCTTCATTAGCCACACGTCTAATGAAAGACAATCCTCATGTGGTGGTTGTACCGCCCCCTTTTGAGATTCAACCAGTCGAGCTAAAAATGCTCTGGAGCCCACTATTGCAGCACGACCCGGGCCATATCTGGTTGCGCTCTAGCATTGCGGTTTGCGCTAAAGCCATTGCTGAAAGCAACAATCTATAAATATCGGATCTAGCTTGCGCTAAACACCATGCGCCAGTAAAAAAATAAAAAGCCTCTGAGCCTTAGTAACAAAGGATCAGAGGCTTTTTTATTCATGCCAATTATAAGTTATCTAAACTTTCTTTTGCTTGCTGGGCATCAGATACCGAGACGTTCAAATCCGTAATATGGCCGTTATCAATGCTGTAACACCAACCATGTACATGCAATTCTTGTCCTTGCTTCCAAGCATTTTGCACTATGCTGCTTTGGCACACATTGGACACCTGTTCCATAACGTTCAATTCACACATGCGATCAAAACGTTGATGTTCATCTTCAATGGCATCGACTTCCTCACGGTGAAGGCGATAAACGTCTTTAATATGACGCAACCAATTATCAATCATGCCATGCTCTTCTGTTCCCATCGCGGCTTGAATACCACCACAACCATAATGTCCCACGACCATAATGTGCTTTACTTTCAGGACATCGACGGCAAACTGAATCACGGACAAACAGTTTAAATCTGTATGAACGACAACGTTAGCAATGTTGCGATGAACAAACACCTCACCCGGCAGTAAATCGACAATCTGATTGGCAGGCACTCGACTGTCAGCACAACCGATCCATAAGTACTCTGGTTGTTGCTGCTCTGATAGAGTCGAAAAAAAATCAGGATCTTCCGCGGATACTTTAGCTGCCCAATCTCGGTTCTTCTTAAAAAGGTCTTCTATTTTTTTCTTTGGCATAGTCTACTTCTCTCCCGTCTTTTTTCGATACCAGCGTAACTTAATGTCGGCGGTAATGGTCATCGTCTCTATCTTTTGAATGGCCAACTTACCCTCATATGACGCTTTGTGAATGTGTGGCGTCATACTCAATAAATCTTGGATTTGTGCTTGGCCGTGTAACTCAAATGAAAAGCATTTGGATGTTTCTGACTGCAATTCAAAGCTTGCAATACCATCTGGATAGGTTGGCTTATAATCATGAATGCGATCATAGAGAACCTCTCGCAATTCAATCAAATGACGCGGTCCAGATTCGACTAAAAGCAAGCTGCCAGAGTCGTCTAATGCGCGTGAAAACTCCTCAAAAACAGGAAAGCCGAACAAACATAAAATCACATCAAAGCGTTCGTCAGGCACAGGCAAACTGGCATTACTACCGACAATCCAGCTGATGTTTTTATCACGCTTACTGGCTGACATTATGGCCCATTTGGATATATCCAAACCAACTCGATCGACCTCAATATTGTGTTTTTCGAGCGCTTCACCAAGGTGTGATAAATAATACCCTTCACCACAACCCGCATCCAAAATACGAACAGCTGAAGAAGTTTGGGGATTCGGCCAAGACGCTAATATCGCCTCAACAATCGGATAGTAGTGCTGTTGATTAAGAAAAGTTTGACGTGACAATACCATTTCTTTGCTGTCACCAGGGTCTTTCGAGCGCTTGTTTTGCACTGGTAGTAAATTCACATAACCTGTTTTGGCTAAATCAAAACAATGGCCATTAGGACATCTTAAACTCCGACCTTCAAGTTGAAGATCAGCATCATCAATAGGACAAGATAAATTTTCGAGGGAAGGCACAGTTAATCCGTCAATTACAATCTGGCGCCTAGGTTAAAAGGTTCCTGATAGGGTCGCAAGTAATCATTCAGAAATTGACGAATAATTGCAATTTATAATGAGCCCGTTTCAACAAGAGCAAAAGACTCATGCCCCACTTGCTTTTGCATGAATTGCACAAAATCATCACTGGGTAATGGTTTGGAATACAAATATCCTTGAACTTCCTGGCAATCATAACCACCCAAGGCATTCACTTGTGATCTGTGCTCTACCCCTTCTGCAATGACTTTAAGATTCAAACTTTTAGCCATTGCAATAGTGGCTTTAACAATCGCATCATTATCACTGTCGATGCCAATATCATGTATAAAAGAACGGTCAATTTTTAGCGTTTGAATAGGAAATTTCTTTAGATAAGACAGTGAGGAATAGCCGGTACCAAAATCATCGATGGAAAGTGTTAATCCCAGCTTTCTAAAACTATGAAGCTTCTCAATGGATTGCTTGGCGTCCGTCATCAACATACTTTCTGTTAACTCTAATTCCAGATACGCAGGATCCACCCCAGTTTCTTCCAGTATCGCCTGCACCATATCCACCAGATCGGCTTGCATAAATTGACGACTAGACAGATTAACCGACAAACAAATCGCAGGATAACCTTTTTCACGCCACTCTTGTAACTGGCGACAAGCACGACGAATGACCCACTCCCCCAAAGGCAAAATCAAACCACTCTCCTCTGCTAGTGGGATGAATTTAGCCGGGCTCACCATACCTAAATCAGGATGATTCCAGCGAATTAACGCCTCTGCACCCACGACATTTTCATCTGGCAAGGCCACTTTCGGTTGATAATGTAATTCAAACTCTTCATTTTCAATCGCCTTACGCAAACCGCCACCCAAGGTTAAATGGGCGTTAATATTATCGGCCATATGATTTTCGTAGACAAAATACAAATTATGTCCCGTGGATTTAGCACGGTACATAGCGGCATCAGCATTTTTAAGCAAATTATCTACGTCATCAGCATGTTGTGGGTAACTGGCGATGCCAATACTGGCGCTGATCATCATTTCCATCTTCGCAACAGGATAAGTGTTACTGGCATTTTTCATAATGCTCTGAGCAATGTCCTCAAGTTCAGACAAATCATGCGTATTTTCTAAAACCACAACAAATTCATCACCACCCAAGCGGTATAAACAAGCACCGGAAGGAATACTTGATTTAATGCGTTCGGCAACTCGTTGAATGAGCTCATCTCCAACTCGATGGCCAAAGTTATCATTCACTACCTTGAATCCATCAAGGTCCAGATACATCAAACCAAATTGACGATCGCGCTTTTTAGCATTCTGCAACGCACTTTCAAGTTGTTGGTACAATAAATTTCGATTCGGTAAATTGGTCAAATTGTCGTAATTATTTAACCGATATAAAGCAACTTCGTGATCTCGCTCTTCCTGAATATCATGCGCTAATAAATATATTTGACCTAAATTGGCATCAAAACTGGCCTCAATTCTATGCCAACGAACGCCATTTACCGTCGACAACATAATCTCTTGCGATAGATTCGACAAACCGTTAACACGAGACATAAAACTTTTTGCCGCAGAAGACACGGCAAACAGATAATTAATGTGGCTTACTTCACCAAAATGGTTAATAAAGGAATCACTGGCGTTGATAAATTGACCATCAAGGGAAAAGATAGCAAAAGATAAGGTTTTGAACTGTTGCAACAAACTCGTGTCTGTTTCTAGAACAAGTGAAGGAGGTTGAGTAACCTTTTCTAATCTTACCTCAAGCAACATGCCATAGCGGCCATCTGGTAACTGAACTGCACGACCGACGCACTGATGACTTTGTTCTAGATTGGATGAAAAAGGCCATCGACATGAAAAACTCTGACCTTTGTTACAACTGGCCAATCGGCTTTGCCATTTCTGTTTTAACGGAAGTGGGATTTGACGCTGACCAGACTGTATTGGACCCAATGAATTCACCAGTAAACTTTCTGCCGCCTGATTCAACATAGGTATTGTCGAGTGTTCGACATCAATAACCCATGCCGCCGACGGCATTTTATTTTGGAGAATTTCTTCTAAGTCAGTCATTTAATACTACTCAAATACATCAGATGCTACAGCGACTTTAACTAGGCTAGATGAGCCGTTTTACCACGTATCGGGAACCACAAAAACATGTTTTTTTACCCCTTCCATCTCCGCTAAAGTAGAATTCAGACAGAGATGCAAAGGGCGATCATCATGTAGGAAATTGCTTACAAGATTGTATGCAGTTTCAGGAGAAAAGAAAGTAAAATCCTCCTTAAAACACGGAAAAGCCATCCAATGTGGTTTTTCCAAAATAATAAAGTGCGAAAAGTATTTCCTTAACCATAAAATATCACCAGCTCGGATCCATGCCCCACTTTCTTCAGACAGCCACTCATGCAAATCGGATGCTGTGCGAAGCGCTCTATACAGACGACCAAATACAAGTAAACTGGCCGCAATATCATTATCGTGAGACAAATCTCGAACACTGTCCGCACCTTCTTTTGTCTTCAGAATTTGCAGCTGATGCTGCCTTGCTCGAGTGACCTTTTTAACCAAACTATCATTCTTATTTGGTCCAATCCAGTCATTGGGTGCCAAATCAGCTCTGTGCAGATAGAACTTAATGGCCACTTCAAATTGTTGCAGTTGCCCGTCAGGCAAGGCGACAAGCATATCCACTTCACCTAATGTCTGACCTTGGCGAGTTATTTGAAAATGCTCACGTTTGATACTCAATATAGACAACTCAGAAACAGCAAAACTGAATAGGGTTTCAAAATAGCTGCCTAAGAAATGGGATTTGGTTTGCTCAAGCTTTGCCATCAACGGGGTTGGATTTTGCTTGAGCAAGGCAAGCTTTTCCTTCCAATCGGTTCGCCAGTATGAAGCCAACTGAAAATCAGCAAGAATATAATGCCCTGTTACCAGCCACTCCAAGTCCTCTAACACTTGCTCGACATTCAACGACATCATCCTTTACTGGCCGCTCAAATGTTGATCGATTTGATCCAAACATTCGATTATGCGAGATAAATCGACACTGTCATCCCCTTTAAAAGCCTCTTCCGCCATGGGCGAAATATGACAACGATTGGGCAAAGCTGAACCACTTTGTAGCAGATCTTTAAACTTTTCAATCATCACATATCGAAGCCACTGTTCAAACGACATAGTATCAATGCAAAAGGGTTGCTGACTTTGCAACGCTTCGTGATTGGGTTGCTCACACTCCCATAGCCCACTGTCTTGTAAGCTGATTTGCAGAGCAATTAAAAGATCCGCCAGAGTATGATGACCAGAAAAGGTTTGATTCAACCTGATTTCTCCTTATAAAAACGGTAAAATAGGTTTTCTGTTTATCACCGATAAAAACACATTGGGTAGTTTATCGGCCACTTGAGCAAATATTTAGCATGAATAAAATTGAATCCCTTGGCGACTTATTTGATATGGTCGGTTGTGATGTGACCTACTACGATCTTGGACGTTGCCTTCATAAAATCACACCGCAACAAGCCATCCAATTTGATCGTAAGCAACAGGCTTATCCTTACCCTTTTCGCCAACACGCATGGTTAGCTTGCCTATTAAAAGACAAAAACGCCACAAAAGATGACATCCTTAACGAAGGCGTTATTTGGTTTTTGAAGTTACCACTGGATGAAGCTGGCACATTGAATTTAGGGACTCGCGACCACTTTATCAAAACCATCGTTGATAAAATTCTACACAAGGGCGAGCAACAAGGTTTATCCGAAGCCCTAGAAGATAGTCCTTATGCCTTTAAGCCAGATCAAGAACGCATGGCAAGCTTTCATGCGCTATTAGCCAGAGACTTAAATAAAACGGCCTCCCATTACTATCACGATGTCATCCGCTATTTGCAAAATGACATTGCCGCCCAACAAGACCAATGGCAGAACCTTGGCTTACAGGGCATTGCTGAGATGGCCGTTCGAATAGATGATGAAACACATTGTGAGTTAGCACGAAAAGCATTATCTCACGCCCCTGCAGCCTTTGTTTCTGCTCTTTGTCATGCCTTAGAGCATCAACACTTACCAGAGAACCTGCAAAACAATTTGATTGAGAAACTGTCGTCTGAACAAGATGCGTTATTAAAAGCCAGCTATGTTCGTGGCCTTTCTAAAGCACCATTCAATGATGCATTATTGTTACCTTTGTTTGGTATGTTAGGAGACTTAGCCAGCTGCACAGATGACGACATTCACTTGATCGCAGCGTTAGCAGCCAAATGCCCTCATTGGCTGAGTACCAACCCACAACTGCTTAGAATTGTGATGGAAAAACTCGCACATCGTGACGATGGCTATATTGCTTTCAAGCAAGTCACCGCTGAACTGAGCCAACATCCAGAAACCAAACAACCATTATGGCAACTGCTACGGAGTGAACGCATTAGCCCTAATTTGGCTCAAGCCGTCGGTCATTTATTTACTCAAACTCACAGTTCAATTCAATAAATGCGATTAAAAAAGGCTAAAAAAAACCCAAACTTTTCAAAAATGAAAGGTTTGGGTTAAACAAGCAGAAACACCACTTAATGACGAACAGGAACAACTTCGTTGGTTTCTCTCATACGTTTACGATGGGCTACAAATTCTGCACTTAAAATGTAATCACCTTGATCTGTGTAAGATAATGCACCTCGGTTGACTAAAGCATCTAACGTTTTGGGAAGCACTTTTTGCCTTCTCTCTCCCTTCACAAAGTAATATTGCTCCCCCATCTGGACCAATTTAAACCCGGACTCTAAAAATCCAACACATAAATTTTGAGTTGGCGTTAACTTGAGCTTCATCATTTCCCTCTCATTGCCGTCTCGTTAAATGACCCTTAAAAGTAACTATAGACGTTTTTTTGGAAAACGAAATTTCAACTAACTTAATATTACAAAAAGATAAAAAACATAAAAAAAAGGGAAGACTTTTAACAAAGTCTTCCCTTTTTCATCAAGCTTTTAGCGATCTAATCAGCAAAGACTACCGTCTTATTGCCATGCACTAATACTCTGTCTTCTAAGTGGTAACGCAAACCTCGAGACAGAACCAACTTTTCAATGTCTTTACCCAGCCTCACCATGTCTTCTGCAGAATGACTATGACGAACTCGAATGACATCCTGTTCAATGATTGGACCCGCATCCAAATCCGCAGTGACATAATGACATGTCGCACCAATCAATTTCACTCCTCGTACGGCCGCCTGATGATAAGGTTTAGCACCGATAAAGGATGGTAAGAAACTGTGGTGAATATTAATGACTCGATGCTTGTATTTCTCACATAAATACTCTGGAAAAATCTGCATATAACGAGCCAATACAATCGTATCCGCACCTGTCTCATCGATACGTGCTTCAATTTCTTGGAACGCCGGCATCTTGTTTTCTTTCGGTACTGAAATGCAAAAATAAGGCACATTATACCATTCCACCATAGAGCGAAGATCTTCGTGATTGGCAATAACCCCGACGATCTCACAATTCAGTTCACCTGTGTGCCAACGATGCATGATGTCATTTAAACAATGAGACTCTTTTGTTGCCATCAAAATGACTTTTGGACGGTCTTCACTGTCTTTAACATACCAGCGCATGTTGTATTCTTCAGCAATTGGGGCGAATTCCTCGCGGAAAGTCTCGACATCAATTGAAAGGCTCTCTGCGTCAACATCATGACGCATGAAAAACCATTTTTGCTCTAAGTCTGTGTGGTGACTCGCTTCAATAATCGAACCAGAGCGTTCGTTTAAGAATTGACTCACGGCCGCTACAATCCCCACTCGGTCGGGACAACTAATCACAAGACGAAATGTTTTTCTCATACTAGAAACTTATAAACCTTTTAAAATCAGTAAGTTAAACAACTTACAAGTAACCCAAATTAATTTTTAGGAAATTATACTGGATCCAACGCTTAAGGCACAGATTTATGTTTAATAAGATAGCACTGGTGAATCTTATTATTACGCTCAAAATCCGGATCCAATGTAGAACGTGTAATGTCCTGTACGTCAAATTCACTCATGAGGTCCTCATCCAAACGAAAACGGCGGTAATTATTGGAGAAAATAAGCTCGCCTGTAGTCGCCAGTCTGGCCATTGCCAACCTAACCAAATCGCCATGATCCCGCTGAATATCTAGCACATCCGCCATTTTCTTTGAGTTAGAAAATGTTGGTGGGTCCATAAAAATCAAATCGAATTCGTCACGACTCTGCTTTAACCACTCAAAACAATCTGCTCGCACCACAGCGTGATCTCGCTCTGAAAATTCATTTAGCTCGATATTACGACGTGCCCAGTCTGTATAGGTGTTTGACATATCAACACTTAACGTCGTCAAGGCACCACCTTGACCAGCATGAACAGACGCCGAAGCGGTATAACAAAATAGATTTAAGAAACGCACACCATCGGCTTTCTGTTGAATCAATTTACGAACCGGTCGATGGTCTAAAAACAACCCAGTGTCTAAATAATCTTTGAGATTCACAATAAAGTCACAACCGTATTCTTCTACAATCATTTCATGTTGTGATTGATCCAGCTTTTCATACTGGCCTTTACCCGCCTGACGCTGACGATGTTTTACCACCACGTTCGATTCCGCTATGTTCAATGCGTTCGGGATCGCGGACACCACTTCGAATAAGCGTTGCTTAGCCTTTTCTGGGTCAACACTTTTTGGCGCTTGGTATTCTTGTACATGAGCCCAGTCGTTATACAAGTCAATAGCAACGGCATACTCAGGCATATCTGCATCGTACACTCGAAAACATTGAATCTTGTTTTTGTCCGCCCATTTTTTCATTTTCTTCAGGTTTTTTTGCAAACGGTTCGCCACCATTTGCGCGCCTGGTGTCATCACAGATTGAGCCACCGCGTCCGCTTTAATATTGGCATCCGTCACTGGAAATTGATAAGCGCGACACTCAATACCACCATTAATAACCCGTGTACTTTTTTCCGGACGAACAGGAATCTGACGAGCCAGATGATCATTACTGGTTAGCATCATAAATGGCCAGCCATGAGCATGCTTCACGACCCATTCACCCAGTTGACGATATAAGGCAATCAATGCCATTTCATCCCCCAAACGCTCACCATAAGGAGGGTTCGTAATCACCAAGCCAGGTTGCGCTTCTTCAACAATGAATTCATGTTCCTGGAATGGCGACATACTCACATCAATAATGCCAGTCAAACCCGCTCGTTTGATGTTTTCTCGTGCGGCGGCAATGGCTTTTTGCTCTCGGTCTGTCCCCTGAAAACGAATACCTAAACTTTCAGGATCTTTTTTACGATTTTTAGCAAAGTCATTTAACTGCTGCCACAAACGATGGTCGTGCTGCTTCCATCCCTTAAATCCCCAGTATTGACGACGCAAGCCAGGCGCGATATCCAATGACATCAATGCCGCCTCAACCAAAAATGTGCCCGAACCACACATGGGATCAATTAGCTGCTTCAGGTCTGAGTCAACGCCCCAGCCCGCCCTGAGTAGCAAACCCGCGGCTAAGTTTTCTTTTAATGGTGCCATTGCCCCTTGCTGACGATAACTGCGTCGATGCATACTCTCGCCTGACAAATCAATGCTTACCGTGACGACATCGCGTTTAATACGCACCGCAATGCGGACATCAGGTTGATTCTTCTCAACACTTGGACGCTCCCCTGTTTGAGCGACAAAGTAGTCCGCAATGGCATCTTTTGTTCTCACAGCACCAAACTGAGTGTTACGAATGTGATGGTTAGTGCCATGACAATCAATCGCAATGGTATTACTGACCAACAAATGCTGCGACCAATCAATCACCTTTACCCCATTATACAAATCGTCCGCTGATTCCATTTTAAATTGGGCGATGGGCAACATAACGCGAGTCCCAACACGGGACCAAAGACACGCTTTGTAGATGCCTTCCAAGTCCGTTGTCAGTTTAACTTGCGCTTCACCTAAGCGAGTTTGTGTTAAGCCTTCAGCGTGCAGCTCTTTTTCAAGAACATTTTCCATGCCTATCGGACAGGTTATTTCTAGTGCGTACATAGCTTGTTCTGGTACTTCTGTGTTTGGGTTCATTAATCAATACTTTTGTTCAGTGTCATGACAATATGGTCAAGCCATAAATAAGAAAGGCGGGATCAAATCCCGCCTTGGCATAAGGGCAACACTTTCGCCACTCATGCTGAATTATGTTTGGTCAATCAGTTATTCAAATCTCGCTCTCGATAATAAGCATCTGTACTAGCAATGGCCTCTTTAACCAATTCAGGTCCACGATAAATAAAGCCAGAATACATTTGTACTAATCGGGCCCCCGCTTGCAACTTCTCAACGGCATCCGCACCACTTGAAATACCACCAACACCAATAATAGGCAGAGTATCTTTCAGGTGTTCAGCCAACACTCGCACCACATGAGTAGAGGCATCGCGTACTGGAGCACCGCTCAAACCACCCGCCTCTTCAGCAAAACGATGTCCGCTTACAGCATCACGCGACAAGGTTGTATTGGTTGCAATGATGCCGTCAACTTGTTGTTCAACCAAGGTATCGGCAACCAGTTTAATTTCATCGTCCGACATATCTGGCGCGATTTTTACCGCCAACGGAACGCGTTTGCCATTCTCATCTTGATAGCGATCTCGCGCTTCCACCAAAGGAGAGATCAATTCAGCAAGACTCTCACCAAATTGCAAACTACGCAGACCTGGCGTATTCGGAGAACTGATGTTCGCCGTAATATAATCCGCATAAGGTATCACCGCTTCCAAGCAAGCAAGATAATCGGCGGCCGCATCGTCAACCGAAGTACTGAGATTCTTGCCGATATTCACCCCTAACATACCAGGGTAACGATGCTTTTGAATACGCGAAACCAGATGATCGACACCCTTATTGTTAAACCCCATGCGGTTAATAATGGCATCGTGTTCAGGCAATCGAAATAAACGCGGTTTTGGGTTGCCTGCTTGGCCTTTCGGCGTCACTGTTCCGACTTCCACAAAACCAAACCCGCACGCACCAAGTGCCTCAAACGCATCCGCATTCTTATCTAAGCCTGCTGCTAACCCAACGGCGTTTGGAAAGCGTAAGCCCATCACATCCACCGGTTTCGTGGAGGGTAAGCTGGCAAAGAACTTATTCAAGCCCAATCGACTACTCGCTGCAAGCAAATCCAAAGACAGCTCATGAGACACTTCTGGGTCTAATTTAAACAATAGCGAGCGGGCAAACTGATACATAAAAAAGCTCCTGAATGGGATCATCTGCAATGCTGGGTGTCATCTCAGTTTAGTCACACCCAGCAATTTATTCCTATTATCAAATTCGACTTCAAACAGACCATAAATGCCTTGATGGGTAACAAAAGATTGAAAGGCCGACAAAGGTAATTGTACTTTACGTCCATCTAAGCTGCTTGCCACCAAATTCTTTGCCGCACCAGCATACATAGCTTTATACTTAAACGCAGGCAATGCCACATTTAATACAAGTTTCGCCATTATTTCGTCCTGCGCTTACATTACCCTTACAAAGTTCACTCTGTGCGTAAAGATTTGAATCCGATAAGATGGACACTATTATATGGCCTTCACACCCTTTTTGATAGAAGTATAAGGAATCTCAATTCGATGGTAACTCTTGTTGAGCAATTAAAAGACCACCTCAATCAAGCCATTATTGGTCAGGAAGAATTAACGCACGAATTATTGGTCGCTCTCATCGCCAATGGCCACGTTCTTTTAGAGGGCCCACCAGGCATTGCCAAAACAACGGCAGCCAAGGCGTTGGCCAATACCATAGACAGTCGCTTCCAACGCATTCAGTTCACACCAGATCTGCTACCTGGAGACATAACGGGCTCCGACATTTACCAGCAAGAAACCGGACAGTTTAGTTTTGTTGCTGGACCGATAATGAATGACATAGTGTTAGCGGATGAAATCAACCGCGCCCCCGCAAAAGTACAATCCGCATTATTGGAAGCCATGGGAGAGAAACAAGTCACGGTTGGCAATCAAAGCTACTCACTACCCGCTTTGTTTTTTGTCATCGCCACGCAGAATCCAATTGAGCAAGAAGGTACCTACCCTCTTCCTGAAGCTCAACTCGATCGCTTTATGATGAAAATCAACCTCAGCTATCCGAGCGCCAGCAGTGAATTAGAAGTATTACGTCTTGTTCGTCAACAAGACTTACACAAAACCACTACCGACAGACCTCAAGCACTCTGTCATCCCGAACAGATATTAGCCTTACAACAGCAAGCACTTGGTTTATACATGTCTGAAAGTGTTGAGCAATACATTGTTCAGTTAGTGGTGGCGACACGCCAACCAGAGCTGTATCTTAGACAACAGGCTCAAGACTTGAAATTGATCGAATTTGGTGCCAGTCCACGAGGAACATTGGCATTAGATCGTTGCGCTCGCGCCAACGCACTGCTTAATGGTCGGGATTTCGTGACGCCTGACGATGTTCGACAAGTGGCCTTGCCAGTCCTCAGACATCGAATTATTACGTCATTTGAAGCCCAAGCCTCTGGCCTTTCGACAGACGATTTACTGAATCGCCTTATTAGCCATGTACCAGCCCTATGATTAATCCAGTTTAAATTACTATGAGTGGTCTTTTATCCCCTTCTTCACCTGAATTAAAAGAAGTTGATTTTGCCCAACTAGGGCATTACGCCAAACACCTTGGACGAGCACCACGAGCAAAGCACTTCGCCCTAACCAGTGGCGAACGTCATGCTCATGTAAAAGGACAAGGGCTTGAAATGCTGGAGCTTCGTGCTTATCAAGCCAGTGATGATTTACGCCATATCGATTGGCGAGTCACAGCGCGCACAGGACAAGCTCAGACCCGTCTCTATGCACAAGAGAATGAGCACCAAAGATTGCTGCTTATGGATCTCTCAAACGAAGCGTATTTCGGCACAAAATACAGCTTTATTTCGACTCGTTTTGTTCAGTTGGCGGGGATTTTAGCTTGGCGCACAAAACAACAAGGCGACAAATTGGCCTATCGTCTGTGCTTTGGTGGCCAAGACATTTGGCAGCAGACAACGCCCCTGTTAGCAAAACTGTTCCAACCCTTATCGCAAGCCAGTTCAATAGGATCACGCGG
Source organism: Marinomonas posidonica IVIA-Po-181 (assembly GCF_000214215.1). Taxonomy (NCBI): domain Bacteria; kingdom Pseudomonadati; phylum Pseudomonadota; class Gammaproteobacteria; order Oceanospirillales; family Oceanospirillaceae; genus Marinomonas; species Marinomonas posidonica. Next base: position 2,268,918 of record NC_015559.1, read on the forward strand.
TCATTCGGTGTCCTCGCTACAAATACTGTCGCCGAACCTGATCAGTCTAAAAGCACGCAACAAAGATGTGATCATTTTAACCGATAAGCAACAACTCAGTCGGCCTGAAACTCTTTATTTAAAGCAACTAGCCCAACACAACAAGGTTTTTTGGGTGCAGATAGTAGACGCCAATACCTTTAAACTCGCTCCGGGCCAATATCAGATTAAAAGCACCTCTGACGAGGCCCTAGTCAATATCAGTGAACGCAGTTCAACTCTGGCTCAGCAAGCTTTTCTAAGGCAAAATCAGCAGCTCAAGAAACAGCTCAATCAGCTTGATATCCAGCATCTGGTTTTCGACTTATCAGAGCCCCCCGAAAGCATCGCTCGATATTTACTGTCATTGGGAGCCATTGGATAATGACCAAATCTACACCAATAGACTTACCCAACAAAGGCTATTTACTGCCCGATGCGGTTGCCATGTGGCCACCCGCTTGGTGGACTTGGCTTGTGCTTGCCATGCTCTGCATACTGTTAATTGGCACTCTATTAAAGCTATTAAAGCGTCATAAGAAGCGAGCCTATCGACGGGAAGCTCTGGGCATTTTAAAACAACAAACAAGCAACCAAATAGACAACAGCCATATTATTTTGTGTCACGAGCTGATTCGACGCTGCCTTATCAGTGCTGGCCAAGAACAACAAGCGGCTTTAAGTAGCCGAGAGTTGATACCCTCTTTAGATCAGCATATGAGCAAAAAACACAACTTCGCTCAGCTTGGTGAAGCCTTTATCGTCGCACCATATCAAGCCAACACAAAAGTCAGTGCCAAAGAGATTCAGAAAATGCTAACAACAACTTGTTATTGGATAAGGAAGCACCATGCTTGAGCTTGTTTGGCCTTGGTTCCTTATTGCATTGCCCGTTCCATTATTGGCTCGCTGGCTGTCTAGCGCCAAACCAAACGGCGATGTTCTCTGGTGGGCGCAATCTCAACACTTTATTCAACACCAAGACAAGACCACAACGTCTGGTCAAGCCATCTTAGGAAAAAGCTTTTTATGGTTGGCTTGGTTACTGTTAGTCATGGCCATCAGTCGCCCCACTTGGGTTGGGGAACCCACGCAAGTGACGCCATCTGGACGCGATTTATTAATTGCCTTAGATTTATCAGGCAGCATGAAAATCACCGATATGACACTCAACCAACAAACCGCTGATCGCTTACAAGCTGCCAAAGAGGTGCTTGCTGACTTTATAAAGAAACGTCGTGGCGATCGCATTGGCATCATCGTCTTTGGTACTAAAGCGTTTCTTCAGGCTCCTCTAAGCTTTGACACCAAAACCATTAATCAACTTGTACAAGAAGCTCAAATTGGTTTTGCTGGGCAAAGAACCGCCATTGGTGATGCCATTGGTTTGGGCATTAAGCGCCTAGAAGACAAACCTTCCGATCAAAAAGTCTTGATTCTAATGACCGATGGCGCCAACACAGCGGGACGAGTTCAACCCAGCCAAGCCGCCGCATTTGCAGCCTCACAAGATGTCCGCATTCATACCATAGGGATTGGAGCAGACAGCATGTTGGTACGAGGTTTTTTTGGTCCAAAAGAAGTCAATCCATCCAGCGACCTTGATGAAGACTTATTAAAGGACATTGCCAAGCAAACAGGTGGCCAATATTTTCGCGCCAAAAGCACCGAAGATTTACAACACATCTATCAACAACTGGATGAAATGGAGCCAACCCCTTCGGAAGAGGTTTGGCAACGCCCTATAACCACGCTATTTCATTGGCTTGCCTTATTCGCCATTTTAAGTTTTACCGCTTCGTTCGCGCTTAATAAGAGATTCTATTTCAGTGTTAGGGAGCGAACATGACACTCTTCGATATTCTCCACTTTGAGCGACCATGGTGGCTCTTTTTTATTCCGATGACGCTATTATTGGCAATGCTCTTCGATAGCAAAAGAGCGCAACAAAAACAGTTAAACCAGTTGGTAGATGATCATTTACTACCCTATTTACAGGAAAGCTCTCCACAGCCTTCAATTAACAAATGGCTCGGCGTGATTTGCTTATCACTTTGCTGGATCGGCTTAACTGGAATCAGTTGGCAACAATCGCCTCATAAAATGTACATCAGCACTCAAAAAACCATCTTTGTTGTCGATCAATCTCTCTCCATGTACGCGACGGACATCAAGCCCAATCGCCAAACACAATTAAAACAAACCGTCCGCGATATTCTAGAGTACAGCCAGGGTGGTGATATGGCATTGGTCGCCTATGCTGGAGACAGTTATGTCATTAGCCCATTTAGCCAAGACAAAGAGACCATCATACATTTCCTACTGGCTTTAGAACCCATTATCATGCCTGTCTATGGCAACCGTTTAAGTCAAGCCATTGAAACCGCCTTGACCTTAAACAAACCAACATCTCCCTTACACCTTATCGTCTTAACCGATGATCTTGCTGATAGAGATAAGAATGACATTCCGGACCTGTTAGACGATCAAAATGTCAGATTGGACCTGATTGCCTTTGGTACAGATAAAGGCGGTCCAATCAAATTACCTAATGGCCGCATACTAAAAAAAGCGGGGCAGACCATCATTCCAAGCACACCATTAGCAGCATTAGAAGATTTCACTAATGACCTCGGCGGGCATTTTTACCATGGCCGCTTAAAGCAACTGGATTTGCAACAGATCAACCAAATCCAGCCACAACAAAGTCAAAATAAACAGGCCGATAACAAAAGCATCGTTTGGCAAGACCAAGGCCACTGGTTTGCTTTGCCCTTTTTAGTTTGGCTAGCTTATCAATTCCGTCGAGGCGTGCTTTTTCTTTTATTGATCGGCATTCTTTCCTCACCAAGCAAGCCATTGCACGCCTCCCCTCTTGATTGGTTTAAAACATCAGACCAACAAGCACAACAGGCCGTAGATCAAGGCGATTGGCAAACCGCTGAAAAACTGTTTAAGCGGCCAGACTGGCAAGCAGCCTCGTCATACGCACTGGAGAAATACGACCAGACCATTAAGCTATTAGAGCAAACAAATCGCAATGCCGCCGATAACTACAATCTAGGCAATGCCTATGCGCTTGCTGGCCAAACAGACAAAGCCATACAGTCTTATGAAAAAGCACTCGAGCAAGACCCAAAACTTACAGCAGCGAAAGAGAATCTCGACTATTTAAAGCAGCAACAAAAAGACCATCAACCACAACAAAAGACTAAAGCCCCTTCCCCTAAAAACGATCAACACCAAGGACAGGACAAACAAGAAAAATCATCTGATGGCGAAGAATCCACACCTCCAAACAACTCAAATGACACAAAAAAGTCTAACAAAACGAACGAAACACAAGACAAAGACAAATCACCAAAGGATAATGAACAATCAGAGACGGACAACAATCAGTCTGCTCAAGCAAATTCTCAGCAAAGCATGGAAAGCAAACAAGCTCTGGAACAGTGGTTACGTCAGATCCAAGACGACCCAGGTACCTTACTACAGCGCAAGCTAGAGTATTTGCATCAAGAAAAACGTAATCAAAATCTATTATTGCAAGAGGATGGGATAAACCCATGGTAAGTCAGTCACAATTCACTTTATTCCAGTCACGCCTAAGATATGCATTGCAATCTTGTCTGGTCATAAGTCTGTTGATTGCCACCCCCTCACTTTATGCCGCCAGCGTAATTGCCAGTCTCAACAAAGACGTTGTTACTGAAAACTCACTCGTACAACTTACTCTGAGAGCCGATTTCAGCGACACGGGAAACGGCCCTGAACTGTCTCCCCTACAAAAGGATTTCGAAATCCTAGGAAAAAGCCAAAACAGTCAATTTAGTTTCAACCTTGGCACCACCAAAGCACTCAACTTCTGGGTGGTTTCATTAATGCCAAAATCGGTTGGCACCCTCGAAATTCCTCCCATTAAAATTGGTGAGCATCAGTCGCAAGCCATTAAATTACAGGTAAAAAGTGCCCCCCAACTATTGGATGACAATGGCAATCCACCTGTTATCATGAAACTACAGGCATCCGAAGTTGAGCCTTATCTACAACAACAAGTGATCTTAAGCGTTAAGCTCTATACTTCCGTTGCCTTACAAAACGCCAACCGCTCAGTGCCTGCTCAACCAAACCTAGTCATTGAACGCCTCATTGATGACCAAATGAATTACGAAACCATCAATGGTACTCAATATCAGGTCATCACTCGCGAATACCTTAGCTTCCCTCAGCGCAGTGGCCCAATGACCATACCGCCGCAAAGCGTTCAAGCCATGATCAATACGTCTTCGGGACGTAAGCTCATCAAGGTACAAAGTGAACCACTAAATTTACAAGTTCTGCCCATTCCAGCCAGTTACACCGCCGATTCTTGGCTACCCAGTGAAGCGGTAACGATAAGCACCAAACTCAGCGCCGCTACTGATGCCCCGAGAGTTGGCGACACCCTCATGTGGGATATCAATGTTCGTGCAAAAGGCTCATTACCTGAACAAATACCAACCTTGGATTTCAACAGCACCCGCCAATATAAGCTGTATCCTCAACCGCCTAAATTTAGCAATCAAAAAACGGCCATAGGCGTAACAGGGGAACAAAACATTCAGGTTGAAGTCGTGCCAACCGCTGAAGGCGAACTCGTTCTTCCGAACATCGACATTGCCTATTGGGATACAAAAACACGCCAGATTGCTCATGCCAGCGCCGCGACAAAAGGCATCGTTATTGCCGCTTTGCCGACAGGACAAGCCACAGCAAGTAAACCCAATATAGATACCTCTCCATTACCTGCGCAACCGAGCTCCACCGCACCAATCTCTTTAGTAAAGAAACCTGAGTCGGAGAAACAACAAATACAAAATGAAGAAAAAGCCATTCCGCTAACATCCCAACAACAAGAAAACCTTCCCCTTTCATTTCGTGATTGGCTTATCTATGCTCTTTTGACCGTCGCAAGCCTACTGCTGCTAGCAGGCCTGTATAAGCGCTTCAAGAAATCAGAAACCGAACTATCAGCCGAAGCTCATGTGCCGACCTTGCAGGAATTTGCCCCTTTATCAACACCCGATGAAGCAAGTGCCTTCAAGATTTTGATTCAATGCTGTCAGCAGAACCAACTTTCTGAATTACGCTCAAACCTGCTAGAATGGGCTCGCCATCGCTGGGGAGACCAAGAAATTCGCACACTGGATGACATTAAGCGATTAACCTCTGTACAGGTTACGCAATTATTAATGGAAGCCGAGCTGATGATGTACTCCAAGAATCCGATGCACCAATGGCAAGGCAATCCACTTGCTGACGCCCTTGAAGAGTACTCAAGTGGTCAAGCAAAGCCATCGCAAGCTAGTCAACTCAAGGCCCTATACCCGAATTTTTAAAGTTAGACTTTCAAAGGAATAAAGACATGACACCATATCAGTCTGGCATCATCGCAGAACCCTCTAGCGATGCGTTTTTTATCACCCTAAACGTCAAACGCTCACTGATTTCTGAATTCAAAAACGCACTAGCCGCCATTCCTGAGCTGGTGAGCAAAGTCCAAGCAGAGTTCGCCGATGCCGAATTACATGCTGCAGTAGGTTTCAGCAAACTCATTTGGTCAGAACTGGACATCAAACAACCACTAGAATTGGATCTCTTCCCATCCCTAAAAGGCCCAGAGACAGAGATTTCACCAACCGATGTCGATTTGGTTTTACACATACGCTCAATGCGTCATGACGCCAGCTTTCAACTCTCTCAAAACCTGTTCAATCTATTTAGTGATTGTGTTGAGCTGGTCGAAGAAGTTCAATGTTTCCTTTACAAAGACAGTCGTGACCTAACGGGCTTTGTCGACGGCACCGAAAACCCGCAGGGAGAGCAACGCAAGGCCGTTGCGTTAGTCGGAGATGAGGATGCACATTATCGTCATGGCTCTTATTTCAACTTGATGCGCTTTTCACATAACCTAGCCAAGTGGCATAAAAAAGATTTAAAAACCCAAGAAGACGTTTATGGTCGCACAAAAGTAGATAACGAAGAGTACCCATCTGCTGAAAAATCACCACATGCCCATACAAAACGCACTTCATTAAAAGACCAGCACGGCAAATCCATTGAAATTCTTCGCCAAAGCATGCCATACGGCAACTTAACCGATCAGGGCTTAATGTTTGCGAGTTATGGCAAGAGTCCAAGCCACTTTAATCTCATGCTAGAAAGCATGATCATGGGTGACGAACAAGGTCACACAGATCATCTAATGAAATACACCACAGCCAAAACGGCTCAAGCGTTCTTTATGCCACCTAACAGCTGGTTTAGTAAATTCCAGCAATGACATAAAGACAGCACGGTAAAACAACAGAATTTAGATCCGCCAAAACCAAAAAAGCCACTTCATCGAAGTGGCTTTTTACAGAACAGGAAGTCAGATCTCAATTAACGCTCAATATCAGCCTGAGTCGTCAGATAAGCCTGTTGAGACTGAGTACTCAAGCTAGCCTGATTCTGACTCAAATAACGCTCGTAGGCTTGCTGCTGCTCGTCAGTGACAGGATCACTACCGACAGCTACTTTATTTAAGCGAATCAAAGCGATATCACCATTCGACATGTCTTTAATGTCGGTTACAGAACCTTGCTCTGGGTGCGGCAAAGAGAAAGCCAATGAAGTGACTTCATCTTGTCCACGCTTGGCATTTTCAACATTTGTCCATTGTGTTGCTGAAGAAGTCTTTGCGGCAAGGGCTTTTTCTTTCAACGATACCTGCGCCTTGTCTTGAATGACAATAGACGCTACTTGGTCCTTCACGTCGTCAAAGCTCTGCACTGACTCTGGTTGATGATCATTCAAATGAATCACAACAACTTCGTCGTCATTCAACTCAATTAGATCACTATTTTGACCATCTTCTAACACCGAGGCACCAAACGCAGCCGCAATCACAGCCGCATTAGCCGTGACGTCATCCGTACCACCTTGACGATCAAAGTAAGCACTCTGCAACACATCCACACCGTACTCTTTAGCAATGCCTTGTAGATCATCGCTCGCATAGGCCAAATCGGTAATGTCTTCATGAGCGGTTAGTAACGCATCACGCGTTTTGTCCGCCATCAATTTTTCGGTCAGTTGCGCTTTTTCAGAGTCAAAACTAGGCACATCAACTTTGGACACGTCATCCAATTGAATAAGATGGATACCATAGTCCGTTTTAGCTTCTTTCACATCGCCCTGCTGCATAGAAAACAAGGTATTTTCAAAGGCTTCATCCATTGAGCCTTTCTCGATGTAGCCTAGGTAACCGCCATCATTTTTTGAACCAATGTCATCTGAATATTCAGCGGCTAAACTAGCAAAGCTCTCACCTGACGCCAACTTCCCTTCCACTTCTTTTGCAATAGCTTGCGCTTCATCTTGCGAACGATCAGAGGTTTCAATCAGGATATGGGAAGCTGAACGCTCTTCCGGTGCCGTTTCCGCAACCAAGGCTTGATAGGCATTTTGCAACTCAGCATCCGTCACGTTAACCTTATTTGCAAAATCGTCACTGGATACCACAACATAGTCAACTTTCACCTGCTCAGGTGTTTTAAAGCCTTCTTTATGCTCATCATAGTAAGCCTGTAACTCTGCGTCCGTTGCACTGGTTTGCTCAGATTCATCCGCCAAGGAAAAAGCAACATAATCATAGCTACGAACTTGAGATTGTAAATTCGTCACTACATCTGTCTGATAGGGCAATACAAACTCTGAACCCGCGATGGCATTACGTGGCTGCTGGATTAAGACATCTTGCTTAATACGCTCTTTGAACGCCAATGGTGTAAAACCTAAAGAACGAAGAAAATTCAGATACTTAGTTTGATCGAATTGTCCGTTTGTTTGAAATTGTTCAGCTTGCAACAAGTAGGTATTTACCTGCTCATCCGATATCCCCAAACCAAGCACATCAGCTTGATTGGCTAACACAGCGCGCTGAATCAGCTCATCCAAAGCGCGACGCTGTAATAAATTGTCTTCCAACAAAGCTGGATTAATTTGACTTCCCATCATAGAAATCAATTGACGGCGTTGTGTTTCTGCACCCTGTAGCATTTGCGTACGGGTGATTTCTACCCCATCTACCTCAGCGACTTTATCAGATGAATTAAAACTCGTAACCAAGGCGTCAACGCCAAATAGAGCAAAAGTCACGACGATAAAACCAACAATGATCTTGACAACAATGCCTTGTGACTTATCTCTGATATCTTGGAGCATTACTGCCTCCACATGAAATTAATAAATTACCCAATAAAAAAGGTGTATTCCGCTTGGAATACACCTTTTTGTATCTAATGGCGGAACAGACGGGACTCGAACCCGCGACCCCCTGCGTGACAGGCAGGTATTCTAACCAACTGAACTACTGCTCCAAATGCATTAGTTTACAGCGTCTTTTAGACCTTTGCCGGCTTTAAAGCCAGGAACCTTAGCGGCTTTAATTTGGATTTCCGCACCAGTTTGAGGGTTGCGGCCAGTGCGTGCGGCACGTTCTTTAACAGCAAAAGTACCAAAACCTACAAGTGTTACCTGGTCACCTTTTGCCAAAGCCGTTTCAATTGCTTTTAAAGTAGCGTCAAGAGCATTGCTCGCAGAAGCTTTAGATAAATCAGCAGACGCTGCAATAGCATCAATCAATTCAGATTTGTTCACGTTGTACCCCTTCAGTATTATCGTGGTTCCTTAGTTTTAATTCGGCGCAGTATAGACATGCCAACCGACAAGGCCGAGCGAGCAGTTATACAAGCCTAACCTACTCCCTGTCAACACAGGATGGATCTAATGATGACTTACAGACTCTTGTTCATCAACAGTTTTTTCACTCGAAGGTAATGTTTCTACCTTTTTTGGTGAAGGAATATACTCTAAAGCAATATCTAGTACTTCATCAATCCATTTTACTGGGATAACGTCAATATCAGCTTTGATATTGTCTGGGATCTCCTTCAAGTCACGGCTATTTTCTTGTGGAATTATCACTGTTTTAATGCCACCTCTATGAGCCGCCAGAAGCTTCTCTTTCAACCCACCTATAGGTAGGACCTCTCCGCGCAGCGTAATCTCCCCTGTCATCGCCACAGAAGCTTTAACAGGCACTTTTGCAAGCACCGACACAATAGCCGTACACATTGCCACACCTGCACTTGGCCCATCCTTTGGTGTCGCCCCTTCTGGCACGTGTAAATGCAGGTCAACTTTCTCGTGAAAATCCTCATCAATTCCTAAGCCAGATGCTCGACTTCGCACCACGGTTAAAGCCGCTTGAATGGATTCTTGCATCACATCACCAAGAGAACCTGTTTTCACATGACGACCTTTACCAGCCACACCCGCCGCTTCAATGGTCAATAATTCACCACCAACAGACGTCCACGCCAAACCAGTCACCTGACCAATTTGATTTTTTTCTTCTGCTTTGCCATAGCTGAACTTGTGAACACCAGAAAAATCTTCTAGATTTTCACTCGTAACAGAAACCGCTTCTGGTTTTTTCGCTTTCGCCAAGGCTTGTTTTTTCACGACGCGACGACAGATTTTACTGATTTCACGCTCTAAGCCACGCACACCAGCTTCTTTGGTGTAGTAACGAATCACATCCATCAAAGCCTCGTCCGTGATGTCAATTTCATTGGCCTTCAAACCAGCTAACTTCACCTGTTTCGGCAACAAATAACGTTTAGCAATATTCAGCTTCTCATCTTCGGTATAACCTGGGATACGAATCACTTCCATACGATCCAACAAAGGACCCGGAATGTTCATGCTATTAGACGTACAGATAAACATCACATCGGACAAATCATAATCCACTTCAAGGTAGTGATCGTTAAAGGTATGATTCTGTTCCGGATCAAGCACTTCCAACAAAGCAGAGGCCGGATCACCACGCTGATCCATGCCCATTTTGTCGATTTCATCTAATAGGAAAAGTGGGTTTTTCACCTTTACCTTGGTCAGCTTCTGTAGCAATTTACCCGGCATAGAGCCGATGTAAGTACGACGGTGACCACGAATCTCAGCCTCATCACGCACGCCGCCTAAAGCCATACGAACGTATTTACGATTAACCGCTTTCGCAATCGATTGACCTAATGAGGTTTTACCCACACCCGGCGGCCCAACCAAACACAACACAGGGCCTTTTACTTTTTTCACTCGTTGCTGCACCGCCAAAAACTCAAGAATGCGCTCTTTCACATCTTGCAAACCATAATGATCCTGGTTCAATACTTTTTCGGCATAAGCCAAATCATTACGAACTTTACTGCGTTTTCTCCAAGGCAGTGACACCAACCAATCAATGTAACCACGCACCACCGTCGCTTCCGCAGACATAGGCGACATCATGCGCAACTTTTTCAGCTCCGCTTCCGCTTTGTCTTTGGCCTCATCTGTCATGCCAACTTCCACGATTTTTTCCTGCAGCAAATCCAGTTCATTGCTACCGTCTTCCATATCACCAAGCTCTTTTTGAATAGCCTTCATTTGCTCATTCAAATAGTATTCTCGCTGACTTTTCTCCATCTGCTTCTTAACACGGCTACGAATGTTCTTTTCCAGATGAGCAATGTCCAGTTCACCATCCATTAAACCAATCAAATACTCACCGCGACCCACTAGAGAATCAACTTCGAGCACTTTTTGCTTGTCTTCTAACTTCAAGCTCATATGACCAGTAATATTATCGATCAATTTAGCCAAATCATCGATGGACTTAAGAGACGCCACCACTTCAGATGGAATACGTTTGCTGCCAGCAACGTATTCATCCAATTGTTTTAATAACGCACTTCGGATCACGTCAAACTCGGCCTGATCCTCTTCAATTTGCTCTAACTCTGTCACTTCACCTAGAACAAATTCAGCCTCATCCTTCATTGACTCAAGACGCGCCCGCTTAACCCCTTCTACCAAGACTTTGACCGTGCCATCAGGAAGGCGCAAAAGCTGCATTATCTTCGCAGTGGTACCAATTGAATAAAGGTCTTCCGTAGTAGGATCATCTTTTGAAGCGTCTTGCTGAGCCACAAGAAAAACATGCTTATCCCCTTCCATCGCGGACTCAAGCGCAGCAATTGACTTAGCGCGACCAACAAATAACGGCAGTACCATGTGGGGATAAACCACTACATCACGTAACGGCAACATTGGAAGAAGCAAAGAATCTGACATATAAATTTCCAATTTGGGCGCATTAACAAAAGGCGCACTTACTATCTATTAAATTGAGGATTAAGAAAGAGATAAGGGCAAAGCAGAAAAATACAAGCACTTATATTCATTCAATTTAGCTTAGATCGGCATTAAAAGCGAAAAACAAAAAAGCCGAGATTAAGAAATACTTAAACTCGGCTTTTTATAACAGGCAAGGAAACTAGGCGTTTTTCGCCACGTCTTCCTTCTCAATCACCATCAAGGGCGCAGATTCACCACGAATAGACGGTGCATCCATCACTACCTTAACCACATCTTGTCGTGTTGGCAGATCATACATGCAGTCCAACAAAGCGGACTCCAAAATGCTGCGCAAACCACGCGCCCCCGTCTTACGCTCTAGCGCTAACGACGCAGCCTCTAACAAGGATTCCGGCGTAAACTCTAACGCCACACCCTCTAATTCGAACAGGTGTTGATACTGTTTCACCAAAGCATTTTTAGGCTCACTCAGAATCGTAACAAGCGCTTCTTGATCCAGTTCAGACAAAGTCGCCACGACAGGCAAGCGGCCAACAAATTCAGGAATCAAACCGAATTTTACCAAGTCTTCCGTCTCAACATTGTGAACCGTTTCAGAGAAAGACTTACCCTCATCTTTACTCTTCACTTTGGCAGAGAAACCAATACTACTTTTCTCAGTTCGCTCACCAATCACACGCTCAAGACCCGCAAAAGCCCCGCCACAAATGAACAAGATGTTAGAGGTATCTACTTGCAAAAACTCTTGTTGCGGATGCTTACGACCACCTTGAGGCGGAACCGATGCAACCGTACCCTCAATCAATTTCAACAACGCCTGCTGAACACCTTCACCAGATACGTCACGAGTAATCGAAGGATTGTCTGACTTTCGAGAAATCTTATCGATTTCATCAATGTAAACAATACCACGCTGGGCTTTCTCAACATCGTAGTCACAATTCTGCAGGAGCTTTTGAATGATGTTTTCAACATCTTCACCCACGTAACCCGCTTCAGTTAACGTGGTCGCATCAGCAATTGTAAAAGGCACATCCAATACACGCGCTAAAGTTTGCGCTAACAAGGTTTTACCACTACCCGTTGGACCGATCAGCAAGATATTACTCTTACCCAATTCAATACCAGAATCTGACTTACCTTGATGGCGTAGACGCTTGTAGTGATTGTAAACGGCTACCGCTAAAACTCGTTTTGCACGATCCTGACCAATAACATAATCATCAAGTGCCGTACTCAGTTTCATTGGTGTTGGCAACTCATCCTCAGAAATGGACTCACCATCCACCTGCGACAACTCTTGCGTAATGATGTTATTGCATAAATCGACACATTCATTGCAGATATAAACCGATGGACCAGCTATGAGCTTCTTAACTTCATCTTGGCTCTTGCCACAGAAAGAGCAATATAATAACCGATCGGAGTGGTCGCCACGGCTAAAATTATCATCCGACATTTATTCCACCCTTAAAAAATTAAACTGTACGTTTTTGTAAAATATCATCAATTAATCCGTACTCTTTTGCTGTTTCAGGATTCATAAAATTATCCCGATCAGTATCAACAGCAACCTGATCTATTGGCTTACCAGTATGGAATGAGATAATTTCATTAAGCTTATTCTTAATACTCAAGATTTCACGAGTATGGATCTCAATATCAGAAGCTTGTCCTTGATAGCCCCCTAAAGGCTGATGAATCATGACTCGAGAATTTGGCAGACAATAACGCTTACCCGCCGCACCTGCCGTTAGCAAGAGCGCCCCCATACTCGCCGCCTGACCAATACACATGGTACTCACATCTGGCTTAATGAACTGCATTGTATCATAAATAGACATGCCAGCCGTTACAGAACCGCCAGGAGAATTAATGTACAAGTGAATATCTTTATCTGGGTTCTCTGACTCTAAAAACAACAGCTGAGCCACCACTAGATTCGCCATGTGATCTTCGACCTGACCAACCAAAAAGATGACTCGCTCCTTCAGCAAGCGAGAATAAATATCGAAAGACCTTTCGCCACGAGCAGTTTGCTCAATAACCATAGGAACGAGGCCATTACTTGTAATTGCTACGGGGCCGGTAGTTGGGTTCGTCAAATTCATATCGCATTCCTTAAAACAAAAAAGTCGACATAACCTAAGCTATGTCGACCTTATTCAAAAAAGATAAGACAGAAGTCTTATGCTTCTTCTCCAGCCTCTTCAGCTTGAGCGTTTGGTTTGATAGCGTCTTCATAGCCCAAAGTTACTTCAGTTACTTGAGCGGATTCCAACAGTTTATCAACAACCTGCTCTTCAAGTACAGCAGATTGAACTTGAGCGAGTTGCTCTTTGTTCTTCAAGTAGAAGTCAATAACTTGCTGTGGCTCTTGATAAGCTTGAGCCATATCTTCCAAGAAAGCACGTACACGATCATCATCTACTTTGATATCATCTTTCTTGATTACTTCAGAAATCAACAAGCCAAGTTTAGCGCGTTTTTTCGCTTCGTCTTGGAACAACTCCGCTGGCAATTGAGAAGCATCAAAGCCCTCACCACCAAACTGCTGAGCCGCTTGCTTACGAAGAGCATCAACTTCTTGATCGATCAGAGCGGATGGTACTTCCACTTCATTGATCGAAGAAAGACCATCAAACAAAGCTGTTTTCAATTTTGCTTTTACCGCTTGGTTAAGCTCACGCTCCATATTCTTACGCACTTCAGCACGCAAAGCATCAAGCGTCGCTTCTTCTAGACCAAACTTCTCAACAAACTCATCATTCAGTTCTGGCAACGTTTGCTCAGCCACTTCTGATACTGTGATTTTAAATGTCGCTTCTTTACCTTTTAGGTTTTCCGCTTGGTAATCTTCAGGGAAGGTAACATTAATAGTACGCTCTTCACTGGCTTTAGCACCAAGGATGCCGGCTTCGAAACCAGGAATCATAGTATTAGAACCAAGGACCAGTTTATGCCCTTCAGCCGCGCCACCTTCAAAAGCTTCATCGCCTAGGTAACCTACGAAATCAATCGTCACTTGATCGCCATCAGCGGCTTCACGCTCAACCGCATCCCACTCTGCATTTTGCTTGCGCAACGTTTCTAGCATAGTGTCGACATCAGTATCGTTTACATCAGAAATAACACGCTCAACCTTGATTGCTGAGTTATCTGCTAGTTCAACTTCTGGATAAACTTCCACTTTAACAACAAACTCAAGATCAGCACCTTCAGCAAAATTCTTAGGCTCAATGGCAGGCATACCGGCTGGTTGAATGTCTTCTTTTTGAATCGCTTCAACATACGCATCACGCATGATTTGCTCTACAGCATCAATACGAATGCCTTGACCGTAACGTTTTTTAACAACACTTACTGGCACTTTACCTTTACGAAAACCATCAATACGAATTGTCTTCGCTGTTTTCGCCACTTCAGTATTTACTTTCTCGTCTACACGAGCTGCTGGAACAGTGATATTCAGTACGCGCTCAATTGGAGACGTTGTTTCTACAGAAACTTGCATAAAATTTCCTCTCGGGAACTTGCTTTAATTTGTTGGTTTCGATCTGACCTGAAAGGTCACTCATGTAATACAGCCAACAAAACCTAAACTTATTAAAGTAATGGGCTGAAATGGCGCGCCTGAAGGGATTCGAACCCCTGACCGTCCGCTTAGAAGGCGGATGCTCTATCCGACTGAGCTACAGGCGCAATACTCATTACATTTCTTGTGGTGGGCTATTATAGGGATGGAATAGCAATCGTCAACCGATAGACATAAAAAAGCCCAGTTAAACTGGGCTAAAATGACTATTTGTTACTAAGGAACCGAGAATAGTTAAACTCTACTACTCCGCAGCACAAATATCACAAAAGGAACAAGATGAATATTACTACTGACTGCACACAAATACAACCAAAATGCGCCAACAAATAGCACATTGCACTCTTCTTGTGCATTGTGCATAAATCCCCACACTATTACCTAGCCACTCGGCCTATGCTATCGTATTACCCCTCTTTCTCACTGAGTGAAGCAAACAAATACAATGACCGATCGCATTTTGCACTTAGTTACCGTTTTCAAACGCTATGGGTTGCTGACCTTAAACCATTTTAAGACAAGTGCTTTATCGCAAAAAGCCGCTCAACTCACGCTATCAAGCTTATTAGCCGCCGTACCTATCATCACCATCATTCTCGGCATCCTTAGCTTTACCCCTACATTACAAACCATGCAGGCTCAACTCCTCAACTTCATTGAACTGCATCTGGCACCAGGCTCAAGTGAACAGGTTCTGCCATATTTAATCCAATTCTCTGAGCAGTCCAAGAAATTACCAATCGCGGGCCTAATCGCTCTTTTTATAACCGCGCTGTTATTGCTTAACAACTTTGAGTCAAGTGTTCAATCTATCTGGCAGATCCAGCAACGCCGAAAAATCAGAGAACGTCTGCTCACCTATTGGGCCATTCTAACCCTAGGCCCTATCTTATTTGCGACCACACTCAGCCTTTACGGCACATTAATCTCATTAGAGTTTCAGCAAGATAACACGACCACTTGGCTTAACAACCTACTTGAACTGGGGAGCATGGTGTTATATTTCTTAATGTTACTTACGTTAAATTATCTGACCCCGAATGCAGAAGTATCCATCAAACTAGCCAGCATCGCCGCCCTATTTGGCAGCATCGGATTAGTAGTTCTCAACTATATTTTCAGTTCATTTGCGCAGTTTTTCACCAACTATCAAATTATTTATGGCGCCTTTGCAGCCTTGCCCATTTTCTTGATCTGGTTACAACTGTCTTGGCTCGTCGCTCTTGCTTCAATTTGCTTGTGTGCCACACTTCATAAGATTAAGACTTAGCATCTGGTCAAGTTTAATGTAAAATCGCGCCTATTTTTAAAAACAGAGCTAAAAATGACAAACACGATCGATCAACTCAACCTAATTTTAGACGAAGCAGATTGTCTAGTAGATGAGCATCAAATTGATGCAGCACTGGATAAAATGGCACAACAGATAACCACTGACTTGGGCGACAAGCTCCCTGTTGTATTGTGCGTTATGAATGGCGGCTTAATCCCTACGGCTGCGCTTATCGAGCGTTTAAACTTCCCTCTTGAGTTAGATTACATTCATGCCACTCGCTACGGCATGGAAACGGAAGGCACTAGCCTAAATTGGTTGAGCTACCCTAAGACAAATCTAAAGGGACGTCACATTTTAGTGGTTGACGATATTTTCGACCAAGGCCACACACTGCAAGCCATCAGCAAGTGGCTTGAAGAGCAAGAAAGCAGCGCCGTTTACACTGCTACTGTGATCAACAAATTACATGACCGCAAAACGGACATGACACCTGATTACATTGGTGCAGATGTTGTTGATCGATTCCTATTCGGTTATGGCATGGACTACAAAGGCTACTTCCGCAACCTGAAAGGCATTTACGCGGTTAAAGACAGCTAAATCCACTGACATTAAACCTGCCCCGTTTAAAGACGGGACTCCGGGAGTCAACTAACAAAAAAGGCGCTTTGCAATGCAAAGCGCCTTTTTTAAAACTGCCATTTATGCGAACAACTTAAAAGACTCGGTTAAAACCATTCAAGGCCGCCACTCGATACGCTTCCGCCATCGTAGGATAGTTGAAAGTCGTATTTAAGAAGTACTTTAAGGTATTTTGTTCGCCAGGCTGTTTCATAATAGCCTGACCGATGTGAACAATCTCAGACGCTTGGTCACCAAAACAGTGAATTCCCAACAACTCCAGCGACTCACGATGGAACAATATTTTCAGCATCCCTACCGCTTCACCAGTAATCTGGGCTCGAGCCGTGTTTTTAAAGAAAGCACGACCCACTTCGTAAGGCACTTTTTCAGCCGTCAATTCAGCCTCGGTTTTCCCCACTGAACTGATTTCTGGAATCGTGTAGATACCCGTCGGCACCTCACTGATAAACTCACCACCAGGCATACCCAGCATATTCGCTGCAGCCGCCCGACCTTGATCATAAGCCGCACTAGCCAAACTCGGCCAACCAATGACATCCCCCACCGCATAGACATTTTCAACTTGCGTTTGGTAAGTATCATTCACCGCTAACTGACCACGACTATTCACATCTAAACCAATAGAATCTAGCCCCAAATTATCGGTATTTCCTGAACGACCATTACAGAACAACAAAGCATCTGCACGCAATTTCTTACCAGACGCCATGTGCATCACGACACCACGCTCCGTTGTCTCAACCGAATCATAGGTTTCGTTATGACGAATCAATACACCGCCATCACGCAAGTGATAGCTCAACGCATCAGTAATCTCATCATCTAAGAAGCTTAACAGCTTCTTAGCTGGGTTGATCAATTCAACACGCACACCCAAACCACAGAAGATAGAAGCATATTCACAACCGATAACACCTGCACCGTAAATAATCAATGAGCGTGGCGTATGATTCAAACTTAAGATTGTGTCAGAACAGTAAATACGAGGATGTGAAAAATCAATGTCCGCTGGACGATAAGGACGAGATCCTGTCGCAATCACCACTTGCTTAGCAACCAATAATTCTGGCCCACGCTCATAGGTGTTTACTTCAATAGTATTCGCGTCTTTGAACTTACCACGACCAAAGTAAATGTCGATACGGTTACGTGCATAGTATTCGGTGCGACCAACAACCTGCTTATCAATAACCTTGTTTGCTCGGTCCAACACTTTAGGGAAGGAGAACCAACGCGGCTCACCAATATCACGGAACATGGTATTCGTATTAAAGGCAATAATTTCTTTAACCGCATGACGCAAAGCTTTTGAAGGGATGGTCCCCAAATGCGTACAACTACCACCAACTTGCGAACTTGCCTCTATGACAGCGACTTTTTTACCTGCTTTCGCCGCACTCATGGCCGCGCCTTCACCCGCAGGTCCTGTACCCAGAACTACAACATCATAATGTCTCGTTGTCATAACACCCTCTATTTCGTTCAATTATTTAGATGCGTCGTAAAATACGTCATCTGAGACTTTCGCGGCGGCGGCTTTTTTCGTTTCTTTTTCGCATTTGCCTTTATCGCCACCACAAATATCACAAGCCACTTCCATTCCAAGTGCACTCATGCCACCACAAGAACCGGAAATAGGCTTACGCCCCATCAACACACCTACTGACATTGCAGTTACTACCAACAACATCGCAGCAAATACGATAATAGCTGTTAACATAACGCCTCCAAAAGCAAATAATTTTCCTAAGCCTAGTTCAAGTAAGGCTTAAACGCATCCGATGGACGCTCTTCAAAACCAAAATCTGTTTTCACCAATAAGTAAGCAGCAATACCATTCTGCTCAGCAAACTCAAGACCTTTTTCAGGTCCTAATACCGTAATGGCAGTGGCCAAACCATCTGCCATAGTGGTGGTTTTGTCTATTACAGTAACAGAAACCAAACGATGGGTAATGGGTTTGCCCGTTAAAGGATTAATCGTATGAGAATAGCGCACGCCATTTTTTTCAAAGTAATTACGATAGTCTCCTGACGTTGCTACAGCCATATTGTCTAGATCAATCACTCGCTCCGCCATTTCATGACCGCCAGCCGGGCTCTCGATGGCAATTCGCCACAGCGTACCATCTGGTTTTTCACCTTTAGAGGCAATTTCACCACCCACTTCCACTAAAAAACTTTTAATACCCTTGTCTTGCAGAACTTGCGCAACCGCATCAACACCATAACCCTTAGCTATCGAAGACAGATCCACATACAATTCTTTTTCTTTGGTAAGCTTACCACTCTCTAAAATCAAACTCTGATAACCCACTTTGGATTTTGCCGTTTCGATTTCAGCCTCGCTTGGCACCCTATCCTCACGATTTCCTGGACCAAAGCCCCACAGGTTAACCAAAGGACCAACGGTGACGTCATACTCACCTTTTGTCATCTGACTAATCAACAAAGCCTTATCAATGACATAGGCCATTTCATCACTGATCAGCAAAGACGAACCGGCTGGCATTTTATTGAATTCTGATAATTCAGAGCTCGGATCATAAGTCGACATCAACTCATTTACTCGCACCAACGCGGCATCCACATTCCCTTTTAAAGACCAAGGGTTTGAAATATCACTCGTGGTATAGAATTTTACCGTATAGGTGGTGCCCATAGTAGGGCCAGAGAAACTAACAAGCTCAGGGGTAAAAGAAGAACAGCGATAAACCACTGCTAACAGAATCACTACACACGTCGAAAATAGTATTTTTTTACGCATAACACATCTTTTTAGTTAGCAACAAAATAAAGACCCACCAAGTGGTGGGTCTTTATTCAGGCATTAGCCACCGAAATCATCCAACAAGATGTTTTCTTTCTCTACACCTAAATCTTCAAGCATCTTAATGACAGATGCATTCATCATTGGAGGCCCACACATGTAGAACTCACAATCTTCAGGTGCTGGGTGATCTTTCAGGTAATTTTCATACAAAACGTTATGAATAAAGCCTGTTTTACCTTCCCAGTTATCTTCTGGCTGAGGATCAGACAACGCCAAGTGCCACTCGAAGTTATCATTCTCTTCTTGCAACTTGTCGTACTCATCCATGTAGAAGGCTTCACGCATACTACGCGCACCATACCAGAAAGAGATCTTACGCTTAGACTCTAAGCGCTTAAGCTGATCAAAGATATGTGAACGCATTGGTGCCATACCAGCACCACCACCAACGAAGACCATTTCTGCATCAGTATCTTTCGCGAAGAATTCACCGAAAGGACCATATACTTTGATCTTATCACCTGGTTTCAAGCTAAAGACATAAGACGACATTTGACCCGGAGGTAAATCGTCTTTACCTGGAGGCGGCGAAGCAATACGGATATTAAATTTAACCAAGCCCTTCTCTTCTGGGTAGTTCGCCATAGAATAAGCACGAATAACCGTTTCGTCTACTTTAGAAGTAAATTTCCACAAGTTAAATTTATCCCAGTCACCACGGTACTCTTCTTCGATATCAAAATCTTTGTAGTGAACAGTGTGAGCTGGAGCTTCAAGCTGAACGTAACCACCGGCACGGAAGTCAACGTTTTCACCTTCAGGCAATTTCAAAGTAAGTTCTTTGATGAAAGTCGCTACGTTTGGATTGGACTCAACAGTACATTCCCACGCCTTAACACCGAACACTTCTTCCGGCACTTCTACATCCATATCTTGCTTAACAGACACCTGACAAGATAAACGTAAACCTTCTTTCTCTTCACGGCGAGTAAAGTGAGACTGCTCAGTGGATAGCATAGAACCACCACCGCTTGTCACCTTACACTTACACTGAGCGCAAGTACCACCGCCACCACAGGCAGAAGATAAGAAAATACCACTGTTTGCTAATGTTTGAAGCAGCTTACCGCCAGCTGGCGCCGTCACTTCTTTTTCACCATTGATGCGGATTGTAACGTCACCAGTACTCACCAAGCGAGCACGAGCAGCAAGGATGATTGCTACCAGTGCCAACACGATGGCAGTGAACATTACCACACCTAGAATAATTTCTAAGTTGACCATGTTAGTTAAACCCTATTCTTCGTTGTCCAACTGTGCGACAAATTAAAGCTGCACACCAGAAAATGACATAAAACCTAAGCTCATCAAACCAACAGTGATAAAGGTAATACCTAGACCACGTAGACCTGCAGGCACGTCTGAATACTTAAGTTTCTCCCGAATACCAGCTAGGGCTGCAATCGCAAGCGCCCAACCAACACCAGCACCCACACCATAAACAAGACTTTCACTGAAGTTATAGTCACGTTCAACCATGAAAAGTGACGCACCCATGATGGCACAGTTTACGGTAATTAGCGGTAAGAATACCCCTAAGGCGTTGTATAACGCTGGCATGTATTTATCCAACGTCATCTCTAGTATCTGAACAACCGCTGCAATAACACCGATGTAACTCAACAGACCCAAGAAGCTTAGATCAACACCAGGCAAACCAGCCCACTCTAGAGCGCCATCAACCAAGAGGTTGGTGTACAACAGGTTATTCAAAGGCACGGTAATGGCCAATACAACAATAACCGCAATGCCAAGACCTATGGCTGTTTCAACTTTTTTCGACAGCGCCAAAAAAGTACACATACCTAGGAAGAAGGCAAGGGCCATGTTTTCAACAAATACAGCCTTAACAAATAGACTAATTAAATGTTCCATTTATAGCGCCTCCTGTGCACGTGAGTTTGCCGCAATCTTAAACTCTGGCTCTTCAACTTGCTCTGTCTTGTAAGCACGCAAAGCCCAGATCACCAAACCAATCACAAAGAATGCACTTGGTGGCAGCAACATCAAACCGTTAGGCTGGTACCAACCACCATTTTGGACAGTGGCAAAGATCTCAACACCAAACAATTTGCCAGCACCTAATAGTTCACGGAAGAAGGCAACAACAATCAACATTGCACTGTAGCCAAGACCGTTACCGATACCATCAAGGAAACTCATGCCTGGGCCATTCTTCATAGCAAAGGCTTCAGCACGCCCCATTACGATACAGTTAGTAATGATCAAACCAACAAATACAGATAACTGTTTACTGATTTCAAAAGCAAAGGCTTTCAAAACCTGATCTACCACAATTACCAAAGACGCAATGATGATCATCTGTACAATGATACGGATGCTGTTAGGGATATGGTTTCGAATAATAGCAATAAAGAAGTTTGAAAAAGCCGTTACTAGGGTCAAAGCAATTGCCATAACCAAACTAACACTTAAACTGCTTGTTACTGCCAAAGCAGAACAAATACCCAAGATCTGCAACGCGATCGGGTTATTTGATAGGATTGGTCCAAAAAGGACACTTTTGACTTCAGACATTATTGAACTCCTTCGCTACGAAGATGAGACAAGAAAGGACCAAACCCTTCTTTACCCAACCAGTATTGAACAAGATGCGTGACACCACGACTCGTCAAAGTGGCACCAGACAATCCATCTACTTTATGAGATGCGTTCGGATCAGAGCTATCTACCCCACCTTTAGCCAGCGCAATAATCGCTTGACCTTGATCGTTGTAAACCTCTTTACCTTTCCATAGTGCTTTCCAGTTTGGATTATCAACTTCACCACCCAATCCAGGTGTTTCACCCTGATCGTAGAAGCCAAAACCAATCACGGTATTGAAGTCGTCTTCCAAGGCCATAAAGCCATACATAGTCGACCATAGGCCATAACCATGAACTGGAAGAATAATACGCTCAATATCATCGCCTGATTTCACCAAGTAAACGGAGGCAAAATTAGCACGTCGTTTAATGCCAGCAGGATCATTTTCACCAGACAAAGAAACAGAAAGACCTGGGTCTTTAGCGGCTACTTTTTGGTCAAATGTGTCAGGATTAATTCCTTCTGCTTGCAATTCTTCAGCCGTCGCAAACTCACCTGTTTGCAAGTCAACAATACGAGTTTCTACTGATGCAAAGATCTCATCAACTGATTTACCCTCTTGAAGCATACCCGCCGCAGACAAAATATTGCGCTTACGGTCTTCATCTTTGTTGGCATTCTGAATCGGCTTCAGTCCAACCGCCGCAGCGGCAACAAAAATCGAACAGACCAAGCATAATGAAAAGGCGACTAAAATGGTCTTTTTAATACTATCGTTACTGCTAGCCATTGCGTGCAATCCTCCGTTTAATGTTCGCCTGAACAACAAAGTGGTCAATAAATGGCGAGAACAAATTCGCAAACAAGATCGCCAACATCATACCTTCTGGGTACGCTGGGTTAACAACACGAATCAAGACAACCATCACACCGATCAAAGCACCGTAGAACCATTTGCCGCGATTTGTCATAGAGGCTGAGACAGGGTCCGTTGCCATGTACATCATACCAAACGCAAAACCGCCCAATACCAGATGCCAGTACCAAGGTGTAGCAAACATTGGATTGGAGTCAGAGCCGATGACATTAAACAAGGCCGACATAGCCACCATACCAAGCATAACACCCGCTACGATACGCCACGCAGCAATGCGCATGATCAACAAAGCACCACCACCGATCAAGATTGCCAACGTCGAGGTTTCACCCATTGAACCCTGAATAAAACCAAAGAAAGCATCAGACCAAGCGACTGTGACACCAGGTACACCACTTGCCGCTAGTTGGCTTAGTGCTGTTGCGCCGGAGAAACCGTCAACTGCTGTCCAAACCGCATCACCAGACATAGACGCTGGGTAAGCGAAGAACAAGAAAGCACGACCTGCAAGGGCTGGGTTCAAGAAGTTTTTACCGGTACCACCAAAGACCTCTTTCGCCAGTACCACACCGAAGGTAATACCCAAAGCAACTTGCCATAGCGGAATTGTCGCTGGCAGAGAAAGCGAAAACAGGATAGAGGTAACAAAGAAACCTTCGTTTACTTCGTGCTTACGCACTGAGGCAAACAAAACCTCCCAAAAACCACCCACAACAAAGGTAACAAGATACACTGGCAAGAAATGCATCGCACCATAAATCATGTTGTCCCAAATGCTGCCCGGATCATAGTTAGTTAGACCGCCGATTACGGCATGACGCCAAGTATCTGCAGCTGTAACCCCCATGGCTTCCATGGCTGTATTGGCTTGCAAACCTATGTTGTACATACCAAAGAACATAGCTGGGAAGGTACACATCCAAACCAGGATCATGATACGTTTCATATCAACCGCATCACGAACATGAGAACCATTTTTCGTTACAGAGCTTGGACGATAGAAAATAGTATCAACCGCTTCAAACAGCGCGTACCATTTTTCGTATTTACCACCTGAATGAAATTCAGGCTCGATTTTATCAAGTACTTTTCTAAGTCCCATGAATTAACCCTCTTTCTCTATTAGAGTTAGGCAATCACGAAGAATTGGACCGTACTCAAACTTACCTGAACAACTGTAAGTACATAACGCCAAATCTTCATCGTCTAACTCAAGCGCACCTAGCTTTTGAGCCTGCTCTGTGTCATTTACCACCAAAGCACGCAGCAATTGGGTTGGCAAAATGTCCATCGGAATCAAGCGTTCAAAATTACCAAGCGGCAACATAGTACGGTCACTACCATTGGTCGTCGTCGACATTTCAAATGATTTCTTGCCCGTCAACTTAGAGATAAACACGTTCATTAAAGAATGCTTCTCTACACCGGCTCGAAGGTAATGCATCATTTGGCGTTCACGACCTTCACGCAATACAGACACCTGGTGATGGTAACGACCTAAGAAAGCAAAAGGACCAAATGCATTACGTCCAGACAATACCGAACCAGAGATAACACGATTGTCATCGTCAGACATTTCGCCTGCGGTCAGTTGCTCAAGACTTGCACCAAGTTGGGTACGGATCAGACGAGGATTCTTAACCTGCGGTCCAGCTAATGCCACCACACGCTCAACACTCAGCTCACCAGTAACAAATAACTTACCGATGGCAATCACGTCTTGGTAATTAACAGACCAGACCGTTTTTTTGTCATTTACAGGATCAAGAAAGTGAATGTGTGTACCAGCAAGACCCGCTGGGTGAACACCAGAAAACTCTTCCACAGTCACATCAGACGTGGTTGGAATCTTAGCACCTGGCGCTTTACATACGAACACTTTACCTTCTGTCAAACGCGTCAATACCGTCAGACCATCAGCAAAGGCTTCCGCTTGTTCGGCTAATACCACTTCAGGATTCGCCGCCAATGGATTAGTGTCCATTGCCGTAACAAAGATAGAGCTCGGTGTCGTATCGATACCAGGAACTTTTGAGAAAGGGCGCGTACGGAACGCAGTCCATAATCCAGATTCAACAAGATTATCAACAACTTTACTACGCTCTAACGATTTTAATTCTGATCCTGAATAAGCCGCAAAGGTTTCGGATTCGTCACCTTCGACATTAATCAGGATAGATTGAAATACACGTCGCTCACCGCGGTTAACCGCAGCAATCGTACCAGAGGCTGGGGCAGTATACTTTACACCTTCCGTTTTTTTATCCGTAAAGATAACTTGCCCTTTCTTTACCTTATCCCCTTCCTGAACCAGCATGGTCGGTTTCATTCCATGATAGTCAGGACCGATCAAAGCAACCGTTTTTGCTGCTAACGTACTCTCAATCACTTGCTTGGGAGCACCAGAGATCGGAAGATCAAGGCCTTTTGTAATTTTATACATATGTTCTGCCCAACAATAAATTGAACACAAAAGCGTTATGTGTCATTGCTTGCACCCCCCTCCGGGAAAGCATGTACAAGCGTCTAGCTAACGTAAAGACAGCTAAAAACACAAACTCACTTCACCTAAAAACCGACGTATTATAATGATCATTGTCGACATTGACCAGCGTATCGCACCGCCTTTGAGCAGCAAGTTTGATCGAAAACTACGAGTTTTTACTCATTCGTCTATTTTCCGTACAAAAAATGTGCCTTTCTTGTTGGTTTATCACAACAAACTTTTTTAGCACCCTCTACTTTTCTGTAAACAAAGCAATCCTAAAGCCACTTTTTCCAGTATAGGAAAAAGCATTCTGATTGCTAAGTTGATATAGCAGAACGAAACCGCCACAATATCGCTTACTTATAAATAGTGGGCCCATCAAACAGGGAAGCAAATTTTATGATCAAACCTGATGCTCAGATTCATATTAACAATTTACGCCTGCGAACCTTTATTGGATTCAATGAATCCGAAAAAACCAACAAACAAGATGTCGTCATCAACGCTTGGATTCACTACCCTGCTGGCCAAGCTTACAACACCGACGATGTCGAAAATGCGGTAAATTACCGAACCATCTGTAAACAAATGATAGCCCACACTGAAAACAACCGCTTTTTATTACTGGAAAAACTCACTGCAGATTTGTTAGAGATTTGTATGTCGCCAAGTCATGTCACGTTTGCCAAGGTAGAAGTTGCCAAGCCACATGCCTTAAGATTTGCTGATTCCGTTTCCTTAACCCTCTCCGCCACTCGAGACCGATAGCCCCCAATGACACACAACATGTCCATAACCCTAAAGCCGGGATTCAAAAATCACATCCAAGGCCTAGAAGGCAGCCGTAAAGCGCTGCAACTTCTCGCCTTAGCAGCACAATACAACAAGCCTATTCTGTATATGGTTAACACCGTTGCCGAACTCAATGAGCTAGAAGATGAAATTCACTTCCTCAAACCCTTGCAACAGCAAGTACTCAGATTCAGCGATTGGGAAACCTTACCCTATGATGCGTTTTCACCACATCAAGACATCATCTCCCAACGATTGGAGACGCTTGCCAAAATAAGTGAGAGCAAAAACCCGATCATACTGGCCACTGTGGCATCCTGCTTAACTCGCTTGTGCCCGAAGCAGCACCTTGATAGAGAGCGCTTCCACCTCAAAGAAGGCCAACAACTGCCACTGGAAACACTAGCAGATAAATTAAGCAAAGCAGGTTATTTAAATGTAGACAATGTTCACGAACACGGTGAATTCGCCATTCGAGGCGCACTCATGGACATCTTTCCTACTGGGGCAAACCAACCAATTAGGATTGACTGGTTCGATAATGACATTGACTCTATTCGCTGGTTTGATGCTGAAACCCAACGTAGCATTAGCAAAGTGTCAGAAATCTATATGCTGCCCGCTAAAGAGTTCCCCACAACAAGCCAAAGCATTCAACAGTTTCGCCAGGCCTTTCGTGAACGCTTTGACGTCGATCCTTTGGCTTGCCCAATTTACCAAGACATTTCCAGTGGTTTAATGCCAGCTGGTATTGAGTATTACTTACCTCTGTTCTTTGAACAAACGTCAAGCTTGTTTGACTACTTGAGCAACGACACTTTGGTTATTCGCTCTGATGCCTTTCATGAACAGTTAGCGAGTGTGCAACTGGACTTTCGCAGTCGCTACGAATCATTAAGCTACAATATAGAGCGACCGATTTTAAAACCCGAAGAAGTGGGTTTAAAAGAAGACGAGGTATTCAGTCTACTCAATCAATTCAGCAATGTGGTTTTTTCCACACAAGGGGATCATCCACAATATCAAGCCATAGACGATGTTAAAATTGACTCGAAAGCCGACACCCCATTAGCGAAATTAAAACAATATTTAAACGCCACTCAGAATCGTGTATTAATCGTGGCCGAATCCGCAGGGCGACGAGAGGCTCTACTAGACCTTCTCAAAAAACATCAAATTACCCCTAAACAAGTCAATAATTGGGCCGATTTCTTACAGTCGGATCATCCGCTCGCCATCACTGAAGGATTAATTGGGCGCGGCTTCACCATTCAAGATGACGTCTCGCTGATTCCCGAAAGCGACATACTTGGTGAACGAGTGTCACAACACCGACGCCGCAACAAACAACAGAACATCAGCGAAGACGCCATCATTCGCAACCTCACTGAGCTGAGACTAAACGCACCCGTGGTCCACATTGACCATGGCGTAGGACGCTACCTTGGTCTGACCAATTTAGAAATTGATGGCCAAGAAACCGAACTACTGACCCTCGGCTACGCCAACGATGCCAAGCTTTATGTTCCAGTATCCTCATTGCAGCTTATTTCACGTTATACCGGAGCCGATGAAGATACTGCCCCACTACACAAATTGGGCACAGACAAGTGGAGTGTCGCCAAACAGAAAGCCGCCGAAAAAGCCCGCGACACCGCCGCCGAACTGTTGGAAATCTATGCCAAACGGGAAGCCAAAATAGGCCATAACTTCGCCAAACCAGACGATCAATATGAACTCTTCTCGGCAGGCTTCCCTTTTGAAGAAACACCAGATCAACAAATGGCCATTGATGCTGTCATACAAGACATGTCCGCCAAAAAAACCATGGACAGATTGGTTTGTGGCGATGTGGGCTTTGGCAAAACCGAAGTCGCTATGCGCGCGGCCTTTTTAGCCGTTCAAGATGGCAAACAAGTAGCAGTTTTAGTTCCAACCACCCTACTTGCCCAACAACATTACGAGAACTTCTGCGACCGTTTTGCCGATTGGCCCGTCGAGATTGAACTCTTGTCTCGCTTCCGATCAGGCAAGCAAACAACAACAGCCATTGAACGCTTAGAGTCAGGCAAAGCCGACATTGTGGTTGGCACACACAAGCTGATCCAAGGTGACATTCGATTTGCCAACTTAGGTTTGGTGATCATAGATGAAGAGCATCGATTTGGGGTGAAACAGAAAGAACAATTCAAAACCCTCAGATCAGAAGTCGACATCCTAACCCTGACCGCAACCCCGATTCCGCGTACGCTTAACATGTCTCTATCGGGCATTCGAGACCTGTCCATTATTGCCACACCACCCGCCAAACGCTTGTCGGTTAAAACCTTCATCAAACAAAAGGACGAGCACCAGGTCAAAGAAGCCATTTTACGAGAGCTGCATCGTGGTGGTCAGGTTTACTTCCTACACAATGAAGTGCAAACCATTCAAAAAGCCGCCGAGGAATTAGAAGCCCTTATTCCAGAAGCTCGGGTCATGGTTGGCCATGGACAAATGCGTGAACGAGAGCTGGAACAGGTGATGTCTGACTTCTACCACAAACGCGCCAATGTGCTGGTCTGTTCAACCATCATAGAAACCGGCATTGACATCCCCAATGCCAACACCATTATTATTGAACGTGCCGACAAATTTGGTCTTGCCCAGCTGCATCAATTGCGTGGTCGCGTGGGTCGCTCCCACCATCAAGCGTACGCCTATCTGCTGACACCAAATGACCGCAAAGTCACTCCAGATGCCGAAAAACGCCTCGAAGCCATTAGTTTGGCCGATACGCTCGGCGCTGGCTTTACTTTGGCAACCCATGATTTAGAAATTCGTGGCACAGGGGAATTATTGGGCGATGGGCAAAGTGGCCACATTGAACATGTTGGCTTCTCTCTCTTTATGGAAATGCTGGATCGAGCGGTAAAATCTCTCAAGAATGGCGAATCACCTGATGTCGATATCTCAACGCCTGCGCAAACCGACATCAATTTGCGCGTGCCAGCCCTCATTCCAGAAGACTACCTAGGCGATGTGCATTCACGCTTAATTTTGTATAAACGCATTGCCAACGCCAGCACCAGTGAAGAGCTGAAAGACTTGCAAGTGGAAATGATTGACCGCTTTGGCTTATTACCCGATGCCACTAAGAATTTGTTCCGACAGACAGAGATCAAACTAAAAGCCGAACAACTTGGCATTAATAAAATTGAAGCAAACGCAAAAGAAGGTAAAATCTTCTTTAATAGTAAAACGCCTGTTGACCCAATGAAGTTAATCAGCCTGATTCAGAAAAAGCCAGAGACATACAAACTGGCCGGTTCGGATACTCTTAAGTTCCTTGCCAGTATGAACAGCTCTGAAGATCGCTTCCAACAGACCACCAAAACGTTGGAATTATTACATTGAAAAAAATAACCCTAACTCTCTTTACGCTGCTTTTTATCAGTAGCCCAAGTCAAGCGATTGATGAACCCATCGACCCTGACACAGCCAGAGCCTATGAAGGTTACCTTGTCACCTTTATTTGGCCAGACGATAAAACCAGTGAGCAAATTGACTACAAAAACATCCTCACCACACAAGGTCTATTCCGTCTTCCGGAAACAGCCCCCGATGGCTCTGAGCCTTTGCAAGGAGCCCCTACCACGGAAGCAGAAATGCTAGAGGATGAACCGATCAGTCAACCAGGCTTACCAACGCCGCTGATCAAGATCGCGGAAAAATTAGGGCCGCATGTGCGAGTCTTATTGAACCAACAATGGACACTGATCTTTAAACGCCCAGGCGACATAATTGAGAAATCCTTTCACAGCGATGAAATAAAGGATGGTTACCCTGAATTAACCGGAGACATTCGTATCAAACTGGGTCGATATCTAGAATCGGAAATCCAATACAAGCATTTCTTGTTTGATAGCTTTACCCAACCGGATACGTCCATGCCCATTGAAAAGAATCAAAACAGCCTATTTTTTTCTAATCAAGAGTCCAACCAAGGTGAACAAGCCAACACAAGAGATTTAAAAGCGTTTGAACCTGCCCTTGTTTTGGCCCTCGACATGCGCAACAAGACAGCCAGCAAAAAACTCAACTACCTGGATCACCCGACGATTGGGACACTGCTGTACTTTCAGCCACTAGAACTTGAAGAAGCGGTTGAAAAAATTGCCCTTCAAACCATGTCACCTGAAACTGGCCAGAGCCTCACATTTGATACATTAAACAGTACCAATGAGCTTACTCGACCTCAGGCGATTACAGCACCAGTGCAAATTGCCCCAAGCGAGTAACGCCTTAGCAGTATCATCAACCCAAAAAGTACCGTTTGTCATGTTTGCTCTTAGCAAGATGACAAACGGTACGATAAAGCGTGCCTTTAGAAACCACGTGATTGAGTCAATTTACCCAACCAAGTAACCGCTTTTTGCTCAAACGCCGAGAACACAGATAAGCCTAAACGTTCAGCCATGCCCTTAGGTTGCTTATAAGACACTTGCACAACCTCTGAATCTTTATATTGAGCAACCAAATAAGCATCACTGGTCATGACTTGGTCTACCAACTTATTCTCTAATGCTTCACGGCCATACCAGGTATCACCCGTTGCAATGTCATCAATGACAAGTTGAGGTCGCTGTTCTGATACAAAGCTTTTAAATAAGCCATGAGTATCTTCTAGGTCTTGCTTAAATTTCTCGCGTCCTTCATCGGTATTTTTACCTAACATAGTCAAGGTACGTTTGTACTTGCCCGCCGTATGTAGCTCCACGTCAATCAAACTCTTATCCAGTAGACGATGGACGTTAGGCACTTGAGCAACCACACCAATCGATCCCAAAATGGCAAAAGGAGCAGCGATAATTTTATCGGCCACACACGCCATCATATAACCACCACTGGCGGCGACTTTGTCGACACAAATTGTCAAAGGGATTTGCGCTTCGCGAATACGCTGCAATTGAGAAGCCGCTAAACCATAGCTATGCACCATACCACCACCACTTTCTAGACGCACAACCACTTCGTCTTTTGCCGTCGCCACACTTAATATTGCGGTGATTTCTTCGCGCATTGACGCCACAGCTGAGGCTTTAATATCACCATCGAAATCCAACACATAAAGGCGTTTTTTAGGCACCTCTTGCGTGTCTTTGGCGGCCTTTTTATTGGCTTTCTTATCAAGCTTTTCTTGTTTCTTCTTTTCTTTTAACTGGTTTTTTAGCGTTTTCTTATCAAGCAGTTGACGATCCAAGTCTTCTTTCATGGAATCGTAGTTTTCATTTAACTTAGTGACAGATAAACTGCCCGGCTGCGATTTACGTTTACCATTTGCCACCATCGCAAGTAACACACCAATTACTAAAGCCACACTTACCAACTTCAATAAAAAACCAGCATAGTCAGTTAGAAATTCCAACGTCATCTTCCTCTACATTCTATAAGTCTTTGTGATAATGGGGTAATAAACGCAAATAACAATGCTTTATATGCAATATCCGCTATAGATACCCTGCTATTTATCCCTTATTATTCTGCCCATTAAAAATAAGCAAAACTTGCACACAAGTTACGTCTCAAAGGAGCCATTAATGAAAACCTCTATATCACATGCGCTTGGAAACAATTTCCTAGGGAGTTCCCCTCTCTGGTATAAACAAGCCGTGATTGCTTTTCTGATTCTCAATCCCATTGCCGTTGTTACTTTGGGCCCTTTTGTGACTGGCTGGTTACTGATTATTGAATTTATTTTCACCTTAGCCATGGCACTTAAATGCTACCCTCTTCAACCAGGTGGTTTAATTGCCTTAGAAGCCGTATTACTTGGCCTCACCACTAGTGATGGCGTCTATCACGAGGTCATTAAAAACTTTGATGTGATTTTATTGCTGATGTTCATGGTGGCAGGCATCTATTTCATGCAAGGCATGCTTCTGTTCATCTTTAACAAATTGCTGGTCAAGATTCGCTCGAAGGTCATTATCTCCTTAGTATTTAGCTTTGCGGCCGCAGTAATGTCCGCCTTCTTAGACGCTTTAACCGTAACCGCGGTACTGATTAGTGTCAGTGTTGGCTTTTATTCCGTTTACCACAAGGTCGCTTCTGACCAGACCTCTAGTGGTAAGCACAACCCAAACAGCGATGAAAAAGTCTTACCCGTTAACCAAAATGACTTAGCGGAATTCCGTTCTTTTTTACGCAGTCTATTGATGCATGGTGCCATTGGTACAGCCCTTGGCGGCGTTTCCACTCTGGTCGGCGAACCGCAAAATCTACTGATTGCAAAGGTCGCTGGATGGGACTTCCTCGAATTCTTTATACGCGTCGCCCCTATCTCAATGCCGGTATTGGCGTGCGGCCTATTGACCGTGGTCATACTAGAAAAAACCAAATGGTTTGATTATGGAGCACACTTACCAGAGAACGTTCGTAACATCTTAAAAAACTTTGAAAAGGAAGAGTCGCTTAAGAGTACACCACGACATAAAGCACAATTGATTATCCAAGGCATTGTGGCATGCATTCTCATTTTGTCTCTTGCCTTTCACGTGGCTGAAGTCGGTTTAGTCGGGCTCATGGTCATCGTGTTGCTCACTGCCTTTAACGGCATTACAGAAGAACATCAAATCGGCCACGCTTTCGAAGAGGCTTTGCCTTTTACGGCTTTATTAGTGGTTTTCTTCACCATAGTTTCAGTAATTCATGAACAACATTTGTTCCAGCCAATCATTGATGTGGTGCTAAACCTTCCAACCGAAACCCAGCCACTTATGTTCTTTATCGCCAACGGCTTGCTCTCTGCCATCAGTGATAATGTATTCGTCGCGACGGTTTATATAGGTGAAGTAAAAGAGGCCTTGGACGCCGGTATGATCAGCAAAGAGCATTTCAACACTCTGGCTGTTGCCATTAATACAGGGACAAACTTACCCAGCGTGGCCACGCCAAACGGGCAAGCCGCCTTTCTATTCTTGCTAACCTCAGCCATCGCACCACTGTTGCGATTGTCATACGGTAAAATGGTTTGGATGGCGCTGCCTTATACGTTTGTACTAAGCATTGTGGGTGGTTTGTGCGTGTCCTACCTTCTCTAAATCAATCACAAAAAAAGCGCTTACCTCGACAAGAAGTAAGCGCTTTTTTATGGACTCAAGAAAGTATCAACTTAGGAGTTGGTTCTCAGGAATTGGTTCGCCATAGAGCCTGACCAGATTTTTTCTCAATCAAATCCAATCGTTCTTCATGAGCTTGCAGTTCACGTTCACTGGCACGAATCACTTTTAAGGCTGGTCGTTCAGGGGATAAACGACGAATTTCACCCACACTGCCGTCTTCATTTGAATCTGAATCAGAGCTGTTTGCCAAACCCAGACTGGTTTGGCCACCCGTCATCAACAAGTACACATCAGCCAGGATTTCCGAATCCAATAACGCCCCGTGCAAATCACGATGAGAGTTATCAATGCCGTAACGCTTACACAAGGCATCAAGATTATTTTTTTGACCTGGGTGTTTTTTGCGAGCGTATACTAAGCTGTCAAACACACCACAAACATCCGCCACCTTAGGGTAACCCGCCCCAAGTAAAGCGAATTCATGATCAATGAAACCAATATCAAACGGCGCATTGTGAATGATTAATTCAGCCCCTTTAATAAACTCGAAAAATTCTTGTGCGACTTGATGAAAACGCGGTTTGTCATTCAAGAACTCATTACTGATTCCGTGGACACGAAACGCTTCTTCTTCAATTTCTCGATCGGGATTGATATAAACATGAAAATGGTTTTTCGTTAGCTTACGACCCACCATTTCCACACAACCAATTTCTATGATCTTATGACCCTGCCGAGGATCAATACCGGTTGTTTCGGTATCCAGTATGACCTGTCTCATTATTGCGCCCTCAATTCATCAATGCCTTGATTCGCCAATTGATCAGCAATTTCATTCCCTTCAATACCAGCATGCCCCTTTACCCACTTCCAAGTCACCTGATGCTTTTGACAGGCATCATCCAACGCCTGCCATAGATCTTTATTCTTAACGGGCTGTTTTGAAGCCGTCATCCAACCTTTCTTCTTCCAACCGGCAAGCCATTGAGTGATGCCTTTTTGAACGTAAGAAGAATCCGTGTACAAGGTCACGTCGCAAGCTTCTTTTAACGCTTTTAGGCCTTCTATTGCCCCCATTAGCTCCATTCGATTATTGGTGGTGTCTCGTTCTCCACCACACAAGCGTTTTTCATGACCACCGAAGGTTAACCAAGCTCCCCAACCACCTATGCCAGGGTTACCCTTACACG
Organism: Marinomonas posidonica IVIA-Po-181; assembly: GCF_000214215.1. NCBI lineage: Bacteria > Pseudomonadati > Pseudomonadota > Gammaproteobacteria > Oceanospirillales > Oceanospirillaceae > Marinomonas > Marinomonas posidonica. Next base: position 2,303,508 of record NC_015559.1, read on the forward strand.
CACCATCGGTATAAATTACAACTTCTTTCACTCTTTCATCTCTTTTGCGGTTGGTTTCGTTAATGGCGGAACACGAACTCGCGCTCCTGACCAACGAGACCTTAATGGAATATTACGTTTCACATGTTTGGTTGCCGTCATCACATAGACACCACCAAAGGGCAGTTTCAATGCTTTAAAAAATCGGTTTAACCAGTTAAATCGCCCACGCCACTTCGCACTTTGGATAGGAGGCTCATAGTAGATAAAGTGCTTACTCTCTAGTGTCAAGCCAGCGACTTTTAACCAGTCTTCAAGCCGTTGATAGCGAATAAAGCGACCACACCAAGGTGCTTTCACACACTTTGACACTATCCGTCTCATGCCCCACCAACTCCATGGGTTAAAACCGACAATGACTATCTTACCGCTCGGTAATAACGTCCGTGCCGCTTCGCGTAAATCATCGTGAGGACTGGAAGAGACGTCCAGAGTGTGGTGAAACACATGAACATCAACACCGTCAGATTCAAACGGCAGCTCGGATGCTTTCGCCACCACGGTATTAACAGAAGCACCCAGTTCTAACGTTGGCGCGATCAGCAAGTTTTCACGCAACCTGTCATGCTTTATGGGAAATTGTTTTAACGGCGATTGGCACACCAGATAATAGCCAATGGCAAGGTCCAGTTCTGCTTCGATTTGCTGCAATTCAAACTGCAACAAATCCGCCCCAAGCGGGGTTTCATACCAAGTTTGAAACAATTGTCTTGATTGATCATCCAACATACAATGAAATCTCTTTATCGCGTCATGACACCAATCCAACTTTGATACGCCATGATTTACATCGACTTCTTATTTAAAGTAGAAAGTTTATGATTATTTTTCCGCTTCCAGCCTTTCAAGACAATTATATCTGGATAATCCGCCACAATGATACCTCCCTTATCTGGGCAATTGACCCTGGTGACGCAAATGTTGTGCTAGATTACTGCCAACAACATGGCAAACAATTAGCCGGAATCCTTATTACTCATCACCACAAAGACCACACAGGTGGTGTAGCCAAGCTAAAAGAGAGGTTTCAATGCCCGGTTTTTGGCCCAGCTCATTTAACCCATTTGATCACACATCCACTTTCTGAAGGTGACCAAGTTGACATTTTTGACCGACCATTCCGCGTCATAGAAACGCCTGGGCACACACTGGATCATCTGTGTTATTTCAGTGACCAAGCAACCCCTCTTCTGTTCAGCGGCGATACTCTGTTTCGAGGCGGCTGCGGACGCATCATGGAAGGAACGGCTGAACAAATGCTGTCTGCGATGCAAAAAATTTCGGCTCTGCCCGACGAAACCTTAGTATATTGTACCCATGAATACACCCTCGCAAATTATCGCTTCGCCCTGTCTCTAGAGCCCAACAACCCTGCTTTACGGGAAGCCAATGACCACTGCCAAATCTTGCGTCAGCAAGCACAAGTTACTTTGCCCAGCAAGCTTGATTTAGAAAAAAAAACCAACCCCTTTTTACGCTCACATCTAGAGGTGGTAAAAGCTCAAGCAGCACAGCAACTTAGCGAGGAAGTAGCCCATCAACCTAGCGCCGCTTTCAGTCAAGTAAGACGCGCAAAAGACAGTTTTAGTTGACCTGAATATTCAGGTCGATAAAATGGCCAAACTTTACTCAATTTTGTGACCCTTCATGACATATAAATTATTATGGGTTTGTTTAACAAGCCTACTCCTAACGGCGTGCCAAACGGTCTCCAAGGTCGAAACAAGCGCCGCATCTGATCCCCTTGAAAGCACCGAAGAAGCTCAAGTGGTTGAAGCCAGTCCTGAGCACATTGGCATGATTGATACGGTTCCAACTGTCGATGCTGAAGCGACAGTGGAAGAGCTCGCAGCCGCTGATGACGACATCGTCGAAGTAGAAGAAGCCGATGACCTTGCGATTGTAGCCAGCAAACCAAAAGAACCTGAAGACATTTGGGATCGAGTGCGAGCTGGATACCAGTTTAATTTAGACATTGATCGTCCGCGCCTCTCTTCACAACTTCGTTGGTATAGCTCACACCCTCGCTATTTGGATCGCGTGTCCAAGCGTGGCGAGCGCTACCTGTACTATATTGTTGATGAACTAGAGAAAGCTGGCATACCAACCGAAATTGCCCTATTGCCTATTGTCGAGAGTGGCTTTGATCCATTCGGTTACAGTCATGGACGTGCTTCTGGCCCTTGGCAGTTCATTCCATCCACTGGACAAATGTATGGCTTAGATCAAACTTGGTGGTATGACGGACGTCGCGACATTATTGGTTCCACTCAAGCTGCCATTGCCTATTTAACACGTCTGCACAAGATGTTTGATGGTAATTGGTTACATGCCCTAGCGTCATACAATTCAGGCGAAGGTACGGTAATGCGTGCAATTCGTAAGAATAAGCGTGCCGGTAAGCCCACCGATTTTTGGTCTTTGGATTTACCTCGTGAGACACGTGCTTACGTACCTAAGTTAATCGCCTTAGCAAAGATCATCAAACACCCAGAAAAATACAACTACAACACCTATTTTATTCCAAACAAACCGTACTTTGACGTCGTCAATATTGGTGGTCAGCTTGACCTTGCTCAAGCAGCACAAATGGCAAACATCAGCATTGATGAAGTGTATTTGCTTAATCCTGGTTTCAATCAGTGGGCCACGTCACCAGATGGCCCTCACCGTCTATTGATTCCTGTCAGTAAAGCGAAAAACTTCCGTACCAAGCTCGCTGAAATCCCCAATAAAGAACGCGTCACCTGGGTTCGCTATACCGTGAAAGCGGGGGATAATTTGTTGCTTGTGGCAAAACAACACAACACGACAGTTAATGTTTTACAAAATGTTAACAAGATTTCATCTTCCTTGATTCGAGTTGGCCAAGAATTGATGATTCCAGTGGCGGGCAATAATATTGAAAGTTACACCTTAAGCTCTCACCAACGCTTGCTAGCCAAGCAGTCAAGAGCACCCAACCGTAACAAGATCAAAATCAAGTACACAGTGAACTCAGGTGATAGCTTGTGGTTGATTGCCAACAAATATGGCACCACCAGTAAAACCCTAGCTCGCTGGAATGGAATGGGCTTAGGCGATCCTCTGATGCCAGGTAAAAAACTTGTCGTATGGTTAGAACCTAAAAAATCTCAAACGACACAACGCAGTGTCATGAAAAAAGTGGTCTACACCATACGATCTGGCGATTCCTTAGCGAAAGTGGCCAATAAGTTCAAAGTATCCGTTAATGACATTCGCGGTTGGAACCCTAAAGTAGGCAGTAAGAAATACGTTCAACCAGGTGATCGCGTCACACTCATGATCAATGTCGTGGCGGGAAACTAACCCAAACGCACAGTAATTAAAACGGGCACAACAACTAGGTGTCATAAAAAAGGCTGATTCCAAATGGAATCAGCCTTTTTTGTTGTCTTTATCGAATTCAGCTTATTCGTAACGGCAATGGTAAGCGGTCACTTCCGCCACCTTAACACCAAAGCTTTGATTGGCTTCTACGATGAAGGTTTGGTTTTTAGTAAAGGTTTGCCAATCTGACTCACCTGGCAATTTTACCGTCAAACTGCCAGACACCACTGTCATGTATTCTTTCTGGCTAGTACCAAATTCATACTCACCGATTTGCATGACACCAACCGTAGACACCCCTTCGGCATTGTCCAAGGCAATCGACTTCACTTGATCTTCAAAATAACTGTTTACCGTTAACGCCTTACTCATATCTTTCTCTCATTTCAACATACTAAAACAACTGTGGAGGGATACACTTTACTCTTCATCGTAAACCACCATTCTCTCAATAATCCATTCTTTAAAAGCCAGCATGGCCGGCGTCACCGAACGGCGTTTTTCATACACTAAATAAAATGCTTTATCGGTTATCAAGTGCTGATCAAATAAAACCCTAAGAGTCCCATCAACGATCTCAGGCATAACCAATTCCGGATCGGATAAGGAAATACCCAGCCCTTGTGCTGCAGCACCTGCGGTTAGAGAACCACTGGAAAACATCAAGCCCCGTCGAAATTTGTTAGGATCCAGATCATGCTGCTTAAGCCAGTCATTCCATTCATCTTTTCGCTTAGTCACGTGCAACAAAGGATAAAAACGCATGTCGTCTGGCTTATTAATCGGACGATCAGGCTTAATCAAACGAGGATTACAAACCGGTGCCAATCTTGAAGGGCGCAAATAATGGGCTTCTATTCCATCCCACTCACCGCTACCAAAATACACCGCCATATCGATGTCATTCGCCGAAAAGTCCACCAAACCAGTTGATGAACTGATTTCAATCTCAATATCCGGGTAGCTTTCTTGAAAGCTCTCCATTCGCGGCATCAACCATCGTGTCAAGAAAGCCGGCGCCACCGCCAATCTCAAAGAACCGGATTTCTGCTGACTCTTTAATTCTGATGTGGCACTTTCCAGCTGCTCAAAAATACTTTTAATGGGTTTTAAATAAGATTCCCCTGCTTCCGTTAAAATAACTTTACGCTTAGTCCGACGGAATAACTCAATTCCCAAAAAGCCCTCAAGGCCTTTAATCTGATGACTAATCGCAGAAGGTGTCACGGACAATTCCTTGGCCGCCTTATTGAAACTGCCATGACGAGCAGCCGATTCAAAACACCTTAATGAGTTTAATGGGGGTAAACGATTAATAAGCTCTTCTCCGTAGAATCAATCCATAGGGTGAATATAGATCACCATTAAATCAATATCATGCGATCTTTCTAATTCATCGTACATAACATTCGTTAGTATTTACTCTTCATCGGACACTGGCGACTTAGTTCGCTTAACAGGTAACTTAAAGGCCTCAAAACCATCTTGACGGTCTTCATGAAAACGTTTTCGTACTGGAGATGACTTTTTCTTTTGAGACGCTTTACGAGGCGCTTTTGAATCCTTTTTAACCGCCGTATTGGCTTTCTTAGGTTTGGGCGGCACCAAACCTTTAAACTTCGCTTCCAAGCCTTCGACACTTTCAAGGGAAAAGGTTTTCTGTAAAAACGCTTCAATGGCTTTAAAACTCAACCAATCTTTTGGTCCAACTAAGGAATAAGCATCCCCTTTGAAACCAGCTCGACCCGTTCGGCCCGTGCGGTGAACAAACTCTTCCGCTTGCTTTGGTAGATCGAAGTTAAAGACATGCGAAACACTGGCAATGTCTAAACCACGAGAGGCCAAATCCGTACTCACAAGTACATTAAATTGCCCCTTCGCAAAACTTTCCATGGTCTTGTTTCGAGCGCTTTGCGATAAATCGCCATTCAATGCTTGAGTAGTCATCCCCCACTCAGCGACCAACTCGGCTAAACGCACGGTATCGGCTTTGGTTGCCGTAAAAATAATGGCTTGTTTAATGCTTTGCTCTGACAATAGGTGTTTCAGTAAGGCTTGTTTATGATCCAAATGATCACACAATAATACATGCTGCTGAATATCCTTGTGCTCATCGTAACCTTGCCCAATCGCTACCCTTGACGGCTCTTTAAGTAACTCCGAGGCCATCTCATTCACATCCGTATTATCAAGGGTCGCAGAGAAGAACAAGGTTTGTCGCTGGCGATGATTAGCGGCATTATTAATCGCTCGCATGGCGTCCGCAAAGCCCAAATCCAGCATACGATCGGCTTCATCAAGAATCAGTAATTCCAGCCCTTCTAAATACAAATGGCGTTGTTTCAAATGGTCGACTAATCGCCCTGGCGTCGCCACAATAAAATGCGGATCTTTCTGCAATGACTTATGCTGATCATTGAAGTTTTCGCCCCCCAAAATCAACACAGACGTTAAACGACTGCCCGCTAATAGCAAACGTAATTGACCAAAAACCTGCTTTGCTAACTCTCGAGTTGGCACCAGAATGACCACTCTGGGGTCACGGCGAGACAAGGCTTTCTTTTTGTATACTCGATGCAAGGCAGGCAAAATATAGGCTAGTGTTTTACCAGAACCCGTTTTCGAAGAGGCCAACAAGTCACGACCAGCCATGGCTTCAGGAATCGCACGTGCTTGAATTTCCGTCGCTTCATCAAAGCCAAGGTGACCAATGGACTTTAAAATACGATTATCAAAACCAAAATCTTCGAATAACAAAAAAACACCTCAATATGTCTGCTAGATAGCCCTTAATGGGCCGATTTCTTTAATGCCGTTATTATAACTCAGACCAAGAAAAATACCTTATTCATCTTGCATTAATAGGTAAGATTTCCCGGCACTGATCAAGCCTAGACCAGTTTGCCCATCGACGGTCACAGGCTCAAGACACTCCGTCAGATGATAGAATACGGAACGGCTCAACAATGCCTTCATACCATATCGCATCCGCAGATAAGGACGCTGCTCACCATGAAAGTCAGCCAACCAAATATCAGTGTTCTCACCTAATACCATGACATCGTCCGTGGCGGTCGTGAATTCATAAGCCAAGCCGGCAGTCGTTTCCATTTGACGCCACTGAGTGACTAAAAATGGCGCGTCCTCAACTTGTATGCGCACCTTTTCCACTGGGGTGACTAAAAAATGCTCTCCTTCTTCTTGCCACAAGATCCGGCTGAACATTTTCACCATGGCTGGACGGTGGATCTTTCCACCATCATGTATCCAGTCCCCATTCGCTTTTATCAGCATATCCATATCGCCACAAAGATCAGGATGCCAAGTATGAACAGGAGGAAGCTTGGCATCGTTTGGCAGTACTTTTAAATCAATCATCTTCATTACCCCAATGAATCAGCCTATAACGGATTAGCCCAACTCACTTTTACTTTAATATTATTCAACTTAACCATAAAGCCTTGAAATTCATTCACTGCTAGACTGTCTGTATTGAATACATTAAGAGGCGAACAATAAATTCGCTTCACATAAAAAGAGTGTGACATTATGAAATCGGAATTGGCAAGAAAGTTTCAGGACATTCGTCGTGGCATCTATTTTATTGGCACGACACCGCCAAGGTCCTCCATTCAAGAAGAACAACTTCAAGAAATCAGCCAAAAACTATTACATCGCTTAGAGGACATTGAGGTAGACGGCTTGATCGTTTATGACATTCAAGATGAAACAAGCCGTATCGATAAGCCACGTCCCTTCCCTTTTATGGAAACTCATGACCCAAGAGCTTGGTCAAAACGCTTACATCTGGCGTCAGAAAAACCCGTTGTCACCTACAAATCTGTGTCTTCTCGAAGCGCCGAAGAATTCTCTGGCTGGTTAACTGAAGCTTGGGAAGATTATGGTATTCGTGATTTGGTACTGGTTGGCTCCCCTTCTTCTGAAGGCGACATCAAGCTGCCTTTGCCAAAAGCTTATCAAACCCTAGCCAGCTCACCGCATAACTTCAATTTAGGTGGCGTCACCATAGCAGAACGCCATGCTAAAAAAGGCGATGAGCATCTTCGTTTGATCAAGAAAGTCAGCGCAGGTTGCGATTTCTTCATTTCTCAGGCTGTTTACAACCCTCAAGCAACTGCCGATCTCATTAGCCGCTATGCTCGATCTTGCAAAGAAGAAGGCAAAAATCCAACACGCATCATTTTAACCTTCACCCCATGCGGCAGCGCCAAAACCCTTGATTTTATGGAATGGTTGGGGATCTCAGTACCAGAAGCGACCAAACATCGAATTCTCGACTCAGAAACACCGCTGGAAGAATCCATCAAGATTTGCCGCAATGCATTAGAACAAATTATTGAAGTCGCATTACCACTTGGCGTGCCATTGGGGTTAAACATCGAAAGCCTGACTAACCGTAAAGAAGAAATTGATGCTTCAATCCAACTTTACCGCTTATTAAAGGCCACTCTCGACCTTAAACTGGCGGAACAAGCCCTTATATAAGCTTATGCAGTTGTGTTAATACGGATTCAATGGCAATAGAATGCATGGCTTTTGGGTCATGTACTCGTGTTGACCAAGGCAACTCTGATAAAGGCTGCTGATATTCTTTTGCAATCCCCTCTTCGTAGACACTGACGACTTTATCCAAGTCTCGATAAGGCCCTGTACGATGAGGATTTGAGTGCGCATATAAGCCCATCACTGGCGTTCCGACTAAGGTGGCCATATGAGCCGGCCCCGTATCAGGGCTAATCACTAAATCCGCACCTTTCAGTACCGATAACATCATAGGCAAAGGCGTTTTACCCACCAAGTTAATCACTTGCTCAGTACGTCCTGCCAACATGCTTTCAACCAAGGCCGTCTCATCGGCTGACGGCCCACCGGTCAACACCACACTTTTGCCAAGCTTACGTAACTCATCCAGCAACGCCTGATACCCTTCCAAAGTCCAATTCCGCTGAGGGTTCGAGGCCGAAGGATTGATCACCACATAAGAATCCGGTAATGGCAAGGTCACCTCGGGCAAGGTCAAATCGCAAGGCAAATTCGGTTCATCGACTCCCAGAACACTGGCGATCGATAAGAAAGAATCCAACACATGTTCGCCCTTTGGTTCAGCTGCCAACTCATTCACAAACCAATGCTGCCTCTCCCGTGAGTGAGACAAAGCAAAACCAATCCGTCGTTTCGCCTTAATAGCTAAGGTGAGTAAGCTAGCTCGTAACGACCACTGTAAATGCAGCAAGGCATCGAATGTCTGACCTCGTAACTTATTACGTAGGGACCACAAGCCAGAAAAGCCCGTTTTTTTATCGTATTCAATGACCCTGACACCCGCTAATAAACGCACCAAATTGGCTTCTAAAGGTGACGTTATCCAAGTCACTTGCATGCTAGGATTCTGTTTCATAATGGCCTGAACAACAGCCATGGCATGACAGACATCCCCTAATGCGGATAATCGCACGACGGCCAAGTGTTGAATTTTATCTTGCTGCATCTCTTCCTCTAGGGCTGATTAACGTCGGCAAGTATTATAGAATAGCCAATCTAGAATGTGTCCAAATTTCTGAACACGACAGAAAGATTCAAACAAAGCGAGCACAATGCCACACCTTATAAGTACTTCCGCTAACACTTACCTAATCAAAAGCGATGCGGATCTTGCAATTAACCAAGACTGGTTCAATACCGATTATTGGCAACAACAAAACGCCATTGACGGCACCGGGACTGGCCGGGGTGACGTTTGGTTCATCAAGCATCAAGACGGCCAATTTGTACTTCGACGCTATCGTCGTGGTGGTTTGATGGCAAAGCTCACTCAACGACATTTTATTTATACCGGCGTGAAACAGTCCCGACCTTGGCTAGAATTAAGCTTACTTGAGCGCATGCGCCAACTGGGCTTACCCGTTCCACAACCCATCGCCGGACGCTGTAAAGTCGAAAAAGGCTTTTATCAAGCCGACCTTATTACGGCAACTATTGCCAATGCCGTCGATCTATTTGACCTCATTAAGCAACAACACAATGCTCGCCTAAACTGGCATAACATTGGCCACACTATCCGACGCTTTCATGATAATGGCATTGATCACACGGATTTAAATTGTCATAACATCATGATCGACGCTGATAACAAAGTATGGTTGATCGATTTTGATAAGTGTCAACAAAGAACGCCTAGACCAAGCTGGATGAAGAACAACCTCGACAGACTCAAGCGCTCATTTGATAAAGAAACGCAAAAACACCCTACTTTTTCTGTAACGGATGCTCAATGGACAGCGCTACTTGAAGGATACCATGGCTAAGAAAACCACGTTAAATCAAAACATTACCCACTTTATTGCCCCAAAACACTGGCCGACTTGGCTGGGCATGGGCATCGCCTATTTACTAAGCTACCTTCCTTGGACAATCCAAAAAGCCTTGGGAACTGGCCTTGGCAAATTGCACTATGCGTTAAGCCGTCGTAGAAAGGAAATTTGCCACACCAATCTGCATATTTGCTTCCCTGACCTGTCAGAAGACGACCGAGAAAAATTGGCCCGAGCTCATTTTGAAAGCATGGCCATCGGCGTGTTTGAAATGTTCACGGCTTGGTTCCGCAATCCTGAAAAAACAGCTACAAAAGTCACGTTTAACGACCAAGAGGTTGTTAACAGAGCCGTGGCAAAAGGCAAAGGTTGCATCATGGTCGGCGCACACTTTTCTTCCATTGATTTGTGCGGTACCCAGATCGCACGTTTTATTGATGTTCACCCGATTTACAAGCTACAAAGAAACCCTGTAATGAACTGGGTCATGGAGCGTCAACGTCAAGCTGTATTCAGTAAAACCATTGAACGTAAAAACACCAAAGAGATTTTTCGCTCATTAAAAGACAACAAAACTGTCTGGTTTGCCGTTGACCAAGATTACGGACGTAAAAACTCCGTCTTTGCGCCCTTCTATGGTCGTGAATGTGCCACCATTTCGCACATTAGTCGACTGGCCAAATCCACTGGCGCGACCATTCTTTTATACGATTATGGACGCACTAAAGACGGCTATTTATTGTCGTTGCAAGAAGTGAAAGGCTATCCAACGGGAGATGAAGTGGCTGACGCCACCCTACTGAACAAACTGATTGAGCAACATATTGAGCCCAAGCGAGAGCAGTATTTTTGGTCGCACCGACGGTTTAAGACGCAGAAGGATCCGCAGGATCCTTCACCTTATAAGATTAAAAAACGGTAAATTCAGCCTGAGGTGTTTTTTGCTTCCTCTGATTGGCTTTGGTTGAGGGTGGATTTTTGATTTCTTCCAGAGGGAGCTTATGTTTCCTTGGTTTGGCTTTGGTTGGGGAGCATTTTTCCGCCCTGCTAGGCGGGTAACTTTTGCCAAACGATGCAAAAGTAACCAAAAAATCTTTTGAGTCCTTTCGCACATTCAGGAACGTGTCGAGAGTTTTCACCAGTGGCTCATTATCTCTTTTTACGTTTAAAAGCGTTTCACTAATCTCAAATTAGCTTAGAGCAAACTGCTAAATTTAGGTCTGATCAGCACAGCGGCATCCGAAATAGGTTTATGTGCTTAGGTGTTACAAAACGGCGAGTTGAAATACAACTTTCATTTACAGTAAAAGTTGTATTTTGGCATTTATTATGGAACCACACGTTTAAAGTTAATCGCAGACTTTTTTCAGCAATTTTGTATTAAAAGGATGTGATTGGCTGGAAGCGAATAATGTTAAGAAACGAACTGAAAGGCATCACACACTACTTAAGATTGCAAATTATTGGCTCGCTTTACCTAACAAATAATCAAAGTTTTGCGCGTCTGCGCTGGTAGAAATAAAAAAGCCTACTAGTATCAATGTGTAAGGAAATTCAAGTACGAAATAACGCGCTGTGAACAAATGAAATAATGCGCACGCTCGTTTTTCAAGTTTTAGTTTTTGTGAATACCTTTATAAAATAATTGTTTTCAATTGGTTATAACAATATTGTTAAGATTTTTAAATTGTCTAAACGCGCATGCGCACTATATAAGCTGTTATGTGCTTCGGAGCACTGGTATCTTTAAGTTACGAATGGCGAAAGGGATTTAAATGTTAGAAAGAATACATAGAATAAAAGGTATAGGGCTTTTACATGATGCTGATGCAAGAGCTCATGGACTACAGAAAGCCAGCTTTATCTATGCAGATAATGGACGAGGTAAATCAACACTAGCTTCATTATTCCGTTCTTGTTCGACGAATAAACCTGAACTCCTCGTAAACCGCCGAACTATTGATGGTAATAACGACCCAGAAGCAATTCTTCAATTTTCTAATGGGCAGCGTTCTACCTTTCAAAATGGTAGTTGGGATGTTGAGCGCCCAGAGCTTTTAGTATTTGATGCCGATTTCGTTGAACAAAATGTTTATGCAGGTGGACAAGTTACAGCCGACCAACGAAAAAACTTATTACAATTTGCACTTGGCGAAAATTCTGTTGTGGCGCAACAAGAATATGATCTTGCAGATAATAATGCGAGAACAGCAGCCAATTCTATAAGAGAAACAAGTAATCAATTAGAAGTACTGCATAGAGGTTTGACGCAAACTCAATTTCAAAGAATCGCCGAAGTTGTAGATGCAGATGATCAAATATCCGCTCTTAATGGCAAAATCGTTGAAGCCCAAAATATAGGGCTTATTCAAGCTAAGGCATTGCCTCAGCAGTTAGCATTGCCGACACTTAATGTGGATGATATTTTCAATATTTTGGGTACATCCCTCGAAAATATTGATCTAGCAGCAGAACAGCAAGTTAAAGAACACTTAAATACTCACAACAAAAATCGTTTAGAGAAATGGATAAGTGATGGGCATGCATACGGTGATGAAGGTAATTGCTTGTATTGCAACCAACCTCTTGATGGTGTCGAATTAATACAAGCATATCGCAGTTATTTTAATCAAGATTATAATCAGCTTAAGTCGGATGTTTCTCGGCTGACAGACCTCATTAACGCGAGCAGCTCTAATGAGATCGTTGACAGATTAAAATCACGGTTTGAAACTACCAGTGCAGTCATTGATGGTTGGCAGGAGCATGTAGAAGTAATACCTCCAACATTCGATGAAAATTCCGCAAGAGATGCTCTATCTAATATTGAAACTCTGTTAAACGCTTTGAGAGAGAGCAAAGAAGTTAATTTGCTCAACACTGTTGGCTCTGAAGAGAATAGAAACGAAGTTGCTAGAAACTGGCAGGAAGTTTTAGATGTTGTTGTTGCATGTAACAATTCAATTTCAAATGCTACAGCTGTTATAACAAACTACAAAAACAGTTTGGCAGCTCTAAGTATTGAGAATCTGCAAAATCAAATTCGTGATTTAGAGTGGGCTAAAACACGTTACAGGCAAGATGTTGTAGATTTATTTTCACAGCTCGCTTTGGAAAAAATTCAGGACGCAACTGCAAAATCTGAAAAACAAACAAAAAAAGATGCTTTGAATCAAATCATGCAGGCAACACTAGAAAGCTATAAAGATCGTATTAATGAGCTTTTGCGCGGTTTTGGTGCTCAATTTCTGATTCCGAATATTGATTTTAATTATCGAGGTGGATTGAGAAGTGATTATGTATTGCAAATGCGCGGTGCCAACATTGCTTTAAATGGTGGTGTACCAGATTTTAAGACTTCTTTGAGTGAAGGAGATAAACGCACATTAGCTTTTGCTTTCTTCATAGCCTCTGCTGAATCTGATCCTGATTTAGTCAACAAGGTTATTGTAATAGATGACCCAATGTGTAGCTTAGACCTTAATAGAAAGCAGCAAACACGTACTGTTTTGAAGAGGTTGTATGACAGCTGCAAGCAAATAATTGTTCTTGCACATGATGTTCATTTTCTTCGTAATCTTCGTGACGATGTGTTGCGAACAGGAAACCCGAACGAAATTAAATGTTTAAAGTTAAAATCTGTCATTAATCGCTATAGTGACTTTGATGTAATAAATCTTGATCAAGAATGTGAAAGTGCATATTTCAAATGCCACCGCATGCTTGATGAATATATAGTTGGGAATGCTCAGAGTAGTATGGAAATAGCTAGATCAATTCGGCCTATGCTTGAAGGGTATCTACATAGACGTTTTCCTAACTTGATAAATGGCGGCCTTTTGTTTGGGCAAATTATTGACTTGATAAGTAATGCGCAACCACCAAGCCCTTTAGTTAATGCTCAAAACATTACTAACGAACTAAATGAGATAAATCGTTACGCCGGACAGTTTCATCACGATACTAATCCAGCGGCAGACCAAGTTCAAATTACAGATGGTGAGCTTTTAAGCTTTGTAGAAAGGTCGCTAGCTGTGATTTATGCGGGATAAAAACAATTAGTAATCAGCACATAACAAGGCCATAAAGTCGGATTCGTACCAGTTAGCTCGGTTCCGCTTAGCTACACATTTTAGCCAACCGTTACTCACCGCTTATGGCGGCGTTAGGCTCTGTAAGAGTAATAAATACTATGAGTGATAATGAAAATTGGAAACACCTGATTCTTGCAGGCCTGATAGGAGCAGTTTTTACAGGCGTCTCACAATATTTTCTTCTTCAAGCAACCCATTCAAGTGATCTTGAAAAGACAAAAATAAATGCAAAACGTGAATTGCTGACTAATGAGCTTGAAGAAAGAAAAGCAGCCTATGCAGAAATAAGAAAGAGCTTTGTTGAATTTTATAGAAATCAAAATGAAAAAGATAAGCAGGCCCTACTTGTTTCCTTAAGAGGTGGCATGCCATATTTTTCACCGAGGCATCAAACACAGATTGCAATTAGTTCTGCCGCAGAATCTGCAGAGGTTTGGGTTGAGCAGACAAATACAGATAGAATGTCCGAATCACTGGAGCAGCTTGAGAGTGCATTTCAAGATGATATCCAACGAATAAAAGTGCTAATCGATGAACTGTAAGCCTAACAAGCACATAATAATTGGGGTCAGAGTCTGAGGGATCCCCACGAATTATCATTAAATAACAAATAGTTAGTATAAAAAAGGAACGTTCATGGCTTTTGGTGATCAATAATTTCGCCAAAAAGGAATAATTAAGATACAAGAGTAAAATTAAATTCAATATTACTCTGACCCTTAAATTTAGTCGCCTTCCCCCACCATCTCTTCTCTCACTTCCCCCACCAACCCTTCTCTCACTTCCGCCATTAAGTGCAAGGATTTAAGCCTCGCGTCAGCATCGTGAATCGGCATGGAGATGATGAGTTCGTCTATGCCTGTGGCTTCTATGAAGCGCTCTAACTGAAAGGCCACTGTCGCTTTTGATCCCACCACGGCGTATTGCAGCATGTGCTCAACCATGTGTTTTTCACTGGCCGACCAAATGCCTTCCATGGAATCCACCGGTCTTGGGAAAGGACGATTGCGGTCACGACGCAAATTGACAAATTGCTGCAGGGCTGAAGTGAAAAGATACTGCGCCTCTTCATCTGTGTCTGCTACGACTGCCATGACACCCGCCATGGCATGAGGCTGATCGCCTTCTTCGGCAGCTTTAAAATGACGGCGATAAATGGTCAAGGCTTGATGCAATTGATCTGGCGCAAAGTGAGAAGCAAAAGAATAAGGTAAGCCAAACTGCGCGGCGACTTGAGCACTGTACAAGCTGGAACCCAACATCCAGATTGGCACATTCGTTCCCCAGCCTGGCACGGCACGAATGCCCTTCTCTTGGTCACTTAAATAGCCTTGCAGCTCTCGCACATCGTCAGGGTAAGAGTCCACATTGGCGTCCATGTTACGGCGCAAAGCACGTGCCGTCATCATGTCGGTACCAGGTGCCCGACCTAGCCCCAGATCAATTCGATTTGGGTACAATTCTGCCAAGGTGCCGAATTGCTCCGCGATAACCAATGGCGAGTGATTGGGCAGCATCACGCCACCAGCCCCTAGACGAATCTCTTTTGTGTGCGCGCCAAGGTGCGCCAACACCACGGATGTTGCCGAGCTGGCCACACCAGCCATACCGTGGTGTTCCGCCAACCAAAAACGAGCATAGCCAAGTTGCTCTGCCGTTTGCGCCATTTTGACGCTCATTTTTAATGAATCCGCTACCGAAAAACCTTCGGCAACGGGCGCAAGATCCAGAATAGAGAAAGGAATCATAAAACCTACTCAAAGAATGTAAAAGATACTCTGATATTTGGATCCACATCGCTCAGTTACAAGATAACAATCTTGCAGCAAATGCAGAAAGCTTAGCGATTTTCCAAACGGTTATAATCTAAAATTCCGCTTTCTCTGGGTCGATCCTGTTTATTTAACTTGGCAATGGCATCGCTGACCACCCAAAAATTAGGGTGTGTTCGGCGGATACCATAGCCGTTTAATAAATTCACATAATCTTGTCGTGTCTTCAAATTCGCAATCTGTTTCACCCAATCTTGTAGTTCGGACGCTTCTACCTGCATCAACACATTTGGATAATCACCTAGCACGCCTTTCGCCAAGGTAATGCCATCCTCTTCTGGCAAACGGCTAGATGCTTCATCTAACAAGCTGGAAATGTTGGCGTGGGCTTTATTGTGAATCAGACTCAACACCTCAAACGGCTTGCCTTGACGCGTCACTAGCACCGTCACCAAATTAGGCAAATACTGAAGACCACCGCCTTTCACTTGCTGTAACGACAGCAAAGCCGTCACATCATCCTCGGCTAGCTCACTCTTCTGAAGGTCGTAACCGTGATCCAAAATATCGCTCAACTTAGTGCGCAGCATTTCATAAAGCTCAGCCTGATAATCATCCGTTGAATACGCCACATCGGATTGCACGCCAACCTTAATATAATCACTAAAGATATAGTTTTTGATGATCTGGTTGGCATCACGATACCAATACTGACGTGTACGCTCTCGGTCTTCTTTTGGCAGGAACATAAGGAAATTCATCTCCCCCTCCATACGCAAAAAGTCCATATAGAGACGCGTTACTAGCTGATGCCCAACATTACCGTAGACGTCAAAACCCGCCACTAAAAGATAATGAATTCGTTCCAATAAAGGGTAATCAATGACCCAAGCTGTTTTCGGATGCTGACCAACCATTCCTCTAACCACAGAGGCATTATCAAAGTGCCTAAAAATGGTTAACGCGGCATTTTGATTTTCGCCATCGCCGTCCCAGATTAAATCCAAATCCAACGCAATACGCTTATTGAACTCCTTTTGCATTAACTTGGCTTTCGCCGACAAATAGGATTTTTGCTGCTCGGAAAACATTATCCATGAAGCAATCGACAAGGTATTACTGGATTCCACCGCCGGCATGTCTAACTCTTTCACCTGGCTTTCAAGAAAGTCTGCTGAGGTATTGTTATAAGTAATATCAGGATCAAGGAAATACACCCAGAACTGCTCATTAATCACATTAACAGCCACCTGACCGCGACAAACAGGCCCTTTGATAAAGGCCATGATGGTTTTCTGGGCATGATCAAGTAAAAAGTGATAGCGAGCATAAGCCGGAATGTCTCGGAAGGCCCTAAACGGATTGGTCGCTATTTTAGGCTGATAACTGGGCAACTCAGTGACATCGTAGTCTATTTGGTAAAAATACGACTGCCAACGAGCATAACGAGCCTCATCCAAGCGCATTGGAATGTGGTTTTTTTGCACCTTCACTTCAGGGTCTAACCAAAGACGATAATAGACGCGATCGACCTTTGGGTCATCGTATGGGCGTCGTGTCGCAATTCGATCAATCGGTTCACCTGGGGCGGTTTTTGAACGTACTAGACGAAAACGATGCCCCTCGCCCTCTCCTAGATACAAGCTATAAAGGTAAATATGCTCATATATATAACGCGCCACTAGTTGATCTTTTAACTCATCGCCGTTAAAGCGGCTTTCCCATAATGCCACTTGCTGTGCGAGCGCATCAGGTATGGCATTGGGCTTAGGCATTTTGCCACCACTGGCTAACCAATGTGACAAGGTATTGTATTCGGCATCACTTAATTGAGGTAAACCATAAGGCATTCCCCAGTTAGGGTAATCTCTCTCAAATTGGTCGTATTCTTCAATGCTAACGCACTGCTGATCACGCGCTAAAGTAAAGTCGTAATCGTCCCCTAATACTGGCTGAGTGAACTCCCCTTGCTGCTTACGTAACGCAATTGCTCGATACAATAAACTGCCTTCTAAATTAGCCGCTGGTGATTGCCCTCGCTCGTTAAGCACAGGGTGGAAACCCTTCTGCCGCCACTCATCCGTTGTTTTACCATCAATGAATAAGCGTGACGGCGTCGCCGCAAGTAAACGCGTGCCATCATAGACCAAATCCTTTGATCCTCCTCGCTCTAACCCTTCGGAGGCCGTTAACTTAAGCTGACACGGGGCGTCATAACAAGCATGACAAGAGACACAACGAGAATCCAAAATGGGTTTTACTTTCTCTCGATAAAATGCCGCTTCTTCGGCAGAAACAGATTGTGCTCGATTTTCTGGGGTGGCAGGACCAAACACTGAATCCAATTGTTGCGTTGCATAAGCCGCACAGCCCGTCACAACAATCAAACTCAATAACAACATCACCCAACGAGACATAACTCTTACTTCCATCCTATTACTAGTATTCCACTGAAATTTCGAGGCAACCAATGACTCTTCATAAAAAAAACGCCTCAAGAGGCGTTTTATTTTTTACCGTTACTCTATCGCTTTCTACTCATTATCAACACGCTGATCATCAGGGTATTCATCTGATAATTCATAAGAATCTTCCCCCATATCTTCATTTGCTATCATTAACGCTTCTTCATACGCGCCACCAAATTCGATACGGGTAATGTCGTATAAATCGTATTCAAACGAATCATCAAACCAGCGAGCATCCGAACCAATTTCTTCCAGTTCATAAGTCACTGCATCCGCACGCACCACTCGACCAATTTCACAACTGTCAGGCTCTACTTCTTCACGGTGCAAAGTCACTAAGCCAAATTCTTCACTGATGTCCATCAAGAGAACGGCTAAATCATCCAGCTCAACTTCTGGGTCCATCACCTCTTCTTCACGAAGAGCCAGAACGCGCTTTTGAAAATCATTAAAAGGAGCCGGGTGAGCAAAGTCACTAATGTCTTCTAAAAACAATATTTGGTAACCATTAAGACGGACACTGTCGTCTACCAGCTGGAGCAAAACCATTTCTTCATTGGCATCCACGATAAAACCATCCGACCAACTGTCCGGGCCATCCAGTTCTTCACGAAAAATGCGAACTACATTTTTCCGAGTACGTGCTTTTTCCAACTCAATGAGCATATTGGCTCCCTAAAATAACGTAAAATTCAAACACCCTAATAGTGTAAACCTAGCCAGCCTGAGGAACAACTATTGCAGCACGTCATGCCAGTTTTCAACGACTTCAATCAAATCTTCTAAACCACATTCAGCTTGAATGCCATCTGTCGATGTTTGATAAAAATTCTCTTGTGAATCAAACATCGCCTTAATTTCTTCTTCCGCCGCATCCAGATCCAATTGACGGGCAACATTCACCCCTTCTTCACTAATCACAACGCGAAACGGACCATGTGAAAACTCGGTCATTTCTTTTTCAGTTTCGGCTAAACGAGCCGCCATTAGCACTCGTTGAATCATTTCAAGTTCGCATACGTGCTCAGTCACCCATTCACCAATGGCGGCAAATTCATAACCGGTATAAATACGATAACTCTTGTCTTCCTGATCAAAGGCGATTTCATAATCCATGGCCTTGAACCTCACTCTTTCTCTTCATGTTGCTGCTGTCTTCGATATTCTTGATTATTCGCTTGCTGACGTTGCGGCACAGCGGCCGCCAAACGCGCTAAACGTTCTGCTTCTTTTTTCGCTTTGGCTTCTTCTACCAATGCTTCTTCATGGGCAATCATTTCTGGCGTTTCCATAACATATGGGCCAATTGCACCAGTACGTACATCGTTCAAAAACACTTCCGCGGCCTTGTGCATATCAACCTTGCCACCTGAACGCAAAGCACCCCGTTTAGAACCAATGATTTTTAGTGTTTCAAAAGGATCGGACACAACGTCTTTCAGCTTATAACGAGCCATCAACGCCTCAAGGTAATCACTGATGAAAAATTTCAAGCCAGCTAATGCCACATCTTCATAGTCGATGGCGGTATCACGAACGGCACCCGTTACTGCAAGCCGATAACTGGCATCCGGGTTTTCAATTTTTGGCCATAAAATGCCTGGTGTGTCGAGTAACTGAAAGCCGTCAGTAACCTTGAGCTTCTGTTGTGCTTTTGTCACAGCGGGCTCATCGCCAACTTTCGCAACGCGCCGACCTAATAGAGCATTCATCAAACTGGATTTACCCACATTCGGTATGCCGGCAATCATGGCTCGAATGGGTTTTTCCGCTGAACCACGGTGTGGCACCATTTGTGCGACCCACTGGCTAATTTTCACGACATCATTTTTTTCCAATGTGGAAAATGGGTGTGCTAAAACCGTTTCACTACCGCGCCAATGCGCCAGCCATAAGTCTAAACGGGCTTTATCTGCCAAATCTTTTTTATTCAATAAACGCAGAACCGGAACATCGCCACGAAGGGTATTGAGCATAGGGTTTTGACTGGAGTCTGGGATGCGCGCATCCAATACTTCGATCACTATGTCAACTTGCGTCATCACCTCTTCGATTTCGCGACGCGCTTTGTTCATGTGTCCTGGATACCACTGAACGCCCAACCTGATTCCCCTTTCTTTGTCTGTTTCTTGCTGGCTGCGGATTCTAGCACAAGTTCACACTAAGGATGACACATTCCTGAACAATCTGATTATGGTCACAATGTGCAAGAGCCTGACCTAGGTCAACACCCTTAAGTTAAGATTCCGCCTATACTGCGAGGGTCATCTAAATAAGCGTTAAGGTTTCTGCACCTAACGTATTTTATTTGAATGACTGTTCTCTCGATCGAGCCATTTAAGGCTCATTCAGCCGGGGTCATGTGTGTGATGACCTCGGTTTTTTTCATTTGCTGCGCGACAAAATCCAGCAAGTCTGGATACAGCAAAAGAAACGGCTGTTCAGCCTGTTCAATGACTTCAGGCAATTCCTCCACAAAGCTCTGCAAGTGATGACCATGCCGCCAACGCCTCATGATGGAATGAATCGCCTTTTCTACCCCATTTATCTGACCTAAATTAGCCAACCAATTATGTTCTTCAAGTGATTCAATCATGCGCATCAATCGCTCAGGTGTTCTTCGCTTGTCTTTCACTAACCCTTCAACAGCCCGCTGACAAAACAAAGCCAGCGGCTCATCACTAAACTTTGACCAGTATTGTATCAACCAATAATCCATCGCAATGTCTTGCACTATACCGGCAAAACGTCGCCTACCCAGCCTTGGCATTACTCGAAAGGCCAAGCTGGCAGGATGCTCATCAACCATCACATCCACCATTTGATGCAAACGCCAGCCTTGGTATAAGTCGTCATCTAATTGGGAAGCAACAACAGGAAAGTCACCCAATAAATTCCCCGCCCATGATGTCTTAGTTAGACTGGCAATATGCAGGTGAGCGAAGTAATTCATTGCTTCGTTCTCCCACTTAGCTGGCAGGAAAACTTGTCTAAATACGTCATAAGTGGATCTCGTCCTGTCTTTTTTTGGCCATCTTTGTCAGAATACCCTCTTTGTCTATATGGTCAAAATCTAATAATTAAACGCCAACACTCAGACCAAACAGACACCTTCGCTAGACAAACAAACGTCAATAGAAGGAGGAAGCATCGCTTTCAAGGGCATCACAAAAGAGATCATATAAGAATGAAACCAACGGTTATTATAGTTGCTTGCTTGAGCATTCTCTTGAGCAGTCACACCTTATCTGCCACCCTTAAAATGGCATTTGACGCCGACCCTATTTCGCTCGACCCCCATGAACAGTTGTCTGAAGGGACATTGCAGTTCTCTCATTTAGCATTTGATCCACTGTTAAGATGGCAGCAAAACGGGACATTTGAGCCAAGATTAGCCACTCATTGGCAAGCCATTACTCCCTCGACCACACGTTTTTTCTTACGCCAAGGTGTGACGTTTCACTCCGGCAACCCGCTTACCTCGGCCGACGTTGTTTACACGATTAACCGTCTCAAACATTCAACTGATTTTCGAGCCATGTTTGACACCATACAATCCGCCAAAGTCATCGATGATTATACCCTTGATGTCAGTAGCGCCAAACCGAATCCCCTAATACTCAACATCATGACCTATGTGTTTCCGATGGATAAAGACTTTTATCAAGGCCAGGACGAGATTGTAAAGTACGGCGAAACCTTCGCCTCTCGCCATGTTTCAGGTACTGGCCCTTTCATCTTAGAGAAACGCGAATTAGGGTCACGAATGGAGTTCAGACGTAACCCAAATTATTGGGATACCTCGTCGCCCGGTAATGTCGACAAATTAATTTTCACGCCCATTCGTAACGACGCTACACGCTTAGCCGCCTTGTTATCCGGTGACGTGGATTTCATTTTCCCTGTCTCTCCCATTGATATCCAGCGCACTCAAAAAACAGCCGGCATTCAACTGGTTACCATGCCCAGCACACGTATCCTGTTGTTGCATATGAATCAAACAAGACGCCAAGAATTTAAAGATACTCGTGTACGTAAAGCCATCAACCTTGCCATCAACCAAGCCTTAATCGTCGATAAAATCTTGCGCGGCTACGCCACCCCAGCAGGCCAACTCAGCCCTAACCGCTTCCTTGGTCACATAGCCGACTTACAACCTGAATATGACCTTACAAAAGCCCGCCAGCTGATGAAGGAAGCCGGTTACGAACAAGGATTTCGAGTCAGTATGATGGCCCCCAACAACCGCTACACCAATGATGAAAAAGTCGCTCAAGCCGTCACCGCCATGCTGGCTAAAATCAATATTAAAGCGGATTTAAAAACCCTACCGAAAGCACAGTACTTTAAAGAATTTGATGACCGAAGTGCTGACATTATGATGCTAGGCTGGCAGTCTGACACTATGGACTCCAACAATTTATTTGAGTTTATTATTGCCTGCACGGATGCCAAAACCGGTCTTGGCGCTTATAATGCCAGCGAATATTGCAACCCAAGCATCACAGATGATATTCACCAAGCCAACCAAGAGCTTAACCCAGAAAGGCGCTTACGCTTACTGCAAGGCATTGAAAAAACACTCTATCAGGAGTCAGCCATCGTGCCTCTTTATTGGCAATTTTTAACTTGGGCTGCAAAGGATAAGGTCAAAATACAAGACATAGTCAATGACCGAAACTACCCTTACATTGGAGATCTCATCATTGAACAATAATGTGCCCTCTATACTCAATGAGCCATTTATTGCTATCCAACGGCACACCAGCGGAGAATCCATCTAATCCATGTTAGTGTTTTTACTACGCCGTTTAATACAAGCCGGTTTTGTCTTAGTTGCCATCAGCTTGATCAGCTTTGCCATCCAAGACAAATTAGGCGACCCCGTCAGACAAATGGTGGGAATGACAACGACTCCCGAGGTGCGCGAGCAACTGAGAGAAGAGTTAGGACTCAATGACGGCTTTCTTACCCAATACGCTAGATTTGCAAGGAATGCTTTAACGGGAGATTTTGGTACTTCCTATTATTATAAAGAGCCCACAATTGATGTTATTCTGAAGAAATTACCAGCCACATTCGAACTGGCTTTCTGTGCTATTTTACTGGTGATACTCATCGCAACCCCCTTTGGTATCATCACCGCAATCAATCCTAAACACCTTATTTCACGGTTAATCATACTGGTCAGTTCGATTGGCCTCTCCATCCCAATCTTTATTATTGCCATTTTTATGGTGTACGTATTTTCCATTCAATGGAACCTTGCACCAAGCTTTGGTCGAGGTGAAACCATTGTGCTGTTTGGCGCTTGGGAAAGTGGTTTATTCACCAAAGATGGCCTTAGCCATTTATTATTACCCAGCCTGTCTTTGGCCATTGCGCTGACGCCTATTTTCGTACGACTTATTCGCTCTGAAATGAGTGAAGTACTGCAGTCTGAATACATTCGATTTGCTTGGTCAAAAGGCTTATCAGCACCGCGTATTTATTTCTTCCATGCGCTAAAAAACACCATGCTTCCCATTATTACAATTGGCGGCATTCAGGCTGGAACCTTAGTCGCTTATACCATTTTGACTGAAACCATTTTTCAATGGCCCGGTATGGGATTTTTGTTCATGGACGCCGTGAGCCGAGTCGACACGCCATTGATTTCAGCCTATTTAATGGTGGTTGGCGGTATGTTCGTCGTCATGAATACCCTAGTAGACCTGATCTACGGTCTGGTTAATCCAACCGTTCGTTTAGCGAGTCATGGCCTATGAAGCACCTCAAAACCGACTTAACCGCACCGATTCCTGGCAGCCGCTGGCGTCATATACTCAGCGGGGTGGCTGGCGACAAGCTGGCCATGCTGGCCTTATTCACCTTTCTGTTTTATTGCCTTGTGGCCTTACTGGCCCCTTTGGTTGCCCCCTTTGATGTTGATGATCCAACCTTTATGGATTTATTAAACGCGGAAATTGCTCCGAGCTGGATCAGCCATGATTATCGTTTTTTACTTGGCACAGATGGACAAGGTCGGGATCTATTATCGGTTATTTTATATGGCACTAGACTGTCACTCACCATTGGTGTTTGTGCTGTCATTTTACAAGCCAGCATTGGCATTTGCATTGGTCTCATTGCAGGCTATTTGGGCGGACGTATTGATAACTTTTTAATGCGTTGTGCGGACATCCAACTGTCCTTTTCTAATATGATGGTGGCCATCGTTTTTCTAGCGGTTTTCCAATCTCTATTTGGTGTCGCTATGTATCAACAGCTGGCCATGCTGATTCTAATTTTGGTGATCGGACTCACTGAATGGCCACTATTTGCACGCACCATTCGAGCCTCAGTATTGGCCGAAAAGCAAAAAGAATATGTTGATGCTGCTCGAATAATGGGCATCAGTCAAAAACGCATCATGTTTCGACACATTCTACCAAACACCTTATCCCCTGTACTGGTAATTTTTACCGTTCAAATCGCCAACGCCATCGTGGCCGAAGCCGCTTTGTCTTTCTTAGGGTTAGGCATGCCTTCTACTGAGCCTTCCTTAGGTTCACTGATTTCAGAGGGCGTCGCTTACATGTTTGCGGGATCTTGGTGGATCTGTGTGATCCCAAGTATCACCTTGATCATTTTAATACTGGCGATGAACTTACTTGGTGATTGGTTACGCGACCACCTCAACCCAAGGGCTTACAAAGACTGATTATGAATTTGTTAAGTGTCGAGCATTTAAACGTCAATTTTCATTTTAAGAAGCGAGAACTGGCCGCTCTTATTGATGTTAGCTTTACTCTAAAACGAGGCGAGCGTATTGCCATCGTGGGTGAGTCTGGTGCGGGGAAATCCATTTTAGGTTTCTCCATCGTCAACTTGATTAGCAAACCGGGCTATATTCACTCGGGGGCCATTAAGTTAGAAAATAAAGACATCACCAGTATGAATTTGCGCCAACTGCAAGAGATTCGAGGCAAGCGCATTGCGATGATTTTCCAAGACCCAATGATGACCTTAAATCCCGTCATCACAATTGGCGACCAACTGGTGGAAACCATTCGCAGTCACACCAAAATCAACTATAAAGATGCACGAAACATTGCCATTGAAAAACTTAGAAATGTCCAAATTGCCTCACCAGAAAGGCGTTTTGATCAATACCCACATGAGCTATCTGGCGGTATGCGCCAACGCGTCATCATCGCTTCTGTGTTGCTGTTAAACCCAGACATTATCATTGCCGACGAACCCACTACCGCTCTGGATGTCACCATTCAAGCGGAAATATTGCAATTACTACTAGCCATCTGCCGAGACAATGGTGTTGCCTTGGTTCTAATTAGCCACGATCTAGGGGTCGTATCAAAAGTCGCTGAACGCACCTTGGTTATGTATGCAGGCCAAATCGTCGAAGAAGGACCAACCTTAGAAATCATCAATGATCCACAGCACCCTTACACCCAAGGCCTGTTAAATGCGTTACCTCAAATGGCCCTGCCAGGCCAAAGATTAAACCAGATTAAAGGCAGCATGCCGTCTTTAGCAGAACGACCAAACGGTTGTGCTTTTCATCCACGTTGTCCGTATGCCACCGATAAATGTCGCAGCGAACAACCTGAATTCATTTACAGCGGCGTCTCCAGTGTTGCCTGCTTCATGGTAGAAGACATGCTCGATGAATTTAACCAACATGATGAGGGGCTTGTATGACGCGCCCTCTTATTCAAATCAGCGGTCTTGAAAAAGCCTTTTCGTCCGACGCAGGTTGGTTAGGACAGTGGCGTATACCTGGTAAAAAAGGTCGAGGAAAACCAGATCAAGTCTACGCCCTAAATGGCGTAAACCTCACCATTCATCAAGGTGAAACCCTCTGTGTGGTTGGCGAAACAGGCTGTGGTAAATCCACCCTAGCTCGAGTTATCATGGGGCTGGATGAACCAAGTGCCGGTGAAATTCACTATTTAGATCAACGCATTGACTGTCTCAACAATCGTCAACGAATGCTGTTCCGTCGTCGCATGCAAATGGTTTTCCAAAACCCTTATGCATCATTAAACCCGCGTATGACGGTATATCAAACATTAAGCGAACCCATTGCCTTTCACAATCCGCAACTGTCTCGCGTTGAAGTCGATGAACAGGTGGAAGCATTACTGGAATCCGTTGGCATCACCGCCAACAGTTCAGACCGATATCCCCATGAGTTCTCAGGTGGTCAACGTCAACGAATCAGTTTGGCGCGAGCCTTGTCTGTCGAGCCAGAATTCATTGTCGCAGATGAACCCCTCTCGGCATTAGACGTTTCTGTTCAGGCACAAGTGCTGAATCTAATGATGGACAAACAAAAAGAATACCATCTTAGCTACCTTTTCATTACTCATGATTTAGCCGTGGTTGAACATTTTGCCAATCGAGTGGCGGTGATGTATCTTGGCCGCATCTGCGAGTTAGCCAACACCCGTACTTTATTTAGCACACCAAAACACCCTTATACCCAAGCCTTATTATCGGCCATTCCTAGACTGGATAGTACGGCCGCCGAACCAATCCGACTGATTGGTGAAGTACCAACGCCCACTGAAAAACCCATTGGCTGTGTTTTCCAAGCTCGCTGCCCCTATGCAAACCCACGTTGCTATAGCGAGTCTCCAGAGATGAAATTACAAAGTGATGGCAGCAGTGTCGCTTGCCATGCCATTGAGGAGGATCGCTTATGATGTTGTGCATCCGTCCTATCATTTGGAGAGCCATACTATGGAAATAAGATGGCTTGAAGACTTTATCGCACTGGCTAAAACCCGCCATTTTTCTCGGGCGGCTGACGAACAAAATGTTACCCAGCCGACCTTTAGTCGCCGTATAAAACTGCTGGAAGAAGAGATGCGAGTCACCTTGATTGATCGCAATACCTTGCCTTTGTCTCTTACCCCTGCTGGTGAAGTCTTTTTACAAACTGCAGAATTAATCACCCGACAAATACGAGACACCAAAGAATGCTGTCAAGAGATTCGTAAACAAGAAGAATCACAGGTCCGTTTCGTTACCACTCAAACCCTGTTCCTAAGTTTTTACAAAGACATGATTGAGCCGTTTTGTCAGAACATTGAAATAGATCTAGACATCAATATGAAATCCAGTTCTTGGCTTGGAAATGACTTCGTCAATGCTCTGGTAAACCAACAATCTGACATTATGATGTGCTATTGGCATCCTGCCATCAACTTCATTCGTACCCTAGATGATGAACAATATGAACATCTCGTCATCGCTAAGGAGACTCTGATCCCTTGCAGTGCGACGGACCAAACCGGAGAACCGAAATTTACCTTGCCGGGCGCTAAAAGAAAGCCGCTACCCTATATAGGCTATTATGAAAATTCCTTCTTACAGCCGGTGATACACCATCACCTACAGCGTCAGCGAGACATACCTCAGTTACAAACCCTGTCCGAGAATTATCATTCTGTGAGCATTAAAGCCATGGTAAAAGAAGGCTATGGCATTGGCTGGATTCCGCACAGACTGATGATGGACACGTTAAATTATGGCAAGGTCGCACTGGCTGGAGAAGAGAATTGGCACATTCCATTAGAGATACGTTTGTATCGCTCTAAGTTCAACCAGAACCCGAACTTAACCCAATTCTGGGAGGCACTAAAACAGCACATTGCTCGGGACGGTTTGTTGAATTAAGAATCGTTGGATTCGTTTAGTGCCAAAATCATTGGGTCACTGCTCATGGAACTGGCACCAAACGCTTTACTGAATAAATAACCTTGACCAACATCACAACCAAACTGACGCAGTAAATTAAGCTGATCTTCGTTGGCAATCCCTTCTGCAATTACCCTCAAGCCCAGCTTGTGACTCAAGCTAATAATGGCATTGGTCAGCGCGGCATGACTTTGATCTTCAATAATGTCGCGAATAAAGACCTGATCAATTTTTATCGAATGAAAAGGCAAATCTTTCAAATAACTGAGGCTTGAGTAACCGGTACCAAAATCATCAATCGCCAGACTAAAACCAAGCTGACTCATTTTTCGTAATAGCTCAGCACAGCCCACCGCATCTTCGATCAGAATGGACTCCGTCACTTCAATTTCAAGGGATTTCGGATTGACCTGATAACGGTCTAGCAAGGTCAATAAATTGGGAAGAAAATCCACCCGTTTTAGCTGAGCTGCTGAACAATTAACGGCTATGGGCGGTACTTTCACGCCCTGATTTTGCCATTCAACAATGTGGCGAAAGGTTTGTTCAAACACCCATTCACCTAAAGGCAATATGATGCCAGACTGTTCCGCAATTGGTACAAATTCAGCAGGCGACACATTGCCTAGCTCTTCATCATTCCAACGCAATAAGGCCTCTAACCCGACACATTGTTGTGAATCAAGATCCACTTTAGGCTGAAAATGCATTTCTAGTTGCTCATTTTCAATGGCTTGGCGTAAACGGGTTTCAATCCTCACATTACGAGCAAAACGACGTCCCATGTCACCATCGTAGAAATGATATGTCGCTCGGCCCGAACGCTTAGCTTCATAAACAGCTAGATCGGCATTTTTAATCAGTGTCATGGCATCTTTGCCAAATTCTGGGTATAAGGCCACACCAATCGAACAACCAATGTTTAATGTCAGGCCATCAATAAAATACGTCTGACTAACTTGTTGAATGACTTCTTTTGAAAGAGACTCTAAATGGGAGATAGGTTGATTCGGCTGAGCTTCTAACACCACCAGAAAGGCATCGCCACCAAAATAGCCAAGCAATGCTTGATCAGGGAACACAGAGGTAAGACGCTGAGCCACTTTAGCCAAAAGCTTGTCACCTACCTCATGACCAAAGGCTTCATTGATGGTTTTAAAGTGATCCAAATCCAGCACAAAGGTCGCCAACCATTTTGATTCTTTCTGACATACTGCAATCCGTTCGGTTAACAATTGCTGTAACTTGTAACGGCTTAATAACCCAGTCATTGGGTCTACTTCAACATCTTGATTAGCAAGCGCTAATGCATGTCGATGCATTCTATTCAAGCGATGAACAAAGCTACTAAGGCCGACGGCTAACAAGATTGAAATCAAACAAGGACTGATCACAAACAGCCAATTCACGCCAGTCAATCGTCCTTCTAATGGAAATGCATGATTGCTTGTCCCCAAGACATATTCAAGTAACTCAAGATCATGTTCAATATGACTGGTTTCCGCCCAATATATGATCAAGCTGGTTACTAAGCCACTGAAAAACACCAACCCAAAAACGAAAAATGGAGACTTCTTACTCACAACCTTACTCATTCCACCTACCATAATGTATGTGATTCTTAACACTTTATCTGAAATAACGTTAACTCTACCTAAAAACCCTAATACGAACACGGAATATCTCATTGAAAAGGGTATTTATCTCATTTTTCTGCTATTCTCTGGCAAAATTTTATTCAACTAGACAGGCCTTTTGTGACCCAATTCCAAGACACTCTCAAGCAACAATTACCCAGTAAACTGACCACTCTGCTTTCAGACATGGGATTTACCCGGTTCACACCGATTCAGGAGCAAAGTTTGCCAGCCATTATGGATGGCAAAGACATTCTGGCACAGGCTCAAACCGGGAGTGGTAAAACACTTGCTTTCGCCATAGGCGTGTTGCTTAAAATCAACCCGCGCTTTTTTGGCGTTCAAGCCTTGGTCATGTGCCCTACTCGAGAATTGGCAGATCAAGTGTCAAAAGAAATCCGTAAAGTGGCGCGTTTTCAAGAAAACATCAAGGTATTGAGTCTCTGTGGCGGCATGCCATTTGGTCCGCAAATTAACTCGTTAGAACACGGCGCTCACATTGTGGTCGGTACACCTGGCCGTTTAATGGAACATTTGCGCAAAGGCACATTGCGCTTAAACGCTTTAAGTACTTTGGTGTTAGACGAAGCCGATCGCATGCTGGACATGGGCTTTGTCGACAGTATTCGCGAAGTGGTTGAGTTAACCCCAAAAGAGAAGCAAACCCTACTATTCTCTGCCACCTATGGTGATAACATTGAAGCGCTGAGTGCTGAATTTCAACGCCAGCCCATCAGCATCAAGGTAGAAATACAAGAAGACTTAAAGCCCAACATCGAACAGTTCTTTGTACGTAGCGAAAACGCCAACAAAACCACGGCGCTGTTAAGCTGTTTACAACATTTTGCTCCGCGCCAAGCCATTGTGTTTTGTAATACCAAAGCGGAGTCACAACTCGTCGCGGACTGGTTAGATGATCACAAAGTAGCGGCACAAGCCATTCACGGTGATTTGGAGCAAAAGCAACGAGATCAAGTCTTAGTGCGATTCAGTAACCAAAGTAGCTGTATCTTAGTGGCAACCGATGTGGCAGCCCGTGGCATCGATGTGAAAGAGGTTGATCTGATCGTCAACTATGACACCACTCGAGACACAGATGTGCATACTCACCGTATTGGCCGAACTGGCCGTGCTGGCGCCGCCGGTGTCGCCGTCAATTTGATTACCTCAAAAGACGATTATAAAGTGCGCGACATTGAAAGTCGTTTTGACATCAAAGCCAATTTTATCGAATTAGACGAAGCGGATCCGACGTATCGCCTGATACCGGAAAAAACCACAATCGCCTTCGACGCTGGCCGCAAAAATAAGCTTCGCCCTGGCGACATACTGGGCGCTTTAACCGCTGGTCTAGGGTTAGACAAACAACAAGTGGGCAAAATAGATATTTTCGATTTTCATGCTTACGTAGCCGTTGATAACCAAGTGGCCAAAAAAGTGGTGAAAGCATTGGAAAATAAAAAGATCAAAGGCCGTAATATTCGTGCGAGGATTTTAAGGTAATCATGATGACAAGGATGTACGCGCTGATTCAGCCCCCCTGGTTACAGCTCGTTGGTTTTTTAGTCGGCTTCATTGCCATTAGTATTGCCACTTTAACGCCAATGGAACAACTCCCTGCGGTTCCTGGTTCAGACAAACTTCATCATGTCATTGGCTTTGGGGGCTGGGCATTGATGTGTGCGTTTGGTCCTTATAAACGCTTTTTATACCTATCTCTGTTCATTTTTTTATGGGGCGGTGTAATTGAATTGATTCAACCTAGCGTCAATCGATATGGCGAATGGCTAGATTTTTATGCTGATGCTCTAGGTGTTTGTCTCGTTGTCATCATTCGAGCTACTTTAATCTATCGCGCTAAAATTCACCAACTTAGTGAAAGCCAAGACAACAACTGATAAAGTATAACCGTTTGGTCAAATATTTTAGAGAGAGATAAGATGACGCAATTAAAAGCTTGGCGTGCGGCCATTGTTCACTGTATTGCAGACCCAAAAGACGTCGGCACAGAAGCGGCTTACGAATATTTTGAAGATGGAATATTGGTTGTCGATGGCGATAAGATTCATGCACTAGGCGATGCCAATACCTTATTACCGAATTTACCAGACTCTCTCCAAATTGAGCATCATCCTAACGCCATCCTAACACCAGGATTGATTGACACCCATATTCATTATCCACAAACGGATATGATTGGCTCTTATGGCGAACAATTACTAACTTGGCTTAATACCTATACTTTCCCAGAAGAAGCCAAATTCAGCGATAAAGATCATGCTCGTGATGTCGCGGAGCGCTTTTTAGCTGAGTTGTTACGTAATGGTACGACGACGGCTTTAGTCTTTGGCACCGTTCATAAGGTGTCGGTTGATGCTTTTTTTGAAGCCAGCCAAGTACATAATTTGCGTATGATTTGTGGCAAGGTCATGATGGATCGCAATGCTCCTGATTACCTTACCGATACGCCTGAAACAAGTTACCAAGAAAGCAAGCAACTGATTGAGAAATGGCATAACAAGGGCCGCTTACACTACGCCATCACGCCAAGATTTGCGCCAACCAGCTCTGACCAGCAACTTGCATTAGCGGGTAAATTACTCAGCGAATATGATGATGTTTACTTGCACACACACTTATCTGAGAACAAAGATGAGTGTGCTTGGGTACAAGAACTCTTCCCTAACAGCAAGCACTATCTGGATGTCTACGACCAAAACCAACTGCTAAGTGAACGCTCTGTTTTTGCCCATGGCATCCATTTGTGTGATCACGAATACCAAAGATTGAGCGAAACGGGATCGGCAATTTCTTTCTGCCCAACCTCTAATCTGTTTATTGGTAGCGGCTTATTTAAACTCAGCAAAGCTGAGCAACATAACGTCAATGTTGGTTTAGGAACCGATGTGGGGGGCGGAACCAGTTTCTCAATGTTGCAGACAATGAATGAAGCCTACAAAGTCATTCAATTACAAAATGAAAACCTAAATCCTATCAAGTCTTTGTACTTATCCACCTTAGGTGGCGCAAAAGCACTCCGCCTCGAAGATAAAATAGGCAATCTAGCCGTTGGTAGTGAAGCGGATTTTATCCTCTTAGACAAGCAAGCCACGCCTTTACTGAGTTCGCGCTTAGCCTTATCAAAAAATATAGAAGAAAGCCTATTCGTGTTGATGACCATTGGGGATGACAGAGCCGTTCAAGCCACCTACTCTGCTGGCCAATGTGTCCATCGTCGTTAAAATATCATTAGTGTCATGAATAAGATGGAACAAGATGCGTTATTCATGACATTCTTCTCTCATATTACAAACGAGGTAAGCTAATATGCACTCTCAAGCCACCATTGCACTGGGCGCTTTTGCAATCTTTTTTGTTGGTATTGCATTAACCATTTGCTTGGTGATGTTGAAAAAATTTCGCCAACAAAGCTCAAAAAAGAACACAATATCAACGGAAGCTGCCGATAAACCAAAAGACCATTAACTCAGCAGGAAATTCACCTAAGACCTTGTCGTTAAGGATAAAGTCGTACAATACCGGTTTTACCTTCGAAATCCCCCAGTATCCAAACCTTTTCGAACACATGCGGCTCTGGAATACTGATCAAATGTTCTAGCGCTTTAATGTCTTCTTGTCGCCAAGCCGGATGAGCATTACGTATTACCAGCCAAACCCGCTTTGTACGATAACGTTTGCCCGCTTTATTCTCTAAGATCTTGTTCAAGGCCTTTAATAACCGATCTTCCACTGGCTCTTGCCTCAATTGAGCAAGCACTTGATGTGTTTGAGAGGTCAAATGTCGTCCAAGAATTTCCATTGCTTCTTCTTCTGAACCATATAAATGAGCGATTTCTAAATCGAGTCGTTCTCCCTCAAACATACATGACACATCTGGACGCATTGGGTCATTGTGCCATATGTGACGAATTGGCTTGCCGGTGTTTTTTTCATAACAACGCATAAAGAGTTTTGCGGCTTGATGCTCTAGCTCGATTTTCTCTCTCTCACTCTCTTGCATTGACGCCCCCTTGATACGGCATTAAGCGATTGTCCACTTCCTTATTTTATACACATAAACGCAAACTGAACTTCATAAATCCTAAGTATAATATTAAATTATCTGAATTCATTTCTGGTGAGTTCTCAAGTTTAAATCATTCTTATGGAATCTATATGGAAAACGCCCATAACAATACTCAGGCATCCGGCATGCAGGCAAAGGAATTCACTATTCTGGTCGCCCTTCTTATGTCAATCGTTGCCATCTCAATTGATGCACTCTTACCGGCTTTGGGCATTATCGGTAATGACCTTGGTGCCGTAACGGCTAACCAGCCACAGCTTCTGATCAGCATGCTATTTTTAGGGATGGCATTGGGACAACTCATTTGTGGCCCGCTTTCAGATGCGCTAGGCCGACGTCCGATCTTATTTTCAGGCTTTACTCTTTACCTAATTGGTACCCTGATTTGCTATCAGGCGAACAATCTAGAAATGCTAATGATTGGACGTTTTATACAAGGCCTAGGGGTTGCAGGGCCTTATATCTCAGCCATTTCACTTGTACGAGATTTATTTCATGGCGCGCAAATGGCACGCATCATGTCCTTGGTGATGATGATATTTGTACTGGTGCCGGCCATTGCACCGACACTAGGTCAAGGCATTATGCTGATCTCTGACTGGCGTGGTATTTTCGAGCTGTATCTGGTCTACGCTATCATTTTGATGCTGTGGATCTTCTTCCGTTTAAAAGAAACCTTACCCAAAGAAAATCGTATTGCCTTTTCGACAAAAGGATTTTATGACGGTTTTAAAGAAGTCGTCACCAACCGAATCACGGCAAGCTATACGATTTGCATGGGGCTATTTTTTGGTAGCTTTATTGGCTATTTGAACTCTTCCCAGCAAATCTTTCAGGTGCAATTCGAAACAGGCAATATGTTTTCAGTCTACTTTGGCTTATTGGCCTTAGTTCTGGGCGTATCATCTTTAATCAACTCTAGAGTAGTGGAAAGATTTGGGGCCCGTCATATTGCGTTTCGCGCCATTTGCTTGGTGGTGGTTGCTTCTGCGATTTTCTTAACCTTACATTCTTTTGCTGAAATCACCCTGTGGATGTTTATGCTCTATGCAAGCGTCTTGTTTTTCTGCTTTGGCTTGCTGTTTGGCAACGTCAATGCGCTGGCCATGGAACCGATGGGACACGTCGCCGGTATCGCGTCGGCCATCATTGGTTCGGTCTCTTCTATCATGTCCATGTCGATTGGCACCGTGATAGGTCAATTGTATGACAATACCTTGATTCCGATTTCGGGTGGCTTTGTGATCATGGGGTCGCTCGCCATCGTCATCATGATCTGGGCAGAAAAAGGCCGTCTCGAAGACCTAGCGGAAGTCGGAAACGTCTCCGCCTAGCGCTTGGCAAAAACATCACTCATAAAAAAGCTCGCACGATCACTATGCAATCGTAGCGAGCTTTTTTATGTTTTCTTACTCTAGCGTCGTCCAATAATGGGCTGCAACTCTGACAACAAATCTGCTTGCGAGATAGCAGGCTGTTTTAGCAACGCCGGTAAGAGCAAAGATCGCCGAGTGACGGCATCCAACAGTTGATATACCTCATCCGACACTTGATAAAAGTCTTTCCAGCACAGCAGCACATTTTCAAGCCGCGCTTCAAATTGCGCAAAAAGTTTCATCGATGTGGCCGACATTTTATGCTGCTCGCCGATAAAAATACGATATACCGCTAACCACTCAGATTTCGAAACCCACGTATTCCAAAGTGTCAACCAAGCTGTCAGAGCATGCTTCGACTCTGATTGCTGACACACAACGAAGGTTTCCGATAGTTTTTGCTCAGCGCTCACAGATAAGCTTTCTAATACCTGCTCCCACAACACCAACTTAGTTGGAAAATTACTGTAAACCGTTGGTTTAGAAACGGCGGCGGCATTCACCACTTGATCAATACTCGTGCCTTGATAGCCCTGCCTGGTAAACAACTCACAAGCCGCTGACACAATATGTGTTTTTTTACTGGGTCTTCCCCTAGCCATGTTTCTTCTAACCTTAATTAAAGCGACTTACCCACCATTCTAACTGATTGATGCTAATAAGCCGCCTACAATGTCCTCACCTAAGAAAATCATCTGAAAATCAAAACACTACGGCTGCCCTTGAAAAACAGCCACGCCCTCTGGGATTTCAAACCAATCCTGTTTTTCCGATACCCAAACATGAGCCGTTGGCTGGATGATTGATGTGTCATCTAACGTACTGGGTTTTAACTTAATCAAATCCGGTTTGGCCGGATCAAAATGGTATATTCGGTTGCCACAAGTCACACAAAATTTGGCGGCGGCAACATTGCCACTGTCAGAGCCTCGCTGCCAATCCGCCAACTCACCCTCAATCACCAATTGCTCTTTATCTATCACGGCGGTAATACTAAACGCACTTGTAGAAAGCTTTTGACACTCTTTACAGTGACACGCTACTACCATTTTAGGTGCTGACAACAACTGATATTGGACACCACCACACTGGCAAGCACCACGAATGGGATAATTTGCATCGCTCATTAGTCACTCCTTTTAAACCACATCTTATAAATAACACTGAGTTTGTAAAAACCAGATGTCACTCAACGATTTAACCATCACTTGTTACAGTACAAACGATAGAATAACCCTTGCCTTAGGCAAATTAAAAGTAATAAATACCCCTTAATAGACAACAACCTAAGTCATAAGATGCTATAAGCTGGCGATATTAAAGTTAGTCATCCAGATATGAAAAAACCAAATAGCATGTATTAGCACCCGACAGGAAAGACGAAAAAATTAAGCCATTTATGAATGGCTTACACCACCAAACGCTTTCTTTAATATCAAACTCTCTCTTTAATGCCATTAACCGCCCCGCCCCGTTCAGCGCGTTTAAAAGAACAATATGACTTAAAGGTACCAAGTTAAAGCAAATGATTAGTCACATCATTATTGCCCTATTAAATTGTCGTAAGGCTTCGACTTAAGGTCGACAATTATAACCACAAACACTATCCGACTCGGCTTCGAGTTGTTACAATCAAAAATCTTGCTTACAAAATGAAACATTTATGTAAGAAAGAAAAGGTACTTTAGGAATGAAAACTGCCTAAAACAAGGAAGCTGTACACAAAGATTAGCAATGTATTGTAAATCGTGTGATTTCTATTCAAGTCTTCTTTCGGTTTAGCAGTCATGTAGTTGGGATACAAGTAAGCAATGAAAGATAATGTAACGATATCAGTATCTTCTATTCATGGAAGTAAGCATTTTAGCTTTGGAAAGAAGTTTCGACACACCATGAAAGTGGTGAGTTACATGCTGTTTGTTGGCGTTATCGTCACTGCCATCATCATTTATTACCTCGTCCATGAAGCCGAATTTGCGAAACTTAAACAAAAAGAATTAGAAACAAAATATTCATCGGTCAATCGAGAGCTCACCGCCTTAACGGCGTTAAAATCCACTCTTGAGCACGATTTATCAGAGCGTGAAGAGCGCATGCAACTTGTTTCAGACAGGCTTAATGATTTAGAAAATGTACTTGGTATGAGTGACCAAAATGGTACAGAGTTGGAATCCCGTTTAGATACAGCTACTATAACCACATCAATGCGTGTCATGATGTTAACGCAAATACCCAGTGGCCCGCCTGTCATTAACGCTCGAACATCATCAGGTTATGGCAAGCGGAAACACCCTGTTACAGGGATTATGAAGTTCCATCGCGGACAAGATTTCGCCGTCAATACAGGTACGCCGATCTATGCTCCAGCGGATGGTGCGGTCGAAGTTATTCGTCCAAGCAAAAAAGGTTCTGGTAACTATTTAAGACTATTTCATGCTTATGGTTTTTCAAGTTCCTACTCTCATTTAAGCAAGTTTGCCGTTAAACGCGGGGACTTTGTTAAAAAAGGGGATTTGATCGCCTATTCAGGAAACAGTGGTTTATCCTCTGGTCCCCATCTTCATTATGAAGTTAGATTTGTCGGCCGAGCACTGAACCCGAAGCCCTTTATAAGCTGGAATGTAGACAATTTCGATACAATTTTTGAAAGTGTAAGAGGTATAGGATGGGAATCTTTGGTGGGTCAAGTACAGTTAAGAGTCAGTCGTCAGCTACAACTCTCATCGCAGAAGGTTGCTCTATTAATGGACACATCCAAGTAGCAACTCAGTTACAAATCGATGGTCACGTTGAAGGGCAAATTGATGCCGTTAAGCAAATAAAAATTAGCGAATCGGGTAAGGTGTTAGGTGAAATCAATACTGAAAAACTGATTATAAACGGCCACTTTGAAGGTATCTGCTATGCTAACTACATCGAGATTTTAAGCTGTGGACGTGTTAGTGGCACCGTCTATAGTGACAATTTAAGCATTGAACCTGGTGGTAAATTTACTGGGATCACCAATCCTTCAGAAAAAAACATTGCTCAACAAGAAGCATTGGACCTTGATGAAAAGGTTACCTTGATTAGCAGCGACGCCATCTGATACAGCCCCCTTTAAAAAGATTGTAAAGCCAAATCCCTTGCGAATTTTGGCTTTTCTTCTTCCTTCAATTTTTTCTACTCATTTTCTTTGCCACTAAGTTAAGTTCCTGTTTCAAAACCATTAACGCTATTCCATGATTTAAATCCCCCCCTCACATTCATTGTATTCCGCCAAAAAAAAACGATTAATTAACTCAAGTCACTTGACCTAAGTCTTCGCATGAATTAATTTATTAACCATACCGTTTAGTTAATAAATTAATAGGAGCAAGCCATGCAAAGCGAGAATGGTTTCTACGGCCAATATGGCGGCAGCTACATTCCAGAAATTCTGTTTGCCAGTCAGCAACAGATTTTAACCGCTTTTGAAGAAGCCAAGCAGGATGAAAGCTTCTTAGCGGAATTGAATAAGCAGTGGCAACAATTCTCAGGCCGCCCCACCCCACTTACGTTTTGTGCCAATCTCACCGAACATTTTGGTGGTGCACAAATCTATCTAAAACGTGAAGATTTAAATCACAGTGGCGCGCACAAGATGAATAACGTCATCGGCCAAGGCTTACTGGTTAAGCGCATGGGGAAAAAGCGTGTCATTGCTGAAACAGGTGCTGGTCAGCATGGCATTGCAACGGCACTCGTTGCGGCACGTTTGGGATTAGAATGTACTATTTATATGGGCGCTAAAGACATCGAGCGTCAGTATCCAAATGTATTTTGGATGAAACAGCTTGGTGCGGAGGTGGTGCCTGTCTCCACTGGGGCACAAACGCTTCGTGATGCCTTAGACGAAGCATTAAGAGATTGGTCTTCCAGCCATGAAGATAGCCATTATCTGATCGGTACATCCTGTGGTTGTGCCCCCTTCCCTGAAATGGTGGCTTTTTTCCAGTCTGTCATAGGCAATGAAGTCCGTGAGCAAAGCATCGCCCAATTCGAGCAGTTCCCAGACCGCCTTTACGCTTGTGTTGGTGGTGGATCCAATGCTTGCGGTTTGTTCCTACCTTTTCTTAACGATCAAGAAGTGGAAATGATTGGCGTTGAGGCTGGAGGAAAAGGCTTAGCACTAGGAGAACACTCGATTCGCTTATCTCATAACCTTGGTCAACCTGGTATCGCTCAAGGTTTTGCAACCATGTTCTTACAAGATAACGCCGGCCAACTGCAAGAAACACACTCTATCGCAGCGGGTTTAGATTATGTGGGAGTATCACCTATTATCGCGCATTTGGCCGAAACCGGTCGTGTGAAAATGACCTACGCCATGGATGATGATGTCATTGCGGCTTGCACTCTGTTGTTGAAAAAGGAAGGCATTATTCCGGCGCTAGAATCCTCTCACGCCCTCGCAGGCGCTTTCAAAGACGCGCCGAATTTACCGAAAGATTCGAAGATTGTCATTAACTTATCAGGCCGCGGCGACAAAGATATTTTCAATGTTGCTAAAGCCGTAGAAGATGAAACCTTTCCTGAGTTTTTGAACGATTACCTTGCGTCTTATCCCTCCCATAACGCTGATAACAAGGAGCAAAACAGATGAGCCAATTAGCCGAATTCACCCAGCAAAAACTCATCAACAAACCCATTTTAGCCATGACTCATGTGGTGTATGGCTACCCAAGCATTACAGAAAGCCTGTCTTGGATGAGAAGATTATTAGAGGAAGGCGTTGATTTTATTGAAGTTCAATTTCCTTTTTCAGATCCGGTTGCGGACGGTCCAAGTATTGTCGCAGCGTGCCACAAAGCACTTGAACAAACATTGGACGTTGACACCTGTTTATCACAACTGGGGGAACTGTCGCGGGATTTTCCAGAAAGCCGTATTGTCCTCATGAGCTACCTAAATCCTATGTATCGTTTCGGCTTAGAAAAACTCGCCAAACGCGCCTCAGAAGAGAAGATTCTAGGTCTCATTTTACCAGACTTACCAATTGAGTCGGCCAAGCAATATCAACAAGCCTGTCATCAATATCATATTGATCCGGTTTGGTTAGTGACGCCTGTAACACCAGCAGATCGACTTGCCATGCTGGCTAGTCAAGCCAGTGGCTTCTTATATTGTGTCGCAAGATCAGGGGTAACGGGCAATTCAAGCCATGAAGACAAGGCCAAAGAGGCCTCTTTAGACGATTATTTAGCTCAAATAAAACAACATGCCAGTGCACCAATTGGGGTTGGTTTTGGCTTACGCAAACGCGCCCAGATAGAGCAACTCATAGGTAAGGCGGACATTGCCATCTTAGGTTCAGCGCTTCTCGATGCCTACAACCAAGGTGGTCAAAAGGCTGGCATCGAATTGATCAATGAACTGTTTCATTAATTCACCTGTTAGGCATTCCCATCGCCTCTTTTGAAAAACCTCACCCTTAATGCCATCCATATATAAAACATATATGGATGGCATTAAGGGTATTATCAAACTCTCTGGCCAGCTTCATGATGACAGTCGAAAAAATAGCCAAGTCATCTCCCCCTACTCCAAATAAATCAAAGCCAGCGACACTGTTAATCTAGATTTACAAAAGGATGAACCGTGATGGCTCAGAGACAATCAATTTAAAAATCATTTCTCTTTGGCTAAACGTAAAAAGCGCTTATGGATCTTACGAGTCGCCAACCAAACACCACCTACCACGAACGGTACCGATAAACCAATCACTAGACTTTTATCAAACTCCAAGCCTTTCTCATATACAGCTTCAATCAAAAACTTCAGCAAGCCCACACTGTAATAACTAATGGCGGCCACAGACAAACCTTCCACTGTATGCTGCATCGCCAGCTGTATCTTCGATCGTCGGTCCATTGAAGAAAGCAATTCTTGGTTTTGAGACTGGATCGACATATCAACACGTGTACGCATCATATCCGAGACACGATCAATACGGGTTGATAAACTTTCCAAATGATCACTTGCTGTAATACAAGTGCGTATTGCGGGAGTAAGACGACGAGTCATAAACTCGGTAATGGTTAAGTGGCCAGATACCTCATCTTCTTTTAATTCTTCAAGACGAATCAACACCAGATCATGGTAGGCTTTTGAGGCACTAAAACGAAAAGCAACCTTAGCTCGTGTTGCTTCAACCCATGCCGCCATAGTGATCAACTCAGACAACAAGCTTGATTCATC
This sequence comes from Marinomonas posidonica IVIA-Po-181, assembly GCF_000214215.1. Classification (NCBI taxonomy): domain Bacteria; kingdom Pseudomonadati; phylum Pseudomonadota; class Gammaproteobacteria; order Oceanospirillales; family Oceanospirillaceae; genus Marinomonas; species Marinomonas posidonica. The sequence continues at coordinate 2,344,591 of NC_015559.1, forward strand.
CAAATTACCCTCAATGTCCGAAAGTGTCGCCGTTGTTTGTGCTAATTGATTGTCCATATTGACCAATTCAGCATTGTATTGACGAGCCATCGGCAAGGCTAATAAAGCCATCAAACGGTACGTTTCAATCTCCACCAATCTCTGCACTAGCCGCCCAAGTTGGCTGTCACTCATCTTTTTATTGTAAACAAGAAAACGCCCACAGCCGTCACTGTGCAATTTGAAACTGGTCCATACTTGCACATCACCATTTTGTGGTCGACTTCCAACCAACCGCATGCCTTCAAAATGGCTTTTTACTTCCGCCAAATCTGGTTCAGCCTGTGTCCTTGCATCTTCAACCGCCAGATGAAACGCCGCCATCACCTCACCTGGCAACTCGGATAACCAAGCGTCCGGTAAACCAGATAAAGCATCCTGATCGAACACACCAAAGTCTTCTGTTACCTGATGGGCACTAATCATGTAAGAGGTAAATTCTAGATGCTTATCTCGTCGAATCTTGAAAGGACCGAAATCCACTTCGATGCAAGCACTATCATACTGAGGCGGTGTGAGATCAAAAATTTGGTGCAATAAGCGAAAATGCTCAAACTCAGTCAGCTTTTGCTGACTGTCGAGCATAATGGCCAAATAACTGATGCGAGCTGGGCTAGAGATCACCTGGAAAGGTCGAGAGTGCAACTCATCATAGAGAGATGCACGCAATGGATGTACATCTAAACCCTGTAACTGACCGGTATTATTCAAATTCATTTTGACTAATTAATCATTCAATCGTGGCAAATGTAACGAAGTCTATCACTTCACGGGGACGTCTAACTTATCAGACACATCCCATAATATCTTGTTCTTTCCCGTATTTTTTGCCTGTACAAGCTTATTATCGGCACGATCAAAAAATTCACTGAGCAAATGCGAGCTTTGCGGATAACAAGTAGCACCACCCACACTCACAGTAACCTGACCTGTTTGGCCACCATGATGGTAACAAAGGTTAAGATGCTCTATCTCCGACATGCATTGGTGAGCCACCTTAGTTGCTTCATGCTGAGAAAAGCGCGGCAGTAGCATAGTGAACTCTTCACCGCCATAACGAGCCACTAGCCCTTCACCTGGGTTAACCTGACTGGCCAACACAGAAGCGACTTGTTTAAGCACCTTGTCCCCTGTGGCATGACCATAACAGTCGTTGTAATGTTTAAAGTTATCAATATCAATAACTAACAAAGACAAGCATTCTTGATGTTCTATTGCAGACTGCCATTCGGATGAAATAACGTCTTCATACTTGCGACGATTCGCAAGGGAGGTTAACGGATCAATGTGGGCTAACTCTTCCAACATCTTTCTTTGCTTAGTCAGCTGTAAATGCAAGCGCACTCTAGCCTGAACAATATTGGTGTACAGAGGTTTTTGTATGTAATCACAAGCCCCCATCAAGAGCGCTCTTTCTTCATGGCTCGAATCATTCAGAGCGGTAATGAAAATCACTGGAATAGCACTTGTTCTGACATCATGACATAAGTGGGTCATGGTTTCATAGCCATCCATATTAGGCATTAACACATCCAGTAAAATAAGATCTGGTTGCAATTCAACGGCTTTACGAACGCCTTGTTCACCATTAATCGCAAGAATAACGTCTACATCTTCTCTCAAAATATCGCTGATAACTTTTAAATTTATTTTTTCGTCATCAATGACTAAAACACGTTGTCGACTGGCCATTGTCATTATTTATCACCTTGCAAATCAAACATGAGTTCCGCCACTTGAACGGCAGCATACTCAAATTCAATGCTTGAAACAGAATAAAGTATATTTTCAATTGTTAAAGCGTATTTGGTTCCTACTAACATTTGCTGGGCATCTTGCAAATGATCTTCCACTGAGAAATCGGACTGTTTTAATAAGCCATGAATGTGTTCAAGTTTATCGATCACTATTTGCTGATGATCGACGGTCACTTTCAGTTCTCCATTCTTAAAAAGTGGCGATAGCTTTTCGTTTAATGCGGTTATCAACTCATTAATACAAAATTCAATTTTTTCCAGCTGTTGAAAAGAAACTTGCTTAGTCACCGTATTCTTTTCTAACTCAGCACAATAAGCAGAAAGTCGAAAAGCACCGATATAAGCCAAACTGGATTTAAGTGAATGTATAATGAGTAACGTGTCATGTTGAGACACACCATTAAATGAAAAACCCTGATACTTATCATAAAATGACATAAGCAAATCAAGATAAAGTTCTGATTTACCATCCAGTTTTTCAATTGCTTGCCAGACGTCTAATGTATCGATAGCGGAAATGTTAGACAATACTTCTTGATTATAAGAAAACGCTTCAGATATTAGTTTTCCCCCACAAACTAAGGAGTTACCTTGCAAAATCTTTTGCGATTGAATTTGTAAAATTTTGTATAACTCGCTCTTATCAATAGGCTTATCTAGGTGCCCATTCATACCAGCCTGAGCCGATTTACGTTTTGCATCATCGGAGACATGTGCCGTCATGGCAAAAATAGGAATGTTTTTACTAACATCCAATGCTCTCAGTTTTTGTGTGGCCGTTAATCCGTCCATCACAGGCATTTGAATATCCATAAAGATCAAATCAAAATCTTCATTCAATACTTTGTCGAGCGCTTCTTGTCCATTATTGGCGATGATCACACGAGCGTTCGTTTCATTTAAATAACCTAGCATGACCTTTTGATTAATTAGGTTATCTTCCACCAAAAGTATTTTACAAGCCTGACAATTTGGAATCGCCACATTCACTTTGGCTGATGATTTCGATTTCTCAGACGTTTCCTGATATATTTTCAAGGGTATATTGAAACGAAACGTGGCCCCTTTACCTAAGTCACTTTCAACCTTTATCGAACCATTCATTAACTGGCAGATCTGCTGGCAAATGGCCAGCCCCAGTCCTGTTCCACCAAATACTCTAGTGTCACTGTCGTCTGCTTGCTGAAAAGACTGAAATAACCGCGCTTGATCTTTTATTGAAATACCAATTCCAGTATCAATAACCTCACCGGTTAACAGAATTTCTTGTTCTGAAATGGGAGAGGAAGAAAGGCGAACCGTAATACCACCACGCTCAGTAAACTTCACTGCATTGGTAATCAAGTTCACCAGTAATTGCTGGATTTTTAACGGATCGCCCAATAGGCTTGAAGGGATATAGGGCGACACATCACTACGTAGGCTAATTTGCTTTGCCTCTGCCTGAACTACATTAAGATTAATAGCATGCTCTAACAGACTGGCAATATGAAATGGACTTTCTTCAAGGGTCATTTTTCCCGCTTCGGCTTTCGAAAAATCCAACACATCATTGACGATGCTCAACAAGGACTCACCAGCCGATAATATTTTCGAGACGGAATCGGTTTGCTCTTCATTCAAGGGTGTTTTAAGGCATAAATAACTTAGCCCTATGACGGCATTAATAGGGGTACGAATTTCGTGGCTCATTCGCGCGACAAAGGAGGATTTGGCCTCTAAAGCCTCTTCTGCAATCAATTTAGCACGTTCAAACTCCGCTGTTCGTTCCCGAACTTTCCTATCTAGATCATGATTGACTGACTCCAACGCTAGACTGTATTCCGTCAGTTTTTCATTGGCCTGAAGTGCTACTTTTTCAGCGTCTTTGATTTTGGTGATATCACGGCTCACACCACACACGAAAATGGGATCGCCTAAAGCGTCATAAATAGGCACAAAAAGCGTATCAAAATAAATTTTAGAGCCATCGCCTCGCACACCGTTTTGCTCAACCGAAATGGGCTTACCTGCCGAGATGACTTCATGATAAGTGTCATACACTTGCTCAGCCATTTCATCACCAAACTGCTCTCGCAAATTTAATCGATGAACGATTGACTCTTGTTCCAGCCCCATGACTTTTTTAGAAGCGGGATTGTTATCATAAAGGGCAAACTCACCACCTTCTTCAACCGACATGATGAACATCAAGTCTGCTGAATATCGCCAAAGTTGTCGAAAACAATCTAAGATAGTTTGATCGTGCTCATATTTATCATAGGTATGGCTCAACTGCATGTGTTATCCCTCACAGTAGATCACGTCAATCAATTGATTACTTTACTAATTGCCAGTTCATTGAGTTCGCTTGAAAATAGGCATTATCGGCATCTGTCCCATTAGCTAACCATCGAGATAACAGCAAACGATCTTCTGTCAAATTCATCCGGCCAACTAACGAAATGGGTTGTAATGTCGTCAGCATATATCCACTTAGGCTTAGACTTTGTAATATATTGTTATTAGCATAGGTGTCAGTGAAGCCAATTACCTGAATTTTTTCACCTTGATACGATAATTCCCCTGCCAATACACCATAAGTTGTATTCTGCACCGCCAGCGCCAACTGGATTGCCATATCATCTGACGACCAAACGCCATTAATTGGATTACCATTCTGTTCAGATTTTTCTTGCCATGGAGTTAGATTCACTAAAGCAGGAGTGCTGGCGGACTTCTTAAAAACCAAATTATCAATGTAATCACCAGGTTCAAAAGCTTGATAAGACGTCGTTGTCAGCAATGTATTAATCACCGTCATTTCCCCATTACTGTTTAATTGCCCGCAGTAAGTAGACACCCAATGAACGCCATCATCCTCAGCTGAAGAATCAATTGGACGCCAGAAAATAGACAAGACTAAAGGCTGACCCAGTTGCTGATCCGGATTGTGTGGACGACAATGCCCAACCAGCAAATAAGTGCCGGATGCGCCAGTTGTCGATTGGTATTCACCAACAATTTGCCCAGCGTCACTCACCTCTAAGGTCATACTAGAGCCGTACTCGTTTTTCCAAACACCATTTAGGATGAAAGTCATACCCTACTCCTTATTCATAAAAACATTCTGCATAAACCTATGTATCAAAAAGACTTGCCCTATTGCGTTGTCGACTGGTAATGATTTTCGGGCCATCCGGTTTGTTAAAAATCCACATCCCAAGAGGTTTTAATGTCCAGACTTGATCCACCCATTCAGCTTTATATTGATAAAGGGTATAGAGATGATCCATGATGATGGAACCAACTAAGGCGATGTCATCAGCCCCCTCCATTGGCTCAAATTGGCTAATCACTTGCCCCTTGTCTTGCCCTGCTTCAATGAGAACATCATAAAGTGTCGCATCCACGGTTATTTCACCTGGCATACCGGTATCTGTTGTGCCGATTTGGATAGACAAAGTGGCTTTATTCATTGCCAACGACAATAAGGAGTTCATCAGATTTTCATCTCCCTTAAACTGAGAGGAGCCGGAATCCAAAGCAAAAAAGAATCCATCATTTGCATCTAACAAGTGTTTACCTCCCATCGAGAGAGATAATAATGGCGTCGTCCATAGGTAGTTCGCTTGATATTCCTGCCAAGGCAAAAACAAATATTCCCGACTGTCACGATAGACTTGATTGAGCAAACCAAACTCCAATCGCCCTAGTTGTTCTGACGTGTCTGTCAAAAAGCCAACAAAAGGTGAATGCGGGTCCACTTTCCCCTGTTGGATGAGGTCTTCAAAAAAATGAAATGATGCCACTTGTTCTGTCGTGGATTTTGTTGAAGAAGTGGACAGGCTTGGCAAACCAATCCCCCCATCCCAATCAAGTTCAGCAAAGTGTCGACCATCATAGGATTGAGCCAAATAGAGATCGGTCATAAGTTCAATCTCAGCCCCAGATGACAAAGGTTGCAACCTAACCACATCTTGCCCTGTCTCTGCTTCCATAGTTCCCCATGGCCCAAAACTGACGGCTTGCGACTGCTGACTTAACCATTCAAAAGTCCGTGATGCATTAAGATTAAATTGTTCACCACCATAATGGTGACAAGTGTCACTGCCGCACAAACTTGACGTCACCCAATTGAAGTCACTGCCGGTATCAAAGCACATTTTCAGCGGCTGAGCAGGCGTACCAAGAGCCACTCGGGCAAACCAAGGTGAGGCGCCATTATTTTGAAAGGGTCCACGAAATAGTGGCACAGAAAATCCGGTTTTTTTATCCTTAAACATATCAAATTCATCCTTTTATCCATTTGATGAATCTGAGTGTATACTCAGTTTGGTGGTTAAGCCAAAGCCAATTTGGAAGCCATGCACTGAATCAAAAAACACTCCAACGTACTCAACAAGCAAAGATAAAGAATGAAACTATGTGGTCAGTAAAATGGAAGTTAATAAGCGCAGTGGTGGTTGTCGTGTTACCAACTCACGCCTTTGGTAACCCACTTATCGAGTTTGGCAAAGGCTGTTTAATCGAAGAGCAACACCTAAATCAGATTGCCATTCAAGCCAATCAGCGTCAGCAGAACCTCCAACAGGCACAGCAAGCCAGTAAAACTCTCAAGCAGCAAGTTAATCTCTATGAAGAACGACAAAACAAGCTCGACACCAGTATAGAAGAATGCCAACAAGCTGAGAAAAACACCCCATACTGCCATAATATACGGGATCAACATCAACAACTTAGCCAACTTATCCGAGAAACAAATCAAGCCTTAATAGATGAAGAAGAAACCCTTAGTCTTTATTCCTATGAGCTGATTCGCGATGACTATGAACAAAAACGCGCTCGCTTCCAAATGCGCTGTCGTAGCTCAAATCAGCACTATGCTTTTATTCAAAACCCAGAAGCCTATTCAGCTGTCTGTCATAGCGAGATGTTAAAACAAACACTCACTTGCACATTCTGATAACACGGCAAGTCTGACCTGATCACGAAACTGTCATATTTATCCGGCAGTCTATAAACAACCAAAGATCGGGACAAAGCCTTGCTTGCCATCAACTTAAACCGCTCAATAGGCCGTCAAGCAAACCCCAAGCGGCTCAACAAACATGTGTCAGTCAGTCTGACTTCTCCGACACCAATGCATTGCATCAGCTCTCGATACTTATCCTTTTCAATTGATATATCCGTGCTAGCGGGTGGATTTTGGTGGGAAGGCAGCAAGGGCACTCAACAAGGCTTAGGCACAGAAAAAACACCCCCACTGGATTTACAACAAGAGAAACTCGACAAGCTCGTCCAATCTCTTGGACCTTCCTATGTCCGCGTAGGCGGATCAGAAGCGGATAAACTCCACTATTTCACTAGCCACAATGCCCACGACCAAGACGCACTGCCATTAACCCAAGCCATCTGGCACCAGCTACATGACTTTTGCCAACGCAATGATCTATGGCTCATGTTTACCTTTAAATATGGCCTGTTTGAACGTCGCCTACAAGGTCAATGGCAAGCAAACGAAGTCATCGATCTACTCACCTACAGCCAACAAAACAACCAAAACATAGCCATCTGTGAATTGGGAAACGAACTCAATGCTTACTGGGCCTTTCATGGCATCACCGCTCAGCCCAGTGCCAAAAAACTGGCGAAGGATTATGACCAATTCATTCGCTGCATTAGACAACACAGCCCAACCAGTTTGGTTGCAGGACCGGGCAGCGCTTTTTGGCCTAGGATAGGCGAAGCCGTTAAACCCTTCAGTAATATCACCGTGCCATTTTTAGAGAACTTAACGGAACCATTGGACATAGTCGACTGGCACTATTACCCGTTCCAAAGCAGTCGTTCACCGGTCAAAACCCGTGCTGCCACTCCTCGCAACTTGTTGTCAATAAATGCACTGAATACCTTTGAAAAGTACGCGTTAAAACTGGATGAATATCGCCGCCAATATCAGCCTCAAGCGCAAGTGTGGACAGGTGAAAGTGGCTCAGCCCAATGCGGCGGCCAAGCCAAACTGTCTGATCGTTTCATTTCCTCTTTTTGGTGGGCCGACCAACTAGGACGAGGGGCAAAGCTTGGTCAACAAGTGATGATCAGACAAAGCCTGATTGGGGGAGATTATGCTCTGATTAATCGACAAACGCTCAAACCCAATCCAGATTTCTGGGTCAGCTGGCTATGGGAAAAACTCATGGGCAATGAGGTCTATCAGGTACAAAGCAGTGACTCGTCTATCTTAGTCTATTGTCATAACGCCAAAAAAGCAGACAAATGCACACTCCTCATCATCAATATGACGTCACAATTTCGCATGATTCATTGCCATCATTTCGGACTGAAAAAGAAACGCTTTGAAATCACAGCGGATTCCCTAACCGCCAAAAAAATTCGCATCAATGGCATACGACCAAAATTCCGCAATGGTAAGGTGAAGCTCAGTGATTTTCCCAAACTGTCAAAGCTCAACTTGATCAGCCCTTACAGCATTAATTTTTGGTGTTTTACGGTATAGATCACAAACGCAAATAAAAACAATTATCAATACTGTAAACTTTCAATCTACCTCGTTATAATGCCGCCTTTGACTTAGTGGAAGAGGTGCATCATGGTCGGCATGACTGGATTGGTTCGTTGTATGCTGTTGTCTGTTATTTGCTTTGTTGTCTTAACAGGCTGTGAGCAAGATCATGACTCTGAATCCCACCTCGCTCTCTGGCAAGTCTCTCAAGCTGACAGTGGCTGGCCTCGAAGCATTCAGACTGAGCAAGGTCGACTGACATTAACTCAGCCCCCTAAGCGAATCGTTTCCACCAGCGTCACGCTGACCGGCACCCTTCTCGCCATTAATGCGCCTGTTATCGCCACCGGTGGCACCATGGCAAACACAGACGTCGCTGGCGAATATGGATTTATGCGCCAATGGGAAACCGTCGCCAAACAGAGAAAACTCATCTCTCTGTACCAGACTGAAGCTAACGCCGAAGCCATTGTTGAAGCCAGACCGGATCTTATTATTATCTCCGCCACCGGTGGTGATTCCGCTCGAAAACTGTATGCGCAATTAAAAGACATTGCCCCCACTCTTATTATTGGCTACGACGATAAAAGCTGGATGCAATTGGCGAACATTTTTGGCCAGTTTCTGGGGCTAGAAGAACAAGCCCAATCGGTTATTGCTCAGTTTGAACAAGAAGTTCAAAAGACCAAGCAAATGATTCAATTACCACCACAACCAACCACTGGCATGGTGTATTACCAAGACAATACTGGCGGCAATATCTGGACTCGTGAATCGGCCCAAGGCCAACTTCTCACTGAGTTAGGCTTTCAACTCGCCGAGGTCCCTGATTCGGTCAAAGGCGACAACAGTATGGGGAAACGCGATGACATCATCATTGCCACTGGGGAACGCTTTCCAGATGCCATTACAGGTCAAAGCGTTTTACTCTTTGCGGCGGCCAAAGACAGAGAACAGGATTTCATTAACACCCCTTACCTACAAGCCACTCAAGCGGTCAAAAACCATCAGGTTTATGCCGTTGGCAATGACACTTTTCGGTTAGATTACTACAGTGCCACCAATCTGTTGCACCGTTTACAAACGCTTTTTGGACAACCCAAGCATGCACACTAGACAAAGACTCACTTGGTTAGCCATCGCTCTGATTAGTTTGTGCGTTATCATGCTTGCTAGCCTTTGCTTTGGTGCCAAAGCCATCCCTCTTCATCAACTTTGGAACATTGCATCTGGTCATGAAACTGGGCTTGCTAAAACTATTATTTACGAGGGTCGGCTACCTAGAACCCTGAATGGATTATTTGTCGGCATGGCATTAGGCACCTCTGGTGCATTGATTCAAGCCATTACCCGCAACCCGTTAGCCGACCCAGGTATTTTAGGCGTAAATTTAGGCGCCAGCTTGGCCATCGCCCTAAGCATTGTCTTTCTTGGCGCGACACAACTCAGTGAATTTTTCTTCTACGCCGCCATCGGGGCTTTGCTTGCTAGTCTGCTGGTTTATTATGTCGGGCGTTTAGGTGGCGGTCGAGTGGATCCGCTCAAGCTGACCCTTGCTGGTGTGGCAATTGGTGCCGTTTTTGGTGGCTTGAGTTCAGCACTAACGCTTTTTAATCCTAGCGCCTTTGATCAAATTCGCTTTTGGTCGGTTGGCAGCTTAGACATTCGTAATCTTGCTGTCCCCTTCTTTATTGCGCCTGTGGTCATAATAGGCTGTCTTATTGCTCTGGCGATCACTCCTGCGTTAAATGCGTTCGGATTGGGGGATTCACTCGCCACGGCACTGGGTAGTCAGCCAGCACGGGCTCAGATCCTCGCCCTAATCGCCATTACCTTGTTGTGTGGGGCGGCGACGGCGGCAGCTGGACCGATTGGCTTTGTGAGTCTAATGATTCCTCACATTGCCCGCTGGATGGTGGGTCCAGACCAACGCTGGGTCATGCCATTCTGTATCATTTTGACTCCTTGCTTACTGCTCTTCGCCGACATTGTTGGACGAGTCTTGATCGTCGGTGAACTCAGGGTGTCCATCGTCACAGCCTTTCTTGGTGCGCCTATCCTCATCTATCTTGTCAGACGAAAGGGAGCGTCTTCATTATGATGACACGTCAATACAAACCTTCTCTCGTCCCTGTCGCCCTCATATTGACACTTGTGGTCCTATTGGCGACCCTGTTTACAGGACAACAAGTCGCTCAAGGTATGACAGGCATCTGGCAATTGCTCACAGGAGAGGCCAGCCCATACCAATCTATCGTGGTTTGGCAATGGCGCGCTTCTCGGGCCTTAGGCGCTTTAATTATTGGTGCTGGTTTGGGTGTCAGTGGTGCGGTATTCCAATCCTTAGTACGCAATCCATTAGGTAGCCCAGACATTACTGGCTTTAATGTTGGTGCCTTTACTGGCGTCTTACTCTCTATTGCTTGGTTTGGAAACCTCTATTGGATGAGCGTTTTGGGGGCCATTTTGGGTGGACTCGGCGCCGCCACCTTGGTCTATCTGTTTGCCTACCGAGAAGGACATTCCGGCTTTCGTCTGATCATTGTTGGCATTGCCATCAGTGCCACTCTAACCGCTTTCAACCAATGGTTATCCTTATCCGTGTCTCTTGAAACAGCCATGACCGCCGCACTTTGGAGCGCTGGTTCTCTGAATGGTATGACCTGGTCTAAAGTTCTCCCCGCCGCCATTTTATTGATATTGCTAATGTGCATCGCCTTGGCGATGAACAGTCGGATGAAGTTACTGGAAATGGGAGACGATACCGCCGCCGCTCTGGGCGTTTCCGTGAACAAGAGTCGTTTGGCACTTATGTTTGTCGGTGTGTCACTCACCGCTGTGGCAACCGCGATCACCGGCCCCATTGCCTTTATCTCTCTGGCAGCACCACAAATCGCACGACGCTTAGAAAATAATGCGTCCATTTCACTCACGGCATCCGCACTTGTGGGTGCCATGTTATTACTGGCTGCAGACTTCTTAGCGCAACACGCTTGGCAAGGCATTACCCTTCCTGTTGGTCTCGTTACCATCAGTTTAGCCGGCCTCTATTTGGTTTATTTAATTGTACGAGAAGGAAGACTATGAGCCCGAATTCATCCACTTTATTAGCGGCCGAGTCCGTCACCCTTAGCTACGATCAAACCATCATTGCAAAAGATTTATCAATACAGATTCCGCAAGGTAAATTCAGTGTGATTGTCGGCCCAAATGGCTGTGGTAAATCCACTTTATTGCGCGCCATGAGTCGCTTATTGGTGCCAGAATCTGGCAAAGTACTACTAAACGGACGCAACATCCATGAACAGACCACAAAGGCGGTCGCCAAACAGTTAGGATTGTTGCCGCAAAGTGCCATTGCCCCAGATGGCATTAAGGTGATGGATTTGGTTTCACGAGGTCGTTTCCCCCACCAAAAATGGTTCCAGCCCTGGCGTGAAGAAGACCAAAAGGCGGTTGATGCGGCCATGGCAGCGACACACATTACCGACTTTGCTCAACATCATGTTGACCAACTTTCTGGTGGACAGAGACAACGTGTTTGGGTAGCCATGGCCTTAGCACAGCAAACACCTGTGCTTTTATTAGACGAACCGACAACTTACTTAGACATTGCTCACCAGATTGAATTGCTGGATTTATTTCAGGATCTCAATCAAAAAAATGGCCATACCATGGTGGCGGTATTACATGATCTGAACCACGCCTGTCGCTATGCTGATAATCTCATTGCCATGAAGGACGGCCAAATTGTCGCCACAGGCAAACCAAGTGAGATTGTCACTGAGAGCTTAATTGAATCAGTATTTGGCCTACCTTGTCTGATTATAGAGGACCCTATTTCTGGTACGCCTTTAGTCATACCTAAAGGCCGTCAAATTTAATACGTAAACAAAAATGGTGAGGTCGCACAACCTCACCATTTCTATGTTTACCTTGATTCAATATTAATTAGGCTGTTACGCCCTTTGCCGAGTTCGCACTTGGGCTCTCTTCTGCAGGAAATAAGTTCGTATCAATCAATGTAGTATCTCGTAACGAGCGCACTCCAGCACTTAGCAATAGGGTGGCCGCCGCACAGCCTAAACCTAGTGCCACCAGCCCCATGACTGGCGATAACACTTTAACAATAACACCAATGCCGAGCGCACCAGCCGAATCGCCAACCACATCTTGTGCTGTCCAGAAACTACCGATGCGACCTAACATAGGATCTGGGGTATGCCCTTGAACAATCGTATATTGCAATAAACCACCAATGGAACCGAGATAGCCGAACACCGCCAATGCCAGCAACATCCATACTAGATGCCCCATAAAGCCCAATGCGGCAACACATAAAAATGAGAAAAATGCGGTAACCAACATCACCATCCCCGGTCGTTTTGCATGCCGAACCCAACCACTAGTAAGCGCGCCTAGTGTCGATCCAACCGGTACCGCGGCATACATGAGACCCACTTCAAACGCACCACCGCCAAATGCCGTTGCCGCCAGAGCAGGAAATAAGATACGAATGGATTTGGTGACGGCTTCCAATGTTCCTAATGCCACCACAGCTCGAATAATTTTATGGGTGAACACAAATTGAAATCCATCCAACAAGGAGCGAATCGGATGCTCTTGAGGGCCGCCTTTTTGTGGCTTCATGTTTGGCAAAGTAATTAAGGTAATCAAGGTACAGAAGGTCCCAATGGCCGCTAACGTGTAGTTCCATGTCACCCCAAACGACACAATCACAATACCTGCCACCGCAGGAGAAATCACCGAACCGATACGCACAATCAACATACTCAGTGCGCCTGCAGTGGGCAGATTTTCTCGTCCTACCAAATGCGGTATCGACGCCATTAATGCGGTCATACCAATCGCACTGAAAAAACCATCCCAAAGAGAAATCGCATAAACCGCCCACAGACTTGGATCAGACAAATAGGCATTCGCCGCGAGCAAGACAAAGCCAAACCCACAAATAGAACGAGAGAACAAGATTAACCACTTACGATCCATTCTATCGGCTAGAACCCCACCCAACATCAGACCGATAAACATACCGATACCATCTAACGCCACGGCAAAACCGACTTGTAAGCTGGACCCTGTTAATTCGTATATTTGCACTGGCACCGCAACATTTAACATGCCAATGCCCAATACAGACATCAAACGAGCAATGAAAATAGCGCGGAAATTGGCGTTGGTTTTAAGCAAACTAAAGTCCAACATGATATTTGATTTTGACATAACGACTCTTTAAATAGATTAAATATGGCGCGACAACGGCCGCGCACTGACGATTACAGATAAGCTATGCTAAAAAATTAACCTGAAATCAATTGATTAAATAAAGGTCCCAGCACAACCAAGGCCTCTGGCGATAAAATATCTTCATGAGCAAAGTCAAAGTGGTGCTCTTCCAGTGAATCTAGGTAAGGTGTCCAAGTTGCTTGAATATCCATGCCATCAGGCACAGTTTTATCCGCGACAAACAAGACAGCTTTACCTTGATAACGCGGTGATTTTGTCTTAGAAAGCAAGGTTACTGAGTCAGCATAATTCTTCACAATATCAGCAAACATAGCATCGCGTTCCACTTCCATTTGCTCGTCTAAGGTTTCTTCCGAGGTTTCCATGAATTGTGCTTTTTCACGCTCAACTTCACCTTGGGCCTCTGTTTCGGTCGATCCAGACCAGTCCTGCTCATCCGGCGGATAGGTATCTAAAAGACCTAAGAAGCTAACTTCATCCCCCATTTCTTGTAATCGAACGGCTAGACCATGAGCAATGACACCACCAAGCGAATAACCTATGAGTCGATAAGGCCCCCTTGGCTGACGCTCTTTCAACACATTTAAATGTTGATCAATTACGCCATCCATATCTTGTTGCGCCGCAACTGGACCGTCTGGACGTGGTGACTGTAATCCAATTAAAGGGCAATATTCAGAAAGGTAACGGGCAAACCCTGTGTATTGCCAAGCAAAGCCCGACGCTGGGTGAATACAAAAAATTGGCGTACCAACACCTTGTTTAATAGGAAGTACTGAGCCGAAACCAGACAACTCTCGACTATTAGCAAGGTTTTGATTCCCCAGAACATTCGCAAGCTTTTCAATACTTGGCGACACCATAACTTGCCCTACTGTCACGTTAAGCTTGAGCGCTCTTCGTAGCTCTGAAACAAGACGTACGGCTAAAATAGAGTGTCCACCTAAGCTGAAAAAATCGTCACTGGCAGTTAACTCAGTCACACCCAACACTTTAGAAAAGGCATTTGCTATGTCCGTTTCGATCCCTAATTTAACCGGTCGACCTTGGCTAGAATCAATAACATCTGACGGTAATGGCAGAGCCTTACGATCCAGCTTACCATTGGCACTTAATGGCATAGAATCCAATTGAATAACAAACGCTGGCACCATATGAATAGGCAACTCTTCTCTCATCAAAGTTCGCATATGTGAAGTATCTAGCTCACCTGATCGGCTAGTGACATACGCAATCAATTGACGAGCATCGGCCCCCATCGCATCACGATCTTGGCCCCATGCTTTTGCCACAACAACCGATTGGTCAACACCCACTTGAGATGACAAAACCTGCTCGATCTCACCTAACTCAATGCGTTGCCCTCGAATTTTCAGCTGGTCATCACTGCGTCCCAGATACTCAACTGCACCATTATCTAACCAGCGAACCACATCTCCAGTGCGATACATTCGATCACCATCACCTAATGGGTCCGCGACAAATCGTGCGGCACATAACTCTGGTCTACGCCAATAGCCATCTGCCAGCTGAGTACCACATAAGTACAACTCTCCCGCCACACCGATTGGCACAGGTCGTAAGAAGTCATCTAAAATTCTTAGCTGGGTATTCCAAACAGGATAGCCTATGGGTACTCCAACACCCTTCACCTGATCCAGATGCTCACCATAGGCTGGGTAGTAGGTGACATCCACCGCGGCTTCTGTTGGACCATAAAGATTATGAAGCTCACAGCTAACCACCTCTTCAAACTGCCTAGACAATTCCACAGGTAGCGCCTCGCCACTACAAAAGACACGCTTTAATGAACGACAAGTATCAACATTGATGTCTCGCAATGAAACAACAAATGCCGCCAACATTGATGGTACAAAGTGAAGCGTCGTAATGTTATGGTCTAAAATTAATTGTTGAAGCTGAATAGGATCTCGATGCGAATCTGGCGGTGCCATATGCAGCTTCGCTCCTACCATTGCGCTCCAAAAGAACTCCCAAACCGACACATCAAAACTACAAGGTGTTTTTTGCAAGATCACATCGTCGCTTAGCAACGGATATTGATCCTGCATCCAGAGAATACGGTTCACTATGGCGTGATGTGACACCAAAACCCCTTTTGGTCGACCAGTGGAGCCCGATGTATAGAGCAAATAAGCCGCACAATGAATACCTAACTCTGGCGCTTGCCACTCTGCGATCGCTCGCTTAGCAAGTGAATCATCCGCTGGTGTGATATCTCCATCATAAAGATA
Source organism: Marinomonas posidonica IVIA-Po-181 (assembly GCF_000214215.1). Taxonomy (NCBI): domain Bacteria; kingdom Pseudomonadati; phylum Pseudomonadota; class Gammaproteobacteria; order Oceanospirillales; family Oceanospirillaceae; genus Marinomonas; species Marinomonas posidonica. The sequence continues at coordinate 2,360,415 of NC_015559.1, forward strand.
GCGTGCGGCCTGACAGTCAAAGCGTGACGTTTCTGATTCTAGGGTAATTAAGGCGCTTGGTTTGGCGTCATCCAACATGTAATTCAATCGATCATCTGGGTAGCCTGTATCAAGAGGAAGATACGCAGCACCCACTTCAATAATCGCCCATAACGCCAAACTTAACTTCACTGATCTAGGTAAGGCAACCGCAACAATGTCACCCGATTGCACTCCTAATGATTGCAGTTTTTTAGCTAAGATAACGACTTCAAAACGCGCTTGTAAATAAGTTAACTGACAGTTTTCATCGGACAAACACGCCCTTTCTGGAGTCTCTAAGGCTTGCCTTATCAGTGCGTCTCTAAGCGTCAATTGAGGCAAAATTTTGGACGTTTCATTCAAACCTGTGATGACATTTTTTTCGCTTGGCAAACACAAATCCAATGCATGTTGCGGCTCAGTAGAATCCTTCAATAACGATTTCAATAGCCACTCAAATCGTGCGATTAGCGCCTGTATTTCTTCACCGCCTCGGTACTCAAACAGCAAATCCAATCGCTCGCTCGGCAACGCAAGCACCGTCAGCGGATAATGAGTAAACCCTCGATTGTAAACCTCGTTTAGTGATAGCCCTTGATAATTTTTATCAAACAAACTCGCCTGTTCAGGGAAGTTTTCGACCACAAGCAAGGTGTCAAATAAGTTATTATGTCCGCCTAACCTCTGTATCTCGGCTAAACCTAATCCATCGTATTCTAATAAGGCTATCTGTTCATTTTGCACCTGCTGCATTTGCTGCCAAAGGGTTAACTCTGGTTGCAATTGAACACGAACAGGGACGGTGTTACTGAACAAGCCTATGTGCTCTTCAATGCCTGTGACGCCACCAAAACGTCCAGATATTGGTGTACCAAACACCACATCAGAACGGCCAGTCATGGTAAATAACAGGTTAGCCCAAAGTGTTTGTAAGACACTGTTTAAAGTCAGGCCTTTACTTTGGAATATCGCTTTCAACTCGCTGAATTCAGCCTTTTCCATTGTTAATGTGTGTGTTGTCACCATGCCAGATGGCGGCGTTTCCGCATACAACAAGGTTGGTAATGCATCCTTCATGGCGTCTTTCCAGGCGACTCGCATAGCCTGCTTGTCTCGTGCCATTAATTGTTCAACCACCCATGCATAGGGAACCGATGTAGTCGCAAGCTTAATCTCTTCACTGCCATATGCGGTGACCAAATCACGCAACATAATCGGCGTTGACCAACCATCGACGACCAGATGATGCGCATTCAAAAATACATAATGCTGATGCTCTGACATGGTAACCAAGACAGCATTCAATAAAGGAATACCGGCCGATTGAAAGGACATAAAATCTCGACTCAATTCACCTTCCTCAATGGTTTTCAATTGTGTTTGCTGAGATTCCGTATCTTGATCACTCAAATCCACCACTTGCAGTGGCCACCAATTCTTTCGCTCACTACGGCGACGCCAAGGCAAAATTTGCAGCGCAGTATCGCCTTGAGAAAAATCAAATAAGGCACCAAGCTGTGGGTGCTTTTCAATAACCGCACCCAAGGACTCTTTTAAACGCGCTATATTCATTTTTCCCGAAAAGGATAACCGTGCTAATGAACTGTAACCTGCATCGTCAGCATGAGAATCTTGCTCAAATTGAGCATGAAACAACAAGCCTTCCTGCAAAGGCAACGCTGGCAATATGGTTTGCAAAGCACCATATTGACTACGAAGACTGTCAAGGTTTTGTTCTGTCAGCGCTAAGCCTTTCAAATCTTCTGTAACCATAGTATCGGCCGCAATCGCTTGATGTTTTTCTGCAAAACGTGCCATTTCCTTCGAAACATCAGCCAACCTATTCAATAGTGCTTCTACTTCTTGCGGGACAACTTGCTTTACATCGTGCCCAATATGAACCGCCAACTTTGATACACCCTGACTCTCTTTAATAAAAACATTGAATTCCAAAGTATAGGTGGGTGCCAATCGAGTCGATTGATGCACTTCGAAGGTATCTTTAAAGTACTGATCACCTCGCAATAGTAAGAGATCATTTTGCTGAAAGCGGCCAAGGTAATTAAAAAGAATCTGTGGTGACGAAGCCTTTTCTTGTTGAGCAAATGTGTCTCGCCATTCGTTATCTAAATAACGTAGCACGCCATACCCCACCCCCTCATCCGGCACATTCATCAAGGTACGACGTACCAATTGAACGACAGCTTCGAAAGGCACATCCTCTGTATTGAACCTGTTTAATTTAGACAATAAGGTCTTTTTACCTGTCATACGGACAGGGTATTCGGCCGTAAACCAACCCAAGGTACGTGTCAGATCAAGCTCACCGACTTCGGCTCGTCCATGAGACTCCAACATGATTGGGATATCCGTGGCTTGATATTGCTGAGCAAGTGCCAGGTACAGCACACTCAACAGTGCCTCTTGAGGTTGACATTGATACTGCGTCGGCAAGGTTTCTAGTAGCAAGGTCGAAATTGTTTCATCTAACGTTATTCGTTGATGTCCACGTTCCCTTGACGTCTCTCTGGGAAACAGTGATTGACCTTGTAATTGTGTTAACCAGTATTGACTTTGAGACTGCCAGCGAGCGGCTTGTTCCTGCAAGGTTGCTTGCCAGTCCAATAGCGTAGTAGAGCATGCTTGAAGCTTATGATTAGGGTTATTCAGAAGAAGGGATAACTCTGAAAAGATAATCCGCCACGATACCCCGTCGACAATCGTATGATGCAAAGCAATAATGGCAGCTTTCTGCTGCCCAGACTGCAAATAGCCAACACGCATAGCAGGAAACGTTTGGTTTGGTTTTACCTTGGATTGAACCTCTATGAGCTTTTCAAAAGCATGATCGGTTAATAATGGTAAAGGCCCATCATCGACAAAAGTCTGAATAGAGACAGTATGTTGACCTGCTATTCCGACATCAAGGTAGGACGAATTGACTTGTGAACTCAAAATACCATGAGCCGTCACCAGTTCAGCCACAACCTGTTCAAATTGAAATGGCGTCATGGTGTCTGGTAATGCGAAGCAAACGGCCTGAAAGTACGCTAAGTCTAATCCACCAGCACTCTTCATCCACTGATAGATAGGCAATTCAGACACATGGCCAGACTGAATACTTGGATTTCGTTTTCTGTTATCTAAAGGTGAAAGACACATGGCCATGACACTAATAATTCGGCTTTCAAACACGTCTTTTGCTCGTAACGAATAACCATTTTTACGAGCAAGGCTGCCGAGCGACATTGCCACAATACTGTCACCACCTAGCGCAAAAAAGTCATCGTCAGCATAAACCCTATCTAGATTTAACACTTGCTGAACTAACTGACACAGCAAAGCCTCTTTTTCACCTTTAGGCGCTAACCCTTCACGCCCCATAGACACAGGATCTGGTAATACCGTTCGGTCTACCTTGCCATTGGTATTCAATGGAAAACGTTCTAACACCGTCAGTGTGGCTGGCACCATGTAAGCTGGTAGCAGGTTAGATAAAGACAGTATGAGTTCATGTTCTAAAGATTTATCAGTAAAATCTATCAAACTAAAAAACAGCTTATCCACTACCACATACGCATCTAAACGATGGGTACTGCCTTGCTTTTTGGCAAGAACAATACTGCTTTTCACCCCATCTAGTGAATTCAGCGCGACTTCCACTTCACCCGGTTCAACTCGATGGCCACGTATTTGAACTTGATGATCGGTTCGGCCAATAAACTCCACCAAACCATTCTCTAACCACCTAGCCAAATCCCCCGTTCGATACATTCTTTCGCCACCCATAAATGGATTGGCGATAAATCGAGTTGAGGTCAATGACGGCTGATTTAAATACCCATGAGCAAGGCCTGGCCCTGAAACATAAAGCTCACCGGGAATGCCTATCGCAACAGGCGATAGACTAGAATCCAAAATATAGGCTTGAGTATTAGCAATGGGACGACCAATAATGACTTTTTCGCAATCATTCACAGACGCCCCTAAACTATCTACCGTATTTTCTGTTGGGCCATAATAGTTTCTTACCTTTAATTCAGGGTGGTTACGTGCTTGCTCCCACACCTTAGAAGAAGCGGCTTCTCCCCCCACATACACCAACTCGGGAAAGTGCTTTCCAGAGTCCGTCGCACCAATATCGAAAAGTTGCGCCAACACAGACGGCGGAAGATCGGTTGCGTGTATTTTATGCTGTTCACAATACTGTTGAATCAGTTCTGGGTCTTTACACACCTCTTCCTCAACAATATGCAAGGTGTGGCCGAAACAAAGCCAATACAGAATATCCCAGCTCGTATCGAATGAAAAAGAGGCCGTCAGCATCACATTCACTCGGGTTAATTGATCGGCTAAATCTTTTCCATCTCGCAACCAATGCGCAAGCGCTAAATTGAGCAATCCCTGATGGGAAATCACCACCCCCTTGGCTCTGCCGGTGGAGCCCGAAGTGTACATAATGTAAGCCACATCACTTGCTGAAGGGAGGTCAAACACCGCCATTAATGGATCTTTCTGATTCAAAAATTGAACAAAACGATCATCATCAACAGATACCACAGAGGTGATGTCTGGCACCTTAAAACCGAAACCTTCACTGGCGATTAAGACTTGCGGAGCAGAGTCTTCTAGCATCCAATTAATGCGTTCTTTCGGGTACGTAGGATCTATTGGCAAATAGTGCGCACCAAGCCCCATCGCCGCAAACATGGCAAACACCATGCGCTCATCTCTAGGTAACGCAAGCCCAACACAGGAACCTTTAACAACACCGTAATCAGCCAGTACTTGCATCCATTGTGCAATGTTCTGATGCAATTCACCGAATTGCACTTCTCGCCCCTGAACTACCAAGGCTGTTGTCGCTGCTAACCCAGGATGCTTATTTCCATAAAAACACTCAATCAAACTTGAATAAGAATGATCTAACACCTGCTCCGGAGAAACGACAACCCCACTTTGCCAACCTTGAATATCCGTTTCTTCTGATAAAACTAATGCTGACACCATATTCAAACGAGCACTGGGTGATGAAAGTAGATGCTGAGCAAATTGCTCAAATCGATCTACATGTATTTGCAGTGTCTCTAAGTCATATTTATGATCATTCGCCACCCACTCGATACAGAGATCACCTTTCTCAAAATGCATCCCAAAATCCAGATCTTCAACAGGTCCTGCAGCAAGGTGCTCTATCTTAGCGTTAGCATTTCCAAACGACAGATCATAGTCAAACAAACGTAGATTGAGAGTAGGCCCATATAACGCCTCCCCCACTCGACTAAGATCACGAGCAATTTGCTCGCCATTGTATTTTTGATGTTTTCGTATTTTTTTCAAATCTTGCTTGATACGCAGCGCAAGATCAAAAACATTGTCATCCAAACGCCCATCAACAATCATGGGCACGACATTGACAACAGGACCTAGCGAATTCAATGCAGCACTACCAACTCGCCCCATAAATGGAAATCCAACCGGCACTCGCCATTGACCACTGACACGAATCAAATAAGCTGACACTAAGCCCAAGGCCAAGTCAGCCGAAGTTAACTTTGAAAATGGAGATAAATTTAAACAAGACTGTAGTGCTTCGGCACGAACACGAGAATTTAACCTAATTAATCTTTGCGGTGATGGGTCTGCCTTCTCATTTTGCGAACTCGCCGTATTCGACAAGCTCATGACATGCGGTAAATCAGCACAATAAGATTGCCAAAATGCACCATCTAACCGATATTTTTCTGATGCTTTATATTGCTGTTCTTCCCTTACTACGTCATAGAATGATCGATAAGATGATTCAGCTATTTCTTTACCCTCGATAAGCGACTGATAAATACTCGCTACTCTTGCCGTAAACATATTAAAGCTGAATCCATCTAGCATGATGTGGTGAAAGCGCTGATACCAAACATAATGCTGAGCGGAGACTTTAACAAGAATTTGTCGAACCAGTGGTTTTTCAGAGGACAGTCTCAATTCAGCCTCCAAGTCCTCCTTAATTAACAGATTCATTGCCGATTCGCCGTGATCATCGTTCGATAAATCCAACCATTCTGGCGTAATACAAAAATTGCACTGATTCAGCGTTTGCGTTGGAATGCCTGCTTTCTCTTGATAAATAGCATTGATCGTATCCGCTTCTTTCAAACCCATTTCAATCGATTTCAGTAAATGACCTTCGTCTATAGAGCCATTAATGTGAACCTTATGAGCAATCGTAAAAACATTACACTGTGAAGAGATCTGATCAGCAAGCCAAATACCGGTTTGCACATCGGTAAGGTTTATAGAGTCAGTATTAAGGGTGCTGGGGTAATTAATTGGTTGTGCTGTATTGTTTTCCATATAAGACTTCTCTAAACACAATTAGCAGGAGTAGAAAGAGCTTGAGGACGAATGTCTGTCCAATTTTTTTCAATATACTCTAGACACTCGATACGAGAAGCGGGTCCATACGCAGAATGCCACCCTTTCGGTATGGTTTTAAAAACTGGCCATAAACTGTGTTGCTGCAAGGCATTTATTAAGACTAAAAACGCCAATGAATCATCATCAAATGGATTAATGGTTTCATTATTCATTTTTTACTCCCTATTCAATTCATTAAAATTAAGACGTTGCTGGTATTAAATGTCGTAAACCATCAATAAGACTTGAGCGCCATGAAAGCCAATCATGGCCACCGTAAACCTTGTCGTAATGCACGACACCTCCTCTTTGTTTTATCGCGTTACACATAACGTCATTGTAAAAATGCATATCGCCTTCACCGACCCCCACTGTCATAAAAACTTTTAAATGGGCCACTCCAAAGCGGTTTTGTAGGATCTGGTCTGCCAAGCTATTGACTACAATGTCATTAGATTCATTCGCTCTAGAATCACGCATTCGCTCTTCTTCCGGCCACCAGAATGATCCTGAAAGACTAATAACTTTTGAAAAATAATCCGGAAATACCAATCCGGCATAGAGTGCTGAAAGCCCTCCTAGGCTCTGACCAGCAACCACATAACTTGAAATAGATCGGCTAGAATTCGACAGCTGAATTTGAACGAGTGGAAATAAATTGTTTACCATCGCTTGCCAAAAAGAGTGATCACAGCCCAACTCTTTCCAACGAGTCTTACCATCAATAGAAGGAATTAAAAGATAATGTGCTGGCGCTATTGCTTTCGTCTCTGTCAAATATTGAAGCACTGAGAGCGTGCCACTGGCGGCACTCCATTTCTGCCCATCCAATAAAATCACCAATGGCGCATCACCTATCGCGGTAGAGAAAAGCCAACACGTCCGCTGATTTTCAAGCATTTCTTCTGCCCAATCCACGGTATGGACTTGATCGACTGGAATCGCTTTAAGACGTCCCTGCTCCCACTCTTTCCAACCCTCTTCCTTTTCTGCATAAGGGAGATGTAAAGGAGAACTCATCCCCCAGCCAGAAACCAAAGTAGGCAACAAATTTAAGTCGTCTGCTATTTGGTTACCTGCCACTTCCATCCACCATTTACGTTGTGATTCACGAGAATCTAACTGTGATTCTCGTGCCACCTCTGGTAACTGATGTTGTTTGATCGGAATAAAGGAGTAACTGCCACGCCATCTTGAATCCACTTCCAGTTGGCCTAACCAAACATCCGTTTCAGGCACGCGATGAAGACATTTTGGATACCAACTATGATGATCCGTTAAGGAATTCACATCCAATAGAACACTGGCGGTTGTGGATGTATGTTCATTCCCTTGAGGGTCTTGCCAGATAAAAAGTACCAGACTGGTCGATTCATTTATCGATTTTATAAAGGGGGTTCCACTACGCTGAATCACTTCCCACCACGCTTGACTTCCTGCCTGATGGTGAGCAATACCAATCCTGTCCAGCAATGTATAAAGCTCTGTTTTATCGGACAACTCGCCCTCCCTGTTTTAATAAAAAGAAAAGAAACATTAATATTTTTCAACAATAGTATTGCGAAGCATTCTCATTATCAATAACATTAACAAAATCTTTACTTAATCAATGAAAATAAGGAATAGCATGTCTCTCTCTAAGAATTCATCCACTCGCCATCCAAGTCATTTATCCGCCGTGGCTGTCGCTGTCATCAGTATTAACGCCGCTTTAATGTCAGCAAATTCATTCGCTGAAGACACAACACAGCTAGAAACATTGATTGTAACGGGTGAAAAGATTGATAAGGACATCAAGGATACGACCACCGCTGTGACTATCATCAGTGGCGAAGACATAGAAAAAGGTGATGTAAAGACTGCTAACGAAGTAGCCACAAAAACACCCAACGTAACTGGCGCTGGATTTGGTTCATTGAATATTCGTGGCGTTAGTGGGAACGGTGCTGCAACAGGTGGTTATGCTCTATTAACTGGCGCCCGTTCTCGAGTATCTACTGTCATTGATGGAACAACACAAGATTGGTCTGGTTATAATTTCACACCAAGCGGTGTATGGGATTCAGAGCAAGTTGAAGTACTGCGTGGACCACAATCAACCACTCAAGGCACTAGCTCCATGGCTGGCGCGGTTATCATTAAAACAAATGATCCAACTTTCGAACAAGAAAGTAAAATACGTGTCGGAATAGATAGATACAAAAATGGCAATCTAAATACCAATGCCGCAGCAATGAATTCAGGCCCAATTAATGAAGACCTCGCCTATCGCGTTGCCGTAGATGGGTCTAAAGGCGAAGGCTGGATGAACTACGCCCAAACAACTACAGAATTAGACGATAGCCCAGACGTTAATGACTCTAAAAGCCTAAACCTTCGCGGCAAGTTGTTATGGGAACCGGCTAATAATCCAAAATTAAGCTCTAAATTCACAGTAGAACATCATAAATATGAAGGTGAATATTTAAATTGGGCAAACGATTTCGATACTCAAACTCAAACATTGCTTTATAGAGATAGCGACGGCAATTCAGAAAATACTCGCCTACAAGACTCCGAAGTTAATATTATTGCAGCAGACATTGATTACGAACTATCTGAAGCGCTTAGCAACTCGCTTCACATTAGCTATTCAGAAGCAGATATTCATTTTGATCAGTACCCGAATGATACAGTTGTAGACATCAAAAAAGAGACATTTACTCTTGAAAACAGGGTTTTATTTACCCCAACAGATTCGAATTTATCTGGTGTAATTGGTGTATTTGCCTCATCTAAAGATAACAATATAGATGTAGAAGACGCTTTATTTAATATAGGTACAACCACAACTTCTGCTCTTTATGGTGAGGGAACATATACATTAAATCAAAAAACAAAATTAGTAACCGGTCTGCGAATTGAACACGAAAAAGTGGAACGAAATTCAGGCTATGATTACGATAACAGCAACATTGAACAAAACTTCAGTGACACCTACACCTTACCCAAAATAGGCATAATTTATGCTGCAACAGAAGCGACCACTTTAAATGCCTCTGTTCGTAAAGGCTACAGCCCTGGTGGTGTTGGTTTCACCTGGGATAGCAATCGCGACATTTATACCTATGACAGTGAAGAAGTTACGACCTATGAAGCCGGCACCAAAACTCGCCTTCAGAATGGATCAACCCTTAATACCAGCATTTTTTATAACGACTACACTGGCTATCAAGCTTTTATTGATGCTACTTACATTGACAACATAGAATCGGCACACACTTATGGAATTGAAGTTGAAGCGCTTACATGGGCGACGGAAAACTTAGAATTACGCAGTTCCATCGGCTTATTACAAAGCGAAGTTGATAGTTATACCAGCTATGAGGGCAACGAACTTCCAAGCGCTCCGGAAATGAACTTAAGCCTAGGTTTCACACAATATGTTGGTGACAACTGGTCTTTCGGTGCAGACGCTACCTATGTCGGAAAATATTATTCAGACCTAGATAACACAGAAGACTATAAAGCAGGTGATTATACTATACTGAATGCTAATATGGATTACGAAATTGGTAACCTATTAGTCAGTGGTTATATTAAAAATCTAACAGATGAAGATATCGTATATGTTACCAATGGTTCAGGATCACGAGCGGCCGTTGGCCAAACTCGCACTATCGGCCTAAGCGCGACTTACCGTATGTAGTTCGCTTAACGCCATTAATTGTATTAGCTCAAACAAAAAAGGCGAATCAGGCATGATTCGTCTTTTTTGTTTGCTTTCTTTTATTATTGGTTAACGCACTCGCCAAAAAGCATTTCTTGCTTATAACAAACGTCCAATCATTCCCCATACCTTACCAATAAGCAACAGACAATAAATTGGCATTCTGTATTCGAAACGTCGCTTTCACCAAAAAACCAGCAGGTACAGAGTCACTTAATGTCACTTTAGTTCGGACAATACAGCGATCCCCTTCAAGCTCGACTAATTCGGCGTCTAGAAAATCGAAATATCGCTTAACGCTTGGATAAAGTGCTTTGTAGACACTTTCCTTTAAAGAAAAAAGAATTAAAGCAGCCATGCTCTCATCAAAGCCCACCTTTTTAAGCAGGTCATATTCTTTTGATTCACCAATCAACCCCCTATCATAAAGTTGCGTCGAACATTGAACCTTCTCAATATCGATGCCGATACCCTTGATCGCCAACTCAGCAGGTTCAATAACGATCGCCACCGCTTCATTATCTGTGTGAGAAATACTCCCGATGTAATGTATCGGCCAGATTGGCGCACCATCATTGCCACGAATAACATCAAATAATGGAAAATTCTGAGTGGATTGAGCAAGTTGAACCGCAAGTCGACCTGCTAGATAAGTCTCTTTTCGCTTTGAGCGCCAACGAGGATATTCATTGGGCTTTTTAATGTTAAACGTATGCTCATTGGCAATCAGATTACCTTGCTCAAAACACACATGATGAATGAGAACATCACCCAATTCTTTAAAATGAACACAAGTTTGATTATTATTTTTCACTTAGTTACTGCCAATAAAAAATGCCCAACATAACAAATATATTGGGCATTTCAATCTGTTTTTGAAGAACCTTGTTAAACGTTCAAGGTTGCGCCGCCGTCAACAACCACATCTTGCATGGTGATATGGTTTGCCATTGATGATGCAAAGAACAAAACCACTTGAGCAATGTCACTTGGGGCAGCAATTTTCCCCAAAGGAATCCCCAACTTATATTGTTCAGGAAAACCTTTAATGGTATTTGCTTCAGCCTTCTCATCCTGCCAAAGCTGACGTTGCATTGGCGTATCCGTTGAACCAGGACACACCAAGTTACAACGTACACCATAAGGTGCCAGCTCTAACCCCGCTGTATGACTAATTGAACTCAAGGCGGCCTTTGAAGCACAATAGGCCATCATGTTTGTTCTTGGTACTTTTGCCGCATTTGAACTGACCGTGACAATGGCACCATGTCTTTGCTGCTTAAAACGTGCCATGGTGTGTTTAATCATTAAAAATGCACCACCCGCATTGACATTAATGCAGTCAGAAAAGTCTTGCCAGCTTGTCTCTTCCACACTTGCCATTCGCAGAATACCGGCCGCATTGACTAACACATCTAGTACCGGATGCTTTAACAATGCATGGTCAACAAGGCTTTTCACCCTTTGCTCATCACTGATGTCCAAAGTGATGCATTCAAACTCATAAGACGTTTCATCAAACGCAAGGTCAAAACCAATGACATTGGCTCCAAGACTTAGAAATTGATTGGCAACCTCCAACCCAATGCCTCGTCCAGCGCCCGTCACCCAAACCGTTTTCCCAGCAAAATCAAGTAGACTCATTCGACTAAGTCCACCTGTTTCGTTGTCATTTTGGTTTGCAGTAGATCCCACCACGCATTTAAAGTCGCCGCCGATGCCAACTCTTGGAAGGAAATCTCGACCCCCATTTCTTTCCATTGAGAAACCAAATTCATAATTTGAATCGAATCCAAACCATAATCAATCAACTCATCATCAGCCTGAAAATCGTCAAGATCCTCTTCATCTAATAAGCTTAGAATTTGTGTTTTAAATTGCTCGTAATGCAAACCACTCGTGCTAACACTGGTCGCAAGCAAAACCTCGTTGGTGGAAATGACTCTTCCCGCTCTTCCAGCGGTGTAAGTCAAGGCTTGGTAATGCTCACTTTCACTAAAGTCCGCCAATGCATCCCCTATCATAAAGGGTTGAATATCACGCATAAAAGCATCAACGGCAGTCATCATACAGCCAATATGAGCGTATATTCCGCCAATTAACAGCTGATCTCGCCCCCAGTTTGACATCAACTCTTGCAAGTTAGAACGGTGAAAAGCACTGTATCGCCATTTCACTAGCACCGTGTCTTGTTCACCTGGGGTCAATTCATCAACAACCTGCTGTAATTCCGGAAAATCATTTAAGCCACTTCCCCACATATCATTCAGTAATGCCCTGTCTTCTGGCTTCTGATCTTTCGGCTGTGCGGTATAAACAACAGGGATACCATGCGCATGACAATACGCCTTAATGGCCGATAAATTTTGTTTTAAGGTTTTTATTAATTCAGAATCCGCATCATAGAAACGCAAAAAATACGCTTGCATGTCATGAATTAAAAAAACGGCTCTGTTTGGTTCTAACGCCCATGTCACTTTTTGCTGCGGAAAGTGATCTGCCGTTGGCATGGGATAAGACGGTATTGTTGGAATGCTCATATTGATTCTCCTATGACACATTATTTAACTGAAGACGCTGACGAATAACCTCTCGCAACACAACTTTATTAGGCTTTCCTACTGGCGTGATAGGTAAAGCGTCGATAAATTCAAAACGATCTGGCACCTTATAATCCGCAATACCAAAGCCTCTTAAGTACTTTCTCAGTTGCACACTTTTTAGCTTTGATGAGTTATATCTAGGCACAACAAAGGCACAGATTTTTTCTCCCATAACCTGATCCGGCATGGCAACAAGCGCACTGTGCAGAATATGCTCATGCTTGAGTAATAGATTTTCTATTTCTTCCGCCGCTATCTTTTCACCACCACGATTAATTTGATCTTTATCTCGGCCAACAACAGTTAAATACCCTTTCTCATTTTGGCTAACCAAATCCCCTGTATGATAAAAACCTTCACTATCAAACACTTTGGCATTATGTTCTGGCGCCTTGTAATAACCTCGAATCGTGTAAGGCCCACGTGTCACCAACTCTCCTTCTTCACCTGGAGCCACTTGTTGACCGTTAACCCCTATCACTTTCACTTCATCCATCGAACACATAGGGTAACCCTGTGTTTTAACGATGCTTTCAAAATCATCATCTAATCTCGTGTAGTTCACTAACCCTTCGGCCATGCCTAAAATTTGTTGTAACTGACACCCTAATTTTTCAGGCACCTGCCTAGCGATACTTTCACTTAATTTAGCGCCTCCCACCTGAACCAAAGATAAGGACGCTAACGAGGGCTTCCGATCCACGGCAACTTGCATCCAAAGAGCCAATGCGGGTGGCACTAATGCCACAACCTTGACCTGATGACGCTCAATTAAATCAAAACAAACATTGGCCTCCGGATTAGGCGCCATCACTAGGCAACCACCAGCATGAAAAACACCGAAAGCCCCTGGCGAGCTCATGGGAAAATTATGAGCACAAGGTAAAGCACACAAATAAACAGTCGATGAAGAGAATTCACAAATTTCAACACTGCGTCTTATGCTAAAAAAGTAATCATTGTGCGTTCTGGGGATCAATTTTGGCGTCCCTGTACTACCACCTGAAAGCTGAAAAAAAGCCACTTGATCGGCGGCATTAGGATGTTCAACCAAGTTGGGAGATGAGATGGCCATCGCCTCAACTAATGATGCTCCCCAGCTACCTTCTGCTAATAAAATGTGCTTCAGACTAGGGTCTTGCTGCTGAAGCTTTAGCCAATATTGATCATTTTCGAATAATTTGTGTTGCTGGCTAGCAATGACAATGCTTGGTTGAATTTGCTTAACATAAGCCGACAGCTCATTTTCATTGTGGCTAAACAAGGCATTAACAGGCACAATTCCGAGCCGTATCAGTGCAAAAAAGACAACATAGAACTCGGCAACATTGGGCAATTGCACCAATGCCGTATCCCCCTTTTTAAGACCTAAGCGGTGTAAATAGCCTGCTAAATTCTGAGATTTTTGACATAAGTCAGCGTAGGTAAATTGACGCTCACCACACAAAATCGCGACACTCTCTTTGGGGGCATGATCGATCAAGTCAGTCAATGGACGATCCGTCCAATACCCTTTTTGTCGATAAATTTCTGCAAACTCGTTTGGCCAAGCCGTAAATTCAATCGTCATTGTTAAAATCCTTTATGCCAAAAGCATTAATCATGGTTTGCATTTTCGCACTGGTTTCCCGCCATTCACTTTCAGCGCATGAGTCAGGTACAACACCCGCCCCAGCGAATAGCCTCACCTTGTTACTGGCTACTTCAGCGCACCGTATAGCAATGGCCCATTCGCCATTTCCCTGGGCATCACACCAGCCAACCAAACCACTAAAGAAATCTCTTTGATGCGGTTCTAATGCCGCAATATGGTCATGTGCCAAACCTGTTGGCGTGCCACACATTGCCGGTGTAGGATGAAGCTGTTTAATCACATCAAAAATACTAAGCGATGAATCGATTGCTAACATGGCTTCAATTTCTGTCGATAAGTGCCACATAGTCGGCGTTGAAATGAGACTTGGCTGAACCTCTAATTTCATTGATTCGACCATGGGAATAAGCGCACTTCGAATCGCATCCACAACAATACGATGTTCATATTGATCCTTCTCAGATTGATTCAATGCCTGCGCTACTCGCTTATCTTCTTGCGGGTCTTTACAACGCTTAGCCGAACCCGCTAAAGGGTTAGAGAAAAGTATATTGCCCTCTTTTCTGATTAACAGCTCAGGGCTCGCGCCAATCAGAATGCCGGTATCAAGCGGCACACTAAAATGATAAGCATTGGGATTTTGCCCCATGATATTGGTTAACAATCGAGGTATGTCTACCGACTTATCCAGGCTCATTTCTAAGGTTTTGGACAATACGATTTTCTTTAAATCATCATGACGAAGCGTTATTAAGGCCTCCTCAATCATTGCCACAAAGTCATTATGATCTGGGGTAAAAGCGTGGTGGGTAATATGATGTGAGAAATCTTTATCTTTAAACGCAGGAAAATTAGCGGAAAAAGGCTTAACTCTCTCAGACCATTTAGGCGCGAAAAGTTGACAGGGTTGATCCAAATCAAATGGAATCGCACCCACTAATATTGGGTTATCAACCCCTTTGACTTTTTCAGCGTCAAAGACATTTTGCACATCATGCCGAAATGTAGCCGCAGATAATGGTGTGACCAGTTTTTGACTGACCCCTCTGGCTCGCACCAAATTTTGACTGGAATTGAATAAAAATAAATCGGTTTTATGCTGGTCTGATGACAACAATAACTCAGTATCATAATCATAGTCCGGGAAAGCAACGTCCATAAGAGCCTCCAATAATGAGAATCATTCCTACACATTTTGGCGAATGATAATCAATTGCATTTTATTAAGCCAGCAATTCTATGTAAAAAATCTGCAAGCAAAGATCGTTTGCTCAAGAAGCGTCATACAGCTTTCAATAACACCATCAAAATAGTATGAATAATTATCAATTTTATATTTGCAATGAATAGCGCTTGAAAAAAAATCGCGTTTGCGTAATATTCGCATGCGTAAATCATTCTCATAAATAAGGATCTCATTAATGAAGCTAGGTTCCCTTCTTGCCATGGCTCTTGGAATGTCCATTTTAACTGGTGCAGCCCAAGCAAAAGTAACCGTTATCGATGACGTATTAGGACGACAAGTCGAAGTCGACGTACCTGCCAAACGTGTTGTTCTCGGATTTTATGCCGAAGATTATATGGCGATAGGCACTGAAAAAGCCTTCGACCATGTCGTTGGCTTATCTCGCGATACCTGGGAAGGCTGGCGCCCTGCAAGCTGGAATCTATACACCAATTACCGTCCATCTCTAAAGGACATTCCAGACGTAGGCGAAGTCGAAGCTCAAACCTTTTCCATTGAAAAAGTATTGAGCCTTAAACCGAGTGTGGTCTTATTATCAGATTGGCAATACAAAGGTCTTGGCATGGACGTTGACCGTCTAGAAGAAGCCGGCATCCCTATTGTCGTTGTGGATTACAATGCACAAACCTTACAGCGCCATTTAAAAAGCACTCACATAATTGGCACCTTAACTGGCCAAGAGAAGCGTGCGAATCAAATTGCAAATGAGTACCAAGCGACCATTGACGCTACGTTATCTCGTATTCAAGCCGCCAACTTAGCAAAGCCTCGTGCTTATGTTGAATTTGGTAACAAGGGACCAAGTCAGTACAGCTTCACCTACGGCAAAAACATGTGGGGCGCTATGGTAACCATGTTGCAAGGGGATAATATTGCTGCGCCATTTGTTGAATGGTGGGGACCGATGAATCCAGAACAAGTTCTTGCTTCTAAACCACAGGTTGTGTTCATTGCTGGTACCGAATCTGGTGTCAAAGGTGACGCTATGCCGATGGGACAAGGTATCGAACGGACAATGGCAAAACAGCGCCTTGAAGGCTTTACCAATCGCCCTGGTTGGGCGCAAATGCCAGCGGTAGAAAATGGTCAAGTGTATGGTATCTACCAAGGCGCTTCGCGTACTATCCTAGACGCTTCAATGGCTCAGTTTATCGCCAAAGCCATGTACCCAAGCTTATTTAAGGATGTGAATCCAGAACAAGCGTACTTGGATTTCTATAAAAAATACTTACCTGTGACCCCTACAGGTACTTTTACCGTTCAAATTTCGGAGTAATATACCGCCTACACAGTTGAAGTCGGTATTCTAAATATGCAGTCATCAGATTTACTTTCTGATGCTATCTCAAACCAGCGACGTTCAGAACAACGTCGCTGGTTTGTTATTAGTATCCTATCCGTGGTGTTATTGACCTCCTTTATTTTGGATGTGGCCACTGGCCCTTCTCTTTTAAACATCAAAGACGTTGCAAACGCATTGCTTCATTTAATTGGCTTTAATACAGAAGTAGACCCAACCACTAAGGTCATTGTCGCCAACCTCAGATTACCCATCGCTATCATGGCTGTCATTGTTGGTGGTGTATTAGGTGTCGGCGGTGCTGAGATGCAAACCCTGTTGAATAATCCCATGGCCAGCCCATATACACTTGGCATGGCTGCAGCCGCAGGCTTCGGGGCCGCATTGACGCTTTATGTCGGCTCGTTAGGATTAAGTGCCAATGTGGCTGTACCACTTGGGGCGTTTATTTGTTGCATGTTAGCTGCGGCGTTTCTCTTTGCTCTAGCCACTATGCGTCACATCAGTTCTGGGCAACTGATCTTAGCAGGGATTGCGCTACTTTTTTTATTCCAGTCATTACTATCATTAGTGCAGTTCATATCCTCACCAGAGCTAAGTCAGCAAATTTTATTCTGGCTGTTTGGCAGTTTATCAAAAGCTTCTTGGAGCAACCTCGCCATAGTCGGCAGCATTACCTTAATATGCATGGTATTTCTCATGAAAGATGCTTGGCAGTTAACCGCCTTAAGATTGGGAGAAGAACGAGCAAAAAGTTTGGGTGTTAATGTCAGTCGATTAAGATTAAAAACGCTCTTCATTGTCGCCTTAATGACAGCTACTGTGACCAGTTTTGTCGGTATTATCGGTTTTATTGGCATTGTCGCGCCCAACATCGCCAAAATTCTGGTTGGCGAAGACCAACGCTTTTTTCTGCCTTTATCTTTTTTAATTGGCGCTTTTTTATTATCCAGTGCGTCGGTGCTTTCTAAGGTCATTGTTCCAGGGGCTTTATTCCCGATCGGGATAGTCACCGCGATCATAGGTGTGCCTTTCTTCTTTTGGCTGATTTTAGGGAAAAGGCGCTAAATTATGTTGCAAGTTAACAATCTCAATGTGTCTTTGGACACACTGGTACTCGCCAATAATATGTCATTCGCTCTCCAGCCAGGCAAAGTGAATGTCATCATTGGCCCAAACGGCACCGGAAAAAGTACGCTTCTGAAAACCCTGTTTGGCGACATTCAAGCCCAGTCTGGCGACATCTCGTTTTTTGACCAAACACTTCATTCGAAACAATTATCCCAATGGCGTAAGCAGTTTGGTTACATGCCCCAAGACATTCGCCTTGATGTTGAGCTGAGCGTGTTAGAAGTGGTTTTGCTTGGACAATTGGATGCCTTAAGTTTACGACTAGACGATTCACTCATAGAACAAGCGCTTAGCGCCTTGGAGACCATTGGTTTATTGCATTTAGCAAACCGCTCCGTGAATAAGCTCAGTGGTGGACAATGCCAGATGATTTTATTTGCTCAAGCGCTAATGAGGAACCCTAAAATCCTCATGTTGGATGAACCAGTGAGTGCCCTGGATCTGCATTTCCAACATGTCCTTTTAGATCATTTAGACCAGCAAACCAAACAGCAGGGCTGGGTTACCTTAATGGTACTACATGACTTAAATTTAGCGGCTCAATATGCCGATAACCTATTGGTCTTAAAAGACGGTCATGTGGTTGAAAGTGGTCATCCTAGTGATATCCTTACCCCACAACTCGTAGAGCAGGTATATGGAGTAAAAGCTGAGATATCAAAGGATTCACAAGGCATTCCATTTGTTCGCACTATTCGACAAGACAAACAAGCAAAAACATCCTCAGCTAAAAGCAAACAAACCAATGCAAACCCAGACCACACCATATCGTCCAAAGGAGTTGAACGTGTTTTCTAAACCTCTAATGTTGCTGTTATTGACTAGCCTAAGCAGTCTAGCTTTCGCAAAAGAATGGCAAGTACAAATGCTTAATTACGGTGCCGCGAATGAAGGCGGGATGATTTTCCAACCAGCCTATATCCATGCCGACATTGGCGATACGGTGACCTTTATTCCGACTCACTCAGGACACAATGCTCAATCCTATGTTGTCCCAAAAGAGGCGAAAAAATGGAAAACGCCGCTGGATAAAGAATACACTTTAAGGCTTGATCAAGAAGGCATCCACCTTTATTATTGCACGCCCCATTTAATGATGGGGATGGTTGGTATCATCCAAGTAGGCGAAGCCAAAAACTTAAGTGTGGTTCAACAAAAAGCGCCTAGGTTACGCTCCAAAATGGCGTTAAAGCCAGCACGCATCGATGACTTACTGGCCATGATTCAGGCACCTTAATCTCAATAAGAGTTACATGCTATTTAAGCACTTTATTAACGATTTTAACCTGCTGTCTCCAGCAGGTCGCGTCTTAGTCATTAATGGCTTTACCTTCAATCTTGGCTTTTACATGCTACTGCCCTACTTGGCAGACCATCTTGAACAGGATATAGGTCTTACTGGTTGGTATGTTGGTGCCATTATTGGCTTACGAGTACTCAGTCAGCAAGGTCTGTTTTTAGTGGGCGGCACGCTAGGCGATCGATTTGGGTATAAACGCTTAATATTAATGGGATGTGCTGTACGAATCCTGGGGTTTGCGCTATTAGGATTAGCGCAGAGTATGCCCGCTCTGCTATTGGGAGCATTTTGTTCTGGCTTTGCTGGTGCATTATTTACCCCCAGTAGCCAAGCCTATCTGGCCTCTGAACACCCTCATCAAAACCAAAGACAAAAAGTCTTCGCGCTACAGAGCCTGACCTCAGAAGCTGGCATGCTTCTCGGGCCACTACTTGGATTAGCTTTACTAAGGGTGGATTTTTCGCTCGTTGGCATCCTATCTGCCAGCTTATTCAGTTTACTCTTCATCATTCAATGGCGTTATTTACCAGAACTTGAATCACAGCAGAAAAACACCAACAAAAGTCCTGTTTTTTGGCGACAATGGTCCAGCATGCTAAGTCATAAAGCCTTCATGCTGTTTGTCTTTTGCTCCTCTGTCTATCAGTTATTATTCCACCAACTGTATATTGCAATTCCCCATGAAGTGCGCGTTATCACTCAAGACGTCACCATCATCACTTGGGTATTTGCCACCTCCTCCATTACCGGTGTTCTGATGCAAATGCCCGTCAGCCGTTTCGTTACAAAACATCTTGGAACCGCAAAAGGCATGGGGCTTGGTATGACCATCATGGGTGCCAGTTATTTATGGCTGAACCTAACCATTCCAGATGCTCCCGCTCTCCCCTTCATAATCTGCGCACTCTTTTTTAGTTTGGGCTCTATGTTGGTTTTCCCCTTACTCGGTGCTCATGTGCCAACCTTTTGTGAAGCAAAAGAATTGGGCAGTCATTATGGGTTATATTCTTGCATTGGCGGTATTTATGCCTTCTTAGGAAATATCTCAACAGGCTGGCTACTTGGCACAACAACGCTCTCCCACAACTGGATCTGGGCGGGTCTAGCAGGCTTTGGAATCGTTTCAGGGTTATTGCTTTATAACCAGGTTAAACAGTCACAGGCCCAAACGGCTTAATATTTTGAGCAGAGTCACGATATTACGAGTTCAGTCGTCATCAGGTCTTTAGACTTTCATTAGATTATGCCTATTGGCTTAAAGACTCCCTACAATCAACAAGATTATCTAAAAGCCAGCACCAACACAGTTTTCAAATAAAAAAAGCGAGGTCAACATCACCAGACATTGACCTCGCTTTTTCAGTTCTGAGCCAACTTAATGTTCAAGTTCATTCAGTAATTGGGCGTTAATAACGCAATTGCTCAAGGCCACAAAATGGATCAATGGCCGCCTCATGGTTCCACTCAAGTTGACCTGTAATGCCCTCTACCACCGCCTGTTGCACACTTTGAAGTGGACTATAAGCGTTAATATATACAGGCATATTCGGCGCATCGTATAAATGGTAAGGGTGACCAAAAGAGACCATTACTGCTGGTAAATCCACCCAAGGCCGATACATGGCATTGCCAAAACCATCGTGTAAACGCATCCAATCGATATAAATGTGAGATTTCACTAACATGGATTCGTCCGCAATGAGATACAACACCCAATCATACTCTTGAGGATCCAACTTCATTCCACTCGTAAACACGGTGACCTCAAACCCAGCCTTGGTGAGCATATCAGGCACGGCTAACGGAATAGGGTCAGGTACAAAGGTATGGCGGATACCAGTTGAAATCACCAGAACACGCTTTTTCTCATTGTGATCAATCGGTAATAGCTTGTTTCTATTTTTCACCAAATGCGGTGTACGACGATTCAACTCCGTTATCTTATCAGCATAGTCCGATGCCAATAAGGACTGAAATGCTTTTACTGTCAGTGTTTCCGCCGCTTGATGCAAACCCAATGAGGCTTTCATCCCTAAGACTCTGACCACTGCTTGCTCTAAACGTTGTTCAGATAAACGCCCTTCGCGTACTGCTTTAAGCATGTATGCGTAATCTTCCAAAGGCTCCTTACAAAACAGCAACATGTCACAGCCGTTTTCAATGGTATCGGCAACCACATTGGCTCTGTGATCCCAACTACTCACACCAGCCATCACAGAGGCATCAGACACAATCAAACCATTGAATCCTAGCTCGTCACGCAGCAATTGTTGATTTAACAATTTGCTGACACTGGCGGGACGCCACCACTCTTCCGGCGAGTCTTCAAACTGCTTAACGTACTCAGGTAATGCAATGTGAGCAGACATGATGGACATCACACCTTGGTCAATCATGCGTCGATACAATCTGCCATAGTGGGTATCCCACTCCGCTTTGCTAAGAGGGTTCACTGTGGTCACTAAATGCTGATCACGATCATCATAACCTTCTCCTGGCCAATGTTTTGCAGTCGCGGCAATACCATGTTGCTGGAAGGTATTAATGTTGGCCGCCCCCATATTTTCAACAATGTCTAAATCACTGCCGTAGGAGCGGGTTCCAACCACCGCACTGCGAAAAGTAGCATTGATGTCAACAACAGGCGTAAATGACCAATTAATGCCCAGCAACTTTGCTTCCTGAGCAATCACTTGTGTGCAATAGTTCACCGCTTGAGTCTCTTTTAGCCCTGCCAAACCAAGCTGGTTAGGCACTTGAGCACCAAACGGAAAACTCATTCCACCGCCTTCTAAATCCGCACTGACTAATAAAGGCAAATCCGTACAGGATTTCAACTGGTTCATGGTGTTGATTTCCGTGTCCAAATCAAATCCCACAAACTTAGTAATGGCACCGGGTTGAATGGATTTAACCAAGGCCAACTCGGCGTCCGAGTTCTCTCTAATCATTAAATTAAAAAGCTGCCCCACTTTCTGCTCTAAAGAGAGTCCTTCAAACGTCTTCTTTACCCATTCAACTTGGTTTGACTCTAGATTAAATGGGGCTTTTTTTAGATCTTCATACATATCAAATTAACCCTTATGTCCATCTGCATTCGCTTTACGGGCTTTTCTTAACCCCTCTTGCATAGTGACTTCCACCTCAGCATTAATGGGATAAAAGAATGCAATCACGACAATACATGCTGCTCCAAAAGCCGGTAATAAACTCATAAAGATGGTAATCATATTTTTTGCAGCATCGGTTTGCTCAACACCAGCTTGATAACCTGCATAGCTCAATCCTGCACCGACAATGGCACCGCTTAATCCCATTCCGAATTTATGAGAAAACGTCGCGGAGCTGGTCGACAAACCAACGACTCGACGACCCGATTTCCATTCAACGTAATCAGCCGTGTCCGCTACCACCCCCCAAAGACAGGATGCGGCCACGCCTTTGGTCAATTGATTGAAAAAGATAATCACGTATATCATGGTCAAATTAGCGGGATCCACCCAATACAAGCTACCAATAAAGCACATGCTCGAAAGAGCCGCAGCCATGATCAAACTGCGTTTCGCAAAACGCTTAACAAGCTGGGACATAATAATGGCACCAACAATCATGCCCAGAGTCGCACAGGTAAAGAAGGTACCTGCCGCACTCACGTCGCCCACATTGTAAGTGAAGTAGTACATACCTACGGCAAATGGCATCAAACCGAAAGTAAACATGGGCACACCCATTAAAATAGTGATCCACCAAGCTCGATTTTTCACCACCACCGCAAAGTCTTGTTTCACCGAAGAAGATTGCTTCACCATTGGAACGCGTTCTTTAACACGAGCAAAGCACAACCAAAACATCACCACCATGATGGCGCTTAACAGCATCATGGTGTATTGAAAGCCTTGTTGCTGATCTTCACCACCAAAGAATGTTACCAAGGGCAAAGTACCTGCGTTCACTAATAGCGCGCCACTGAAGGCCAATACCATTCTAAAGGACGCCATCTGGCCACGTTCGACTGGACTATCAGACATAGTGGCAGGAAGAGAAGAATATGGAATGTTAATGGCGGTATAGAGCGTCATTAATAGGATATACGTGGCAAACGCCCAGATGACCTTGTTTGACTCGCTCAAATCTGGCGTCGTAAATGTCAGAATAGCGACAATGGCTAACGGAATAGGAACATACAAAAGATAGGGGCGAAATTTACCAAATCGACTGCGAGTACGATCACCAATCATCCCCATAATTGGGTCTGATACTGCATCCCACATTCGCGTCACAAAGAACAAGGTGCCGACAACGGCGGCAGAAATACCAAAGACATCCGTATAAAAGAACATCAAATAGGTACCCACAGCAGTAAACACTACGTTACTGGCTAAGTCACCAAAGCCATAACTGACCTTATCGAAAAACGATAACTGTTTCATAATCACCTCTTTTATTTATTGTTATTTGGTCATTATGAGAATTATAAAAAAGAGCGCTATCCGATTTTTGACCTAGCCACTAGCCGATTTTTGACCTGCTCCCCTAATTAGCAATATGAAAACGCAGGTCATAAATACAAATATTGTTTGTTTAACCAAGGTAGGATCTTCTGCTTTAGCACGCCCAGATCAACTCCCGCATACGCTTCTCCAAACTGCACCAAATTGACATTTTGGCGGGTTAAACGAAACTCTGTTGGCGTACAGTTATATTCACGACGAAAGGCTGTATTAAAGGCCTTAACAGAAGGAAAACCATGATCGAAAGCGATGTCCGAAACGGATTTTTGCCCCTTTTGAGCTAAGTCCGTTAAGCTCTTTTCGAGACGATATAGGGTCAGATAACGCAGAAAAGTTTCCCCCACTTTGGCTTTAAAATAACGGCTTAAATAGGCTTCAGTCATGCCTTTTTCAGTGGCCAATAAAGATAACGAGAGATGTTCACGATAACGAGATGTGATCTGACTTAATAAATCATGAATCAACACCGCGGATTCGATGGATTCGGGTTGTAATTGCTCAGCTTGAGGGAAATATCGAGCCAGAATTAACGTCAGTTTTGATAAGTATACCTTTTGCGCCATCTGCCAATGTTCAGCTCGATGGTGAGACTCCCACCAAAGATGAGACAGTAGTTCTTTAATCTCGTTTGCCAAGCCTTTTTGAACCAGATTCCAATCATCAAACATTAATGTCGCGACAGAGACCTGTTCGAACTCATGCTGCAAACAAATGACCAGATTATCGTCGTCCAGCGTTTGGGTTGCATGGGGTAAGCCTTTATTAATAAATAACAGCTCACCTTCCTTGAGCATAATAACATCGTCCAATACTTGAACCCGTATACGCCCTTTTACCACCCACAAACACTCATGAGCATCATGGTGATGCAATTCACATTGAGTCACGCAATGGGCAAAGATGCGAGCATCTTCTTCTAATATCTCTGCTCGATTAGATAAATACATGGCAAGGTCAACTTCCTAATTTGCGACTTCACTCTCCTGCCACGCATCATAAGCAAGTTATTGACAAATGTCACAACGAAAAAAGCCCCGCAAATGCGAGGCTTCGATTCAATCAATGAATGATTAAGTACGTTTCATTGCAAATAAACCATAGCCAACGACAACAAGGAAACAAGCCGCTGGCACAACATATGACACGGTTGCATTGTAAGTATCAATGGTGGCACCCTGAACCAATGGCATAATCGCACCACCTAGGATCGCCATAACCAAACCCGCTGAACCGAACTTAGTGTCATTGCCTAAACCATTTAATGCCACCCCATAAATAGTAGGGAACATCAAAGACAAACAGGCTGAAATCGAAACAATGGCCCAAACACCGGACACATCAGGGGTCATCACAGCGTATAGGCAAAGCATCGTCCCAGCCGCCGCCAGAATGCTTAACAACACAGCAGGACGACAGAAGCCCATCAACCAAGTCATCACAAATCGAGAAATCAAAAAGATGATCAAGCTGTACTGCAAGTAATCCGCCGCACTGGCTTCGGTACCGCCAATTGCTTCTTGTACGTATTGAATGGTAAAGGTCCAAGTACAGGTTTGTGCTGCCACGTTAAAAAATTGTGCCACCACACCCCAACGATATTGGGGGTTAGACATCAAACGGCGGAAGGTCGCCGCAAAATCAATGTTAGTAGCATCTTCACGATAGCCGGCACCAGAAGCATTGGCTTTTGGCACTCGAATAAAGTACACCAATACCCAAATCAGCATCAGTACAAATGCCATACCAACATAAGGTGTCATCACGCCGGTTAGCTCTTCTGCTTGAATGCTTTGTAGCATGTCAGGTGTCATGCTGGCTCTTTGTTCTGCTGTTGCTGTATTCAATTTAGGCAAAATCAGTGTTGCCGCTAAGAAAACACCAATGTTGGTACCGACTGGATTAAATGCCTGAGCCAAGTTCAAACGACGTGTTGCTGTCTCTTCTGGTCCCATTGCCATGACAAATGGATTCGCCGACGTTTCCAAAATAGACATACCAGCAGCCATGATAAACAAAGCGGCTAAGAAAAAGCCGTAGGTCATAGAAACACTAGCAGGGTAAAAAGCGAATGCCCCAAGGATCGCCAAGCCTAAACCACTCAATACACCCGCTTTATAAGAATAACGTGCGTTAATGAACGCGGCTGGAATCGCTAAACAAAAATAAGCGCCATAATAAGCAAACTGAACTAATGCCGACTCAAAGGTACTCATTGTAAAGATCTTACTGAATACTTTAACCAAGGGGTCTGTCATGTTGGCGGCTACGCCCCATGCTGCAAAGCAAGTAATCAATAGAATGAAGGCCAATTTCATATTGCCGTAAACAAACTGGTTAGAAGTGTTTTCTTGGTTCACTGAATTTTGATTTTTCATAAAGCAACAACATCTGTAATTATAGTTGGATGACATGCTGCATAAAGAAGACCGAAATCGCTTCCGCAACAGTCAGACATTGATAATGATTTTCAACGGGTAAAACTCCGCCTAATTCTCTAATTAAAGGTGTTCTTTACGACATCCATTAATCACACAATAAAGCGACGTTTAATACTCGTCATCTCAGAATTTGGGGCAGGATCCTACCACCAAGTTTTACCAAAAATTACCTTATTGATCGAAACCCGCTCAAATCACGCCCAATTAACCTTTTCTTACCCATTTCATTAACATTAATGAAATATTCATGACAAAGAATTCATTTAATCAGTATTTTCATGCATAGAAAACGACAGGCTCGGTGCATTAAAATTGCCTTCATAAGCGTGCTAACATACCCTCTTTGTATTGACGACAGCGCTTCCGATTAAGCCCTGTATTGACCTGCAAACCAATGCTTTAGCAGGCCCTTCTCACTCAGTTAGGCGCAAACAAACATGACCACAAGCAACACCAAAAAACGCTACCCTCGTCCCGCCATTAGTCTAATAGCGACAGACATACCTAAATACGGTATTGATGTCTTTATAGGAGGGTCTCAAGGCGCGGCTGACAAGGCTTTTCATCAACAACACAATATCAAGGTAATCTTTAATTGTGCGGTGAATTTGGATATCGATCTGGCGACCAACACTGACCCAAAGCATCAATCATCACTGCTTAACTTCGGCTCAGGCCATGTGCGTTATTATAAAATTGGGTTAATTGACGGGCCAGGAAACCCAGCAGCCATGCTACTAGCTGGCTATCACTTAATGCGCTCATCTTTGCTGCAAACCATGCCTGAAAAAGCGTCTTATCCTGTCAAAGAAAAAGGCAACATACTGGTTCATTGTCGTGGCGGTCGTAGTCGCTCTGTGGCGTTAGTTGCGTTATTTCTGCACTTGGAATTCCCAGAGCAATTTCCAAGCTTAGACGCAGCCATTAATCTGATTCGAGAAAAGCGTGAATTGCATCCTGATGAGTGGTTTGAAACCCCAAAAGCCAGCTTAATTGAAGCCACACGACGCGCCGCTGAAATGGAACACTGCTTACGCCAAGCAGGGTTTGGTTCCTCATCCTGAATGTAAAATCCGTACTTTCCTGTCATTAAAATCAAGCGATTTTGTTATTTGCATCTCTTACCGCGCCCCTTACCCTTTGAATAAACAAAAATAAGAGGACGATCAGATGCAAGGTAAAGTGCAAATCAAGGTTCGAGGGTTTCATCTTGATATTTTTCAACACGTTAACAATGCTCGTTATTTGGAATTTTTAGAAGAAGGTCGCTGGGCATTTTTCGATGAATTTAACATTGGTGACGACCTGCTCAAACAAGGCATCATCTGGGCCATCGTCAACATTAATATCGACTTTAAGGCTGAAGCAAGCTTTGGGGATGTGTTGGAGATCGACACTCAATTCACCAAACTCGGCAACCGCAGCATTACCATGAAACAACGCATTGTAAACATCGCTAATGACAAACTGGTTGTTGAAGCTGACGTTACCTACGTGTGCTTTTCAAAAGAACACAATGGGGCCATTCCATTGCCAGACGACTACCGCAAAAAAATTGCACAAGCCATTGGTTGAAGCCTTGAAAAGGCTAAGTTGACGAGCGAACACTCAGGTTGGATGACGTTCGCTTTTCCTCGCGAACGCATAAAAAAACCCTTTGATCGCTCAAATGGGCTTTGCTATTGATGCTCATCGCACTTGGATCATTTTCACCAAGTCAATTTGACTTTCTCACCTGTGTCAAAGGATCTTTGTGCCGCGTCGGCCAAAATTTGAGCACGGCGACCGTCCTCAAAACTGGGGGATACCGGTCGTTTCGCCAAGACATTCTCAATGAACGCCGTTAGCTGTAGGTTATAAGCCGCGCCATAGCGATCAGTAAAGAAGTTAAACAATGGATCTTTCACACCTGTCGTATCCGTGTTGTAACGCACGACCGAGGTGGGTGTTTGATTGTCAGAAATCACCATACCTTCCGAACCAAACACTTCGACGCGTTGATCATAACCATAGCTTGCACGACGGGAACCATTGATGTGAATTAGGCGACCAGATTGGCTCCTCATATTGATCATGACACTATCAACGTCACCAATTTCAGTGATTTTTTCGTCCACCAAGGCACTACCAAAAGCTTGGATTTCAACGACTTCTTCAGCCAGAATAAAACGTGCCATGTCAAAATCATGAATGATCATGTCACGGAAAATACCACCAGAAGACTTCAGATACTCAACAGGTGCCATACCTGGGTCGCGGCTGCTGATGATGACTTGCTCTAGTTTTCCGACACTTCCGTCATGAGCCGCTTTTGCTGCTGTACTATGGCTTGGATCGAAACGACGGTTAAAACCAATTTGAATCGGCACATCGCAATCTTTGATCTCTTCCATACAAGCATTAACGGTAGCTGTATTCAAATCAATCGGCTTCTCACAGAGAATTGCTTTACCCGCTTTCGCCGCTTTGATAATCAGCTCCACATGCGTGTCTGTGCTGGTCGCAATCAACACCGCATCCACTTCTGGGTCCGCCAACGCATCGTCTACACTCTCCGCGACTTTGGCTCCTGTGGCTTTTGCGACTTCCTGTGCGGCCGGAGCATGCACATCATAAACGTATTTCAAATTTGAATGTACGAACGCCTGAAGGTTTTGCGCATGCATCTTGCCAATACGACCCGCACCAAATAAAGCAAAATTCAACATTGTGAAATCCTTATGTTATTTTTATTCAATCAACCATTGGTTACTTTTTTATCCCGTTCTATGATCCACTCATGGTCGGGGTCATTATGAAAGATCCAGTTACGACTGGGGCCGGCCATGACATTCAAATAGTAAGACTGATAGCCGTGAGGAACACCCACAGGATGGTAGCCCTCTGGCACCATAACCAAGTCCCCATCTTCCACCGCCATGGTTTCATCAATACTGCGATCATCTGTATAGACGCGCTGGAAAGCAAAACCTTGAGGCGGATCTATTTTGTGATAATAGGTTTCTTCCAACTGCGTTTCCGCTGGTGCTGCGTCAGTGTCGTGTTTGTGAGGCGGATAACTTGACCAGCCACCACTTGGAGTAATCACTTCACACACCAACAAACTGTCGGCAGGCTCATTACCAAACAAAATGTTGCACACGTGTCGAGTATTACTAGCGACGCCGCGGGTTTCGTACTGACACTGTTCAGGGCGAATCAACTTAGCCGCATGGCCACCCTTGCCTGGCGCTTTACAAAACGCCACTTCCACATCGGTCAACGCCTCAATACAAATTTCATCTTGAGCAGGCGCATACACCGCATAAGGGGCTTTTTGATCAAACACACTCATGCGATCGCCTATATCGTGCCAAGATGCTTGTTGTGTCTTAGCATTCGCTTTACCACTTAAAATGACCGCGCAGACTTCATCATCTTCCGTAGCAAGGGTGACCGTTTCACCTACGTTAAGCTGATGCGCCTCAAAGCCGACGTATTGCCAATTGGCACTGACTGGTGTCACTAACTGGGTTTGTGACTGTCCAGCTAGTTGGCGCTTTTTACTGAGTAAACGTGACATAGTGCTTCACCTCGAAAAACATTACTTCATGGTTGGCATAGAGAATTAGTGAATTGAACATAATGCCCCTCTCTTAAAATGGTCAATTTGCTAAACGGAACGCCCCATAAGGCGCGCTCCATTTTTCACATCGTATTTGTTTAAATCTTGAAACCAACTTGTTCTAAGTGACTCGACAAGTACTGATATCCCATGGTCGCGTAGGTCAATGGATGCGCAATCGCAGGATCCTGCTCCGCCTCCACGACAATCCAACCTTGATAATTGACCGCGTTTAACACGTCAAAAATCGGTGTGTAATCAATGCAGCCATCACCAGGTACGGTATAAACACCATCCAATACAGCGTTTAGAAACGCACTATCCCGATTTAAATTTTCTCGTAAAATGGTAGGACGGACATCTTTACAATGAACATGAACAATGCGTTTTGCGTGTTTCTTTGCCATTTCCAAAGGGTTACCACCCGCAAAGGTGATGTGCCCTGTATCCAATAAAAGCCCCACATTGTCGCTCGTCATGGCCATTAACTTGTCCACTTCTTCGGCCGTTTCAATCACGGTTCCCATATGGTGGTGGTAGGCTAATTTAACCCCCTGCTCCGCCATATAATCCGCCACTTGGGTGATACGCTGCGCGTATTCCGCCCATTGCGCTTCTGTCATACCGGGTCGCTGAGATAATGGCACTGACTGATCCCCGTGGATGCAATTAGTCACTTCGGCAAACACCATGACCTTGGCACCAAGGGTTTTCAATAAGGTCAAATGGTCTTGCATGGCGGCAATTTCTTCTTCCGCACTGCGCTTCATTAATCGCGCGCTGTACCAGCCAGAAACCAGATCCAAATCATGCTCTTTCAAAATGGGCCCGAGCACGGCAGGGTCTCGTGGAAATTTATTACCTAATTCGACGCCACTGTAGCCAGCTTGACGCGCTTCCGTCAGACACACTTCAAGAGGTGTATCGGCGCCTAAAGATGGCAGATCATCGTTGGTCCAAGTCAACGGATTAATGCCAATTCGAACCTTAGAAGCCGTGACTGCATTGTTATTTTTATTCATTTGATTACTTCCCGATTTGATTGCTTCCCAAACTGTCGCAATGAATTAATAAGGCTGTTTCCGCTTCGCTTCTTGATAGCCTTGATGTGCCTCCCACACCTGTTGTCGGCTAGATACTTCTGGCACAGCCACATCCCACCATGCACCACCCTCTTCCGTGCTAGGCATAGGATCCGTATCAATGGCGATCAGATAGGTTTTCTGACTGGCTCGAGCACGTTGTAATGCGGTTTCTAATTCGGCCAAACAAGCGACCTGCTCAGAGTCAGCCCCCAAGGCTTTGGCATGCGCCGCAAAATCAGTTTTTGGCGCCCCCGCTTCGACCGTATGACAGTCTTGTAGCAGGTTGTTAAAAGGTTCACCACCACAAGCATTTTGTAAACGATTGATGCAGGCATAACCACGATTATCCAAAACCACTATCGTGAGTTTTAGACCCAGCATTACCGACGTGGCGATTTCGGAATTCAGCATTAAATAACTACCGTCGCCTACCATAATGATGACATCTCGCTCTGGCGTGGCCATTTTTACGCCCAAACCACCAGCAATTTCATACCCCATGCAAGAAAATCCGTACTCTAGGTGATAACCCAAGTCATCTGAGGTACGCCACAATTTATGCAATTCTCCGGGTAGACCTCCTGCCGCTTGTACTATCGTCGTATTGGCTTGCGCTTGACGGTTAATCACCCCAATGACATTGGCATCGGTAGGCAAATAAGCCGAATCATTGGCTTGTGATGGCAAAGCTGTGGCCTTATCCACTGCAGCCAACCAAGCGTTATTCCATTTTGTAACCTGCGTTTGCCAAGCCGAATCGCTGTGCCATTGCGTCAACTGTGATTCAAGTTCCTGCAAGGTGGTTTTCGCGTCACCCAC
The DNA here is from genome assembly GCF_000214215.1 of Marinomonas posidonica IVIA-Po-181. Classification (NCBI taxonomy): domain Bacteria; kingdom Pseudomonadati; phylum Pseudomonadota; class Gammaproteobacteria; order Oceanospirillales; family Oceanospirillaceae; genus Marinomonas; species Marinomonas posidonica. Next base: position 2,392,190 of record NC_015559.1, read on the forward strand.
CAAGGGCAAAGCATTGTGCTTTTCGGCATCAAAGGGCGCACTATTGAGGCTCAACAAGGTACAATCTGGATTGGCAAACAAGGTACGTGATGCGGACGTAAAATCTTGCAAACGTGTCCCCACCGCCATCACCAAATCCGCTTCTTGCGCGGCAGCGTTGGCGGCACTGGAACCGGTTACTCCAACCGCCCCCAAATGCCACGGGTGATCCCAAGGCAAAGCTCCCTTACCGGCTTGAGTTTCACACGCTGGTATACAGTGCGTTTCCACAAAAGCTTGGATTTCTGGTAAAGCTTGGCTGTAATGCACGCCTCCCCCTAACACCATCAAGGGTTTCTTAGCTTGCTTAAGCGCCTCAATGGCCTCAGACAATTGTTGCAAGTCAGCGCGATTACGACGCAGACCATGTACCTTCTTAGTAAAAAAACTAACAGGATAATCGTACGCCATGGTCTGAACATCTTGTGGCAACGCCAGAGTGGCTGGGCCACAAGAAATGGGATCCAGCATGGTATTGATTGCCACGGGCAAACTGGTGATTAACTGTTCTGGCCGATTCATACGATCAAAGTAACGTGACACAGGACGAAAACAGTCATTCACTGACATGCTTGGATCATTAAAATGCTCCACCTGCTGAAGCACAGGATCTGGTGTTCGCGTCGCAAACACATCTCCAGGCAGTAACAACACTGGCAAACGATTCGCCATCGCCAACCCTGCGGCTGTCACCATGTTTAGAGCCCCCGGTCCAATCGACGTAGTGCAAGCCATTATCCGCTGACGTCTGTACTGTTTAGCAAAAGCACAGGCCGCCAATGCCATGCCTTGTTCGTTATGAGCACGAAAGGTGGTAAATTCCTCTTTCACTTGCGCTAATGCTTCACCGATGCCCGCCACATTACCGTGACCAAAAATCGCCCAAGCACCACCGAATAACGGCACTTCTTCACCGTCAATCAAGGTGTACTGCGCTTGCAAATGCTTTACCAAGGCCTGTGCCATGGTCAAACGAATTGTTTCCATTTTTTGCCTCCGTTAACAGGCGATTAAAGTGACTTTCCCGCTTCATTACGCTGACGCCAGTATTCGCTCATCTCAAGATAGTTACTCTTCACTTGAGCCACAAACTCGGCATCGTTAATGTCGTTTCTTAACCATGCCTTAGTGGGCGCCGAGAAAATCGTGCGGCCAATGGCAAACCCTTTACACACATCCTGACCGGCAGCGGCATTAAAGCCTGCTTTTAGCTCTTCTACCGGCGCATCCAACCCCAGTAGCACGACACCGCGACAATAAGGTGCACGTGCCTTGATGATGTCATCAATGTTTTGCCAAGCGGCTTTACTCGGTGAAGGTAACTTCCACCAATCGGGAAACACACCTAAATTGTAGAATCGTTCAATTGAACGAGACAAAGTCTCATCATCAAGATTCGAACCGGCCGGCGGAATAATTTCCAGTAAAAGTTCGTGGCCAGTGGTACAGCAAGCACGATAAAGATCCATGACTTTCTGTTCTTGCTCACTGCGCAAATTCACTTCGTCATCAGGGTGATAAAACACCAAGCATTTCACTATGTGATTGGCAGGCCATGTGGCAATCGCTTGACCCACATTGTTGCCTAACTCAAAGCGCAAGGGACGGCTGCTCGGCATCTCCACTGGGCGAGCAATCCAGTGATCTTTGCTGGTTATGTCATTCAAGACATCTTGTGCAAACGTGCCATCGGCTAAAATACCCGTGCCGCCAACCGTTTCGCCCAAGGTTTGTGAACCCTCACAAGCCGCCTGTAAAATCAGTTCTTTGGCTCTGCTAACACGCGAAATGGGCGCCCCAGCTTCACGACACATATCGACAAATTGACGTCTGTGATCAAATGCCAAAATACACATGTCTTGCCAATCTTTGCCTTCCCCTTGGCGTTCTATGCGCTGGGTGGTCACTCGATGCAGATAATTCAATACAGGGTCCAAATCAGGACGTGAAATGTCATCACGGTGAATCAGGTAATAATCCAATTCTTCCAGACTCGGCATGGCGGGCGCACAACCATGACGCGATACCACAATCGCCCCACATGCATTAGCATAATCACAAGCGTTTTCAGTACTTTCTTGATTGATCCAAGCTCGCAAATAACCACTCAAGAAAGCATCCCCCGCCCCCAATACATTGAGCACATCTACGGTCACGCCATAACGAGTAATGCCTTCATCCAAAGTATCCGGAATCTCACCTTTAAACACAGAACATCCCAAAGCACCGCGTTTCACGACGAGCTCAGCCGTCGAGACCTGACGAATTTGTTTCAAACACTCGATGGTATCTTCACAACCACCCGCAATGTGAAACTCCTCCTCAGTGCCAACAATCAAATCACACAAGGGTAGAATTGACATAATATGCTGCGTAACCGCTTCATCTGAGACAAAGCGATTCTCTCCTTCACCTCGGCCTGTTAAGCCCCAAAGCACAGGTCGATAGTCAATATCGATAATCACTTTGGTGTCATTGGCTTTAGCGTATTCAATGGCTTTACGAGCCGTTTTGTCCGTCGACTCTGTCGAAAAATGAGTGCCCGTAATCAGCAAGGCTTTTGCTGAGGCAATAAAGTCCTCATCAAAGTCCTCTTCTGAGATCGCCATATCGGCGCAATTTTCACGATAAAAAATAAGTGGGAAAGTATCTTGATCTTTAATGCCCAGTAATACCAAGCCAGTAAGGCGGTCCTGATCCGTGACCACATGCGAAACATCGACGCCAACACGTGATAATTCACTGCGAACAAAACGTCCCATATGCTCATCACCAACACGCGTTAACATGGCAGATTTCAGGCCCATTCTAGCGGCACCAAACGCGATATTGGCAGAAGAGCCGCCAAGGTATTTTTTGAAGCTGTTAACATCCTCAAGTGGTGCGCCGATCTGTTCCGAATATAAATCGACTGCCGCACGGCCTAAACAAATGACATCCAAAGTCTTAATTTTCATTACTGATCCCCATCATATTGTTCAATCTTGACCCAAGCATTCCTTCGATGTGATTCAATGACCTGATCCAAAATCACATTCACTTGAGTGGCCGCTCTAAAATCAGGCCATAATCTCCGTTTATTCACTAACCCTTCATACAAATCTCGAATCTCCACGGCTTTCATATCATTAAAGCCAAGCCCATGCCCTGCTGACACACAAAAAGCCTTGTAGTCAGGGTGCTCTGGTCCAACCAGAATACGTTTAAATCCCTGTCTATCTGGTTTATCGCCCGCTAAGTACAATGAAAACTCCGATAACCTTTCTTGATCGAATACGAGACTGCCTTTGGTACCGGTAATCTCAAATGACAAGCCATTTTTGCGTCCCCAAGCCACTCGAGAGGTTTCAAGCGTTCCCTGAGCACCATTCGCAAAGCGCACCATCATATGGGCTTGGTCCTCATTTTCGACCATTCCCATGTCTCTTCCTGACCTGTCATTGGAATCCATTAGCGGACGTTGCTTGTGCACAATTTTTACATCAGCACAGAGCTCTGTGATCGGTCCCATTAGGTGTAATGCCAGTTGCACTAGGTGCGATGCGAGATCATTTAAAGCACCACTACCAGCAAATTCTTGCTGTAAACGCCAACTAAAAGGTAGGTCGGCTTGCGCCAAGTAATCTTCATTAAACACACCTCGAAAATGCACCAGGTCGCCAATGTCGCCTTGTTCAATAAGCTGCTTAATAAATTGTAATGTGGGGTTTTTGATGTAGTTAAAACCAACCAGTGTACTGACACCGGCTAGAGACGCGGCTTCTGTCATGCGTTTCGCGTCAGCTGAGTTCAATGCCAAAGGCTTCTCACTGTAAACATGCTTGCCTGCGGCAATGGCAGCCAAAGCAATGTCTTTATGGAGAAAATTAGGAGCACAAATGTCGATCACGTCAATATCGGAGTCATTGATCATATCTCGCCAATCCCCCGTTGAACGACGAAAACCAAGTTCAAGGGCTTTTTGTTTGGCCAATTCTGGGGTTGCATCTGCCAACATGTCGCAAATAAGAGATTCAGAAGAAATCTCAAATGCGGCCATAGCATTTCGATATGCGATCGCATGAGCTTTGCCCATGTAACCTGAACCGACCATGCCAATTCGTAACGGTTTTGACATTGTTTATCACCTCTTCAAATCGACTGGACACAAACCGCCCCAGTTTTCTTCGATGCCTGTCTGACCCGTGAAGAGACACTTAATGGAATAGACAGAATCCGTGCATCAAAGACATTATTGTTTTTATTTTCTTATGCATTCACTTCAACAACAGAACAATAATAGAATATTTATTTCAAAAAATTCAACAAATAAAAAATATATTTTAATATTCACGTCAAATACACCTCTTTAGGAAAAATGACATTAACTCTTTATAAAACAATTGATTATGAAAACCACCAAAATGAAACATGAAAATCATGAAATTTGATTTTTTAGAATGTAAGTTCTAAGATCACTCAGATAATCATAAACACACCCGTGACATCACCCACGATTAGGAGCGACCTTGTCTGCACCAAACACCCTTGAACAACTTCAACAAACCATCAGTCGAAACTATGAAGGTTTAAGCAAACGTCTCCAACAGGTCGCACGATTCCTATTAGAACACCCTAATACAGTGGCGTTAGAAACGGTTGCCAGCCTAGCTGAGCAATGTGGTGTACCGCCTTCTACTCTAGTCCGTTTTGCCGCCGCCTTTGAATACAATGGTTTTAGTGAAATGCAGAACTTGTTTCGCCAATCATTAGTCGAGCAAACTTCTATTTCGAATTACAGTGAACGCGTCAAAATGAATCAAAACGCCACAGGCGCTGACATTCATGCTGATCAAATTCTAAGTGAATTCAGCCAACGCAACGCATTTTCCATGAGTCACATGCCCCATCAATTTTCACCTGAGATGCTCAGTTCGGCTGTGGATTTATTAGAAAATGCGGAAAACATTTACCTGATTGGGCTACGCCGCGCATTTCCCATTTCCAGCTATTTTGCTTATAGCTTGAGGCATTTAAATAAAACGACTCACCTCATAGACGGTGGCGGAGGCATGTTGGTTGAGCAAGCCAGTAATATTCGTAAAGACGATGTGATCATTGCCACAACCTTCAGCCCATATGCTCAAGAAACTGTGACGGTCAGTGAATACGCTTATGCTGCGGGGGCCAAGGTCATCGCCATTACCGACAGTAAGATCAGCCCTTTGGCCGGCATGTCGGATGTCTGTTTTGATATAAAAGAAGCTGAGGTGTTGGGGTTCCGCTCACTAACGTCTTCGATGACACTAGCGCAAACCTTATTAGTGTCACTTGCGTATCGACTTAATGCCGATGGACAAATGGGCGATACCAAACAAATTGCTTGGAACCACTAACCAATTTGCTTAATGATATTGGACTGACCTTGCGGCGAGGCATCCCGTTTTAAAACCCAGAAAAGGTAGCTCACCACCAGTAAATTGAATATCAGAATGAGCCAGTTCTGAAGGCTAGAATCTTGATAAATCGCATACAGCTCTAATGGGATGTACAAACATCCACTGATAAAAGCAAACCATTCCGTCCAGCGCAAACGGTTCCACAGCCCGTATGCCATGACAAACCGTAAACTGGCGTAGAGCAAGGCAACCAAGGTCACCATAGAAAGATTCTTATCTGACAGGCTCTCAGCCATGCCAATCAACCACTGAACATAATGCCCTTGCTGAGAAATAGACCAATGCGTCATTTGCTCTAATACAAGTTGATGCAAGTTTCGTCCTGATACAACATTCACCAGACAAGCTAGGCCTAAAGCCAATACGCCTTTGATGCCTTCCATTAAGGCCAGTGCGTTTAAACCTTCAAATTTCATCACATCAGCTTCGTTTAAAAAATATCAGCCTAAGACGCCAACATGACAATACTATGATTTGTATGCACTTTTATAAAAAAAGCCAAACACCTTTCCGAGTTTGGCTGATTGAGCACCTTCCTTGTTTTAAAGACAAAAGATCAACTGGCAAGCATCAAGGTTTTCCATGCCAGCATAGACTTATCTGCCATCGCTTTGGTCGTCATTAAATAGCTTTGATAACCCTGTGTAGGAAACACCGTATCCGTTGAATTCGTTGTGTCTGGGGCACCGTGTCCGGAATAGACCGCTTCATTCACCATAATGTCCTGCGCTAATGCATCGTCAAAACCCACTTGTGTCGTCAGCATAGTGTCTGACGTGGTGATGGTAAGATGAATGTGTACCGCACGACTTACATACCAACCAGGGAAGCAGGTCTCAAAATACACAAAACCATTTTGATCGGTTATTTGCACACCACGGAACCAATCATTGGCTTGATAGGTCTCATCACCGTTTGTACAGAAGTCGACCATTTGCATATCACTGCCACTGTAAACACCTAACGGATCACAATGCCAAATATCCACTTTCGCCCCGACTACTGGTTGACAGTCTTCATCCACCACTTTGAACCATAAGCGAACAGGCAAACCATCACGGCCTGCTGAAATATCTTTGCGAAAACGCGTGCGTGAATAACATGGTCCTTCTGTCGTACGCTCACTGACAAGACAAACATTCTCCTGATTGTCTTGTCTCAGAGGGTTTAAATACACCAAATTTGGGTCCATTGCCTGCGTGCCGCCAGTCAGCCATTTGGCATTAGCCGTCGCTTTGCCAGCCAAGAGTTCTCGTGACGGTGGCGTGCCTGGCATACCATTCGGTGGTGGCATACCGCCCGCACCATTGGGTGGCGGCATACCGCCCTCTCCCATAGGTGGACGACCAGGTCTGTGCATGCCTGAACTACGCTCAGATGAAGTACTTGCACATCCCAACAAGCCGATGAAAGGTAAGGTTAGCAAACTGCCTGTCGCATATTTGAGTACCTTGCGACGTGATATATCAGACGCAACAGAAGGTTTTTTAGCCATAATTCTACTCCCTAGGATAATGGCGCATAACATATCGCGATTCATCGTCTGAAGGTATTTTCTATACAGTTTTTTACATTGCTAAGCGCATTGCTTATGCCATAAAAAGCCTCGCGACTTTGCAGAAGCGAGGCTGTTGTTGGGTAACACAAAGGAAAGACAGCGCATGGTACACGCTGATTCCTAGGAGATTAAGCTAGATCAAAGCGATCTAGTTCCATCACTTTTGTCCATGCTGCTACGAAATCTTTCACAAAATCACCTTGTGAATCAGAGCAAGCATACACTTCAGCGATAGCTCGAAGTTGCGAATTTGATCCAAAGACCAAATCAGCACGAGTCGCAGTCCATTTAATGGCACCCGTATGGCGATCACGACCTTCAAATGCCATTTCATCTTCCGATGTTGGCAACCATTGAGTACCCATATCCAATAAGTTGATAAAGAAATCATTTGTTAGCCTTGCTGTGTTATCACTGAAAACACCGTCGGAGGATCCCCCAACATTGGCTCCCAACATACGAAGACCACCCACCAAAACCGTCATTTCTGGTGCCGATAAAGTCAACAACTGGGCTCTGTCTAACAACATTTCTTCTGATGATATTGTGAACTTAGCTTTCTGGTAATTTCTAAAACCATCGACCACTGGCTCCAATACAGAAAAAGAGTCAATGTCCGTTTGTTGCTGAGTAGCGTCACCACGACCGGGCGTAAACGGTACTTGAATATCATAACCTGCCGCTTTGGCGCCTTGCTCCACACCAACCGAGCCCGCTAAAACAATCAGATCAGCCATTGAAATCTGTTTACCACTGCTCTGCGCTTGATTGAATTTCGCTTGAATTGCTTCTAGCTTCGTCAAAACCAATGCCAACTGCTCAGGTTGATTAACGGCCCAATCTTTTTGTGGCGCTAAACGAATACGAGCGCCATTGGCTCCTCCTCGCATGTCAGAACCACGGTAAGTAGAAGCGGATGCCCAAGCCGTTGACACCATTTGCGAAACACTCAAACCGGACTCGGCAATGTTCGCTTTTAATATTGTAATATCATCGGCATCAATCACAGACTGGGTGCTTTCTGAAATAGGGTCTTGCCAAATCAACTCTTCTTTTGGCACTAAAGGTCCTAAATAACGCTCAACTGGCCCCATATCTCGGTGAGTCAACTTGTACCAAGCTCTTGCAAACGCATCCGCTAATTGATCGGGGTTTTCATGGAAGCGTTTTGAGATTTCAGCATAAATAGGGTCTACTTTTAATGCCATATCAGCCGTCGACATCATAGGCGCATGTCGTCTGCTCGCATCATGAGCATCTGGCACGGCGTCAGCTAGAGCACCGGCTTTGGGCTTCCATTGTGTGGCTCCTGCAGGACTCGTGGTTAATTCCCAATCATATCCTAGCAAGGTATCAAAGTATCCGTTGTCCCATTGAATAGGGTTTGGTGTCCAAGCACCTTCTAAACCACTTGAAATGGTATCAACGCCATGTCCAGCACCTTGACTGTTACGCCATCCGAAACCTTGTTCTGCCATCCCTGCGGCTTCTGGATCGACACCAACTTGAGCCGCATCACCTGCTCCATGGGTTTTACCAAAGGTATGCCCCCCCGCAACCAAGGCAACCGTTTCTTCATCGTTCATTGCCATACGAGCAAAGGTATCACGAATATCATGTGCTGATGCTAATGCATCAGGCTGACCATTTGGTCCTTCAGGGTTAACGTAAATCAGACCCATTTGGACGGCAGCAAGTGGGTTTTCTAGTTCACGATCTCCCGTGTAACGCTCGTCATCAAGCCAAGTTGTTTCGGTACCCCAGTAGATATCATCTTCTGGTTCCCACACATCCACTCGACCACCAGCAAAACCAAAGGTTTTGAATCCCATCGACTCTAAAGCACAGTTACCGGCTAGAATCATCAAATCGGCCCAAGAAATTTTACGGCCATATTTCTGTTTAATCGGCCAAAGTAAACGACGAGCCTTATCCAAGTTAACATTATCTGGCCAGCTGTTCAGTGGGGCAAAGCGCTGTGTTCCTGAGGTTGCACCACCACGACCGTCTGCCGTACGGTATGTACCTGCACTGTGCCATGCCATGCGGATAAAGAAAGGGCCATAATGCCCGTAATCGGCTGGCCACCAATCTTGAGAATCCGTCATTAAGGCATACAAATCTTGGCGCACAGCGTCCAAATCTAAACTATTGAAGGCTGCTGCGTAGTCAAAATCCCCCATTGGATTCGATTTTTTTGAATGTTGATGCAGTACTTTTATATTTAATTGGTTAGGCCACCAATCTTTATTGGAGGTACCGCGTCCAGCAGACTGTGTTGCACCAACGGCACCATGATTAAAAGGACATTTGCTTTCGTTCGACATAACCTTCTCCTGCTTGATATGTTCATCGGCATTGACTGACTCAAAGCCATATTGTTTCTTTATATTATTGGAGTAGAGATTGACTCTCTGTTAGGTATATTTATAAGACTATTGATAAATAACATCTAATAAATAAAAACTAACTCTCTGATAGTCTATGAGCAGACTTACCACTAAACTGGCCATAATTTAGTGCATTCAGTGAATCGTTTTTGTTCTTCTCATCAGCAAGATAGAACACAATGATACAAAGTGCATAACCCTAGGGAAGGTGCGAATAAGTCTTCTGAACGTCAGCCTTATCAGAGAAACTGCCTATCACTCTTAACACAGCGCGGCCGTTTCTCTGAAAGACCCGAAGGGCATGGGCTAAGCTCTCTTTATTCTTTGTTAAGCTTGTTGCCAATAGACTGTATTGGACGGCGAAACTTGCCTCGAATAAAAGAGCGTTATTCCCACGCTGCCCCCGACAGAGATGTAGAGGATTAGAGCAACGCAGGAGCGGTTGCCGAGGAACACGTTACCGTAGCCAGTGAACTTGTTCGTTCCTTCCCTAGCAGTCGATTTTTAGGTATTTCACCAACAAGTCATGATAGGTGAAAATTTAACCAAAACTGGTTCATAAGTTGCTTTGTAAATTAAGTAGACCTCACACGCAAAGTCAGAAAATAACGAAAGGAGAGAGTAATGAATCAATCTGATTATCCGTTGACAGAAGTTCCGCTAAAAGCACGTCGAGGGTTATTACCCATGACATTTCTATTACTTGGCTTCACTTTCTTTACCGCCACCATGTGGGCTGGCGGTACGTTAGGTAAGGCTTTTTCCTTCTCAGAACTGATACTGGTTGTTTTTGTTGGCAACCTATTGCTTGGGGTCTATGCATCCTTATTGGCCTTCATTGCTTTTAAAAGCGGTTTAAATAGTGTGCTTATGGGGCGCTTTTGTTTTGGTGAGATCGGCAGCAAATTAGCAGATTTTATTTTAGGATTTACGCAAATTGGCTGGTATGCATGGGGCACCGCCACGCTGGCCATTGTGTTAGTCAAGGTCACCGGCCTCCCTGAGGTTTGGCAAACCCCATTAATGGTTCTGTTTGGTATGGCTTTTTGTATTACCGCCATGATTGGCTTTAAAGGTATGGAGATACTGTCTCGTATCTCAGTCCCATTAATGCTGTTGTTCATTCTGATCAGTCTATACACAGGCTTAGTTGATGTGGGTGGTGTCGCAAATTTATTCGGCATGACCCCAAGCACTCAGCTGAACATTACCGCCGCGATGACCATCGTCATAGGCACCTTTGTCAGTGGTGCAACTCAAGCCACTAATTGGAGCCGCTTTGCGAACAGCAGCAAGGTGGCCATTTGGGCGACCATGGCCGCGTTTTTTATTGGTAATGGGTTAATGGTATTCACTGGCGCATTGGGGACCCTAATCTATCAACAAGCCGATATTGTTGATGTTATGTTGGCACAAGGGTTTGTGGTGTTAGCCGTGTTGATGCTGTTTCTCAACATTTGGACGACTCAAGACAATACCATTTACAACTTTGCTGTGGCTGGCTGCAATTTACTGAGAACCGATAAACGTCGCACTGTCACCTTGGTTGGCGCCGCGATTGGTACGGTACTGGCGGTATTTGGTATGTACCATTACCTCATCCCATTCCTTGTACTGTTGGGCACCTTTATTCCACCCATTGGCGGAGTCATCATGGCCGATTTCTGGGTACGCCACAAAGGACAATATCCATCATTGGAATCGGTTACCCTGCCCGCTTTTCATTGGCAAGGTCTGCTGGCCTATGCCATCGCATCGACGGCTGCTTATTCGTCTCCCATTCTGCCTCCTATTGTTGGCGTCATTAGCGCCATATCCATTTACGCTGTGTTAACCTTGATCACTCAAGGTCAATCTAAAGCCGCCATGAATAACCAATAAGAATGACAAGACCCCTTAATGGGGTCTTAACTGACAAAATGGGCTCCTAGATAGAGCAAATACGCTGTTACCATCATCCTATTGATGGGCTGATAGATAATCACTGCCACAACACGTGACTAAGGACTTTTATGCAGATCATCAATGCGCGTTTACGCCAACGACCAGAACTATTTTCCATTCAAATTGAACAGGGTGTGTTTCACAAAATTGAAGTACAACGTCAAGTAATCAAGGCCACAGCACAACAAATTGATGCCGAACAGAATTTAGTCTGCGCCCCTTTTGTTGAACCCCACATACATCTGGATGCGGCTCTTACCGCTGGCGAGCCTGAGTGGAACCAAAGCGGCACATTATTCGAAGGCATAGAACGTTGGCGACAGCGTAAACCCATGCTGGATGAAGCGGACATTCGCCGCCGCGTATTAGCCACCATTGAATTGCTGGTACAGAATGGCGTTCAGGCGATTCGTACTCATGCGGATACGACCGACCCTACGCTAATTGGCATAAAAACACTGTGTGCCATTCGAGATGAACTGAAAGACAAAATAGACATACAAGTCGTGGCCTTTCCTCAGGATGGCATGTTGTCTTATCCAAATGGGCTGGCGTTAATGGAGCAAGCACTTGAAATTGGTGCCGATGTTGTGGGCGGCATTCCTCATTTTGAATACACCCGAGAATTGGGCGAAGAATCGGTTAAAACCATCATCTCTTTAGCGCGTAAATATGATCGTTTAATCGATGTTCATTGCGATGAAATTGATGACCCTAATTCACGTTTTTTAGAGTTTCTTGCCTACCAAGCGCTACGCTTCGATATGGGAGACAAGGTCACAGCCAGTCACACAACGGCCATGCATTCCTATGACAACGCCTACTGCTCAAAACTCTTCCGATTACTTAAAAATTCCAGCATCAATTTCATTTCTTGTCCGACAGAAAGCATTCACCTTCAAGGTCGTTTTGACACCTTCCCCAAACGTCGAGGCGTCACCAGAGTAAAAGAACTATTAGAAGCCGGCATGAATGTCTGTTTAGGGCAAGATTCCATTTTTGACCCTTGGTATTCATTAGGCAACGGAAAATTATTGCGAACATTGGATTTTGCTCTGCACATCTGCCAAATGATGGGCTATCAGGACTATCGTCAAGCGCTCGATTTGATTACGGATAACAGTGCCAAAACCCTATGCTTAGAAAACTATGGCATCAAAGAAGGCCACCCGGCTAACTTTATTTTGTTAGAAGGCGAAGACGATTACAGCGTCATTCGACGTCAAGGAGAAGTTCTATTATCCATTCGTGAAGGCAAAATCATCATGCAACGACAAGCATCAAAAATAGTAACATTGGATTATCTGATGGATTAAAACAACTCATTACTCATGGCTAAAGAATTGTATAAGCCTTTATTTTTACTAAAATTTACAAATTAAATGAATACAAATTTGGCGTAATACTTCCCTGTTAACCTAGACTATTTTTCGTACAGTCTAAATTTGAAAGTAAAGGGAATCACAATGCGTATTCATTCAATTCGACTAAAAGTTATGATGCCTATCATATCTCTTGCCCTCATTTTAGTGGCGTTATTTCTATTCATGATGTTTATGAGTAATTTTCAAAAACACTCAATGATGGTGCAAACAGAGCATTACTTCGAAGCGATTTCTGAAGTTCTCAATGCCGACCGTGATATATATCAAGCTCGTTTGGCACAAGAGAAATTATATGCAAACGATGGTAACCGAGAAGAAAACTTACAAGATTATGAAGACAACGCCCAGCAAGTTTATGATCGTTTTCAGTTGTATCTAAAACATCTCGAAGACGAGCCAGATGAATTAACCAAGCCTTTCGACACGTTTGAAGCTCTTTATAATCAATGGCTGTCTGCCAGCAATCAATTGGTCGTTACATCACGGGCTCAGGTTACCATCTCACAAGAGTTCCTAGAGCTTGATGAGAAATTCATGGTCATCCGAAACATGTTGGATGAAGCAGGTGAAAATCTAAGAGATCACACTCATGCAATGGAAGAAAAGCATGGCGCTGATCTGGATTTGCAGAATTATATTGAAGCAATAGGCGAAGTACTAAATGCCGACAGGGATCTATATCAGGCGAGACTGAGTCAGCAAAAAATCATTAATGGCGTTGGTAACTTTGAAGAAAACAAACAATTTTTCCGTGAAAATACCCAACAAGCCTTACAGCGTTTCAATACCTACCGTAGCGTTTTAGTCAAAGAGCCTTTTCTCACCAACCCATATCGTGAATTCGATACCTTATTTAATGAGTGGTTACAAGCAAGTGAGACACTTATTGACTCTCCTAATATTGAAACCAAAATTATGCTCTCAGACAGTTTTATGGTAGCGGACAAGACATTTACCGACATTCGAAACCTGCTAGATAATGCCGGCGAAGCGGTCAGAAATTACTCTAGAACGGTTGAAGATGCCACCCAAGAGAAGGTTAAGTTTTACCAAGATATTGCCATGGTTGTCATTGTCATCGCCTTTTTAATTGCCATGGGATTTGGCTACTTCATCCCGCTTAAATTAACAAGAAATATCACGAACATGACCCAGCGCATAAAAGAGATTGCAGAAGGCGATGGTGATTTAACCCAAAAAATTAATTCAGCCTCAAAAGATGAATTAGGAGATTTAGCAGGGGAATTCGATGGGTTTGTGGAACAACTTCGCCTGATTATTGCCAGCATTCATAAACAATCTACCTCACTAGGTAAAATGACTCATGATTTAAAAAGCGCATCAGACGATACCACTCAAATCACCAATACCCTAGCCAACGTTTCGGATTCTATTGTCAGTGCGGGTCACGAAATGAATATGGCCAATCAGCAGATGGAAGATGTCGCTACCGAAACCGCCGCGGAAGCCACAACGTCAACCAACCTGATTCAACAAGGCATTGGAGCCGTCAAAACCTCTCACGATGCGATTGCTGGTTTGATCGGCGATATAGAGGAATCATTAACAAGGGCCAAGGAACTAGAAGAAAGCTCGGAAGCCATTGCATCGGTACTGGAAGTGATTCGCAATATTGCCGAACAAACCAATCTCTTAGCATTGAATGCCGCCATTGAAGCCGCTCGCGCTGGGGAACAAGGAAGAGGCTTTGCCGTGGTTGCCGATGAAGTTCGTACCCTTGCTACCCGTACCCAAGACAGTACCGACGAAATAGAAACCACCATCGATCAACTAAAAGTCAATGTCAAAAAATCCTTGAGTGTCACACAAAGCAGCCGTTCTAATGTGAACAACACGGCCTCTAACTTTGATGAGGTCATTCAAACCTTTGATTCTTTAAAAGAGTCTTTTGATAAGGTTCAAAACATGGCCGCTCAAACCGCACAAGCCACACAGGAGCAATCCACCGTTGCGAATAGCATTAACGAGAATCTCGTGTCATTAAAAGAACAAACAGAAAAAGCGGAAGACATTTCCTCTCTCGTCAGAAACCAGTCAGAGCAAATTTCCAAACTTTATCAGGGGCTCAATAAACAAGTTGGCAGCTTTAAAGTCTAGCCTTCTACCCCATTGCACGACGGACAAGTTGCTGTGGTTTTCCAGCCGCGAACGCCACAGCATTGTCAAAAGCAGCGTTGAAATACAATTCATAGCTGTTTTGCTCAACATAACCAAGATGAGGCGAGCACAATACATTTGGTAAGGTTAACAGGGGTTCATTGTTTTTGTTGGCAGGCTCTTGTTCGTACACATCAAGCGCGGCTTGTTTAGTGGGTGTGGTTGATAACACATCGTATAGAGCACCAGACTCAACCAATTCAGCCCGACTGATATTGACAAACAAGGCGTCGGATTTCATCCTCGCTAAATCGGCTTTTGTGACACAATGCTTAGTAGCATCATGCAAACGCAGATGCAGTGACACTATGTCAGCGGTTTGGAAAAACTCCGCTTTGGTCTGAGCCGCCAACAAGCCGTCGTCTAACGCTTTTTGGCGTGACGATTCACTGCCCCATACCATCACTTGCATGCCAAACACCTTACCAAATTGAGCAATCCTCTGACCGATTTTTCCATAGCCCCAAATACCTAACATTTTGCCATTGAGCACACGCCCTAAGCCCAGCTCTTTGGAAGATTGCCAAACACCCTGCTGGAGTTGACTCACATAAGTCGGTATACGGCGACTCGCTGCCATAATCAACGCCCAACAGAGCTCGGCAGGGGCAACAGGAGAGCCGACACCTTCCGCCACTTCGACGCCATACTGGTGACACAATGCTGGGTCTAAATGATTGCTGACCTTGCCTGTCTGACTAATGAGTTTCAAATTAGGCAAACGCGACAACAGTGTTTCGGTAATAGGCGTTCGCTCACGAATCAACACTAAGATATCCACATCGATCAATTTCGCGACCAACTCGTCTTCATTGAAGGTGTCATTGAAAACCACCACCTGATGATCTTTTAACAAGGCGAAACAGGCCAGATGTTTCACACTGTCTTGATAGTCATCCAATACGGCCATCTTCATACTTAACTCCTTGGTACAAATGTGAACAGACATTTTAATTGGTTATCATGATACAGAAACGCTATAGAGTCACGATGGCGGACCCGTTTACAGGCCAAAAAAAGCCCCACTCAAGGTGGGGCAAAAGACAGAAGTTAGAGATAGATCTTATCGAAGTAGCATTCGATAAGTTATCAGCATCACACTCGCTCGAAGACGGTTGCGATGCCCTGCCCCATGCCGATGCACATGGTAGCAAGCCCGAGTGTTGCGTCTTTATCACGCATCACGTTAAGCAGAGTAGTGGAAATACGTGTACCCGAGCACCCTAGAGGGTGCCCAAGGGCAATCGCACCACCGTTTAGATTGACTTTATCATCAACCAAATCAATCAATTTAAGGTCTTTCAAGACAGGGATAGACTGGGCGGCAAAGGCTTCATTCAATTCCACCATATCGATATCATCGATGGTCAAACCAGCGCGCTTCAGTGCTTTTTTAGTCGCTGGTACTGGGCCATAACCCATGATCGCCGGATCACAACCCGCCACCGCCATGCTACGTACTTTGGCAATTGGCGTTAGACCCAAGTCTTGTGCTTTTTGTGCGGACATCATCAACATAGCCGATGCCCCATCCGACAAAGCGGAAGAAGTACCCGCGGTTACCGTACCCACTTTCGGCATGAATACAGGCTTCAACCCGCCAAGAGATTCCATCGAGGTTTCTGGACGGATCACCTCATCTACCTCGACTAAGATTTTATTGCCATCCGCGTCATGACCTTCAATGGCGACAAGCTCATTGTCAAAACGTCCTTGCAAGGTGGCCTCGTGCGCCAATCGATGTGAACGGACCGCAAATGCATCTTGCGCTTCGCGGCTCACACCGTGCATTTTACCCAACATTTCCGCTGTCACACCCATCATCATGGACGCTTTCGCCATGTGCTTAGACAGAGCCGGGTTCACATCGACACCATGCATCATGCCAACATGACCCATGTGCTCAACACCCCCCACAACAAACACATCACCTTGGCCCGTCATAATCGCTTGAGCCGCCGTGTGAATTGCAGACATTGATGAACCACACAAACGGTTAACAGTTTGTGCCGCTGACGTAATCGGCAAACCCGCTAACAAAGATACCGCTCGGGCCATGTTAAAACCTTGCTCTAGGGTCTGGTTGACACACCCCCAAATTAAATCTTCAACGTCTTTTGGGTCCACGTTAGGGTTACGCTTGAACAAAGCTTTTACTAAGCCTGCAGATAAATTTTCAGCTCGCACATTACGAAATACACCATTTTTGGATTTACCCATAGGTGATCGAACTGCGTCGATGATGACGACATCGTTTGGATTCAGTTTCATGGAAATTCTCCTCTATCCTTTGGGCAATTAAGCGCTGTAGTAAGTTTCGTTGTTTTTCGCCATTTCACGCATGTTTGCGGTTGGCTCGTACAACTTACCTAAGTGGCTGTATTTATCTGCAAGGTCACAAAATGCTTGCAGTCCCATTTGATCCAAGTAGTGCATAGCACCACCCAAGTATGGAGGGAACCCGATACCATAAATTAAGCCCATGTCCGCTTCTGCGGCAGAGGACACAATGTTTTCTTCTACACAACGAACCGTTTCAATACACAGCGGAATCATCATGCGAGCAATAATATCTTCTTCTGTTAACTCAGTTTTTGAGGCCACGATTGGGGCCAACAAAGCATTAATGTCATCGTTAAAGATTTTCTTTGGTTTGCCTTTACGGTCCGGCTCATAGGTGTAGAAACCTTTGCTATTTTTCTGACCGAATCGCTCAAGTTCAAACAAACGATCAACCGCATTCTTACCGTCATGTTTCATACGATCAGGGAAGCCTTCTGCCATCACTTGATCTGCATGAAAAGCAGTATCCACTCCAACGACGTCCAACAGATATGCAGGGCCCATAGGCCAACCGAAACGCTCCATTGTCTTATCGACAACTTGGAAATCGGCCCCTTCCTGCATCATCAAAGAGAATCCAGCGAAGTAAGGGAATAAGACACGGTTCACAAGGAAACCAGGGCAATCATTAACCACTACTGGGGTTTTCCCCATGGCTTGCGCGTAAGCAACTGTCTGAGCGATTGCTTTATCGCTGGTTTTTTCACCGCGAATCACTTCCACTAACGGCATACGGTGAACTGGGTTAAAGAAGTGCATGCCACAGAAGTTTTCTGGGCGTTTAAGATCCTTCGCTAATTCAGTAATGGAAATGGTCGACGTGTTCGAGGTCAAAATAGCCTCATCCGTAATCTTGGATTCCACTTCGGCCAACACAGATTTCTTGATGTTGACGTTTTCGACAACCGCTTCCACCACCAAATCAACCTGTTCAAATTCACCATAGCTTAACGCTGGCACGATGCCATTCATGGCTTTAAAGGCTTTGTCAGCCGTCAGGCGACCACGTTCTACTTGACCATTGAAAAGTTTATTGGCTTCGCTCAAACCAAGATCAAGAGCATCTTGGCGAATGTCTTTCATGATAATGGGCGTACCTTTCGAAGCGGATTGATACGCCACACCGCCTCCCATGATACCGGCACCCAACACGGCGGCTTGCTTAACCGGTGTGGCATGTTTCGAGACCTTGCCAGCCACTTTCTTAATGGCTTGATCGCTCAAGAATAGAGTCACCAAAGATTTCGCAACAGGCCCTTTAGCCAACTTGATAAAGCCTTTGATTTCAATCTCAAGGGCTTTTTCCATGCTTTGGCTAATGCCTTTCTCAATGGTTTTAATGGCTGCCATTGGCGCTGGATAATGCTTACCAGCTTTTGCTCCGACCACCCCACGAACCGATTCGAAAATCATCATTTTCTCGATTGGGGTAAATTCCATCGGCGCACGCAATTCATCACGACGCGCTTTGTAATCCAGTTTGCCCTCTATCACCTGCTGTACTAGGTGACGAGCAGACGCCTGTACTTTATCTGCAGCAACGACCGCATCAACAGCACCGTCTTTGAGAGCGTCAGCACTGCGTTTTTGAGCACCGCCACAAATCCACTCACATGCGTTATCCACCCCAATTAGACGTGGTAAACGAACCGTACCACCCCAACCTGGGTAAATACCTAACTGAGTTTCAGGAAGACCGATTTTCGCGGAATCGGCCATCACACGATAGTCACAGGACAGCACCAACTCCATACCGCCCCCTAACGCGATGCCATTGATGGCGGCAACCGTTGGGCAAGCTAAATTTGAGATATCATTAAAGATGTTATGAACATCACGCAATTTGTCAGTCAAATCGTCATCGTTCAACTTAAACCAAGAAGTAAATTCTGTGATGTCCGCGCCCACCACGAAAACGTCTTTTGCACTGGCAAACACCACGCCTTTTAGATCATCTATCTGCTTAACTGTATCAACCGCAGTTGCCAATTCACTCAATGTCAGACTGTTAAATTTATTAACCGACTCACCGGCTAAATCCAGAGTGACCGTAGCCACACCGGCATCATCGACTGCAACCTTGACTGCTTGTCCTTCGAAAATCATGCTGGTCTCCAATTATTTTTATTATGACCACGAGGCGCAGCGCACCTCATAGCCCGATTTAATACGTTACCTATGGCGCCAATGCTTATAGGTTAGTTTCTAGTTCAGGAACGGCTTCAAATAAATCGGCCACCAGACCGTAATCCGCCACCTGAAAAATTGGCGCTTCTTCGTCTTTATTGATCGCGACAATGACTTTCGAGTCTTTCATGCCCGCCAAATGCTGAATCGCACCGGAAATACCCACAGCAATGTATAGGTCTGGCGCGACCGTTTTACCCGTTTGACCAACTTGCAAGTCATTGGGTACAAAGCCAGCATCAACCGCCGCACGAGAGGCACCAACGGCGGCGCCAAGTTTGTCAGCAACCCCATCAAGTAGCTTGAAGTTATCGCCATTCCCCATGCCTCGACCACCAGAAATCACCACTTTCGCAGCGGTTAACTCAGGACGATCAGACTCGGCTAATTCTTCTTTTACAAAACGACTTTTGTCTGCGGCAATAACCTGAGACAGTACTTCTCGTTCAGCACTGCCACCTTCAGCTGCGACCGCATCAAACCCAGTCGCACGAACTGTCATGACTTTGACGGAATCAGACGATTTAACCGTGGCGATGGCATTACCTGCATATATAGGACGAACGAAAGTATCTGCCGATTCCACTTTAATCACATCCGACAACTGAGCCACATCAAGCAAGGCGGCAACACGAGGTAAGGTATTTTTGCCCGTTGTTGTCGCTGGCGCCAAGATGTGCGTGTAACCGGCTGCCACTTCAACGATTAATTTAGACGTGTTTTCCGCCAATTGGTGCTCATAAACTTGATTGTCTGCAACCAAGACATTTGCCACACCTGCTACCGCAGCCGCTTGTTCAACCACAGTCTGGCATTCAAACCCTGCGACTAAAATATGTACGTCCCCACCAATTTGCGAAGCCGCTGATACCGTATTCAATGTAGCTGGCTTCAAAGATTGATTGTCGTGTTCTGCGATCACTAAAATACTCATGACACCACCTTCGCTTCATTCTTCAGTTTGTCGACCAACTCAGAGACAGAGCCCACTTTGATACCGCCCGCTCGTTCTGCTGGCGGTGTCACAGAAACCACACTGACATTAGACACAAGCTCAATGCCTAAATCCGCAGGCGTTTTAACATCCAACGGCTTTCTTTTTGCTTTCATAATATTTGGCAGTGAAGCAAAACGTGGCTCATTCAAGCGTAAATCTGTCGTCACTACAGCAGGCAAGGTAACCGCCAATGTTTGTAGACCACCGTCAATTTCACGAGTAACTTGCGCCTCACCGTTTTCAATCACCACCTCAGATGCGAAAGTCGCTTGTGGATAATCCAATAGTGCCGCTAACATTTGACCGGTCTGATTATTATCAGAATCGATCGCTTGCTTACCCATAATAATCAAATCCGCTTCTTCTTGTTGCGCCACTTTAGACAATAGCTTGGCAACAGAAAGTGAATCTACATCCTCTTCAGCTTCCACTTGAATCGCACGATCAGCACCCAGTGCTAAAGCTGTTCGTAACGTTTCTTGGCAAGCTTTCGAACCGATAGAAACCGCCACAACTTCCGTTGCAATTCCTTTCTCTTTCAGGCGAATGGCTTCTTCCACGGCAATTTCACAGAAGGGATTCATAGACATTTTGACATTTGTCAGATCGACCGCTGTATGGTCGGCTTTGACACGAACTTTGACGTTGTAGTCAATGACTCGTTTAACAGATACTAGGATTTTCATAAGTCCCTCATATTTATTATTTTCTTGCTATCTATAGTAGTTTGAGAGCAATTTTCATCAATAACAAAAAAGCGCCAGTTAACTAACAAAAATATTCAAGAGGATAATTTTAAAGCGTTTCCAGTTGTTTACGCCCTTTGAGTTTAGACCGAATTTAGCAAAACAAATGGCAAATACTGTAGAAACAAAAAAGCCCCACCAAAAGGTGAGGCTCATAGACACACAAATAACCGTTTATTTATTGCGCGATAAGAAAGATGAGAACGCTTGATAAGCTTCTTTTGATTTTAATCTATCCTTGAAAATCCGTCCTTCTCGCATCAAAGCCATTTGCACATTATCTTGCGCTTTATGCTTAAGCAAGTCTTTACTAAGAGACACGGCTTCCACTGGTAACGCGGCAATTTTCTGGACATAGCGTTGCGCCACTTTAAAGGCTTCACCAGGTTCACATAAATGATTGATCAAGCCCATAGCTTTGGCTTCTTCAGACTCAACAAAATCCCCTAAGATCAAAATTTCAAAGGCTTTTTGGTGTCCAACTAATTGTGGCAAAAGATAACTTGATGCCGCCTCAGGCACCAACCCCAACTGCACAAATGGAAATTGCAATTTAGCATGCCGTGACGCCACCACCATATCACAATGCAATAACATGGTAGCGCCGACACCGACAGCTCGTCCTTCAACCCCGGCAATTAAAGGTTTTTGATAACGCGTCAACATTTGCAAAAACGCCATAATGGCTTCCATCTTATCTGGTGTTTGTGCAATGTGAAGAAACTCATTAATGTCATTACCCGAGGAAAAATCTGGACCAGCCCCATAAATCATGCTGGCTTTTATCTCAGCATTGCTCTGAGCAGACTGCAAAGCGTGCGTTAATGCTTGATACATCTCAAGGGTAATGGCGTTTTTCTTATCCACTCGATTTAAACAGATGTATTGAATACCGGATTCAATGCTTTCAGTAACAAATTCACTCATGACTGAACCTCCTCAGAAGGCAATGTTAACACTTGTTCATCTACAAGCTTTTGCACCATAGGGCCATCATCTGACCAACCCTGACATGTATTAACCAATTGCTTAACAGCCATGGGCACTTTACTTGGGTATTTTTCACTGAGTGGTTGCCACATAGTTTGAAAAGCCGTTGTCGCCGCAACAGGAAACAATTCAAGCACATGAGTACAGCCCACTTTGCCATTAAAGGTTTGTTTCAACCAACGATTCCAACCTGCACCAATGCGAGTGCCTTTAATCACATCAAAGCTTGGCACTGCCCCACCACAACCGGGAAAAGGAAACGCATCCATCGACACTGAGACGTCTTTTATTAAAAAGCTGTCGTCCAATGTCAAACGAACACTGATATCATGAAATGGACTACCCTGTAGCACAATACTGCCATCAAATTCACGGAAAACGTCTTGGGTTTTGAGGTCTTGCATATTCGCCTCAACCTCCCATAAACCATCATCACGTAAAAAACCAAAAGACTCGATACGACGTCGATGTACTAACTGGCGTTTCATCTGCGTCATGGTTCTCTCCTAGGAAAGACAATTGGAAAGGCTTTGACGGTGACTTTCTATTAGAGCTTGTAAACTATTAGAACTTGCAAACAGACACTAATAAAAAGTCCGAATCCAAAAACACAGATTTAAATGTGTTCTTGTGCGCGAATTTACCCACAAAGATTTCGAGGAAAATACGCACTCAACCGTCAAAGGTAGCTAAATTAGCTTGCCATTTCTTCTTCTCGAAGGGCGCGGCGCAATACTTTACCGACATTGGTTTTCGGCAGCTCGGTACGTACTTCAATGTGTTTCGGCACCTTGTAAGCAGCTAAATGCTCTTTGCAGAACACTCGCAGGGCATTAATGTCAATCGACTCACCAGCTTTCATCACCACATAGGCTTTCACCGCCTCACCTGTTTTATCATCTGGCACACCAATCGCAGCGGATTCCAAGATAGCGGGATGAGACGAAATACAATCTTCGACTTCGGTTGGGTAAACGTTAAAACCAGACACTATGATCATGTCTTTGGCACGGTCCACAATCTGCAAGTAACCATCTTCATGCTGCATCGCAATGTCGCCGGTAATCAAGAAACCATCTTCGGTCATCACTTCACGTGTTGCTTCTTCGCGATTCCAATAGCCCTTCATCACCTGAGGTCCACGCACGCACAACATACCAGATTCACCTTGTGGTAAAGCTTCGCCATTGTCACCTTGAATCTTGATATCAGTCTCACCAACAGGCAAACCGATCGTGCCAATTCGCTCTTCTCCAATTGGGTTAAATGACACAACCGGTGAGGTTTCTGTCAAACCATAACCTTCCACCACTTGGCAACCTGTCATACGCTTCCATTCATCGGCAGCAGCATGCGTCAGAGGCATACCACCAGAACAGGTAAGTTTCAGATTAGAAAAGTCCAAAGCACGGAAATCATCACGATTACACAGACCAACAAAAAGCGTGTTAAGCCCAACAAAACCTGTAAATTTCCACTTCTTAAGCTCAGACACAAACCCAGGTAAATCACGCGGATTGGGGATCAATACACTGTGGGCACCGCTCTGTAACAAGGTCAAGCCATGAATCAAAAAGGCGTAAATATGATACAAAGGCAAAGGGGCAATATAGGTCTCAACTCGCTCCTCAACGATCGACTCTAAGCGCGAACCCAGCTGATACATGTTGGCGATGAGGTTGGCGTTGGTTAACATCGCGCCTTTCGCAACCCCTGTGGTACCACCGGTATATTGCAGAACCGCAATGTGTTGCGGCGTCACCGGCACTTTTGAAACTGGTTTACCATGACCTTTCGCCAACACCTCATTCAATGAGAGCGCGGATGGAATATCGTAAGCTGGAACCATTTTTTTGACGTATTTAACAATGGAATTCACCAACACCCGCTTAATCGGTGAATGTAAATCGGCAATTTCGGTAATGATGACGTGCTTGATAGAGGTTTTTGCAAGAATTTTTTCAACGTTGCTTGCCACATTGGCACACAAAACTAAGGCTTTCACACCCGCATCATTAAACTGGTGTTCTAGTTCTTTTGGCGTGTATAAAGGATTGGTGTTTACCACAACCAAACCCGCTTTCATTGCGCCAAATAGCACAATTGGGTATTGGATGATGTTAGGTAATTGGATGGCAATTCGATCACCAGGAGACAAGTCGGTATCGTTTTGCAGATACGCCGCGAACGCATCCGACTTTTCATTCAACTCTCGGTAAGTAATGGTGCGACCGACACTTGTGAAAGCGGGTAAGTCCGAATATTTATCAACCGCTAGGGCCAATACATCGGTGAGGCCTTGATAGCCATTAGGATTAAGCGAGTCTGGTAAATAACTACCTGGCACTTTCTCGTTATCTGCGTTGTTATCTAGAGAAGTATCCATTGTCATAAAAAGCTCCAGTTGTTTTTTTTATGTTGGAGAGTAATCAAATGCAAAAGCCCAACTACAGTCTAGCAGTTGAGCCTTAAGAAGGTTCCGCAAAGTTTCGACTTACTGAGGAAATATTTGCGTCAACTTAGTGGCTAGCATGATGTCTCCATCTGCACGAATTTTACCCTGCATAAAGGCTTGCATGCCATCTAATTCACCACTCATTACATCTTTCAGAGTTTCCAGATCCATGCTCAAGGTCACGGTTGGATCGTCATGTTCGCCTTCACCCATTTCACACTTTCCATCTTCAACACTTAAGTGATAGTTGTCCGCATCATCTAAGTCAAATTGAAAGACCGCTTCCATATCATCCGCTTCATCCGCATCAAAACGGCCCAACATGGAATCAAAAACAGCTTTAGCTTCGCTCATAACACACCTCGTTCAACATTCTATTTATCAGGCGCACCACACTTCATGGTGCGCCATTTTGTTATTCATTAAGCATTTAGGAATAAGAAATTATCTTCTTCCATCGCCAGTAGATTGTCAGCACCTGACAACATGGCTTCAGCATGCGCTTTGGTACGTGGCAAAATACGTTCGTAGTAGAAGGTCGCCGTTTGCAATTTTGCGGTGTAGAAACCCACCTCGTCCGTACCTTCTGCTAGTTTGGTTCTCGCTGTAACAGCCATACGCGCCCAGAAGTAAGCTAAAACAACGTAACCAGAGAACATTAAATAATCCACTGACGCGGCCCCCACTTCTTCTTTGTTACGCATCGCTTTCATACCAATCTTCATGGTGACATCACCCCACTCACTGTTGAGTTTATCCAATGCCGTGATGTAAGACTTAAAGCGTTTGTCACCTTTGTGCTCTTTACAGAACTTATGAACTATCTTAGTAAATCGACGAAGAGTTGCACCTTGAGTCATCAAAACTTTTCGACCTAAAAGATCCAACGCCTGAATACCGGTTGTGCCTTCATAAAGCATAGAGATACGGCAATCACGTACATTTTGCTCCATCCCCCATTCAGCAATAAAACCATGACCACCGAACACTTGTAGACCCTGGTTAGCCGCCTCGAAACCCGTTTCCGTTAGGAAGGCTTTCGCAATCGGCGTCAACAAAGACATTAGTTCATCGGCTTCCGCTTTTTCGTCGTCGGTACCATGTTTGGTGCTATCAACCAACATAGAACAGTAATGAATCAACGCTCGTCCACCTTCTGCGAAGGCTTTCTGAGTTAACAGCATACGACGTACATCTGGGTGAACAATAATCGGATCAGCCGCTTTTTCCGGCGCTTTAGGGCCAGACAAAGAACGCATTTGCAAACGATCTTTAGCATAGGCTACGGAATTCTGTAGCGCCCATTCAGAATGTGCCAAACCTTGCATGGCCGTACCAAGACGAGCCGTATTCATAAAGGTAAACATGCAGTTCAGGCCACGGTTTGGTGGCCCAATTAGGAAACCGGTCGCTCCATCAAAGTTCATCACACAAGTGGCATTACCATGAATCCCCATTTTGTGTTCAATGGAACCACAAGATACTTGGTTTTTATCGGCTTTCTCGCCAGATGCATCAACATTGAATTTCGGCACGATGAATAAAGAGATACCTTTCGTGCCGGCAGGTGCATCAGGCAAACGAGCCAATACAATATGGACTATATTGTCTGCCATATCGTGCTCACCCGCTGAGATAAAGATTTTTGTGCCACTGATGGCGTAACTGCCATCTTCTTTTGGTTCCGCTTTGGTTTTCAACATGCCAAGATCTGTACCACAATGTGGTTCAGTCAAACACATGGTACCTGTCCATTCACCTGATACCAGTTTGCTTAAATAGGTTTGTCTTTGCTCTTCTGTGCCATGTTGCTCAATGGTATTCATCGCACCATGACTCAAGCCTGGGTACATGCCCCAAGACCAGTTCGCTGTGGCAATCATTTCCGTTACCAACATACCTAAAGAATCAGGCAAACCTTGACCACCCATGTCTTCAGGGTGAGACAAAGATGGCCAACCACCTTCAACGTATTGCTGGTATGCTTCTTTGAAACCTTCTGGTGTGGTGACGTCACCATCATTGAATTGACAACCTTGCTGATCACCAACACGGTTTAAAGGAGAGAGAACACGCTCCGCAAACTTAGCACCTTCTTCAAGAATCGCTGACACCATATCCGGCGTCGCCTCTTCGGCACCAGGCAATTTTGCGTAATGTCCGTAAATATCCAGAACTTCTTCTGTCACAAATTTGATGTCGCGCAAGGGCGCTTTATATTCAGGCATGGCCTATGACCTCTTATTGTTTTTGTTGGAACAGTTCCAAAATGAACTCTTTCTATACTAGAAAGAGTCGTCTATAACGCCCATTCTCTCAATAACAAAAGATGCCAAAGTTAATGACAAAATACACCAAGTCATGATTTGTGGATTATTCCTATCTTATCAAACAGGCTTACAACCCATAAAAAATTAAAATAAACAGATAATTTTCAATAGGTTAAAGACACCTCCCAGTAATAAAAGAACGAACATTCAAAGTAAAAAGCAATAGAGAGAGTCTCCGCCCCAACACTAACATTGATCACCACACCTTACCGCCACTCGATACTTTGTTATCGGTTTATCATCAGTGTCATCCCATAAAAACAACGAATGAAGGAATAAGGAAACACCAAGATGAAACTTTCCCCCACTACTCTATACTGTAAAATTCGCGTATTAAGGAAGGTGCGAATAAGCCTTCTGAACGTCAGTCTTATCAGAGAAACTGTCTATCAAGGCAAGAGTGAGCAGGAAGGTAAATACCTTCCCTAGATGGTGACCTGAAGTTCAGCAGACTTATTCGTATCCCCCTTCACCTTAAAGACAGATCAGACATGCTATGAACACCTTAAAACACAGTACTCTAACCTTATTAGCCACGCTTGGATTACAGGCAGAAGCGGCTTCCGTTTGGAAAGTATCCAATGCGACCAACAGCCTCTATTTAGGTGGAACGATTCATGTGTTAAGTGCCTCAGATTATCCATTGCCAGTGGCTTATGACCAAGCTTACACGGCATCCGATCAGGTCGTATTTGAAACTGACATAATGGCATTAAGCCAACCCAGTTTTCAGCAAAAACTTCAATATACAATGACCTATTCTGATGACACAAAAATTCACCATGTTCTAGACAAGCCAACCTATCTCAACCTCTTTCAATATCTCCAATCAAGAGGCATTCAAAGCGAAACCATTGAACATTTTAAACCCAGCGGCCTCTCTCTTTTACTCAGTATGCAAGAATTACAGCGACTTGGTATGAACAGTATAGGGGTCGATGCGTTTTATGCCGAAAAAGCCCAACAGGATAATAAAATACAAGCTTGGCTAGAAACACCGGACGAGCAAATTCGCATTCTCAGCAGCCTCAATCAAATTGACCCAAATGACTTGATCAATTACACCCTTGAGGACATAGGAGGCATGGCAGAATCACTGCAAGCTCTAAAACAAAGCTGGCGCGATGGTCACTTAGAGAAACTTGCGAAACTGGAATTGATCGAACTTCAACAAGATTATCCTGCCATTTATCACACCCTCATAACCGAACGAAATCGGGGTTGGCTAACTCAGATAGAACACCTGATCAGCACACCGGAAACTGAATTTATCATGGTCGGCGCTTTGCATTTAGCAGGACCTGACAGCCTATTATTGAGCTTAAGAAATAAAGGCTATCGGATCGAACAGCTCTGACTATCCGCAACAGAAGGAATAAGATTGTATCCCGCTGCAGGGTTAGGGATAATAACCGTTTAAAATAAAAACTGTGGACCGCAACAACTATGACAGCCAATAACAAAAAGCCGATCTTAATCGCCGGAGGCGGCATTGGCGGCTTAAGCCTTGCCCTAACACTTCACCAAATTGGCGTACCTTGCCTAGTACTTGAATCCGTGGCGGAACTCAAACCACTCGGCGTCGGCATTAACATACAGCCCAACGCCGTACGTGAACTCTATGACATGGGCTTAGATCAAAGTTTACTGGATACCATAGGTATACCAACAAAAGAATGGGCCCTAGTAGGATTAAACGGCAAACAAGTCTACAGCGAGCCACGAGGCATCGAGGCTGGATATCATTGGCCTCAATACTCAGTGCATAGAGGCGAACTGCAAATGTTGCTCTATCGCTCAGTGCTAGAACGATTGGGTGAAGACGCTGTCCTAACGGGACATAAAGTAACGTCTTATCAAAATACCCAAGACGGCGTGGTTGCTACTATTAGCACGTCTTCTGGTGAACAAATTGAAATGGAAGGCGCCCTATTAATCGCCGCGGATGGTCTACACTCTGCCGTCAGAGCTCAAATGTATCCGCAACAACCGCCCATACATTGGGGCGGCGCAGTAATGTGGCGCGGAACCACTCAGGCCAAACCAATCCGAACTGGTGCTTCTTTCGTTGGTTTGGGAACACACCACCACCGCGTTGTCTTTTACCCCATCACGCCCGCCGACCCCATTACCGGACTGGCAACCATTAATTGGATTGCCGAAGTGACCATGGACAATTCTGAGGGTTGGACCAGTGGGGATTGGAATAAGAAAGTCGAATTGCAAGACTTTATCCATCACTTCGAGGGTTGGGATTATGATTGGGTGGACATTCAGGGACTATTACGTGGCGCTAAAGAAGTATTTGAATACCCAATGATCGACAGAGACCCAGTACCGAGTTGGGTCGATCAACACGTCGTATTAATGGGCGATGCCGCACACATCATGTACCCAACAGGCTCAAATGGTGCCAGCCAAGCCATTGTTGATGCGCGTGAACTCGGCGCTTCCATCTTACAATTTGGTGTCACCCCTGCTGCGTTAAGTGATTTCAATGACCGTTTGTGTGCTGATATTTCAGCCGTCGTTTTGCGTAACCGTGGCGCTGGCCCATTTGTCATTCTGAATGAGCTAGACAAGCGTTGTGCAGGTCACTTCGATAATATAGAAGACGTCTTCCCTGCCGCAGAACGCCAAGAACTGATGGCGAAATACAAAGCCGCCGCAGGTTACGCCATGGAAGCCCTTAACACAGCGCCACCAACCATTAACTTAAGCCAAAAAGCGTCTTAATCTAGGAGCCTAATACATCATGCTGCAGCATCATGTTTTCATCAAATATCAAGAAGGTACCAGCGCGGAACACATCGACACCTTTCAACAGAAAATGTTGGCATTAAAAGATTGTATTGCCGAAATTCAGCAATTAGAAATTGGCGTTGATGAACTTCACCAAGCTCGTAGTTGGGATCTGATTCTAAACATGCAATTTCAGTCCATTGAAGATTTACAAGTCTATCAAAAGCACCCTGAGCACCAAGCGGTTATGGCGTTTAATGGCCCTAAAGTAGCTGAAGTGGGTGCCATCGACTTCCATAAATAGTCTTTTACCTCTTGTGCAGCCAATATTTTTTCAATATTGACTGCACAAGTCGGCCTTATTTTTTTATACTAGCGCCGTTTTCAAACCCTCAAATCTATAAACTACAATTAAGGCAAATCAATGCTTGAACGTTTATTTCAACTAAAAGCACATAATACAAGCGTGCGTAACGAAGTCGTTGGCGGTATTA
Organism: Marinomonas posidonica IVIA-Po-181; assembly: GCF_000214215.1. Lineage (NCBI taxonomy): Bacteria > Pseudomonadati > Pseudomonadota > Gammaproteobacteria > Oceanospirillales > Oceanospirillaceae > Marinomonas > Marinomonas posidonica. The sequence goes on from NC_015559.1 coordinate 2,422,406, forward strand.
CCACCTTCCTAACCATGGCTTACATTATCTTTGTAAACCCATCAATTCTAGCGCAAGCTGGCATGGACCAAGGCGCCGTTTTCGTGGCTACCTGTCTGGCGGCGGCGATTGGCTGTCTGATCATGGGCCTATATGCAAACTACCCCATCGCGATGGCACCTGGCATGGGGCTAAACGCGTTCTTCACTTATGGTGTTGTGTTAGGCATGGGATACTCTTGGGAACAAGCACTGGGTGCCGTCTTCCTATCAGGTGTGTTATTCATCATCATCAGTATATTCCGAATTCGTGAATGGGTGATCAATGCGATTCCGTCTTCACTAAAACTCGGCATTGCGGCTGGTATTGGCCTTTTCTTAGCGATGATCGCTTTGCAAAACTCTGGCATCATCATCAAAAACCCAGCAACAATGGTTTCCTTGGGTGACCTCGCCTCACCATCGGCTATTTATGGTCTACTTGGCTTCTTCGTAATCTGTGCTTTGTCCTACTTAAATGTCACTGGTGCGGTCATGATTGGCATTTTGCTGGTGACCATCTTATCCATGCTGTTCGGCCAAAACGAATTTGGTGGATTAGTTTCTGCTCCACCATCCATTGCGCCAACTTTCCTAGCGATGGACATTGAAGGCGCATTCCAAATCAGCATGTTAAGTGTGATTTTCGCTTTCTTCTTCGTCGATCTTTTTGACACATCAGGCACACTCATTGGCGTTGGTCAACGTGGTGGACTGCTAAACAAAGATGGTAATCTACCCCGTCTAAAGAAAGCCCTATTGGCTGACTCAACGGCCACAGTCGCTGGTGCTGCTTTGGGTACATCATCCACAACCAGTTACATTGAAAGTGCATCTGGTGTCGCCGCTGGTGGCCGTACAGGCCTTACTGCTGTTGTGGTCGCGGCACTCTTCCTACTGAGCTTATTCTTTGCTCCTTTAGCAGGCTCAATTCCAGCCTATGCAACGGCAGGGGCTTTAATGTACGTTGCTGTGCTTATGACAAGCAGTCTCGCGCACGTTGAATGGGATGACATTTCTGAGGCGGCTCCAGTTCTAATCGCAGCCTTCACTATGCCACTCACCTACTCCATCGCTGACGGCATTGCTTTGTCTTTCATCAGTTACGCTGTGATCAAGTTACTATCCGGTCAAGGCAAGCAAGTCAGCTTGGCCGTGTATGCACTGGCTGCTTTGTTTATCGCTAAGTTTTTTATCTTCGTATAAAGCTAACGACGACATACAAAAATGGGAAGCCAATTGGCTTCCCATTTTTTGTTTCGAAGCATGAATAAAGCCCTAAGCCAGCGGCAACACCACTTCAATCAATAAACCACCCAATTCACTGCGTTCTGCATTGATACGGCCATTATGCTGACGTACTGCATTTTCAGTGATAGCCAGCCCTAATCCAGTTCCACCAGAATGACGATCACGAGCTGTCGACACCCGATAAAAAGGACGAAAAATGGAGCTCAGCTCTTCTTCAGATACCCCTTCACCATCGTCTTCAACACGTATGGTGACTTCTCCAGCCTCAACCCATATGGACACTTGGATTTGATGTTGACCATAACAAATTGCGTTACGAATAATATTTTCTAGGGCACTCATTAACAGCTGCGGATAACAATATATTTCTTGTTTCGGTATGTCTGGCAGTATCATCTGTTTATTCATCTGTTGAGCTTCAAATTGGCAGTCAGCAAACAGGTCTTCCAACAAACTGGACAAAGGCTGACACTCCCGAGTTAAGTGACTGTCTACTTGTAAACTCGACAATTCCAGTAACTTACCAATCATCTGCTCTAGACGCTGAGCTTCAAGGTCAATGCGATTTAGCTCATTGCTCTCCCCCTGTTTACGTGAAGCCAAGGCTTGTGCCATACGCAAACGAGCCAATGGTGATCTTAGCTCATGAGAAATATCCGATAACAGCCGTTGTTGACGACGGATCATCATGTTCACCGCTTCCACCATCTGATTAAAGCTGGCACCCGCTTGACGGAACTCGCTGGTCCCCTTTTCAAGCTCAGGGTCCATTTCAAACACACCTTGCGACACACGCTTGGCGGCTTCTTCCAATCGCCTTGCAGGTTGGCTCAAAGCCCAGGCTAACCAAAGAAGGAATGGCGTACTCACCAACATCACCACTAATAACAAACGAATGGGGTGATCAAACAACTGCAATAAAAAGTGTGGCGGCTCGTGCCATTTTGTCGCAATGATTAAGAAGTAGTCTTGCCCCGCTAGATAGATAGGCAGTGGCCCTGTAAACATGGTTTTGCCATACAAACGCTGACGCGGCACTTCAGGGTTATCAATACTGGAGACAAAGTTTCGTAGCGACCTAAACATAAATTCGGGACGCTTATCCTGCGCGATAATGCGGCCATCTAAGTCCGTTAAAAATAGACGAAGACGACGATCGTCCTTGTCTTTTTCTCTCGATGGACGTTCTTCAAAAGCTTTTAATATAGGTTCGAGCGTATCAGCAAACGCAAAATTCTCTTCCACCCGGTCACGTACTTTCAGCATGACATCATGATGGTGCGGCGAAATAGCTCGGCTATTTCTGGGGTCAAAACTTGGTAATGACAAAACCACCATAACAATCAAAAACATGGTAAACCAAAAAATGGCAAAGATGCGCCCATACAAGCTGGTGATTTTCGGTAAACGCATTAATCCCCCTCGACAAACAAATAACCACGGCCGCGCAAGGTTTTAATTCTAGCTTTACCATTTGCCCAATCAGGCAGCTTTTTACGTAGATTAGAAACATGCATATCAACCGCACGGTCAAACGCCGATAATCGCTTGCTTAATACTTCTAAACTCAGATCCTCTTTGGTTAACACCTGCCCTGGGTGTTGTACAAAGTAATGTAACAGGGCGAATTCAGTGCTTGTTAGATCCAATAACTGCCCAGCACAGTAGGCTTCTAAGCGGCCAGGAAATAGTTTTAAGTCATGGAACAAAACCCCATCCAGAGTTTTTTCAGAGCTGGGAGCCATCTGAGTTCGGCGCAAAATAGCGCGGATTCGAGCCAGTAATTCTCGCTCACTAAAAGGCTTAGGCAAATAATCGTCCGCACCTAATTCCAACCCCACCACGCGGTCGATCTCGTCTCCTTTGGCGGTCAACATTAGTACCGGCACATCCCACTTTTCTCGCAACTGTTTTAAGGTGTCAACACCATTTAGTTTAGGCATCATGACATCCAACAGAACCAGATCCACAGCCTCACTCATCGCCGCTAATCCAGCCAAACCGTCATAAGCGGTCGATACCTGAAAATTTTCAAACGACAACACCTCTTTAAGCAAATCACTTAATTCAACATCGTCATCAATAATTAAAATATGTGTCATATTATTCTCAAACCTTACTGATCCTAAAGTCTATTTTACGTTGAAACCTTGTTGAGATTTTATCTTTTACGATACTTTACCATGCTTAGACCGCGCTTTACCTAGTAGATCCTATTCTAGGGAAGGTATGAACAAGTCCACTGGCTACGGCAACGTGCTCCTCGGCAACCGCTCATGCGTTGCCCTACTACACCACATCCTTGTGGTTATGCGTTGCTCTAATCCCCTACATCCATGTAGGGGTCAGCGTGTAGATGACTCACCTTTATTCGAGGCAGGTTTCACCGTCCAATATTAAATATATTGGCAACAAGCTTAACAAAGAATACAGAGAGTTTAGCTCACGCCTTTCGGATCTTTCCTACCCCCATGCAGTCGAACGCTGCCATGCGAGTAACATTTAATTATATTGAGGATCAGACTATGACATTCAGCAAAAAACTTATCATCGCTTCCCTTGTTTTACCCTTAACCCTAGGTGCAACAAGCAGCTTTGCTCATGGTGATAAAGACCGTAAAGGCCCACGTGGACCACAACAAGAATGCCGTATGGGGGATTTTGACCGCGGTATGATGAAAGAATTGGCACTAACAGACAACCAAAAAGAACAACTAAAAGAGCTGCGCAAAGCCAACCACGATAGCATGAAAGCTGAGTTTAAAAAAGCACCTAAGCCTGATATGGACGCTCGCGAAGCACACATGAAAGCGCTAAAAGACTTGATGATGGCAGACAATTTCAACTCTGCAAAAGCGACTGAGCTGGCACAAGAGATGAGCGAAAAACGCATTGAGCGTCAAGTAAACATGCTGAGCCAACAGCACAAAATGCTCAGTGTATTAACGGCCGATCAAAAGGCAAAATTCTTTGAGCTGCAACAAGAGCGCGCGCAAGACTGCGCAGACAAGCCTCGCAAAGGCAAACGTCATTAATCCCAACTTTTAAGCATAAGAAAGGCAGCATCCGCTGCCTTTCTTATCTTCGAACATCAGGCCATGATGCTTATTTAGTGACGCTTCCAAATACGCGCAACAGCACGATCACTGCCCAATAATCCGACCACTTCACACACCAAACCAGTACCACAGAACAATACAATTGGAATCATGCCAGCGAATTGTCCCGTTATAAAAGTAACATAAATCGAAATAGCACCAATCACCAGGCACAACGCCCCTAAAGTAATTAACACTTTACGGTGAGATGGTTTGTAATCATACGCCCCTTCACCAACCTCAAAGAGGTTTAAAATAGGTGAACACAACTTTTCCAATACCGCCTTCATCACAAAATCCCAATCTCTTAATCAATATTATGCACCTCGTATCATCAATGAAAAGAAACAAACTGTCATTAAAATAAAACCAAATTCTGATTAAACTTATGCGATGAATAGCCGATAAGTACTTTACATAAATTAACAATTCTCATTTATTAGGATGGAGAAGATGATGAAGAAAGTGTTACTAACAGGCCTGACAGCGACGGCGTGCTTTTTATCAACTAATGTTTTAGCTGAGTCTTTGTTTACTTTTATTGAGTACAGTAAAGGTACGGTAGATGTTGATTCTTCTGATGACGAATACACTTCCCTTTCTGGTGCATTTGAAACCTCTGGCGGCCCTTACGTGGCATTCGAATCAACTGAATATGGCAGTCTAGATGTGATGGCCGTTGGGGCGGGTGTGTATTCAAGTGTTGGCAGTCAATCCAACCTATTTGGTCAATTACAATATGTTGAAGTGGATCTTGGGAGCACTGAAGAAACAGGCTTCCGTTTAACGGCAGGTCTTCGCACCACCATCTCAGATCGCGTGGAATTAGAAGGCAAGGTCAAATACGATGATGTCTTCTCTGAGACCGATTCCAGTTTTGCGGTTGCAGCTCGCTACTATGTGACAAAAAACTTTTCCATTGCCGCCAACTATGACACAGCTGAAATTGCTGATTATAACTTCGATGCCATGTTTGTATCACTGCGCTTAAGTTTCTAAAAGTAAGGTTTCAAAGAAAAAGTATTTATAAGCTAAACGTAAAAACGCCCGATGGCATACACTCATCAGGCGTTTTTTGTATCACAGCTAACTGGCTTAAACGACTTTTGTTAACCAGTTATTCTTGTCTTCCGCTTTCCCCCATTGAATATCATTCAATGCCTGACGCAGTTTTTGAGCAATCGGACCCGGTTCACCATTTCCGACAGTGTAATCTTTGCCATTATGAATGAATGTCCCAACAGACGTTAATACTGCTGCAGTACCAGATAGCACGGCTTCGACTTCTGGCTTAGCGGCACGTTCCAATAGCTCATCAACCGTAATATCACGCTCAGATATTGTCATACCCAAGTCTTTCGCTAGCGTCAAAATAGAAGAACGTGTCACACCATGTAAGAAGCACGTGTCCAAACCTTTGGTGATGATTTCATTACCGTCAATCAACAAAAAGTTAGCGGCTCCCGTTTCCTGAACATCCCCATTTGGACAAAACAAGATTTGATCCGCTTGTACCGATTCTTGTGCTTGGAAAATCGGCCCGAGTGCACTGGCATAGTTAGCACCGCTTTTTACCATCCCCATGTGGGGTGCACAACGCATACCCGTTTCTTCAAGCAGCAAGCGTAGCGCTTTTGCGCCACCGGTAAAATAGTCGCCAACAGGCGATAACAAAACATACAACATAGAGGTCGCCGTTGGTGCAGCCGCTTTACCAATGGCCGCTTCCGTACCAATATGAGTTGGACGAATGTACATAGAACCAGGAGGTGTTGGCACATCCTCAGCGTATTCTGCTACCACATCCAAAATCATTTTCGACACCGCCGCCTCATCCAATTCCGGCAAAGATAACAAACGGCTACTTTGCGCCAAACGTTTGACGTTTTGGTCCATTCGAAATACATGCACACTGCCGTCTTCATGGCGAAATGCCTTCAAACCTTCAAAGCAGGTACTAGAGTAATGTAAGACGTGCGCACCTGGATGCAATTGAATGCTGTCCGCCGCTACTATGCTTGCTTCACTCCACTGATTATTTTCGAATGTCGCTAATGCCATCTTAGGCATAAAAACGCTACCAAAAGCCGCCATTACTGTTTCCTAATTTAGTTGAAAAAAGATGAATTACTTGAGCTAAACAAGCCACAGAACGAGCCTTTTTTAGCATGACTGATTCCGTCCACAAATATTAAAACGGAACACAGTTTGAAGAAAGCAAATCTGAGGTCAGGAAGGAAATAAAATGAAATTCTCAATATTTTTTGCCATATTGGTTACAGAAAAGCCAACCACTGACTTAATACCAAGACCAATCCTAATAAATTGACAAACACACTGCCCCAAAATACCAGCATAAACCGTTTCTTACTCAGCTTGTGGCGAAATACCCCTTGCGCCATTAACGCCCCTATCCAGCCGCCCAACACAGACAGTAAATGCAAAGTAGACTCTTGCACTCGCCAGTGACCTCGTATTGCGGCGTATTTATCAAAACCGTAAGCTAAAATAGCCAGAAGGCTGAAAAAACCATACCAAGCCACAACCAAGCTAAACATTATAATTGTGCTCGAATGGCTTCCATTCGTTTGCGATTCACCCCCATGTCCGAATAACCGACTCTGGAAGCAGAACGAATATGAATGCTCGTTAAGTTGGGGGAATCCTCTAAAAAATAGAACTCGACATCATCAACAAAGCGAAACACGGCCGACGTAAATTCAGCGTGTAGATAATTTTTTTCATCAGTAACCAAGTTGACGCGTTTGGTTTTCTCTAGGATGGCCAGAACAGCCTCCCGCGCGTTAACCAAATCACCAGTAAACAACAAGGGATCAATGTAATGTTGCCTGTCTTCTGCTTGACTACTGACACAATTTGGCTTGTTTGAACACACTGCAAGTTGGCCATTATTAACCCCTAACTTCGTCATGATAACGCCCCTCTTTTGTGGTCATGAAATCGCCTTCTAACCACCATAATTTTCAGTAAAAGACAGCAAACTAATCAAGCGGATGACACCAACTCAGTTAGCAGCAACGTCCAGATCAACAAAACATCTATCATGCCTGCCCAGAACAACAGCATACGATGAAACACATTGTTATAGGTTAAATGCACCAAGGCTTGTAGGGCGCGTAATAGAACAAACAACCAGGCCAATAGCAGCGCAATTGCACTGTTCAGTTGAAGGCTCACAAAAAGCACGCCTACCACGTAAAAAAGTACCGGCACTTCAAACAGATTGTTAAAACAGCGAGTAGTATTCATCACATAATCAGGCGCGGTCTGACCAGACATGGCGCGGTAATACTTGATCTTCACCTGCCCTGTTAACACACTCCTAACCCGTGCCGTGACAGCAACAATACCAACCAAAAATGTCAATAACACCAAAGCAAACATGACATAGATCATTTAGGACAGCCTCTTATAAATGAAATGCTGGACGTCAACTCAGCCCAATCAATTCAGCTTACTCAATAGCGATATAGATCTCGATTTCGCGGTCACTTTTATAACATTCAAAATCCGTTGTAAAAGCACGTTTATAAGCACAGTGATCGGAACTAAAATAGCGCCAAACCTCGCCCCATAAATCAATCACCGCTTTTGGCATTTCACCTGAGCCACGAAAGACCAGATAAGATCCTGCGACAATCGAATAATCCTTCACTTCTGCCACATCACCTTGAGCCAAACTATCCGTACAGGCCACCACATCAAACCAACCATTATGATCAGACTCATAATGAGTATACAAACCAAATACCTGAGCATTGGACGATAACTTGGGCATTAACTGACTGTAAAAGCGCCCCCACAAATCACCAATTTTGGCGGTTTCAGGCTGCATTTCATCCACATTTCGGGTACGCACCCCAATGCCGCGAACGGCCATTTCTTCAATTACGCTAACGTCCATTTGTCTGTCCTCAGTCCTTAACCTTTACTAAATAAAATTAAAAAAATCATACCCGTTAAACCGATGTGATACTAAAGCATTTACTGTTTATAGCGTTATTCGACTATCAAAAACGGGATATCTGTCACACCATAATCTATGTCGTATTGACTTAAGATTGTCGTAAGCTGACCTCTATGATGGGTTCCATGATTGAATAAATGAGAAACCAATAACCATGCAGGGCGAGTTCTTGTTGACTGATCCACTTTACTGGTAAACGTAAAATCGCTGGCTAACCATTCATGCTCAACCGTAGCAGACCAGTCCAAGAGTTTTTGATCCCACTCCTTTCGAGCTTGCCAAAGGTCATAATAATCTGAATAGAGTTCTTGACCAATGTCTGGTATTTCATTTTCCTTCTGAAGGAAACGTGAAAGCCACGCTATGTCCCCAAATAAAAGATGGTTCAAGGTTCCGTGAATCGATTTAAAAAAGAGCTTATTGTCTTCTTTTCTTTCGTTATCCGATAATTTTTCACAAGCGGAATACAATTGCTGATTCATTAAGGAATGATAGACGGCTAACTTTTGACAATATTCTTGAGAAATCATAATGCGCCTTACTAAAACATAACAGTTAGTGAGAACAAGCGTATTTGACCAAGCTGACAATTAAAAAATGATCATTCGCCCTACTTCTTTAAGAATAACAAGATCATCACTCTTTATACTAGAGAAGGTTAAGATGCGAATGCCTTATCAGAAAAACGGCCTATCAAGCTATCAAGGCAAGAGAAGCAGGAATGTTAATACCGCATCTTGAAAGAAGAGAAGAGAAAGCAAAATCACGGCTCTGTTTTAAGGAAGGTGCGAACAAGTCCTCTAGCCTCGGCAACCGCTCCTGCGTTGCCCTACTGCACCACATCCCTGTGGTTATGCATTGCCCCAATAACCTACCTCCATATAGGTATCAGCATGTGGATAAAAGCCTGTTTTTCGAGGCGAGTGCCGAATGTGAATAGCTGGCCTATTGTCGAGGTGCTCAACAAAGAAGACAGGCTTTTAGAGCTTGCCCTATGGGTCTTCCAGAGAAAACGTCTACTGCGTTGCGACTCTTTGAAAGGTACCTACATTCCTTCAGGGTCGCGCCTTATTTGACGATTTCTCTGAAAGACTGAGGCTTAGTAGACTTATTCGTACCTTCCTTAACCACTTCGAATAATACATCACTCTTAACGAAGAGAAGACGTTTCGTTGGAAGAAACGAAAAAGACCTACACGAAGGTAGGTCATGAGGGCAACACTGATCCAATATGCCTAGTCTTTAATAGACTATAAGCAAATTGCTTTCTACGCTGCGCGGGTTTTAATACGATTAACCAGTATATGAACCAACAAAAGCAATAAAATGATTGCAGGAATGCCATTCGCGATGGTTTCGTAGACAGTATGAAAATACAATGCCCCAAGCATGATGATTGCTAAACCACTCGCCGCATAAAGACGTAGTTTTTTGAACCAAATGCCAATCGCACCCGCTAGCTCACACGCTCCAATAAAATAACCAAACCAAGCTGGTAAGCCCATTAATGCAAAGGACAAATGCATTTGCTCAACACCTGCAAGCTTTGCCGCACCTGCCGCGCCAAATGCAAACGTACACAAAGCCAACGATACATAGACTAAATAATTCATTACTTTTTTGTTCATAACGTCTCCGATTCACCTAAACCAAAACTAAGCCATTGCTTAACGATAAGCGGTAGATTAAAGTAGTCAAATCCAAAAAAATATTGAATAAATTCTATATAGACATAAATTTTTAGTTTACCAGTTAGAGTAAAGTATGAAGCTTGATCAGCTCAAAATGTTTGTCACCGTGGCTAAACTAGGCTCTTTGAGCCAAGCAAGCGCGCGCCTACACAAGACTCAGCCAGCCATTAGTCAAAGCATTCGCCAGTTAGAAAAAGGCTTTAATTTACCTTTATTTAATCGCTCAGGTTATCGTTTAGAATTAACGGAAGCGGGAAAGACTCTGTATCAGAAAGCGTCCAACCTATTAGACGAGGCGTCGAATTTACAACAAGCCGCTGACCACATCGCCCTCGGAAATGAATTAAGCATTACCATTGCCATTGAAGCCTCTTTTGATTTAAAAGGCATTTTACCCCTGCTAGAAAACTTACAAAGGCAATTCCCAAACACTCAAATCATCATAGAACAGGAATATCTAAGCGGAGCCTTAGAGGCCCTTCAAAATGAAACGGCTACTCTCTGTATCACACCATCAATCGACCTCTTAGAAACGGAATTAAAAACAGAAAAACATCGATTAACAGGCGGCTTCTTAGTCAATGTGGCTTCGCCTAAACTGATCAACCGAAATGACACACTTAAAAACCGCCAAGACCTTTTAAAAGAATGCCAAATTATCGTAAAAGACTCTGGAAGTGCCTCTAAAAACCTAGAATGGGGAGTCATAGAAGGGCAAAATAGATGGTATGTGAACGATTACCACACTAAAAAGATGTTAATCGAAAATGGCATGGGCTGGGGGAAACTCCCGAGCTACTTAGTTGAAGATAGTCTAAGAAATGGCACTTTAATTATGCTTTCCCTGAATGACATCCAAAACAAAACCCCCATGGACTATTTCATTATGAAAGATAAATCAAAACCCTTAGGACCCGTTGCGCAAGCCACTTGGGAACAGTTCGAACGCTATTCGTTTGATTGATGCCGTCCTGATGAGCACAGCCATTCCTTAGACAAATTTCTAGCTATCTCGCCTGTCAGCAATGTAATTATTTGCTTCCTTAGCCGCTTTCAAAAATGATTTAATGATTGGCTGCGGCTTTCCTAAAAAAGCCGATCGCTCAGGCTGAAATGCTGTCCCAATAAAAAAATGATTACACCTCAGCTCCAAAGAACGTGGATCACCATTATCATCAAAACCGGTAAACTGCATACCACCTCCAGCAAAAATATCTAGGGAAGGTGCGAATAAGCTTTTCTTAGCAGTTAAACGAATCTCTTCTAAAATTTACCATCTACCTGATACTGACACATATCTCGATACGCATTACATTGGTAACTCGACAAAGAATAATCAGCAGGATCTTTCACCATATTTTTTATATCATGCTTCAACCAACCCTCTGATAAATCGAGGGATATTTCTCCCCAAGTTGGTCGCATTTTATTAAGAATAAAGTTTATTGGTATGTTTCTTAGCATGACTTCTATTTCACCGCTTATTATCTGAATATGCGAATTATTTCTATCCTGTTATATTCTTTTAGTTCTAAATTACCTCACATTAGACCTTTATCAATAAATAACTTACCTGCACTTTTTCTGGCATAAGTACTTTCGTACTAAAAGGATAGAACAAACTCATTGAATGACAGTCAATGAAAATAATATTTTCTATATCTATAGATATTATTTCCTTATTCATAACAATCTGTTCATTTATAGTGCACACCTTAATATATTAAGATCATCAAAACTCACAAATTAAAACCTTCTATTATCTCGATAGTTTCTTTCTTCTGTTCTTTATCACGCCCAACCGTAAGATGAAATGATGTTCGCTTTGAAAACTCATTTAATCTTATAGGAGGTGAATAATGAGTACAGCTAACCCCTTGAATGAAGAAAACGCTCTCTCTAGCGAATCCATAAATGAGCCACCTCAAACAGCAAAGACTTTTATTGCAAAACACCATGACCACTCAAGTCTGGATACTTGGTTTACTAACTTACTAAGCAAAGCTGACATCACAGTCAACGGACCTAATCCTTGGGATCCACAACTGCATAACCCGAACCTTTGGAGTAGAGTATTAAAACAAGGTTCCTTAGGGTTGGGTGAAGCCTATATGGATGGATGGTGGGACTGCCAACAAATTGACGAATTTATTCGACGTATTATCAACGCGGAATTAGACAAAATCATTACTGGTCGTTGGACTCTGATAAGACATTGGTTAAAAGCCACATTATTTAATCGCCAATCCGTAAAACGTGCCTATCAGGTTGGCGAACAACATTATGATGTCGGTAACGATCTCTATCAAGCCATGCTTGACGAGAGCATGGCTTATTCCTGCGGTTACTGGAAAGAAGCTGATACCCTTCATCAGGCACAGCTTAATAAATTACGTCTAATCTGCGAAAAAGCACAATTAAACAAAGCAGAATCCGTTGTTGAAATTGGTTGCGGTTGGGGCAGCTTTGCGGAGATTGCCGCCAGAGAATATGAGGTCAATGTTACTGGTGTAACCATATCGAAAGAACAAGAGAAACTTGCAAAGGAACGCTGTAAAGGACTGCCTGTCGATATTAAATTGATGGATTATCGCAGTTTAGAAGGGCAATACGACAAAGCCGTTTCAATTGGTATGTTTGAACACGTAGGTCCCAAAAATTACGGTACCTATATGCAAACAGCCCATAATCTCATAAAAGAGGATGGTATTTTCGTATTACACACCATAGGCAGCGACAAAAGTGCCACAGGAACCGACCCTTGGATAGACAAATACATTTTTCCTAACGGCGTTATTCCTACACTAACCCAAATAAGTGAATCAGCCGAGCCTTATTTCGTGATCGAAGACGTTCATAATTTTGGGCAAGACTACGCCACCACACTGCTTGCATGGCATAGCAATTTTGAAAAAGCTTGGCCGCAACTGCAAAACCAATACAGTGAGCGATTTTATAGAATGTGGACATATTATCTGAAAGTCTGCGCTGCAGCGTTCCAAAGTCGCTCACTGCAGCTATATCAAGTCGTATTGAGAAAACGTCTTACACCACTAGAAAGATACCACAGCCCTCGATGAGACTGCTGGTATCATTGTAATTAGAACACTCTAAATTCACATAATAAACACGACGGAGCATGGAAGCTCCTTTCTTGTTAGCTTGCTGTCTGGTGATGACGAAATGGAATAAAGGGGAATAAAGGGGTCAGACCCCTTTGAATCCTTCGACACTGTCAAGAACACGATTTATGTATATTGATTATTAACACCATGCATTTCTAATAGCTTAAGTGGCATCTCAATACTTTTTTTAGGCTCTTTTTCATAAAGAGGGAAAATACAGCGTTTTCAATCTCTCATTCCCTACCACTTAACTAACATTAAAACTCATGTATTGAACATCGAAAGGGAGGTGCTGAAAGCCTCTTATCTCACCTTCGACAAAACCAAGCTTCAGATACCAGTTCTTGAGTTTTATATGATTTGCAATAACCCCAATACTGACTCTTTGAATGTTCTTTAACTTAGCGTACTTGAAAATATGCCTTACAAGCTCTTCCCCTACCCCATTTTGACGATATTCAGGTAATACAGAAAGGCGATTTAAGTAGGCTACGCCAGGCTTTGGATTTTCAAAAGCAACACATCCAACACCAACAGCGCCATTTTTATATATAAAATATTCTTCTCCTCGCTCAAAATCGGACAACACCCAATCTTCCTTGCAAAAAGAAGGATGTTTGGGGTTATTGGCGAGGTTCAATCCAAATTCTTCCGCGACATCTTTATTTGATCTAGAGATAATGTCTGCAATCACTCTAGCATCATCAATGGTCGCCTCACCTATACTCATTTGCTCTCCCTATCTTGTTACATAATGACGTGAACAACCGGTTTCTTTATTCGGAATGATGAAACTGCACTAAGCCTATTGTTCCATCCATAATAAAACAAACGTCACACCTACTGATGATTTCTTATCAGCTCTTTTAGTAAACATAGTCGTTTTCATATCATCCTTAAAAACGAATCTATATGATTAATACCGCTAACGCTTCTTATGTTAAGGCAACTCACTGACTTTCTTGGACATATTGAAACCTGTAATCTCAAAACCGACCTTTTTATATAACTTAAGCGCACGATCATTATGGTACGCCACTCTAAGTTTTATTTGGTTAATGCCAATAGCCTGTAGCTGAGTTTCCAGTGCTAAAATGGATTCAGTGCCATAACCTAAACCTCGATATTCACTGAAAATAAAGAAGTCATAAACGAAGGTAGAGTTATCACTAATGTTTACGCAGTGCCAAAGGTAACCCACAAGCTTACATTCACCATCGACTTCTGCCTCAATACATAACAATGAATGCGCATTGTCTTCCAATCCGTTGGGGAAACTCCGATGCAGATCTTTCTTGGCTAATTCGACTGAAACTTCTAACGAATGCCCATAATTCTTAGCAATTTCCTGACTATAATCATCAATAAAATATTGACTGTAAGCTGGGAATTCCTCTTGGCGCATATCTCTAAGTAGGATCATATTTATCCTTATTCTCTGTCGCTCAACTCAGCGACAATGTCGTTAATCATGGCTCTGACAATTGGCTTTTGTGCTGATGACGGTTTCCAAACCAAATACAGCATGGCGTTATCTTGCTCAGTCAGTGAGGCCTGCCAATTGGGTAATAACTCAACCAAGTTGCCATTTTTAAGATCCTCTTCAATGAAAAGCTTACTCACCAAGGTGATGCCTTGGTGCGCTTTAGCCCACATCAACAAGGGGGTTCCACCTTCTGACGAAAGCGTTGGGTCAATGCGAATTTTTCGATGTTCTGAGCCCTTTTTGAAATGCCACCAAGTGTATTGGCGAGATCGATAAAAAGCCAAACAAGCGTGGAATTTCAAATCCTCTGGCGATTCAAGTGGCGCCGACTGTTGAAGATAAGACGGTGAGGCAACAAGAACATTTGGCATATTTCTTAGCGGTCGAAAAAGCAAACTTGAGTCATCAGGACGCCCATATCGAATGGCCAAATCAAATGGACCTTTATGAAGATCAGACAAATTATTATCCAGACTGATCGCAATCTTGGTCTCTGGGTGTTTCGCTCTAAATTGAGCAATAAGCGGTACAAGAACGCCTCGCCCTACGGTGTCAAATGTGGCGATACCCAAACTGCCATCAACCCTAGCATCGTCTTTTACGAAGCTGTGCTTGGCGGTATCAACAGACTGCAAGATTTGTTTACATTGATTATAAAACTGCTCCCCATCTGGCGTCAGGTCCAGCCGACGAGTCGAGCGAATCAGCAATTTGGTTTTCACTTCATGCTCAAGTTGATTGACCTTTCTGGTGATGGAACTCGGCTTTTTCCCTAACGACTCCGCCGCCGCGCTAAATGAGCCTAATTCAACCACTCGCACAAATTGCTCCATAGCCTCAAACACAACACCTATCCTCAGTTTATCAGTGTAAAACAGTATTCCTTATTGTTGCGCGTAACGCAAAAATAGAAATTCGATCTAGGCAGTTTATGCATTGATAAAAAATCCGCACCATGTCCCTATTCACTTTAAATGCATAGGAACGAATTATGAGTGTATTCAACCTAATCGAGAAAAGACGTTCAATTAAGCATTTTGATCCAGACCATAAAATGTCGGACCAAGCCTTCCATAAACTCATCAACGCATCGATTCTGGCACCCACTTCCTTCAACATTCAGCATTGGCGCTTTGTCCGCGTGGTCGATAGCCAACAGCGGCAAAAAATTCAGCATGCAGCGTGGAACCAAGAACAAATCAGTTCCGCGTCTGAACTCGTCATCATAGTCGCGAATACCCAAGCTTGGTCCGACAACCCGAGAAGATACTGGAAGAATACCCCAAATGAAGTTCAAGACATGCTGGTGTCCATGCTAGAAAACTTCTATCAGGACAAAGCATGGCTACAAAGAGACGAAGCCATTCGATCCGGTGCCATGGCAGGGCAGAACCTAATGCTGGCCGCCGAAGAAATGGGCTACAACACCAGCCCAATGATCGGCATCGAATTCGACAAGGTGGCCGATCTCATTAAACTGCCGAAAGACCATGTCATCGTCATGATGCTGGCCATCGGCAAAGGTACCAAACCCGCACAGCCACGTGGTGGACAACTTCCGGTAGAAGAACTGGTGATCGAAGACGCGTTTTAAAAGAGTTTGGAAGAAGTAAAGGGACTGGGGCAGATAAGATGATTAGTCTGCTTCCAATCCCTATTTTCATAAAATCCGTTAATAATTGGGGGCAGAGTAAAATTAAACCACTAGGATTAACAACACCGTTATTTTTTACGCTAAGCCTTTATTGGCAGTTAAACGAATACCTTCTAATAATTTACCATCTACCTGATACTGACACATATCTCGATACGCATTACACCACTCTTCTTTTGTTTCTCCCAATGGTTGGTAGAGTTCATGGGGTATCAGTAGATCACTATTGATACCTAAACCGTTGCATTGATAGCTCGACCAAGAATAATCTGCAGGATCTTTCACCATATCCGCCCTAACTGGGTTGAGCTCAATATAAGGGTACAAATGGAAAAGGTAGTCTTGATTTTGTACTAAGCAAGATCGAAAACGCCCTTCCCATAAGGAACCAGTTCGCTGATAGGTATAATTAAAATATCGAACGTATTGTCTGCCCAGCAACGGCATCATTTTTGAAACGCAAGTCGTACTTGATATGACTGGCTTTGAGAGGTGGGTGTCTTGGTAAATTTGTTGGAAATTTATATTCTTAAACATCAACAATTCACTAGTCTATATTATTAAATAAAAACTCCAATGTTAGGGTGAGGTCATTCCCTTAAAGCCAGTTGATTTTGCAGAATCTAAAAATACCTTCATCCAATCATCTGCTTTTATATCATCACTCTCCTCCCCGCTTAGGATCGTATCGATCCCTAATGTCAAAGAATTACCCGCTACATCTTTTACATAGTCTGCTGTAGCGTTTGGCGCCCGAACCCTAGATAAAAATATATTACTCATAATATTACTCCCAACATCAATAACAACCCCTTTCGCGGTATCTGCATCAGACGTTAGAAAAGCTTCTGCGGCCCCCTTTACAACATCTGCAGCTGTAGAGGCGCTCACAAAAACGGTACTAAGTATATCGGTACCAATTTTAGCGTGCGCGTCATAGTAAGCATCAGTTTTTATAATCGCCTTAGCCTCAGAATACACTTTCGCACTTTTTGGCTTATTTCTATCAGTACTAAATGTGAGATGGTCCCACAAACTTGGACTATATCTATCTATTGCACTTTCTTTTGCCTCTGAGCCAGCTGGCAACGCAAATGGAATCTGATAATCTAGAATAGCATTCTCCCATTTTGGGGTATTAGAAAACTCAAGGGCTAACATCTTTTTAACTGTCTTTACGTCCCCATCATATTTTTTCATATTTTCATTCACAAAAGCCTCTAAGTAAAAGCCTAGTTCCTCTAACTCCTTACTAGACATACTATCAGGGTCGTTCTGATACTTATTTTTTAACTCATCACTTCGTTGATGAACGAATT
The DNA here is from genome assembly GCF_000214215.1 of Marinomonas posidonica IVIA-Po-181. Taxonomy (NCBI): domain Bacteria; kingdom Pseudomonadati; phylum Pseudomonadota; class Gammaproteobacteria; order Oceanospirillales; family Oceanospirillaceae; genus Marinomonas; species Marinomonas posidonica. The sequence continues at coordinate 2,440,035 of NC_015559.1, forward strand.
GAAGATCGACATAACGCTGAGCATTATTCGACTCATGTAAATTTTCAGCAGCAGCTATGGTTTCCTCTTCTGAGTAAGGACCTAAGAAATTATTATCCACCGCATTCTCGGCTAGTTGCCCTGTACTCACGGTATCCGCGCCATTGCCTGTAGTGGCACCAACAGCGGTGGACGCCGCGCCAATGACGGCGGTAAGGGTTTGTTTTTGTTCGGCGGTCAGATCATTTGGATCACTGCTGCCATACAGCCATTGAGCTAAGGCTGGAGCGGCGGCTTCTGATCCGGCGGCCGCAATGCCTGCGGTAGTGGCATCATTGCCTCCTTCTGCGGCGACGGCGGCGGCGAGAATGCCATGTGCTAAGACGTGAGCCGTTTCTTGTCCAGCATTCAGCTGACCATTGTCATTCTCAGCGGCCAACCCTTTGAAGTATTGCCCTATGCCATAAGCAACAGTAGGCGACGCGGCCGCAGCCAATTGACCTGAGACGCTGTCCGTCGGAGCGGTCAAGCCGGCACCAATGGTGCTGGCTAATAAGCCATAAGCCGTCAAAGCTTTACTTTGATCCTCGTATTCCTCTGGACTCATCTGATCTTTGTTTTTCTCTAATGCTTCTTGCTTGGACAGGATCATGCCTTTGATCTGAGAGACAGTCCCATCAAAGTTTTTCTTCGCATCACGTTCGCTGTTCACCAGCGCTTCCACTTCCGCTTGGTTAAAGTTGTTTTGCAAAGCGCCGCTGTTGAGGTCTGCGTTGTCAGTATTGGTGGTGGTTTTCACGTCAGCCACGGCGGCGGCGACGCTTTTGCCTGTTAGCTCGGTTTGTTGGTCCTCATCGGTAATGACAAGGCTCGCAGTGTTAATGCCACTTTGGGTGGTACTCTTTCGATGGTCGCTAATCGAGCCATAGCCCATATTTTTAGAGAAATTGACTTTAGATTCTGCATTTCCTGCGCCACCACTAGTGTCTGAGGCGCTAAGGCTCATGTCGATACCAAAAGACGAACCACCAAATTCAGCGTGGTTTTCTAGGTCACGTTGGGTCAGAGTGCCCGTACTAAAACGGTTATTGCCCGCTTCTTCTGCGGCATCGGTTGAGGTAATGAGACCACCAACTAGGTTGGTGTTGCCCGCGACATTAATTTGATATCCCTGATCCCCTGAGGTGATGCTGCTTTGTTGGGTCACACTGGCATAATCGGAATGGGTTTTAGAACGGTTGTAGTTAATACCTCCGGTGAGTGTGTCGGTGGTTGTTACAGTTTGGTCTGGGCCTGTGCTAGTGCTACTGCCCATACTAAGGGAGAGACCGCCCCCTTCGCTTTTACTGGTGCTTTTAGCGGTATCTTGCAGGCTAATGACGTCCAGCTCTTGGGTATTAATGGCGACTTTATCACCATGAAGGTTACCGCCCTCTAGAGTGAGTTTTTCACTGTTACTCTTTAGTGAACCAGCGCTTAAACTACTATTGGTGTATTGTGTACTCTGGCTATGACTGCTGCTTTTGCTGGTATTCACGCCAGCGGATCCAGAAACACTCCCCATATCAAAACCACTACTAAAATCACCGCCCAAACCAACAGTAACACTGGCACTCACGCCTTTACTCGTGCTGCTGGTTTCTTCTGTGTAAGTGTTTTTACCGGCTTTGATGTCGATGTTTTTCGCGTTGGCTTCTAATGTGCCTTGCGCCGCAATCGCGGAGCCTTCTACGGTGAGGTTATTATCGCTGTTCAATGAGGCGTTATTGCCAACACGAATGCTTGAGCCATTCCAAGTGCCTTGGGTGGCAGTGAGACTACTGCTGCTTTCTTGTATGCTCGCGCCTGCGGAGGCGGTAAATCCCATAGTCCCTGAATTGGCAGCGGCACTGGCAATGGCCGTTACCACAGCAAGCTCGGCCGTTTTAACCGACTTTTTGGCCATTTTCAATTTGATGTCATAAGCATCTAAATCGCCTTTTGGCATTTTGCCGTCTTCAACTTGTTGCTTCGCCTCGTCATACGCTCTTTGGGCTTTTCTCTCTTGTGACTTGGCGTAATCTAATGTTTCCCCTGCTGTATAGGCATCCGCATACGCGTTTCGAATCCCAACCGTCAGTGTCTCAACTTTCTTTTTATTGGTCTGCGTCGTTATGGTTTCATCCTCACGACCGCCCACCAAGATATTGTCGGCTTTGATATTGGCGTCGTTCTGGACCGTCACGTCACTGGCAATAATCCCGACGTTTTTCTTCGCGGTAATGTTGAGGTTGCCCACTTGGACATTAGAACCACGCCAAGTGTTAGATTGCGTGGTGGTTTCTTTGGTTAGATCAACAACAGACACTTCGGCGACGGTCAGTTCTAGTCCTTCTGGTGGCTTTTCCTCTTTTTCCTTTTCTTCTGCACTATCATCGTCATTTGACGCACTGTCTTGCTCGCTATTTTTCGCCAGCATAGGACTGGCTTCGACAGAAACCGCTTCGTTTCCAACATTAGAGCCATCTCCCGAGGCAACCGTTGTGGTGGTATAAGATTCCGTCACGATCACTTGATTTTGCGCCGCATCAAAGGTGACATTGTTTGCACTGATGTTGGCCGTGTCCGCGACCGAAATGTCGGTCCCGATAAACGTGACGTCTTGTAACGCATCAATATTGAGATCATTAGACGCTAACGTAGAGGTTTGATGTGTTTTAGAGTCGGTTCGTTTCGAGCGGGCTTCGCCAATTTTTATTTGAACGCCGTCCCCGCCCCCAATAGAAGAAACAACAGAACCGACAACCGCAATCCCTTTCGCAAGGTCTTTCAACACGCCACGGTAACTTGAGGAAGATTCATCCCATTCGCTGCTTTGCAAGACTTTCGTGCCAACCGTGATGTTCCCTGCTTGTTCGCCGTCGGCGTTCACGTATTGCCCTTGGGCGTTCTGCGTTACCGCCTCGGTGCCAATGGACAAGGTATCATTGGCTGCCAGAGTCGATCCTTCTAAGGTGATGTTGCTGCCGCTGTTTAAGCTGACATTGCCAGCGCCAATAAGATCACTGGTGACCGCCGTTTGTTTGATCGCGCCTTGGTCTTTGGTTTTGACTTTAAAAGTGCCTTTTTTCTGTTCCTGGTAACGGTTGGACGTTTGATCTACGGCACTCAGCAGCTGGATATCACCGCCCGCTTGCAAGCTAATGTTGCCATCCGCGCTGGCTTTGGAACCCGACAACACCAGATCATTCCCGCTGGAGATGCTTATGTTTCCAGCAGAAGCGAGGTTGGTGCCTTGATTGGACAGGCTTTCCGACGTCGTGGTCGTGGTGGAACGTTTAGACCCAAACATACCTGACTTTTTCTTCTTCACTTGCTCATAGGATGAGTTGCGCGCCGTCTCCGTGGCCAACACCACATCGCCGCCTGCGACTAATGCAATGCCCTCATCACCGCTCAAGTTAGAGCCTTTGGAGATGATGTCGTTCTGGCTTACCAGAGTCAAAGCACCGCCAGCAATCAAATCCGTGCCGATGATGCTTTCATTATGACTGCGTTTTTCAGTGGAATTACCACCGCCGCCCACAAAGCTGTGGTTATCCTTGGTGTCTTTTACTGCTAATAGATCGATGTTGTCAGCGGATAAGGTCAGATCTTCTTGCGCATTCAGCTGAGCGCCTTCACTGGTTAACGTGTTACCCGCGCTGAGCTGGATGTTAGCGCCAGCCAAGCTGTTGACTTGGTGATTAACAGAAGCTTTGCTTGTTTGGCGCTGATCACTACTTTGTGAATAACTTGAGCTGTCAGCCACACTACTCAATACTAAATCGTTACCGGCACTGATGCTTAAGGTATCTTCGGCACTTAATTGAGACGCTTCACTGGTAACGTCATTGCCTGCAATAAGTTGAATGTTGTTGGCAGATAGTGTGTTTGTTTGATGTTGTGTCGTGGCTTGCTGATAATAGTTTCCAACACCTTCAGTCTCAGTCACCGCTATGCTGGAAAGCGTCAGGTCATTACCCGCTTGTAATGATAGTTGCTCTTCAGCATTAAGGTCATTGGCTATTAAATTAATGTCATTGCCAGCGTTCAAGATAACATTACTACCTTTTAAACTGGCCGTTTGACCCACTAAGGTTTTCGTACCAAAAACCGACTGAACCTCTTCTTGTTGGGTCTCACTGGAGATATCACCGCCAGCCGCCAAACTGAGCGTGCCCTTGGACTGCATACTGCCTGAGTTACTGATGTCGCCTGTCGCTTTCAGGTTGGCACTTGCACCAGCACTAATAGCACCACTGTTGGTAAGATTATCACCACTTAGGGATAAGTTGGATTTAGCAACGATACTGCCAGAGTTAGCAAGATCACCGTCTACTTGGATGTCTATATTATTGGCCGCGACTAAGGCTCCATCCGGCCTTAAGGTCATATCAGTGGAATTGGAAAAATAAACTTTAGGCACTAACACATCTTGCGGGCCAGATGGTGTTTGTACCGTCTCGGTGACCATCCAAACGATCGGCTGTTTCAATTTAGCGACTTGACCATCGGTGAGTTCAACCCCTGTACTCAATTTAAGGTCTTTATATTCCTTTAAGGCATTATTCATCAAGGTGGCATAAGTCGACTCAATATCTACTTGATCAGGCAAACTTTGAAGTCCTGTATAAGACAGAATCTGATCACGAACTAATTGTTGTTCTAAAAAACCATCCCCAAGACGAGAGGCGGTTTTGCCGGTTCTACCTTGGCCATCGCCTATCGTCTTATTCAACAAGTAATCGGAGGAAATGAAGGTCTTATAGTTAGTAAATAATGAATTGGTTTCAATTAGATAACCTGAATCAGGCCGTTGGGAGGAAGCAAACTGCGCACTTCGAATGAAGTCTTCTACCGAAAGATCGCCAAAGATGGCGTTTTGACGCTGTTCTATGATTTCCGAACGACTCAGTTCTTTCGATACCGTATCGGCAGAACCAACATTCTGCAAACTGCCGCCTTTGCCTGTGAGGTTTTCTCCGGCACTAATAATAGAAGACTCGAGTAAAATATCATTAGTATTGCTTGCTTTATAAGGTTTTGAACTGCTTTCAATTATATCGGAGACATATTTATAACTAGTGCTTCTATTACCTCCATCAATATCTTTTTTTTCCCTAACCCCAAAAGAAAATGGTGAATAACGCTTTTCAGTTTCTTCCTCCCCTAAATCAGTAACAGTTTGTATTAAAATAAGCGGTATATTCTTTTGCTCTCCTGTAATATTTACATCAATAATGCCATTTATTACGGACGCGTTATTTTCTAAATCACCGATAATATCGATGATACCGGACGAATAGATTTCGCCTTCTGAAGAGATAGACCGAATATAAGGCGTTACAATTGTTCTCTCGAAGTCATAATGCTTTTGGCCGACTAATCTAACATTACTATTATCTTTAAATCTATTAACAGCTGATTCATATTTATATCCAGTTTGAGATGTCCGCCCGGCATAATAATAAGAGACTCCTTCATGCTTTTTTTTAGATCCCCCCCCCTCACGAATCACATAAACCTTACCGGACTCCGTTTTATCCTTGGTCTCAGTTCGATAACCAATCTCCCACGAGGTTCTTTTATTAATTAATTTACTCGCATCAATGGTTAAATCCCCGCCACGAGCTTCAATACTGGCCGAGCTGTTGGTCAAGTTTCCTTTTGCATACAATTTGCCACCGCCCAAGCTAAACAAGGACGCCCCGTCGTAGTTATTGAGGTTACTATTAGACGAGAGATCGAGGTGTTTATTGGCCAGAATCAAGCCACTGCTGCCCTTATTTAATAGGCTATTGGTATTCAAGGTAACCCGATTAGCCCCAATAGATCCGTAGTTAGTGAGGTTACCTAGGGTCAGGTTGAGAGTGCCATTTTGTGCGGTAATCAACCCAGTGCTGGCATTGGTCAAGCTACCAGAACGAGGATTCGATGCCTCATCCGTGCTTTGAGTGGTGTGAATGTTGTTTTGCGCTTCTATTTTGGCGTTGTTATTGGTTAACGCACCATGCCAGTCTAGGGTGATACTGTCGTTCGCTCGTATCAACGCGTTTTCGGTATTTTTTAGGTTTTGACTGGATAAGCTGATGTCTTGTGCCGATTCGATGTTCGCGCCGGTGTTGATCAAGTCGGTAGCGGCGGCAATGGTCAGGGTATTATTAGCACTCAGGCTGGCCCCATTGGTATTACTCACCTTACCTTGTGTCGCGGTGAGGGTCAGATCGCCCGTTGCCGCCATCTTACTGGTGCTCTTGTCATTATGAATGGCCGTTGCTGTGACCTTCACCTGCTGCCCCTTCAAGGCACCATGGTTGTTCAGTGGTCCGGTAGCGGAAAACACACCGTCACCATCCAAGCTGCCAACCTGGATGTCTAAAGTGCCGTTTTCGGCCAACATTAGGCTGTTGGCCGTGTTGCTAAAGCCTTTGAATAACAAGGTCGTGTTATTGACGGCTTCAAGGGTACTGTCCGTGTTGGTCAGTTTTCCCTCCGTCTCTAAGGTCATGTTGCTGTCGGCGTGAACTAAAGCGCCGTCTTTATTTGTAACGTCACCTGTGATGTTGAGATCGAGTTTGTCCGTTGAGTAGACTTTCCCGTTTGCTGTGCTGTTGGTCAGAGCATTGGCGTTAACAATGATGCCTTTGCCCGCTAAGATGCCTTGGTTATCCACTTGCCCTGTCGTGAGAGTCAAGGCGCCATTTTGTGTTGAGAGGCTCCCTGTATTGGTGAGGCTTTGTGCTTCGATGTTCAAGGTCTCTAAGGACTCAATGGCCCCGGTGAGGTTGGTCAGCTGCCCTTGTGCTGTTATGGTTAATTGATCATCGGACGCGATGGTAGCGCCATCCTGATTGGTTAGGTCCCCCGTGGTGGTGAGCGTCAATTGATCCACAGCGAAAATCTGGCTGCTTTCCCCAGTATTGTTTAGGGTGCTGGTGTCGACCTTAAGTGTCTTCCCTGCGACTGTGCCTTGGTTCTCAAAATGGTGGCTGGTTAGGCCCACGTCTCCGTTTTGACTAAGCAGTTTGGCACCATCAAGATTCTGTAAGGTTTGTGTTTTCAGGGTTATCGCACTGGTGGCTTGGATGGAGGCATCCGCCCCCTTGTTGGTCATTTCTTCTGTACTGTCTATGGTGAGACGATTGGCCAGAATGGCCCCTGTGTTCTCGATGTTATTGGCCTGAATCTTAACCGCATCAGCACTTAAGGTGGCACTGTGAACAAGGTTGCCTTGGGTATCCAACACCATGTCGTCGACGGCTTTGACTTCACCGCCCAAATTGACCCCTAAGCCTTTTTCGGTGCCAATCAAGCGAATGCGGTTGGCGTACATGCCGCCAATCGCAGCAACGTCCAACGCGAATTCTTCCCGTTCCCCATTGGATCGAGCGGTGACGGACTTGTCTTGGTAGTTAATGCGGTTGTCACCGGTAATGATGGTGACGTTATCGGCCCAGAGTTTGGCATTGAGTTTGACACTGCGCGCCAAGATATCCAATTCGTCCGTGTTGGTATCGTTTAGCCCCTGACCGGTAATGGCGATGTCGCCACGGGACACATCAAAGCCCGACAAGCCACCCGCACCATCAAACAAGGCTTGCCCTGTGGTCAAGGTGCCACGGGTAGTATTGATGAAACCACAGCCATTACAGGTGATGCCATTTTGGTTGGCGATGATCAGCTCTGCGGACTTCCCTGCGATTTCCATGTAGCCGTTCAAGGCACTGCGACTGTTGCCGGTCACTTCATTGAGAATGATGCTGGCGCTCTTGCCCCCTAAACGGGCATTGCCGTCTATGTAACCAGCGAGTTCGGTTTTGGCGATGTCGGTGGCGTTGTTAAAGATCAGACCTTTGCTTTCGACATTGAGTGTTTCATATTCGTTACGAGACACCCCTTTTGAAGAAGGCGCATTGATGTTGACGATTGGAATGCCGCTGGCTGAAGTATCAAATGCTGGTGCATGTGCGCTGTTTGAGGCAGCAGTCGCACCCTGTGCCAACAAGACACCAGGCGCAGACAAGTAAGCCGACAACATAATCTGAGCGATGTATTTTTGGTTTCGTCGGCAAGACGACAAAAGTGAAACATGAGAAGAGGATGAAACAAGCTTTAGGGGCCGTGTTTTATAAGAAGCACGGCGAACAGGCTTTTTTGGCCATGGAACAACATCAGAAATGCAATGTTTGATGACTCGCCGTAACGTCAACATAAATCTCTTCCCTAAGTTTATACTTTCTTTCAATACAGTATGATTTCAGCAACATCAACCATGTTATCTGCTCAAAATTGAGCAGATAACATGGCACTGACTTTATAATCATGCGCTTTAACGTATGGAAATTTCGATAAGGCTCAGCAACAGAGATTGATCTCCCTCACCTGCAAAGAGGGGAAGACGAGCAAGGCTAAAAAATACTATGCACTTGGTCAAATGACAAAAATCCGCTTTTTTACCTAAAAGCCCACATTACTTACTTTAACTTACAGTATTTTACATAAAAATAGGAAGAGAACAATTTCTATTATGAAATTAAAAGTAATACTTATAGTTTTTACCTTTGTAACATTTGAGCCCGAACCAAACACATTTCCTCACAATGTGTGGCGTGAGCAAAGGTAAATGACCATTAGAATTCGGCTAACCGTCTTTTACCTTTGCCCTGCCAGACATTATTTTTCAGGAATAGAAAAGCCCTAAATGCCTCGTTAAATACAATTACTTAGCTGGGTGCCATACGTGCAATTTGGACTTGCGCATGCGATCTTTTTCGGCAGCAGTAGCCCCCCAATTTCCGTTATAGACCTTGCCTTCCCAATCCCCATAAGCAGGGTTCGGTAAAACGATAAACCTGGTACCAAATAGCGCCTTATTCTTTTCTACCGCCGCATCACTCTCGGCAAGGCTTTTGGTTCTAAAGTCATTGGAGAAATCATTCAGGTTATCCCCCATGAACAGGGCAATATCATAGTTTTTCGCCACAGCGTCACGGCGCGGCTCTTTATTACTGGTATCGGTTCTTAGCATCAAATGTTTGTCATCTACATTAGGAAAGCCCAGCGCCTTTAGGTTTTTACGTGTGCCCTCTAGCCCCACTATTTTTCGGTTGGTTACGTAAAATACCTCGGCGCCCTTGCTTGCCACGTAATTCAGAAAATCCGTCGCGCCCGGCATGGCCTTCGCATCTGCGGCTGCCATCCACTTGCTCCAGGTTTTACTTGAATAACCAAAATCCTTACCAATTAACCAGGCTTGATAATCGCTGTTGTCGATGACCGTTTCATCAGCATCCACCACCACAGCCACTTTTTTATTGCCTTTATGCTTATCAAGATAATGATCAAACTGCATTTTAGCCAAGTTAAAAGCTTGATAAGACATGGCTTTATATTCAGCCGATGCCTGCATCCACAAGGTCGACATCACCAACTGTTCATTTAAATCTTTGGTGTTGTAATCTGAGTCGTGTGCTAAGGCTGGCAGGGAAACACTGCCCGCTAATAGGACAGTAGATAGCATAACAGTACGAAAATTCGTAAAAAACATGCAAAACTCCTTGGTTATATGAATCTTTCGAGAAATAGATAACGCCTCAAAAAAATACACCTTATCGCAAAATCTGTCTTCATCTTTACACTTATCAAAAGGCACTTTATAGGCTCCAAACAACCAACCTCGACAAAAGAAGTTTACCTTTTGGATCAATCAAAAAGCCCGATGAGAGATTAAAAAAATTGGAGGATTACTAGAAAAAAGTGAAAGGCTTGCTCAATGGCAAGCGGCTTATGTTAAAAGCGGTTTATTTTAAAAGCACCTTATAGAGCCTCAGCCCATCTTGGTGCTGGATGCCATTTTCAAAAATGGGCTCAGGATAGTGAAGTAAGAAGTAGTCTTTCAGTACGGCGTCCACGCGAAAACCAAGACGCTGGTAAAATGTCAGTTGGTGGCCAAATGTGCCAGTGCAAAGCACTACATGCTTGATTCCCTTACTCGCTAGTTGAGATAGAACAAAGGTTAACAGGGCTGTACCAACACCTTGACCTTGATACTCTGGATACACGGAAATATTGCATATTTCAGCAAGATGATCGGCTTGAGGTTGAGGCTTCACCACACACGCAGCCAATAGGCGTTCATTATCGGATGCCGTAAAGCACCATGATTCCGATAAATAGGATGAAACACTCGCTTCTGAAGGATCGGCTTCAAGCAATAAATTAAGCGGAATCTGGCGGCGTTTAACTTCGATGCATTCCATTTTATCCCCCAAACTCAAACACACATGAGTCAGGCTAAAACATGATGATTAGGTGAAAAGCGGTTTAATTGTGCTCTTACCCTTTTATTTACCCCATTTCATGATATATGTATCTATCCGAAGAATGATTATCAACTACACTCAGTAACAGCCTCATCAAGATTTGAACTGCGTGAGTAAAAATCAATGCATTACCTAAGGACAGTGTAAGCAAGTCTACCAGTCATGCAATGAGTAGCGGGTGAATAAGGCTTCATTGTTTGAGGCAAGTTCCTATGTCTAATATGACTATATTGGCAGGGAAGATAACAAGAAATAAAGACAACTTAGGCCATTTTTTGGGGTCTTTATTAAACAAAAAACATGAACATTGTTACGGAGGATTTATGTTTTGGACCGATTATAAGGTATCTCATCTGCCCCCTTTGATGACCCAAAAATGGGATGACATACACACGCCCACTCAGCTCATCCGCAGCATGTTTATTTTGCTGTCTATCTTGGGCAGTGCCATTCTAATTTTTTCCGCCATCACCATTTACTTGGTCTCAAAAACCTACATTCTTGATCGGGCTGAAGCCGAAGCCATCAGCATGAGCCGGTCCTTTACCAACAACCACTATGAATTATTATTAGCTAATGAAAATGCCCAAATTGATATTAGCAACATATCAGAAGACAAATTAGACACTTCATTTCACCAAACATTAGACCCCTTCCATATGATCAAGGTAAAGGTCTTTACACCCGATAGAACCATTGCCTACAGCACAGACAAAACCGTTATCGGCACCATGAATATTGGCAATGAATCCCTTGAAAAAGCATTAACAGGTATACATGTTTCTAAAATGTACAACAAAGAAAGCGAGATGGATTTAGCCTTTGAGAAACATTTTGATATCGATGTGGTTGCGACTTACACCGCCATTTATAACCAATCAGGGCAGATCGCTGGAGCCATTGAAATCTATCAAGATGTCACTCGTTTCCGCGATGACATAAACTTTGCCGTGCTGACTGGCACCCTTATTGTCCTTACCAACCTATTAATTATTTTTTTCATCGCCTATCGATTAATGAAACTTCCTTTGTCGGCCCTGAAAATAGCCCATAATAAATTACAAAAAATGGCAACAAAAGACGGGTTAACGCAGATAAATAACCGCTCTCAAGCCCTATCATTTTTTGAGAAAGAAATAGAACGCTTGAATCAGTTTGGCGGCAAGCTCAGCATTCTTTTAATGGATTTGGATAAGTTTAAATCCGTTAATGATACCTATGGACACCCCGCTGGGGATGAAGTGATCAAACAGACCGCAAAAGCCATTCGAGCAAGCCTGCGCCAAGGAGATTGTGTGGGCCGTTATGGAGGCGAAGAGTTTATCGTTATCTTACCGAATGCAGATGAAAAGCAAGCCTTCGATGTGGCTGAGCGAATCCGTAACGCCATCGAAAACCTTAAGATAGTCTACGATGAAAACACCATTCCAGTTTCAATCAGTGCAGGAATAACGGAGGTGTTCCCAACAGCAGAGGAAGAGGAGCCGGATAGCTTTATTAAGCAAGCCGATATTGCCCTATATGAAGCCAAAGCAAGAGGTCGAAATTGTGCCATCCGGTCCTCTCTTTTAGAGTAAGGTTACGATATAATTTCGAACCTTATTTAAATCATCAAAACGCTCTGTTTTATTTAGCAATACAGGGCGTTTGTCGTGTTAGAGCCACCCATTTTCAATACCACTCCCCCATTCGATGCGTGTTGTTAACAAGATTGCTTGTCAAACAAAATACAACTTATGCTGTTATGGCGCAAAAAGCGATCATCAGCAGACCAAAGCCAATAAGTTAAGGTTAAAAGAACAATGCTTTCTCAATGAGGTGTTTCACTTCTGATAAGGCCTCTTCACTGTCCACAAGGCATTCAATCTTAGATTGCTTGACTTTATCTTGGCGAACAAAATGCTGCTCTGTTTGGGTGATATTACACTCAATGGTGTTGTCGGCATCCAGCTTAAGTCGCCCTTTAAGCCGCCAAAAACCTGAGTGGTTTTTCAGTACAGTGGCAAGGTTTTCTAAAGCAGCTTGTTGAAACAGAACGTCTCCTGCAATCACCCAGCCTATGCTACAAAGCGTTTGATCGCGCTTTTCAAAGACGGTGACCTTGTCATGCTGGATGATGTTGACATCATGCTGATGATCGTGGATATAACCATTTTCATGCTCATGACTGTCTTTATGCTCATGGCTGTCTTTATGCTCATGGCTGTCTTCATGCTCATGGCGGCTTTCATGGTGATGATGTGAATGGTCATGTGCATTGACGTTAATGGAGCCGACCCTTGAATAATCGAGCCACGACAATGAAATCTTACCCTGCACAGAGAAAGCGTATTTTTTCGGATCTTTGAGCTGCGCGACGAAAGCAAGAAATTGATCTTGCTGAGCCTCCGTGTATTGGTCAGCTTTTGACGCGATAAGCACATCGGCTTAGTCGATCTGGTCAAAGAATGCCGGATGGCCTAAGTATCTTGGATCTTGCAGGTTGCGAACATCCAACAAGCAAACTGAGGCTTTGACATCCAGCACACCATGGTAATGTTCGGCTTGTAGTTGCGCCATGATTTGCGCGGGATGGCCAATGCCTGTGGGTTCGATGAGAATGCGATCAGGATTCACCTGTTTAATGAGTGCGTTCAAACCTGTGCTAAACGCCGCCGAAGTCACGCAACATAAACAACCGCCCGGCACTTCTTTGATGCTAGCGCCACTGTCTGCCAGTAACACTCCGTCTATGCCCACTTCACCAAATTCATTGACCAATACCGCCCAGTGCTCACCAGCAGGCACCTTGCTAAGAAGATGGCGAATGAGCGTGGTTTTACCGGCGCCTAAAAATCCGCTAATGATGTTCACTGGAATGTTTTGATAGGTCATGGCGTTTGCTTAGGAATAAATAACCTTTATTGCGATTTATCGCCACTGATGCGACTGCCAACCGCGGATTTCTGATCCTTGTATTTGGCGTTGTCACGTTTGTTGTAAGGACGCTCGGCAGGGCCAGACAAGGTTTCAAAGTTGATCGCCCCTATGGTCATGCCTGGACTCAAGGCAATCGGCAATTTACCCCCATTGAGAAACTCCAATACAATACCGCCACTCCAACCTGGATCAATACGATGAGCCGTCACGTGCACCATGAGACCCAAGCGTGCTAAGGAAGAACGGCCGTCTAACCAACCGACCAAGTCGTCTGGAATTGTGACCGACTCTTTGGTCACGCCTAATACCAATTCACCCGGATGGATGAAAAACGGCTGACCGTCGTCTACCAGAATTTCATCACTCATCACAGACTCAATGACTTTACCTAGATCATCTTTGGAACTGCTCAGGTCAAGATAAGGCGCTGGGTGACCTTGAAACACACGAAATGAATTGCCCAAACGCAAGTCCACCGACACGCCACTGATCACGCTGTTGTCTGGGCGTGGTTCAATCACTATGTCGCCTTGGTCTAGGGCTTTGATTATATCTCGGTCACACAAACGCATGTTACTTCCTCAATCGTCGCTCATGCCAATGGTTGGCATGACAAATTGCTGTTCTTGTTGGTGGGCAAGGGTAGCACCCAACTGACGAGCAATCGACTGATAAATGCCTGTCACCTCGCTGTCGGGGGAATTTACCACAATCGGCTTACCTAAATCACTCTGTTCACGGATCGATAAACTCAATGGCAGCTTGCCCAACACATTCACACCGTACTCTTTTGCCAAGCTGGCACCGCCCTCATCACCAAAGATGGCTTCATGATGACCACAGTTAGAGCAAATGTGCGTTGACATGTTTTCCACCACACCCAAGACCGGAATCTTCACCTTATTGAACATTTCAATGCCACGACGGGCATCCAACAAGGCAATGTCTTGTGGTGTGGTAACAATCACAGAACCTGCCACTGGCACTTTTTGCGACAAGGTCAGCTGGATGTCGCCAGTGCCCGGTGGCATGTCGACAAACAAGTAATCCAAGTCATCCCAATCGGTCTGGGTAAGAATTTGCATCAAAGCACCAGTGACCATAGGACCACGCCATGCTACTGGCGTGTCTTTGGTAGTCAGAAAGGCCATCGACATAACTTGCACACCATGAGCGCTCGGTGGAATAAAGAATTTTTCATCACGTACTTGTGGGCGAGTGCCATCGGCGAAGCCCAACATCATGCCCTGGCTTGGACCATAAATATCCGCGTCCAGAATGCCGACTCGCGCCCCTTCGCGCGCCATGGCCAAAGCCAAATTTACAGTGGTGGTGGATTTCCCCACCCCACCTTTACCCGACGCCACCGCAATCACGTTCTTCACGCCCTTTAAACCAGGCAAGTTAGCTTGTGTCGCGTGTTGTTCGATAGTGTGTTCTATGTCTAAGGTGAGTTCACGAGGGTCGTTTAACGCTTCTTTAATTCGGACTTCCAACGAAGCTTGCTCTTGCGCCGCCGCATAAGGTAACGCTAAGTGAACATGCAATCGGCTGTCGTCGGCGGTGATCTGCCAAACATCACCATAAGCTTGCTGGGTATTGTCATCGATCAGCTTGGCCAGAATAGACATTAGCGTCTGTTGATGGTCGGCTTGGTTTGGCATATTGGCTCCTAACAGCATAGGCAAAAATTGGCTTTTCGATCTAACAGAAAGGCGCAATTCGAAATTAAGTGAGTCTAGGGAAGATAAGGGCAAATCGTGGAAAAGCAAGGCTTAGACTTGCACAGAATAAGTGGCGACTTATAATGTCGCCTTTCAACATGCTATCCCTTATTTAGACTAGGGCTTTTTTCGTCCTTCACGTCTATCCATCATGTCTAAATAAGAGATAGAATATTCGACCTTTTTTAATCCAATAGGCTTATCAAAAATGGCACAAACGCAACGTAAAATACTCGTCACCAGCGCCCTACCTTATGCTAATGGTCCAATCCATTTGGGTCATATGCTGGAACACATCCAAACTGACATCTGGGTGCGTTTTCAGAAAATGCGCGGTCACTTGTGTACAGCGGTTTGTGCGGACGATGCTCATGGCACCGCCATCATGATCAAGGCCGAACAACAAGGCATCACTTCAGAAGAGTTGATTGACGGTGTGCGCAAAGAGCACATGGCGGACTTTAATGACTTCTTGATTGGTTACGATAACTATTACTCAACTCACTCAGACGAAAACCGCGAGATCTCCACCAGTATTTATAAAGCGTTGCGTGATAACGGCAAAATTTCAGTGCGTTCCATCGTGCAAGCCTATGATCCAGAAAAAGAAATGTTTCTTGCAGATCGTTTCATCAAGGGCACCTGCCCTAAGTGTAAAGCAGAAGATCAATACGGCGACAACTGTGAGGTCTGTTCTGCGACTTACACGCCAATGGAAATGATCAACCCTCGCTCTGTTTATTCTGGTGCGACGCCGATTGAAAAAGACTCTGAGCATTATTTCTTCAAATTGCCAGATTTCCAAGATTTCCTAGCAGAATGGACGCGCAGCGGCACCTTGCAAGACCAAGTCGCGAACAAGCTATCTGAATGGTTAGATTCTGGATTAAAAGAATGGGACATCAGTCGTGATGCGCCTTACTTCGGCTTTGAAATCCCAGACGCCCCGGGCAAGTACTTCTACGTTTGGCTAGACGCGCCAATTGGTTACATGGCGAGCTTTAAAAACTTATGTGATCGCACTGAAGGTTTAGAATTTGATGATTACTGGGCAAAAGACTCAGACGCTGAGCTATATCACTTCATCGGTAAAGACATCATTAACTTCCACGCCTTGTTCTGGCCAGCTATGTTGGATTGCGCTGGCTATCGTACGCCAACAGGCGTTAATGCACACGGTTACGTAACCGTAGACGGCGAAAAAATGTCTAAATCGCGCGGTACTTTTATTAAAGCTCGTACTTACTTGAAGCATTTAGACCCACAATACTTACGTTACTACTATGCCGCTAAACTAAACTCTCGTGTTGATGATATCGACCTTAACCTAGGCGATTTCTTGCAACGTGTAAACTCAGACGTGGTTGGCAAGGTGGTTAACATTGCCAGCCGTACCGCCAGCTTCATTAACAAAAAGTTCGATGGTCAATTAGCGACTGACGTTAGCGAAGCGGACATGATTCAATCCTTCATCGACGCTGGCGAGGTGATTGCTGAGCATTTCGAGAGCCGCGAATACGGTAAAGCCATTCGTGAAATCATGCGCCTTGCTGACGTAGCAAACGAATACATTGCAGTTCAAGCGCCTTGGGTGTTAGCAAAAGACGAAGCAACTTTGCCGAAAGTTCAAGACGTTTGTACGGTTGCCTTGAACTTGTTTAGCATTTTAGCAACTTACCTGAAACCAGTAATGCCAAACTTGGTTACCGACGCCGAAGCCTTCCTTGGCAAAGAGCTAACTTGGGATAACCGCAGCGAATTATTGTTTGGCAACACGGTGAACAAATTCAAGCCGCTAATGGGTCGTATTGAGCAAAAGCAAATTGATGACATGATTGAAGAAGGCAAAGCAGAGGCCGCAGTCGAAGCCGCCGCAAAAGAAGCGACGCAACCGGCCCAAGCAGTAACAGAACTAAGCAAAGAACCAATCGAAGCCGAAATCAATTTTGATGACTTCGCCAAAGTAGATTTGCGCATTGCTTTGATCGTTAAAGCTGAGCATGTTGAGAAAGCCAATAAGCTACTAAAATTAACCTTAGACATCGGCGGTGAAACTCGTACCGTATTCTCTGGTATCAAGTCAGCTTATAAGCCTGAAGATTTAGAAGGCAAATATACGGTCATGGTCGCAAACTTAGCGCCACGTAAGATGAAGTTTGGTTTATCTGAAGGCATGGTATTAGCGGCAGGCCCTGGTGGTGAAGAGATCTATTTACTAGAACCACACGCTGGCGCGAAACCTGGCCAACGCGTTATGTAAGTGTGATCCGCTATTGTTTAATCTAGATGAGAAAGATTCTTAATAGGTTGAGCAATAGCATAGTTATAGATGCATAAATCCAACTTATATAATCGTAACTTATTATCTATATACTAAATCAGACTATATATCTGGCATTTTTAGCTTTGTTAGTTATAAGCAGATTGGTATAGTGACGCTCGCAGGAAGTGCTCGGGCAAGCACGGTTAGTTTCGATGAATTTACCTTTTTTTTGGACGTGAGATGACTGAATATCTGTTGATACTAGTCAGCACCATTTTGGTGAACAATTTTGTCTTGGTACAGTTTTTAGGACTCTGCCCTTTCATGGGCGTGTCTGGCAAGCTGGAGACGTCTATTGGTATGGCCATGGCCACCACCTTTGTACTGACACTTTCCAGTCTGTGCAGTTATCTTACCTTTACCTATATCCTCCAACCATTCGGGTTAGAGTATCTACAAACCATTTCCTTTATCTTGGTCATCGCCGTTGTGGTGCAATTTACTGAGATGGTGGTACATAAAACCAGCCCACTGTTATATCGTGTTTTGGGTATTTTCCTACCTCTTATTACCACCAACTGTGCGGTTTTAGGGGTCGCATTGCAAAACATCAGCAAGCAAAACGATTTTGTTGAATCCATTTTATATGGCTTCGGGGCGGCGGTTGGTTTCTCATTTGTTTTGGTGTTATTTGCTGCGATGCGTGAACGCATCAATGTGGCCGACGTACCCAGTGTTTTCAAAGGCTCCGCAATCGGCATGATTACAGCAGGACTCATGGCTTTGGCATTCATGGGCTTTACTGCCCTAGTGCAAATTTAGGAGCCGTCGCATGACCACTGTTTTACTTGCCATCGGTATTCTTGTTCTCCTAGCCTTAGTCTTTGGCGGCATCTTAGGTTACGCCAACGTGCGCTTTCATGTAGAAGGCGATCCAATTGTCGACCAAATCGATGCCTTGCTTCCGCAAACCCAATGCGGTCAATGTGGTCACCCAGGTTGCCGCCCTTATGCCGAAGCCATTGCCAATGGCGAAGCCATCAACCATTGCCCGCCAGGCGGACAAGCCACCATTCAAGCTCTTGCTGATTTGCTCGACGTGGAAGCCATTCCATTGGATGGCGATCACGGTACAGAAAGCGCCAAACGCGTGGCTGTCATTCGCGAAGACGAATGCATTGGTTGTACAAAGTGCATTCAAGCCTGCCCTGTTGATGCGATTCTAGGGGCCGCGAAGCAAATGCACACAGTGATTTCTGATGAATGCACAGGTTGTGACCTGTGTGTGGAACCTTGTCCAGTAGATTGTATTGATATGGTAGAAGTTGGCGTGAACACCAAAACCTGGTCTTGGGATAAACCTCAAGGCATTGCCGCCACCTCGTTGAATATTATTGCGACAGATCGTCAGACGGAGGCCGCACACTAATGCAGGCGTTTGATATTTTCTCTTTTCATGGCGGCATTCATCCACCGGAAAACAAGGCACAATCTCTGCAATTGCCTTTAGGCCGTCCGAGCTTGCCACAAGAATTGATTTTGCCATTGGGCCAACACATTGGCCAAAGTTCACGTCCACTTGTCAATGTCGGTGACAAGGTTCTCAAAGGCCAAACCATTGCCATCAACAATGGATTCTTGAGTAGTTTTTTGCACGCGCCAACCTCTGGCACCATCACAGCCATTGAAGAACGTTTGATTGCCCACCCTTCAGGCTTAAGTGACCTGTGCGTCATTATACAGCCAGATGGTTTAGAAGAATGGCAAGCCCTTGAGCCTTTGGTCGATTGGCAAACCCAGAACCGCACAGATGTGTTGGCGTATTTATCTGAAATGGGCATCGTCGGTATGGGCGGCGCTGGCTTTCCAACACAGGTCAAATTGCAAGGTGCGAACAAATCACCACTGACCCATTTCATTATCAATGCGGCCGAATGTGAGCCTTACATTACCGCCGATGACATGTTAATTCGTGAAAAAACCTTAGAACTCATTCTCGGTATTGAAGTCTTACAACATCTCGTCAATGCCAGCCAAGTCGTGATTGGCATTGAAGACAACAAGCCCACGGCGATTAAGATGTTGAACGACTTACTGAACGAGCGTAACAGCACCATTAAAGTCGCCGTGGTACCAACTAAATACCCATCTGGCGGTGAAAAGCAGCTCATTCAACTGCTAACAGGCAAAGAAGTACCAAGCGGCCAACACCCAGCAGACATAGGCATATTGTGTCAAAACGTCGGCACCTGTGTTGCTGTTCACGATGCCATTCATCTAGGTCGACCATTAATTTCCCGTTTCACCACGTTAACGGGGGATGCATTAAACGCACCACAGAATGTTGAAGTCTTACTCGGCACACCCGTTTCTCATTTATTGACATACGCAGACGCTCAACAAAGCAAACTTCACCGTTTGGTAATGGGCGGCCCTATGATGGGCTTCACATTGGATTCTATGGACGTTCCCGTCGTCAAAACCAGTAACTGTATTTTGGCGGCCACCAAACAAGAATTGCCACCACCAGCACCAGAACAAGCCTGTATTCGTTGCGGTATGTGTGAACAGGCCTGCCCGGTCAGTCTGCTACCGCAGCAATTGCTCTGGTTCAGCAAGAGCCAAGAACACGAAAAAGCCGAACATCACAACTTATTCGATTGCATCGAGTGTGGCGCGTGTTCCTATGTCTGCCCTAGCAGCATCCCTCTTGTTCAATATTATCGTCACTCGAAGAGCAGCATTCGTGAAGCTCGTGAGTCTGCGGTAAAAGCCGATCTAGCTAAGCAACGCTTTGAAGCCCGCAAAGCCCGTCAGGAAGCCGAAGCGGCAGAGAAAGAAGCCAAGCGTTTGGCCCGTCAGAAACCTGCGCCAGCAAAAGACACAAGCCAAGCCACTGCCAAGGCCGCCCCTGCGGCAGCGCCAGCAGCAAATGACGAATCGAAGAAACTCAAAGTGGATTTGGCCATTGCCAAAACCAAACTCAAGAAACTTGAGAAACAATTGCTCAGTGCACAAGAAAACGAGCACCTTGAAGAGATCAACAGCTTACAATTACAGGTTACGGATCAAGCCAACCAAGTAAAAGACTTAGACGCGCAAATGGCCAAGCTTGCCGCCACGGCTTCCACCGCTAAAGCTTCTCCTGCCGTTGCCCAAGATAAGGCTGGCGATGAGCTGAAAAAAGCCAAAGTCGATCTTGCTCTGGCGAGTGTGAAGCTGAAAAAAGCCCAAAAGCAATTAGACGAGTCCCCTGATGACGCTGACCTAAAGCAAAAAGTGGCGTCGTTAATCGCAGAACAACAAGCGGCACAAGCTAAGCTGGATCAAGCCAATGCGGCACCTAAAGCCACAGTGGAGACAGCGGCGAAGACGGCCGTGAAGCCAGCTGTCAATGACGAGATCAAAAAAGCTAAGGTAGATCTCGCTCTGGCAGGCGTAAAACTGAAAAAAGTGCAAAAACAACTCGACGAGTCGCCTGATGACAGTGAGCTAAAACGAAAAGTAGCCGACCTGCAAGCCCAACAAGCCGCAGCACAAGCTAAGCTTGATCAAGCCACTGCTAATGACAGCCAAGCAGCACCAAACATCGGCGCTAAACCCGCAATCAAGGATGAGTTGAAAAAGCTCAAAATAGACGCCGCCATTGCCAAAGCGGCGGTAAAGAAAGTCGAAAAAGCTCTGAAAAAAGCCGAAGAAATACAAGCGCCAGAGATCGACACTCTACGTCAGCAACTAAAAGACGCTCAACAACGAGCCGATGACTTGGAGCATGCTCTAGCCAACCCAAATGCACAACAGGCCACAGCGACAACCAAATCAGCTGAAAACAATTTCGGCACAGCAGACGAAGATAAAAAGCGCAAAGTGGACCTTGCCATCGCCAAAGCTGGCATTAAAAAAGCCGAAAAGAACCTTGCCCTATTAAAAGAGCAAGGTAAGAGCGAGGAAGAGATCCAAGCTTCTGAATGGCCGCAGAAGCTAAATGAAGCTCAGCAAAAATTGGCGCAATTAGAAACGCTAGAACCTGCAGCGCAAAAAGCCTCAGATCAAGAAGCTTCCACAGCAGCTCAAGCACAGCCAGCCGCACCAACGAATGCGGACGATGACAAAAAACGCAAGATCGACCTTGCCATCGCCAAAGCTGGCATTAAAAAAGCCGAAAAGAACCTTGCCCTATTAAAAGAGCAAGGTAAGAGCGAGGAAGAGATCCAAGCTTCCGAGTGGCCGCAAAAATTGCTTGAAGCTCAGCAGAAACTGGCTCAATTGGAATCGAATGAAGCACCGCAACCGTCAAAAGCTGAGCCATCGAACGCCGAACAAGCGAATGACGAAGCCCCTCAAGTCAGTCTGGCTGAGCAAATCAAGCAACAAAAAATTGCCGTTGCATTGGCCAAAGCCCAAGCCAACAAGCTGACAAAGAAGTTAGGACTTGAGCCCGACAATGCAGAGCAAGTGCAAATTGAAATTGCACAACTGAACGATAAGCAAGCGCAAGCGCAACATTTGCTTGAGCAACTGATGAAACAGCAAGAGAGTCAATAAATGGCATTATTGAGAATATCGTCTCCCCATGCTCAACGAGCCGGTCATCGTACCTCGTGGGTCATGCAAATGGTCATTTTAGCGACCGTTCCGGGCATTCTTGTGCAAACTTGGCTGTTCGGTTTTGGCACCTTGATCAACATCATGATCGCCAGTGTGACAGCATTGGCCTGTGAAGCTGCGATTCTCTCCATTCGCCGTCGCTCTGTGGCCTTTTTCCTAAAAGATTACAGCGCGCTACTGACCGCTGTGTTATTGGGTATCGCGTTACCTCCCGTGGTCCCTTGGTGGGTAACGGTCACTGCCGTTGGCTTTGCCATCATTTTTGCCAAGCAACTCTATGGTGGCTTAGGCAATAACCCCTTTAATCCAGCCATGGTCGGTTATGCCATCGTACTGGTGTCTTTCCCTGTACCCATGAGCCAATGGCTTGGCCACACTGGCCTAACCACTTCAGGGGAAACCTTATCCTTTGCGCAAAGTCTACAAGCCATTTTCCATCATTTGCCCAGCATTGATGGTTACACCATGGCAACACCTTTGGATGGCTTTAAGCATAAAGATTTGCTTGATAGTGAAGCCGCTTTCAGCAGCATCCCTGCACTACAATCGGCCAGCTTAAACAGCTGGTTATGGATCAATCTGGCTTACTTAGTCGGTGGTCTTGGCTTACTTTGGTTGCGCGTTATTACTTGGCACACACCCGTTGCCCTGCTCGCGGCCTTACTGGCGATGTCTGGTGTTTTCTATGCCATTGACCCCAGCCAGTTTGCGTCACCATGGTTTCATCTTATGACGGGGGCCACCATGTTTGGCGCCTTTTTCATTGCCACAGATCCCGTGTCTTCTTGTACCAGTAACCGAGGCAAACTCATTTACGGTGCGGGCATTGGCATCTTGATTTACATTATTCGCAGTTGGGGCGGCTACCCAGACGGGGTTGCGTTTGCGGTTCTCTTGATGAATTTCACCGCCCCCTTGATTGATTACTACACTCAACCAAGAAGTTACGGTCACAAAAAAGCGAAAAAAGGCTTAAAGATTGGGGAGGATAACTAATGGAATTATTGTCTTCTATTCGCCGCAACAGCCTTGGTCTTGGCATTTTTGCAGTACTGACAGCAGGTTTAATTGCCGTAACACATCAGCTGACTGACCATACGATTAAAGAGAATATCTTGCATGCACAGATTTCAGCGTTTAATGAAATCTTACCAGCTGATCTGTATGACAATGACCTAACCAAGGACATCGCCGTCTTACCGGTTGACCCTCTTTTAGGCAGTGAAAATGGCACCAAAATTCACATTGCCCGTAAAGGGAGTCAGGTAACAGGGATTATTTTCGAAACCACCGCGACTCGAGGCTACAATGGCAATTTAGACATGTTGGTCGCCATTAATCGTGATGGCGTCGTCACCGGAAGCCGTGTCATTAGCCATAAAGAAACACCAGGTTTAGGCGACAAAGTGGATTTGAAAAAATCCGATTGGATTCTCAGTTTCGCCGATAAGTCACTTACTAACCCAGATCTGAAAGGCTGGGGTGTAAAAAAAGACGGTGGCGACTTTGACCAATTTACTGGCGCAACCATTACCCCAAGAGCGGTTGTTAGAGCGGTAAAAAACACTCTGTTATACTTTGATCAAAACAAAGCAACGCTACTAGCGCGATAGGAAAGGTAATCACAATGAGCGCAGAAACAACCGTCGCAGAAGACATTCAAGAAGACAAGCCCAGCGCCAATTATGCTGAGATCATTTATAACGGCATCTGGAAAAACAACCCGGCATTAGTTCAACTGCTGGGCTTGTGCCCTATGCTCGCGGTAACCAGTACCGTGGTCAACGCCCTCGGCCTTGGCTTAGCCACTCTAGTGGTTTTGGTGGGTTCTAACATAGCCGTTTCGATTATTCGAAACTATGTGGCAGACGCTGTTCGCTTACCCGCTTTTGTGATGATCATTGCTTCTTTTACCACCTCAATTGAACTGATTATGCAGGCTTACACCTATGAGCTGTATCAGATTCTAGGCATCTTTATTCCATTGATTGTAACCAACTGTGCCATTCTGGGCCGTGCCGATGCCTTTGCCAGCCGTAATCCGATTTTGCCATCGGCACTTGATGGGCTGATGATGGGCTTAGGCTTTATGGTCATTCTAGTGGCGTTGGGGGCAATGCGTGAATTGATTGGTCAAGGCACACTCTTTTCTGATATGCATTTGTTGTTTGGTGACATGGCATTGCATTGGAAGATTACCCTCTTCGAAGATTACCCAAATGTGTTGTTTGCGATTCTGCCACCAGGCGCCTTTATTGGTTTGGGCTTGTTAATCGCCGGCAAAAATTACTTTGATGACAAAGAGCAGAAACGCGTCGCAGCAGCCAAGGCCAAAGCAGGTCCTGCTGAGTCAAAACGTGTGCGTGTTACTGGGCAAGCAGGTTAATTTAAGGTTCATCAATGAATAAAGCCAAACGCTACGAAATCTTTTCCCGATTACGAGCCGAAAACCCCAATCCCGTCACAGAGCTGGAATACAATTCGCCGTTTGAACTGCTGATTGCGGTCTTGCTCTCAGCCCAAGCCACCGACGTCAGTGTCAATAAAGCCACGCGCAAACTCTTCCCTGTCGCCAATACACCAGAAAGCATGCTGGCATTGGGTGTTGAGGGTCTAAAAGAGTACATCAAGACCATTGGCTTGTTTAATGCGAAAGCCGAAAACGCCATTAAAACCTGTAGGATCTTGATCGAACAACACAATAGTCAGGTGCCTGAAAACCGTGAAGCACTTGAGGCTCTGCCAGGTGTGGGTCGAAAAACCGCCAACGTGGTACTTAATACCGCCTTTCGACAGATCGCCATGGCCGTCGATACGCATATTTTTCGCTTTGGTAACCGCACCAAAGTCGCACCAGGAAAAAACGTCTTAGAAGTGGAAATGAAGCTTTTGAAATTCGTACCAAAAGAATTTCTGTTAGACGCCCATCACTGGATGATTCTACATGGCCGCTATATATGTGTTGCTCGAAAACCCAAGTGTGACGCCTGCATCATCGAAGACCTTTGTGAGTTCAAAGACAAAACCTCTAGTTAATTTCCCTCTCAACCAGCCTAGTAAGGCGAAACATCGTTAAAGACAATGCTGTTAGGCAAATCATTGTCTTAGTCGTCTGACTGTAATAGCATGACCCTCTGTACAATAAACACACAAAACCTTCTATCTATTGGCTCAATCAGAACAAAACAACCACTAGCTTATTAAGTTGACTGTGTTTCAAGGAGGAATAAGAGTGCAAGCCATGAAAATACGGTTTTCTGCTGTCTATAGTCACATCTGTCGATCACTCTCTGAGAGTGCTGAGTATTTCCTACCACACACCCTTTATATTAGTTTAATTGGTGTAATAGGTTTTCCCTCATACTACCTGCTGTGGACTTATGTGTTTCCACAACCCTATGAAAACCTAACCTTACGATTATTAGGTGCTCTTTTATTTGGAGGCCTAACCTTACTTCGAATCTGGCCAGCTTCTATGCGCCCCTATATCAATTTCTATTGGCTAGTTACTATGATCTATACTTTGCCCTTCTTCTTTACCTATATGTTACTAATGAATGGCGGCAATCTTGTGTGGGCTATGTCTATGATAGCAGGACTAGCGGTACTAATATTGCTAGCCTATAGCTGGATACTATTCATCTTTACGCTTCTTGTCGGTTCTTTATTGGCTTTATTGGCCTATGCCTTAACGGTAGATAAAGTAATGTTAACCAATTACCTCATTCAGCTACCGATTTACGCCTTTTTAGTTGTTACAACCAGCATCATTTTTTACTACCCCTATCGACTTAAGCAGGAAAAGCTCAAGGTATTGGCCTCAATAGGAGCGGAAATTTCTCATGAGTTGAGAACACCACTGATGACCATTCACAACCACGCCTACGGCCTAAATAGAAACCTACCAACCCTACTTCAAGCCTATGAATTAGCAAAAAATCATAACCTAATCAAAGCATCTATCAGGCCGGACATATTTAAAACCCTAGAACTCTCAATAGAGCAAATCCAAAACGAGGTCAGGCACTCCAATACCATTATTGACATGTTATTAATGAACCTGGGGAAATCGAAAGTAGATGCAGAAGAATTTAAATATTTTTCTATGGCAGAGATTATTACCCAAGCGATTGATCGCTATCCGTTTGACTCCAATAGAGAACGTGAAATTGTAAAAATAAATCTCAAAAAAGACTTTCAGTTTTTGGGCTCAGACCTCCTCATGGTACATGTGGTTTTTAATCTGATTAAAAATGCCCTAGTATTTACAAATGGGATTCCAGAGCCCAGTATTGAAATCACTTTAGATAAAGCGCCTAATATGAACCAGGTCTATTTTAGAGACAATGGCAGAGGGATTTCTCTACAGGATAGAGACTCGATTTTTGAGAACTTTTATTCTTCCGGCAATCAGGATAAGGGCGCAGGAACAGGGATTGGTTTGGCATTTTGCAAAAAAATATTAGTGAGCTTTCATGCCAATATCAAATGCGATTCTGAACTTGGGGAATACACAGAGTTTGTATTAAGTTTTCCCATAACCAAGAAAAAGACACAAAAATAGCGACTAAGAAGATGGAATTTGAATGATGCTTAAACCAAACCAGAAAATAATTAATGCCTATTATCATCCTACTAGCGTGGTTTTTCTAGATGACCATCAGGCGTTTTTAGACAGTGTCCCCCTAGCATTGGAAGCGAACGTCGCCTATCAGTCTTTTGTCGACCCCCAAAAAGCCATTGCTTACATCAATGGCCATACACAATACCGCCCTTTACTCGAACAAGACCTACAGTTGACAGACTCAGGGCAGTCTTACCACTATAAACTTGATAGCGAATCTATTCTGCATAAAACACTCGACAACAAGCGTTTTTCAGAACCTTCTGTGCTGATCACTGACTATGCCATGCCAGGGTCGAATTATAATGGCTTGGATGTCTGTAACGCCATTGATAACCCTTATGTTAAAAAAATTCTACTGACTGGCGTAGCGGATGAACAAATCGCCATAGAAGCCTTAAACAATAAAGTCATTGATTATTATCTAAAGAAAAATTCCCAAGACATTCTTCCCAAAATCAATGAGCTAATTCAGCAATATCAACAAGACTACTTTAATGATATGACACGGGTAGTCAGAGAAGGTTTAAAAGTCAGTTCTCCCTTAATTGATGACCCAGCCGTGGTGGGGTATTTTTTTGATTTTATTGAGCAAAAAAACATTGTGGAATACCACTTATACACAGAATCAAGCCCAGCATCACTAGATTTTTTACTGCTAGACGAACAGGGGAAACGCCATAGACTACTGTTACTAAACAAAGAAGATATAAAGGCTCATAGGGACGTGGCTGCAGATGCAGGGGCGCCAGACGCCTTGCTTAAAACATTAGACAGCTTATCGAGCATCCCTTTATTTCCAAGTTTAGACGGTTTTTATCATCCTGATATGACATCAGACTGGCAAAATCATTTCTACCCAAGCACCAAAATCCATGGACAGGAAGACTACCTAGCCACCTTTATTCAGGAAACAGCCCCCTTCCCCAAACAAACAGAACAAAGCGTTTCTCTGCAAGAATATTTACAAGGCAATATGGCTACAACCAGTAGCAGTACCAGCTGAAAATAAGGGGGCCAATAGCCCCCGAAGTAAAGGATCAAGCAGAACAAAATCCTTTGTGAAACATTATTTTACAATACCTAATCAATATCAAACTATGAGACCTGCTGAAAAGACAAAGATGATTTGTAGGTAGAACGCCACTTGTTCAATCCTACCTCCTCTCTAATCCCCTTAAACACCTCAACAACCTGTTCTAATTGACTACCTGTTAGGCCTGCATTGACAGATAAGCGTACCAAGGCTCGATTTTTAGCGGTTGCAGGCGCACAGAATACCGAGCCAAACACATCCCTCGACTCTAAGGCATCTTTTAACACTGTGGTTTGCCTCTCTGACCCTGCTTCAAGGCCAATGATTTGGGATTGGGATGCATCGACGTTGTACCCCAAATTGCTTAATGCTTGCCTAAGGTAGTCCGCATTACGCCACAATTGATCGCGCCTATCGTCTGCACGGATAATCAAATCTAAGGTGGCATTCAAGCCAGCAATTTCATAAGACAATAGGCCAGAACTAAAAATAGAGGGATTGGCTGTGCATTTAAAATAGTCCGCAAAGCCTTTAGGGCAGGTAATGATACCGGCACGACCAGCAAAGGCCTTGGCCAAGCTAGCAGTACGGAACATCACCTTATCCTGCAAACCGTACTCCACCACCAAACCTCTGCCCTGAGGTCCAAGCGTCCCCAAAGAATGGGACTCATCCACCAACAGCAGACAACCCTTCTCATAGGCCGCATCCACCAACGCCTTTAAAGGACAGACACTACCATTCGTACTATAAACAGAATCCACCATAACCAAACCTGGACCATGACGTTCAATCAGTGACATTAGATGGTCGATATTATTATGACGAAATGAATAAACGGCCGCCTTACTAAAGTGTGTACCATCCCGCATAGACATATGTGCCATCATATCAAGGTAAATAGGCACATCAGCTCCTTGTACAATTGCTTGTACCAAGCCTATATTAGCGTTATACCCAGATTGACACAGCACTGCCTCTTCAGAGCCCATAAAATCCGCCATGCGCTGTTCAAAATTGAGCTGCGCATTATCGCCGTGCAGATAAACAGAAGACATTATTATCATATTATCGAAGCTTGCTAACTCCTTCCTTTGGGCAGCAAGAATCTTAGAATGATTCGCTAAGGCAAGGTAGTCATTACTAATCAACTTAAGCGACGATGATGTAGGATTAAGACCATGTAAAGGATTTCGTCCTCCTAATTGCTCACAGCGTTGCACATGTGCATTCACTTTTTCGGCTAGGTAATGGGGATAATTATTGCGTTTGAATATCATGAATTTTCTCCTAATGCCGTTTGGCATCAATGTTTTGAATGGCTCAAAAAAGAGAAAAAAAGCCTTCATAAAATTGCAAAACCACATCGCGATTTTCTCATCAAAATTCAGATGAACAACGAATCAAATTGCCATATTTATCACTCAATATCCGTAAATTTTCATCCTGACCTCTTGTTACCAAAAGCAATAAGAAAACATATTAAGACTGGCTAGCACGGTCTGAATACTCCTTTCCAATTTTCCGAGAGATCATGATCTCCATAAGAGACCACGATTTCATTGTAAGGAAAAATGGACATAGGCAATGAGAAGACTTGTAACAAAATTTTATAGAACGGGTACTTCTATCACGCGATAAAGCACACCTACGATACGGCCTGTCAATAACCGGTTTGAAAGACAGACATTAGTTAACTAAAAGGTTACGTAAAATTAAATAACATCAAATTTATTAAACCTTTTCGGCTCGGCATTCTCTGTTTATCTGTATCTATTTTTAAGAGAGAATGCCATGAGCCATATCGCTAAAACCAACCTAACTCAAGCTCAGCTTGATGCCCATTGGATGGCCTACACAGGCAACCGTGAATTTAAAAAAGATCCTCGCATTATTAGCACAGCATCAGGCCACTATTACACCGATGCCGATGGCCGCCAGATCTTTGATGGCCTGTCTGGCCTTTGGACCTGTGGATTAGGACACAGCGTACCGGCCATCAACGAGGCGGTAGCCAATCAAGTCAAAACGCTAGACTACTCCCCTGCGTTTCAATTTGGCCACGAAAAATCTTTCCAATTGGCGGAGAAAATCAGCGATTTTATGCCTGCAGGTTTGAACCGTGTTTTCTTTACAGGGTCAGGTTCAGAGTCCGTGGATACGGCGCTAAAAGTAGCGCGAGCCTATTGGCGTAAGAAGGGCTTGGGTACGAAAACGAAGTTCATCGGACGTGCCAAAGGCTACCATGGTGCTGGTATTTCCGGTTTCAGTGTCGGTGGCATTCCGGCAAACCGAATTTTATATGGACAAGGATTAGAATCTTATCATTTGCCGCATACTCAAGTGCCTGGCACAGAATTTAGCAAAGGCATGGCAGACACGGGTAAGGAACGAGCAGAAGACCTGCTAAACATGATTGCCATGCATGATGCCTCTAACATCGCCGCCGTCATTGTCGAGCCTATGTCTGGTTCAGCTGGTGTGATCGTACCACCAAAAGGCTATCTACAACGTTTGAGAGAAATTTGTGACCAACACAACATCCTTTTGATTTTTGATGAAGTCATTACCGCATTCGGCCGTATGGGCGCGCAATCTGGCTCTGAAGCTTTTGGCGTCACCCCGGATGTCATTACCATGGCGAAACAGGTTACCAATGGTGTGATTCCCATGGGGGCAGCGGTATTTAAACAGGAAATTTACGACACCTTCATGGACACGGGTGGAGCGGATTACATGTTGGAAATTCCCCATGGCTACACTTATTCCGCTCATCCTATTGCCTGTGCGGCGGGTTTAGCGTCTTTAGAAACCATTCGTTCTCAAGGGCTGATTGAAAGAGTCAATCAAATGAGTCCAGTATGGGAAAAATACGTTCACTCCCTAAAAGGCGCAAGCGATGCCATTACGGACATTCGTAACTATGGTTTTGCCGCAGGTATTACCCTAGCCGCTGTTGACGGAGAACCTGCCAAGCGCCCTTACCAAATCGCCATGTCCATGTGGGATAAAGGCTATTATGTGCGCTATGGTGGCGACACTATTCAACTGGCTCCTCCCTTTACAACAGAGGAATCCGAAATGAGCAGTCTAATTGACGCGCTAGGAGAAAGTATAAAGAAATTCGGCTAAATTCGCTGAAATCGCATCAAAAAATCAATAGGTTGAATATTCTAACCTTCTTTCAATCTATTGATTTCGACTCCTTCCTTCCTGAAATCACATGCATTATACTGTTGGTAATAGCATCACTGGCGACATCTCATAGTTAAGAAAGGAATGACCCATGTCTATTACCCAATCACCTTATGTCCGCTGTTTTTGGACGGGTTCTTTATACCTTACCAATGGTAAGGTTATGCCAATTCATTGCACCCACATTTCAACCAACATGATTGAAGTGGAAGCCCCGACCGGGCTGGAAGGTTCAAAAATGGTAAAACTGGAACTCAAGGCCATGCACGAAGGAGATCGAAAGCTGATTAAGGTTTTATGCGATCCGGATCTCGATATTTTCAACGAACACAATAAACACTACATCAAACTCAAGTACCACACTATTTCTGACCAAGATGTGGCTTTTATTAGAGAGTTTGTTGATGCACACGATTAACGAATCAGAAAAAGCAAATCACTCAGCCGACTTCCCTCATAAAAAGCTCACAAAAAAACCACAAAGGCCAATGCCTTTGTGGTTTATTCAACGACCAGCTTACCGCTAATATCCTATCACTTTCGTTATCAAGATAACGTGGTTTCAAACAATTTTAATAATTTGTCACTGTCCACTTCCATGCACACTTGCGTCATGGGTACATCTGTCCAATGTGGCTCAGGAAAGGTCATGCCTTCAGGTGCAAAGATGGTTTGACCAATACCAATGCCTTCACAAGCAACGCGCACTGCACCCAGCTCAACACCGAAGATACTCGGCTCCATAAGGTAGGCTATGGTAGAAGCATCGTGGAAGTAACAACCTTCCATATCAAACCGGCTACTGTAGAAGTTAATGTAATGTTGTGCACAGTCGTACAAGAACCCCCCCTCAGTTGGATTGGCTTCACGAATACGCTCTAGTACCGTATTACCCAATAGCACTTGATGTGTCACATCCAAGCCAATCATGGTCACTTGCCAAGACGCTGTGAAAACCTTATCCGCCGCATGTGGGTCGTTCATGATGTTCGCTTCTGCAACAGGTGATACATTACCGTATTCAATCGCAGTTCCCCCCATCAACACCACTTCATCCACTAGATTAGCGACTTCAGGGTCTAACTCTAAGGCTTTCGCTAAATTCCCTAAAGGACCAAGTGCCACAATGGTCACTTCACCTGGGTTGGCTCGTACTGCGTCAACAATAAACTGCGCTGCACTTTGCTCAACGGCTTGACCTTGTGGTGCTGGCCAATCGATATTACCAAACCCATCCGCACCATGAACAAAGTCAGGGTGGGGACGAGGCGCGATCACGCTCGGTACCGCAACGCCTTTTGCTACCGGTACATCAACCTTAGCAATTTCCGTGAGTGTGATGGCATTTTGTGTTGCCAGATCCACTGATACATTACCAAAGGTTGTGGTCAACCCAAGCACCTCTAACTGTGGCGCTTGGAAAGCAAAGAAAATCGCCATAGCGTCATCAATGCCAGGATCCGTATCAATAATAATTTTACGAGCCATATCGCCTGTTCCTCTTTTTAAACTAGTCATGCTGAGCAAGAAATGCTGTGACTTCCTGCTGAGTTGGTATGGATGAAGCCGCTCCTAAACGGGTAACGCATATTGCCGAAGCAGCACAAGCACGTCGGATGGACTCAGCCATGCCTTGGCCTTGCATCATGGCCGACAAACAAAAACCAATAAAGGTATCGCCAGCCGCCGTGGTATCAACGGCATTCACGGAAAATGCCGCAACTTGGAGGCGTTCTTCACCATTGAAATAACATACACCCGCCTTGCCTAATGTCATCAGTACCGCCAAATCAGGGTAAGCTTTCGGAAAAGCAGCAAGGGTACTGTCGATGTCAGGTGTGCCAATTAAGTCCATCGCCTCAACTTCATTAACGATCAGTAAATCTACTAGGCCAAGCAATTTTTTGGTCAGAGCAATGTTCATTGGCGCTGGATTAAAGGCGACTTTCACTCCCTGCTGCTGCGCTTTCTTCATCACATATTCAATGAGATTGGTCTCATTTTGCAACAACACCCAATCACCCTGCTGAGCATTCTCCAACACCTGATCCACCTGCTCTTCTGTTAAAGCATGGTTCGCACCTTGGTAAAGAATAATCGAATTTTCTGCTTCTTTCGTCAGCTGAATAATCGCGTGCCCCGTCGGCACATCAATTTGTCGGATCAAACTGGTGTCGACCCCCAAAGACTGCAACTGTGTCACCACACTTTGATCGGTATGGTGAATCGCCCCTACGTGTTTTACCTCAGCACCCGCTTTTGCCAAGGCAACGGACTGATTCGCGCCCTTCCCCCCGAGCAAACACTGGTAATGGTCTGAAGCCATGGTTTCACCAGGTCGAACGAAATGGTCTAACTGATAGAGGTGGTCGAGATTAATCGAACCAACATTATAAATTGTCATATTGCCCATCCTTCTGGGTGGCACAAAGCCAAACACTTGGCCCATTTTTTATTCGCTGCCAAGAGTGTACGATAAAAAGCGTCACTCGTCGGCGTTATCAATGGATAAATTAACAAATTTTGACCGATTGGACAAAACATAAAAAAACGCTCAATCCGAATTGGAAGGAGCGTTTCTTAGAAACACTAATAAAACAATATTAGTCTTTACTTTTTATCTAAAAAGCCACGGCCTTTTTGTGCCGCGATGCGCATGCGCAACGCATTCAATTTAATGAAGCCAGCCGCATCTTTCTGGTCGTATGCACCGGCATCGTCTTCGAATGTGGCCACAGAGCTATCGAACAAGCTGTTTGGTGATTGACGACCAACCACTTCAACATTGCCTTTGTACAATTTCAGACGCACGGTACCGTTAACGTGTTCTTGAGATGTGTCGATCAAGGCTTGCATCATACGACGCTCTTCAGACCACCAAAAACCGTTGTAAATGATCTTAGCGTAACGAGGCATCATTTCATCTTTCAAATGCGCTGCTTCACGGTCAAGGGTAATGGACTCAATCGCACGGTGTGCTTTCATCATGATGGTGCCACCAGGTGTTTCGTAACAGCCACGGGCTTTCATACCAACAAAACGGTTTTCAACGATATCAACACGGCCAATGCCGTTCTCGCCACCAATCTTGTTCAACGTTGCCAAGATTGTCGCAGGTGACATGGCTTCGCCATTGATAGAAATTGGGTCGCCTTTTTCGTAACCGATTTCCAAGTAAGTCGCTTCGTTTGGAGCTTCTTCAGGAGACACAGACCAGCGCCACATGTCCGCTTCGGCTTCGGCCCAAGGATCTTCCAGCATGTCACCTTCATAAGAAATGTGAAGCAGGTTAGCATCCATTGAGTATGGGGATTTTTTCTTTTTGTTAGAAAAATCAACTGGGATTTTGTGCTCTTCACAATACGCCATTAGGGTTTCACGAGACGTTAAGTCCCACTCACGCCAAGGTGCAATCACTTTAACACCTGGTTTAAGAGCATAAGCGCCTAATTCAAAACGAACTTGGTCATTACCTTTACCCGTCGCACCGTGAGAAATCGCATCAGCACCGGTTTCGTTAGCAATTTCAATCAAACGTTTTGCGATCAAAGGACGAGCAATTGACGTACCTAGTAGGTATTCGCCTTCATAAATGGTGTTTGCTCGGAACATAGGGAATACGAAGTCACGGACAAATTCTTCACGCAAATCTTCGATGTAGATTTCTTTAATACCCAACGCTTGAGCTTTCGCGCGAGCTGGTTCAACTTCTTCACCCTGCCCTAAGTCAGCGGTAAAGGTCACCACTTCACAGTTATACTCTTCTTGAAGCCACTTCACGATTACGGAAGTATCCAGGCCGCCTGAATAGGCAAGCACTACCTTCTTCACGTCAGACATTATTTCTATTCTCCTCAACGAGCTCGCGCTCCCACGCCAATACTTTCAATCCAGTACACGGCGGCGCAAATAATTAAAAAAAGGGCTGTAAGTTTAAATTTTCGCTACTGGCTTAGCAAGTAAAAAGCCTTATTTCACGAGAAAATAAGGCTTTTAGAAGAGAAATCGAATGACGCCATAATGCGGCTGACTAATTGATGTCGTTTTTTTCCAAACGAATGGTCACCCGTCGGTTACGCTCACGACCTTGTGCATTATTATTGCTGGTCGATGGGTAACGCTCGCCGTGATAACGAGAAATAATCTTACCCGCGGCAACGCCTTTTTCTAATAAATAGGCGGTGACTTTTTCCGCTCGAATTTTCGACAGCTCACGGTTATCTCGACGTGAGCCTATGTTGTCGGTATGGCCATCGATGTAGATGTATTCAACACTAGGGTCAGACGACACATACAGAGCCACCAAATCCAAACGAGCTTTAATTCGCTCTGTTAAATTGACACCATTTAAAGGGAATAAAGCCGCAGTACGGGCAATTTGATCGTAATTCACCGGCAACAGAGTGGATAAACAACGGCGAAATTCATTATAAGCCGGAGCAAAATTGATGTTTGATAAGCCGACTTCAACGGTTTCTTTGCTGTTTTCCCAAGCACGTCCCGCCACAACAGGATGACGTCCACGGTCCAAACTGGTCAACATACGTTCTGCAACTTTACCGCCCACTTCCACCGTCAGTCCATAACCCGGATAGGGCAAAATATCCAATGTTTCAGGATTACTACCTGGAGACCAATCTGGCGCTTGCGAAATGATGTACACCTGACCCGGACCGAGTTTTTCATTTTTTGGCTGCAACACAAACTTCATCGGTTCGCCCGCTTCTTTAATAAATTGGCCTTCTCCATAATGCGGCACAGGATGTGTCAAACTACAGGAAAAAATATCCCCTGATAGTAGCCATTCAGAATCGGTTATTCCGGACTGGTAATGAGTCAATGCCTGTGCCTGGTTAAAACTTAACCCGGCCGTCAGCAGAAACGTTGTACGAATTAGCAGTTGTTGGGCAATTCCCATTGAGACATCTCGTTCAAGCGTAATCAGTTGTGTTATCATCCAATCCTATTGTACCGTTAATCTTATACAAGCGGCAGAATTAAGGACCTTCTTTTGTCAAACCATGAAATCAAAGATCGATTCCGCGGCTTCCTACCCGTAGTTATCGACGTCGAAACCGCAGGCTTTAATCAAAAAACCGATGCATTGTTAGAAATGGCCGCCAGCATCCTCAGAATGGATGAAAATGGCGATCTCTACATACACGAAACCATCGGCTTTTTAATCAAACCCTTTGAAGGTGCTAACCTTGAAAAAGCCGCCTTAGATTTTACTGGCATTGATCCTTTTGAACCTGGCCGAGAAGACATTAGTGAGAACGAAGCCATTACTCAAATGTTCGCTAAGGTTCGCAAAGAACTGAAATCCGTTGGCTGTAAACGTGCGATTTTAGTGGGCCACAATGCAGCATTCGATCATGGTTTTTTAAATGCCGCAATCGAACGCGCGGACATAAAGCGCAACCCATTCCACCCCTTCTCTAGTTTTGACACCGCCAGCTTAGCCGGTTTAGTGTTTGGACAAACTGTGTTAGCAAAAGCCTGTGAAGTGGCGTCCATTCCCTTTAGCAATTCGGAAGCACACTCCGCCAAATACGATACGGAAAAAACCGCTGAGTTGTTTTGTGAAATGGTGAATCGTTGGAAACGTCTTGGTGGCTGGCCGTTAATTGCCAATGAAACCGAAGATGATATGTCGGCGATTTTCAATTCTGGTCAATAAGCACCATAATGAAACCCAATCGAAGCTTTTTACTGTCTTCGCTTCATTTTTAAGGGGGTTGCTATATGATGCCAGCAAAAAAATACCTTTTCCTGCTTCTTGGCTGGTTATCTTTGATAACAGGTATTATCGGCATCTACCTCCCTCTGCTTCCGACGACTCCTTTGGTGTTGCTCGCCGCCTGGTGTTTTTCTAAATCGTCTGAACGTTTCCATTCATGGCTGATGAACCACAAATTCTTCGGTCCCATTGTCCGTGATTGGCAATCAGAAGACGGTATTCCAAAACGCTCTCGCAACCGAGCCATTATCTTTATGTGGCTAGGAATGAGCATTTCCATGCTGATTGTTTATCGTTTCTGGGCCACTGTTGGCTTGATAAGCATCGGCGTTTGCGTGAGCATTTATTTACTCAGATTACCGCTCCGTGAAGATAAGCAAGACTAAAACCCTGCGTCGTTTGCAGATTGACAGAGATTTAATTTCCAAGACATCATAAGGTCATCCATGATAACCCGTCGCCAGTTTCGCCTATTCGTATTTTTCCCTGTTCTCGCTATCAGCTTAGTGATGATGTCCGTGTGGATGGCGTTGCCTTTTGTTGCCAAACACTACTTACAAGATTTTTTCCAACAGCATGGTCAACGTGCCACATTGGATGTGCCTAACATTGATTTCTTCCCACCCAGACTCGAGGTCAATAACCTCGTAGTCCAACAACAGAATGTTTCAACACTGGCAATAGAACATGCCGAGTTTGCCATTGAGTTTTGGCCTCTATTCAATCGTACGTTAGCGGTTTCCATCGCCGACCTTGAGGGTGTAAACCTTAACGTAAAACAACTGCCAAATAATTGGATTATCGCAGGACTGGATCTGGCCAAACTGACGGCAGACAGCACAGAAAAAAATGACGTGGCGGAATCAGACCATTCAAATGCAGAAGCTGATACCAGCGCAAGCGTATCCCCTTGGGGCATTTCTGTACCTCAGATCCATCTAAAAAACGTCTTTGTGGATCTTACCCGTGACACCAAACAGAACCAAGACGCGCAGACGGACCGACTCGGCTTGACCTCTTTAGAGATTCAAAACCTCATTGGACAAGGCTTAGATTGGCAAGCTGACATCGCTCTCGCAGCACAAGTAAACGATGGAACCTTGCGCCTTGATACTAACTTGATGTATCTGAATCAACAGGCCAAGGTTGTTATCAACACCTTGATTGCAAACCTTTCGGTTGACAGCGTTAGACACTTTTTACCGGCCGACTATCAAGCAGCAGAAGGCGAAGTAACGCTAAACGCGGCCTTGTCTTTAGAACACAATGCCACCAGCGGACAACTTCATCTCCATTCGACATCATTCAACCTAGACGCTCAAAATGTCTTCATGCCTGTCGACCAAGAGCAAAACATTCGTCTACAGCACGCCAACCTAGACTTAAAAGACACTCAACTGAACTATGCTGTTAGCACCGAAACGGCGAACAAGTCCCCCAGTTCGAATATCGGGTTAAATTCCGACACATCGACAATGACGGTATCTGGGCTGAAGCTCACCTCAGACAGCCTCATTCTAAAAGGTCAAACTCTTGACCTACAACTGGCCAATCTTGATTTCGCACTGGCCGACAACATCATTAAGGCTTCTCTCGACAGTCAATTTAACAGTCAGCAGATGGATATTAAACAAGCAGGCAACAGCCTGTCTTACCAATCACTGACTCTCACCAGCCAATTAGCCTTATCACAGGACGCACAACGCACCCATGCCGAAAGTCAACAACTGGTGGTTCAGCTTGATGGTTTCAAGGGTGATCTCATTAATGGGCAAAGCATCTCCTTACAAACCACAAAACTCATGGCCGGTCAGTTGGCTCTTAGCCAGAACAAAAAGCAACAGACAGAAACACAACAAGCACACCTTTCAGGTCAACAGATATCGCTAAACACTAAGGGCTTAGACAGCCATGTCAGCAAGGGTAAACGTCTTGCCGCATGGCAAAGCAGCCAACTCTCTGGGGCCAACTTTGAACAGCAAGGGGAGTTATTTTCGGTTCAAACTGAACATTTAGACATCAATCAAATCACCTTATCAGACGACCTTAACGCCCCAGACATGCCAGCGCTAGCTACATTAGGGCAAATTAACATCCGCCAACTGGAAGCGGATCAAGACGGCGCAAAAATAAACACCATCAATACCCAAGACGTGGTCATTAGTTTGCTGTTAGACG
The DNA here is from genome assembly GCF_000214215.1 of Marinomonas posidonica IVIA-Po-181. NCBI lineage: Bacteria > Pseudomonadati > Pseudomonadota > Gammaproteobacteria > Oceanospirillales > Oceanospirillaceae > Marinomonas > Marinomonas posidonica. The sequence goes on from NC_015559.1 coordinate 2,478,644, forward strand.
CCAAAAAAAATCTGGCTAACCTAGTCTCCATCAGCAACACGCCAGCGACCTTGCCGGAACCTAAACGGCAATCATCCACCCCAAGAGTGTCTGATATCCAGCAAACCAGCAAACCAGAAAACGCAGCAGAAGCGCAAACTGAAACTCCAAAGTCAGGCTTTAAAGCGCCTTATCAATTGGTGTTAAACCAATATGAAATGACGGGGAATGCCCAGATTTATGTCAAAGACCAGAGCATTTCACCGCCGTTACAACGCACTCTATACATAGACACATTGACACTTGCTAACCTGAATACCCAAGACGAAAAACAAGCAATGGATGTCACCCTAAAAGCACACAATGGTAAGTACACCAAGATCCAATCTGATGTAACCTTTTGGCCATTAGCTGACAGACTCACCTTGCAAAGTGAGTTCATCATAAAAGAAGCCGAATTGCCGCCTTACTCGGCCTATCTCGCCTCGTTATTAGGCTATCAAATTGATTCGGGGCAATTAGACCTTGACCTCAAATTGCATGCGAAACAAGGCCTATTGGATGGCAATGCGCATATTTTACTGAGAGAGCTTGACTTGGGCGGTCAACAAGAAAGTGACTCAGTTATGCAAGCCGGCGTTATCCCGCTTAACATTGCTGTGGGGATTTTAAAAGACAGTGACAATAATATTGACCTAGACATTCCATTATCTGGCGACATCGACAACCCAGAATTCGGCTGGCGTAACTTCCTCTTCCTACCAGTTCGAAAAGCCTTATACAGCGCATCCAGTAACTACTTGATGCAAACCTTTATCCCTTATGCGAACGTCATTAGCATTGCTCAATTGGCAGGCGATCAATTGTTAAAAATTCGCGTCGAACCGCTTATCTTTGCCCCAACAGCAACCCAAATCAGCGCAGATCAAAACGATTTTTTGGTGCAGCTGAGCCAACTTATGAAAGACAAAGAAGACAGTCAACTTAAAGCCTGTGGCGTCACCAGCTATGTGGATCTTGGCTTTGACGCCCCACCTGCAACATTGGATGAAGCTCAAAAGGCACAAGCGAGAGAATTAGCACAAACAAGAGCGGACCACTTAAAAGACTACCTAGTGGCATCAGGAATTCGCTCTTCCCGCATTCTGCTTTGCTCGCCAGAAATGGACTTGTCCAAAAACAGCCAACCACGAGTGGAATTAAACTTTTAATTCATCACGTTTTCAGCCTCACCTCTTTGAGATGTCTCTTTTGCCCGTTGAAACACAACGGGCAAGGGCTCTCGCAAAACCCGTCAAGTCGAAATACAAGTGTTTTACTTGCGAACGCCATCATTGAAAATACAAAATTATCGTCTAGGATTATTGCCATTCGTTAAGATAAGAAAGTTAAGGAAAGAAAAGCTGATAAGGGTCAAGAGTATTTTTCCTTACTAAGCTAATCTATCAATAAGCTTTTAAGGAAGGTACGAATCAATCTTCTGAACTTCAGTCTTACTGGAGAAACCGCCTATTTAAAGTAAGAGTGCGTAGGAATGTTAATACCTTGCAATTACTCTTAACAAAAAAACGCCATTTCTCTGGAAGACCTAAAGGACGTAGTCTAAGCTTTCTTTATTCTTTGTTAAGCTTCTTGCCAATATGTTCCATATTGGACAGTAAAACTTACCTCGGATAGAAGAGAGCAGTCTCATTCAGAAAAACACTCGCTGACCCCTAATGGATGTAGGAGGTTAGAGCAACGCAGGAGTAGTTGCCGAAGCCGTAACCCTAGCCAGTGTGGACTTGTTCGCTTCTTCCTAAATTTTGGTTAATGCAGATCGGAGGACACTATGCCAATTTCAGATCACAACTTAGTAAATGAATTTCCAGAATACAAAGACGATATCCATTGCTTAAAAATGGAAGATGCGCATTTCAAAAAGTTATTTGATGAATACAATCACCTGACCCATGAGATCGAAAAGATGGAACACGAATTGATCCCTTCCACGACGTATGCAGAAGAAACTCTTAAAAAACAACGCCTACAGCTCAAAGACACATTACAAGGTTATATCAGAGCCAGTAGAGCGGCAGCCGAAAAAGCCTTATCCTTACAAGCCTGCTAACATTGGAAAAGCGAGCCTCTCTGGCTCGCTGTTTTGTTCAGCGCTCTTTTATTTCCCCGCTTCTAACGCTAAGCCACTTATACTCTAGCGAATCGCAAAAGCCGACCCAATAACTCACAAACAAGACAACGCCCAATAGAATCCGCCAATAACGTGTCAGAATTCGCCTACAAAACTTATTGTAAATCATTCTCATAATCATTATCATGCCAAACTTTGTAACCCTGATCTAGAGACACCCTCACCATGTTTAAGAAAACCTTTTTGATGATGCAGGCATGTGGCGCTCTGACGTTCTCATGTATCGCATTTGCAGAAGCAACAACGGATGATGGCACAATTGAATTACAGGCATTAGAAGTGCAAGGCCGCGCTCTATCCTACTACAAAGAAGATGAAACCAATCTGGTCACTAAAACCGAGACCAGTATCGACAACACACCTCAATCGGTTCAGGTTGTCACGGAAACCTTAATGGAAGACCAAGCGGCTCGCCAGATTACCGACTTATATCGCTCGATTTCAGGTATGTCGCAAAACAATGTATCAACCGTAACTTTACGTGGCTTCTCGCAAGATGAGATCCTTTACGATGGTTTAAAAGGCGATCCATTTGGAAGCTTCTCCATCCCACAACTCTTCACCATAGAGCAAGTTCAAGTACTAAAAGGCCCTTCTGGTGCCGTGTATGGTGCTGGTGAGCCGGGTGGCGTGATCAACTATGTGACGAAAAAGCCAACCTATGAACAGCAAAATACCCTGCAAGTCACCGCCGGCAATAAAGACTTCCTAAGTGGCAGCATTGAGTCATCAGGCCCAGCTAACGAAGATGCGTCACAACGCTACCGTGTCGGCCTTTATTCCGATGGACAAGATTCTTACCGCAACAATGTGGAAGAAGAAAACCAAATCATTGATCTTGGGTACGCTTGGGACATTGATCAAGACAACAGCTTAACGGTGCAATACACAGACATTCACCAATACATTTCCGGTGCTCGTTTACGTGGCATTCCAACCGATGATGATGGCAACTTCTTAGCCGATACCTCATGGAACAACAACGAGAAATCCGATTACCAAGAGTTGGATGCCCAAGTCTTCCAAGCGCGTCTTGACCACAGCATCAATGACTGGTTAGAAAGCAATGTCGCTCTACGCTATTTTGAGAATACCGAAACCCAAAAATACCACGAAGTCGTCGGCTTATTAGACACGGACAGTGACGGTGTAATGGACACCACTCAGCGTCAATATCGTGACCAAGTGCGTACTCGTCAAGGCATCACATTAGCCGGTAATCTGATTGCCGAACTGGGCGATCACACAGTTCTGTTTGGCAGTGACTACCTCCATGAAGAAAATAGCTTTTTATACTACCGAGCCAGCAAAACAGCGGATGGTGTGTCCAATCTGAGTCTGACCGATCCTGTCTATGGTCAAGACGATGTCAGCGATTACACCATGCACCTTAAAACAGATGAGGCCACAACTTCAGATCGTCTTGGTGTATACGCCCAAGACCAGTGGCAGATAACCGATAAACTGAATTTACTCAGTGGCATCCGTATTGACCGCTTTGAAGAAAGCTACCAAGATCACACATCCAGTGATGGTGAAAAGCAATATAACGATACTGGTTACTCCACTCGCATTGGTGCCAGCTATCATGTCAATGAGACTTGGAAGCCCTACGCCTCCATTTCAACAGGCTTTGTACCACAAGACGCAGAGGATCAACAGGACAGTGTGGGTGGTCCATTCGACCCTGAAGAAAGCCGTCAGTTAGAAGTTGGGGTGCGCAGCTACTGGCTTAATAATAAGTTAAACATCAACTTGGCCGCTTACCGCATCATCCGTGAAAATATTTTACAGGAGGATCCCAACGACAGTGATCTGCTGGTCGCCATAGGAAAAGTCCGTAGTAAAGGCGTCGAATTGGACGTCATGGCAGACATTACACCACGTTGGGTAGCCAACGTCAGTTACGCCTATAACGATACCGTCGTTAAGGACGCAAACGACGGCATTCAATATGCCGATGGTGACCGTTTTGCCAACACACCTTATCATCAGTTAGGCGCCTGGACACGCTACGACTTCCCAGCTATTCAGTCTTCCATCGCCTTGGGCTCGGATTACGTGAGTGGTCAGATCAACCGTCAGGGTCAAAAAGTCAAACCTTATACGGTTTACGATTTGTCTTGGCAAACTCATTGGCAAGACTGGAAGTTCCAAGTCAATGTCAAAAACCTGTTTGACAAAGAATACGCGGTCAGTGGTTTTACCGAAAAAATTGGCTCCTTCGTGGGCGAGCGTCGCCGAGTTTATGTCAGTGCCGCTTATGACTTTTAAGGTGTAATCAAGCGACATAAGAGTGGGACAATAAAAACCAACATAAAGCGGGCTTATAAGCCCGCTTTTTTTGTTAGGTCACACCACATGCCGCAACAGACATTTGATCTAGGTCAAAATACTAACGAATAGTCTCATAAAGGTGGCGTAACGACTTGAGTTCGTCCTTAAGGAAGTTACACTCCGCGCGTTTTCTATTGCAGAGTTCCGTCACTATGTTTACACCAGAATTATTGTCGCCAGCCGGTTCGTTAAAAAATATGCGCTACGCTTTTGCTTACGGTGCCGATGCGGTATACGCGGGCCAACCAAGGTATTCCCTTCGAGTGCGCAATAATGAGTTTGATCTGGAAAAACTTGAAATCGGCATCAATGAAGCCCATGAGTTAGGGAAAAAACTCTATGTGGTGAGCAACATAGCGCCTCATAATGCCAAGCTGAAAACCTATATTGACGATTTAACCCCAGTTGTGAACCTCAAGCCCGACGCACTCATTATGTCGGATCCTGGCCTTATTATGATGGTTCGCGAGGCGTTTCCTGATCAAGCAATCCATCTGTCCGTTCAAGCCAATGCGGTGAACTGGGCCACTGTGAAATTCTGGCAACAACAAGGCATCTCACGTGTCATTTTGTCCCGGGAATTGTCCTTAGATGAAATCGAAGAGATCCGCATGAAAGTACCTGAAATGGAACTGGAAGTCTTCGTCCATGGGGCGTTATGTATGGCTTACTCGGGGCGTTGCTTACTGTCTGGCTATATGAACAAACGCGATCCAAACCAGGGTGCTTGTACCAACGCCTGTCGCTGGCAGTACAATGCTCACTCAGCCACACAAGACGACAGCGGACAAATCATCGCAACAGCCAACTCAGCAGTGCAAATTCAAGAGCCAACAGAGCAACTTTTCCTACTGCAAGAACAGGGTCGTCCAGACGAATACATGCCGGCTTTCGAAGACGAGCATGGCACCTACATCATGAATTCAAAAGATTTACGGGCGATTCAACACGTAGAGCGCCTAGTGAAAATGGGGGTTCATTCACTAAAAATCGAAGGCCGAACCAAGTCTTTCTATTACTGTGCCAGAACCGCACAAATCTACCGCCAAGCCATCGACGATGCAGTGGGCGGAAAAGGCTTTAACCCACAATTGATGGACAATTTAGAGAATCTTGCCAATCGCGGCTACACCGATGGCTTTTTGCAGCGCCATCGCCATGTGGATTTGCAAAACTACGAAACAGGCAATTCTGTCAGCCATCAACAGCAGTTCGTTGGCGAAGTCTTATCTTGCCAAAACAACAAACTGACACTGGAAGTCAAAAATCGCTTCTGTGTGGGCGATTCATTGGAATTAATGACACCGCAAGGCAACCTAACCTTCACCCTCACTCAGCTGTGGGATAAAAAAGACCAAGACATTGACGTCGCCAAAGGCAGCGGCCACATTGTCAGTCTCCCCTGCCCGGAAGGTATAGATGCTTCTATGGGCATACTGTTGCGCAATTTGCCAGACGGTCAAACCACCCGACAGCCTCACAAACAAGCCACAGCATAAAGGTAACAAGATGGCTTTGTTGATCAATGAACGCTGCATTAATTGCGACATGTGTGAACCAGAATGCCCTAATGACGCCATTAGCATGGGGCCAAAGATCTACCAAATTGCCCCTGAAAAATGCACAGAATGTGTGGGGCACTACGACCAGCCTACTTGTGTCGCGGTTTGCCCAATTGATTGCGTCAAGCCAGATCCGGCTAGACAAGAAACCGAAGCGCAGCTCTACGAAAAGTTCGTTGAACTGCACTTTGATGTCTAGAGGGTTATTTCTATCGGCCTAAGAGTCTGATGTAGGCCTAAGTATCAGGGAGCGTTACGTTGCGAAGGCTTAGTTTTAAAGACTTTCGCATGGGTAAAAGGGTCTTCCACGCCACGCTGTTGCTTGGTCGCTTCCGCCCACCAAACCAATTGATAAAAGCTGCGACCAAAATAGTCAAACCAAGCGCTTTCGTCTTCACCTGCTTGCAAGCTGCCGTCTTCGCATAAGACCTCTTGAGCTTTTGGAATATGAACCATAGCCGACACGGACAAACAGCCCAGTTCTGCCAAAAAGTTTCTCATGCCAAGCGCCGCTCGCATCCCTCCCCACTGACCAGCCGAATAAGTCACGATGGCGCTGGGTTTGTAGGAGAAAATCGAACTGCCAAAATGGTTCAACAAGTTTGCTAAGGCTGGACTCATCGAATGATTATATTCTGGGCTGACCATGATGTAGCCATCAGCAGCCGCGATTTTATCGGCCAATTCATCCAGTGCCGATGGCGCTTTGCCTTTTACATAAGCAAAATGTGGTTTGAATACTGGCTCCATTGGGTAATCCAATGCGTCGATGAGTTCTATTTCATGGTCTTCAAAACGACTCGCCAAACAGTCAAGGCAGGCTTTTGCAACACGCACTCCTAAACGAGCGGGTTTGGGTGGCGTACTGTTACGAACAGTGCCAAGAAATACAAGAAATTTCATCGGTTAAAGTCAGCCTCATATCGTCAAAAAAGAGAGCATTCAAACAACTTATTAATCATTATTTCAATGCTTGAGTATCATCACAGGTTTTCGCATAAACACGCAAGCCCGTTCTTTGACTTTATAATAATCAGGCAAGTTATAGTGGGCCTTTTGGCTAAGACATGTCAGGACACTCGTGGGTTTTCAAATAGGTTAAAACCAACGCTTTACTCGTGCAGAATAGGAACGAAATTCATCCGAAAACCTTTCCTCCATATGCCGCTCTTCTGGCTGAATCTGAAAACGTGTCATGTAAAGCCCAAAAGCGAGAACCCAAAACACCGCTAGCATATTCATTAAGTACCAAGCCGCGCCAATCAAGAGCAATACAAAACCAAGATAAATGGGGTTGCGACTCAGACCAAACACACCCCGAGTCACCAGCTGAGAAGATTGTTCTGGACAACGTGGGTCCAGCGTCGTTTTGGCTCGGCGAAATTCAACCGCTGCGAGAATGGGCAATAAGGCACCACAGCAGACAAACACCACTGCGAGCAAGTTCGACCAATGAAAAGGCAGGGTCAAAGCGGGACATAACACAGCAGTTACCCACATACCGATAAGACATATCAAGGCCAAAACAATGGGAGGAATACGCAATTCAAGGTTTGACATGTTAGACACCAATGGGCTTTTTCATCCCTTCTCTAATCCTAGGAAATAACAGGTTTCCATATTCATCATCCTTTAACGAATGAAGAAACATACTGTCATCGCAATTAAAGCCAATATAACACGCACAAAATCACCAGCGTGCACATGACCTTGGTTACTCCCCCTTACACCCCTCATTAAATCTTTTATGACCAAGTTTTCACTTTGGTTATTCGAGGCAAGTTTCGCCGTCCAATATAAGTATATTGGCAGCAAGCTTAACAAAGAATAAAGAGAGCCTAGCGCACGTCTTTCGGGCCTTTCAGAAGACTTCCCTAGGTTTATGTGCGATTAGGTCGGTGTCCAAGTAAATAAGCCGTCCAAGTTAAGATACTAATGAAGAAGCATGCAGTCATCGCAATTAAAGCCAATATGGCTCGCACAAAATCACTACCGTGCACATGACCTTGCTCGTTATCTTTTGCTAACGCACTTAAACAGTGTTTAGGACCATCCAATGGATAGAAGGTAAAATCGATTACTCGCTCCAAGAATGTCCAGTAATAATGGAACCTTTTATTGGTACTCCGGTTGGCAAAGTAGCCCACTCTCGCGGAGATGGTAATATCGGGATCCCCTCCCGCAATGGCATTGCCAAGCTGATCAATGGCTACCATGACATTCCACAACCATTTAGTGATAGCATCCATAACCTTCTCCCGACGTAATCGAGGCAGTTTGCTAGTAAACTAGGCGCTGACAATGAAGCCGATTTTAGTAATAGTCATCAGATGACATTATCGTATTTGCTTGTTCATCTTCGCCCTACACAAGCCTATTTGAACCATCATGCGACGAGACCATTCCTAACGTCTGTAAAAGATACCATTCTCATAAGAAGCTCAACAGGTACAATTAATGGCACAAGTATCGTTTTCAAACTTCAATTGAAGCTGATAATTGAACATGAGCCACAAGGTTTTCTTATAACAAACTGAACAGATTTATGTCCACCAATTGTTGCTGACGTTTCAGGTAGAGACGGTGAACGACAGCCACAAAGTCAAAATCCCCCCATTTCAATCAAGGATCAAATGACTGATCTTTAATCCGTGCTTTGATCATTCAATACCTCTTTTAAGGCCAAAGTACCATTGATCGCAGAAGGGAACCCCGAATAAACGCTCATCAATATCATGATTTCACGTATTTCGGCTTGGCTTAGGCCAATATTTAACCCCGCTTTTATATGGAATATGAGCTGTGAGGAAGCGGTGCCCAACGCTGTTAAAGCAGCAATGGTCGCCATTTCTCGATGCTTTGCATCTAATGCAGGCCTCGAAAACACATCGGCAAAACCGTATTCAATCACCAATCTGGCGAGGTCTGGTGAAATGTTTTGAAAGGTTTCCTCTAGAGCATTCACTTGATTGGGATTGAGTCTTGTTAGGTGCTTAGCGCCCCATTCATAACGAGTCAAACCTTGAGGAACAGAGGACGGTTGCGCCCAGCTGGCTTCGTTTTCTTTTCCTTCTGCGTTTATTCCTTCGACGTTTTTCCCTTCTAACCGTCGATCCGCCAACACCTCTTTCAACGCCAACATGGCATTAATGGCACTAGGAAAGCCGGAATACGCCGACATTTGTAAGATCACTTCTTGGATTTCTATCCAATTACAACCCACGTTCAATGCCCCATGAATATGGACTTTTAGCTGTGGTTCGGCATTCCCCAATGCCGTCAGAGCAGCCACTACCACTAACTCTTTCGACTTTAGAGCCAGTTCTGAACGGTTATAAACATCGCCAAAAGCATACTCAATAATGTAGTTTGCTAAATCTGGCGACACCTCTTGTAAACTGTCTAAGACTTTTTCACCGGCCTCTTGGTCGATTTCCTTTAAATGCTTCAATCCCGTTTCATAACGCTGATTCATCATGCTCTCATTCGCTTCTGCTTAATTAAGGAATAAGCAGCTTAATTCTTAGAGTAAACTCTAAGTCAAGCCTTCACTGCCTGATGAATGAGCTGATCGTAATAGAGAATCTTGTCTTTAATCTTTTCTAGATGCTCGGTTTCAAGGGCAATTTTCGCCTCTATAAGGGCAACATGTTCTTGTAAGAGTTGTTTGCGCAACTCAGCCGTCACATCTCCCTGCTCTCTTAAATCCGCGTAGTGTTTTATTTTATCCAGTGGCATTCCCATGTCTTTAAGGCGCTGGACAAAGGCCATCCAGTCGAGGTCCTTTGAAGTGAAAAAACGATGTCCACTGGCATTTCTTGCCACATGCCTAAGCACACCAATTTTTTCGTAATATCGAATGGTGTGGGCTGACACATTTAATAACCTAGAAAAGCGTTGAATATTGATACAGACTCCAAAATAAAGACACAACGAATGCGCTTATCAATCGAAATAGGTTCGTTATAAAAAAGGCGTTACGACAGATAGGCTATGGGCCACCGATGCTTCTTTCTCGCCCACCGGTGCCACATAATGTACAGCAGATTCTGCGGCTTCCAAACCCGCGAGTTTGGCCAGAACCCAAGCCGCTAAATATTGTGACGACATACAACCACCTGCCGTCGCCACATTCCCTTGTGCAAAAAAGGGCTGATTGAGAACCTTAATACCCGACTCAATCACCCAAGGTTTGGTGGTCAAATCGGTACAAGCCGGCAAACCTTTTAAAATGCCCAAGACGGAAAGCAATAAGGTGCCTGAGCACTGGGCTCCAATTAATTGCTGTTCAGGGTTTAACCTTAAACGCTCAAGAATGGTCGGATCATCAGCGATATCGCGCGTGTAAATGCCACTACCAAATAAGACAACGTCCGCCGTATTCGCAAACTCTAACGGCTGCTGAGCCGACACGGTCACGCCATTCATCGATGTCACCGTTTCTGCAGGACATGTTATCTGGACATGCCAACCCGCACTTTTCATCCGATTCAAAATCCCAGCGGCGATAAATGAATCCAATTCATTAAACCCCTCAAAGGTTAAAATAGCGACATTCATGATTTAATCCTTAAAATTAATGCTAACTGTCTACAAAACACAGCCTATTCAAGTGCCCAGTCACTCAGCCATGACTGACATTGACATTTCCACCTAGCCTTGCCGACGATTCATGTAGAAACGATACACGACCGCCATAATGAAACAACTTCCCGCCGGGAACAACAGCGCCATGAAATGATACAGCTGATACAACAATGCCCCTATGGTACCGCCAAAAACAAAACCAATGATGATGTATAGGAACAACTGAGCTTTACGCTTATCAAGCGCTTCGCCCCTGATACACTTGCCCAGCATAATGCCCAAATCGGTAAAAATCCCAGTTACGTGAGTGGTCCTAATGATGGCACCGCTGTAAGTGGTGGCCAAAGCATTTTGCAAACCACACGCAGCAGAAGCAAAAAAGTGCCCATAGAACGAACCACTGGATAATAAAAATAACGAGACCAATAACAAGATGGCTTCTAAAAACAATGCCGTATCGTAATGCCTTCCCAGCTTGAGGCTCGATCCATGCAATAACACACCAGATAAAATCGCCCCCAATAAGAAGGACAACAGGACGCCCATCAAATGCAGACTGGTTTGAAAAGAAGAATTGAAGAAGCCAGTACCAAGTAACGTCGCCGTACCCGATAAATGCGACACAGACTGATGGTCAAAACTCAGCAAACCAATGGCATTCACACAGCCTGCCACTAGGGCCAGAAAAAAGGCCCCTATCTCTACCCATCTTGGTAATTGTGATATCAAAGTTCAAAGACTCCTATACCGCTAACATCAAGCTAAGCGAATAAGACATAAACAATCACCAAATGCCTGCCTTGCACTCCGCCTATCATTTTTTCCATGATCGGTCCTAGTTTTGATCATCAGACCTTGGGTTACATAATCACCCTTAGCATAGCGAGTATTGAAACGAGTTACGACAGACGTTCACTGAATGCCAATTTAACCCCAAGTGCCGCAAAGCTTGTGGCAAACAACTTCTGCATGGCCAGACTCGCCTTTTCTGACTTAAGGAAGGTACGAATAAGTCTACTAAGCCTCAGCATGTGGAGGTAGGTTATTAGGGCAATGCAGGAGCAATTGCCGAGGCAAGAGGACTTGTTCGCACCTTCCCAAGGTGTTGGATTGGACGTACTTCAAGGTGACTTCAATAATCCTAAACGACGAGCCGTCTGTCGTACTAAATCGTTGAACTTTTGAGGTTCTTCGAACGGAGGCCCATGAGCTGAGTTCTCAAACCAGATCAACTCTTTTTCAGGTGCTTCCAGCACTTTAAAGTACTGCTTTCCCAACGTTGGAGAGATCACTTTATCGTGTCGGCCCATCACCATTACAATTGGGACATCAATGCTTGGGTGCCGTTGATAGGCGTTATAGTTTTTTTGTTCAGGCCACAACGCAGCCCCAGAGGAATCCGTACCCTGTACAAATGTAATTAAATCAGGCCATGAAAATTCATCCGTACGGATCATCGAGAAAGCCAACTCAAGATCACTAGAGCCATCCATGAACGTACCACCGAATTGGCTAACAGCTCGACGTTGCGTGATAAATTGCTCAATAGTATAGGGTGGATAGCCAATTGCTTCTAAGCGCTGAATTGCTTCTTCGTCTTCGCTTTCACGAGCACGAGCCAATGCCCACTCATAACCTTCTTTGTCACTATCAGCCTGATTGGTGGTTTGACTAATCGCAATGTAGGAGGCCACCGTTTCAGGATGCGCTGCAACGTGCTCAAGAGCCAGCACTGTGCCCCACGAGTGACCTATCAAAAGGACTTTTTCTTGCCCAAACTCCACGAGTAAAACATTGATCAACTCGCCCAAGTCCTTTGTTAGACGATCAATAGTAATCTTGCTAAGATCACTCTCAGGGTCATAGCTGTGAACGGCACCACGCTGCTCCCAATAAACAACCACAAAGTCCTCTTCAAGTGCCGCGTTGTGCGTCCGCAAAAAAGGTGTTTCCGATGCGCCTGGTCCACCATGAACAAACACCAGTAATGGTGCTTGTCGATTTTTACCACGCATAAGAACGTACTGCTCTACTCCCCCTAACATAACACTACGTTCTTCAGCGATAGCATTGGGTATTAGGTTACCTGAAGCATCAATAAACGGTCTGGTGTATGTACCCGCTGTAAAGTATGCCAAAACTCCAATAGCTACTACAAACAGAACCAAACATATAAGCAACATTCGCAATATACGAAATCGTGGCTTGGGTGATGGCTTTCTTGACATTATCTACCCTCCTTTATGATGATCTTAGCACTGTGACGTTAAAGCAACTTTATATGAAATGATCCCAGCCAACATATGCACAGTAAATCCAACGCCTGCATAACGGGCAATAACACCTAGGCTAAAATTGGAACAAAGCAACTGAGCCTGCGAGCGAGTTTATGCGACTGTTATACCCTTTCACTAAAAGCCAATTTAACCCCAAGTGCCGCAAAGCTTGTGGCAAACAACTTCTGCATGGCCAGACTCGCCTTTTCTGACCTAACAATAAAAGCACTGAACGTACCGGATAAAAACCCATAGACAAGAAAAACCGCAAACGTCATTAACATAAAGACGCTACCTAGGGTCAGCATATTGATGAACACACTTTGCGTTGTATTAGGAATAAACTGAGGCAAAAAGGCCAAAAAGAAAATGGACAACTTAGGGTTTAAAATATTCAACAAAAAGCCTTTCATGATAAGCCCAGTATAGCTTGTACCTGATGACGTCTTACTGACAGAAAGAGGCGAAGATGTCCGCCACATTTGCCACGCCAGATACAGCAAATACACAGCACCGGCATACTTAACGATCTGAAACGCGAGCGCACTTGTATGAAAGATCGCCGCCAAGCCAAACGAGCTGGCCAGCAGCGCTGGGAGAATCCCCAAGGTACAACCCAAAGCGGCAAAAAAACTGGCCCGTTTTCCCACAAAAAGCCCGATCGCCACAGTATACAAAACCCCCGTCCCTGGCATTAACACAACAACCAAGGAGGTCAGCAAAAACTCGATCGACATCATATTCTTCTTCCTTCTCATTGAAAGCTGATTGACTCTTTAATGGTGTTAAATGTTCTAAAAACACCAGAGCAAAGAAAGTCCACCGGTCACGTCAGTGGTTTCAGTAACCAAAGCACTCTTTTCAATCTCATCGCCATAGGCTTCAACGCCTACTTTGGCAACCAACTGCATATTTCTAAACAGATTTTGACGGAACAGCAATGCTACGCCAGAAGAACGATATCCACCGTCAAAATCGGTTTGGTTATAACCTGATGAGAGTGACTCGGCAGCAGAAATACCAAAGTAACGGTCAAACTGTTCCTCATCGCCAAAGGTAGTATAAGCCAATAAATCCAGACTGCGGCGGCTGGAGCTGACAAAGGTGTGACCAACCGAAATTTTTACCCGGTAACCAAAGTCACTTGGGCCTGCGGATAAGCGTCCTGTCAACCAGCTTCTGTTGTTATTGCCGAACAGATAGTTACCTTCGACAAAACCAAATACGGCCGAACCACGGTGAGGAATGCCTTCAATATTGCCAGCTTCAAGATCACCAGAGGGCAGAACAGTTTCATGTCTTACACCAGCCTGTACCAACCAGTTGGTATTGACCATACTGCGCCAACCAAGTTCGGCTCCATCAATGTTAAAGCCTTCCAAAAAAAAGAGGTTTTTGCCACTGCGATACTGCAATGCCCCTCCGCCTTGTACTTCAATTCCATATTCCTTAGAACCATCAAAGACTGGTGAGTATTTCAAGTTTGCCCCAAAAGACGGAACAAAACCGTCACCTTTAGTGTGGTCAGCAATGCTTGCCACCGAGATGGCATGGGTATATTGATCCTGAGCCAAAGAAGAAACAGGTAAAGCCAAAAAAATCGAGCCAAGTGTTATTGATGTGAAGAGGTTGCAGCGACAACTCAGCTCAATACTGCTTTTTTGCATTTTTGGTGATCCATTTAAATAAGTAACAATCGTTGTTTATTATAATTAAAAACAAGCGTTATTATTCAACTTTCACAGCTTAGTCGTCATTATTTCTCTCTTCTGGTAAATCGGTCAAATGGACTTCCCAAACTCTACTGACCCTATTTGTTTATTATCTTAGGCTTACTCAAGCAATTTGCTTTTGCAAATAAGACTTAAATGCTGCCCCAAAAAAATGGTCCCAACCTGAATGACAAATATCATAGCAATTTACTTCTGGAGTTAATCCTACATGCGTGAAATGGACATCCGTATGTTTACCTTTATCGATAATCTCGAACCGTAATGTCGTATTTTCCCACTCTGTCCTCATTTCCGGCGTTGTAACTGGATGAATATGGTCTGCTTGATAGCAAAATAGTTCTAAGGTTTTGTTTGCTTCTAGTGTAATAACTTCAAAAGACCACGTAGTACCATCTTCAAATTTAGCCGTTGTTTTATCCCCGATTTTATCTACCGAAGCTGTCATCTCAGTCCACCAATTCGACATCTCTTTTGTTAGGGCATTAAAAATACGCTTCGGGGTGACTTTAACGGTTATGGAGTGTTCGTAATTCTTCATTATTGACTCCTGTTTTGTGCTTAAAATAATAATATATTCATTAAAGTACAAAAATGTAAGTAGGCAATAATTTGGTATATAGTATGGTTTTTAATACTAATAGAGTAAAAAGAATTATAACCATGACGTCAAAAAAAGAATCAACGCAATCCACCGAAGAGAGGCTATGTCCAATGCCTCAAATAGCAAAATTAATTGGGGGAAAATGGAAATTAGTCGTACTGCAAATTTTGATTTTTCATGGAACCCACAGATTCAATGAGTTACGCCGAAAGATTGAGGGCATCACTCAAGCTATGCTTACAAACCAACTAAGGGCACTAGAGGAGGATGGATTAATATCGAGAAAAATATATGCTGAAGTTCCTCCACGCGTTGAGTACTCCGCTACGCAAAAAGCAATGGATCTAAACGAAATGTTTGAAGAAATGCATCGTTGGTGGGTCAAGTATGAAGGCTAACGTTTATAGCAGACGCAACATTTGTTAGGCAGACTCTACGCATCAGAGTTAAATTATTCAGGGACTCTAGTAACTAACTCCATCTCAACTTTTAGATCTAGAGCATCCACGCTTACTGTCGTGGTCAAGTAAAACTGCCACTACATCCTAGCCTTTCCCTTCAAGTATAATGGTCACTCTGTATGCAATGGTGAGAAGATTTAATGTTCCGATAACTGACTAACGCTTTGACCATGTGATTCTCTCCATTTCTTCACTTCAATAAATCCAGGCTTATTCCGAATTTTTTGCTCTGTAAATTGAAACAGCTCTTCGTCTGACAAACCAAAATCAACTTCGAATCTACAGGGTTGGCTCACATGCCATGGGGTATCCGTAAATAATTCAAATCTATTATTTTCAGGGTCCAGAAAATATATCGACCATGTGTTGCCGTGGGAAACAGTTTGAAAATTTGCCGAATAGCTCGCTAACGCCTCGTAAAATGATCTTAAATGTGTCAAAGAACTAACACGAAACGCAATATGATCCATCGGACTATTGATTTCCGAACTCGGCTTTCTAGGCGTTAAGACTAACTGGTGGTGTTCTTGAGGACTGTTACTTAGAAACACCATCCCATCCTGCCCTTCTCCTCTGTCAGTGACAACGAGACCGAGACATTGGGTATAAAAATTTTCCATTAGGGTTACGTTTTCTACGAAAATCTCAAAATGGCTCAATGCGATGTTTGGAAGTGTTCTTGAATTTGAATTATTCATGTTTCTCTTAATCTTCTTAACGCCAATGTAAACGGCACGAGGAGCGAGTGACCAGCGACTGATAGGGAGCGTATTTAATGTGACAGTTATGCTCTGTATCTTCCAAAGCTGTGCCGGTTTTTGGAATTTCCAAAATTTAAACTTGCCTCATGCGACGTAAGCATTTCCTCTACTGCCTTCTTTAGCAATTTGGCGATCCGTGTTGAAGGGGTTGTTATGTTTTATTGTTACATTCAGCTCTGTAATTTCGCAAAAGGATCCCAGTTAGGGTTTCGATGCCAATCATACTCAGCCCAAATAGCCACCTGCTCAGAAACATCTTCACCTAATATTCGACTGATTAAAGCCAGAGACATATCCATGCCAGCGGATACCCCGGACGAAGTGAAGATATTCCCATCCTCTACCCAGCGCGCTTCTCGTATCCAATCGACTTTATCACTCTGCGATACAACCCAATTAAAAGCCCTTTTATTCGTTGTTGCACGACGTCCGTCGAGTACACCAGCTTTAGCCAATAAGGCGCTTCCAGTACAGACTGACGTTACAAACTCTGATGTCTGCGCTCGCTCGCTAAGCCAACCGAGTAAGAACTGGTTATTTATTTCTGTACGTACCCCCATTCCACCGGGGACAAATAAAATGTCATATTCTCGGCTTTCTTTGAGACTATAATCGATTACGGATTTAGGCCCTTGGGCACTTTTAACGACACCTTCATTTTCAGCCAGAAGATTGATATCGAATTTTTCCGGCAATAGCCCAAACATTTCCAAGGGGCCAAATACATCCAATAATTCAAATCCATCAAATAAGACAACCCCTATCGTTTTCTGGACACCCATCTATGTTCTCCTTTTCTTAAAAACATATCGCCGCGTTACCGTGTGAAAGGCGTGCACTACAATTTAAACAAAACGTAATTAAAGGGGTCAAATTAAAGGGGTCAGAGTTAAACTTTATTTAATTTTACTCTGACCCCTTTAATTTGTGACCCCTTTAATTTGCAACTGTATTTTAGGAGTGACTTAGGTTACGCAAGCGCATTAGGAACAGGTTACATATAGTGATCCAATAGCAAACCTTGTCGCTGGGCAAATAGGACAGCTTGTGTTCGATTCTTTGCGTTCAAACGCTCCAAGACACTGGAAACATATTCTTTTGCGGTGAGTGGCGATATGCCTAAACGGCTAGCAATTTCTTTATTTGACAGACCTTCAGCCAGACATTTTAACGTGGCACGTTGCTTCACTGATAAATAGATCAGATCACTGCCTTCTTTTTCTGATATCACCACAATTTCACCATTTAAGATGTCGGAAATGGCTTGTTTCATCACGTTTTTTGACGTGGATTTGGCAATGAAACCATTGGCTCCAAGATCGATCATTTGACGAATACTAGCACCGAAGTCGAGGGTAGATATAACCACGATAATCAAAGTAGGATAGCGTTGGCGTATCGTCTTTAACCCATCAAGATTTCGGCTGCCCGGCATACAAATGTCCAATAACAATAGGCTAATATCTCGTATTTCAGATAAACATTGCAACGTACTCGGATAATCGGCCGTCGAGCATACATGAACATCGTCTAAAAGCTCTTTAATCAGGAGCGTTAATCCATCCCGATATAGTTCGTGATCTTCCGCTATAAGTACCTTTTCACCTTGTGGCATAGCACGCTCTCGTCAGTGGTAGGGTGGGGTGGAGAGAACAAAAAATACACTCAAAAACAGATTAACAAGGTTCAACAGTCACCTCTTTTAAACACGTAGTGAGGATAGCCACTAACTTAAGACTGAGTAAAACATCCTTCCAGTACTTAAGTTAATGGTATTAAACGACAACGCTTTACTCAGAAAGGGCTCTCGTCTCTATTTTAACCTCACCAGCCTGATAGTCATCCACTTCAAAAGTCACTTTTTGCTTTCCCTTAAGCTCCGACCCTTTCAAACGATAAATATAGTTAGCTTCCACCTTGTACTTTTTAAGGGTCAACTCAATACTGGCTTCACAACGGTGATTAGGGGGTAAAGTTATGGAGACGGATTGACCGTATTCAGCAGTTTCCGATGTTATTTCTTCTTCACCTACGGTAAACGTGTTTTCTAATTGACGGCTAATGGTTGTTGAAATGGTCCCTGATACTGCTACCCCCTCTACTGTCATTGATGCTGTCTCACTTACTTCTATCCCATTCATTGTTGAATCACTCCACGAGCGGCTAATAGAACTCGAGAGCGTTTTTTTCAGTTCAACCGTGTAAACTTGATCTACGGACGATTTCGATATACAAGACCCTGATATAGAAATGGGTCTACCAGCATAGATTTCCTCCTGCGAGGTATATTCAATACCTATTAATTCCAAATTGGCACGTCGTATTTTCATACTGGAAACGAGGTCGTTAAAACCATAATGCCCTAAGTAGTGCTCTCCCGCCCCTAGCTCTAAAGAACTACCACGAAAGTCAGTGTCCTTATAAAGGACAACACTACACCCTTCAGGCACCTTTAATGAAGTAAGTGAATCATTCATTAAAAATGGCGAAGGATATTCAGTCACCTCTTCCGTTCCTGCTAGATTTTGCTCAAACCCAGTAAAGTTTGCGTGTTCGTAAAATCGCACCAATGGATACACTTCAGGGTAATGTTTCCTGACCTTCATTGAGCTTATTTGATCATTCCAAATGCTTATTTGACCATTCGAAATTGTTGATGGGAGTATTCCGTATTCTCCTGTAAACAAAACGACCTTATCTCCCCTAAAACCGGTACCTGGATACAGTTCAACATACCAGCCCGCTCCCACTTTTAGCGAACTGACCTTATTATCAATGTCTCCTATAGAAGGATACTCCCCTTCTTCAAAATCACGTCTCGTGCCATTGAAATTAGCATCTTTATACAGCTCAACCATCATTCTATATCCCCTTGTTAAAAGTTACTTCCTGCCATTTAGAATTTATATGTAGTGATTAACGCTGCAGCACTAGGGAAGGTACAAATAAGCTTTATGAACCTAGATTTCATCAATGAGTGACACTCGCTGAAACCAGTGGACTTATCACACCCTTCCTAGCCATACAGTCGCTAAAGCCTACTGTTTAATAATATGAATAGGGAATAGATTGGGGTACCCGCCATATGGGGGGAATTTAACAGCATGATGAGTAAAAAAGTAAATTCTCTAATTTTTCGGGTAAATCTGTTTAGAAAACGCTTACACCTTATATCTTAAGAGCGCTCTCTAAATAGCGAATCAAAGAACGAAGCTGAGCGGGACGATAGTTTCGTGGTAAAACATGAACGTCTAATTCTGCTCGCTGAGAAAGGCGCTCTCGTGCTATTTCATCTAGAAATACCGCTAATATCGCTCCATCAAAACGTTTCTTTATTGCCTTGATCTGCTCCAATATGGCATCACCATCAGATGAATCACCTAGATCTGTCAATACCAATACACAGCGGTTATCCCTCTTTATCGTTTGAGTATTCACCTCCTTCTCCGTAACTGGATATCCCCAACGCTTTAGTTGTGTCAGCACTTGCTCAGCAAGTTGAGGACTGGAAAACTCATCGGTAAATTGCAAACTGAACCGTTGGTTGCTAGGCGTTTCAACCTCCTCTCTCAAGGTTGCGTCATTCACTATTGGCAGTCTAACCTGAAACATCGAGCCTTGGTTTTCGACAGATCTCAGACTAATCTCACCACCTAATAATTCAACAAGCTGTTTCACAATCGCTAATCCAATACCCATCCCGGTATGACGATCGGCAACCTTCTCTGAGCGGCTATAAATATCAAATATCATAAGCTGCTCGTCTTGCGTTATGCCACAGCCTGTATCCCATACCTGAATCAAGAGATGCTCTTTACGACCACGTAAGCAAACTAAAACACCTCCTTGCTGAGTATATTTAAGGGCATTAGAGATTAAGTTTCGGAGAATGCGTTCAAAGTGCTCTGAATCGCAAAATAAGGTTCGCTGAGATAGGTGAATACGTAATTTCAAGCCTTTATCACGTGCGTAAGGCTCAAATTCTGCACGCATTTTTTCGATAACGCGATCCAACGCGATATGCTCACGATGTACCTGAACGGCGCCCGCTTCAAGCCTGCTAAGATCCATCAGTTTTTTAAACGAGTCATTCATCGAGCTATGCAAACCATACGCTTTGGATAACAGAACTCTACCAGCCTGAGAAGTAATATGTTCCTCTAAATGAGCTAGAAATATGCTCATGCTATGCAAAGGCTGGCGCAAATCATGGCTTACAGAGGCTAAAAAACGTGACTTTGCTTCATTTTGCAATTCAGCCTGATACTTCTGCTTTTTCAAGTACATAATGCGTACTAACAAAGCAAAAAAATGAATCAACATATGTAAAATCTGTAAAAAAGGCTCTTGCAGAATGTTATACGACAACGTACTCACAAACGGCTCAGGTGCCACAGATAGAACGGCTCCCTTTCTGACAAATGAGTACAAAACAGGTAACCAACCCAGCATAAACAGCAGATAAAAACGACCATGCTCCTTTTGTTTAACTCGACCTGCGTACAACAAGAGAATCACCATCGCAACACCGTTAAGCATGTAGAGCATGGCATTTTCATTCCTACTCAGATAAAAGCTCAACACGAAAGAAAAACAAGAAAGGACAACGGCTGCAACGAAGAAACGATATAACTTCGATTGCGTGGCACCGACCAGCAAAAAGGAACGAGCAAATAACAGCAGACTTATCAAGGTTGCTGAGGCCCACCCCCACAGCCAAACAGGTAGTTCATGGGGTCCATTAAGAAGATAAATACCGAAGTCACTACGTATGATGAAAAAGAACAACAACAGTAGTGAAGACACACCAAACCAAAAAAATGTGGCATCCCTCAAAACCAAAGCACACAATAACGCTATCACCACTAAACCTATAATAACGCCGATAGAGATATTAAATACACGGCCAAGCTTATTGTGCCAGAGACGATATTGACGCTCGTTCATCAATGCAAAATAAGGCGGTGCTACCCATGCTTCGGTATTCAACTCAATAGCAAGTGTGTAGGTTCTCTCTGGCAATAATTGAACACTAAACCCTCGACCAATCACATTGATGTGCTCGTCTTCGAGGCCCTGACTTAAATCAGATTGATAACGCTCAACGTGCGTTTCATCTGCCACCAAGAGAGTGATGCTATTGATAAACAGATTACTAAAATGCAACACCCAATTACTATAATCCGTTTCATTACGTACCTGAAGATAGAAACAATAGCGTGGGTGTTTTTTAAAATTAGGGCGAGTTGTCGTATCTATTGGCAAGGCATCCACCTTCGCCATCGTAAGAATGTCGCTAACCTCCATATTAGCGGGGCAAATGAAAAGGCCAGATGCTTGCGGCGCGGAATTCAAATCATAACGAAGGGCAGAATCCTCCAAGTGCACAACGCCACCTTTCTCCAGTGAAGCGGCATTCATGGATGAAGAAAGTAAAAAAAGCGCGAGCAGAACAAACCATACTCCGCTACTCCTTATCCAAGGCCATTGCATACCATTCCTTCCATAGCACATTAAAGATCAATTATTCCTTTAAAGAAAAACAACAGCCAAGCAAAAAAGCGTCTTCGCTTTTATACATCCGTTAGAGTACATCAAGTTTCTATGTGTATCTCATTGGACTTCTATGACTATAATGCCCCCGGATATTTTCATTCCTCTCATGAATTTTTACATGGCATATCCAGTCTAAAGTCTAGCGTGTAAAAACAACTAGGTGGGTGTCCAGTAAGCTAATGGCATTACCAAGGGCAATTTCAAAACGAGCTAACGCGACATCGGCTTTTTTATACTCAAAAGTAAGTAGGATCGATACCAATTCTAATGGTATCAGATGTAAAAGCAGAATATTTTCGTCATTAGACCTGCTAATGCCCTAAGCTCGAGACCAAACAGGTACAAGTAATTTTCTTCATAATGACGAAATTTAATTAAAGGGGTCAAATTAAAGGAGTCAGAGTTAAATTATATTTAATTTTACTCTGACCCTAATTATTGCTAATTATTTAAATTTGGATAACCTAATACATAATGCTCTAAATTAGCTAACACGTTCAGTGTTCAGCTGAGATTTTTCAGGCATATTCTCTACAAACGTAATCTTAACTCTTTTTGAAAGAAGCATATAAGGAATCCAAATAATACAACTTATAAGTACCAGAATAAACTCTTTTGTTGTCTCTGGATCAAACACCGAAACATCAGGAAAAACTTTGTTCACAAGCCAAGAATCGAGAGGAATAAAAACTAAGGATGCGACAGAAATAGCTATATATACCTTTGGAAAAAGGTAGTTCTTTGAAAAAAACAAATAAAACAAATAAATTGATGCCAAGAAAAATATTATGTTACATGCTAATTCAGCGGCTAACAACGAACTAAAATATGGAATATATAACTCTGATCCTTTTGCAGTTAAGGCTTCCCACATTCCATTTTCAAATATAGATTTGAAAATTGGA
Organism: Marinomonas posidonica IVIA-Po-181; assembly: GCF_000214215.1. NCBI lineage: Bacteria > Pseudomonadati > Pseudomonadota > Gammaproteobacteria > Oceanospirillales > Oceanospirillaceae > Marinomonas > Marinomonas posidonica. The sequence goes on from NC_015559.1 coordinate 2,501,593, forward strand.
AAAATCGTTAAAAGTAAAATAATAGGACGTATTAAAACGCCGAGTCCAACCAAAATCAACCACCCACCTAATCCTTTTAATCTATTATTATCTACCATTTTCAAATCCTCTACCTGTACTGTCTAATATCTTAATAGTGAGCATGAACGTAATTTTTATTGGCACATCGCTTACTCCTTCCTAAAAGGAGTAAGCGATAAATCCTTTTTCATTTACAATAAAGGAATTTCCGGATTTCTACCAGAAAAATAGAGCCTTTTGAAGGTATTAATTACAATATGAAGAAAGCCTTAGAAGATTGAGATACTGTATAAATACGGTTTTTTTAAAGGTTTATCCTCAAGAAGTATGAGTTGGCGTTTAAACAAAATTAAAGGGGTAGAATAAAATTCTATTATTCCACCCCTAATTATTATGTCAAAATTACACCTAATGCCGCGTTTTGCGGAGAACGGGCGTAGTGAGCGATTCCGACACGAGCGCTTTGTTATATTCTTTTAGTAATTAAAGCTACTTTAGCTCTATTTCTATAAAGACAAATTCATACTCGTTACTGTTTATGACGTTGTGTTTTACTCCCTTTGGTCGGGTATATGATTGGCCGACAGTAAGGTCCGAAATGTTTTTGCCAGATTCCGATTCTATTAATAGCTTTCCAGATGTTTGTGGGACTACGACGTAATCATATTCGTGGGTATGCCAAGTCGTTTCAGCACCAGGTGGAAATTTCCATTCGGTGACGATAACTCGATCATTTTCTATTTGTATTGTTGGAACGGCTGTTTGTCTTGTCTCTGTCATAACTTAGCTTCCGATGTGAATATAACGCCCAAAGCAGCGGCGCATTTACGCGTCCAACGGCCTTTGTTTGATAAGTGCGACTTCCTCAATAACATGCTCGATATTATGTGCCGCAGCCACTATTTCGTTCTGTCTTCTATTTCGTCGAATGGTTCAACCGAAATACGTTCAGCAATTTCACGCATTTTCTGCATTTTTTCTGGGTTACGATTTTCCCAAAACCGCTCCCAGTCTTCACGCGTGTTCCACTTAGCAATAGTCAGAACCTTTTCAGGCGGGTCATAGGAACGAAGCATAAAACTACCGAGCGCACCTTCCCTATCAACTAACACCGCCATAAAAGGCGAGCAACTTGTGGCGAGCCCAGCGCTGAAAGAGCGAGTTTTTAATGGCTTAGTTACTCGTTTAAGTTGGAAAGCCATCATATTTTTTTGACTTAATGCCAGCCTCATACCAAGAAGCATGTTCACTCCAAAATATATTATCTTGAGGAGAAATATTGGGGGCTGACTCTAAAATGCCTGCTGGTATCACAAGCGCTTTCCCAGAAATAGACAAATAAGGTACCGGCGAGCCACAACTTTTACAAAAGGCGCTAGTTATTGCTCTCCCAGGTAAATCATACCTTTTTACGCAATCTTCACCAGCTACCCATTCAATGTTCTCAGGCTGAGTGAATAAGTTTGAAGCATGCGCTGAACCTGTGGTTTTTTGACATTGAGAACAATGACATAGATGAAACTGCGAAAACGTATTTTCACATTTAAATTTCACCTCTCCACAAAGACAACTTCCGAATATTACTTCCATTCATTCACCTCTGAGATTTCAACCTGTAACGCCTGCCAGCAAGGGCGAGTGAAACGAGTCCAGCCAGCTTACTGGCGAATTGGCTGGCTTTGTGATGCTGGTTCAATCCAGATTATTTATTTTCTTTATTTGTTTTTCTAGAGCTTCGATATCTTTCTCATTAAATGGAGTGAAAAAATCACTTTTCTTATCCATTTCATCACAATAAATTTTAGTTATGAATTACTCTGCAAATTAAAGGGGTTAGAGTTAAATGATATTTTTACCTCCTTCCAGCGCAAACGCTCAAAACCGTGGTTATTTTTTAGGTAAAATGAGCCAATAATTAAAAAACTGATTAAAGGGCTCTGATCTCTTTATGCTCATTAAGCTCGATATTTCAAAGAGTTATAACGCCGTTTTAAGCGGCTTATAATAGTTTGCTAAAATGTAAAACGAAGTGGAACCGAGAAAACGGTTACGAGTCCGACTTGAAAATTCTTGTTAGGCGTCTACCTCTACTTTCCACCATTTAGGTCTTTTGGAAATATAGGAATGGCTTTTTGGAGCAATAGCTTTAACGTTAGGTCTATCAAATACACCCAATGCAATAGCAATTATTGGTTCATCGTCAAAAGCCCCAATCGTGCTGCCACAATTAGCACAAAAAGCTCTAGAAGAGTATTCAGAAGAGCGCCATTTTGAAGGCTCTCCATCAGCTCCTATCCAAGTTATATTTTCTTTAGGAAATTCGACCCACGCTTGGGTTAATGATCCAGAATGGCGCTGACATTGTCGACAAGAGCAAGTATGAGGTTTTAATGCAGGGCCTTTTGCAGAAAATCTAATATTTCCACAGAGACAGCCTCCTTCAAAAAATTGATTCTTCAAAATTTAAGTAACTCCTAAAGTTTGCAACAATGACGCCTAACGCCTTGCTCACCGGAAAATTTGGAGCGCAGCGAGTAGTTTTTCCGAGTACAGCAACTTGTTAGGCTTCTTTGCCCATGAAAATTGCTACACGCTCAAGCCCTGCATCGCGGTGGACTTCACCTTTGTGAAATTCTTCGCTTTCAATCATGGCTAGAAGGTTACGACGCTGAGGATAACGAACAAATATAAAATGATCCCAATGCTCTGCTAGCATACAATCCTTGTGACCGCCGAATAAACAAATTGGCTTTCCACCATAAACTGGGTATGCCCCTCTTCTCAGCAATTCAAAACCTGCAATTTTGGAATAGCGATCATAGGCTTCCTTTCCGCTGACATTTTTACTGTCTTCGTTGAAACCTCTGTACTCGGCGACCGGCTTATATTTATTTAGATTGTAAACAAAGAGTGTCTCGTCAAGATTTTGGGCTCTTGCTACTTCCATTTGCTTGTCATCTGGCCAAACAGCAATATTTTCAGCGCTCCAATTAGCGCTAGGTGTACCTTTATCGGTAGTCCCTTTGAACAACCGAATAAGCCATGATATCCATTTGACCATATGAAAAACAATCGATGGTTCCGGCTTAATTGCTAAGATGACATGCTCAACACAAAACCGTTCTAGAGCACCACCGAAGGCGGATAAGAAATTGAGTCCCTCTTGTAATGAGGAAAATTCGTCGATCAGAATTTCATCTACCAACATCCCTTCTCGAGCAACTGGGTCAGCCTTAACTCGATATAACCTTTTGCCACTAAAGCTATGCTCAGTTTCGTTCAGCCATTTATTGTAGTCATCAATATCTCTAACTTTCAGATGATAGACAAAAGACAAGCGACTTACCCCTTCCTTTTCTATGGCTTTACAGCATGATTCCTTATCTAGTGTAGTAAATATGTGCATTGATTTTCCCTGATGATGCCTAACGCCCGCCATCAACAACTAGGCTGTCCAAGGTACGCAGTGGCTCTGCTACATGGCCTTGTTATGCTTACACTACTCAGAATACAGGTATTTCGCAGCTGCTTTACCCATATTTTTATAGTCGTGTCCAACACCTTGAACTATATAGATGTTCCAATTGGATTTAACATTAAGGCTAGAAGCTAACTCTTTTGATTTTTTAAAAAAATGCTTTCCACGACTCAAACGATAAGTGCCTTGAATATCTATTTGTGGATTTCTTACAAGGTGACCGCGAGTTTCATGTTCATTGTCTAGCTCTCCAAGAAAAATAGTAAGCTTTGACTTGAAAGCAGGACGTATTTTCTCTTGTGTAGAGATACCTTTACCAAGTCCATAAGGGAAGTCTTCGTTGAAAGTAGGAACTGTATACCAACCAGAATTTGACGCTAAAATTCGATTAGCTTTGTTTTTAGTATCAAATAAAGCAAATCGATGCAATATTTGACCACCTGCAGAGTGTCCGAACATATCATATTGTTTTGCGGTTAAACTAAGTTCAGAAATTGAGTAATTAAAAATCCTATCAAAATCACTAAAAATCCATTCATTGGGATCAAATACAACTTTATAGCCTACTACAGCAGTTTTAGCTTTATTGATTTTTACATCAGAAAGCATTCTTCCAATGTTGTAATTCCAAAACCTCGGGTAAGACTTTTCAGAATAACTAGGAGATAAAATCAACACATTGTATTTTTCTGAGGCTTCAACCCATGAGTCACGATAGCTCCTTCCATTTCTTCCAGACCCAGGAATGACAATAAGTACTTTAGTGTTTTGATTATGGGAAATAGGTAGATGATAATAAATATCTATCTTTTTTTCAGTATGACCCGTACCACCTTCAATTGTGAATTTACCAGATCCTAAATTGATACTTTCATTCACCGCTAATCCATATGAAGAAAAGAAAATAATTATAATGGATATAAAATATTTCAAACCTACTCCTTGATTTTGATTGTAAGCATAACAATTAAGGGTTATACGGCGGCGCAGCCGCAATTATAACTGTCTGTTGAACTGCCGCGTCTTTATATAAGGGATTTGCTTTTTTCATGATGCGACCTCCCTGTGTCTTTGCGGTGTGTTTTCGAACGCTCTTGTCCCTAAATCAGGTTAAGAAGACTCTTTTTTTATCGTCCATCTCAGTAGTTTTACCTATATCGGCGGCGGTGGCAAGCCTACCCTCAGAACCTTTCACCTGATCATGGTTTCTCTGTTACTTGACTAATTACACTACCGAGCGCCGATTAGTCTGACCTGAGTCGCTTTCGTTTCCAACAATTTGATGCAACTTAAGGAAGGTACGAATAAGTCTACTAAACCTCAGTCTTTCAGAGAAATTGTCAAATAAGGCGCGACTCTGAAGGAATGTAGGTACCTTTCAAAGAGTCGCAACGCAGTAGGACGTTTTCTCTGGAAGACCCATAGGGCAAGGTCTAAAAGCCTGTATTACTCAAACACAGTTTACATATCCATCATATTTTTAGGCCAACTTCGGCCTTTTTTAAGCACCTTAATAATCAGATTAAACCTTATTACGAAATCAAAAAACATTTTAAAACTATAAATTGTATCTATGACTTTTGATTTGAATCAGTATGTTTCCGAAGGCTAAGTGCTAATCTCATTACGAGTATTAATCATTAAGGAAGGAAGGATATGTCTAACGTATCAATATTTCAGAGTAACGAGGAACGTTTGTTTTTGCCAATTATGAGTACTTTATATAATCAGTTTGCCCAACCATATGGATGGTTAATATTCCGTATTATCTTTGGGGGAATGTTGGTTATTGAAGGCTGGCCAAAAATTCTCGACCCTTTCGCTCAAGTCGGTTTTGTCGAACATCTTGGGTTTTATCCAGGTTGGTTGTGGTCGCCTTTATTGGCGGTTATGCAGTTTTTTGGAGGGATGTTTATTGTTGCAGGTTTGCTTACTCGACCTGTTGCAATCGCCAATGCCGTGATGTTGGCAATCACTTTGTGGTTTCACTTTGCGCACCCTTTTGGTCATGCGTTTTTAACACCAGCAGGCATAGAAGCTCTTCAAGCAGGTAGCGATTTTTTCACACCAGAAGGTATTTCAAGATTGAGTGATGGGGGCGTTAAATTTCTGCATTTAGTGCAACTAAAAGCCTATCTAGCCTCTCTATTTTGGACTGTGGGAACATTACTGATTGCGGCTTTTGGTGGTGGCTATTTCTCTATAGATCGTCTGATGAAGAAGCAATTTTAATTTATTATCACGACAATTATTTAGCCTGTTAACGGCCCTACCGTTTTCATAGAAAGACTCCCTATTGGATTGGGTCTTTCTATGAAAAACGTTAAATATTTTTATTTATAACAATTAAATATTCTCAGATTAATAATTTTCCTATATTTACTTTTATTGTAGGCCTTAGCTTTCTACTTTGAGAAAATAACATGTAAAAAACTAAAGATCTGGAATTTAATATTTTTTAGCCCCCTTAACCTTATTTAAAAAATCAAACATACTAACAGACACCCACTGCATAGAATCACGAAAATTTTTCAGCCCTACAATCAAATCTTTAAACGCTTTATTATGTGGTTGTCCCACGTAGACCGATTAAGTTTCCAAAGGGATCTTCGAGTTGGCACATAGAGAGTCCACTTTCGATCTCCATTAGACCACGATATAAAGATGCTCCAAGAGCTTCGAAACGAGATAATGCAACAGATAAGTCACTCACAGACCAATAGAGTACAGTTCCCTTTTTACCCTCAGAAACCTTGTCATCAGATTGAACGATTTCAAGAGAAAACCCGTTTACATCGAGTACCATGAAATCAAAGTCTGGAAGATGAGTTGGAACAGCTTCTGGAAACGCTTGCTGATACCACTGAAGCCCTGTCTCCACATCGGGGACATAAACAAGAACTGCTACTGGGATCATAGCTCCTCCCTGCCAAATAACGCCACATTAAGCGGCTGATAATAGTTGGCTAAAATTAGTGAGGCACGAGCAAAAACCAGCTGTTTTTTTGTCCTGCTGAAATGACTTGTTATGAGTTAACTTGCTCAATATGACGGCAAATATTCCAATATAATAATGACGACAAGACAAGAAATGGAATTACATCGATGTAATTTGTTGCTACTTCTTCATAACTATAAGCATATTCATAATAAATTATATATGAAACCAAAAGTGGAATTAAATAAATTAAAAATCGAATCAAAACAACAAAACTTATGGAAAAATATTTACCCAGAAAATCATTTCCGCTACTAGAACCATTAGCCTTATAAGCGAATACAGTTCCTACTAATACAATTAGAATATTTAAAAAACTATCAACATAGTCCCATAGGTTAGCATTTTCAATTGGCATATACATTACCAGTTCAAGACCAATAGCACTGAAAACAAAGTAAATTACAAAGTAAATAAACCGTTCTTTTTCACTAAAATTATCTGCGCGAATATCATTTTTTAATGCTTCAATGTTCCAAAAATACACTAGGCTATCCTTAACTCATAACGCCCGCCTCAACTGCCGGAGGCCAATGGCGCCTTTTTTGCAGAACCACCGCAAAAAAGCTGACAGTGGCCGGAGGTCAGATTGCAGGCGCTTGTTAAATTTTGGTCAGCTCCATGTGCAGTAGTGGGTATGGTTTGCCCTGACCATCTAGTGGTGACCGGCCAACTACACTAAACCCAACACGCTCATAAAAGCCTAAGGCTTGTTTATTTTGTTCGTTTACATCAACTTTCGTAGCGCCCTGATGATTAACTGCATAGTCAGTTAATTGAGAACCTACTCCGCTACCTCGAGTTTCTGGTGAAATAAACAGCATTTCAATATTGCCTTCATGAACGCCACAGAACCCTAGAATTTTATCATTTTTATCTTTGGCACATTTAAGATCAACGGCATCAAAATAATGCTCTAAAATCAAAGGCTTTAAGGTAACAATATCTTCTTCTTGCAAGAAATCATGAGTTGCTCGAACAGAAGCCTCCCAAATTTCTATGAGTGTTGCATAATCTGTTTTTTCTACGTTCTCAATATTCATAACTAAACTCGAATAGAAATTTAACGCCCTGTTAAGGGGCTGATAATGTTTGGCTAAAATGTGTAGCGAAGCGAAACCGAGCCAAACTTTAGCAGTCCTGCCTTAAACAGCTTGTTATGTTTTACTTATATACCGCTGTGAGTCACTATTAAAATGATAAATGCGGTAGCAAAAACACCACACATTACTAAAGTCTTAATGCCCGCCATTATATGATTTTTTGCACCTTTTAGCTTAAACGATCTCAACCAAGTTAAGACAATTGCCACTACAAAAACTGCCAAAGCCACATATACAAAATAACGGCCGTGAGAAAAATAAAAATTAGCAGTAACTGGATTAAATAAAAGCGCTGTAGTGATTGAGCAAAGAGCAAAACCTAATACTGCTAAAAATTTATCAACTCTATAATCCATCACGATATTCTCGTAAAACATAACGCTTACAGCAGAGGCGCGAGCTTGCGAGCGTCCTGCTGCCTGTTTTTGTTAGGCTTTGCCGGACGAGCCACAAACTGCACTATTTAAATAACTTTTTACCAAGCCTAAAATTTCCTTCTTTAACCAGGAAGGTCCATGATCTGACATATCATTGTGCTTCGACTCTGTTATTTTTACGACGCAACTGCTATAGAGCTCTCTTTCGCTATCAGTCGGCAAGACTCCCTTGTCAGCAGAAAAATCACCACCTCGGATAGATAGAATACCAATATTTTTAGATCGCGGTAGAGGTACTCGCCTATGATCTAAGGTGATGATTGATTTAATATAGGGCCTCCCTTCATTCCCAAGCCATGCAGAAATATCGCCACCGTTCGAGTGGCCAACTAACAGCAAGGCCCCAAAGTCATAGTTTAGAAAACGAGGTTGAAGTTCACCCCATAGAAACTCAAGTGTAGTAGCCCCCCTAGCCCAGTTCTCACTTCTTGTCTCATATAGGTTTCCTTCTATAGATAACGGCGGGTCTTGCGGAAGTTCATGAGCTACAGCAACTACAAGGTAACCTAGCTCATTAAGCTGTTTGGCCAAGAATGAGTACCTTGTATGAGAAACGCCGTATCCAGCGCTGAGAAATGCCACAGAACATTTTAGCTCCATGCTGCAACTCTTTTTATCAACTGGATAAGATATATTTATCGGAATATTTCTTTCTCTCGATTTGTCGTAGATAATTTCTGCCTGTACCGATTCTACCCAGAACATTACAACAGCTAAAATTACTTTCAAATACTTCATTATTTCCCTGAACGCCTAACGCCCAAAGCAGCGGCGCGCGTTAGCGCGTCCAGCCCGAAGGGCGATGCTGCCTTTGCTTGTTATATTTATTGCGATTTCTCTGCCTTTTTCTTTTCAGCAACGCCAACTATAGTTTGAAGCCTTTGCTGCCTTTCAAATCTCGCCACGTACCAATCTTGAATCAACGACTCAATTAACCCGATTAATAAACCAGCTTCATTGGAGTCAACATCAATAATTAAATTGATATCCTTCTCCATATGGGCACCGATATTACCAATGCTGCGCACTGCATCAATAGCATCCCAAGTTAGCGGATCCACTTTTTCTTTTATCGCGTTAATTTCGTGAAATAGTGTTTTTTCTTTCACGTTGAAGAAATCGCGAATCATGCCCTGCAAGCACCTCCGAGAGAGTGTTGCAGATGCTTTAGGGCTAAGATCTCTTATGAGACAGGCCTCTTCATAATCTGAGGTGATAGCTTGAGGTATGTAATCAGGAAATTGCTTTGATTCGGACTGCGGCTTCAATGACCACTTTAGTAGAGGTTCACCTTCTGGCCCCCAATCATTACCTAACCAGCGCCATAAAAATAGCTGTGCAGAAATTGTATATTCTTTACAGTCAGAATTTGGGCAAGTAATTAGTGATGTATGAAGAGCAATTTTTTCGTCCTTTGAGTTCTTATCGACGACATGGAATTTTCCTGAGAAATTCGACGAGGTAATCGTCGCACTTCTATCACAATATGGGCAGTGCCAACTAAAATCCTGCACGATTTCTCCTTAAATATAACGTCTCACTAAGAAGCAAAACAGTTTGTTTGGGCCGGTTGTTGCGTCGTTTGCAAGAACCGGTACAACTCTGTTTTGTCTGACTTCAGTGACTTGTTAGCTGGCAACCATCCGAGCGCACAATTTAATGCTACCTCTTAAAGTTACCGCCAAAACCGCACCAAAGCAGAATTCCACAGTGAAACAATTTTTAATTAATAATTCATGGTTCATTATTAACAGACGAACCTCGACTTTTCAAAACTAAATAATGGTAAGCCAACGATTTACTTTATTAGCCTACATTTGCAAAACGAACCGAGGATAAATTTCAAACTAGGGAATGATGGAAATAATGCTGATACTTGGTGCAGAATACATTCCATTGTTTGAACAAAAAACCTTAACCTATCTTTGCCACGCTAACGCCCGCAACAGCGGAATATTAGGAGCGCAGCGAGTAATTTTTCCGACTGCTTGCGCTTGTTAAAGCTAAGCCATCTTTCGCTCAATCATTCTTATTCTTTCAATCGCATGGCGAGTCAAATCACCTTCATCATCGATGAGACCATGCATCTCAAGATCCCTTATAGCTTCTCGGGGAAGATCATTTTTTAACTTTCTGAAAATATTTCTATAACTTGATAAAGGTGATTTCAACGAGATTTCCGGATCTCTTACATCAGAAAAACGCCTAACCAAATATTGAAGCACTTCAAAAGGACCCTCTCCATGTTTCATTTCGTTCATATGCATGATTTTTTGTAGGCGTCTTGCCTCTAATTTTGATTCTTCAAGGTCCCGGTTTAGCATTTCCATGTGCTCAAAAAGTGCTGTTTTCTCGCTTTCTACGAGATGTGCTTTTTGTGCAAGTTCTTCTAGAGTTTTACGCTGTTCAGCCTCTTTTTTCTTAATTTCTTCATTCTCTTTTTCGATTTCCTCCATGGCTTTAGCGGAGTCAAAAGGTAGTTTATCAAATCGATCTCGGATACCTGTGTACCCTTCATCTAAGTGCCTCAGTCTCTCTCCAAACCCTGCTTCCATTCGGCCTAATATTTCTGAGACATCCTTTGTAAATGCGTATGAATTATCATAGAAGCGATTACTAGTGTCTGTAGCCTTAAAGTAAAAAGCTACTGATAAAGCAATAGCAAAGAATGCGACTAACATTGAAAGCAAATCAGTAAACCCAAATTCTTTAATATTAAGTGACAAGTCAATGCTGAATAGTTTGTACGAAAGGACACCAAAAAATATTAATACGACTAAATCCCTTACATTCCTTAACGACAATATTGACGGTATATTCTCTTTAGCTTTATCAGTCACTTATTTTCTCCTTGGTATTGTTCGCTTTAACGCTTTGCTAAGCGGTAAATAATGGTTGGCTATAATCGCGAAGCGATGGCCAACTGTTATTTTTCCGTTTGAGCAACTTGCTATACAACTTATTTAATTTCGTAAATTGCTTGAGATGCACTCATGAACTTATGAATTTTATTACCTTTAATCTCAAACTCAGCTTGAGACGCACTCATATACTTATGAATACGATTACCTTTGATTTGATATACAGGTTGTGACGCTCTCATATATTCATGAATTTTATCACCACGAATTTCATAAATAGCTTGGCTTGCGCTCATGTACTTATAAATTCTTTTTCCATCATATTCAGTTGACATAAACACATATCCTTAGAGTTGTATAACATTTTAATAGTGCGCATGCGCGTTTAGACAACTCAAAGACTTTACCAATACCTTTATAAATAACTGATAAAAAAAGTTTTTATCAAGATATCAACAAAATCCAAAACTGGAAAAACGAGCATACGCGTTTACACATTTATCCACAGCTCGTTATTTTTGCTGCGGATATTCTTATCCATTGATACTAAAAGACTTTTTATTTTTCTACCAGCGCAAACGCGCAATACTGTGATTATTTTTTAGACAAAACGAGCCAATCATGGGAAAACATGAGGAAACGAACAAGAGACTTGGTTTGGTAAAAATGAACTTGTCTGATTACGCTACGTTGATCGCTCCATTCGCAACCTCAAACAATGTATGACTGAAAAAAGAGATAATGAGTTTCTTGAGATAATCCTCGACACGCTTTTTATGCAGTGAAGGATTGCGCGAAAGGATTGAAGCGATTTTTTGCGTTTTTCTATATATAGTTTTGCGGCGCTAGACAAAAGTTACCCGCCTAGCAGGGCGGAAAAATGCACCTCAAACAAAGCCAATCAGAGGAAACAAACTATCTAGCACAGTAAAAACCCATCCTAGCCCTCCCCTTGAAAAACTTTCCTTTCAAAGAGAATGGGAAGGAACACAAAATTTAGTTTGGTATAAAACACTTTTAAACGTAAAAAGAGGCTATTAGCTCCTCAGCAGAAATCAGTTCGACGCGATCCTGATTGCGCGACCTTATGGTCTCCCCAACTCAGTAACCGACAGTCCGTTTCCAAGAATAAAAGCCATTCAACACCTTACGATAGAGAACTCTGTGCAGATATAGAAAGTGTCAAAAAGAAACGAGCCCTTATGATTCTGAAAAAGATCTTTTGGTTACTTTTGCATCGTTTGGCAAAAGTTACCCGCCTAGCAGGGCGGAAAAATGCCCCCCCACCCAAAGCCAATCAGAAGCAACCAAACCACTCTCGGGAAAAACGAAACCCTCCTCTTAATAAGGGGAAGGAAGTTACAACTCAATGACTCTCGCCCCAGCCGACAATGGACTATCAATATGACTCACAAGTATCAGCATCTCTGGTTTGTAGTCATTATCCAAAGCATGACAAATGCGCTCAATCGTCGCCTTGTCTAAGCCATCAAAGGGTTCGTCCAACAACAATAAAGGTGCACTGCGTAATAACAGCCTAGCCAAAACCAAACGCTTACGCTGTCCACCAGAAAGGTCACGACCTTGTGAACTGAGTAAGGTACCGAGTCCGTTTTCTAAGCCACGTACCCAATCCGAAAGCGCTACCGCGTCGAGTACTGCCCACATGTCTTCGTCCGAGGCTTGTGGGTTCCCCAGCCGTAAGTTGGCCGCGATGCTTTGTTGAAAGACATAAGGCGATTGCGGCAAGTAGCTAATGTGTTGTTGAAACCCGGTATTGTCGTAGAGTTCACAAGCTTGCTGATTCACATAAGCCTTGCCACTGGCCATGCAATCGCCTGCAATGGAAGCCAACAGGGTTGATTTGCCTGTGCCGCTTGCTCCACGCAACCAAAGGCGATCCCCTGATTGCATCTGGAAATCAATGGGCTGATTGCCCAGTCCGCTCTCGATATGAAAACCACGCCACTCAGTTAACGACAATTGAGTAAGGGATGCCATTGCATGCGAGACTCTAGCGGATGCGGGTTGCTGTAGTTGATTTAATCGGCGTAACCCAACTTGTGACTGACCTTGCGCCACAAAAGACTGCACCAATGGCAAGACCAATTCATTGACCGCCAATAATGCCAATATTAAGCCAACCACCCAAGTACCCTGCACACCTTGCTTTAAATGCCAGACTCCGCTTTGCAGAGAAAAATCCCCTAGCAACCAGAATACACTGGCCAATAAGACGATGGTGACCAGATACCCCAGTAAACGCCCTAAACTAACCGCTTGCTGTATGGCAAATTCCATGCGACGTTGGCGTTCATCAAGCTGCTCTAAACGTGCCGCATAATCTTGCCAGTGCCCTCGAATAGTCAAGGTCACTAAAGCGGAGAATAAGCTGACAAATCGACTGCGACGATGCACACCCAATATCTGTCCAACATGCACCGCATGACTGGCCATACGACCACACAAATACGGCAGTAAGACTAAATGCCATATGGCGCAAACCGCCAACGGCCAAAGTAAGCTTGGGGAGATACAATACACCAACAGACTTACCCCAAGATAACCAAGCAAAGCGTACAACCAAGGTAGAAACACCACCAGCGGCCAGCGAATGATTTGATCAAGGTCGCTCACCAAGCGTTGCAATAAATCGCCACGGCTTTGTGTGTGTACGCTTGCTGTCTGCTTAGCCACTCGTTGGTCCCAAACCCACAGACGTAAGATCCGTAATAACCCCAGTAGATGATTGTGCGCTGTGACCTGTTCACCATAGCGGCCTGCCGTTCGTAAAATGGCAAGTCCACGTACGATGGCCCCCGGGGTCAGATAATTGAAGACCAATGCACTGCCCATGGCCGTTGCTAACCCTGCTGCCGAAATAAACCAACCCGACACCCCCAACAAGGCGACGCCGGCGACACTGGCCGCAACGCCTGTCAACACAGGAATAATAAAGCCCCAAGGGTTGGCTAATAGAAGCCCACGCAAGCTCAACTTAGACGACTTGTTCATGCAGACCTCCGTGCTCTAACACCCAATGCTTATCGGCCCAATGTATAGGATGAGTGTCATGACTGACCATCAATAATGTCTTACCTTGTGAGACTTTTTCTAAGGTTTCCAGCACCGCGTCGGCCGTCTCTGTGTCCAGACCAGAACAAGGCTCGTCTAACAACCACACCTCAGCCTTAGACAACATGGCGCGGGCAATGGATAGACGTTGCATTTGCCCACCTGACAAGCCGCTGCCCAGTTCTGTTAAAGGTGTGTCTAACCCCTTTGGCAACGCCTTGATAAAGGCCTCGCACTGACTGTCTCGCAAGGCTGCTTGTATGGCACTGTCACTCGGTGGTGTGATGCCTAGTAAGAGGTTACGACGAATGCTGCCGTTGACCCATTCTGGGGTTTGCGGTAACCAAGCTAGCTTGCTTCGCCAAATGCTTAGGTCCAGTTGATCGAATGGTTTTCCTTTGACAAACAACTGGCCTTGATAGCCTTCTTCAAAGCCCAGCAATAAGTGCAGTAAACTGGATTTACCCACACCAGAGACTCCGCTCAACCACACTCGTTCACCTTGCTGAATGTCCGCCGTAATCGGCGCAAGGCGCTGACGGCCCGTTTCATGCCAAGCCAGTTGATAAAACGACAAATAAGACAATTGCACGCTACTTGGTGTGTATTCTGTTGTCACAACCTGAGCCTTCTGAACCGACAAAGGCGTGTTCAAAATACTCATCAGGTCGGTCGCGGCGGCCTCGGCCTTTTGTTTGGCGTGGTAATCATTGCCCAGCTGACGCAATGGCAGATAAAACTCCGGCGCTAGTAATAATAGAAACATGGCTTGCGTTAAGGTCACTGGCGCAACACCAACCTGCCAAGGAAGGATTTCCAACAGCCCTAAACCTAAATACAAGGCAATCATGGCAATGGCGAGCGAGGCAAACAACTCTAAAGTCGCCGTTGATAGGAAGGCCAATAACAGCACACCCATGGTGGTTTTTTGATACACCTGAGCACTGTAGGACAAACGCTCTCGCGCTTCGCCGGTGCGATCCAAGCGTTTTAGCTCAGCCAATCCCTGACTAAGGTCCATAAACTGATTCGACAGCATGGCCAACACGTTAAATTGACGACGGTTGGCTTGAGCGGCTTTATGACCGACAAAAATCATAAACACAATCACCAAAGGGGCGGTGATCATAAACACCCAAAAGGCAACCCAAGACACAGGGATGACAGACAGTAAAATCACACATGGAATCAGCGTCACCATAAAAACTTGTGGCTTGTAACGACTGTAATAATCGTCCAACGCGTCCACTTGTTCGTACACTCGCGTGGATAAGGCCGCGTCTTCTTCAATGCGCAAACGCGCTGGGCCAAGTTGTGTGAGATGGGAAATCAATTTGTGCCGTAAGCCATAGCGAATGTGTCGACTGGCAGACGCACAAACGCGCTCTCGACCATAATTAGCCAGAGCGCGCAGTAGCAAAGCAAATAACGCCAACATCAGGAAGAAGATAGAAAACTCTTGGCTTAGTACCATGTCCGAAAAGACATTGGCAAAAGCCCAGGCTTGAAGCACCAACGCCACAGCAAACAGCGCTCCGAACCCTTGCGCAAGCCGATAACGTTTCGCTTGCTGGTTCGCCAAATCCCCCAGAAACATCGCTTCGGGGGGTTTCACTCGTGTCGCTTTTTTAGCGCGGGAGACTTCGTTACTTCCTGCCATAAACGTTAGTGTTGCTCCTCTTCACCTTCGTAACCATTAAACTCTAACCATACGGCATTAATAATACCGAAAGAGCAGGCCAATAAAATGCCTAGAATCCAAGCAAAATACCACATGATGCATTCTCCTGTGTGATGACTTGGTGAAGCGCTTAGCGCCTCACCTTATCAATCATAATTGTTGTTTATACTTTAGCCTTTTTGACTTTTGGTCTTATTGGCTAGTACAAAGAGTGTTTGTTGTTTTCAATGTGTTCTTTATTCAAACGACCATACATGACGATGTAGCTCCACAAGGTATAGCCCAGTACGATTGGCACAAAGATGCAAGCCACAACAAACATGATCATCATGGTGTTCTCACTAGAGGTCGCATCCCACATAGTCAAACTCATGCTTGGAAAGCTTGAAGATGGCATTAAGAATGGGAACATAGAACCGCCCGCCGTCACTATGATGCCCGCGATGCCCAATGATGAACTCAAGAAAGCCAATCCACCTTTACGTTTCAGACCCGCCAAGGCCGCCATTAACATACCGGCAACGCCGATCACTGGAGCCAAAATCAAAGCCGGTACTTTAGTGTAATTTGCCAACCAAGCGCCGGATTGCACTTCAGCGGTTTTCATTAATGGCGTCATGGCTTCATTACCATTCACCACACTGGTAATCACATAGCCATCAATACCATAGGCTAACCAAACGCCCGCCAAGATGAAGATGACTGCTGCAAGGAACCCAGTCACCGCTGTCGACATACCAGACTTACGCAATAGCTCACCTTCGGTCTTCATCAACAACCAAGCACCGCCTTGAGTCACTAGCATCATCAAGCTAACCAAACCACATAGAATCGCAAAAGGGTTTAGCAAGGCAAAGAAAGAACCGGTGTAAGTCACCCGTAGGTATTCATCAAACTGGAATGGCACCCCTTGAAACAGGTTACCGAACGCCACACCGAAAATGATTGGTGGTACCGCTGAACCAAATACAATGCCCCAGTCCCAGCTATTACGCCATTTAGAGCTCTCTAATTTTGAACGGTAGTCAAAGCCAATAGGACGAAAGAACAAGGCCGCTAACACCAACATCATGGCAAAGTAAAAACCTGAGAAGGACGTTGCGTATACTACAGGCCAAGCGGCAAATAAGGCACCACCTGCGGTAATGAACCACACTTGGTTACCGTCCCAATGAGGCGCGATGGAATTGATCATGATACGACGCTCAGCATCGTTACCACCGATCACTTTCAACAAGCTCCCCACGCCCATGTCAAAGCCATCTGTTACCGAGAAGCCAATCAGCAAAACACCGACCAACACCCACCAAATGATTTTTAATAATTCGTAATCCATCTTATACCCCTTGCTTCAACTGATCGGCTTCTTGTTCAAGAGCGTAACGTCCAGTATGTAGACTGGAAGGCCCTTGCTTCGAAAAACGAATCATCAAGTACATCTCTGCCACTAAGAAGGCGGTGTACAGAACGGTGAAACCAATGATAGTGAGCCAGATTTCTCCAGCAGTAAGATTGGACACTGCGACGTGAACTGGCAATACCTCACCAATCGCCCAGGGTTGACGACCATATTCGGCAATAAACCAACCTGTCTCGCAAGCAATCCAAGGCAATGGCAAGCTCATCACGAACAGCTTCAGCAAGGTACGGTTCTGACCAATACGGCGACGGGCATTCTGGTAGAAAGCCACCGCAAACATCAACAGCATTAGGAAGCCACACGCCACCATGATGCGGAATGAGAAGAACAAAGGCGCGACTTTTGGAATGGAATACTCGACTGCCATATCGATGTCTTCTGGCGTAACACGGTTAATGTCTTCATTAAACGCGGTCACCAAGAGACCATAGCCGAGGTCGTCTTTCACTTTATCAAAGTTTTCCAGCACCAATGGGTCTTCATTACCGTTACGCAGTTCTTCAAGTAACTGGTTGGCATAGATGCCATTAATAATGCGCTGACGGTTATGCTCTTTCAGATCTTTAATGCCCATCACTTCTTCGTCTAAAGAACGAGTGGCAATTAAGCCCATTAAGCCTGGTATGTGCAACGCAAACTCCGTCTCTTCAAGCTCTTGGTTAGGGAAGCCAATAACAGTGAAAGGCGCTGGCGCTTCGTGGGTTTCCCACTCGGCTTCAACCGCTGCCAATTTCACTTTTTGCACTTCACCCAACTCGTAACCTGACTCATCACCCAAGATGATAACGCTCAACACAGACGCCAAACCAAACGCTGAAGCAATGGCAAAAGAACGACGTGCAAACGCAAGATCACGCCCTTTCAGCAGATAGTAGCTGGAAATCGCTAGGACAAATACGGCACCCGTGGTGTAACCGGCGGATACAGTGTGAACAAACTTCACTTGCGCCACAGGATTCAATAATAGAGCACCGAAATCCACCAATTCCATTCGCATGGTTTCGTAGTTGAATGCAGAGCCCACTGGGTTTTGCATCCAACCGTTGGCAATCAAGATCCATAATGCCGATAAGTTAGAACCCAATGCCACCAGCCAAGTCACCATTAAGTGCTTAACCTTGCTCAAACGGTCCCAACCGAAGAAGAACAAGCCGACCAAAGTTGACTCTAAGAAGAAGGCCATCAAGCCTTCAATGGCAAGGGGTGCGCCGAAAATGTCACCCACATAATGAGAGTAGTATGACCAGTTAGTTCCGAACTGAAACTCCATTGTCAAACCTGTTGTGACCCCCAAGGCAAAGTTAATTCCGAACAACTTGCCCCAGAACTTCACCATGTCTTTGTAAATTTGCTTGCCCGTGATCACATAAACTGACTCCATGATCGCAAGCAAAAAGGACATCCCCAATGTCAAAGGGACAAACAAAAAGTGGTACAGCGCAGTAAGAGCAAACTGAAACCGCGATAAATCCACTACAGCTTCGTTAATCATATGACTTCAACCCATTCATTTGATTGAGAAAAAGGCGTTTGTCGACACATTCTGGCACAGTGTTCTTTTTATCTAACGCCCACCGAAGCCCCAAAAATGAGATCAGGGCTTACTATAAGAATGGATTATGATTGCTGTTGAATTTTGAAACATTGCTGTAGATCAATATAAAGAGATTGAAAGCAATAAGCAGGAAAGACGCCTCTATGAAAGTAAAGAACAATGCTTATTGTTAATGATGATGTACAATCTCTAACTTTATCGAACAAGTGGTCGCGGATGACCCTTACTTTTTGCTAATGCATTTTTGCAATACGGAAATCAATTCATGAAGGCCTTTTTAAACCTATTTGCTTTTTTACGTCTGATGACATTCGTATCATTAGCTGGCTTATTACTGGCTTGTGAACAAAGTACGGATGCGCCCAAAAATACCAACTTGACACAACAGGTCACGAACAATCCGGAAGGTGTGCAAAACCACCTACTCTATATGGAAGGCCCCAATGGCGACTTTAAACTCCACTATGCCAGCAGTGATCGCTCCCTAACCCCGAAAGATACGCTGGTGTTTATTCACGACTCTGGGGAAGATTCGTCAAGTTTTCGACGCTACTTTCAGGCTGACAACGTCAAACAAAAATACCGTTTAATCGCCTTGGACCGTCCTGGTTGGGGCAAGTCCACTTATGCAGGAGAATTTCCAAGTCGCTTGGAAATGCAGTCTCAAATGCTGGCCCCAGTGATCCAGAACATCTGGGAGCGTAATGGCAAAGATAAAATTCTGTTAGCTGGCAATGGTTATGGTGGTGCTTTGGCTTCTCTACTTGCGGCCGAGTACCCAGATTTTGTACGTGGGGTAATCTTGATCAATGCCACACTCACGAGCGAACAGATCCACGCCGCATGGTACGCACCGGCATTAAGATGGCTTCCTAGATTTCTCTTTTCTGAATCATGGCGACGTGAACAACTGGAGCAAGTCGACTTGGAACAGAGCTTGAGCCAAGCAAAGGATCAGCTTGCTAACCTAACCCAACCTGTTGGCTGGTTACAAACGGTTGTCGCTGAATCTGCTCATCCAGGAAGTTACATGCGTTTAGCCAAGAGTTTGTTTCAGCAGGCCGACATTCATTTGACCTTGATTGAAGAAACCGACAAAAAACTACATCAACACCACCCAGAACAAGTGATGAGAGCGGTGCAGGCCATCAATCTTCACAGCCGTTATTAACCGCGATGCCAGCGAATACGGGATCCCCTTTTACCGTCACTCGATGCAAACGTCTTGGTTCATCACCATAATCAGTGACGGCAAAGTGCTGAGTCACTCGATTATCCCAAATCGCCACCGAGCCTTGTTGCCAAGCAAAGCGCACCTGATATTTCTCTTGTCGAGCCTTAGCAAAGAGAGTCGCTAGCCGCTGCTGACTGGCTTGCTCTGTCATGCCTTCTATCGCGCGGGTAAATTGTTCATTGATAAACAACATCTCTTGCTGAGTTTCTGGGTGGGTTTGTCTGATAGGTCGAAGCTGAGGTGGAAATTCTTGTGCACGCTGGCGAATCACACTGTCGCCCTTCTCATCCTGATGATCATAACGACTGCCTGCAAACGCATGTAAAGCATGAATGCCGTTCAATGACCGCAATTCCGCTTGCTCCGCCGATGATAAATCAGACCATACCGCCGCCATATCACACCAAATTGTATCGCCACCCTGCTGTGGCACGTATTGCGCGTGCAAGATGGAACATGTTGGCGGCACACTTTGCCAAGTCATGTCCGTATGCCAATAACTTTTACCGGGCGGATTACCACGAGCCGTTTCAATCACCACAACACGATTATCTTCCTGCAAGTGCGGAAAAAACGGATGCGCGGCTTCCAGTTCACCAAAGCGCTCAGCCAGTGCCAAATGCTCATTTACCGTCAATGCTTGATCATGGAAGAACAGCACCTTGTGCTGCAAAAACGCCTGATATAAAACGCCAAATTCAGCCTCGGATAACGCCGACAAAACAACGCCTTCGACTAAGGCCCCAATGCTTGGGCTTAAGGGAACAATCTTCATAACCACCTTAGGGTATTCGCCATAGGATCAACAAGATGCCATTAGCAACACACCATCCCACAAAAACCTCTAACAAAGCCATCCAAGCCCTCCCCAAAGACATCAATATAAAGAGGCAATTCAGTGCGTAGTGAAAGGAAGTATGGAAACAGTCTGCTCTAACACTTATGGATTAGACGTACTAAAGAGAAAGTTATGACAGTAAATAAGACAAAGCGGCCGTTTTCATTAAAAGGCCGCCTTGTCTCATGCTTTACATTGGATTAGCTCACCGCTTCAAGAGCTTGACGCACATCGGCAATAATGTCATCAATGTTTTCGATGCCAACAGAAATACGCACTAGATCTTTGCTAACACCTGCTTTCGCCAGTTCTTCATCGTTCAACTGTCGGTGAGTTGTCGACGCCGGATGACACGCTAAAGATTTCGCATCACCAATGTTCACAAGACGCAGGATCATCTGTAGAGCATCAATGAATTGAGTACCAGCGGCCAAACCACCTTTGATGCCAAAACTCAGTACCCCAGACGCTTTGCCACTGGTAATGCGTTGACTGATTCCATGGTACTGATTGTCTGGTAAGCCTGCGTAGTTCACCCAGCTGACTTTCTCATGTGATTGCAGGTAGTCGGCCAATTTCTCAGCGTTAGAGCAATGGCGTTCCATACGTAATCCAAGGGTTTCAAGACCTTGCATAATCAAGAAAGCACTGTGAGGCGAAAGCGCTGCGCCAGTATTACGAAGTGGCACTACGCGACAGCGACCAATGTAAGCCGCCGCGCCTAATGCTTCGGTATAAACCACATCATGATAAGAAGGGTCTGGCTCATTCAACATAGGGAAACGGGCTTTATTGGCCACCCAGTCAAACTGACCAGAATCGACGATAATGCCACCGACCGTTGTACCGTGACCGCCAATGTATTTGGTTAGAGAATGCACCACAATATGTGCGCCCAATTCAAACGGACGACATAAAAATGGCGTGGCCACTGTGTTATCAACAATCAGCGGAATACCGTGTTTGTTGGCAATTTTTGCTAAAGCTTCAATATCAACAATGTTGCCAGCAGGGTTACCAATGGATTCACAAAAAATCGCGCGGGTATTGTCATCAATGGCGGCTTCAAAACCGTCAAAATCATCTGCTGACACCATACGAGCTTCAATGCCTTGACGCGGGAAACTGTGAGCAAACAAGTTATAAGTTCCGCCATACAGCTGGCTGGTGCTGACAAAGTTACTGCCCACATCGCAAATACACTGCAACGCATACGTGATGGCCGCCATACCAGAAGCGACCGCCAAGGACGCAATGCCACCTTCCATTGCCGCCACACGTTGCTCAAGCACGTCTGTGGTTGGGTTCATGATACGTGTGTAAATATTACCTTGAACTTTTAAGTCAAACAGATCCGCGCCGTGCTGAGTATCATCAAAGGTATAAGATGTGGTTTGATAAATAGGTACTGCGGCGGCTTTGGTAGTGTCTTCGGAGGTGTAACCATGGTGAAGAGCAAGTGATTCTAACTTCATATCTTATTGCCTGTTGTTATTAGGGTGAAATTAATAGTACGCATAACGGAAGATAGGATAAAGAGGAAAGCGTTCAACTTAGTGTGAATCCGTCTAATAACGGCATAGGCGTGCAAAGCAAGGCCGCTTGTTTAATCCTCGCTTTACTGGCCTATTGTTTTCTAACAAGTCATTATTAAAGGCCTCTCTATTAAAAGCGACTTCTACTAGATAACGCGAAAACCGACCTCTTTCACTTCTTGACCCATTTGTTGAATCGAGTAGCAAGCCAATACTTCGCCCTCGACCTTGGTACTGGTTTGTTTCCATACCAAAATGGCCACTTCGCCACGGCGTAAAATGGTGAGTAACTGCCATTCTGGATCCAAACTGGTCAAAAATTCGCTTTTCTGCCACTGAGCTTCGACATTCTTTCTGTTATCTGGATCGTATAATTCTTCGTCCGTTTGATATTTTGAGAATAGTGTCCAATCCTTAGCATTTGACCCCTTGATCACGTCATCAATCATCGGCTTGGCAATGCTAAAAATATCTTCGTCAGTTTTTTCCGTTATCTTCATAATATCTACCTTGATGTTTCCTTTTATCATCAATGATGGCTTTGTTAACGTCAAGCCCGACTGCGCTATTGTAAAACCGCTTTGGTAATATCGACCCCCAATGACGTCACATCACGGCCTTGGTTAGACAAAATCAGCACACTGATTTTGTGCTCAGGATCGATTGCCAGAAATGAGGCGTAGCCGGCAAGCAAACCGTTGTGCCACAGAGGTGAGTGTTTACCAAACATTTTTTGGGTAATGCTCGGCCCCACCCAACCTAGATTCACTCCATTTTGGCTAAACTGCATCAGCTGTAGTCTTGCCGCAATAGACTGGCTGTCTTCTAGCTTACTTGCTGATAATTTACTGTCTTGGAAATTGGCTCGGATAAAAGCCATCATGTCTTGCCCAGTGGAATAGAAAGCGCCAGCCCCCGCCAAAGCATTGAATGTCCAAGGCTCGGTTTTATTTCCTTGCGCATCATACCCAGTGATTAAATGAGGTCGAATCCTATCGTCGATTGTGATGCCAGTATTGGACATATTCAGGGGTTGCAATAGCCCTTCTTTAGCAAGCTCTTGCAGGGATTGCCCGGTCAGTCGCTCCATAATGTGAGCCAACAAGCCCATGCCATAATTCGAGTAATCAAACTGCCCTGCTGGCCGCATCCCTTCTGTGGTGGCCAGATAATCAAACACATCTCGCTCATCAATATGGTGGTAAGGATTATCCATTATGTGATGACGACCAACAGCGGCCTCTATTTTATCCAACAGTACTTGCGGAACGCGAGGCAGACCGGACGTATGGGTCGCTAATTGATACAGGGTAATACCTTTGGCTTGTGCTGATAAGGGAATCTGATCTCCGATCAATTCTTCAAGAGAACGAGACAAAGGAATGCCTGCTTGCTCACTCCACACAGCCAATATAGCAGTGGTGAGTAACTTACTGACGGAGGCAATTTGAAACACACTAGACGCGTCCGGTGGGGACTCTCCATAGCCTTTAAACGTGCTTTCCCCTTCTCGATAGACACCAACTAACAGGGAAGTCGAATCATAGTTTTTTAGGTACTTTTTTACCTTCAGGTCCAACGCTGAAGACAATACCAATCCATCCGTAGTTTGAGTCAAAACAGACGAAGAAGGCGGTAACGAAAGACCCAAAGAGCTTGCTATACGGCTAAGCCAAGACAAGGAATTCACCTTGCTATCTCTCCTTATTATTTAACGAATTCTCTGATAATAACCAATCTTGGTTTCGTTCATTATGAATCTTGCATGGCTTTCAGTATTTCCATTTTAATATCCAACAATAGTGCAAAAGCGCCTTCTGGTGACATACGATAAGGATCAAACTGATCATTTGGGCTGTATTTATAAAACAATTCAGACAGGGTTTGAGTGTTTTGCAAATAGCCCATATGCCACTCAGAAAATGATCGGATCGCTATGTGTTGATAATCAAGAATCTCAATTCGTTGATGCCGTGGATCACGAGCAATACGATGGTATATCTCGTTAACATGCTCACGAGAGCCCTCAAGGCACTGTAAAAAATACTGGCGGTTAAAAGACAGCATGCCTGTCACATACTGCTTCGCATTATTTCGTTCAGCAGATGACAATATCTGCTTAATGTCATTCGAAGAAAATGTCTCACTGATGGTACTAGCATAAAGCAAACGAACTAGGCTCATAACACTCCTTATGATAGGCAAATGATTAACATGGATCATGTAATAATCTAGACCACTTCTAAAAGAGTGCAAGAATTCCGGACTGATTCATACTCGAATACCTCACCAGACGATACCATTTACCCTCCTCAGAAGACATAACGACCCTTTATCAGCAGAAATTTGGCGCTTCGGTCTTAGCGCATCAAGCTGACATAAAAGAAGCGGCACATGCATCCATCCACTTAGCTAGGTCAGCGTCTTTGTCTGAAATGCCAGACACATCGTGCGTGGTCAGCTGGACTTTAACCTTACTGTATACATTGAACCATTCAGGGTGATGGTTCATTTTCTCCGCATGCAAGGCCACCATAGACATAAAGCCAAACGCCGAGACAAAATCCGTAAACACAAACTGCTTGGTGATTTTACCCTCTGCTAAATGCCAGCCTTCATAGTGTCGATTGAGTTCCTCAAGAAGTGCTTGGATTTGAGCTTGATCATACTTTGTCACTTGCATCCTACTCACCTTGTTGTTGATTCATTCATTATAAGTAACAACTTACGGCAATCTGGGCATACATTAATCTACTCTGCCAATGCCAACAAAGCCGACCATGCGAGAAATTAACTCGCCCTCATACTCAACAAAATATTGCCCGTATTGAACCTGTTGGTTCCCGTCAGGCCCGACACCACTAAAAGCCACCACAGCCCGCGTCATATTGCCTGTGATATCCGACGAGACTAGGTTAGCCGACCAACCTGGGGCATTCGCACTGAACATTCCGATATAATGATTTAACTCAATAGGACCTATGACGGCCTCTGGCGTACGTGGATCAAGGTATTCAACCTCGTTTGTCACCGCACTTTCCACCTGTACCAAACGCGCTTCGGCATCTGTCACTTGCCAAGCGTCAAAAAATTTCGCAATCACCTCTGTCATACTGACCTCCTTTCTCGATCACATGGAACCATAAGGGTTAGCAAAAAAAGCCAATAAAGTATAGACGGCTATTTGGTTTGAGAGAGTATGGTTTGCACTTCTGAAGAAATTAAACACTGAAAGCATTAGTCAGCTTGAATGTTTGCGTTTATGTGCTGCTTCTTACCTGAAAAAACCCCATTCAAAGCCTCAATCGCCCTTGGCTGGGTTTGTTAAGCATTCTGGTTTGACCACTTCTGGTAAATCAGACCGATTAACACTCCGTAAATACCAAACTGTAAAAATAGATAAAAACTTTCCATTAGCACGAAGCTTACAGGGTTATGAATAGAGTGTTTCGCCACAAATGCCAGTACATGCGATGTCCAAAAGAAAATCCCCATGAATAAAGAATAGGTGAAACCGCGAACAGGACCCTTAGCGGAAAATTTTACGAATGGGTACAGGAAAGATAAAAAAGCGCCTTGAATAAGGATAGTAGCAAAACCCAATAAAAAACTAGGCTCACCCTGGAAATAGCCAAAACTCTTATATTTTTCTTCGAACATTAGAACATGCCAAACAACGGCAAGCGGGAAAGTAATTAGTGTATAAGCTAATGTTCCAAACATAACAGGTTTAACATTCATAGCGATATACCTTTGGATGCATAATGCTTTGCTAAGAGGCAAATGTGAACCTCGCTGAGCAAAACCCTATGAAGATTTATCCTAACCGCGTTTTTGCGGTGACCTTTGGTGATTTGTTATGTTCGTAGCCATTTATGCATAACATAACTATCCACTAACCCTAGCTGAGCATGCTGATATGCCTTAGGGATTGTTCCTATAATATTGAACCCCAGTTTCTCCCAAAGCTTTACCGCTACTTCGTTTGTAGAAACCACGCTGTTAAATTGCATAGCGTCAAAACCGAGCTCTAACGCCGTTCGCTGTGAATGCTCGCACATAAGACGAGCAATGCCCTTACCTCTAGCCTCAGCTGAAACCATATACCCACAGTTGCATATATGCTTGCTTGGCCCCATAGCGTTTGGCTTAATGTAGTAAGTGCCCAAAATGATGTCATTTTCAACAAAAACATACGCTTTTAGTGGTGTTTCACACCAGAGATCATAGGCCTGATCTAACGTCATATTTGGCTCAAAGGCATAGGTTTCTTGAGCCTGAATAATCGCCGAAAACGTTGGCCAAAATGACTCAAAATCTGATTTAGTCAGTTCTCTAATCATCAATGATCTCCTAGCTGATAATGCCTGCAACCCACGTGAGCTTTGGTTGCAGTGCTTGCTTGTGTCAGGTTTCTATAAAATCACTTCTCTTGAGCCTGCTTTACCCCAAACCAAGACTTCATAACGTCTTAAACCAGGAACAAAGTATGGATCATTTCTTAAATTAAAGGGTCCTAAAGTGTCCTCTTTGAACTATATGAACAGGAACATTGAGCAAATAGGACCTTTGCTTTCTTGGCATCATTTCCTCCTTGAACTGAGCTTTTGTTAAATTGCGTCTTCTAAAAATGCCACTATGTCATTATTTATTTTTTCTAAAAAGGCTTTTCTATCAAACCCATCCGGATCCATGCCAACGGGAATAGACTCTTCTTTTAGCAGCCAATCTGGAAATGGTGAGATAAAAGCATAATGATGTGCATTTTCGTAAACCTTGTATGTATGTGTCTTTTCACCCAATGATTTATGCACATACTCTGCATGAAATGGAAATCGGGTAATTTGATCATTTGCCAATCTAAAAATACCCAATTCGCCTTCAATACCTTGAATTTGTGTTGGGGAAAAAGCCGCTGCGGTCGGCGCAACAAGTGCTATGGCCTTGAATTTTATAGGTGGTTCAACTTCACTCACCACCTCTTTATCAGTCAGCCCTGTTCCATAAGACCAGTGAACTAAATCTGTACTGGCAAGCCAAAACCAAATGCGCTGCCACCAAGGCACATCTAAACAAAAATCAGGATCTAAGGACTGGTTTTTTAGACAATGCTCCTCAACATAATCAAAATTGGGGAAGACGCCACTTGACCCTAACGCGGTAAGACCACCTAATGAATAACCAATAGCCCCAATACGTTGCTCGTCAATAATGCTCGCTATTTCAGGTTCAGCTTTGGAAAAAGCCGCCAGTGTTCGTGAAAATTCAGCAATACGATGTTCAATAACAGAAACGGTTTTATCGGTATCTATCCATTCGTCTTTAGTGAGCTGGGGAATCATCACCACGTAACCTTTTCGCGCTAATGCGGACGCCGTATCCCTATGATTTCGATAACGTCCTCCGACACCGTGGGAGAAGAGTATTACTGGAAAATGCCCAATAATAGCGGCTTTGCCATTCCACGCCCATGAGGGACGAAAAGGTCCCCATTTTTTAACGAATTCTTCATCTGTACTCGGATACCAAATTCCTCCGGAAATACCCTCTTCCTGGTTTGCTTCAATCGCACGGAACCCGACCGAATAACTCGGCTCGGCAATGGCATTCCCAGCCATTAAGCAACTGATCAAACATAAAAATAGATATCTTTGGGTTCTTTGCATCTGTATTAGCAGCAATTTAACCCTTGAATAGCACACAGATGATTTAGACATTTTCAAAACCTCCTTGATACGACGACAATCCAGTGACGCAATAGCATCAATGAAAACATCCGCGAAAACAAGAAAAAAGCGGTGCCTAAAAAATAGGAGCAAGCTAAGTCATGCCCTTGCATTAACGAGAAGCGCGTTAATGGCAGTCAGTGTGATGGTGCTTGAACAGCTGTTCGAAACCTCTGTTCAAGGTTTGAAGGAGTTAAGGCTTTATTAAAGGCGGCGGCATCATCATGACATGCTAATGCCGCCGCTCCTTAACCTTATGAAGGCCTCGCTTTAAAATGGATAGTGCTGTTTGGCATCTTCAATGGTGATCCAACGCACATCGGTAAACTCAGCAATTCCAGCTTTGCCGCCAAAACGACCATAGCCAGAATCCCCCACCCCACCAAATGGCATTTGTGGTTCATCTGCCAAAGTCGGTCCATTAATATGGCAAATACCGCTTTTTATGGCATTGGCACAAGCCAACGCCCGATTAATGTTTTGCGAGAATAATGCCGCCGACAAGCCATACTCGCTGTCGTTAGCCACTTTAATGGCTTCTGCATCACCATTGACACGAATAATCGACTTAACTGGACCAAAGCTTTCTTCGCGATAAATGCGCATTTGATCGTTTACACAATCCAATAAGGTCGCCGAGAAAATCGCGCCGTCGTTTTCACCGCCACAGACCAACTTAGCCCCTTTCGACACAGCATCATCGATCAGCTGACGCATTTTATCAGCAGCCTCAGGATTGACTAAAGAGCCAAGCACCACCTGTTCACGAGGATTCCCCCAAGGTAAAGTCGATGCTCTGGCAATTAGCTGATCGACAAACTCATCGGCAATACTGTCATCTACAATCATCCGCTCTGTGGACATACAGATTTGTCCTTGATTCATAAAGGCGCCAAAAATAGCCGCATTCACCGCCGCTTCAATATCCGCATCCGCTAATACCACCAAAGGGGCTTTGCCACCCAGTTCGAGTAAGGCGGGTTTCAGGTTCTCCCCCGCTAAACGACCAATAATACGTCCAACAGGGCTGGATCCCGTAAAGTTCACATGTCGTACTTCGGGTGCTTCGATCAGTGCTTTCACTATGTCCGGCGCATCGCTGGGATCATTTGATAACAGATTAATCACACCAGCAGGAAAACCAGCTTCAAGGAAGCAATCAATGATTAGCCTATGGGTCAGAGGACAGAACTCAGAGCTCTTTAAAATCACGGTATTACCACAGGCCAGTGGTGTTGCAATTGCACGCGCCCCTAAAATAACCGGTGCATTCCAAGGTGCTATCGCCAAACAGACACCTTTAGGTTTGTTAATCGACATGGCTAAGGTACCCGGCTTATTCGCAGGAATGACCTCACCTCCGACTTGAGTCGTTAAGGCGGCGGCTTCGCGAATATGGCCGGCTGCGAGCATGACATTAAAACCAGCCCAAGGACCTGTTGCACCAGTTTCTGCAATCATAGCGCTGATAAAGTCATCCACTTTTGCTTCCATAATATTAGCGGCTTCATTCAACAGCACACGACGCTCAGAAGGACCAACCGTCGACCAGTTAACAAACGCCTCATCAGCGGCTTTAGTGACACTGGCCACGTCTTCTAATGAGGCGGCAGCACAGACAGAAGCCACGTCTCTGGTCACCGGGTCTAAACGGGAATAGGTTTTTGCATGGCTTGCAGCCCTGTCTTTACCACCAATGCTTAATAAAACGGTTGTCATCACATGACTCCTTTCTAGGAATTATAGGTTTCTAAGAATTAAAGCTTATAAGTTGAATTGTTCAATGGTTAACGAGGCTTCTAAACCGCCGTCGGTGGCAAGGTTATTGCCATTAATCCAGCGCGCCGCGTCAGAGCATAAAAATAGAATCGCGGGCGCGATATCCCCAGCCTTGCCAGCACGACCCACACGCGCGACATCAGAATCCACTCGCTCGTCACCCAACACCTGACGAAATTGCGTCAATATGGGGGTCTCTACTGGGCCTGGAGACACGGCATTGACACGAATATGGCGAGATCTAAAGCATTCTTGATGGGAAGCCAACATGGTCCACACCAAAAGAATCTCTTTTGATATGGGGTAACCCGCTTCATTCGGAATATCGAAATCCTTCATCACCTGATAGGCATCAGGAAACCCAGTTAACTTAGCAATGGCACTGGCTCGTTGACTGTTCTCTTTCCAACCAAAACCGGCAATAGACGCCACATTCACCACACTGCCACCCGTGCGCAGTTTGCTAACCAGACCTTGGGTCAAGGCTCTCAAACCAAAGAAATTAATCGCCAGCGTGATGGCCGCCCCAGATTGACCCGACACACCGGCCACATTACACAGGGCATCAATATCGTCAGGGAGTTGGCTAATGAGTTTCTCCACACCCGCTTGAGACGAAATATCGGCCTTGATAAAACACCCAACAACCTGCTCTGGTTTCACCAAATCAATGCCTATCACTTCGGCTCCCATCTGTGTAGCAAGCTCTGCGGTACGACGCCCAATACCACTGGCGACACCGGTGACTACGACAGTTTTTCCGAATAACATCATCACTGTCTCCTATTTTTTTTGTCTTTGTTCAACATCAATGTTTCGTTTGTTACTTGATACCCAACCGGAATCAAACGAAGCCCCAAGCGAGATTCAATTGCCCCCCACAGTCCTTTAGGTAAAAACAACGAGCACAGCACAGCAACAGCGCCCAACCCCACCAGATACCAAACACCGGTGGCGGCAAACCATGTTTCTACGGCAAAAAATAACAAGGCGCCGAGAATCGCACCCTCAAAGCGTCCTATTCCTCCAACCAGCACCATGAAGATCATGTAGGCGGTCCATTGCACAGAGAAATAGGTTTTAGGCTGAAAGGAAGACGCTTGCGCTAACCACAGAGCCCCCGCTAACCCCGTGCCAAAGGCGGCAAAAATAAAGAACCACTTTTTCACGGTTTGCGCATCAACACCGATCGAATCAGCCGCTTCTTCGTTATCACGAATTGCTTGCATCGCAATGCCTGCTTTTGAGCGCAGTAGGTAAAAAAGTCCGATTAATAACCCCGACATGCTGATAAGCGCAGCAAGGTAAATCAGTACTCGGCGTGTTCCTATCGGGTAAACATTAAGGGAAATCAATGATGTGCCGGTCTCGCCTTGAATCAAGGGATCAAGATTCACCAACAAATGCCCAACCGATGCCAATACCCACATGCCAATGCCAAATTCCGCTGCTTTTAAGTGCAACATGAACTTAGAAATGGGCCAACTGAGTAAACCGACTAGCAAGGCCGCCAATGACACAGCGACAAAAGGGGAAATGCCAAGATGGGCCAAACGGATAGTGGCATAAGCTCCCAAACCAAAGAACAACTGCTGTCCAATAGACACCAAGCCGCCAAAGCCCGCTAAGGTATTCCACATGGCCGCCATAATGATGTAAATAAACAATACCGTAAGTCGTTCCAACACATTGTCAGATGCCGCAAATGGTGTCATGACCAACACCATCAATAACAGCACAAGGCTGATAACCGTCATATTGGAATAGGCATTTGACCGTTTAATGCTCATAGGGGTTCCCCTTTACTCTTTTTCCGAACCAATGCCTTAACGTGAAAAAGTCACGATTGAGGTAAATTCTGGCGAATAAAAATAGTAAGAAGACAAAGTGACCACCCAATAGAAAACCCTGCGGATGGATCAAAGCCCCAATACTTTGCGCTATTGCTAATATGATGCCGCCGAGAAGTACTCCCCACAAAGAACCCACGCCGCCAATGATGGTCGCTTCAAACGCAAACAAGAGTTGTGGTGCGCCGGCATATGCATCAAAGGTTCCTCGTAATCCCAATGCGGTACCTGAAATCGCCACCGTCATCATGGCAATCGCGGCCGCAACAGCCGCCATTTTTCGTGCATCGATTCCCACTAGGCCGGCCGTATCTGGATCAAAGGCGGTGGCTCGAATTTGTCGTCCTAGGGCCGTAAAGCGCAATACCAAATCCAATCCACCAATCACCACAATGGCGCTGCCTAAGATGATGACGGGCAACTTGCCAATCCATAGACCAAAGAATTGATAGGATTCCCAGCTTAAATCGCCTACATAGGAGGCAAGGGAACGAGTATTGGCACCAAAATGTTGAAACAACAGGTTATCAATCACAATCGATAGACCAAAGGTGCTCAAGACTGGCAGTAGCTCTCCGCCCTTGGTGGCCCGCTCTAAAATAACGCGCTGTAATAACCAACCAATCAGCGCCATGATAGGCAATACCAAAAGCAAAGAGGTAAAAGGTGATAAGGCCAAAGCGTCGGTAATCATCCACACCATATAGGCACTTAAAATAGCGAGTGAACCGTGCGCCAGATTGATAATGCGCATTACTTGAAACATAAAGGCAAGACCACAGGCAATGAGCGCATAGTAGCCACCTAATAAAATCGCCTGCACGAGACTATTGATCATGAAGCCTCCTGCGTCGTGTTTTTTTGCAAACCAAAATAGGCCTGAGTGATTTCATGACGGTCTGTATCCACCGTGAGTTTATCCAGCACGATGCGGCCTTCCAGCATGCAAACAGCACGTTTAGCAAAGCTTATTGCCCTATCTAATGCCTGCTCCACTAAGATAATCGTGGTACCTGTGTCACGCAGTTTTTCTATAGAGGCATAGACCTGATCAACGACCAAGGGAGATAAACCTAAACTGACTTCATCCAAAATAAGCAGCTCAGGATTGGACATCAAAGACCGACCTATGGCGGTAGCCTGTTGCTCACCTCCTGACAAACTGCCCGCTTTGGCGTAACGTCTTTTGACCAGATTAGGAAAGGTCTCAAATACCCGCTCAAGGTCCCACTCCCCAGGCCTATGAATGGTTTGACCCAACAATAAATTCTCTTCGATGGTCATGTCGGTAAACAAGCGACGGCCTTCTGGTACCAATGACAAACCTTGTTTAACCCGATCACAGGAAGGCGCATGAGTGATGTCATCCTGTTTGAATAACAAGGCCCCAGAATGAATGGGCAAGGCCCCAGCAATGGCTCTTAACAGGGTGGATTTACCCGCCCCATTCGCACCAATTAAGGCAATCGTTTCGCCCTGTTTCATCTCTAGGGACACCTCACGTACCGCTCTAAATTGTCCATAGCGCACATCTAATGCTTTAGCCAACAACATCAATGCTTCCTCCCATGTACGCCTGTATGACCGCTTGATCTGACATCACCGCCTGCGGTTTGCCTTGGGCAATGATCTGGCCGCTGTCCATACAGATGAGGCTTTTCACCACACGCAGCAGGATATGAACAATATGCTCGATCCACACTATGCCAATGCCGCGCTCTATTAAGATCAAAATGGTATCCACCAGCTCCAGGGCTTCTGCTTCCGTGAGGCCGCCACCGATTTCATCGAGGAACAACAGCTTAGGCTGAGTCGCCAAAGCACGAGCCAGTTCCAAGCGCTTGCGATCTAACAGACCTATGCTGTCTGCTTCGCGATTCGCAAGCGGCAACATGCCACACAGCTTGATCGACTCCAACGCTATGTCATAAGCCTCTTCACGGTTATTAGTCGCCGCATGAATCGCGGCGACAAAAACGTTTTCAAACACTGTGATGCCAGAAAAAGGCTTGGGGATTTGATGCGTTCTAACCAACCCCTGCTTCGCCCTTTGACGGGCTGGGGCATGGGTAATATTTTGATTATTCAGAATAATCTCGCCTTCACTTGGCGCCTGCGCCCCCGACAAAACACTCAGTAAGGTGGACTTTCCTGCCCCATTGGGTCCAACGATGCCAATGGCATCCTTGGAGTCCATTGCGAAATCGATTCCATTCAACACTTGCACTCGACCGAAAGACTTATAAATTCCCGTCGCTTGGAGTTGTGAATAAGAGGTATTTTCCACGAAGTCGCTCCTAGCGGTTATACGGAAGAAGCTTATGGGTAACCGGCACATTCGTATCGGTTACATTCTCTGTAATCACATAGTCTAATTTGTGCTTTCCTGCGCCTTTCACCCACTGGGCACCAATAATTGGACCGGGAGATACGTTAGGGACAGGGCCTGAAGTGAAATCGACTTTCCCGCCTATGGTCGTCACATTCAATGCAGCAATGGCATCACGGATGTCGGTATGTGAGGTCGGACTTTTAGCCCGTTTTAAGGCTTCTGTCGCAGCGTCCAATAATGACAAGGTTGCCCCTAATTGCTGAGTCCATTGCTCACCGGATTCTTGCTCCCATAGGTTCGCTAGTTGCGTACCATTTTGGCCCGTTAATGTAGAGGTATAAGGAAAGCTTTTATGCCAGTAGGCGGCAGAAGCAATTTTTGGCCCCAATGACCCTAACACTTCAATGTCAGCTGGAAACAACCCTGTCTTAGCAACTTGGATGATCTTCACCTGACGGTTAAGCCCCTGTTGTGCCGCTTGACGCCAGAAAGCAGCAAAGTCCGGTGGAATCGGAAAAGTATTAATAATTTCAACGTTTTCGGCTTTAAATGTCGCAATCTGGCTAGAGAAGTCCGTGGTGCCCGTTTCATAAGCACCTGGGTCTATTACGGTATAACCCGCCTTTGTAAAACGTGGCACTAAGGCCCCTCGAATCGCGCTGCCATCCGCATCATTCGGGTACATTACACCGACTTTTTTATTTGTGTCGAGTAACGCCCATTGAGACATATAGGTTTTGTAAAATTCACCTGTCCCAAAGCCAAAATGATACGTCCATTTGAATGGACTAGGCTGACCCGGTTTTGCACCTCGACCGTAATACCAAGCTTCCCATGGCATGACAGTCGATAAGGTAGGAACGCCCGCCGCTTCGCCAGCATCGGCAACAGGGTTAATGACCTCAGGGGTTGAAACCGCCAACATTAAATCCACCCCTTGGTTAATTAGCTCCTTCGCTAATTGTCCTGCCCGAGCAGGGTCTGATTGGCTATCACGATCAAGAATGTTGACCTTATAATGCTTACCCTGAATGGTCATGCCATCCACTAAGGCTTTACGCGCTTGTTCTAAAATAAAGCCATCGGTTTTACCAAAGCTTGCCAAAGGACCTGTCCTTGGGCTAATAAAGCCGATGTTAATGGTATCGTCGTCTGCTGCGATGACACTGCCAGACAAGGTTAAGCTAGCCGCCAACGCTGGAACCAGTAACTTGGTAAACCTAGCACTCAGGCTATTTCGTCTATTACTTTTCATAAAAACCTCTTATTATTTTTGTGGTTAAAGTATTTTTATTCACTTAACGACATGGCTTTAAAGACACAGCGCTTAAGTCTGTCGGTTCACTGTAATCCAGCGTACCTCGGTAAACTCATCGACACAGGCATCACTACCAAAGCGCCCATAGCCACTCGACTTCTGCCCGCCAAAAGGCATAAAGGGGTCATCCTTTACCGTGGCACCATTAATATGACAGATGCCAGATTCAAGTTGATTTACTAACGTTTCCGCCAATTTCAGATCATTCGTAAAGACGGCGGCGGCTAAGCCATACTCGCAATTATTGGCCACCGTAATGGCTTCTTCTGGGGAATCAACACGATAGATGCCCGCAATAGGACCAAAGCATTCTTCAGAGTAAATGCGCATCATAGGGGTGATATGATCCAGCAGCGTAGCGTCTATAAATTGACCTCGTCGGGACGCCCCTGTCAGCAAGGTAGCACCTTTATCAATGGCATCTTCAATCAGAGCCGATAACCGCGAGGCAATCGAAGGGGTGGCGACTGGTCCCAGCTTGACGCCTTTACGCCGTGGGTCGCCGGCCACCAACTGAGCTGCCATGTCGGTTAATAGATCGATGAATTCATCGGCAATGCTTTGCTCGACTATGATTCTGTCCGTTGCCATGCAAATTTGCCCTTGATTTAGAAAAGCACCATAGGCTGCCTCTTTGGCGGCTAATGCTAAATTGGCATCTTTCAAGACAATCAATGGCGACTTGCCGCCCAGCTCTAAAAGACAGCGTTTCAAATATTTGGCAGCAATGCTGGCGATGATTCTTCCAACCCGGGTCGAACCAGTAAAATTCACCCGACGTACCGATGGATTGGAAATTAAGCTGGTAATCACTTCTTCGGAATGCTCTGAAGCATTGGTCATCACCCCAACCACCCCATTCGGGATCCCCGCCTCATGAAGTAATTCGGCTAACAACACATGCGTACCAGAAGAAAGCTCCGAGGCCTTCAAAATCACTGTATTACCAAAAGCCAACGGAAATACAATCGCTCGCATACCGAGCACGATAGGCGCATTCCATGGAGCAATGGCAAGGCACACACCAGCGGGTTTGCGAAGGATGTAAGAATCTTTAGATTGGTGAGATAGGCATTGCTGAGAAGCCGCTTTCGGTTTTTTTTCAGGACACTCTTCAGATAAATGGTAAACCGCCAGATCAACCGCCGCATCAATGGCGTCCATTGCAACTGTCATATTAAAATCTACCCATTCCTGCGTCGCGCCGATTTCCCTTAACATGCATTGTGCAAAGCGATCGCGATATTTAGGCATCAGGGTTTTAGCGAAAAGAAGTATTGCAGCACGTTCTTCCACCTGAGTAGCAGACCAGGCTGGAAAACTCGCCGTTGCGATAGCAACCATGTGCTCGGCATCGTCACGTCGGCCACAGGCAACACGAGAAGCAAGCAAATCGTTGCTCGGATCCAGACGGTCAAAATACCCCCCCGCCATCGCTGGCTGGTGCTGACCATCAACAAACAAATTTACTTCAGGGACGGGACAAGCGCCCATGCTTTCACTGGCAATGTTCAAAATGTCATGCTCCCTATTATTAGATTTTTTGTAGGTAGATGAGCTAGTAACAAAAGATTAGCAGCAATCCTCCCGATAAAAATGTCAATTTATGGGTTATTATTGCTAAATAATGGTTTGTTGATGGGCTCTGTTAATAAAAGGTGAGTGAATGCTGACGAATATTATTGGCTCTATGGTGCGTTTCGAAGCAATTCAACCGGGACTGCAACCTCGTACTTTTAGCACTGGCAGCGGAAATTTTACCAACTTTAATTTGATTGGTGTGGTACAACGAGGCGATGTTTCCGTCCTCTATGAGGACGAACAACATAATGTGATAGGGTCATCTATTTTCTGCCTACCCCATAAAGCCAGTGCCAAAATTTTGGTCCCCGCTGGCAGTCAAATTTGGCTCATTGGCTACAGCAATGAATTGACCAGCTTGGTCATGGGAACAGAGTTAGACAGTACCAAGCTAGAAATATTAATGCATCAACTTACCCTTACCCAATGTCAAACAAGCGATATTAATGACACTTTTTTGCCCCTGTTAAAACTGCTTAACCTAGAAATAAGCTTTACCAAGAACCGCTCTCAAACCATCATTTGTGCCATCATTCGTATCCTGCTCATCAACACTTACCGACTCACCAATATCCAATCCATTAAGCTCAACAACTCCCCTGATGAACTGGTGTTACAACGCTTCAGACAGCTGGTCGAAATCGAATTTAAAAACCGTCAGCCCGTGAGCTATTATTGCAATGAACTCAATGTGACCTATGACCGTCTGCATGCTATTTGTCAGCGTAACTTGCAAAAACCCCCATTACAGCTAATCAATAATCGAGTGCTGATTGAAGCCACCAACCGCTTAAAAAAACCATCTGATTCCATACAAATGATTGCCAGCCAATTAGGCTATAGCGATGCGAGCCAATTCAGCCACTTCTTTAAAAAAGAAACTCGACTTTCACCAAATCAATTCAGAAAAAACAACACCACAAAGGGCACCTTGAAGGGATCAAACTATGAATACAACTTTTTTGACTGGCCATAAAGACATGGACTTGGGGTCAGATAAACAACATCACTATTTTTCATCGGTACTCAAACCTACAAATTCAACGACCAAAATCCCTGTTTTCTCTTCCAGTATTACTGAATTAAAACGTTAACTCGCCTTAATGTATAACATCCAAAACAACAATGGCGAAGCCAGTCAACTGTCAGAACGATGCGACCTTGTATAAACGCGATTAAGAATATGTCTAATCAAATTGACGAATCAAGAGTGTTATACCATTTTTAATATATGCAAAAATGACATACGTCGATTCTATAAAATACTGTTATAGATAAGGTTCTTTTCATGCATATCACAAATAGGGCTATTTTTCGTAATCGTTAATTAGATTTTATCTGAGTAACAAGGAGCAAATATGAAATCCTTTTTGAGTCAGTTAAAAGTGTCTCAAGCCATCGCCCTCGTGGGTCTAATTCAGTTTCTATTAGCCACCACAGTCACCGCCATTTTGATTTATCTCTTGATGGAAAAAATACGAGAAGGAAAGATAGCAGAAGACATGGTGATCATGTCGGAAGTGCTGGATGCCATTGCACACAATCATGCTGTGGAGCGCGGCTTAACCGCAGGATACCTAGGATCTAACGGCAATAACGGAAGAGAAAAACTGACTCAGCAACGTATAAGAGCTGATCAAACGGAACAAGTACTTCGCTCACTTAGCTCAAAGGATTTCAATCACATTGGAGACGCTTATATCGATAAAATCCGTGCTCCTATATTAAGTCGATTGGCAAAAAAAGATCAGATAAGGCGTTCCGTTGATGCACTCTCTCCTAGTAGCGGCGCATTTGCGTATTACTCTGATTTAAATGCCCATGCTCTAATTGAAATCCGACTTCTAGCATCCAATATCACGGATCGTAATGTGACGCAGGCACTTGAAGCACGCTTAAGCCTACTTTGGATGAAAGAGCGCATTGGACAATATAGAGGCGCATTGAATGGCGTGTTTGCATCAGGAAAAGCCACGGCCGTGCAAAAAAGCAAAATCGCGTCGTTCTTACAGGAAGAACAGAACTGGCAAGAAAACTACGAAGAGATCGCGACACCAGATAAACTCGCATTGTTTGAGAAAATCAAAGATTCTACAGATTGGAAAAATGTAGCGAAAATAACAAGTGATTTCAGATCGTTAACCGATTTAGACAATGTTCCTTCTGTTCCTAACTGGTTTTCAATGGCCACGGCTAAAATTGGACTGACCAAAAACGTTGCAGATGAAATTGGCTCACAAATTAAGGCTCAAGCAACCAAATTGGTTCAACAAGGTTACCAAAATGTCATCTACCTAGTGATTGCTTTTGTTGTCGCCGCAATTCCTACCATCTGGATCATGTTAGCTGTCATTAAATCCATTTCAGGCCGTGTTCAACTAATCCAAAACGCCCTTAATCGAATTGCAGAGCAAAAAGATTTAACCCATAACATTCCTAATACAAGCAATGATGAAATAGGTATCATCATTGATGCCTTTAATCGACACCTTGAACACCTATCCGCTACCTTCAGTCAACTGCAACAAAAGTCCAGCCATGTAAAATCCAGCATGGATTATTTATCAAGCAAATCAAAATCAGCGCTTAAAGAAAACCGTGAACAGCAAAATCGAACCGACCAAATAGCCGCAGCAGTGAATGAAATGTCGTCTACCAGCGCCGTTATTTCACAAGATATGAGCCTAGCGTCAGACGAAACACTCAATATGCAGGAACAAAGCACGGTTGGCCGAGATCGCATGCAGGCTATCCTAACGTCAATTGACTCTCTTAGTGAAGAGGTGGCTGGGGGCTTCAAGTCTGTCGAGGTCGTTACCAGTCAAACCGATGAGATTGGATCCATTCTACAAACGATAGAATCCATTGCAGAACAAACCAACTTGCTGGCGTTAAACGCCGCAATTGAGGCGGCCCGTGCTGGTGAGCAAGGGCGCGGTTTTGCGGTTGTGGCTGATGAAGTTCGGAGTTTGGCTAAACGAACTCAAGGCTCTACAGATGAAATACGAAAAATGATTGAGTCTCTCATCGAAAGCAGTGGCAGCGCACTGACATCCATGAAAACTTGCTCTACTATGTCAACAGAAACCGCCAGTACAGTCTCGGAGAATGTTGTCATGATTCAGGCGTTGTTCAACTCAATTGACTCCGTCAATCAAGCAATTGAAAGAGTCACATCCGCATCGGAATCACAGTCTCAAGCCTCAGAAGAAATCAATAAAAACGTTCAGAATGTAAATGAGCGATCTGAATTTATTCTTGAAGCCGTGTCTGAAGTGGAAAACACAACGAATTCTGCAAGTGACCACATATCTGATGTCATCACAGAAATCGAATCTTATAAGTTGAAATATTGACCTCTATGGAGGCCCATTATTTGCAAGAACAAGATCGAATAAGAAACGCTAACCTTGAATTGATAACCAGCTACCCATTATGATCAAAAGGCATGCGTCTACGCCACCTATGGCTCAAAACCGGACAAAACAAAAGGCGCCTTCTATTTGGGAGCCAACCCCATGCCCTCCAAACGCAGCAGAATGTCTGTTTCTTGAGTCTGAGCGGTTGCCGAGGAGCACATTGCCGTAGCCAGTGAACTTGTTCGTACCTGCCATAAACGCCCTGTTGCGTTCCTTGAGATAAAAAGGGTTTGTGGCGCTACTCGTTATTTAAAATAAAGAAGTCACCCGCTCAGAAGAAATCAAAACACTCTCGGCAGAGAAAAACCCTAATCCCAATTACTCCTTCTTAGGCTCTTAATCTGTCCTTTTTTCTTTTTGCTATCAACACGCTTCTTCTGTGAAGAACGAGTCGGTTTCGTTGGACGTCGAGCCTTCTGTACCTTGATGGCATCCAGGATGAGTTCTTTCAGACGTGCTAAGGCGTCTTCTCGGTTCAGTTCCTGAGTACGATGCTGCTGAGCTTTGATAACAATGTCGCCGTCTTTGGTGAGACGTGAGTCTTTCAACGCGAGCAATCGTTCCTTATGAAATTCCGGCAAGGAAGAGCTGGCAACATTGAAGCGTAAATGGATGGCCGATGACACCTTATTTACGTTCTGTCCCCCTGCTCCTTGAGCACGTATGGCGGTCAGTTCGATTTCATCGTCGGGAATGGCTACCGCGAGGGATATTTGCAACATAAGTCTGTTATTTCTTTGTCTATTTAATTGATAACAAAGAGTATATCAGTAAACGCACTTTGTGACGTTGCGGCATCGTGTCGGACAAAATTATCCGCTATACTGATTGTTTTATTTCGGCCAAATTTAGGGGTGATGTGTGACTCAATTCCGTCCTTGTATCGATTTACACCAAGGCAAGGTAAAGCAAATTGTCGGCGGCAGCCTGAATGATCAAGGTGCTAAAGAAAATTTCATCAGTGAGTACAGTGCGGAACATTACGCCCGTTTGTACCGAGAGCATGGCTTAACCGGAGGTCATGTTATCGCGCTTGGCAAAGGCAATAAAGACGAAGCAATGAGCGCCCTACGCGCTTACCCTAATGGCCTGCAATACGGCGGTGGTGTAAAAGACAGTAACGCCGCCAACTATTTAAAAGCGGGGGCATCCCATGTCATCGTCACCTCGTATTTGTTTGAGAATGGCGAATTCTCTTGGGACCGCTTAGATAAGATTAAACGTGAGACGGGCACAGATAACCTTGTACTGGATTTAAGCTGTCGCCGTACAAAAGATGGCTGGTTCATTGCCACTGATCGTTGGCAAACCATTACCTCGACTCAAGTCAATCACGATAACTTGGTGGAATTGGCCAATCATTGTGATGAGTTTTTGATTCACGCGGCCGACGTAGAAGGTTTGCAAGCAGGCATTGACGAAGACTTAGTCAGCCTACTGGGTCAAGCCTGTCCAGTGGCGGTAACGTATGCCGGTGGCGCACGCGCTTTGCAGGATTTAAAACGTGTTCATGAATTGTCCGCTGGCAAGGTGGACTTAACCATTGGCAGTGCGTTGGATATTTTTGGCGGTAAAGGTGTGACGCTGGATGAGTGCATCCAGTGGAATCAATCCCAAGCCTAACGATTCGCCGTAGCGATAGGAGAGCACTAACAAGCTTTACACTTTATTTAATCAAATCCGACTGGGATCTCGGCTTGGCTTATCTCGACATCAAGTACAGCATGCCGCATACTTGGTGTCTGTATTTTTTCCTAATTGTCAGGACGGTTAGATGTCAATATTTCGTAGTGGCCTGTTGCTTGTAACGCTCTTTTTGAGCGCTTGCTCGATGCCCATGTTATCTCCTCAACCAGACACCACGGACCAAGCAGAAAATACCACAGCAGATTTGATTACACCGAATCAGCGAGGTGTGGTTATTGAAGAACCCGCGAAAGCTACAGGCTACGTGGAAGCTACAGGCTACGCGGAAGACTTGGCCGATTTAAACAAGTATCAACTAAGTGCTAAAAAACATTATCAGGCATTAAATGATCGCCTTGGTAGTGCGACTAAGCCACCAAGAATCATTGAAGCCAATCTGTTGTCCCGTGAAGCTTTACAAGCCAGTATTCAGCAGTTACGCACTTATACCAGTCAAACCAATACCGAATTAGCCGCGCTGGATGCCCGCATTCGCGAACGCCAAAAAATGCCGATCAATGGTGATCTGGTACGTTTGTTTTTGTCTGAAACCACAGTCAACGAAGCGGTGGCCAGCTTTAAAGCGCAGCCTCTGATTGGTCAATGGGTACGTGGTGAATCTCGGGTAATACGCTTAAAAGACAACTTTTTGTTTGAAAGCCCGAACTCAGAAGACGTGACCATTACTTTTTCAGAACGTTATCAGGTTTTAATTAATGGCCAAGTGGTGATGACGGTGTCACCACAAAGAGCCAAGAATACAGCTAAGTTCCAAGTCCCTACGCAAGATCAAACCGGTTCACTGATTGGTAAATTGGATTATCGTTTGGTTAACCACTAATCGCTTACCCTTTAATGTCATCACTTGTTTTAACTTGGCTGCAGTATGGAGTTTGTATGATAGCAAGAGAATGGAAAGCAACTTGTCCGAAAGAGCATGAAGAAGGGTTTATTGCTTACCTATACAAAACCGGCATCAAAGACACATCAGGCACCAAAGGCTTTCTTGGGGCGCAAATACTGAATCGAGATTTAGAGGGTGATGCTGAAATCACCTTGCTGACCTATTGGGAAGATCTTGATTGCATTAAAGCGTTTGCTGGTGAAGATATCAGTGTGGCTAAGCTGTACCCAGAAGACGATAAATACAAATTAAACCCTGATCACCATGTAAGCCATTATCACGTCCGAGAAAACATGTGGTTATAAGACAGGCATCAAACAGGACTTAGCGCCCGTGACGTTTTCTTCTTTAGTCCCATGCGTCTATCATTTTTTCGCCATGATGTGTGACGTTCTTCTTTCCAAAAGTTGTTTTCAATAAAGGGTGAACTTTGTGCAAACAAGTTTAAATAAACGGAGAGTTAGCGCAAAGTCTCAAGGGGTTACCTAGGCTTATTCCCTGCGCTTATGATTTCATTGAGCTTGGTTCATTAAACTGACGCAAGGAAATCATGAAAACAGCGCCGAAGTTATTCTTACAAATCCAACAACCAGAGCTCGCTACCGAGTTACTCGCTCTGCCCAGCCTGCGGCAATTTGAGCTGACCATCAGCCAACAAGGACACTGTTGGTTAGCACAACTGGCCGACAGCCAATGCGATCTGGCGATCATCGAAGCCAATGCTGAACAGCAAAATCAACTTCAAGCACTCAGTCAAAGCTCAGTCTTGGATAAGGTGCAATGCCTCTTCCTTAGCCAAGGAGAACCTTCTATGA
This sequence comes from Marinomonas posidonica IVIA-Po-181, assembly GCF_000214215.1. Lineage (NCBI taxonomy): Bacteria > Pseudomonadati > Pseudomonadota > Gammaproteobacteria > Oceanospirillales > Oceanospirillaceae > Marinomonas > Marinomonas posidonica. Next base: position 2,545,239 of record NC_015559.1, read on the forward strand.
TCATGGATCATTTAATGGGACAAGGGGCTGGTGTTCACTACCGAGCGCCTTTTAACTTCACGCAACTCAAAGCCAATCTGGATGAGTTATTTTGGGCATTAGATCCATCACCACAAGCCCCTTCGCCACAAACTAGTTATCTCGATCAATTCGGTTTGCTCGTTGGCTCTTCACCTTGCATGCATCAGCTGTATCGAACACTGCGTAAAGTCGCCGCCACTAACGCCAATACTTTTTTAATTGGAGAAAGCGGAACGGGCAAAGAACTGGTTGCCAATACCTTGCACTTATTCAGCCAAAGGTCTGATCAAGCTTTCATTGCAGTAAACTGCGCAGCGTTAAGCCCAGAGTTAATCGACAGTGAACTCTTTGGTCATGTTAAAGGTGCGTTCACCGGAGCGCATAAAGACCATATTGGCGTGTTTGAACAAGCCGAAGGTGGCACCCTGTTTCTTGATGAAGTGACCGAAATGCCCTACGAGCATCAAGCTAAACTATTACGGGTGTTGGAGTCTGGCGAATATCGCCCGGTTGGCTCGCAATCCTTCAAACAAGCCAAGGTGCGCGTGGTTGCCGCCACCAATCGAACACCGAAAGACGCCATTGATGAAGAGAAGTTCCGCGAAGACTTATACTTTCGTCTCGCCCACTTTCCCATTCAAGTTCCTCCTCTACGTAACCGTCAGGGTGACGCCGTTGGTCTTGCCCAACATTTTTTGGCGTACCGCAATACTCAAGATCACAGCAATAAAGCCCTGTCTTCTCAAGCAATCAATAAAATTGCTCAATACCAATGGCCTGGTAATGTACGTGAACTGAAACATACCATTGAACGCGCTTTTATCTTGGCGGAACAAACGATATTGCCCGAACACATTGTGACCGGTGGTTTGGCTGATGCGGCCAGCGATTCTCAATCACACATTCCAGCGGGCATGCCGCTAGAAGACATTGAAAAAATGGCCATTTTAAAAACCTTGGCGGACAACCAGGGCAATCGTAACAATACCGCACAACAACTTGGCATCAGTGTCAAAACCCTCTACAACAAGTTAGACAAATACGGGACTGACTCACTTGCTCATGTCTAACGAAAGAAAAAGACTTAAAACAAACAAGGACTCAAATGAGCCCTTGTTTGATTGGCCTTAGCAATTTGTGTCTTTGCTGTCCATTTTCTCTTTTACTTTCTCACAAGTATCTTCCACAGCCTTGCTCGCATCTGTCATGGTACTTTCTAGATTGTCACCCGCTTCATCCATAGTGTCCTGCACGCTTTCACCCGCACTGTTTAGCGCGTCACCGGCATGAGATAAAGAGTCTTCAACGTTACTCGATAAAGAGTCTTCAACGTTACTCGACAAAGTGTCTTCAGCGGTGTTTTTGTCTTCCGCATCCTGACCACAAGCCGCCAATGTTCCTGCCGTTACCAAAACCAATGCGGTGTTTAAAAGTGTACGTTTGATGTTCATAATGTTCTCCATTTTAGTTTCTCGTCCTTTAGTTTCTCGTTCAAGAACGATCATTCAGGCCAAATCGGCTGTGAGTATTAAAACGCTTATCATCGCAATCGATGTCTTACCGATTCGCTGTAATCTGTATATTGCTAAGCCTGTGCCAATTCCTTAATAAAAACATAAGGTATTGTTTTTATTTATAATAATTTATTTTAAGGGCGTTTTTAGGGCCTTGTTCACGGGGTTCTATCGGTTATTTTTACGGATTAGCTCGGTAACAATTTCCGTCGAATAAATGTAAAGACGCAAAAAATATGGCAAAGTCCGGAGTTACTGGTTGACGCTATGACTCGCCACCTTTGATGTTCACAGAATAGGATCCTCCATGACTGATGCATTACTGCTGACTTTTATATTTCTCGTTGCTGGTGTGGTTTCAGTTCCCATCGCGGCACGTTTGGGTCTCGGGTCAGTGCTGGGTTATCTATTGGCGGGGATTTTAATCAGTCCCCTATTATCTTGGTTTCATGTGGACATAGTGTCACTGCAACACTTTGCAGAGTTGGGTGTGGTGCTGATGCTGTTTTTAGTCGGACTGGAGCTGCATCCGAAAAAACTGTGGTCGATGAAAGCCCGCTTGTTTGGTTTAGGCGGCGGACAAGTCTTGTTCTGTACTGGCTTTATTATGGCGGTAGCCCTGCTGTTCGATTTGCCTTGGCAATCCAGTTTGGCGATTGGCCTAGTGCTGGCTCTATCTTCAACCGCCATTGTCATTCAGTCATTAACCGAAAAAGGCTTGATGAAGTCCGATGGTGGTCAATCATCTTTTGTGGTCTTGTTGGCGCAAGACATTCTCGTCATTCCTATGTTGGCAGTCATTCCATTATTAACCCTACCTGAGCTACAACATTTAGCACAAGCAGGCGATGCTGCAGATCATAACGCCGTGTTATTAGCAGGCTTAGCTTCTTGGCAAGTGCCCTTGGTAATCATTGCCGCCATCGGGGTCATCATCATAGGTGGCAGTTATCTGGTCACGCCCATTTTTCGTTTTATTGCAGTGGCGCAACTGCGTGAGCTATTCACCGCCACGGCCTTGATGTTTGTGGTTGGCACCACTTTGCTGATGTCTTTAGTCGGTTTATCACCCGCATTAGGCACCTTTTTAGCGGGCGTGGTGTTAGCCAACTCGCCTTATCGCCATGAGTTAGAAAGTGACATTGCGCCATTTAAAGGCTTGTTACTTGGCCTGTTCTTTATGACAGTTGGTGCTGGCATAAATTTTGGCCTACTGACGGATAAGTTATTCCTCATTGTTAGTCTGACGTTAGGATTAATTCTACTCAAAGGCTGCGTGCTTTGGTTACTCGGTTGGGCGTTTAAGATCCGTGGTTCTAATCGTTGGTTGTTTGCGCTGGGCTTGGCTCAGGCTGGTGAATTTGGCTTTGTGCTCTTGTCTTTCACTGTCAGCAACGGTGTGATTGCTGACGCTGTTGCGGATGTGCTGCTATTGGTGGTGGCCATTTCCATGCTGCTGACACCAATACTGTTTATTCTGTACGATAAAATCATTGCGCACCATTACGCCAAAGATAAAAGCGCCAAGCCATTCGATGACATGCCAGACGGCAATAAGATTCTAATAGCTGGTTCTGGTCGCGTTGGCACCATCTTAGACAGCATCTTACGCTTAGCAAATTACCATTCCACTGTGATTGATTTCAGTACCAAGCGTTTACAAGCTTTGGAAAAGTTTGGTGTAAAAAATTACTTCGGTGACGCCACTCGTCCGGATTTACTGGAGGCCGCTGGTATTGAAGAAGCCAGTGTCTTTATTATTGCCATTGATAACCCTGAGCAAGTGACTCAGTTAGTCAAGCACGTAAATCACCACTATCCGCATATTCACATCATTGCGCGCGCCTTTGATAACCATCATGTTTACGACCTGTGGTCTTACGGTTGTCGAGATATTATTCGTGAAACCTTTGACAGCAGTTTGCGCATGGGACGCTCCGCTTTTGAAGCACTTGGTATGAGTCGTAGCACCGCCGAACAAATGATTGATGTGTTTGTCCAGCACGACAAGGTGTCTATGGTGGAGGTGGCGGATGCTCATGAAATTGGTGTGCCCTTCCATGAAAACCAAGCCTTTATTAAACGCTTGCGGGAATATTTGGAAGAGAAGAACCCGCACTTACAAGCCGCCATGGATAAAATCAAAGCGGAAGACAAACAAGACTCTCTTTGACAGCTCAAGTGGGAATGTTTATAACAAGATCCCAATTGCACAATTATCATTAGATGAGGCAGATTTCTGATCTTTTATGGCGAATATTTTATTTGTTTACTCCACAACGGACGGCCACACCCTGAAAATCAGCCAAACCATGCAAACTGTGATGGAACAAGCAGGTGAGCAAGTTCAGCTGCTGCCACTCGATCAAGTCAATGCAGAACAATTGTCCCAATGTGACAAACTGGTGATTGGCGCGAGCATCCGCTACGGTAAGCACCAACCGAGTCTGGTGCAATTCATCACAGATAATAAAAGCTTGATCGAAAGCAAACCCAGTGCTTTTTTCACCGTCAACCTAGTCGCTCGCAAGGCCGAGAAATGCGAACCTCATACCAATCCTTATATTATCAAGCTGCTTGATCAATTAGCTTGGCAACCCAGTTTACAGGGGGTTTTTGCTGGTAAGTTACATTATCAGCAATACGGTTTCCTTGATCGAAATATGATTCGTTTCATTATGTGGGTGACGAAAGGACCAACGGACCCAACCACCAATCAAGAGTTTACCGACTGGCAAAAAGTCGACGAATTTGCCCAGGCCGTTTGCCAGCTTTAAGTCACGTGATTTTTGGGCGTTTTTAGTGGGCTAAAGCGGATCCACTTGTGTTTAGCAACCCTAGTTTCAATCAGTTTATTGGCTTGCAGCACATCACCTATGGGCAGAAAGCAGTGTATTTTATTGCCCGACTCACAACTTGATGAAATGGGCGTAGCGTCTTTTCAGGAAATGAAAGCCGAGCAGCCACATACACCAAATGAGGCCAATATTAAGAAAGGTACGAATAAGACTTCAGAATAAACAAATTAGGGGGTAGTAGAACCCAGAATTCTGATCGACTCACCCCGCCAATGGCACACGAATCAAGAATTTGAACTTTGAGATGGCGTCACCACTTGCCAAGTATCTCAAACTAAAAGAACATAATGAGACAGCACACTGTGACTAATTGAACATCCAAAAATAAAGGGCTTTATTTATGTCAGATAAGATGGCATCGAATGTTTCAGGATCTAACCAAGTATCAGTGCCAGCCAATAAATCTTGGCTCTTATATTTGATCATCATCAGTGCCCTTTGTTTAACATCCATTAGTCAGCTGTATTTAACCTGGGCACAAAGCCTCACCGCAGGGTTACTGTTCGCCTGTATTACCCTTTGGGCGACCTCAATCGTACCTGCGTATTTACCCGCGTTGGGATTATTTGCCTGTGCCACGGCCACTGAATTGGCGCCCAATCAAGTGGTCTTTGCGGGCTTCCATTCATCCACCTTCTGGTTGCTATTCAGTGGTATGGTCTTCGGGGCCGCCATTAAACACACGGGGTTAAACCAGCGCGCCACCTTCTTACTCACCCGTATTCTGGGTAACAGCTATCAAGGTACCATTATTAAGATTGCGTTCTTCGCTATGGCTCTGGCGTTCTTAATTCCTTCGGGCGTTGGCCGCGTCGTACTCATTATTCCCATCGTGGCGACCTTAGCGGATCATTTTGGTTACCAAGAAAATTCGAATGGCCGAACCGGTATGTTGTTAGCGGCCGCCTTTGGCACCTTTTCTCCCGCATTTGCTATCCTTCCCGCCAATGCCCCAAACATGCTGTTGGCTGGTATGTTAGAGGCCCTTTATGACTCACCTGTGTCCTATTGGCAATATTTAACCCTGCATTTTCCAGTACTAGGTTTGGGGAAATTGGTGATGATTACGGGGATCATTTTGTGGCTATTCCCTGATCAAGACCCTGAGAAAAACCTAACCCATAAAGTTGAAGAAACCAAGATGAGTCAAATCGAAAAACGCTTACTCTGGGTGTTATGCGTTTGTTTTGCCTTCTGGTTCACGGATACCTTGCATCAGATTTCCCCCGGTTGGATTGGTTTAATCGCCGCCATTATTTGCCTATGGCCTAAATCCGGTTTAACCAATAAACAATGCATTGATAAAGACATCCAATACGGTACGCTGTTCTTCGCAGGTGGTGTGATCGGGCTAAGTGCTATCACAGCTTACTCTGGTTTAGGCGATATTTTGGTCAATACCTTAACCAGTGCAGTGCCCTTTTCAGCGGACTCGTCTTTCATTAATCTTGGGTTACTCACCTTAATTTCCACCTGTGTTGCCGTGGTGACCAACTTAACTGGTGTACCAGCCATCATGACACCCATGGCGGAGCATTTGGCGGACATTACCGGCTTGTCAACTCAAGCGGTACTGATGAGTCAGGTTCTGGCCTTCTCTAACGTCTTGTTACCCTATCAAGCCCCCCCACTCATTACCGCCATTGCCCTTGGTAAATTGTCCATCAAAGCCGTTTCCAAAGTGTGCCTATTGAGTTTTTTGTTTACCAGTATTTTGTTATTACCTTTAAATTTACTCTGGTGGCAACTGCTTAATATGATTTGAGTTTTCTTTTAAATCGACAAAACGGTATGATTTGCGTTCTTCTATCTAATACCATGAAAAGGAATTTTCAGTGAAAAAAAACCTCGCTGTGTTCGTATTTGTTTTGCTTGCCGCTTGTCTAATCGCACCCAAATTTGTTGCACCAAAATACCAAGAACAAGTGTCACAGATTGTGACCAAGTTAAACCTGGCTCCTGGCTATAAAGCGAGCTTAGACAAGCTCGAAGAGACCTGGTTTACGTCTAAAAGCGTATTACACCTAAGCTATGATTTAAGCATGATTGACCCAAACTTATATGGTCAAAAAATAGAAGCGGATGTGGTTCTCGATACTCACTTCGGCCCTCTGCTGATATCGGATGCGGGTCTGGTTGGTTGGTACACTACTAAGGCACACTACGCTGGTGATCCATTGCGAGACAAGTTGCATTGGGCAGCGGATAAAGCCTTTTTTGAAGCCTCTATTGTCATGGACTTACTGGGGAATATTAGCACCCAAAACCAGATCCCAGAATTTGATTTAGAGAATGGTCTACTCACCTTCAGTGGTTACCAGGGCGAAGGCACACTTGGTTCAAATGGCGTTTTATATGATGGCAAAGTTGACCTGATTAAGCTGGATTCGCCACAACAACAAGTCTCGCTTAGCAATAGTCAAATCAACATTTCCATTGAAGACAGTTTGACGACTCTGGCGTCTGGCGGTCTTTATAACGGTAATATCTCAGTCGGCTTTGATGATCTAACCATTGGGCCTGATGTGAATGTCTCAGGGACTAAGCTTCTAATCACCTCCATCCTTAATGCTGATACTCAATTAGGCGAGGTAATAACAGACTACTCAATTGATCACTTCAGCAGCCCAGAATTGATGGTTGATGATCTGTCTTTTGTATTGGAAATGAAACATTTGAGTAATCAGTTCTTTTTAGATTACAAAACATTTTCAGAAAGCATGTTAACGGACACCAACAATCCAGAAGAAATATACCTGCAGTTATTCTCTTTTCTAACAGACAACATGGGCGAATTGCTAGTCCATAACCCAGAGATGAACGTCACAGATTTTAGTGGTCGTCTAACTGAAGGGGAATTCTCTGCCACTCTGCACAGTCGTTTAAAAGAAATGGACGCCCCCAGCTTAGAGCAACTATTAGATTCTCAATTCTGGCTTTGGAACATGATTGTAGATACTAAGATTCAAGCTGATGACACCCTAGTGACACACTTAGGTGAGCGTTTCTTAGCCACACAGATGCGCACCACAACAGACTCTCCTCAGTTAAAACAGCAAGTTCAAATGATGATTGCTAACTTCGTTCAACAAGGTTTCATAAAACGTGATAACGATAAGCTGATGACGGAAATCAACATCGCCAATGGGCAAGGGAAAATCTACGATTTCCCGTTCCCACTGACGCAATAAAAAGCCCATAATGGCGCCTGTATCGTCACAATAAGCAAAAAAAAGGCGTGTTCTACAAGAACACGCCTTTTTAATGTGTCATAAAGCCGATTAGAAAGATTCACCATTGTATTGGTTAACTAGGCAATCTTTGCCCTTTTCTTTCAGCATCATGCAAAAATCGACACTAAAGGATTTTTGTAAAAATGGCCCGACTTTAAGCTGATACATAGTGCGACCTTTGACTTCTTTTTGATTAATTTTAGGCACTAACCCATTATAAGCCGTCGGATCGCGTTTCATTAACACCTGCCATCCACGGACGGCTTCATCACGATTCGAATAGGCTGCTAACTGTACACCATAACCATCATCCGCCATCGTGCTGTTTGTCGATTTTGTCGACGACTGAGACATGTTTGTTGCGGCCAACGGCGCCGCTTGAGCCATATTCATATTGTTCTGTTCAGCCCCTGCCAAAGGCGCTGCAGGCATGGTTTCTGATGACATTTTCTCTGTCGACATAGAGGCTGACATGGTTTCAGCTGGATCCTCCATCGACGCCATTGTGTCTGTTGAAGTCTCTACCGCGGGCGCAACATTGGTTGCCGCCATACTGTCGTCCACATCAATCATGGTCGATTCAGTGGCATCTGGCATTTCCTTGGCCGCTTCTAGGGCCAATTTTTCCTGCTTCAAGGAAGCCACTTCCGCTTCAAGCGCATCGATTTTATCTAGTTTAACTTGCGCAGCTTGCCACTGTTCATCATGCATTCGGACTTTAGTCTGTAAGTCTTCATAGGTCATGAAGGTATTATTTCCACCAGTTGATGAACAAGCCGCTAATACTAATCCCATTTGGACTACGACTAGTTTTTTTGTTATTCCCATTACCATTCTCTCCATCCAGACGAATTATCGAGCTTACAAGTAAGCTTTGTTGACTTAAAGCCCACAAGCTAAAAATACCTTCAGCCAGTATATATAACCTGCTGTCCCCACAAAATCAAAGCGTAGCGGCCAGCTTTTCCTAGCACCACCAAAGGAATAAAATACCAAAGCGAGGTTCTAAAGACACCTGCTGCTATAGCAATACCATCGCCTATAATGGGTAACCAAGTAAAGAGCAAACTCCATACCCCATAACGATTAAAGTAATATTCTGCTTTTACCCGCCTTTTTTTGTCGACCGGAAACCAACGACGCCCTTCAAAACGAGTAAGGTAAGTCCCCAATAGCCAATTGGTCATTGCACCTAAACTGTTCCCCATGGTAGCCCAACACCATAACAAAAGAAGGCTGTTGGCTTCTTGCGCTGTATAAAACAACAATAAGGCTTCTGAGCCCAATGGTAATATAGTGGCCGACAAAAATGACACAATCAAAATGCTGATATATTCCAAGTAACATCTTACCTTTTAACAGGCTTTCCGTGCCATTCGCCAAAACCATGATCTAGCTCATGAAAGTCAGCTAGTAATAATTATAAAAATAATTAATATTGCTAGCTGGATGAATTCTATATAACAAAATCAAGAGAGCCAAAGCACGGAGGCACATCATGCTCAACCGTATAAATGATATCAAAATTCGCTATAAACTCTGGGCCATTATAGGCCTAATGTCATTAGGGACAACGGCATTAATTTTGGTGTCTCTGTCGTCGCTCTTTTACAGTCACGTGGAGGCGCGGAAAGAACGCACTGCCGACATTCTCGACATTGTAAACACTTCTCTATTATCTCTTTTTCAGCAACAAGAAAACAATCAAATATCCCCTCAACAAGCAAAGCAAGATGCCTTAACACTCTTATCAGAATTTCGTTATGGTGAAGAGCAAAGTGTTTGGGTATTGGCAAACAATGGGCGCAAACTATTAAACGCCCCAGACAACTTTACTAGCCAACAGCCCCCATCTTCATTATTAGAAGCGTTAAAAACGAGCAATAAATCGAACACAGACCACCAAACCATTGAATTTCACTACCAAGATTCCTCAGGCGGTGAGCACAGTATGATTGCCAGCGCGTTGGATTTTACCCCATGGCAACTAACGGTTGTCACCACCACATCAATGGACGCCGTGACGAATTTTTTCCTAGTTGCTTTAGTGGATTACGCTATTCTGGTGGGGATTTTAACCTTAGTGGTCGGCGGTACAGCCTTGTTTATTATTCATATGGTAACGACCCGTGTTACCAGCTTATGTCACACCATGACGACCGTTCAGCATTCAGGAGACCTGACTCAAAGGGTAGAATTTAGCGGTAAAGATGAAATGGGGGCCATGGCAAAAGCCTTTAACAGCATGATGAATGATTTTCAAAGCATCGTACGCAATGTCACGCACTCCAGCGAGACCCTAGATGGCATTGTTGGTCAAACCAACCAATCCACACACAAAACTGTTGAAGGGGTTGCACGACAACTTTCTAACACAGACCAAGCTACCGAATTAATGCAAAGTGTGATGACGTCGGTTGAAGAAGCCTTGGGGATTGCCGAGCAGGCGAAAAACAAAACACAAGAGCTTGGCCAACATTCAAAGCAAGGCTTGGGAGTGATGAATAAAGCCAACCAGGATATTCAACAATTATCCCATGAAGTCGGTCAGGCCGCTCAGCAAATACAAACCTTGCGAGAAGAGGTCACACACATTCATGAACGACTGGGCATCATATCCGAAGTCGCCGAACAAACCAATTTGCTGGCGTTGAACGCCGCGATTGAAGCGGCACGAGCGGGAGAACAAGGACGTGGCTTTGCTGTCGTGGCTGACGAAGTTCGTCATCTAGCACAAAGATCACAACTAGCCGCGACGGAAATTGGCGGTTTGATTGATCGCTTAACAGAACAAACCGATACTGCTGTTGGCGTAATGGAGTCTGCACAAAATACCGCCAACCAAGGTGCGAATCAAACGGCAGAAGCTGGGCAAGCCTTTTCTGAAATTGCCGACGGGGTGATTTCCATTTCGCAATTAAATAGCCACATCAGTCAAGCGGCTGATCGTCAACATGAATCCTCTCAAACCGTTCACCAAGCCTTAGGCGACATTGCGGTGATTTGTCAGGAAAACAACGACAATTCAACGGATATCCGTACCTCTGTCGATCATTTACAAGACTGTGCTACGCAACTGCGTCAACTCGTACAACAATTCAGTACCTAAGCTGATTAATCAGCTTAGGTAGCTTAAAGAAGGTGCGAATAAGTCTTCTATACGTCAGTCTTATCAGAGAAACTGTCAATCACGCTTAACACAGAGCGGCCGTTTCTCTGAAAGCCCGAAGGGCGTGGGCTAAGCTCTCTTTATTCTTTGTTAAGCTTGCTGCCCCCTACATGGATCTAGGGGATTAGAGCAACGCATAACCACATGGATATGGAGTAGTAGAGCAACGCAGGAGCGGTTGCCAAGGAGGACTTTGTCGTAGCCAGTAAACTGGTTCGTACCTTACTTAACAAAAGCTGATTTTCCCCTTATTAAACAAATAACTTGCAAAGAGAAGGGTTTACGTCTTTAACTTATTGGTGAGTTTCATTTTATTTGGGTATAGTGATCCAAGTAAGAGCTTGTTCGAAGAATTCCTATTTTCATTACGCTATTAAAGGGTATAAATAGAAATGCCGTCTGACACACAAGATACGCTAGAGTCTCTTTACCAACACATTCAAGCGGTAATTTTATCCCGCCAACATCCAGTAACAGGCTTATTTCCAGCCAGTACCAGCATCAATAATCATGGTAATTACACTGATGCCTGGGTACGTGATAATGTTTACAGTATCCAAGCGGTTTGGGCTTTGTCTTTAGCCTATAAACGTGCTTCTGATACGGACAAACGGGCTCATGAGCTGGAGTTTGCTTGCATCAAGATGATGCGTGGTTTGCTGTTCGCCATGATGCGCCAATCCCACAAAGTTGAAGCCTTTAAACACAGCCTCGACCCAAAAGACGCCCTGCACGCCAAATACGACACAAAAACCGGTTTAGAGGCTGTTGCAGACGATGCATGGGGGCATTTGCAAGTTGACGCCACCAGCTTCTACTTACTGATGATGGCGCAAATGACCAAGGCTGGCAGCAAACTCATTTTTTCCCGTGATGAATTCAATTTCATCCAAAACCTCATCTATTACATTTCGCGAACCTATCGCACACCAGATTACGGTATTTGGGAACGTGGTAACAAGGTAAATAACGGCAAGGAAGAAATCAATGCCAGCTCGGTTGGCATGGCCAAAGCCGCCATGGAAGCCATGGATGGTTTGAACCTGTTTGGAGACGAAGGTCCTGAATGGGCCGTGGTCCACTCCTTCGCCGATGCGGTCGCACGAGCTGGTTCGGTTTTGCAATCATTGCTGCCAAAAGAATCTCGTTCCAAAGAAGTGGATAGCGCTATCTTAAGCATTATTGGTTTCCCCGCGTTTGCGGTGAACGACGAAAAACTGACCCGTCGCACACGTCACGAGATCCTCAATAAATTGGGCGGTGAATATGGCTGTAAGCGCTTCCTACTGGACGGTCACCAATCGGCCTTGGAAGACAAAAATCGAATCCATTATGAATACGACGAGCTGATTAACTTTGAGCACATAGAATCAGAATGGCCGCTGTTTTTTACGTATTTATATATCGATCGTCTGTTTGCTCGTGATTGGGAAAATGCCAATTATTATCGCCACAAAATCGAAACCTTAATGATAGAGAAAGACGGCCATAAACTCTTACCTGAACTCTATTATGTTCCAAAAGAAAGCATCTTAGCAGAAAAGGAAAAACCTGGATCACAGCGTCGTTTGCCGAATGACAATTTACCCTTGGTATGGGCGCAAAGCTTATACCTTGTTGGTAAGATGCTTGATGAAGAACTGATTAACACCGATGACTTAGACCCACTCGGCCTTCACAAAATCCAACATAGAAAACATAAAACCACTACCTCCATGGTCATTTTGGTACAAAATGACAGAGTCAAACAAAAACTGATGGACGCGGGCTGCTTGTGTCAAACTCTTGAGGAAATAGCCCCTCTCAAAGCCATCACGGCAGAGCAATTGGTGGAAACCTACCAACATTTGGGCGAATCCACCTCGCTCGGCTTAACTGGTCGTCCTAATCGTGCTCTTAACAGTTTGGCCACATCACAGGCGTTTAGCATCAACAACGAGCATTATCTGTGTCTCTCTTGGATACAAAACGAAGACAAAGATTACCGTAAGATTGACCCTGATTTATTCCAGGCACACATTCGAAATGAACTCACGAGCTTAGCAGACCATTGGTATTACCAAGCCAACGCAGTGTTTACCATTTTAATTGACGAATCCATGAGTGAAATGAGCAACAGCCATGAACTGTTTGAATTCATTCGGCTCCTACAAAAACGTGAAAATGACGCCTATCGAGTCATCCCTCAATCCGCAAAAAACGCATTCAAATCGGGCAATCGTCGCGTCATTACTATGAAACCAAATGATTCTCTGCAATTGGGCATTCAATTGAGTCATCATGAACGCAGCTGGCCTCTAGCCGACGATGACCAATACTTCTCCCTTGACCAAGAGCACGCGACCACCGACGCCCTTTTGGCACAGTTGTCGGAAACCCCCTCCCTTAACCAAGCCGTTCATTGCCTTACCTTGCTAGGTGAGCGTAAAGCCTTGATGAATACCTTGCCAAATTCAACCCCAGCCACCACCGCCTACAAGGTGCTGCACAAGGTCTATTTGCAAACCCTTATCTCCGAGAACTGGCGGGCTGCTCGACAACTCTATGCTCTGTTAATCACCCCAACCACAGATTTAGCCACCTACATTGCCGACATTACCGTGAGACAACGCTTCCTGGTGATTGGTGAAACCCCAGACACCGAAATTGAGATCAGTTTACCCTTGCACCAAGATGACATTCTTGAGGCGATGAAAAAGGCGTCTAGCAGTGCCGTCAGTCTGGTTCTATGTCACGAATTGATTGCCATCGCTGGCACCTTAATACGCACTCAACCTGACTTCTTTTCTGGGATTCGCACCATTCGCATTCACAACCTTGTGATGCTGTGTGCTCGATACTTTAATCAAGATGATTCAGCTCCCCTCTATGATACTTTGGCAGAAGTGTCTCCAAGCGCCCTCTATTCAGCTTTTGAACATGTGCTAAAACAAAAACACGATGAATTCGCTCACGTTTCAACCAGCTTACGATACCATCACACGACAGACGCTCAAGGCAGCTTAAATGACATTGACTGGTTTGATTGGCGTTCTGAACAAGGCATGATCACTAAGCTACCAGATAGTTTATTGCTGCAATTTTGGGAAAGCCTGAGTCACGTCAATACCATTGTCTTTGGGGACTTACAAAGTAATACACGACTAGACTGTAAACGCGCCTTAAACTCCATGACACCAGGGGAAGACACTTTTGCTCTGCTTGTCGAAGGCCTCACATCTGACATTCACCCTAGCTGGTATAAGAGTTTAATTTTTGAGTGCTTATATGCTTTCATCCAGTTCTGTCAGCAACATAAAAATTGTCAGTTTGAACAAGAAGTGAATCTTCCCATATTAGTGTCTCAAGCGGCTATGGACTATGCTAGACAGTATCTGGCTGAACACCCTGAAGAAGATGCAATTTCAACGGCTGTGGATGACTTTGCCCAGATTACGCCAAGCAAGGCCAATCAGTTCTTACGCTGGGCAGTCAGCAAACTACATAGTCATCAGCACCAACATTCATCAAGTAAATAATTTTACCCTGACTGGAGAATTAAATGGATTTAGTCAAGCACGACCTGTTTCAAGATTTAGCGAAAACACAATGTGCCGACCCTTTTGGGTGTTTAGGATGCCACCCAGACCCAGTAACTCAAGAACCAACCTTATACGTTTGGCAACCCGAGGCAGAGTCCATTGTGGTTCTTGGCCTTGATCACGATCAAATACTAATGTGCCTGACGCCCTCGGAACTAAATGGGTTATTTGTGGCCCCTTGGCCAGATGACATAAGCAGTCAACATTATCGATTAAAAGTCCAATATCGAGATGGCAATCATCATACTTTGGTCGATCCGTACCAGTTTGCTGACAGCAGTTTCAAAGACCCTGAACACCACACGGCTAACCTCTTTAAAAGCCAAGGGGCTATCCATCGAAGCGCGTATATTCATGATAAGTTAAGCATTCAAGGCACTCGCTTTGCTGTCTATGCGCCAGCCGCACGTTCCGTGTCTGTGGTAGGAGACTTTAACGGTTGGGATGGTCGTGTTCATCCAATGTCGAGTAATGGCGATGGCATCTGGCGCTTATTTATACCCGACGTCAATCATGGTGCTCGTTATAAATTTGAAATTCGTGCTCATGATGGTCAATTGCTCCCCCATCGAACCGATCCTTATGCACAACAAATTGAACAATTTCCATCATTTGCCAGCATCACATGTTTTGACCGCCATCATGTTTGGAGCGACTCCGACTGGTGCCAACGCTCGGTTGAAAATCTTTACGAACGCCCTATGAGCATTTATGAAGTACACCTAGGTTCATGGCGACGCAAACAAGGTAATCAAGCTCTCAGCTATTTAGAACTCAAAGACCAGCTGGTGCCTTATGTCAAAAGTATGGGGTACACCCATGTAGAGTTATTGCCCATCACCGAGTACCCTTTTGATGGCTCTTGGGGTTATCAACCCGTTGGTCTGTATGCCGTGACATCTCGCTTCGGTCATCCTGAAGACTTTAAAGCCTTGGTCGACGCGTTTCACCAAGCAGGCATTGGCGTGATTATGGATTGGGTGCCAGCGCATTTTCCAGCTGACAGCCACGGCTTGGCAAATTTTGACGGTTCCAAACAATACGAATACCCAGACCCTAAAAAAGGTTGGCACCCAGAATGGAACTCCTTAATCTATGATTTCGGTAAGGATCATGTGGTCAATTACCTAATCAGCAATGCGGTTTATTGGTTGGAAGAGTTTCATATTGATGGCTTGCGAGTCGATGCCGTCGCTTCCATGCTATACCTTGATTATGCCCGTGAAGAGGGTGAATGGATTCCAAATCAAGATGGTGGTAATCACAACTATGAAGCCATCGCGTTTCTGCGAAAATTGAATGAAACCATTTACCTTAATCACCCCAGATGTTTTACCGTGGCCGAGGAATCCACCGCGTTTCCTGGCGTGTCTAAGCCAACCTTTATGAATGGTCTAGGCTTTGGGTTTAAGTGGAACATGGGCTGGATGAATGACACCTTAGATTACATGCAACGTGACGCCATTTACCGTCAATATCATCAAGGCGATTTGAGCTTCAGCATGGTTTACGCTTTTGATGAGCAATTTGTTCTGCCCATTTCCCACGACGAAGTGGTCCATGGAAAATGCTCGATGATCGACAAGATGCCTGGCGATGCTTGGCAAAAGTTCGCAAACTTACGTGCCTTTTCGGCTTACATGTACTGCCATCCAGGTAAAAAGCTGAACTTCATGGGAAATGAGTTCGCACAGGGACAAGAATGGAGCCACGAACGTTCGCTCGACTGGCATTTGCTCGACATTGCTTATCATAAGGCGCAACAAGATCTCACCAAAGACTTAAACCAGCTCTATCAGCAGCAAACCAGTTTGCACTGTGATCATTCTGCCGACGGCTTTGAATGGATC
This sequence comes from Marinomonas posidonica IVIA-Po-181, assembly GCF_000214215.1. NCBI lineage: Bacteria > Pseudomonadati > Pseudomonadota > Gammaproteobacteria > Oceanospirillales > Oceanospirillaceae > Marinomonas > Marinomonas posidonica. The sequence continues at coordinate 2,561,465 of NC_015559.1, forward strand.
AGCCACGATGATAGTCAGAACAGTATTCTCGCCTTTGTACGCCGTACTAAGGGCTCCTCGCAACACCTTTTGGTTATCATCAATTTCACCCCCACCCCTCATACCCACTATCGCATAGGTGTACCCGAAACCGGGCAATATCAGGTACTGCTGAATACCGACGACGCCAATTATCAAGGCAGTCAATTTACCCAACAGTCGACTTATTCAACCGACCCTATAGCGCATCATGGCCGTGCGAATAGCATCGAGGTACAGGTTCCCCCTCTGAGTGGATTAATCTTCACTTGGCGACAGGATTGATTCAGCGATCAAACAAGGAGAATTCAAGGTGAGCGAATATCAAGTGACCCAAGGTCAAACATTTCCGTTGGGCCCTTCAATTCATCCAGACGGCATCAATTTCGCCGTGGTGTCAGAAGATGCAAATCAATTGTATCTCTGCCTGTTTGATTCTCATGATCAAGAGTTGCAATCCATCCCATTTATTGCCAAGCACAGAGGCATTTGGCATATGCTAGTGTTGGGATTAGAAGAAGGACAAAGATATGGCATTCGAGCCGAAGGGCCATTTGAGCCTGAAAAACAACTCATGTTTAACCCAACCAAACTGCTCATTGATCCTTATGCAAAAGCACTCACAGACCGGCTAGTTTGGCATCCAGATCAAGCCGCCATCACCGAACAGGGTGTTATCCAGTCACAAGATTCCGCTCACTGTGTGCCCAAATGCCTCGCCATAGAACCCAAGGTTCAAACAACACGTCCTGCCAGAGTGCAAGTCGTGAACCATGAGCGCAGCCTTTATGAACTCCATGTAAAAGGCTTTACTCAACAGCTGGACATTGATGAACAGCACAAGGGAAAATATTTAGGCGTCATTTCCCCCCCTGCTATTGCCCATTTACAGTCTCTTAATATCACCACCATTCAGTTGATGCCTTGCTTTGCCTTTATGACGGAAAAGCATTTGCAACAACTAGGGTTAAGCAATTATTGGGGATATAACCCTATTAATTTTTTTATCCCTGAACCTTCCTACGCCCAAAACGATGCGGTAGCAGAATTTCAAGCCATGATCGACGGACTCAGAGAAGCCGGATTCGAGGTCATTTTAGACGTGGTGTATAACCACACATCTGAAAGCGAGTTGGATCAATCTTGCGTGAGTTTTCGAGGGTTAGACAATGCACAATATTACCGCCATCAAGCGGGACAATACTTAAACTACACAGGTTGCGGAAATTGCTTTGATACCTTTAACCCTGCCAGTATTCGATTAATTTGCGACAGTATGCGTTATTGGGTTGATGTCATGGGAGTGGACGGTTTTCGCTTCGATTTAGGCGTGGATTTAGGCCGCACTGACCATGATTTCACCGCGAATGCACCTTTGCTACAAGCCATACTACAAGACCCCATATTAAGCCAAACTTGTCTGGTGATGGAGCCTTGGGACATCGGACCAAATGGTTATCAGGTCGGACAATTCCCCAAAGGTTTTCTGGAATGCAACGACAAATATCGCGACTCGGTGAAACGTTTTTGGCATGGCGATTCAGGCATGATAGCCGAATTCGCCACACGGCTTCTAGGGTCAAGAGACTGCTTCCATAAAGGCCACAAGAGTGCCTTAAATTCCGTTAACTACATTACCTATCATGATGGTTTTACCTTAGAAGATTTAGTGTCTTACAAGGAGCGCCATAATCTTGCCAATATGGAAGACAATCGGGATGGCCATGGTGATAATATCAGTCAAAATTTCGGCGTCGAAGGCGAAACCCAAGATCCAGAAATACTTGCCCTGCGTCTCAATCAAAAAATTTGCTTTCTTGCGACCTTAATATTAAGTCAAGGAACCCCTCACCTATTAGGAGGCGATGAGCTGTCTCACAGTCAACAAGGCAATAACAATGCTTATTGTCAGGATAATGAGATTACTTGGCTCAATTGGTCTAAAAGTTCGCAAAGCCAAGCATTAAAAGACACCATCAGCAAACTCATGTCTTTGCGCAAAGCCTACCCTATCTTGGCAGAAGTACACCTTGAAGATGATGCTCTGTTCCAACATTTACCGGCCGATCAAGTCACTTGGCTAAATGAAGACAGTGAAACCATGAGTCATGAAGATTGGCACACACCGGATCGACATTTTATCGCCTTAATGCTCACCACCGCGAATCTGGGCAGTCGTTTATGGTTGGTCTTTTACAACCAACCAACTCTGATTAAAGTGCCTTTTCCCTCCCTGTCTGATCATGACGCTGAGGTCGAGGTTTTATTTCAATCGCCTAATGTCCAAGTAGAAGACAAGCATTTAGCCTGCTCAGGCGCCTGCGTGGCCTTAGTAAAACTTTAAAATAAAAAGCGGAGCTCTACCCCCTTAAAAGTCTATGCTCTAGAGGATTTAAAGCCCATCCGAAAACCACCCCAATGCTGACCTTGCACATAGATGGGCACGGATAAATCATGAAGAATTTCTCCCGTGTCACGCTTATAGGTTTGCAATAAAAAACTCTCTGTATGGGCGCCACAGCGACGACCTGTCGGGTCGTCAAAAATGCGTTTCGTACGGTTACTGACTAAGTCCCTGTCATAATCCCCTGTTAACGGCTGGCTGAATTTCTTATTATGGGTTGGAAAGTAACCATTTACATCCACAGCGCCTGCAAACATGACTTCATCATGTTGTTCTAAAATCCCTTCTTGAATCACTGGAAAAGCCTGATCACTGTAAGCATCATAGGCCGTGCTGTATTTTATTGGATTGGTGCCTTGAATGGGCTGATAGTCATGAGAGAAAATCTGCTTCATCGTAAGCTGATTTTGATCAATGGCGGCCTCCAGAACGAGACCGATTTGTTGAGCAGCGTGTTGCGCACTTTGCAACAGTTTAGAAAAAAACAAGTCTGAATCCACTTTATCCAGTTCGCGGAACACGATTTCAGCGCCATTGCTGAGACTAGCCGCTTCTTCAGACAAACGATCACTTCTCTGAGAAATGTCTTGTAAGGATTGACCAATCCGATTGATTGAGCCGCTTATTTGCGAACTGACGGTACCCAGCTCTTCACCACTGCTTTCCACCTCAGATAACACGAGTGACGCGCTCTGTACTTCAGCCGTTAACGTCATGAAGCGGTCAGTTTCTGCCAACAAGGTTGCTGACAAAGAGTCAGAAAGGCTTTTCAAAGCATTCATTTCTTGGTTAGTGCCCGCACTGTTATGTCGGACTTCATTCAATAAAGCGGATATTTGTTCCGAAGCATCGGCGCTTTTTCCTGCCAAGGCTCGCACTTCATCCGCTACCACAGCAAATCCACGCCCCTGCTCTCCTGCCCTTGCCGCTTCAATCGCGGCATTCAACGCCAGCAAGTTCGTTTGCTCTGAAACCCCTTTAATGACTTCGGTAATACGGTCAATGTCATCAGCACTTTTGGTCAATTTGGACAGTTGCTCATTAGCACTCTGCACTTTTTCTATTAGTCCATTAATCTGATCTGTGCTTTGTGATAAAGCGGTTTGTGCTGTCTTGCTTGATTGCGCTGTATCCGACATGGTTTTAGCAAGCTGACCTAGGTTATTGGATAAGCTAAAACCTGTATGTGAAAGCGTTTCTACCGCTTGAGTAATTTGTTCGCTGTCGTGGTGCGTATGATGAATATCCTGACTCAATGAATCCACAAAATGAGACACCTCCGCGGCACCAATGGCCATACGAGAAGTGGCTTGAGTAACATTTTGACCGATTTCAGAATAAGACGATGCTGAATAAATGGCTGACGCACCCCCAGCTTTATCCGGCATATTAAGCCGGTTTTCCATATAAATTCGCCACCAAGCTAAACCCGCTAACAAGACACCGATAAGACTATAGGGAAGAGAAATGTCACCAGAGAAATACCCCAAAGAAAACAGGGTAAAGAGCCCCAATACGCAGCTCATTTGAAAATACAGCATAATTTCGTCCTTTATTATAATTATTTTTTTATCCTAGGCTCAGAATAATTTGGGTCAATGTAAATCAGACTAGATGCGACTAAAGTCTTAGTCATAGGTGTGGCTCAGATACGATCCTTTACATTGCATTTTTAGGCTTTTATGTATAAATGTGATACTGTAACAAAACTCTAATGGACTTTAGGTATTGGGTAGTAGCTTGTCAGATGTAACTATGTTAGGTGCCGACAGTAACAACGGCATACACCAAGAAATAATGGACCTTTCAAAAAAACGTGTTCTGATCATAGAAGACATTGGCGAAATGCGCATTATGCTTAAGTCACTAATGAGCTCGCTGGGTTACAGCAAGATTGATGTGGAATACTCTGGCCAAATGGCCATCAAACGAATTCTCGAAAAACATTATGATGTCATCCTTTCTGACTTCAATCTTGGCGGCAGTGTAGACGGCCAACAAATTCTAGAAACCTCTCGCAAAAACTACGCTCAAGACCATTCCACAATTTTTATCATGATTACCGCTGACACGGCGTATGAGAGTGTGGTCAGTGTGTTGGAGTACCAGCCTGACAGCTATTTGGTTAAGCCCTTCCCGCCAGCCGCTTTCTTCCGTCGTCTTGAAAAAGTTCAAAAGCAAAAAAAGATATTTGAAGGCATTAATACCGCACGTAAGCTCAATGAACACGAAAAGATGGAAGCACAAGCAAAAGCCATCATGGCGGACTACCCTCATTTTGCCAACCAATGCTTAAAAATCATCGGCGAATCTTTGTATGCTCGAGGTCGTTATAAAGATGCGAAAAGCCACTACATGTTGATTATCCAGAATCATAAAAATCTCGCATGGGCTCATTTCGGCATAGCGCAATGTGAAATGAAACTTGGCGCGGTGGGTGCCGCTATTGATAAATTGGAGCAGACCGTTGAATTAAGCCGCCACTTTCTGTCTGCTTATGACCTTCTGGCCGAAGCGCACGAAGAGCAAGGCAACCTTGAAAAAGCACAATCGACAATAAAACGAGCTCTCGAAGTCTCCCCTCGCTCCAATGAGCGTTGTTTACGCCTCGCTGAATTAAGCGTTAAAATCACTGACTGGGAAACCGCAGAACACGCCTACTCCCGTATTATCCGCCTCACTCGTGACACCATTAATGAGAAAGTAGAATACTATTACGAGTACCTCAAGTGCCTAACCAGTATGATGAATGTTGTTGGCGACAGCGCGAAATTAGCCGATAAATTTAAACGTTCTTTAATACGTTTACGCTCCTTTGGTAAAGCTAACCCTACGGCCATCTCCAATTCATTTCGCATTGAAATACAACAATATCTCGCCCGCGAACACACTGGAGAAGCCATTAAAGCATGGCATCAATGGAACCGATTGATCGAATCCGGTCAGGCCTCACCTCTCACAGAGGCTCAAGAACACACACTGAAAAAGCGTCTTGACTTGCTATAAACCCCATTTCCTTTTACTGTCTGGGCGATATCCATTAGCCAATAAGAGTGTGTCCATTTTATGTCATCCAACCAAGATTTTTCGAATCTCATGCCCGACGTCATCCTCGATGCGGTGGAGTCACTAGGCTTTTGGACAGACGCCAGAATTTATCCTCTGAACAGTTATGAAAACCGTGTCTATCAAGTGGGTATTGAAGAGGCTTCGCCTCTCATCGCAAAGTTCTATCGCCCCAACCGTTGGACACAGGCCCAGATTCAAGAAGAACACGACACCTTAATCAAGCTGGCCCATGATGGACTGCCTGTCGTCGCTCCCCATATGGTTGAAGGCAAAAGTGTATTTACTCACCAAGGTTTATTGTTTTGTTTGTCACCAAGATTAATCGGTCAGCACCCAGAAGCTGAAAACCTAGACCAACTGTTTCAGATCGGTGAACTGATTGGCCAACTCCATCAGAGTCTTGGCAAAGAGACCTTTCAACATCGTATCCAGGTGTCTCCCCTAGAACAAATCCGTTCCGCCGCCACTCGAATTCTTGACAGTACCGCACTGCCCAAGGCACTAAAAGCACCTTATCAACAACAGATTTCAAACTTGTACGATTTGTGTGAACAACAAATTCAACGCTATTGGCCAACTCAATTACGACCCATTCACGGCGATAGCCATCGCAGCAATCTCATCCTCAGCAACGAGCAATTCCACCTGCTGGATTTTGATGACTGTCAAAATGGTCTGGCCATTCAGGATTTATGGTTACATCTGACTCAGGTTAATCTCGCCAAACAACAGTTAAGTGAATTACTAGAAGGCTATGAAAGCTACCAGACATTTGACACGAGAGAATTGGCGTTAATCGACGTATTTAAATGCACCCGTGTGATTTGTTACGCCGCTTGGTTACTTCAGCGACAAACAGATCCAGCCTTTGCCAAAGCCTTCCCCTGGTTTGCTAGTGAAGAATACTGGCTTAACCACTTGAATGAATTAAAAGAATGCCAAAATGAGTGGGGACAGATTCTCTAATGACAGCACGGAATACCAACCTTAAGTCGCTATTTGGCTTTGAGTCCTTTCGTCAGGGACAAGCCCCTGTGGTCGAACAACTTTTAGCGGGACACTCTTCTCTTGCCGTCTTTCCAACAGGTTCAGGTAAGTCTTTGTGTTACCAATACACAGCAACACAGCTGCCCCACCTAACGCTAGTGATTTCACCGCTGATTGCCCTGATGCACGACCAATTAGCCTTTCTAAAAGCCAAAGGCATTGCTGCTGCCAGCTTGGATTCCACGCAAAGCCGTGAAGAAAGCCAAGCCGTCATGGCAGGGGTAAAAACAGGTCAAATCAAGATTTTAATGATTTCAGTGGAACGTTTTAAGAATGAAAATTTCCGCCGTTTTATTCAACAGATCGCCATCTCTCTACTCGTAGTAGACGAAGCACATTGCATTTCTGAGTGGGGGCACAATTTTCGTCCGGATTATCTGAAGCTGCCGTTTTACCAACAAGAATTAAAGATCCCATTGGTGTTATTGCTCACCGCCACCGCCACTCGTCGAGTGCAAAAAGACATGGCGCAAAAATTTCAAATTCAGCCACAACACATAGTTCAAACAGGCTTTTACCGATCCAACTTAGACATTGAATTACAACCCATTCCAGCCGAACAAAAAGCCAATCAGCTTGATCAGATTTTAAGGCACACTCAGGGGGCGAGCATTGTTTACGTCACCTTGCAAAAAACCGCCGAAGACGTCGCCCAGTTTCTGATCCAGCAAGGCCATCAAGCTCAAGCCTACCATGCTGGCTTGAGTAGTGACGACAGAGCGCAAATACAACAGCATTTTATGTCTGGTCAGACGCGCATCATTGTCGCCACCATTGCCTTTGGCATGGGGATAGATAAAGCAGACATACGTTTGGTAGTCCATTATGACTTGCCTAAATCCATTGAGAATTACAGTCAAGAAATTGGCCGTGCTGGTCGTGATCAAAATCACAGCCAATGTATTTTGTTGGCGAATTTAGAGGGCCTACACACCTTAGAAAATTTCGTTTACGGCGACACACCTGAACGTCATAATATTGCCTGTTTGCTTGAAGCTATCCGCCAAGAAACGGACCAACAAGAATGGGAAACACAAGTTTATCATTTGGCCAATCACACCAATATTCGCTCGTTGGCTTTGAAAACTCTGTTAGTCCAGCTAGAACTCAAGCAAGTTATAACCCCCAAGTACAGTTACTATGCAGACATTAAAGTAAAATGGGAAACGGATCCTCACCAGTTTATGCAGCAGTTGCCAAGCCATTGGCAGATGAGCTTTCCAATCTTGTTAGAAGGCATTCACTTCAAAAAAATTTGGGGCGTACCTGACTTTGACTGGCTGCAACACAACGCCAATTTAAACCGTCAACAAGTATTGGAAATGCTTGAGTTTGCAGAACAGCAACAAGCGCTCATCATAGACAGCAAAAGCCTCACCGAGGTCTATCAGGTGAATCTTGATAGGTTGCAAAACACACTTTTGCTTGAGCAATTGGACGAATACGTAAAGCAGAAAGAGACATCCGAAATAGAGCGTATTGCGACCATGATTCGCTTCTTCGAATTAGACCGTTGCCTGAATCACAACCTAGCACGTTATTTTGGCGATCAACAGGCCCCTGAGCACTGTGGACACTGTTCGGTTTGTCGACAAAATGCATTACGCTTCCCTCCACAGCATCCATCTCTAGCGTCTTCTCTGACACAACTTGATGAGTACATAGCGGCGTTTTGTCAGGCCGTGCAAAAGAAAGCCCCCAATACCCTTGTCACAGCGACCTTGATAACACGCTTTTTAACTGGACTAAGTCAACCTATGTTCACTAAGATCAAAGCTCGTCAACTGCCAGGCTTTGGTTATTTTGAGGAAGCATCTTATCAAACGGTTCTTACTCAGGTGACTGAACAGTTTCAAAAGCACAAGTCGCCTTCGAGGTAGGAGGCGCTTTTTCTATTGATTTCCCTATTGCTTCTTTATTGATTCGGGGGCTCACTGTTCTTCAATTCGAGGATCTAGTGTGGTTTCGGTTTCCAACACACTGACTTCAATCAAATTATTATCAGGATCATTAAAATAAACCGATTGAATGGGGCCTGTAGCACCAGACTTTGCCACTGGGCCTTCGATGATGGTGACCTCACAGGCTTGAAGATGGGCGACTAGCTTTTCAAGTGACCAATGGGTGATCAAACATATGTCGCCCGAGCCTTCCATAGCATGATTTCGCAACTCTTGGCCCAATAGCTGAAAATTGATTTTTTGCTCACCAAAACGCACGGCTCGTCGACCTTCAGCGAAGGTTATCGCTTCCATTTCAAGTACTTTTTCATAAAAGGCGACGGCGTTTTCAATGTCTGAAACGGTTAATACTATATGGTCAATATGACTAATCATCCGCGCTCAATCTCCTGTACAAATCCGTTGGGGCCAAGCCATGCTACGAGGGATAAGCAAGAAAAACAAGCCTAAAAAGCTAACTCATTTCAACAAGGATATGGGGTCCAATTGACCTTCTATTAAACCTTGTTTTTGACGCCGATTAAGTTTTTTAATTCGACTTTCAATCATCAAGGCTTCACTTTTTGAGCCAACCGCATGCTGCCAGACTAATTCTAATGGCCCTTTCCCTCGCAGATACCGTGCCGCTTTTTTGCCATCACCAGAATGTTCTTTGAAGCGTCTGTCTACATCAGTGCTTATCCCAGTATATAAGGTATTTAAGCGGGTCTTAATGATGTAGAGACTCCAACTTGTGTCTACCTTATTAGCCACCTTTATTTGACTTGAATCCGTCACCTTATCTCCTTAGTTCACTTATCCAATAATCATAAACAGTGTCAACACGGTTGCCAGTCCCATAATGTAATTAAAGCCGCGCTGACGTCTGGGATCCGTCAACCAGATACGTATCTTCATACCTGCCCAAGCCCATATAGAAATGGCAATGAAGCCCAAACAAGCAAACGCCAATAGAATCGACATTCCCGATGCCAAATACTTATCGCCAGCAATCGCAAAGCTACTGACACAGCCTAAGGACATCATCCAAGCCTTTGGATTGACGTATTGAAACAAAGCGGCCTGCCACCAACTCATTGGTTTAGCCACATGCTTGCCTGCTTCAAGCTGGCCAACAGGCGCACTGGCAATCTTCCAAGCCAACCACAGCAAATATAAGCCCCCCATCCATTGTAAAACTGAATATAAAGGGGGATACACACTGAACGCGGCCCCTAATCCCAACAAGGTCGCCAGCAACAAACTGAACATACCAATGATAATACCCAGCATATGTGGAATAGTGCGATGAAAGCCAAATTGAGCGCCAGAAGCCAATAACATGATGTTATTTGGCCCAGGCGTTACCGAAGTAATAAAAGCAAACATGGCCAAAGCTACAAAATATGACGTATCCATCTGCTTACCCTAATCCATTTGATGCTGAAACAGGTCCTGCAAAAAGCCTTTAACACTGGCTTTATTCGCTTCCAAACGCTGCTCTTCTGGGGTCACGCCAATGTCTATACCCTGCTCTCGTGTCATTGTTTTTAATGCTTTACGAGTTTTAAAACGTAAAACACAGGCTTGTAAATGAGCTAAAAAACCGATTACTAACATGACTTATCTCCTTGCGTTAACGGTGTATCCTAAAAATACCCCTTTGTGTAGGTTCATATACTTTAAAGCAGGAGCAATACTCAATACAGATTCAAAAAAACGCTTATTTAATCATACAGTTTGATATAAAAGTCTCTGTATGCTCACATTAACCCACATCTGTATGGTTATTTTCTGCATTCAAGCACCTTACAATAGTCACAACGCAACACAGTTGAACAGTTTGGGAGAAAAAAATGACTCTGTATGAAAACCTAGCCATTCGGCTACGAGAGCACATCGAGCTTGGTTTCTATAAACCAGGTGATAAGCTCCCCTCGGTCAGACAACTGGCGAAAGAGCATGGCGTCAGTATTTCTACCGTTCAAGAAGCTTACCGGCAGCTAGAGCAAGAACTCTTAGTTGAAGCCAGACCTAAGTCTGGTTACTTTGTTAGCGCTCAAAAGCAGGACAACTTACCAAGCATTTCCCGTCCACCGCAACGACCTTTGGAAGTATCACAATGGGAAGAAGTGCTCAATATGCTGATGATTCGCAGCCGTACCGATGCGGTACAATTACAGCATGCCATGCCTGACATGAAAGCACCGACCTTAAAACCTCTGCTAAAGGATTTAACCAAACAGGACCCTGAGATTGGTCTAGGCTATTCTGATATTCGGGGGACAGAAGAACTAAGAACACAATTATGTCGTTTGGCGGTGGCATCTGGCTGTCAACTTCACCCAGATGACCTAGTCATCACCTCTGGGTGCCAAGAAGCCCTATCAGTTTGTTTACGTGCGGTAACGGAACCCGGCGACATCATTGCCATTGAGTCACCCAGTTTTTATGGTTCCATGCAGGCCATTAAAGCCGCCAATCTAAAAGCCATGGAAATACCCACTCACCCAGGCACAGGAATCAGTCTAGAAGCATTAGAGTTGGCGTTAGACCAGTGGCCAATCAAAGCCATTTTTGTCACACCAACCTGCAATAATCCAATAGGTTACACCATGCCTGAGGACAAAAAAGAGCAGCTTTACCGATTAGCCCAAAGCTATGACATCACCATTATTGAAGATGATATTTATGGTGATATTTCCTTTCAATTCCCTCGTCCAAAAACCATCAAGTCATTTGATACCGATGGCCGAGTATTACTCTGCTCATCTTTTTCTAAATCCATTGCCCCTGGCATGCGAGTCGGCTGGATAGCGCCGGGACGTTATCGTGATAAAGTCACTCACATTAAATACGTATCAAGCTCGATGTGCCCAGTTATGCCACAATTAGCCGTGGCCAAATTCATTCGTTTAGGCGGCTATGCAAAACACATTCGGCAAATGCGACAAAACTATGAAAAGCAACGAGATCAATTATTAAAAGCAATTAAAACCTACTTCCCTAAAGACACACGTGTGAGTTTTCCTGACGGCAGCTTTATTCTCTGGGTTGAGTTAAATCAGCACATAGATAGCATGAAGCTGATGAAAAAATGTCGAGAACATGGCGTCGGATTTGCACCAGGGCCACTTTTTTCAGCAACCGGAAAATACCGTAATTGCTTTCGTCTAAATTACAGTGAGCAGAGCAGTGAAAAACGCGAATGGGCAATTAAAAGCCTAGGAGAGGTTATCAATACTTTTCAACCACAAGAATCCTAAAAGCAAGAAGGTTAAATACGAAAATGCAGCCGTAGTGGCTGCATTATTATAAGCTTATGGCATGACTTAAGCTTTAACCCGTTTGATGTTAATTAAAATTGGGCTACCTGTCATAGGATCTGGTATCAAGTCACACTCGACGCCATACAGTTCCATCACCAACTCTTTAGTCATCACTTCTTTTGGACTGCCCTGGGTTATGATCTTACCTTGTTTCATCGCCACAATATGATCAGCATAACGACAAGCACTGGGTAAATCATGCACCACCATGGCAATGGTTTTGCCCTCTTCAGACAGCTCTCGGATTAATTCAAACACTTCAATTTGATGACCCAAGTCCAAAGCCGAGGTCGGCTCATCTAAAAGCAATAAAGGGGTTTCCTGCGCTATGGACATGGCGATCCAAGCACGCTGCCTTTGACCACCTGACAAGGTGTCCAACAAACGCTCTTTCAAATCACTCAAGTCTGCCGCTTTAAGAGCGTAATCAATGGCTTCTTGATCGCTCATGGCCCATTGCTTAAGAGCACTTTGATGCGGATGACGACCAAAGCGAATCAATTCACTTACCGTTATGCCATCCGGTGCAATGGTATCTTGCGGCAATAACGCCAAACGTCGCGCCACTTCTTTCGAAGGCAAACGGTGAATGTCTTTGCCATCCAGTAACACAGCACCACCACTTGGCACATGGATACGGGATAAACCATTCAATAAAGTCGATTTACCACAGCCATTTGGTCCAACAATAGCGGTTACTTTGCTACTGGGTAAACAAATGTCCAACTCTTCAATTATCGTGGTTTTACCATGCTTCAAGGTTAACGCTTCAGCAACTAAAGAAACGGTATCAGACTGACTCACGAAACACTTATCCTTTTAAAATGGCCTTATCAAAAGGCCTTATCATTTATATAGTCGACTTAGAACGCTGGCGTATCAAAATCCAAATCAGATACGGGCCACCGACGACCGAGGTCACAATGCCAACTGGCAATTCGATGGGCGATAATATGGTTCGTCCGATCAGATCAGCGGCCACCATAATAAAGGCACCCGCCAAGGCGGATCCGATCAATGGAATACCGCGATAGCGTGCAAACACACGTGCCATTTCGGGGCCAATTAACGCCACTAAGCCCACAGGCCCAGCCACCGCAACCGCTAAACCGGTTAAAATAATCGACAAACTTAAAGACGACAGACGCAGCCATTTAGTACTGGAACCCAGGCCCGTAATTACGGCATCCGAAAACGGCAACAAGGAAAATAAGTGGGTTAACAGCAAGCACGCCACCAAACACAACAGCAGTCCACCACCTAAGATATTCACCATCAGTTCAGGACGCGCACTCAAACTGCCGACCGTCCAAGGGTAAGCCGCATTCGCTGTGTCAATGTCCACTTGACTTAGCATCAACTGTGTCATTGCTCCAGCAATGGCACCAATACCAATCCCAGCCACGATAAAACGATAACCACGAGTGCCACTGCTGCCCGCCAAACCAAAGGCCAACGCGGTTGCAGTGGCGGCACCCGCCAAGGCCATTGCCGAAGGCGCAATGGAAATGGCGGTACTAACCACAGAAGAAACAGCAAATGCCATGGCGGCATTATCAATGCCAATAATACCAGGAGTGGCTAAGCGATTACGGGCCAAGGTTTGCATCAAACAACCTGCCAGACTAAAGGCGGCTCCGGTGTAAATGCCAGCCAACAAGCGCTGCAAACGCAAGTCTTGTACAACAAATTGGCTCAAGGCGTCCCCTTGACCAAATAACGCCTGAATGACTTGCCATGGTGACAAAGCCACTGTGCCAATGGCCAAAGAGGCAATACTGGCAACCATCACCAAGCCCAATAACAAGAGGTTGCGACGAATAGCACGACGATCGATTAAACAAGCAAATTGCCCCAAAGCAATTTTCATGTAACCTTCAGGCACTTGAGCCTGAGTCGACCCAGTAGAAGAAGTAACGCTGTTCATCATAATGTCGGTAACCTATGCGCCCTAACAATGGCCAATAAAACAGGCGCCCCCACCATAGCCGTTAATACACCCAGTGGCATTTCAGCAGGCTGAGCCACCAATCGTGAAAATACATCCGCACTTAAAATTACCAAGGGCCCAATTGGCAAACACAAGCATAAGGTTCGGCGGATGTCTGGGCCGACTAACGCCCGAGCCGCAAATGGCACCACTAAACCAACAAACATCACAGGTCCAGCGATGGCCGTCGCCGCACCAACAAGTAAGGCTACAGCAAACACCACAAGCAGACGAATTCGACCGGGCTTATAACCTAAACCAATCGCCACCCGCTCTCCTAAAGCCAAAGAAGCCAGTGGTCTGGCCACGTAGACAACGCATGCGATCGCAATGACAAAAGAGGGTAATAAAGACAAAAGCTGATCCACATTACGCCCTGCAATACTGCCGGTAACCCAGAAACGGATTTCATCGGCCGCGCGCTCGTTATAGAGTAACAATAAAGACGTCATGGCAATCAGCAAACTGGATAATGCCGCACCAGCTAATACCAAACGAATGGGATCGTTGCGTTGGCCTTGCATTTGCGCCACACCAATCACACAAAAACAACCGATCAAAGCACCTAACTGTGCAAGACCAACTGATAAGGTCGCCGTACTGGCACCTAGGGCTAAAGCAATTGCGACGGCAAAGGCACTGCCCGAACTGACGCCAAGCAAACCAGGCTCAGCCAGAGGGTTTCGAGCGACCGATTGCATAAGAGCGCCCGCCACACCAAGACTTAGGCCTGCGAAAATACCAATCAAGGTGCGCGGCAAGCGTAATTCTGTCACCACGAAACGAGCGTCGTCGGATCCTGCGCCCATTAACACAGCCACAACCTCACTGGGCCCTACGTCACCAGCACCATAAAACAGGCTCGCCAGACAGCAAAATACCAGTAGTAACACTACTGGTATCAAGGTGCTCTTAATAGACCGCTGAGCCGGCGGGGATTGAAACCAAAATCTCATTATGGGTATTGAACCTTGGTATCCAACAGGTTTTGAATGTCATCAAGAATCGCATTCGCCGCAATGGGGCCAGATGCGCTAGTCCACAATTGACCGTCTACTGGAACAACCTGATCTCGTTTTACCACATCAAGACGCGCAAAGGCGGGTGACTGCTGTGCAGCAGCCAAGGCTTGCTGCCCTTCTTCATCCAACGTAGCCATAAAGATCCAGTCATTATCGATTTTTGACAAGTTTTCCAAACTCAATGGACTGGAATGTGGACGGCCACGCTTAATCAAGTCAGCGTCTGTCACATCAAAACCGGCCTGAGCCAATAAGCCATTTGAGAAAAATTGAGTGGTTAACACCAACGCCCCTTGTGGCATCCAACGGATCAAAGAGGTTCCTCGTTTGTCTGCTGGTATCTTAGCCTCTAAAACGTGCTTTATGTCTGCAGCTCGATCACTCACTTGAGCAATAATCTCTTCTGCTTTTTGCTCACGGTTAAGGGCTTTTGCATACACTCGCATTTCACGGATCCAACCATCAGGGCGAATCCCCTTTCCTTCTGGGACGATAGTAGGCGCAATTTTAGACAGTAGCGCATATTGTTCAGCGGGCAAACGATACGAGGCAAGGATGATATCTGGACGCTGGGCAATCACAGCTTCCAGATTGGTTTCTCTCGAGGTTCCAACAATATCAACCTTCTTTGCGATGTCTTGGATGTAGCTGGCGACACCATCACCACCACGAGTCGAAATGGCGCCCACTGGTTCAAATCCTAATGCAAATGCTGCATCCAAAGCCCCTTCATGGACCGTTACGATACGCTGTATTTGATCGCTTACTTTCACATCACCGTATTTTGTTGCCACCGTAATGTCATCGGCTAACACAGGTAAAGCGCACAACATACCAATCGCCAAACTTGCTGAACGACCTAATCCACGTAACAAGGACATATATACCTCTAACTTCCATTGATCAATAAAACGGGGAGCGGATAAGAATAATAACCTTTATCATTTAACAGATAAAGTTAGATCCTCTCAAACTATCGCCCTTCCCTTACTAAAAACTGTATTCGACTTACGCCTATGATGATTTATGCGTTTTGTTGCTGTCTCATAAAAGAAACTATGATTCGTTCGAATTCTGCTTAACACGCTCTTGATAATTGGCAATTTTTACCACGCGCGCCAAACTGCAATCTCGCAATAATGCAAACGCATCCGTGGCATGATCATCAACAAATGGATGGGGAGCATTCGCCCCACGCTCTGCCAATTTTGCCATGCGCTCTATGCTGTTATCACGGGTGGGATGATTGGATAAGAAGACATCAACCGCTTTTGCATCGCCTAACTGTTTAAAGCGCGCAGCAGAATCAGAATACATTTTCAGGCGTTCAATGTTAGGCCCAAAATTTAATCCTGTGCCTCCCCAAAGGGCCGCCATATGAGTTTGCTGACCGTCTTTTACAGGAAAAATAAGTGAGATGGTTCCTAAGGTATGGCCAGGGGTCACATAAAGCTCGACTTTCGTGTCTCCCAATTCAATCACATGGCCGTCTTCAATACTGATGTCACGGGTTGGAGCCAGCCCCCATTTGGGATTAAAAATTTCAGGCTCTGGCTTTTCCAGCTCCGTCCAATCCGCATCACTCATCACGACTCGCGGTTTAAATTCATTTACGATGTATTCTTGACCACCGTAATGATCCCCATGGGCATGAGCAATGATCAAATAGCGAATATCGTGCGGATCCATACCCAGTGATTTAATCCCTGCCGTAATCACCTCCTCAGCTTGGCGATTACTGTTCATTGCATCCAATAAAATCAGACCATCTGACGTTTTAATCACCCAACTAGCAACAGATCGGTTGCCGACAAAATACAAGTTATCAAATACGGCTTGAGGAGCAACATACGACCGTTTAGCGCGTCGCGCTCTTTCTTCGTCTGTTAAGCTGCGCTTTTTTCCCTTAGACTTTCTTGAGCCAGCCACCCTAAGTGGTTGATCAATGGCACAAATATTGGCCAAACCTGGGTAGTTTTTACCCGCTTCTAACCCTTGTCGAACTAAGGCATCAGGTGTTGTCGTCTGTGCTGAGGCCGCACTGGCAAACGCGACAGATGTGAGGCATAAGATGAAAGCGCAAATCCGTTTTGGAAAACAAATAATGCCGTGAAATGTCATAAAGATCTCAACTTTATAAATAAGATTGGTTACTATTTACATTCTCACACAAAAACACAAGAATGACTCGGAACAATGCGTTCCGAAATATGCAATACTTACATGATAGTGACATTTTTAGGTATCCCCAGATGTATGATATGAATGACTTACAGAGCTTTATCACCTTGATAGAGACTGAAAATTTAACGCAAGCGGCGAAACAGTTAAGCGTTTCCAAATCCACTTTAAGTCGTCGTATTACCAATTTAGAAAATCAGTTAGGTCAACCTCTCCTACTGAGACAAGCAAACCGCATGATTGCCAATGATGCTGGTCGTGCCTTTCATCCTTTTGCTTGTAAAATCATTGATTCTGCAAAGCAGGCGCAAAAGACCATAGATTCGCTACAAGATAGTGTGATAGGTGACCTAAGTATTGCCGCCTATTCTGGTCTAGCACGCTCTTGGCTACCAAAAGAAATTATCCACTTTGCTGGGGAACATCCTGAGATTAATTTTTCCCTTAAAACCACGTCGAAATTCGCCGAGCTAGAACAAGCTGATGTAGGCGTATGGTTAGGCTCTCCTGAACCATCACGCTTCAAAGAAGAGATGGTGGGCTATCTCACTTGTGGCTTATATGCTTCTAAAAAATTTGTGGCCGAAAACCAAGATTTAGTGGACATAGATGAACTGGAGAAGATTCCGTGGGTGAACTTTCACCACTTTTATCAACCCGCTGGCGATCTGGAATTACATCATTCAGAAGATGGCGCTAAACGTATTCAGATCCCAAAATCGCAGATCTGGACGGATCAAATCGCCATGCAGTTGGAACAAATTGCCAAAGGTACGGGCATTGGGGTGTTGCCTGATTACATGGTCACCATGCGAGAAAAACACCATCCTGGCGACTTAATTCGAGTACTACCTCAGTGGCAACTGCCATTGATCCCTGTGTATTTGCTTTACCCTTATGGGACCTTACCAAAACGTATGTCGGCTTTTTTACACCATTTTCGCCATCGTACACGTGAGATTCTCAACAAACAAAAAGCCACCTAGGTCATTCAAAAACAAAAAAGGAAGTCATATCGACTTCCTTTTTTACAAAGCTAAACAGGCCTTAGATTACTGAGCGACACACGCAAAACTCGAGGCCTTTTCAGGATCGCCTTTGCCATCATACGTCGCAACGGTTGGGAAAGGGCACAATGGACGAGTACGATCGCCAGACCAAGAGGTTGGCAACTCAGGGTTTTCACCACCTGGATTATTTGCACCGCGTGCAGAGGCTATCACCTGCTCTGGCTGTTCACCCTTCTCTACCCAGTTAACCAAAGGCGTCAACATGTCAAACTGATCGACAGACTGACCTCCGCGACAATGGGCCATGCCAGGTACTGGATAAAATTGTGCGAACTGACCAGCATCGCCCTGATTTTCTCGCTCTAATGCCTGATACCAATCTTGCGTATCTTGTACCGAGAAAATAGGATCCGATACCCCATGATAGACCATAATTTTGCCACCACGATCACGCATCACACTCAAGTCTTCTGGGTTCTGCGGTGTCATAAAGCTCATACTGGCTTCTTGGTAGATGCCTTCAGTGGCATAAACTTTTTTCACTAACTCATCAATGTCAGCATTAAACACATAATCTGGACCATTGAAGTTACGAATGCTCAGGTCTTCCAGTTCCACTGGCGGAGTTTGGAAAATCATGCTCGTCGCGCCTGAATCACGCTTAATTGGCGCGCTGTATTCCCAATTCATTTGCCCCTTGTTACTGATCCCAACGTCATAGGGGAAGGAAGCATAAACTCGTTCACCATTAGATTGACGAACACCATCAAAAATGGTCTGCACAGCATTTTTTTGATCCGGCGTTAAACAGCTTCCATCACGTCCATCGGTACAACTGGCCACGTGCTTTTCAAGGTCAAATGTCGCCTGACAGGCATTGTAGTCCTGAACCAAACCATCTTTCAGGCCATCTAAACCATCACATTGCTTAATGATGGCATTGGACACAAGCTGACGCTCTTGCAGGGTAAAGGCGGCACTCAAATCCGCTTTTGTTGTACCTGGCACGGATAAATACACTTGCGCACCAGCAATGTTAGCTGTCGCAGCTAAAGGTAAGCGATAACCGGGTGCCCCCACTAAGAAGCCATCGTATTGGTCTGCATAACGAGTTGCCGCCACCATGGCATGACGACCGCCATTTGAGCAGCCAGCAAAATAGCTACGATCTGGCGCCTTACCGTATACTTGCGATACCACAGATTTGACCATAGGCGTTAACGTACCAACCGCTTGATAACCATAATCTAAACGCGCTTGCGGGTCATAACCAAACGTTGGCAGCGGACGATCATGGCCTGCATCGGAACTAATTACGGCAAAACCTTGATATAAAGCGTTGGTGATTGGGCCACCCGCAAAGCCACCTTCGGCAGGCTTCACTGAACCATCTAAACCACCATTTGCTTGATACAACAAACGGCCATTCCAAGATTTCGGTAAGCGAATTTCAAAGCCAATGGCGTATTCTTTACCATCGACGGAACTGACGCGTCGATTCATTTCACCTTTCACCAAGCAATGCTCGCCAATGGCTTTATCGGCTACTTTCATCGCACCTTCAGGTACCGATTCAACAGACAAAATATGGGTATTTTGATAACTCAACTGATTGGCAAAAGCCTCACATTGCTGAGTTAATGCCTCAGGGATAGCAGGCGACAATGACGCCTGAGAGGATGAAGGCGAATGAGAGCAACCACTAATTAACGCAGTGGATAGCAGAGTTGCCAGCGCTGTTTTAGAACAGGACATGGGTTCCATTATATCTCCTTGTGGCCGTTTACCGACCATATTGTTGTTATTTTAAACAGTAAGAATATATAACAAAAATTATTTTGCAAATGAATAACAATATTTTATGGTTTCACTCAATCTTCAAAAATGGCCACGGCTCTGACAAACCCAGCTGAGGCTTTTTCGATCTTGTAGGGAAAGCACGATACGGTAAAACCATAAGGAGGCAATGACTCTAAGTTAGACAATTTCTCCATTTGACCATAAGCAATATCACGCCCTGCTTTATGCCCTTCCCAGACAATGGCCGGATTTTTTTCATCAGCAAAACGTTTTGCAGTGTGACTAAAAGGCGCATCCCAACTCCACGCATCCGTCCCCACAATACGCACTCCCTTTTCCAATAAGAATAAAGTGCCCTCACGCCCTATCCCTACCCCAGAATGCAAGTAATCAGGCGTACCGTATAATTGTCCCGCTCGGGTGTTAATCAACACTATGTCTAATGGTTGAATTTCATAACCAATACGGTCCAACTCCTGTTGTATTTCCTTCGAACCAATCACAAAACCATCTGGATAGTCTCTAAAGTCCAGTTTTATGCCATTTTGCAAACACCAATCCAATGGCATTTCATCGATTCCCCAAGAGGCCCGACCGCCATCGGTAGTCGAAGCATAATGCCACGGCGCGTCCATATGAGTACCACTGTGAGTGGTCAAGACTAAGTCTTCAGCCGCCCAGCCTTCTTGATCTGGAAGATCTTCAGCCGTCAGCCCTGGAAACATAGCCAATAAACTCGGCAATCCTTGCTGATGATCCTGATAGGTAATTTTCGGCAGCAAAGGCGGTGGGTCTGTGTAAGGATTATTATTAAGAGTAACGGACAAATCCACGATACGACGATTAGATGAAACCCTTTGATGTTTATTTTGCAAGTTGATTTCCCCCTGATATAACAACCTGATCAATGGCCCCAAAGATACTTTCTCCGGCGTCATTAATGGATTCCATGTGAATACGATCACCAAACTTCATGAAATCCGTTTGAGCCTGCCCTGTGGCGATCATTTCAAGCGCTCTTTTTTCAGCAATACAAGAACTGCCCCGTTCAGTATTTTTGTTCGACACGGTCCCTGAGCCAATGATAGTCCCTGTGGTGAGTTTTCGAGTCAGAGCCGTGTGCGCAATCAATTCACCAAATGTAAAATTCATTTCATCGCCATTGGCCTCACCAAACCATTGTTGATTCCATGTCACATTTAATGGCAAGCAAACACGACCATCACACCACTGATCACCCAGTTCATCTGGCGTCACCGCAACGGGTGAAAAGCTGGAAGAAGGTTTCGCTTGTAGAAAACCAAAACCACCTTTGATTTCTCTTTGTATAAACCCACGCAGACTGACGTCATTCACTAACATAACCAGTCGAATGTGTGACAAAGCCTGTTCAGCGGTACAACCCATTGGCACCTCATCCACCACCACGGCATACTCACCTTCAAAATCAATCCCATGACGTTCATCGGGTAACTCAATCGGATCATTGGCCCCTAAAAAACAATCAGATGCGCCTTGATACATTAAAGGTATGGTCTCAAAATCATCCTGTGGCGGTAATGAAAAAGCCTTTTGCAGCAGCTCACCATGATTTAAAAACGCCGAGCCATCACACCACTGATAAGAGCGAGGTAAAGGGGCCATCATTTGCTCACTGTGAAAATCAAAACAAGCTTCCAGCTCACCGCCATTCAATGCGTCATACATTGGTTGAATAACGGGCTCTAACGTTTGCCAATGATCTAATAAATGCTGCATGGTTGGTGCGATTGCAGCCAAACTAAAGGCTTTTGATAAATCTCTGGAGACCAGCAGCAGGCTGCCATCCTTAAGATCATTTTTCATTGTTGCAAATTTCATCAAACCTCCCGTCACCTCAACAAGGTGAATTAAACTGCCGTTTTCTCACCTTTCATCGTGTCTGCTGATGACGCTCTTGGCCCAGTAACCGGAATAAATAGCGACAAGATCCCCGCCAAAAACAGTAGACTAGAGGCCGTCATTAACCATGAAATGTAGTTACCGGATACATCATAAAGACGACCAGCCAAATAAGGACCAACAGCGCCACCAACTAAAAACACGGCATATACCAGTCCATACGCCAACCCATAAATTTGACGTGCAAACAAACGGCTAATTAAGAACGCAATCAAATCCACTTCGGCACCAATGGCTAAACCGGTAATAATGGCACCGGACTTAGCGTAAGCTGGTCCACCTAAACCTAGAATCAAGAACCCAGCACTGGCTACCACAAATAATCCTGCGGTAATGTAAGCGGCTGAGAATCGGTCTAACAAGAATCCGACGACCAATCGACCAATAATTACTGACACACCGATTAAGGAAGCAATTGCGCCAGCTTGCGGTGGTGTTAGACCACTATCTGTCAACATCGAAAAGAAATGCGCCACGGTACCGAGCACAGCCAGAGCGGTGAGCAAAAAGATCAAACATAAGTGATAAAAGCGCCAGTTATTCAGCAGACTTCCTATTGGCGTCGTTTTTACTTCCTTGGTGATCTCAGAGTCTTTTGCACCAATTAACAATAACCAGACAATAGGAATGGCGGAGGCAACCACAACCCCGAGGACAAAGTAACCCGCTCGCCAGCCATGAGCGGCCACATAAGGCGCTAATAACTCAGGCAATAAAATGGCACCTGTGCCTGTCCCTGTTAAAATAACGCCCAAGGCTTTGCCACGGTTTTGTTGAAAAGCCACAATCACTAAACGAGTAAAAGGTAACGGGGTTGAGCCCGCTGTTAGCATAGACATAATGGCAATAATGACCAAATAACTGGTCAATCCTGTCGTAAAATGGCCCAATGCGAAAAAAGACAAAGACACCAATGCTAAAGAAATTAACGCTACCTTCGCACTGCCAAATCGATCGACTAGCCAACCTGTGGGAATCACCATGATGGCCGCAAAGCTAGTGCCAATTAATGCACCAAGAGACGAATCAGCTCGAGTCCAACCAAATTCTGCCGCCAACGGTTTCATAAAAATACCGATGGAGTAGAAGTAAATCGAGCTAACCCCGACTGAAATGCCGATGAAAGCCGCTAGTAAAACACGCCAATTTTGTAGAAATTCAGAATCTTTCATTTCACCTCTCCTGTCGATGATCCGTTAATGCACAAGGTTTCGATTGCTAAAATAGCAAACGAAAACATTGCCAAAGAAAAGACATTTACAGTAGGGTAAAGTGAATCCAAAAGACGGGATAATCGTTTCATGATTGAGTTTTCCTCATTTATTTTTATTGTGTCGGTAATCAAATTTCATAATAAATGAAGAATTAGGTATTAAAAAAATCGTATTTCTCGATATCAATCATCTATTTTTTTAAATACTAATAATAAAAAGGAAATTCAATGCGTTTTCATCACTTAGATTTGAACCTTTTAGTGGCACTTGACACTATTTTAACCGAGCGTAATGTTACTCATTCCGCCCAAAAACTAAATATCAGCCAGTCTGCCGCCAGTGGCTTATTGTCTCGATTAAGAGACTATTTTGACGATGAATTACTGGTACAGTCGGGGCGCCAAATGTTACCAACGCCTTTGGCCGTATCACTACAAGAGCCATTAAAACGAGTGCTATTGGACATCAAAACCAATATAGTCGGAGACAAGCATTTCGACCCGCTCGAATCGAATCGTCATTTCAAAATCATGGCATCGGACTATGTTACAACCGTGTTTCTTAGCCCTTTATTTAATCATGTTCACCGCTTGGCTCCGAACATGACTTTCGACATTATTCCCAATAACAATCAATACAATGACGCCATCGCGAGAGGCGACATTGACTTTCTCATCCAACCCAATCTCTATATGAAAAATGATCAGCCCAAAGCATTCTTGTTTGAAGATTCCTATTCTTGTGTCGTATGGCGAGATAACCCTCTAGTAGGCGACACTATCAATAATGAAGAGTACTTAAGTTTAGGGCATGTGGTGATTAATTTAGGGGAGATGCGAGTCCCCAGTTTTGAAGAAGACTTTGCGAAAAAATATGGCCAAGATAGGCGCATAGAAGTACACACCAGCGACTTTAATACCTTGCCACATTTGGTCGTGGGCACCAACCGTATTACCGTCATGCAGACTCGCCTGGCCCGTATTCACGCTAAAACCCTGCCCATTAAGATCATCAATACGCCAGAACCTATTCCAAGCTTACGGGAATACATGCAGTGGAATCGTATTCTTGACAGTGATCCAGCACATGAGTGGCTTAGAAGTATGTGCCATCAAGTATTCTCCCCAGAATAGCCAGCCTAAAAAAGAGGAGGCAGTCGCCTCCTCAAACTCTCGGGAAA
Organism: Marinomonas posidonica IVIA-Po-181; assembly: GCF_000214215.1. NCBI lineage: Bacteria > Pseudomonadati > Pseudomonadota > Gammaproteobacteria > Oceanospirillales > Oceanospirillaceae > Marinomonas > Marinomonas posidonica. The sequence continues at coordinate 2,585,610 of NC_015559.1, forward strand.
TCTTATACCCTATTAGGGGTTAAAAAGCGTAACTAACGCCAGTCCCATAACTGGTACCGGAAGATTGATCCGTTACTTCATCTTTCATTAAACGGGTAAACCAAGTAGCTCGCTTGGATAGCGCATAGTCATAGCCTAACGTCATCGTTGTGCGCTGCAGATCTTTTGCCCAGCTTCGTTCCATTGTGCTGTTGGCCAAAGACGCTTTTACCACACCAGGACCAACGGGTGAGGACAGTCCAACTTGCAACATATTAATCTGAAAGTCTTGGCTGACACTGTCGCGTGTGCCCTCTACTTTACTCTGACTAACTTGTCCGTAAAGTTTGAACGTTTTGAAATCATAGGACAAACCTAACTGAGCATTCGAGTAATCTTCAGTGGTAAAGGTTGGCGTTGCCTCAGACAGCGTGGAAAAACCTAAAGGATAGGTAAAGGTCGCACCTTTTATCTCATCTACTGATACCACCGCCGCAAATGGAAAACCACCCACTGTAACGCTCGCGCCATAACGCTCGCCTGTCGTGCCACCCTCATCTGGAGCAGCCATAACAGCGACGCTCATACCTGATATCTTAGGCAATGAATATTGTATGGCGTTATCCCACGCAGAGTCAGTGCTGCCCAATCCTGTTGCCATGGGTTGCGCCGGACTGCCAATATAGGTATGTAAAAAACTCGGACTGTATTCGTTGGACGCCCCAAAAGGGTTAAAACGAATCGTATTGATAAAGTTTAATGACGTCAGGCGACCTGCTTTGATACTCCCCAGAGAACCTTCCAAGCCCCCCCAAGCATAGCGACTGTAGAAACTTTCATCAGTTAACCCTCTGGTGCTATCTCCCTCGTCAATTTGAATAAAGCTCGATATGCCCATTTTCGCTTCCAAGCCATCAGACAACTTGGTCTGGCCAGACAAACCGATATGAGATGTGGTCATCATATTGCTGTCCACAGACACATTCGCATCGTCTTGACTACTCAATTGCCGCGACTGAGCGCCTAAATTGAATACCCCAGAAAAACGTAACGAAGATGTATCCGATGAATACAAGTCTCCGGCCACCGCACTGCCAGTCGCCAAAGCACAGGTAAGAAAAATGCCTAAAGGTTTTAGAGAAATACATAAAGAGGAAAGGTTTACACTAGAATTTCGCGTGACCATGTTCATAGTTTAAGTATCCATATTGTTATTTTTGTTAAGATTGTTTTGAAGCTAAACAATAAATAAGGAAACTTATCTTTAAAAATCGATTATTGTGATATCTTATATCCAATTTTTCATATAACACTTTATGCAATTTTGCCCTGTGCCATTTCTAAATAAAGCACATATTTTGCTTTCATATAAAGGTATGAATCCCTATATTATGCGTGATATATATGTCAAAAAATTACGCTTAAAGTGCTATGAGTCAACAAGACGGTGGCAGCGATACTAGTGAGTTGGGACGTTTGGCTAGACGTTTTAAAAGCAAGTGAATGACGATATTACTCATAATATGAGCCATCGCCATCCTGCTAGAAAGGCCTGCCTTACTGACAATGAGGCTCTTATCAGGATGACTAGAATTGAACTCAGTTTACTATTCTGAAAACAATTCAAAGATCAAATTCCGAAACCAGACATTGCCCGTGTCCTGATGATAACGGCGATGCCAAAACATATTGATTTGTGCTGGAGGAATATCGACAGGATGGGCTTTCACGATTAAATTCAGATTTTCGGCCGTTTGTAGAGCCAGCTTTTCGGTCACGGTGGCAATAAGATCGGTTTTTGCCACAATGTAAGGTGCCGAAATAAAGTGCGGGAGTTTCAATTTACTGACTCGTAATACTCCACTTTTTGCTAATAATTTCTCCACCCTACCATGCCCTGTATCTCGAGCCTCTATTATAATGTGCTCTGATTTAGAGAAGTCTTCTAAGGTTAACTTTCCCGTCGCACAAGGATGTCCTTCTCGCATCAAACAAACATAATCTTGATCGAATAAACGACGCTGATAAAAACCCGCTTCCAGTTGTGGTAACAGTCCAATGGCCAGATCCACACTGCCAGTTTCTAGCTCTTCTTTTAAGGAATGCCCTTGGTCTCTTACCGTGCTGACCGAAATATTAGGGGCGTGCTCAGCAAGGTAGGCCATCAGACGCGGCAACATATAAATCTCCCCCAAATCCGTCATATTGATGCAAAAAGATCGGTCACTCGACAAAGGGTCAAAACGCTCCTGATAATTTAATCCGTCCTGCAATGTACTCAACGAATAGCCAATAGATTCCGCAATACTATCTGCAAATGGCGTAGGTCTCATGCCTCGCGCCGTCCTTTCAAATAACTCGTCATGCAAGGCCAGCCTTAGCCTCGCAAGCGCATTACTGACCGCAGGTTGTGTCAATCCTAGGTGCTCTGCTACCAAACCAGTTTTCCGTTCTCGGTACATTAGTTGAAAAACAACCAGCAAATTTAAATCAATATCTTGTAGTCGAATCATGGTAGAGATCTCACTGATGTGAATAATTATTATTAGGATTATTTTATATCTGAATATCTCAACAACTTCTATAGTCAATTCCATACAACAGCATCGCACATAAATCAAACAATAATAAGAGACCTTTTCACGTCATCACAGTAGCCGTATAAAGATCTCAATAAATAAGAGCGACCATGGAAATACTCATTAAACCTACCAATAAAACGATCAGTGCCTCGCAAGGCAGCACCTTGCTAGAAGCGTTTTTGGAAAATGACATCGCCATTTCCTATAGCTGTCTCTCAGGTCGATGTGGAACCTGCCGCTGTAAAGTTATTGAAGGTTCAGTGAACGGACCAGCAGCTGCAGAAGGACGTTTAGCACAACATGGCCAATTCGTTTTAGCCTGTCAAAGTCGTGTTGAAACGGATTCGATTATTGAAATCCCAGAACCTGATGAAATCGTTACGCACCCAACAAAGACGATAAAAGCGGAAATAGTGTCTTTCGATATATTATCGAATGATGTGCGTAGATTAAGACTCAAAACCAACAAAACCTTCGATTATTCTCCCGGTCAATTCGCCAACCTAACTTTTTGGCGTGAAGACGGTACACGATCTTACTCTATGGCAGGCACAACGGACGATGATTCGTTAGAGTTCCACATTCGTCTTGTGCCGAATGGTCGAGTGACATCCAAGCTCGATGAACAAATCAAGATTGGTGAATCCATCAAACTCAATGGCCCACTTGGGGCCTCTTATCTTAGACGTAAAAATACCGACCCTATGTTGTGTATTGCTACCGGGACAGGGCTTGCACCTATCCTTTCAATTGTCCGAGGCGCACTAGAATCTGGAATGCAAAATAACATTCAACTGGTGTTTGGCGCGCGCACTGAAGAAGACTTATACGGCTTGGATTATTTGGAAAAATTGGCCTCTGAATACGCCAACTTCCAGTACCTAATTGCCTTAGATCATACAAAACCCAATAGTCCACATTTTCGAGGTCTGGTAACCGAGGCCATCACAGAACGTTTTCCAGAGCTTAAAAATTGGCGCATTTATTTAGCGGGAGCGCCAGCGATGGTGGAAGCCGCCTCTTTGGTTTGCAGCAAACGCGGAGCCGATATCGATCGTATATATGCCGATGCCTTTTACCCTAGCGGGGTTTAACAGCATTTATCTAATTTTTTGACATAAAAGTAAGGCCTTTTCAGGAAACCAGTCATTTCTTTTTAAGGCCAATATTCAACCCACAATAAAGACAAAAAGGGCGAATAAAATGAGTCATGAAAATCCTATTCCAATGACACCTATTTGGGAGCATGAAGACACCAGTCGAATTCCCTTTTGGGCTTATACAGACAAAGACATACATAAGCAGGAGCTTGAGAAACTCTTTTATAAAAAACATTGGTGTTATGTCGGATTAGAAGCCGAAATTCCACAACCTGGCGACTTCAAACGCACGGTTATTGGCGAACGTTCCGTCATTATGGTCCGTCATGAAGATAACAGTATTTATGTGGTTGAAAACGTTTGCGCCCATCGGGGCATGCGTTTTTGTCGAGAAAAACATGGCCATGTCAAAAGCTTTACCTGCCCTTATCACCAATGGAATTACGACCTAGAAGGCAAGCTGCAAGGGGTTCCTTTCCGCCGAGGTGTCAAACAAGATGGCAAAGCAAAAGGCGGCATGCCTAAAGATTTCAAAACATCTGATCATGGCTTAACCAAACTACTAGTCGCAACGCGCGGCGGCGTTGTTTTCGCCAGTTTTGACCATGATGTCGAGTCATTTGAAGATTTTCTTGGCCCCACTATGTTGTCCTACTTTGATCGAATGTTTAATGGTCGCAAGCTCACCTTGTTGGGTTACAACAAGCAACGTATTCCAGGCAATTGGAAACTGATGCAGGAAAACATCAAAGACCCTTACCACCCAGGTTTACTGCATACCTGGTTTGTCACTTTTGGCTTATGGCGTGCAGATAACCGCTCTGAGTTAAAAATGGATGAGCATTTTCGCCATGCCGCGATGATCTCAACACGAGGCTCAGGCGGTAAAGACACACAAACCACGAATGTTTCCAGTTTTAAAGAGTCCATGCAGCTCAATGACCCTAGCTTCTTAGATGTCGAAGTCGAGCCATGGTGGGATGGCCCGACCGCCGTCATGATGACCCTCTTCCCAAGCGTCATTCTGCAACAGCAGGTTAACAGTGTCAGTACCCGTCATATTCAACCAAACGGCCATGGTTCGTTCGACTTTGTTTGGACGCATTTTGGCTACGAAGACGATACCCCCGACATGACCGAGCGTCGTTTGCGCCAAGCGAATCTGTTTGGCCCTGCGGGCTTTGTTTCGGCGGATGACGGTGAAGTCATTGAATTTTCTCAACAGGGTTTTGAGCAGAAACCTTTCCATCGTTCACTGGCAGAACTGGGCGGGAAAGAAATAGAAGAAACCGATCATATGGTCTCTGAAACCTTAATCCGAGGCATGTACGCCTACTGGCGCAAAGTGATGGGAGTATGACAATGAAAGCAGACAACTACCTAAAACTGACTCAATTTTACCAAAACTACGCCGCTATGGTTGATCAAGAAAATTGGGACGCGTGGCTCGACATGTTTAGCGAAGATTGCGTTTACAAGGTTCAAGCCAGAGAAAACTATGAACGCAACTTGCCCATGGCCGCATTATCACTCACCAGTAAAGGCATGCTGAAAGACCGTATTTACGGTATCACAGAAACCATATTTCACGACCCTTACCACCAGCTGCATCTGGTTTCATCGCCTCTGATATTAAGTGAATCAGATGACGGCATCATTGAATCACAAGCTAATTACACGGTTTTTCGAACCAAGAATAATGGCATTGCTGAAGTCTATAACGTCGGTCGTTATCTGGATCATTTACGCCTAACGGAACAAGGTATTCAGATCAAATCTCGACTCTGCATTTTTGACAACGAGATGATTCTTAATTCTTTGATTTACCCAATTTAATACTCGAAAAAAGAGGTTTTCCATGAGTGATAACTGGATAGAGACCATCAGCATTGACGATGTTCCTGAAGACGATGTCATTGGCGTTACGGTCAATGGTCATCAAATCGCGCTGTATAAAGTCGAGGATGAAATCTTTGCGACAGACAATGTCTGCACACACGGGCATGCCCTATTAAGCGATGGATTTTTAGAAGACGGAGAAATCGAATGCCCGCTTCATCAAGGGAGATTCTGTATAAAAACGGGAAAAGCCATGAGCGAACCCTTGACTGAGGATATCAAAGCATACGCAACTCGAATGGAAGACGGGCAGGTTTTCCTAAAGTTTAGATAAGATTAATAGCTCGTTCGTAGAACCATCGCGAACCACTTAGCCAGCAAAAAATAACTATAAATAACCTGGAGAGAACAATGAAAAAATCAATATTAGCACTGATCACTGCAAGCGTTATTACACTAATCTCTACCAATGTATCGGCACAAATTTTGTCGATCGCGTCACCACCACAAGGTTCTATTTGGAACACCATGAGTAACGGCATGGCCAATGTTGGGCGCTCTAAAGCCAATATCAATTTGGTTGTTCAACCCTATAGTGGTAATCGCGCTATGATGGATGCCGTTAACCAAGGCTTAGCCGAGTTTGCTATTAATGATATCAATGACGCCATTGTCGCGGTACAGGGAAAGGCTGATTATAAAGGTAAACAACGTCGTCATTTAAAAGTAGCACTGCGCATTAGCCCTCAGCCGATTGGCATTTTTGTCAAAAAGCAATCCGACATTAACCGCATCGAAGACCTAAAAGGGAAACGAGTCGCTTCGGGGTGGAATGCGTTTCCGATTGGCCGCCCTCATATGGAAGCTATGCTGGCGACTGGCGGCTTAACTTGGGAAGATGTAAAAAAGGTTCCTGTCCCTGACCTAATCCGTGCCGCAGACAATCTTTCATCAGGCCGACTGGACGCCACTTATTTTGCCATTGGTGGACCAAAAGTAGCGGAAGTAGATGCTTCCGTAGGCGGTGTAAAATTCTTACCCGTTAACACAGATCAAACGGCACGCGATGCCATTCTTAAAGTACGTCCAGCCTTTTATTTTTCCGAAGTAAAACCAGCGCCACATCTAGTTGGCATAGACAAACCAACCCAAATGCTGACTTGGGATAACGTTCTAATCGTTAACGATAAAGTATCTGACGAAGATGTTTATCACATGGTAAAAGCCATTCTCGAGAACAAAGACGCTTTAATTAAAATATTCCCAGGTTTCAAAGCACTCGCGGTTAATACCGTGAATAAAAACTATCCGGGGATTCAATATCATCCTGGTGCCATTCGTTACTTCAAAGAACAGGGCCTTTGGGAGGAATAACCTCCTTTCATCACCCTATTTTTTCTGAAAAGGTACTTTAAATGAACGTTGAATCGTCCAACCCAGAAACCATGATGACTGAACCTGCGATAATGTCAGCATTAAGAAATGGCTTAGGTGTCCTGATTGCTTTGGCAGCCATTGCTTTTGCTGCTGATCTGTTTAGCCGAATTGGGATTGCCATTTATACCGAACAATACCTTGCCGTGGTGTTGGGAATAAGTCTCTCGCTGGTTTTCCTAAAACCACAAGAAAAGGCCATTCAACGCCTGTGCAATGCTGCTATTGCTGTCATTGGTTTGCTGACCAGCTTGTATTTAGCGATACAGTACCCTGATTTAGTTGAGCGCCAAATGGATTTGCCTTTGGATGCATTGGTGATCTCCGCATTGTTGTTTATTTTAGTGTTAGAAGGTTTAAGACGAGTTGTCGGCATTACCCTCGTCATTGTTGTTTTGTTGTTTATGGGCTTTGCCCTGCTCGGCAGTCACCTTTCCGGCCCTTTGCAAACCCGCGAAATAACCCTAGATAGACTGTTCGTTTATCTAGGGGTGGACACTAACGGCATGCTGGGCTTAACCCTAAACGTTGCCGCCACCATAGTGATTGGTTTCATCTTGTTTGGACAACTCTTATTGCGCTCTGGCGGTGCCGATTTTTTCAATGATGTGGCACTGTCACTGATGGGGAAAAGTCAGGGTGGTTCAGGTAAAATCGCCACCATTGCTTCGGCCTTATTTGGCTCTATTTCTGGCGTCGTGGTGTCCAATATCGTGGCAACGGGCGTCGTGACCATCCGCATGATGAAGAAAGGCGGTTTTAAACCCCATACTGCGGCGGCCATAGAAACAGTCGCCTCGACAGGCGGGCAAATTATGCCACCTGTCATGGGCGCTGTGGCGTTTTTAATGGCTGAGTTCTTACAAATCAGCTACAGCCAAGTGGTTCTAGCCGCTTTGGTTCCAGCCATACTCTATTATGCTGCTCTTTATATTCAAGTGGACTTGGAAGCCGCCAAACAACAAATAAAACCCATCGACCCTAAACTGATACCTTCCAAACGAGACGTTATCAAAAGCGGTTGGGTGTTTATCATTCCTTTCAGCGCCGTGATCCTAGCTTTGTTTACCTTTAATCAACGACCTGAAACCGCCGCGCTTTGGGGCGCTCTTGGCGCACTTTTTGTTGGCCTATTAAAGGGCTATAAAGGCAAACGCATGCATGCCAAAGACGTAGTGGCCAGTTTAGAAGAAACAGGTCATTCCATCGTCGACATCATCATGATTGGCGCCGCCGCCGGTTTCATTATTGGCATACTGAACATTACAGGTTTGGGTTTCGGTTTAACCTATTTCTTGGTGGAGTTAGGGCAAGGTAATCTATTCCTCTTATTGGTCATTTCAGCTGTGGTTTGCATCGTTTTGGGAATGGGGATGCCAACCGTTGGTGTCTATCTATTGCTCGCGGTTTTGGTCGCTCCTTCTCTGATTCAGGTTGGCGTAGAGCCTATTGCAGCGCACCTATTTATCTTCTATCTGGGCATGATGTCCATGGTTACACCGCCCATTGCCATTGGCGCTTTCTTTGCCGCCAGTATCGCCAAAGCCAATCCGATGAAAACCGCTATGACGTCAATGAGATTGGGCTGGACGGCTTATATTATCCCCTTCTTATTCGTTACTACGCCCTCTCTTTTGCTCATCGGCGAGACGTCGCAAATTGTGATTACCGTGATGAGTGCCTTGGTCGGAGTTTGGGCTGTATCCATCGGCTTTGCAGGCTACTTCAGAGACAAACTCAAGCCCTTCTTTCGAATCAGTTTTGTCATAACTGGAGGCTTGTTTCTACTGCCTAATTTACAAGGTGGAGAGACACCTATTATGCCGAAAATAGTAGGAATTGGAGTATTAATGACCTTGATATTCGTTACTTATTTGATCAAAAAAACAGCATCAAAACCGTCACCTAATTCGACCCAATCATAGGAAAAAACCATGCAGTTATATAACTTTTTTAACAGTTCAACGTCCTACCGAGTGCGAATTGCACTCGCCTTGAAAGGACTAAGCTACGAGCATCACGGCGTCAACATTCGTATTGGTGAGCAAGCAACCGAGAGCCATATAAAACTCAATCCAGCAAAGGGCGTCCCTGTGCTGATTACGGATGACGGCCAAACACTCACACAATCCATGGCTATTTTGGACTATTTAGAACTCACCTACCCTGACTCGCCGTTACTGCCTAAAGACACATTAGAACGGGCAAGGGTTTTAGAAATCTGTCACATGATTGCAAGCGACATGCATCCGGTTAATAACCTTCGCATCCTAGGCTATCTCAAGCAGCAACTAGAGGTTACGGATGAACAAAAAACGGCGTGGTATCAACACTGGATTCAAGAAGGGTTCGAAGCACTGGAAAGCCGTTTAAACGAATACGGCTATGGAGATTATTGTTTTGGCGATCAGGCCACATTGGCGGATTGTTGCTTAGTCCCACAAGTGGCCAATGCTCTGCGTTTCGGCTGTGATTTGTCGTCTTTTACGAAAGTCTTAAGCATTTATGAGCACTGCCAACAAAACACGGCTTTTCAACAAGCCGCGCCCAACCAACAACCCGATTTCATCGCTTAATTTTGTGAAATTGAAAAATAAATAATAAGGAGTTTCCCATGCAATCATTAGGTACTCTTGAGGATTTACCTCAATCCTACCGCGATAAATTAACCGATTTAAACCTGGTGCCACTCTGGCCCAATATGCGTGCCGTTTTGCCTCATAAGGTCCCGAGCCGTAAAACCCAAACGTTAAATTGGCAATTTGACACACTTCGTCCTCTGTTAATCGAAGCTGGCGATTTAACGCCGATGGAAAAAGCCGAACGTCGCGTATTGGTGCTGGCTAATCCAGGACACGGGCTGACCAACATGCAAGCCACTCCCAGTATTTATATGGGCTTGCAGTTAATATTACCGGGCGAAACCGCCCCCAATCACCGCCATACACCCAACGCCGTACGCATTATCATTGAAGGCGAAGGGGCAACCACCATTGTCGACGGCGAGCCTTGCATCATGGAACGAGGTGACTTGATTCTGACGCCATCTGGAAAATGGCACGAGCACCAGCACGACGGCGACGGACCGATTATTTGGTTAGACATACTCGATCTGCCTTTGATGTATCAATTAGAAGGCTCTTGGGCCATTGAGGGAAAAACTCAGACCAAGGTGCTTGAACGGGATAAATCCTTTGCCGAATACAGCGCCGCAGGCGTGGTGCCTGAATTGGATTTTAAAAGAGAGAATACGGATTCGCCGATGCTGCGCTACCCATGGACAAGAACACGGGCTTGTTTGATGGAAATGGCTCAGCACTACAGTGACAGTCCAATCCGCATCGCTTATGTCAATCCAGAAAACGGAGCCAGCTTATTCCCCAGCATTGGCTTTGGCGCCATGATGCTACGCCCTAACGAAACCCTATCTTTGCCTAAGCGCACAAGCGCCTGTGTTTTCCATATTGTCGAGGGTCAAGGCTCTCTACAAGTGGATTCAAACGACGCTTTGCAATGGACAGAAAAGGACACGCTCAGCGCGCCCGGTTACAGCAAGGTAACGCTCAGCAACAACTCTGCAACTGAGCCTGCGTTCATTATCACTGCCGACGAAGCGCCACTACATCGTTACCTCGGTATTTTTTAACCCTTATCAATACACCATTAATAAAAGGAAAAACCATGACAAATAAACTCGTATTCCCCGCTAAAGAAACCATTTTGGCGCCCATTGAAGGCTCTGATAGCCTGTTTCCTATCCATCGTATTTTTTGTGTGGGACGAAATTACCATGCTCATGCGGCGGAAATGGGTGCCACCGTTGATAAAAGTGTACAAAGTCCTTTTTACTTTATTAAGGATGCCAGTACTTACGTGGCAACAGGGGCAAGCATTGATTACCCTCCCCAAACAGACAACTACCATTATGAAATGGAATTTGTCGTTGCGATTGGTGAAGAAGGCTTCAATGTCAGTGAAGAGAAAGCCGAAGACATCATTTTCGGCTACGCATGCGGTTTGGACATGACCCGTCGAGATCTCCAGTTAAAAGCGAGAGAAACAGGCCGTCCTTGGGATCTGGGTAAAGACTTTGAAGAGTCTGCGATTCTGGCCCCCATTGTGCCAATAGGTAAAACAGGTGTGTTAAACGACGGCAAAATCGAATTGGCCGTGAATGGTGACACCAAACAATCTTCGGATATAAATTTGTTAATCTGGAACGTGCGTGAAATCATCGCCGACTTGTCCAAATTTTACCATCTACAACCCGGCGATTTGATTTACACTGGTACGCCAGATGGCGTTGGGCCTGTCGTTTCTGGAGACAAAATAACCGGAAGTATCGAAGGTGTCGGCGATATTCAGCTAACCATCCGTTAATCCCCCCGTCAAAACATCATCAATAAAAGCTCCCAAATTAATGAAATATAGGGAGCTTTTTCTTAAGTGCTAAAAAACGACCATGACTAAAACCGAAAAATAATTTATATCGATAAAATAATTATCACTATAAGATGATTAGTAGGTTGACTGAACAAAAAATATACATAATGATAAATATCGTATTAGAACGATACACCTGTGTAGGACAATAAAAATAAAACTGAGAATATTCTCGGACACTTACAAGGAAAATAGTCATGTTTCGCATTAAAACGTTGGTCAAACAAACTTGTGTTGCTGCCACTGTCGCAACGCTTCTCGCCACCACAGCAAACGCCACATTCGCTGCTGAAGATAAAATTCGTTGGAAAGTCCAAGCCGTCTTTGGTACTCATCTCCCTGGATTAGGAGATCCCATCATTCACGTTGCCAAACAGCTCAAAGCCGCAACAGATGGCCAGATCCAATTTAAGGTCTATGAACCAGGTAAAATTGTTCCTCCTTTCAGCATCACTGAAGCCGTCAGAAACCACCAACTCGATGCTGGCTATGCTTGGCTAGGTTACGATCAAGGTAGAATTCCCGCTTCGGCCTTGTTATCCGCCGTCCCCTTTGGCATGGAACCTTGGGAATACTCCGCATGGTGGTATGACGGCGAAGGTAAAAAATTAGCCGAAGACTTGTACGCCAAACACAATGTACACCCTGTGTTATGTAGCATCATTGGTCCTGAAACAGCAGGTTGGTTCAAAAAAGAAGTCAATGCCATGGAGGATCTGCAAGGTCTTAAAATTCGCTTTGCGGGTTTAGGAGGTAAAGTCCTTCAAAAAGCAGGAGCATCGGTGACCGTTCTGCCCAGCGGTGAAATATTCCCAGCGTTAGAAAAAGGCGCGATCGACGCGACTGAATTTTCTATGCCTGCGATAGACAAGATCATGGGCTTCGACAAGGTCGCCAAAAATAACTACTTTCCCGGTTGGCATCAAACCTTCACTGCGTCTCATTTAGTCATTAACAAAGGCGTTTGGGATGACCTGTCGAGTGCCACTAAAGCCACCATTGATATGGCCTGCACAGCAAGTACGTTCCGCGCGCTGACCCACGGTGAAGCGATCCAAGGGAAAGTACTGGCTGAACTAAAAGACAAAGGCATTAAAACTCGAACGCTGAATCCTGAGATGCTCACTGGCCTCAAGAAAATTACCGATCAAGTCATGTCTGAACTGTCTGCAGAAGATGAAGATTTTAAAAAGATCTACGACTCTCAACAGAACTTTAGAGCGGAATATAAAGAGTGGCGTAAACTCGCTTATCTTCCTTTAGATCTTTAGATTTCTAATCACGGTTTCCATTCCCATTAACGACCTAGTTAGCACCTAGGAAACAACGAATAAATACACGGACGGTCATTAGAGAAGGTATCTCTCCTCCTCTAATGACCCCTAAACGTCTGCGTTTTCTAACTAGACTGACGCCATAGTGCTTAATCCAAGCCTAACGAAGTGATTTTTCATCGTCACACCTGGTAGGAAATAGGCATGGGAATGTTGGTGTGACTTAAGCGTATTTACTCAGGAGGATATTATGCAAATGGCCCCTAATAATAAGACTGATAATGTTGCGGCGACGAAACTATCTAGTTCTAAGCTATCTAGTTCTCAGCGACCGAATACGAAACTTCCCGAGACCAGACTTTCCAAACATATCGACAGCCTATTAAAAGCCATAGGTAACGCAGCGTCTTGGATTTGGGTGGTACTTATGGGGGTTATCATTCTGAATGTCTTCATGCGTTATGCATTGGGCGAAGGGCGTATTGAATTTGAGGAATTGCAATGGCATTTTTATGCTATCGGCTGGCTTATTGGTCTTTCTTACTGTTTTGCTTATGACCAGCACGTCCGAGTGGATCTGATTCATGGTCACTTAAGCTTGCGAGCTAAGTCTTGGATTGAGCTATTCGGTATAGTGCTGCTTCTATTGCCGTTTACCTGCACGGTGATTTGGTATTCTGTTCCTTTTATTAGCTATTCATGGGAAATGCATGAAATTTCCTCTGCGCCCGGTGGCTTACCTTACCGCTGGATCATCAAATCGAGCCTATTAGTGGGTTTCGTTTTGTTGGCACTGGCGATCATCTCGCGCCTCTCTCGTGTTCTTGCCTTGCTGTTTTTGCATCCGCGTTCTGACACTCAGTCTATTACGACACAAGCTTAGGAGAGATCATGGAAATTAACGAAATCCTCGCTATCTCAATGTTTGCGACCTTTATTGTTTGTTTATTCAGTGGCTTTCCGGTTGCTTGGGTATTGGGGGGCATTGCCATTGTGTTTGCAGTGATCGCCATGGCAGCCGATTATTGGTTAGACGCTTTTATCGGTGTCGATTGGAATTATGTATCGATCACGGTCCAACGTATCTGGGCCGTGATGACAAACTGGGTTTTAGTGGCATTGCCCATGTTCGTGTTTATGGGGTTGATGCTGGATCGATCAGGTGTTGCCGAAGATCTCATGGGGAACCTAGCGCGACTATTTGGTCGAGTGCGTGGTGGACTTGCCGTTACCGTGACCTTCGTCGGTCTGCTATTGGCGGCCTCTACCGGAATTATAGGGGCATCTGTCGTATTATTAGCGGTGCTGGGTATTCCGATGATGTTACGGGAAGGCTATAGTAAAGAATTGGCTTGCGGCACAGTCTGTTCAACAGGCACTTTGGGGATTTTAATTCCGCCCAGTATCATGTTGGTTATGATGGGAGACCGTGTTGGCATTCCTGTCGGTGACTTGTTCCTCGGTGCATTATTACCGGGGCTTTTACTGGCAGCTATGTATGTTGCTTACATCATGATTTATGCGTGGTTGAAGCCACACGCTGCCCCCGCCCCACAAGACAGTGAAAACGTCACCTTTAGCATTCTTTGGAAGGTTTTTAAGGCGGTATTACCCACTGCCGGCCTTATTCTCGCCGTACTTGGGTCCATTTTTTTCGGTATAGCTACCCCCACTGAAGCGTCTGGTGTTGGCGCATTTGGAGCCATGCTTCTGGCTTGGAGCAAGAAACGTTTAAGCATCAAAGTACTTCGTGAAGTGGGTCGTGAAACCACCAAGACCACCGCTTTTATCTTCGCCCTTCTACTTGGTGCAACGGCTTTTTCATTGGTATTTCGAGGGCTCGGTGGCGACGAAATCATTGAAGGCGCCTTAACCAGCTTGCCGTTTGGCCCAACTGGTATCGTGATCACCATATTATTTGTGACCTTCCTATTAGGTTTTTTCCTAGATTGGATCGAACTCACCTTGATCATCCTTCCATTGGTTGCCCCCGTTGTCTCAGGGCTCGGGTTTGATCTTGTATGGTTTACGATATTGTTTGCCGTCTGTCTGCAAACCTCTTTCCTGACGCCCCCCGTTGGTTTTGCGCTCTTCTATTTAAAAGGGGTAGCCCCTAGTGGCATCAACCTAGGCCATATTTATCGGGGTGTTATACCCTTTATTTTAATTCAGCTGCTTGGATTAGCGATCGTCTTTTATTGGCAAGGTATCGTGACTTGGTTGCCTAAGATTGCTTATTAGGGCTTGAACAAGGCGGTGATTCCAACGTAATAAATCTGACCTCACCGCCTAGCTATGAAATACATTATTTTAGATATGAGAGGCATTAGTCGATTCGAACGTCAAACGCCAAATTGCGCTTGTTGTATGCCTATTCGGCATTTATTATTTTTTAATGAAAAATGCCGAAAGACAAGATTAAGGTTTATTTATGAGCACGCAGCGTCGCGAAAAAGGTTCAAGTATTTCCCGTGTACTTGAAATTATAGAAGCCATTTCTAAATCCGAGCACCCTCTCAGTGCAGCGGATCTCTCCGAGTTATTAAATATCCCTAAACCCAGTGTGCACCGTCTATTACAGCAATTAGAAGCCGAAGGATTCTTACAAACCAATATGCGAGGCTTGTTAGTGCCTGCTGATCGCCTTCATGATATTGCCTTGGGTATTATCTATTCCAGTCGTTTTAAAGCACAACGCCAAGCAATTTTGCAACACTTGGCCGAGAAAATTGGTGAGACCTGTGGCCTCTCCATTCCGAGTGGCACAGATATGATTTATTACGATCGCGCACAAACAAACTGGCCATTGCAAATCCATTTACCGGTTGGTATTCACACGCCTATTTGCTGTACTGCCAGTGGTAAACTCTATCTGAGTTCCTTAAGTAAGGAGCGCCGTCAACGTATTCTTGGCGCGATACCCATGAAGCAGTACACACGAAACACAAAAACGAACCCAGACTGTTTAGAACATGAACTGCTCTATATCCAGAAAACCAATGTAGGTACCGATAATGAAGAATTTATCGACGGCATGGCGGCGGTCTCTGTGCCAGTTGTCGACAGTCATGGACGGCTGATCGCTTGCCTATTCTGCCATGCTCCCGTTATTCGTAAGAACCTCGAGGAGTTGCTGCATTTTCTCCCTGAATTACGTGCGGCGGCAGTTGACATCGGAAAACTAGCGGAAGAAGTGGATTAGAACAGGTTACTGACGATTTATGTTTAAACATTCATCATGACTTAGAAGCGTTGCTTTTCGAATACTCTTTAGGGCTTTGTCCGGTCATTTTCCGAAAGGCGGTCCGAAAAGCCGATTCTGACTGATACCCTAATTGCTGAGCCAATGTGGTGACGGTTGTATCAGTGGTTTCCAATGCTAATCTGGCCAGATGCATGCGCCATGCACAAACATAATCCATCGGAGACTCCCCCATGACGTCGGTAAAACGTTTGGAAAAAACCGATCGAGACATCCCCGTTGCTTGCCCCAGCGTCTCAACACTCCATTTATAGCCAGGATCTCGGTGAATACAGGTTAAGGCTTTGGCGATTCTTGGATCAGAAAAACCCTTTAACCAACCTTCTCTATCACTGCCATAAGTCACCGCAAAGGTTCTAATGGCATGAATTAGAAATAATTGTGCTGTTTGTGCAACAAGGGAACCAAAACCCGATTGCTCAGGGTGCGCCTCTTTGAATAGAAAGCTCACCATAAGGTTTTGCAAGGTGGTACCTGCCTCTTCAGCATTGATCCTCATTAACTCAGGCAAGGTATCAATCAGAGGACCATAACATTGATCAAACCAATGAAAGGCAAACGAAAAAATGCGGACCATACTGCCGCCACCGCCCCAACTAATATGTTGAGGATCGGCCAAGTTAAATGGAATATGCTGACCTTTATCAAACAGCTCGTTCGCGGTGATCCAGCTTTGCGGAAACTCTTCTGAAGACGAGATATAGTAAGGCTTACCACGCATGCCTTTCGGTAAAATAAAGGTATCCCCCGCTCGAAAACATTGCGTTACCCGGTTTTGATCACTCAACCACAGTTCACCTTCCACCACAGTACAGCTGATGGGAACTTCATACTCTATTTTGATGGCCCATGGCGAGGTAAATTCAAAAAATACCACAGCGGAATCGGCCACCAACAAAGAGGACAAAACGTCATCAAGAAAATCTCGCTCTGAGTTGGCTTCAATTGGAATATAAGGCGCACGTGTTGGAAGTTTCATGGGCAAATTATGTCAGGTTTAAAAAAAAAGTCATCGCTAATCTAGTTAAATTAGTCGTTATTTTCTAATTGAGATACAAAATTCAGGACGATTTAGACCATATGAGAGATTTATTCGGCGGTATAGTCTCTAATCAATCCCTATAGTAACTCTCGTAATCTAATAATAATAAATGATGAGAAGATGCTAATGATTAATGACGCGTTTCCGCTTCCAAAATTTGTCACCTTTGAAAACGCCACCATAGCGAAAGAATTTTTAGGTGTTTCTACCGAGAATTCACTCAAGGTTCAAGGTATTGCTAGGCCAGAAGACGAACAACAAGTCCAACAACTTGTTCAGTGGGCCAATGAACACGAAGTGACGCTTGTCCCTTTGAGTTCACCATCAGGAAATCGTCGACACGGACTCGCCGGCTTAAAAGATGCGCCTTTTGTCGTGCTTGATATGTCGAAAATGTCTCGGGTAATTCATGCTGATGGCGAAGATGCCATTGCCATTATCGAACCTGGGGTTACCTTTCCTGAGTTCGATGCTCAGTTACAAAAACATAACCTACGATCGATCAAACCTTTCCTCCCCAGAGCAAGCAAGTCAGTACTAGCCTGTTACCTAGAACGTGAACCGACAACCTTACCCAATGAGCACTGGGATTCAACCGATCCATTAGCAAGCCTAAGCCTCACTATGGGCAGTGGAGAAAGTTTTCGAACCGGTGGTGCCGCACTGTACGAAGACCTTGATGAAGCTTTAAAAAATGGTGCTCGCCAAATGATGGCTTCCGGTCCAATCGGCACAGATTACACCCGTGTTATGTTAGGCTCTCAAGGCACATTAGGCGTTACTTCTTGGGCCTCCATTTATTGTCAACGAATCCCCAGCATTGAACAGGGATTCCTTTACGGTGCCGAAGACGTCACCACGCTAATCTCCATTGTACGTCATCTGGCATTGCATCAGCTTGGCGCACAGTATTTTATGCTTAGCCGAGTTCAGCTCGCCGCAGCATTAGCCAAGGACAGCACCCACTTTGCGGAGTTACACCAACTCTTTGGCAAAGATGCGATGCCCGCTTGGTACCTCTATGTCAACATTGCTTCGCGTGACGTGTTACCCGAAGAAAGCATGCAGTGGCAGTTAGCAGACCTCTCTTCCTTAGTCGATACCTTGCCGGTAACCACCATATCGCAACAGTATCCCAGCTACCTTGCTGAGCTGGAAGCGCGCCTAAGTACACCCTCTAAAGAATTTTATAAAGACGTGCCTTGTGGCACCCATACCGAGGTGTTCTGCATCACCCAAATGAGCAAGGTCGCCAACCTTGTAAACCTTGCTCAAAACCTACTGGCGGACCTATCGGATGTCCAAGTGGGCTTCTATTTACAGCCGATGATTCAAGGCACGAATTGTCACCTCGACATTTCCCTATTCCATACAGATGAGCAAACAACACAACTGGCTGACATCGAAATGCAATTGGTAAAAGTATTAGCAGATAACGGAGGTTTCTTCAGCCGACCTTATGGCAAATGGTCCGAGGATGCGTTTGCTCGCAATGAAACCATTGTGCCTCACCTTCGCAGGGTAAAAGACATTTTTGACCCTGCTGGAATTTTAAGCCCTGGGAAACTGTGTTACTGAGTTTTTCGAGACCTATCTAATAACAATAACCTGGTAGAAAAATTATGTCCTTAGAAGATCGAATTCATAATATTGAGCAGTGTAACCGCTGCTCTCAGTGCAAATTTGTGCACATGCCTAAAAGTCAGGAATTTTCGAGTATTTGTCCCAGCAAATATCAGAGCCGCTTTCATGCCTCCTCGGCGGGAGGGCAAGTTATTTCAGCCTATGGCTATCACCACAAATTGATTGAAGCATCACCAAAGATGATCGACAGCGTTTTTGCATGCAGCATGTGCGGTGCCTGTGAAACCATGTGTAAAAGCCATATGGGTGACAATGTTGAACCCTTTGATACCATTTTAGAATTCCGTGCGCAGTTGGCTGAAGATGGCAAGGTTCCCGAAACCTTGAGCAACATGGTCAAACACCTAGAACAAGAAGGCGCACCTCATGGCAAACGTGATGAGCGTAGTCGCTGGGCGGAAGGGTTAGACATCAAAGATGCCCGTAAAGAAACCGTCGACGTGCTCCTGCATATCGGCAGTGGCCAAGCTTATAGCGAAAAACAATGGGATAACCTTCGTTTTATCGTCAAATTGTTAAAAAGCGCAAAAGTCGACTTTGGCATTGCTTATGATTCAGAAAGTGACAGTGGGGGTTTAGCGTACGAAATTGGCTACCGCTCTGTTGCCGACAAACTGGCTCAAGAATGGGCGGATTTGGTTCAAAAAAGTCAGGCAAAAACCCTTCTCGCCATCAGTGCTGAAGCCTATTCCGCGTTTAAGAATGTCTACCCTCGTTTAAACAAAACACTCTCCTCAGTACGGGTTCTGCATACTACCGAGTATTTCGAAGAATTGCTTCAACAGGGCAAGTTATCACTGGGCATGAAAAACACCGGCAAGGTTGCCTACCATGATTCTTGTCGTC
Organism: Marinomonas posidonica IVIA-Po-181; assembly: GCF_000214215.1. Lineage (NCBI taxonomy): Bacteria > Pseudomonadati > Pseudomonadota > Gammaproteobacteria > Oceanospirillales > Oceanospirillaceae > Marinomonas > Marinomonas posidonica. The sequence continues at coordinate 2,605,055 of NC_015559.1, forward strand.
TTGGACGACGCAGTGAAGAGTACACACCTTGGAACGGTGAATACATTCGAGTTCTGAACACTATGGCGGTGACCGACACGCCTCGTAAAGTCAATTATGGTAACGATGGTAACTATGACGCGCCTCGCCAGTTGCTATCAAGAGTCGACGGATTAGACATGGTCGAGCTAGAACGCACTCGACAATATTCTTTTTGTTGCGGTGGCTGCACAGGTGTCAAAGAAACCTACCCTGAGATGGCCGACGGCGCAGCTCAAGAGCTTTTGCGCGAAGCCGAATCCGTGGGAGCTGAGGTGTTAGTCAGTGGTTCTTCGTGCTGTCAAGCAAACATGGCGGCGGCGGCAAAACGCAGCAACTCCTCCGTCAAGGTCGCCTATCTTTTTGACTTGCTAGCCGACTCAATTCAGGAGGGCGCGTAATGAGTAATCTACCTCCACACATATTAAAAGCCTTTGAAGCCGTCGTTGGTCCAGACAATGTGTCTGACGAAGATTTTGTTGTTAACTGTCACGACTGGATGGGCTTAGGCGCAGACCCTTCTACCCGTACTTTATTAGGTAAAGCACCGGCCGCAGTGGTGATGCCGGGATCAACTGAAGAAGTGGCGGGGGTCGTCAAGGTATGTAATCAATATAAATTGAAGTTTAAAGCGCACAGTACAGGATACGGTAACTATTCTGGTGTCGGCACTAAGGGCTCCATTTCCATCGATTTATGCCGTATGAAAGGCTTAGAAATTGACCCAGAAAGTCGTATGGCGATCATCCAACCCTATACCACCGCAGGTGAATTGGTCTCTGAAGCCCATAAGCATCAATTAATGTGCCACATCATTGGTGCTGGCCCAATCCATTCCCCGCTCGCCTCTGCCACCTCATTTGTGGGGGTTGGGGTCGCAGGTAATCATACCAGTATCAACTCACGCAACATGTTGTCCTTAGAATGGGTCACACCAGAAGGTGAAATCGTGCGTATTGGTAGTAGCGGTTCGGACGCAGGCTGGTTTACCGGCGAAGGCCCTGGGCCTGGATTCCGCGGCATGATACGTGGTCTTTATGGGGCCGCGGGTGGCTTAGGCGTGTTTACCAAAATAGGCATCAAACTTTATCCTTGGGCAGGCCCTAAAACCCTTGAATGGAGTGGTCCACATCCATACAGAGGCACACCGCCGCCAGAAAATTTCGCCACCTACCAGCTTGATTGGGATAACTGGGAAGACGCGACGAAAGCCACCCAGATGATGAAAAACAGCAAGGCAGTGGCCTTCATCAATCGTATGCCACCCGCCGCCGTTGGACACTGTCTCACGGCGACCAATCGTGAGTATTATGATTTACAACGCACCGGCAAATTACCGGACATTGCCACAAAAGCCAATGCAGTCGGCTGGTCTGTCACCACCATGGCATGGACTAAGGCGCAATTTGACTGGAACGAAGCGGTACTGAATAAAATCCTCGCCGAAACCAATGGCCGTAAAATGGACATTTCCGAACGCGAGCGAGATATCCTCACGGCAGCCGTGCTGACCTCTCATTACGTCGCCCGTTTCAACCGTATGGGTGACTGTGCGGGAGTCAGTATGGGCGTACTCGATTCCATCAATCTTATTCCAGAAGTTGTCAAACGAACCAACGACGATATTGGTGATAAAGAAACCAAAGCTGGTGGCAAGATGATGGAAGTCGACACCGAACAAAACTGGATGTGGTTATCAGAAGGCCGACACTTCTGGACAGAAAATAACCCTGCCAGTACCCGTAGTTTTGTGAAAAACATTGTCGTTTGTGTGGACTTTATCCTCAGTAGCTTTATTAGCAATGAGAAAAAACCACTGGGTGCCGCGCTCTTTGTTCATGGTGAAGCGAGTGATTTATTTGGCCCCAAACTTGGCCACCCCAATAAATGGATGCGCAAGGTAAAAAATACTTGGGATCCAAACAATCTCTCAGATTCAAAGCACTTTATTCAACCCGAAGCGGCAAAAGAGTCAAAAGCTTGGCCAATTGCTAAAAAGATATTTTTCCACCCTTGGGGCAAGCCTATCTTTCGGAAGATCCTGACCAAAGAGTTTGGTAAAGACGATCCCAAGTAAAAAGCTACTGCGTTGCTGATCTCAAAATATAACCAATAAAAAGAAATTTAGAGGTGAGAACAATGATAAAAAATTTAAGCGACGTCATCACCCTGTCGGCAGAAAAGTTCGGTGATAAAACAGCCTTAATCTACAACCAGCAGTCTTTCACTTACCGTGAAATAAATCGTCTGGTCAACCGATTAGCCAGTGCACTTAAGAAAAAAAGCATTGGCCCTGGCGATAAAGTCACCCTTTACGGTGAAAACTCATGGCAATGGCTGGTCAGCTATTATGGCATTTTGAAAACCGGGGCTGTGGTCAACCCTGTTAACGTCATGTTAACCCCTAATGAAGTCGAATTTGTCGTCCAAGATTGTGATGCAAAAGTCATCATTGCCTCTCAATCTAAAGGCACGCCTCTTGTAGGAATTCAGCAAAAAACGGGGGTTGAATCCCTTATTTTGTATGGTGAGGATATCCCTGAAGGCGCGGAATCTTTTGATCACTTTTTAGAACAAGGTCGTGATGACTTTACCAGCTTTGAGGTTAACACCAATAGCCTTTCGACGATTTGCTATACCTCTGGCACTACTGGCAATCCGAAAGGCGCCATGTTGTCCCATCGTTCGGTAATCAGCAACTTCTTGATGACGGCACAAATGCACGGTCGCTCAGAGAAAGACACGGTTGTTTCAGCCTTACCCTGTCCGCATGTTTACGGCAACATTGTCTTCAACAGTACCTTTTACAAAGGTGGCACCTTAGTTATGCATAGTCTGTTTAATGTGGAGGAGGTATTTACATCAATCAACCAATATCAAGCCACCATGTTTGAAGGGGTACCGACCATGTACCTATATATGCTGGATCACCCCAACTTATCCAGTGTGGATTTTTCTCATATGCGGATCTGTACGGTAGGCGGACAAACCATGCCAACCAGCAAGATGGAAGCCGTTGAGGAAGCCATCGCCTGCCCGCTCATCGAACTTTGGGGAATGACTGAAATCGGTGGGCTTGGCACCACCTTCGCTCACGATGGCGAATACAAACATGGCTCTATTGGCGTGGCATTACCCTATACCGGAGCAAAAATTGTCGATGTCGACAACGCAGAAGTAGAGGTAGCACGTGGAGACGTCGGCGAACTGATGATCTCCGGTCCTTTGGTTATGCAAGGCTATTATGGCAATCCTCAAGCGACCCAAGCAGCCATCACTGCCGATGGCTGGCTACATACCGGTGATCTAGCCAAAATGGACAAGGACAACTGCATTTTTGTCGTCGATAGAAAGAAAGATTTAATTATTACCGCAGGGTTCAACATCTACCCCGCCGAATTAGAACGGGTGATCGCCAATCACCCAGATGTCGCCATGGTGGCAGTGGGGCCTATTGCAGATGAAGCCAAAGGTGAACTCGCAAAAGCCTATATTGTTGCGAAACAAAATACCACCCCCGACATCGACCAGATTATCGCTTATTGTCGTGAACATTTGGCCGCCTATAAGGTGCCTCGTGACATTCAATTTGTCGATGATTTACCCAAAACCTCCAGCGGTAAAGTGATGCGCCGCAAACTCCATACCTTAGATAAATAACAATAAAAACTGTCATTCAGTTAGGAGCGATACTCATGTTCGATGCACATAATCACTATCAAATGGTCATTAATGGCGAGCTCATTGCCACAGAAAAAAGCTTGCCTGTGTATAACCCAGCAACCAAAGCAATCATTGCACAGGTGCCAGACTGTCCAAAAGAGTGCCTTGATACGGCGGTATACAGCGCTAAAATCGCCTTCAAAACTTGGTCAAAAACCAGTTTTGATCAGCGTAAGGCTGTACTTACTAAGCTTGCCGACGCATTGGAAGAAAATGCCGAAGACTTCATGGCTCTATTAACTCGTGAACAAGGTAAACCTCGCTCCGGTACAGAATGGGAAGTATTTGGCTCGGTTGCTTGGTTACGTGCCATTGCCGAACAAAAACTGGAAGACGAAGTCGTTGATGAAAATGACGAACGCTCTGTTATCACTCGCTACACGCCACTGGGTGTGGTCGGCGCAATTGTGCCTTGGAACTTCCCTATTTTGCTATCGGTATGGAAAATCGCACCCGCATTAATGGCTGGCTGCACGGTAGTCGTCAAACCTTCGCCTTATACCCCACTGTGTAATCTTAAATTTGCTGAAATGGCAAAAGACATTGTGCCACCAGGTGTGCTCAATTGTGTCAGTGGTGGCAATGAACAAGGTCAATGGCTAACAGAGCACCAAGACATCGCTAAGATTGCTTTTACCGGCTCAACGGCTACTGGTCGTAAGGTAATGAGTGCCTGCTCTGAAACCGTGAAACGGGTCACGTTGGAACTGGGTGGCAATGATCCGGCCATCGTTCTGCCAGATGTCGATCCGAAAGAAGTTGCTCCAAAACTTTTCTGGGCTGCTTTTCAAAATAATGCACAATTTTGTAACGCCACCAAACGACTCTACATTCATGATGCTGTCTATGACCAAGTACGAGACGCCTTGGTGGATTATATTAATAATGAAGTCATTGTTGGCGATGGTGCCAAGGCCGATACCACACTCGGTCCGATTCAAAACAGCATGCAGTTTGAAAAGGTAAAAATGTACTTTCAAGACTGCATAGATCAAGGCCAAAAATTTGCAGTCGGCGGAGACATTGACGATAACGCCGACGGCTGGTTTGTGCCTGTGACACTGGTTGATAATCCATCAGACGATTCTCGTATTGTCACCGAAGAACCGTTCGGTCCTATTCTGCCATTACTGCGCTGGTCCAATGAAGAAGACGTTATTGCCCGTGCTAATGACACGATTTATGGCCTAGGTGCCAGTATTTGGGGTAATGACGCAGCCGCAACCCAACGCATCGCGGAGCAAATCGAAGCCGGAACCGTATGGATTAATGAAGTGCATCAATACTCTCCGGCACAAGCTTTCGGGGGCCATAAACAATCCGGTCTTGGCTGTGAAAACTCGCTGCATGGCTTGATGGAATACACTAACTGGCAAACCATTACTCGCAATAAACAGGCTTAATACACGGTTTTTAACAGGATCAAATAACTTATGAAGAGCACTGTTTGATCCTGTTCACCCAGCTTATGGTCGTTAAAGGTTTACAACACATTCTTAGTATTTGCTTACTTAGTATTAAATAATTTTTAGGAAACATTTATGAGCTATATCAAAAAACAAATCCCCAGCAGCATTTTGATCTTTGGCGCGGGAAATCACATTGGCAAACCCATGGCCAAATTTATTGAGAAGAACGCCCCTCAAATTAAACTGCGCTTGGTTTCCAGCCGAGAAGAAGGCATTGAACCACTGCGTCAAGAATTCCCTAACGCTGAAATCGTACAAGCAAACTACCTCGACTTGCCTTCCATGGAGGCTGCCGTGGATGGCATGGAAGGGATTTATATGTCAGTCCCCAATCACCTGCCTTTCTTACCCGTTACAAACAACTTTGTCGCAGCGGTTAAAAAGAGCGGCACAGCCATTCACATTGTCCGTCAGGTGGCCATGGTACCAGGTTACAACTACCGCCTAATGCCAGAAGCGATGAAGAAAATGATGGGTGACGAATACCCTGATTTGGTCACCAAACGAATTTACGAAGAAAATGATTTACCGACGACCTTTTTGAACTTTGGTGCCAGTTTTATGGATAACTTTACCACTCGTGCCGGTAGAGCCATTAAAGAAGACAAGCAGTTGATTTGGCCACCAAGAAAAGTCCCTTACATAGATGCCAACGAGATAGCAGAAGTAGCGGCACAACTATTGCTCTCCGATAACCAAGGTCACATTGGTCAATTGCACACGTTAAACAATGGCCAAGACAACCTACGTGGTCACGAAGTCGCTGACATCATGTCAGAAGTTCTAGGCACTAACATCGACTATGTCGGAAACAAAGAGGCGTTTGTCAAAGAATACACTCGTATCTTTGGCCCAGCCGCGCCGATGATTTGGGGATTTTTTGAGTTTGAAGCCACCTATGAAGAAGGTTGGGTACTGAGTGATTTTGTTGAAAGAATGATTGGCCGTAAGCCCAAATCACTCCGCACATGGCTTGCAGAAAATCGTGATGCGTTAATGAGCTAACCTTTACGATTTAACACACTGACCATGTCCCCAAAGCAAGGTTAGTTGATGAATTGATCATTCGATAAAGCTGAATGATCAATTCGATTTAAAGGGTTTTTCTGCAAAACCAAGGGTGCTCTATATTGATTGACATTGTTCTGAACAATAAAAATAAAACTTACTCGGTAGGAAGAACACGTGAAAAAAATCCATATTTTCCTCTTAAAGATCTGCTTAATTTTTTCAGCTGTTATCTCTGTCAAGGCGACGACCAATAGGTTTGATCAATCTGCGATTAAATCGATTTCAAATTAGACAAGCTAGTCGACTATTAAGTTGTTTTTTCTGCCTAACCCTATCTATCTAAAATGAGAACCTATCAAGATGAAACTTGCGACATTCAATAATAATACTGCAGACGGTCAATTGGTCGTTATCTCCAACGATGGTACACGTTTCGCGCCAGCAGGCACTAGTATGCAAGCTGCATTAGAAAATTGGGCGAGCTTTGAAGCATCATTAGAAGCCATTTCAACCGCACTGAATAGCGGCACACTTGCAGGGCAAACCGTTCAAACCACAGAACTCTGTGCCCCACTCCCTCGTGCATGGCAATGGCTTGATGGCTCAGTATATAAAAGCCATGCCGACCTGATGGGCGCCGTGACGGGGATGGAAGTAAAAACACTCGAAGGCCGCCCATTAATGTACCAAGGAATGTCCGATACCTTTCTCAGTGCGACGGCGGATGTGCCGATGGCCAGCGAAGCCGATGGCATCGATTTTGAAGGCGAATTTGGCATCATTGTCGATGACGTTCCAATGGGTGTTACCCCAGAACAAGCACGTCAACATATCAAATTAATCGTGCAAATAAACGACTGGTCATTACGGGCGTATTCCGGCCCTGAAATAAGCACAGGCTTTGGTTGGATTCACGCTAAGCCACCTTGTTCAGTAGCCCCCTTTGCCGTGACGCCTGAAGAACTTGGCGAGCACTGGGAAAATTGCCAAGTACAACTTCGTCTTAATATCGAGTGGAATGGCAAAAAATTTGGTCACGCTCACGGCGGTCACATGCAATACGGCTTTGATGAGCTTGTTGCCCACGCCGCTAGAACACGCAATTTGGTTGCTGGCACCGTCATTGGATCAGGAACCGTTTCCAATTACGAGTACCGAGAAGTGGGGTCATCTTGCATTGCTGAACGTCGTGGCATTGAACTGCTTGATCAGGGCGAAGCAAAAACCGGCTTTATGCATTATGGCGACACGGTTCGCATGGAAGCAAGAACACCAGACGACCAAGTTGTATTTGGTGCCATTGAGCAAAAAGTGACGCAGCCTGGGAGCTAACGATGACAGTCTATAAACCCTTTCAACGTGTGGTCACCGGACATGATAAAAGCGGTCATGCCATTATCCGTTCAAATGAGAATATTGTTCCAACAGAAATGCCCGGTGCAGATGGTGCTGGCTTTGCGACAATTTGGTCCGCCCCTGAGATCCCAGTGGATAACAACGATGAAACGGATGGCCGTGACCGCAACGCTGGCATCACGCTCCCCGGAGGCTCTGTGATACGCATGGTTGATACACCTCCAGGCTCAGAATCCCCAATGCACCGTACCAACTCCATTGATTACGGCATCGTGTTAGAAGGCGAAATCGAGCTTGAACTCGATAAAGGCGTCAAAACCATAGTCTCAACCGGAGGCGTTATTGTGCAGCGCGGAACCATACACGCATGGCGAAACGTCAGCGACACGCTGTGCCGTATTGTCTTTGTATTAACCGAAGCCAAGCCCTATTTGGTCAATGGCGTACCACTGGACGACCTTAAACCTGAGGATATGGACGGCTTTCATTGATGTAACTGAGTTTATATGGCGCCATTCGCTTAAACACCGATTCCTGTGAGTTCGATCACTTACGAATGCGGTATTCATATTATAAAAACGTTTTAAAGCACTGGAGAATACAGATGACAGTTTTAGTAACAGGCGCGGGCGGCTTCATTGGCTCCGGCGTTGTAGAAGCACTGTTAAAGGCTGGCAAGTCTGTCGTTGCGACAGATCGTGAATTAACGGCACTAACACAACATCAAGCCTTAACCCTTAAACAAGGTGACCTAGCCGATGCCGGTTTCCGTGCGTCACTGTTTGATCAAACCATAGAATCAGTGATTCACCTTGCAACCATTCCAGGCGGTGGCGCAGAAAGTGCTCCCGAGTTATCTTTCAAAATTAATGTAGAAGCGACCGTTGACCTTATTCAATTAGCCGGCGCAAGCACAGAAAAGTGCCGTTTCGTCTATGCCTCGGCCATTGCGGTATACGGTGATGCAATTCCCCCTGAAGGTGTGAACGATGACACGCCGTTACAACCTAAACTGCATTATGCCATGCATAAGATGATGTCTGAGGTCGCACTGGGAACCTTTACCCGTCGTGGCACAATTGATGGTGTCGGTGTTCGCTTACCCGGTATCGTGGCTCGACCACAAGGCGCTGAAGGGTTTAAATCAGCGTTTATGAACGATATTTTTCATGTCATGCTCGCTGGTAAAACGATGACGATGCCCGTCTCTAAAACGGCACAAGTTTGGTTAATGTCCCGCACTCAAACAGTCAACAATCTCGTTCATGCGCTCGGTTTAGACAGTCAAACCATGCCAGAAGACAGAGTCGTCACCCTACCGGCTATTCACGTCGTAATGGGCGACCTTATTAATGCTCTTTCAAAGACGACAAGCACCTCAGTAGATAATATTCGTTACGACTCTGACCCTCAGTTAGAAGCCGCTTTTGGCGCTTACCCTCCCCTTACAACCTTGAATGCTGAAAAAGCCGGTTTTGTACATGATGGTAGTGTAGAACAGCTGATCAGCAACACATTAGCCGACATTCAGTCACGTTAATCAATGACGATAAGGCATATTTATGGCAATTTTAAATACCAAAGTGAATACGCGTAGTACCGAATTCACAGAAAATCAGGCCGCTATGCAAACTCAAGTGGATGACCTTAAATGTAAAATAGCGGAGGTCAGTCAAGGCGGGGGGGATAAGTATCGCCAACGCCATGTTTCACAAGGCAAGTTGTTAGCCAGAGATCGAATTAACGCGTTGCTGGATAAAGGATCGCCTTTTTTAGAGTTGTCTCAGTTAGCCGCCTATCAAGTGTATGATAGCCCCGTACCGTGTGCCGGGGTGGTAGCTGGCATTGGTATGGTTTCAGGCCAAGAATGCATGATTGTCGCTAATGACGCCACCGTAAAAGGCGGCAGCTACTTCCCGTTGACCGTTAAGAAGCACATACGCGCACAAACCATTGCCGAAGAAAACAATCTACCCTGCATTTACATGGTGGATTCCGGCGGTGCAAATTTACCCAATCAAGACAACGTCTTCCCCGACCGAGAACACTTTGGTCGTATTTTTTTCAATCAAGCCAATATGTCCGCACAGGGGATCCCGCAAATTGCCGCTGTGATGGGGTCTTGTACTGCTGGTGGAGCCTATGTACCAGCAATGGCGGATGAATCCATTATCGTCAAACAACAAGGCACTATTTTTTTGGCGGGCCCCCCCTTGGTCAAAGCCGCGACGGGGGAAGTGGTCAGTGCTGAAGAACTCGGAGGCGCGGATACCCACTGTCGCACGTCCGGTGTCGCCGATCATTATGCTCAAAATGACCAGCACGCGATTTCACTGATCCGTCAATCCGTGTCTCGACTTAATCGAGTTAAGCCTAGCCAACTTGATACACAAGCCTCCCGTGAACCTTTGTATGACAGCCAAGAGATTTACGGCATCGTACCGAAAGATAAACGACAGCCATTTGATGTTCGCGAGATCATTGCTCGTATCGTCGATGCTTCGGAATTTGATGAGTTCAAAGCACTTTATGGCACCACCCTAGTCTGTGGTTTTGCTCGGCTTTATGGTTACCCCATCGGCATAGTGGCCAACAATGGCATTATGTTTGGCGAGTCCGCTGAAAAAGGTGCACACTTTATCGAGCTCTGTACTCAGCGAAAAATCCCGCTCATTTTCTTACAAAATGTCACCGGTTTCATGGTGGGTAAACAATATGAAGCGGGTGGTATCGCCAAACATGGCGCAAAAATGGTCAATGCCGTGGCGTGCGCAAAAGTGCCCAAACTGACGGTGTTAATCGGCAGCTCATACGGTGCAGGTAATTATGGTATGTGTGGCCGCAGTTACGATCCACGTTTCCTGTTTATGTGGCCAAATGCGCGCATCTCAGTCATGGGCGGTGAACAAGCCGCTGGCGTACTGGCGCAAGTTAAACAAGCGCAATATGAACGTGAGGGCAAGCCTTGGACAGACACCGAAGAAGCGGACTTTAAACAACCTATCTTAGACATGTATGAGCATCAAGGGCACCCATATTATGCCTCAGCAAGACTTTGGGATGATGGCGTTATTGACCCGGCAGACACCCGAAAAGTACTCGGTTTAAGCCTTTCTGCTGCATTGAATAAGCCTATTGAAGAAACACGATTTGGTGTCTTCAGAATGTAACGAATGCTAATTATTGCGGATTCACTTGTTATACCTTGCGAGGTCTATTTCGTAATCCGTTGAATAAGTGAGTAAAACCATTAAAGAGAACACTTATGTCTGACTCAATTGTCCTTTATAGCCTGAATAAGTCGGGGGTCGCAACGGTGTGTTTAAACCGAGCGGAAAAGCATAACGCCTTTGATGACAAGGTCATTGCCGATTTGGAAATGGCGTTCCAACGTGCTGCTGACGACCCTAAGGTGAAGTTGGTGATATTGGCCGCAGAAGGAAAAAGCTTTTCCGCTGGCGCTGACCTGAATTGGATGAAGCGCATGGCGCAATATGATTATCAAGACAACCTTCGTGATGCTCAAGGCTTAGCAAGTATGTTGAAAACGCTCAACTTTCTTGAAAAGCCCACCATTGCCCGTGTTCAAGGCGCGGCCTTTGGTGGCGCGGTGGGTTTGGTATCCTGCTGTGATTTTGCGATTGCCAGTGAACAGGCTTCTTTTAGCCTCAGTGAAGTAAAACTCGGCTTAATTCCCGCCACCATCAGCCCTTATGTCATTGCCGCCATCGGTCAACGAGCCGCTCGCCGTTACTTTCTGACTGGCGAGCGCTTTTCGGCCAAAGAAGCTGAACAGTTAGGACTGGTAACAAAAATAGCCAGTCACGATGAACTGGATTCAACCCTAGATCAGTTAGTTAATCAGCTACTTAACAACAGCCCTCAAGCACTCAAACAGGCCAAGCAATTGGTTTTTGATGTGGCCGACAAAAACATTGATGACGCTTTAATACAAGACACTTCTGAGCGCATTGCTGCCATACGTGTGTCGGATGAAGGTCAAGAAGGATTAAGCGCCTTTTTCGACCAGCGCCCTGCCGCGTGGATAGGAGAATAACCAAGATGTTTGACAAAATACTCATTGCTAATCGAGGCGAAATCGCCTGCCGAGTGATTAAAACCGCTCGAAAAATGGGCATTCGTACTGTTGCTGTGTATTCTGATGCTGACCGTCACGCCCTCCATGTTGAGATGGCGGATGAAGCCGTACACATAGGTCATGCCCCTTCTCGCGAATCGTACCTCGTCATAGAAAAAGTCATTGCAGCGGCAAAACAAACCGGGGCTCAAGCCATTCATCCGGGTTATGGTTTCTTAAGTGAAAATGCCGATTTTTGTCGAGCTTGCCAAGACAACAACCTAGTCTTTATCGGCCCGCCTGTTGGTGCGATCGAAGCCATGGGGTCAAAATCGGCTGCCAAAGACATCATGGGAAAAGCCGATGTGCCATTAGTACCGGGTTATCATGGCGCGGATCAAGACCCAGAGTTACTTAGAGCAAGTTCGGAACAAATGGGCTACCCCGTACTGCTAAAAGCCGCCGCCGGAGGTGGTGGTAAAGGCATGCGCCAAGTTTGGCAAGCCGAGGATTTTGATGAAGCTTTAGCGGCCGCTAAACGCGAGGCGATGAATGGTTTTGGTGACGACACCATGTTAGTGGAGAAATACTTGACCGAGCCTCGTCATGTGGAAATTCAAGTTTTTTGTGATCAACACCACAATGCCGTTTATTTATTTGAGCGCGATTGCTCATTACAGCGCCGTCACCAGAAAGTTATTGAAGAAGCTCCTGCTCCCGGCATGTCAGACTCTTTACGCCAACAAATGGGTGAAGCCGCAGTCAGAGCAGCCCAAGCGATTGATTATCAAGGCGCTGGTACAGTGGAATTCTTGCTTGATCATGATGGCCGCTTTTACTTTATGGAAATGAATACTCGCTTACAAGTGGAGCACCCTGTTACCGAAATGATTACGGGGCAAGATTTAGTAGAATGGCAACTGCGTGTCGCCGCGGGACAAACATTACCCTGCCGACAAGAGCAATTAACGATTCATGGGCATGCATTTGAAGCTCGGGTATACGCTGAAGACCCCGATAAGGATTTCTTACCCGTTACCGGTCAACTGCATTTGCTACGCCCCCCAGCCAGTAACGATAATGTTCGAGTGGATACCGGCGTTCGACAAGGCGATGAGGTCAGCGTTTACTACGACCCCATGATTGCCAAACTCATCGTTTGGGATGAAGACAGAGAAACGGCGTTACAACGCTTACGCCAGTCCCTACGTGACTACCAAATTGCAGGCATGAAAACCAACCTACCTTTTCTCTACAAGTTGGCCAGTGTCGATGCGTTTGCCCATGCTGATCTGGACACGCGATTCATCGAGCGCCATGAGCAGGAGATCTTCAAGCCCGATGAACATGACCAGACAAAGCATTTACTACTCGCCACATTATTCATGCTCCTGAAAGAAAGTCCGTACCATTCTAGCGACGCTCATTCATCTGTCGATAACCTTTCACCTTGGTTGGAAACACATGACTGGCGCATGAATTTAGTTCATTGCCAACACATCACGCTATTGATCGATGACGAGCCTCATCATCTCAAAGTCCAAGCCACCACGCGAGATACACTTGATGGCTACAGGATTGAATATGACGGACAAGACTATTTTGTCGCTGGGGAACGGTTTGAACACGAGCTTATCGCTCACATTGAAGGACACCGACAAACAGCAACCGTGTCGCTCCAGGATAACAAAGGGATGCTATTTACTCAGCAAGGAAGGCTTGAATTCACCTTGCCGGAAGTCGATTTAGGCATGGAGGATGCCAGCCAGTCACAAGGCGCGCTAGCGGCACCCATGAACGGCACAGTGGTTGAACTGACCGTCAAAGCCGGTGAGAAGGTTAGCAAAGACAGCCTATTACTCGTCATGGAAGCAATGAAAATGGAGCACAGTATTCGTGCGCCAGCCGACGGTTACGTAGAAGAATTCTATTTCATCGCTGGTGATTTGGTCGACGGTGGTGCGCAACTTATGTCCTTTAATACGGAGGCAGAGACCGCCCTATGAGCTTACCTAAAAGGGTCAAAATCGTTGAAGTCGGCCCAAGAGATGGTTTGCAAAATGAGTCGCAGATCATCTCAACTGAAACCAAGATTGCACTGGTTAAAAAGCTCGCTGAAAGTGGTTTAGGCTATATTGAAACAGGCAGCTTTGTTAACCCTAAGTGGATTCCCCAGATGGCCGACAGCGAACAGGTATTTAGCGGCATAGAACGGCTGCCCGATATTACCTATGCGGCCTTAACGCCCAATCTAAAAGGCTTCCAACGGGCAATGGACGTAAAGGCTTCTGAGGTAGCTATTTTTGCCGCTGCTTCAGAAGCTTTTTCTCAAAAAAACATTAATTGCTCGATAGCCGAAAGTTTACAGCGGTTTGAACCACTGATCGCCGCCGCCAACGAGCAAAAAGTAGCGGTGCGCGGTTATGTATCCTGTGTTTTAGGCTGCCCCTATGAAGGCGATATTGCCCCCAGTAAGGTCGCAGACGTGACAGAACAATTACTCGCCATGGGCTGCTATGAAGTCTCCCTTGGCGACACGATAGGCGTGGGCACCCCAGCTGCCGTTGAACGCTTGTTAGATGAGGTTTTAATCAATACCCCAACAGACAAACTGGCGATGCATATGCACGATACTTATGGGCAAGCGTTGGCCAATATCTATGCCGCCCTATTGCGTGGTATCTCCGTGGTCGATGCGTCCGTGGCTGGATTAGGCGGCTGTCCCTACGCCAAAGGCGCGTCTGGGAACGTGGCGACAGAAGACGTGGTCTATCTACTCAATGGTTTAGGTATTGAGCATAAGGTGAATCTAGGAAAACTGATCGAAGCGGGTCAATTTATCAGCTCTGCTCTTGGGCGGAACAATGCGTCTAAAGTAGCTCACGCCCTTTCTCAGCAATAAAGATGCTTATAAAGCTGACATGGGATCCTTTAGGATCCCATGTTTTGTGCCGCCTCTTGAAAGGCATTTCGTAGCCAAATAAGCCCTTCGTCTTTGTGACGATACTGGTGCCATTGGGCACATTGTTTTAAGACTGGAATATCAAATGGCAGAGGGTGAATTTTTAGCGGCCATGCTTGGGCCATCTTATGCGCTAACCTCGCGTGAATCGTCGCAATATTGTCAGTGCCAATGACTAAAGCGGGCAAGGAGGCAAAACTGAAGGTAGTCGCCGCAATACGACGCTCTATATTGTGTTGGTTCGCAAAAGACAGTTCAAAAAAGCCTTTTTTCATACCACCTGGGCGCATCACCACATGACCTGCCTCAGCATATTTTTGCTTAGTCAACTCGCCTTTTGCCAGCTCACTATGCTGCCATACTACACAGGCAAACTCTTCTTCATACAAAACATCGTTGGGATGCTCCTTCGAAACAAAATCGGAAGGAATGATTAATAAGTCTGCTTCACCGCGCTCTAATTGCTCATGAGGGTTATCGATTTGCGCTAAAAACTCAAAACGTGCTGTGCATTTGTGCTGCCCAACCACCTCAAGTAAGTAGGGAATAAAAACAGTTTGCGTATAGTCGGAACAAAAGATGCTAAAAATTCTATCTGTGTTCTGTGGCTCAAACGTAGGCTGAATAAGAATCGTGCTTTCTATGTTATTCAAGGCATTGCGTACATGCACTTTTAAGTTCTCACCAAACGGTGTAATCAGCATTTTTCGACCCACTTGTGCCAGCAAGTCATCATTAAAATACTCTCTCAACCTAGATAAAGAATTGCTCAGTGCCGAGGGACTCATATTCAGTTTCTCTGCCCCTTTGGTAATGCTTTGCTCCGTCAGCAAGGTGTCTAATGCCACCAGCAAATTCAAATCAAGCTTTTTAAAACGCATGGGAATCTACCCTTCTTTATTATTTTAATCATTCGATAGTATCGAATCATCGATTCAATTTAAAGGGCTCTTGTGAATGATAAAGCTGACTTATAGTGGACTTGTTCTTAACGATAAAAATAAAACCTTCAACGAGAGGAAGAACAAATGAGTAGATTTAACTCCGCGTCATTTCGGCTTACGTCTGTGGCTGTCGCCATTATTTCCAGTACGTCAACCGCCTATGGCTTCAATATCGATACCGGCAGCTCTGATTTTAGGCTCAGCCTAGACAATACGGTTAAATACAGTACGGCGCTTCGCTTAGAAGACGCATCTCCTGGCCTGACAAACAGCGCCAACCAAAACGACGGTAACAATAACTTTGATAAGGGTCTGGTTTCCAACCGGCTTGATTTGTTCAGTGAACTGGATGGTTCCTATAAAAACATGGGCTTTCGAGTGAGTGGTGCCGCTTGGTACGACGACGTCTATAACGGTTCTACCGACAACACCAGCAGTACCGCTAATAACACACCTGCCAGCGAATTTTCTGATAACACCAAAAAAATCATGGGTGATGATGCTGAAATACTGGATGCCTTTGTCTATGGTTATTTTCCCGTTATGAATGGGATGGAAGGAACCGTTCGTTTAGGTCGTCACTCACTCTTATGGGGTGAGAGTTTATTCTTCGGATCTAATGGTATCGCAGGCGGACAAGCGCCTAATGACGTGGTGAAACTGCTATCTGTTCCCAACTCCACATTCAAAGAAACCGTTCGACCAACGGGTAAACTGTCGGTCGACATACCAATCAGTGATGAAGCAACCATTGGCGCCTATATCGGCTATGAATGGGAAGCGTCACGGATTCCACCTGTCGGTTCCTACTTGTCCAGTGGCGACGCCATTGGCTCAGATGTCTTATTGGCTGGTACAAGCACCATTGAAAAAACCGATGATGAAGAAGCCAGTGACTCCGGGCAATATGGTCTGCAATTGCGTTGGACTGATAATGATCTGGATGCAGATTTTGGTTTGTATGCCATTCGCTACAATGCTTATAGCGCCAGTAACCAGTATATGGTTGCACCTAGTGGTTTTCCTGAGCAATTCAAATTTGCCTACGCCGAAGGCATCGAAGCTTACGGTGCCAGTATGGCGAAAAGTGTTGGCGTTTGGGGTCTGGCAATGGAAGTATCTTATCGCCGTAATGCCCCTCTACAAAGTAAGGGCCAAACAATCACAGCAACGGGCGTGCAATACGACAACAATGATAATCCAGGTTATGCGGTCGGTGAAACAGCCCATGCTCAGTTCTCTTGGATGGCAAGTCTAGGACCAAGTTTTATCTCTAAAGAAGCCAGTTTTATGGGCGAAATTGCTTGGAATACTCGAGTCAAAACCACCGAAAACGAAAGTATGCTAAACCCCAATGCTGACCGCTCTGCGGTCGGTTTGAGAA
This sequence comes from Marinomonas posidonica IVIA-Po-181, assembly GCF_000214215.1. Taxonomy (NCBI): domain Bacteria; kingdom Pseudomonadati; phylum Pseudomonadota; class Gammaproteobacteria; order Oceanospirillales; family Oceanospirillaceae; genus Marinomonas; species Marinomonas posidonica. The sequence continues at coordinate 2,622,000 of NC_015559.1, forward strand.
TGGTGTATAGCCCAACTTACCGTCAAGCTTTTGATGGCCTTGATCTGTCTCCATCCGTTGGCTTTGGCCACACTTGGGGGAAATCGTCTGCAGTAGGCGCCTTTGGGGTTGATGGGGGCGGTGATGTCAATGTCGGCATTAAAGCTGTCTATCTAGATCGGTGGAATATGTCCTTAAGCTACACCAAATTCTTAGGTGAAGAAGGCAACTTCCTCGATGACAACAATTATGCGCAATATAAGCAAACGTTGAAAGATCGAGACTTCCTTGCAGCTTCTATTAACACCACCTTTTAAGTTTTGGAGAACGAAATGTATAAAAACAAAAAACACCGTTTGAACGTTCTTTTCACCTCAGTACTGTTGAGCGGATTTGCTTCACTAAGCTTAGCCGCGGTCAGCCCAGAAGAAGCGGCTCGTTTAGGTCAGGATTTAACCCCTCTCGGCGGTGAAAAAGCAGGCAATAGCGCAGGCACGATTCCCGCTTGGACAGGAGGATTTAACAAACCTATCCCTGGGGAGATTCTAGGAGGAAAGCGCTTAGATCCATTTAAAGATGAAAAGCCGCTGTATTCCGTCACCGCACAAAATATGGCGCAATACAGTGAACATCTAACAGATGGCGTCAAGGCGATGCTTACTAAGTACCCGGATACCTATCGTTTAGATGTCTATCCTACGCACAGAACGGCGACAGCACCACAGTGGGTCTATGACTTTACGATGCAAAATGCACTCAAAGCAAAGTTAGAGGGGCATAAACTGATTGACGCTTATGGTGGCACCCCATTCCCTATCGCTAAAAATGGTCTAGAAGCCATTAATAATCACAGATTATCTTGGCGTGGCGTAAGCTGGGAAGCCGCATTCAACCAATATCAAATTACGTCAAGTGGCAAGGTGGTACTGACTACCGATGGCTTTATAAAACGTCAAGTTCCCTATTATTTTGAAGATGGCTCAAGTGAAGACTTCAATGGCTACTTTGAGCAGATTCTGCTGGAGAATTATGGTCCGCCAATTCGAGCTGGAGCACTGATTGGTGGACAAACCAATCTCAATTCCTCGAAAACCAAGTCGTACGTTTACTTAGCTGGCCAACGCCGAGTAAGAAAACTCGCCAATCCTTGCTGTGATACACCAACGCCTGCTACCGCTGGCTTGATGTCCTTTGATGAAATAAGTGTGTTTTCTGGACGTACCGAAACCTTTGATTGGAAGTTATTAGGTAAAAAAGAAATTTTCCTGCCTTATAACCAGAATCATTTTTTGCAATACCCAGACAAAGACATCATTACTGGAAATCACTTAAATCCAGATGCGGTTCGCTGGGAGCTACACCGAGTCTGGGTGGTTGAAGCAACTGTGGCGAAAGGCAAACGTCATCAAGCCGCACGTAGCCGATATTATCTTGATGAAGATACTTGGCAAGCCATGTTGGGCGATCGCTGGGATTCAAAAGGACAATTATGGAAAACACTTTGGGGTTTCAATTACATCATGCCGGAATTCCCAGGCACCATCCCTCAGACATTCGGCTTTTATAACCTACTGTCAGGGGAAGGTTACGCGGCTAACGTGATGAACGATAAAGCATTTCATTATCGTCCAAGAAAGCGTTTTCCTACCAGTACCTTTACCGGTCAAGGTATCGCGCGACAAGGTATGAGGTAACTAGAAATAAATTGAGTTGAACGGTTTGCCTTGAGGAGTGAGTAGCCTTACTCCCCTTTAGGTTACCTCATTGCCTTGGGGCAAACTGCTTTTTATCTATCAAGTTATTAAACAATTTAAACCGACTATTAAGCTGAAATAAAACAATTGGAGAACTTATGTTTCGTTATTTTCCGAGCAATTATCCATGGGACCTTTCGATCAATCTGGCACTAGAAATGGGGGCTCGTATAGGGGAAATTGAAGAGATGTGCGCACCGCTAAAAGAAGCGGCTAAAGCTAAAGACGAAGCAGGTTCAATAGCCTTTAGAGAAAGCTGGGAACGCATGGCGGATAAGCTGTGTGATTTGGCACAAGAAGACGAAGACAAGGGTCGATTGTTATCGGCTGGTGACAAATATGCTCGAGCAGCAACCTATTATGGCACAGCTGAACGCTTGCAAGGCCTTGGAAGCGAAAGTCGACTAACCCTATACAAACACTTTTTAAAAGTCTTCGCTAAAGGAACGACCTTAGCGAAAGAAAACTGTGAACGCGTTGAGATTCCTTACGAGGGTAAACACATATCCGCCTTATTTGTTCGCGCCGAAGGCGTCGAAGGCAAAGCGCCCATTCTCGTTCAAGTCAATGGCCTAGATTCTATTAAAGAGATGATCTATCGCGTAGGCGTGCCTCAATTATTAGCAAAACGTGGCATTTCCTCTCTCATTGTTGACCAACCAGGTACAGGCGAAGCCATACGCCTACAAGGGTTTACTGCCCGCTATGACAGTGAACATTGGGCCAGTCGAATTGTCGATTGGTTAGAAACACGTGACGAAATTGATGCCAAAAGAATTGGCTTACAAGGGGTTTCCCTCGGCGGTTATTACTGCCCAAGAGCCGTTGCTTTTGAACCTAGATTTGCCTGTGGCCTTGTATGGGGTGCTAACCATGATTGGCGTGATGTACAAAAACGTCGCTTAGAAAAAGAAGGTGACTTTCCCGTTCCGCACTATTGGGATCATGTACGTTGGGTGTGGGGCGCAAAAGACATGGACGAATTTATGCAAATCGCTGAAAACGTCCACCTTGATGGTGTACTCGATCAAATCAAGGTGCCATTCCTCGTCACCCATGGTGAAAAAGATTCTCAGATCCCTCTTAAATGGGCGTACCGAACCTATGAGCAACTCGTCAATAGCCCTAAACGAGAACTTAAAATTTTCACTGATCGAGAAGGTGGTGTACAGCACTCTAGCTTTGATAACTCCGCCAATGCAGGTGCCTACTTAGTCGACTGGGTGGCAGAAACGCTCGGTGGTCATACAGCCTAACCACTTACTAGAGGAAAGAGATATGAAAGTTGTAGGTTTAGAAACCATTATTTTTGGGGTAGACGATATCCCTTCTTGCGCCACCTTTTTAACCGATTATGGTCTCATTCCAGTCGATGTTACTGATGAGGGTGGGCGCTTTGAGGCGCTGGATGGCACAGGCGTTGTTCTGGCTAAAACAGAGGATCCGAGTCTGCCAGCCAGTGTTGGCAATGGCTGTATGATGCGAAAAACAATCATGGGCGTCGCTGACCAACAAAGTCTTGACGACCTGTATGCTGAGCTCAGTAAAGACCGTGCAGTCGAAACATTAGCAGATGGGTCTATCGAATCTCATGATGACTCAGGTTTCGCCATCGGCTTTCAAATCTCTAAGAAAAAGCAGATTAACCTAGTGGGCGAAATTTCAAACCTTCCAGGCTCGCCATTTCAAAGACCGGTTAACCAACTGGGCGTCGACGTCGATGCAGAACAAATTCGTCCGATAAGCCTGTCTCACATTGTGTATTTTGTGCCAGATGTTAAAAAAGCAGAAGCCTTCTATGTTGAACGACTGGGCTTTCGCTGTACCGATCGTTTTGAAGACATTGGGCCGTTTTTACAACCGAGCGGCAGTTTAGAACATCATACTCATTTTTTAATTGGTGCACCGCCGTTCATGCAAGGTGTTGAGCATTTTACCTTCCATTTTAGTGGCCCGACTGAGTTGATGCAAAATGGCGAGCGTTTTATCAAAAAAGGTTATCAAGCCTTTTGGGGACCAGGTCGTCATATTTTAGGTTCAAACTGGTTCTGGTATTTCAACAGCCCGTTTGCTTGCCATATTGAAATGGACGCCGACATGGATCTTCACGACAAAAATTGGACGCCTCGTGTTTCACCAATGGGAGCAGATGCTTCACAGGCTTTTTTGATGCGAAATCGAGAGAAATGGGCGCCTGGGGCAGACACCCCTCACAACGGTGATTATGAATAAAGGATCGAGAGAAAAAGGGTCGTTCTTCCCTAACAAAGCGTGGTACGAAGCACCATTCCCCCTTGTTTAATAACAAGGGGGTCGGCCTATAACAACGGCCTTTAGACTTCGCGACCACAGAATAAAAATAAATAACGTGGGTGATAAAATATGTTGATACTAAGAATCACAAACCAGATACGCTTTGGCAAAGCAAAAGCCAGAATTTGCCGACCTATTATTTTCCAATTAGGAGAAGTGTTATGAGTCAGCGATTTGGTTTAAAAGGTAATGTCGCTATCATGGCGTCGAACTGCGCAGGCATGCTTGATTTGGTTGCGTTACCCCTCTGGATAGGCGTGTTAGTAGCGGCTTATCATTATGACGCTCAGCAAGCTGGCGCGTTAGTCACTCTCTTTCTCATCGGTGCTGTTTGCGCAAGCCTATCAATTGCACCGCGTTTCAAAAAAATGAATCACAAACTGGTGACTACGGTTGGTTATCTGGCCGCGGGGGGGTGTTTTTTTATTGCCTCACAGACTTCCAGCTTTTTGCATTTAGCCATACTGCACTTGATTGCTGGTGCTTGTGCAAGTTCAGCGCTTAGCATGACCCATGGCACCGTTGCACGGGCTGAAAACCCTCATAGATTATACGCTATGACTGGGTTCGCATCCGGCTTGTTAGGCTTGGCATTTATGGCCGTTACGCCAAACATCATCCAGCTAAAAGGTGGCCATTCCTTGTTTATTATCTTTGCGGGAGTAATGGTCTTAGCCGCTTTAATCTGTGCCCTAGCCTTCCCTAGAGTCAATTTTGACAAGCCAGAGTTAGAGAAAAGCGAAACCCTAACTCATAAAAAAATCCCCACTAATGTTTGGTACGGCATGATAGGCATTAGCTTAATGGTAGTGACACAGGCCATGACCTTTAGCTTTATGGAACGTGTTGCCAATGAGAGAGGCTTTAGCGCAAAGGAAATCACCTTCATTCTAGTGGCGCTTTCCCTATTTAACCTTTTTGCTACTGTCATGGCTGGTATCTCAGAAAAACGTATCTCGACTCGTTTAGTTCTTTTCCTTGGCCCTGTCATACAGGTGATCTTAGCCAATATTATTATGAATTCGTCGTCATTAATGTTATTCGGTGCCGCGTCTATCGTCTTTGTCTCACTCATCATGTTCACCCATACCTTTGTATTTGGCTTGTTAGCCAAATTGGATACTTCTGGACGTGCTTTAGCCGCCACACCTGCAGTACTAATGATAGGCGCCGCCATCGGCCCGGTTCTCGGCGGCACCATTGTCAAGCTAGCCGGCTATCATGGTATCGGTATTGCGGCACTGTGTTTTGGCAGTCTCTCTGTGTTTTGTTTTATGCGGGTTTTTCACCAAGCTCCTCTAATGGTTAAATCGGAGCCTACAGTATGAAGGGACAAGGTGGAAAATTAGGCTTCTATCCTATCGCACTACTGCTTTTGCTTATTTTCTCTATCAGCAAAAGCCAAGCGGCAACCAAGGATGCAATGGAGCGCGCTGCGACCCAATCCGATTTAGGTGATCATTCTGTTCTATTAGGTGCCGCCTACGCGGGCGCTTCTCTTTTTACCGTGGGTGAAAGAGGCTTAATTCTCCGCTCTAACGATAATGGTGAAAGCTGGCAACAGGTCCCCTCTCCAGTGAGCGTGACCTTAACTGGCATAGCCTTCAGCGATAAGAATAACGGTTACGCGATTGGGCACAGCGGCATTGTCTTAGGAACAAGCAATGGTGGTGACAGTTGGCAAGTTAAGTTAAATGGCCAAGCCTTAGCAAAGCAGTTACTCACGGAAGCCATCGATGACGGCGATGACCAAACGATTCAAGAGATGCAGCGTCTCGTGACAGATGGCCCAGACAAACCTTTTTTGGATCTTTTACAACTGGGTCCAAAACATTTGGTGGTCGTCGGTGCCTATGGCCTTGCCGTTGAAACAAAAGACGCAGGAAAAACGTGGCAATCTTGGATGGGGCGCATCGAAAACTTTTTCGGTTACCACCTTTATGCCGTCAGAAAACAAGGCGATCGAGTATTAATCGCGGGGGAACAAGGCTTCATTGCATTATCCGTGGACAATGGACAGACCTTTAAGACACTAGAGTCGCCATATGAAGGCAGTTTTTTCACTGCTGAGTTACTCCCAAATAACGATCTGATTGTTGCAGGCCTTCGAGGCAATGCTTTTGTTTCTCATGACAAGGGTTCTTCTTGGGAAAAAATCATTGATCCGCTACCTGCGTCTATTACCGCCTCGCTGATCAGCAAAAATGGACAGCTGTTTATGTCAAATCAAGCCGGCATGATACTGTCATTAGCAAACGACCAGTTGCTTCCTATTAATCACAAACCACTTCCGCCACTAACTCATCTAATAGAAACCTCTAAAGGTAATCTGCTTGCTCTTAGTATCAGTGGTTCCATTCCAGTACACATAGGAAACTCAAAATGAAGTATGAAGTCCCTGTTTCCGACACTAAAAAAGCGCCTTTCGACCCAAACTCTGGGCAGCTGATTGAGAGAATACTGTTTAATCATAGATTGATTGTGTTGATGATTTTTACCGTTTTGTCGGTCATTCTTGCATGGCAATCCAGTAAACTGACCATTAATGCAAGCTTTGAAAAGACTCTTCCGACAGAACAAAGCTATATCAAAAATTACCTTAATTACGAGACAGAACTGACCGGGCTAGGCAACGCGCTTAGAATTGCCGTCGCCAACCCTGGCGGCAGTATTTATGATGCCCACTATCTTGAACTCTTGCGTCAACTAAGCGATGAAGTCTTCCTTATGCCAGGCGTGGATCGTGTCCAAATGAAATCCCTTTGGACACCTTCTACTCGCTGGATCGGTATCACCGAAGAAGGCTTAGAAGGCGGCCCAGTTATTCCAGAAGGATACGACGGTTCTCCTGAAAGCCTACAACAGCTTAAAGCGAATGTTGCTCGCTCTGGGCAAATAGGCCAACTCATCGCCGCAGACGAAGAATCGACTGTGATTTATATGCCGCTGTTAAATCAAGACGCAACAGGCAAGCCTCTTGATTATGCAAGCTACTCTGAAAAATTAGAGAAGCTACGTGCTAAGTATCAAGAAAAAGGATTAGACATTCACATAACGGGCTTCACAAAAGTGATGGGGGACCTCATTGCGGGAGTGCAAACCGTTATTTGGTTTTTCGTTGTTGCTGTGGTCATCGCCACGTTAATGGTCTTTTGGTACACCCGCTGCGTTCGCTCCACTGGCTTAGTGGTGTTTGCTTCTTTATTGGCTGTGGTATGGCAGTTGGGCATATTGCCAACGCTAGGTTATGACCTTGATCCCTATTCCATCCTAGTGCCCTTTTTAGTCTTTGCGATCGGTATGAGCCACGGGGCGCAGAAAATGAATGGCATAATGCAGGATGTAGGCCGAGGTTTTGACAAACTTGTCGCGGCTCGATTTACCTTTAGACGGCTGTTTCTAGCGGGTCTTACCGCCTTACTTGCTGATGCGGTAGGTTTTGCCGTGCTATTAGTGATTGATATCAAAGTCATCCAAGAATTGGCCATCGCCGCTTCCATAGGTGTGGCGGTACTGATCTTCACCAATTTAATTCTACTTCCTATCCTGCTTTCCTATGTGGGTGTCAGCACTTCGGCGGCACAACGCAGTGTCGTTAACGATATAACGTCCGATGAAAGCAAAAAAGCGCCCATTTTATGGCGTCTTTTGGATAAATTTACTCAACGAAAATGGGCAACCGCGGCCTTAATCTGTGGGTTTATATTAGCGGCAGGCGGCTATTATCAAAGTACTTATCTAAAGATTGGGGATTTGGATCAAGGCGCACCAGAGTTACGTAAAGACAGTCGATACAATCAAGACGTTGCCTTTATGAATAAGCATTATGGCGCTTCCAGTGATGTATTAGCCATTATGATCAAAACCCCGGATGGTCAATGTTCTCAATATCAAACACTGAATAAAATTGATGCGCTAGAATGGCAGTTACGCCAATTACCGGGCGTAGAATCCACCAATTCACTCCCTTTATTGTCCCGCAGAGTGTTAGCTGGATTAAACGAAGGCAACCCAAAATGGTATGAATTTTTAGAAAACCAAAGAATGTTAAATTACATCACTGCTGGTGCGCCCCGTGGGCTGTACAACAACAGTTGTAATTTACTGACTATTTATACCTATCTTGAAGATCACAAGGCCGACACCTTAAGCCGGATTGTGTCCCACGTCGAACAATTCGCTGCACAAAATAATACTGATGATGTCCAATTTCTGCTAGCGGCAGGCAGTGCTGGTATTCAGGCAGCAACCAACATAACGGTTAAAGAAGCTTGGTATAACATGCTCTTTCTTGTTTACGGGGCGGTCATCATTCTCTCCTTTATTACCTTTCGCTCATGGCGCGCCGTCGTGGTGGCGGTGCTTCCGTTAATGCTGACCTCCGTGTTAGCTGAAGCGCTAATGGTGCAACTTGAGATGGGCGTAAAAGTCGCTACCTTGCCAGTTATCGCCCTTGGAGTAGGTATTGGCATCGATTACGCCTTGTATATTTTATCCATTACTCTGATGGAGTTACGTCGAGGTTCAAGCCTATCAAAGGCTTACTTAAGAGCACTTAATTTCACTGGAAAAGTGGTCATGCTCACAGGCATAACCTTATCGATTGGTGTTATTACTTGGGTACTTAGTCCCATTAAATTCCAAGCCGATATGGGACTATTGCTGGCCTTCATGTTCTTATGGAACATGTTAGGAGCGCTTATTTTGCTGCCTGCGTTAGCACACTTTTTATTAAAGCCCAGTTATGCCAATGCAAACCAGCAGGAGGTAAGTGAGGCTCGTGATCAAGATGTCACGCCACCTCAAACAATGAAAGCTGAGAAAGCCGAGTCGATAGCAGACGCGTCATCAGAAAAGACGCTGTCTGATACAAGCAACCGGCCCCTATCAACATCATTATGAGTAAGTTCTCTCCTCTATGTCATGTTGATGACCTAGAGAATGACAGCACAAAAGGTTTTCTAGAAAACGAAAATGGGCAGGATGCCATTTTTATCGTGAAGAAAAACGGTGAGCTTTACGGTTGGAAAAATGCGTGTCCGCATGTGCAGGGAGCGCCGATGGCATGGCGTAAGGATCAGTATCTGAATACTCAGAAAACGCACCTTACCTGCTTTGCTCACGGTGCATTGTTTGACCCTACCACAGGGCTTTGTATTCAAGGTCCCTGTCTTGGTAAGACATTAGAAAAAGTTGAACTCTTCGTCAGTTCTGAAGGCATTGTTTCATTTTTAGACCTAAACAATAAAAATAAGGAGTCATGATATGTCAGCTGTAAATAAAGTTTTGGTGATCGGTGGTGGTTTCTCGGGAATGGCCGCGGCAATCAGGCTATCTCGCAACGGAATCGATGTCGACTTGGTCGAGATTGACCCAGATTGGTGTGAACTGGGTGCTGGTATTACTATTAATGGTGTCTCCATGCGAGCTTTAGAGATCCTCGGTCTTTATGATGACGTCGTTAAGCAAGGGTGTGTAACCGATACCATCGGCATGTATTTAAGTAATGGTCAGCTGCTAACCAATCTACCGACGCCAAGCCCGGTCGGTTCGAGCGTAGGGGGTTGTGGCGGTATTTTTAGACCGACCTTGGCACGCATTATGTCCAATGCAACACTTGAAGCAGGCGTTAACGTGCGTTTGGGTTGTACTTATAACAGCATTACTCAGGCAGAAAATGGGGCGGAAGTGACATTCACTGATGGTACGACAGGCCAATATGATCTCGTCATCGGTGCGGACGGTATCCACTCAAAATTACGCCAAGAATTTTTCCCAGAGGTGCCAGATCCTGAATATGTCGGTCAAGGTGTATGGCGTGCCATTATGCCTCGCCCAGAAGAAATTGACCGTGTTCATATGTGGTTGGGTCAACACCTAAAACTGGGTGTTAATCCTGTTTCTGATTCGCTCATGTATATGTTCATCACCGAAGATCGTCCAAACAAAGAGCACATTGATAAATCTACCTGGCCAACCCTGTTTGCCGAGTTAATGTCGGAATTTTCCGATCCCATTGTTCAAGCCTTGATTCCTCGTGCTTATGATGAACGAGCCAGTATTGACTACCGCCCTCTGATGAACATCTTAGTCAAAATGCCTTGGAACCGTGGTCGCCTTGTTTTAATCGGTGATACCGTCGCCGCCACCACTCCTCACCTGGCCTCAGGCGCTGGTATTGGCATTGAAAGTGCCATCGTTTTAGCAGATGAGTTAGCCAGAAATGAGGATCTAGACAGCGCGTTTGCAAGATTTCACGAACGTCGTTGGGAACGCTGCAGAATGGTTGTTGAAAACTCGGCTCGCCTCTGTGACATCGAGATTCATGGTGGTGACAAAGAAGAACATTCCGCCATTATGCGTGAATCTTTAATCGCTCTGTCTCAACCTATTTAATGAACCTTCTTTTTTTAACCTGCTGTACTATAGGAGTGAAGCCGTATGACTCTTCCGACAACTCATCGTGTTATAACGGGTCATGATGAAGAGGGTAATGCCATTATTGTCGAAAATGGCCCAATACCCACTACGATGGATTTCGACGCCATTCCAGGGACAAAATTTCATGAGATATGGAACACCACGGAAACACCAAGTCTCATTAATCTTGATGATCAAGACCCAACATTAGGACCAGTTGTTTTATCGCCGCCAAAGAATGGGACACGTATTCGTTTTGTCGATATCCCGCCAGATACGGAAGAGTTTTTAACTCAGGGTAAAGACAAAATGGAGGGGGTCTTTTCGAGCATTGGTAGTAGTGAGTTTTCAACGGTAAAAGAAAATTCACCTCATCCCCTAATGCACAGGACAGAATCCGTCGATTACGGCATCGTCATAGAAGGAGAGCTGACCCTCATTGTGGACGATGGAGAGACACAGCTAAAACCTGGCAGTGTGGTCATACAACGAGGGACAAATCATGCTTGGGCGAATAAATCCAACAAGATGTGCCGAATTGTCTTTATCTTGGTTGATGCTTGTTATGACGCGGAATTAGACAAGGCTTTAACAGCTAACAATTAGCCAATAATCAAAGTTCAAAAAGCCATTCCAGCGGAATGGCTTTTTTTGTTATTAAACAGGATAAGTCTTTGCAGTGACATTCCTGAAAATAACGGATTCTCAGGAAAATAGAATAGATGGCGAGCGTCCAAATTGAAACGTCCTGCATTGAGAATAGCAACATAAAACCATCGTTACTCTCAATACAGGACGTTTAATTGGTTACGATTTCGAACGACGAAATAAAATGGTCAGTACGAATAATATCGTTTTGAAATTAAGCAACTTAAGAGCGGCTCTGGCTTCTTCAGGCTTAAGTCGCGCTTTCATTGGCATCGATCCAAATATCTTTCCCGTTATGACCAGATCGTCACCATCTTGCTCCAGCGCTCGGATGGTCATCAGCTCCTTACCTTGACCATCGTATACCATCATCTGTTTTTTCTTGTCGGAACGGCTCATCGCACTTCCTCATTGAATACTTTATCGTAGTCAATACCAAGGTCGTCCATCATTTGAATAGCAGTTGCACGGCCTCCGCCTGTCACGCCACCACCTGGGTGCATAGCGGGGCCCACTAGATACAAGTTTTCTACTTCAGGGACTCGGAAATCGCCAAGGTCAGGGGTCGGTCTATGCCCCATACTTTGATAAAAGGGATTTGCCGCACCATGAATATCGCCATTCAGAAAGCTGTTCGGGCTATAACGTTGATGGTCCATTGGCGAACCAATATGACGCGCTATAATATTGTCATCCTCAAGGCCGTCATAAAACTTACGATATTGTGCTAAAGCTTCATCAGCAATGGCTTCTTTGCTCTCATCCCACCCTTCTAATCCGCCTTCATGCAGTTTGGCAGGCACTAGATGTACACCGTAAAACACCCCACTGCCCGCCGGCGCTCTGGATGGATCAGTGTGAGTGACATCAAACCCACCAATCAAACGAGATGACGGTACTCCGCGTCGAATTTTATCAAACTCCATGCACATGTCGCGAACCGTATAAAAGTCCATCAGTTCTACCGCATGTGAGTGATACTCTTTGCCGACCTTCAGGGTCGCTTGCTTTTTCAAATTTAGGTGAATCATATTGACCGATATTTCAGTGGTCGTAACGCGCTTTGCACGCTTAACAACAGGCTCTGGAACCCCCTCAACGAACTTATCCAAAACGTGCGGATGGATTGCGCCAATCACACCATCTTTCGCCATAAAGGTTTCGCCGTTTGTTAGTTCAAGTCCTGTCGCTTTTCCAGAAGAGACGATGACGCGTGCCACTTCAGCATCACATCGCACTTCCCCACCATAATGCTCAATACATTTAACTAAGGATTCAGAGAGTTTGCCAGATCCCCCTTTCGGGACACCACCGCCATAGGTATGAAGCATGGCGTTAGACAAGAAAGCCGCAATACCCGTACCCAAATCGTCAGGATTAATCAAGGCTTCAGCGACGGCACGAAGCAAATGCAATTTAACCAGTTCATTTTCAAATGTTTCTTCGATAATGTCGCGAGCGCTACGCTGCATCATATCAAACATAAAACGTCCCTGATCGGATTGATCCATCATGGCGACAAACGCACCTAATGGCGTTGGCGGAATAGCAAGTCCTGTCATCATCATGGGCAAAACTTTCTGCCCCGCTTGAACAAACTGTCGATACACTTCGGCATCACGAGGAGAAACTTTCGCAAACTCTTCACAGGTCCGATCAAGATCTTTCCATGAAACGAGAACAGTGCCATCATCCCACACACTCACGACACTGCGATCCATGTAGTCATAACTCAAACCAAACTTAGACTGCAAACCCAGTTCGTCATTTTGTATTAAAGGGTTCGCTAAAATCATAACGTGCGTTGCGGAATGCTCGTCATTAAAATAACCAGGGGTCATCAACTCTCTTGTTGTGACACCACCACCGTAAAAAGGCTGCCGCTCCAAAACAATTACTTTTTTGCCAGCTTTCGCCATGTAGGCAGCAGCAACCAAACCATTGTGGCCGGCGCCCATTACAACAACGTCATAATGACTCATCTCACTTACTCCTATTATTTTTTTTATAGATTGGGTTATAGTCTATCCTTCCTGAAAAACACCAATAAGTGCGAAATACACCTCTTTTTAGATCAAATCGTACATAAGGAAGGGCTATGGATCTCTTAAGCGAAACGTTACTTTCCCTAAAAATAAAAAATATGTTGATCGGAACCTATCACTTAAGCGCCCCTTGGGGGTTTAGCTCACAGGGTTTTGACTATGGCTTCAGCTTTAATGTGATTGAAAACAGTTGCTGGATAACACCAGAGGGAGAAGAGCCAATTGAACTTCACTCAGGCGATTCTTTTATCTTTCCCCGTGGTGGGCCTATGTCTCTCAGTTCTGATCACCAAGTAGAGATTCATCCTGTTGCTGACGTCTGGAACTCAGAGGAGGAAAGCTTTATTGGGTTTGAGCAACATCCACCTGGTGCCTATTACGAAACTCATTGGGGAGGCGGTGGTGAAAAAACTCGCTTGCTGAGTTTAGTGTTTGAAATCGAGGAACAAAGCCGAAGCAGTTTATTCAATGCCTTGCCACATTTTTTAGTATTACGTAAACATGAATGCCAAGAGTTTCATTTAATTCGTTCTGCCCTCTATGCCATTGCTCAAGAAAAAACCAATATGCAACCGGGAGAATATGCGATTAGAAACCACATCAGTGAAGCGCTTTTAGTCAGCCAGTTACGCGCCCATGTCGCTCAAACACACTATTCATCGGGGTTACTGGCCGCCATTAAAGACCCCTATTTGCAACCGCTATTAATTGCGTTACATAAAACGCCACAGAAAAAGTGGAGTGTGGAATTGATGGCCAAAGAAGCCGGATTGTCGCGGACAGCGTTCGCCAAACGATTTAACAACATACTGGATAACACGCCGATGAATTACTTACATCAACATCGAATGGAGCTGGCCGCAACCAAACTAAAAGAGACTCAAGCTAATGTTGAAACCATTGCTCAGGATTTGGGGTATGCGAATAGTCAGCACTTTAGAAAACACTTTTTACGCACTTATCAACAATCACCAAGTGCATACAGAAACTCATCGTCTTAAGGTGCTTCGTTCTTTTTTACAGTACCCTTTTGTGCGAGGCGAAATAAAGATACATCATCGTATTTACAAGACACTTTGCTCTTTTTAAAAGTAGTGTTTTGGGTGTTAGCTAGGCCCCATGCTAGGCAAGAAGCTTTACAGGGAGATAATGGATTAGGACAATGCAGTGGCTGTTTCTTGTCACCAATAAGCTTGCTCGAACCTTCCCTAAAAAAACATTTCTATGCCTTCATGTTAATGTAAATAAATGAAAATATACTTTATGGAAAATGCTTTTAAACCAATAATCTAATGCAACTCTCCAGCTTTTTAAAGCAAACGTACTCTAGTGCGAACCCCTTATGTTCCCATTAGAAAATAATCAGGATTGATTCAATGACAAGCAAACCGTTCCGTTGTGCCGCTCTGTTATGCATCAGCAGCGCCTTGGTCGCTTGTAGTAGCTCACAAGAAAGAGTGGATTACGCTGATCTGGCGCAGCAAGAGTTCGAGAGCACCAAGATCCAAGCCAGCCAATGGCAATCCTTGGATCAAGCGGGCGAAATCAGTTACCTTACCGATTTAGTTCAAAGTGATGAACTGGGTCAGCTCATTAAAGAAGCCTTAGCGGCCAATCCAAGCCTGCAAAAAACCGCACTGACCCTACAGGCAAGCTTATGGGAACTAAAAAAATCCCACGGTGCAAATTTGCCCTCAGTGGATGCCAGCGTCGGTGTCAGTGAAGAGAAAAACAGTGAGACTGACTACTCTGCAAAAATCAGTGTCAGCTGGGAATTGGACTTATGGCAGAAACTCGCGAATGCGGAGTCAGCTTCGGCAAAAAGTCTCGCCAGTGATGAAGCCTTATACCAATCCAGCCAAGACACACTAGTGGCGAGTGTCATGAAGACGTGGCTCTCTTTGACCGCCAAGCAACATGCCATAGAAATAGAAACTAAACGCTTAAACCTGTTAGAAGCCAACGAGCAACTGATCGTCAAACGCTTCAAAAGTGGCATGGATAATCTTGAAACATTAGACGAAGCACGCACCTCTACGTCTCAATCTCGTGCGACCTTGGCACAATACCAAGAAAACCTGCAGATTCAAAAACGTGAATTACAAACCTTATTGGGCCGTAACACGCCACTGATTTTATCTCCCCAACAGGAGTATCCAGAAGTCAGCTATTCCTTATCCGGTTTACCCGAGCAAAACCTACAACGCCGCCCGGATTTAAAATCGGCCTATTTGACCATAGAAGCCGCAGATTTAAGCACCCAAGTCGCCTATAAAGACATGTTGCCTTCCATTAGCTTAAGCGCTGCCCTTTCGGATGCGGCAGAATCGCCTCGAATGGCCTTATTTACGTCCCCTATTTGGAGCTTGGCAGCGCAGTTAACCCAACCTCTTTATCAAGGAGGTCAATTAAAAGCCGCAGCAGAAGTGGCCAAGCTGCAAACAGCGCAAGCCTTTCAAGGCTATCGAGATACACTATTAACCGCAGTGAACGAAGTCAAAGACGCATTAGGTCAAGAAAAAGTATTACAGCAACGCTTAACTCATATTCGCAACGCGTTACAAAGTTCGCGTAGCAATTTAACCCAATATGAAACCAAATATCGCAATGGTTTGGTGGCGTTGAGCGATCTTATTTCCGCGCAAACCACCATGTTTGATCTTGAAGCACAGCTTGACGAACTGATCTATGAGCATTTGGCAAACCGAATTACCTTAGGGCTGGCATTAGGACTTGGAGTAAAACCAGAATGAAGCATTATTCACGCTGGATCATACTAGCATTATCAATTGTTTTGGCGGTGGCCAGTTACTTTTACATTGACAGCAAATTGAATACCGACAAATTTGCAGGACAAATGGGCCAAGGTCCATCAGGTCGAGGTGGTCCAGATGGGCCAAGAGGTGCGCCCGGTCCGGGGAAAGGCCCAACCATGTCTGATAGCAGAGCCCACCAAGATACTAACAATGATGAAAGTGCCGTTAAAGTATCAGTCATCAAGGTGCAATCCGGCGAATACGCCCCTATTATCCAAGGTACTGCAGTTACCGCTCCACGCTACTCTCTAACACTAACCAGTCAAGTAAGCGGTGAAGTGATTGAAATCTCGCCGCAACTGGAAGCCGGAAAACGCGTTAAACAAGGTGATGTGTTAGCGGTTTTGCGTAATCGCGAATTAAACAGTGCTGTTGCCAGCGCAGAAAAAACCTTAGCCAGCGCAGAATTAGCTTTAAAAGAAGAAGTTCGACAAGGTGACCAAGCCAAAGCAGAATGGCAAGCCGCTGGTTTTACCGATCAACCCGACTCCGATCTGACATGGCGTATTCCACAATTGGCCGAAGCCAAAGCCGAAGTCAATTCCGCTAAAGCCGCCCTTATGGAAGCCAGAGAAAACCTGCAACACACCAAAGTTGTGGCCCCATTTAATGGGTTAGTCACAGCCCGCACTATCTCGCCCGGCTCTTATCTGAGTTCCAGCAGTGAAATTGCGACGTTATACAGTACCGACCGTGTGGAAATCACATTGGAGCTGGCCAGTTCAGATTGGGCGAAATTGCCTGACGCGAAAGCACTTCTTGCTGGTGATTGGCCCGTCACAGTAAAGAGTATTGATAGTCAAGCAAGCTGGGCTGGAACGGTGATCAGTGTCGGCCAACATATAGACACCACCACTCGCATGCGCAGTCTGAATCTAGCGGTGGAAGCGCCACTGGATCAAGCCTCCCCTTTATTACCGGGCGCGTTTGTGACGGTTGAACTGCAAGGTAAGACCCTGCAAAACTTGTGGAAATTACCCAATTCAGCCTTAAGCCAGCGAGGGGACATTTGGTTTATAGACGAGAACCATCGTCTCGATTACTTCCCTACTACGCCATTATTCGTTGATGCTCAGTATACCTATATCTTAGTACCAGAAATGATGCGAGACACCCCTTATTCGGTACTGACCAAACCCTATAACAGTTATCAGAAAGGCACCCTAGTTGACGCCATGGAGCAAACTGAAAAATGAGTCCGAATGATCAACAAAGAGGCATCATTGCTTGGTTTGCTGGAAACCCAGTAGCCGCCAACTTACTAATGATTTTTATCATTACTTTGGGGGTGATCAACATAGGTTCGTTAAGCAAAAAAAGCTTCCCAACCTTACCTCCAAATGGCATAGACATTGATGTCAGTTACGACAGCGGCTCAGCCAAAGCCACTGAAGAAAGTGTCACTATTTTGATTGAGCAGCAATTGGAAGGCTTAGAAGGCATCGACAATGTCATGTCGACTTCCACTAGCAATGGCGGTTCAGTCAATGTTGAGATCAAAGACGGATACGATCTGGATGAAGTCTTTAATCATATCAAAGACAAAGTAGATGAAATCTCCTCGTTCCCAAGTGATGCCGATCCTGCGGTTATCACCAAAGATACCCGTTCTGAATTGGCCATTATCATTCAGTTATTCGGCGACACAGATCGTCGAACCCTGCAAAATGCCGCCTACGATTTAAAAACCGAGCTGTTACTAGACAAAGAAATCAACTCGGTGTCCATTTCTGGCTGGCGTGATCCGAGCATGCTAATTAAGATCGATAAAAATCAGCTAGAAGCTTACGATCTCACCCTAGCAGATATCAGTACCGCGATTAACACTGAATCCGCCAGCGCATCGGTTGCAACACTGAGCAACGAGGACCTGTACCTCAAAGTCAGCACATCCGAACAAGCGTATTTCAAACAAGAGTTTGCACGCATTCCCATCAAAACCAGCAGTAGCGGAGCCGAGCTGACACTCAGCGACATCGCTAACATTGAAGACGCGTACGATGAAGACGACTTCGTCTTGTCACGCTTTAATCAGCAAAACAGCTTGTCACTGCGCATTAATACAATCGGCAAGGACGACATCATCAACACAGTGGAGGCCACTAAAAAGCGTGTTGAAAACTGGCAAGCATCGGGGAAACTGCCTTACAAGGTTGAATTGACCACCTGGAATGACCGCAGTGAATCCATTAACCAACGTCTTGAGCTAATGGTGAAAAACGCCATAACTGGGGTGATTCTAGTCTTTGTACTACTTGCCATATTTCTCAACATCACAGTGGCTTTTTGGGTGGCAGCGGGCTTGCCTTTTATTTTCTTTGGCACACTCTTTTTAATGGGCACCAGTCAGGTTGATTTAACCCTGAACATGATCACCACCTTTGGCTTTATTCTGGCCTTGGGTATCGTCGTGGATGATGCTGTAGTGGTTGGCGAGAACATCTATTCGGTGCGCTCACGAGATGGCGACACCCTCAACAACACCATCAAAGGTACGATGGAAGTCGCTGTGCCTACGCTATTTGGCGTCTTTACCACAGTGGCCGCTTTTTGGGCCCTGTCCAACATTGATGGTCGTTTAGGAAAAATTTATTCACAATTTGCCGAAGTCGTGGCCATTTGTTTAGTGTTGTCTATCATTGAATCCAAAATCATTTTACCCGCGCACTTATCACACTTGAATACGCACAAAGCGCCCGCTAAAAATTGGCTTGCAAAATGGTGGGGGATGGTACAAAAAGGCGCCGATGGCGGTCTGCAGTTTTTTAGCCATCGCATGTATAAACCCTCTATTGAATTTTGTCTGAGTCACAGATACGCCATGAGTTTGATCTTCATCAGCATGTTTGCTTTGGTGATTTCTATGCCACTCACGGGTGAAATTCGCACCAGCTTTTTCCCTCGTATTCCTGGCGACACAGTGCGAGCCTCCTTGACCATGTTAAGTGATGCGAGCTATGGCCAAACCGAAAAAGCCTTGATCAAGATAGAGCAAAAAGCCTATCAGGCGGACAAAAATCTCACCAAAGCAGCTCATGCCAAACTGGCCGATCAAATGGATTTGCCAAGCAGTTATTTGAAAAACATTGAAACCTACACTTCCAGTGATCAATCAGGCAGTTTCCGTGTCGAATTGGTTAATGGTGCGCCCTATTCATTGACGCAGTTTTCTACCGAATGGCAGCGCTTAGCAGGCACACCAGAAGGGGTAAAAAGTTTGCGCATTCGTAATGGTCAAAATGGCGCCGTGGATGCACTTAATGTAGAACTCGCCAGTTCTAATGCCACATCACTTGACGAAGCGTTGAATACACTGATCGAAGCGTTAAACCAAGTCCCTGCGGTGACTGGCATTGAAAAGTACGATACACCTCCTGAGTCTCGCTTAGAATTAAGTTTGAGCGAGCAAGGTCGCTTACTGGGTTTGAGTACCTCCGAATTGGCCAGTCAGGTAGCCAGCAACTTTGATGGCACAGAAGTGCAGTCATATCAAAGAGATAATGACGAAATAGAAGTTCGCATTGGCTATCCAGAAGCGCAGCAAGAGTCACCAGCGGCCATAATGAACACTAAGATTACGCTTGATAATGGCTCACGTGTGCCCCTAGATACGGTGGCAACATTAGGACAGATTGAGGTGCAAACTGAGATCATCCGTATTGATGGTAAGCGTTCTTACTACCTGTCAGCCGAAGTCGATAAAGACATCATGTCTTCAACCGAAGTGGTTGAATTGCTACAACAATCAACCATGCCGAACATCAAAAAACAATTTTCAGAAGTGGATTTTAGCTTTTCAGGAGAAGCAGAAGAACAAGCGGAAACACAATCTTCTTTGTTTAAGATGTTTATGTTGGCGTTGTTAATTATCTATGCCTTGCTGGCCATTCCGTTGAAATCCTATAGCCAGCCAATCATCATTATGATGGCCATTCCCTTTGGTATCATTGGCTCTTTATTAGGCCACTGGATGAATGGACTTGCCTTGAGTATCTTCTCATTAAACGGCATTTTGGCGTTAAGCGGCGTAGTGGTAAACGACAGCTTATTACTGGTTTCCCGTTACAACGATTTGCGCCAAGAGACCATTCACATTCGCCGCGCTATCATCATGGCTTGCCAAAGTCGCTTACGTGCCGTGTTATTGACCTCGTTCACCACTTTTGCAGGTTTAGCGCCCATCTTGTATGAAACATCACGTCAAGCTCAAGCTTTGATTCCGGCAGCAGTTTCGCTAGGTTACGGCATTATGTTCGCCACTCTGATCACCTTGGTACTAATGCCAATTCTCTTGATGATCAAAGAGGATGTGGAAAACGTGATCAAGCGCATCAAACGCAAAATGACCCCAAAGTCGGATGTACCTGTTTTGTAACCCCATTATTCGCCTTGGGAAAATGAAAAGAGACATACACCCCAATGCTGACAACAGCATTGGGGTGTATGTCTCTAGGAAAAGGACTAGGACTAGGATTAGACCTTAAAACGTGCCACCAATTCGTCAAGACTACTGGACAATTCACGTAGTACTTTACTGTTGTCTGAGACATCATTTGCTGTCGTGACACTGGTTTCAACCGAATTCTGAATCCCCGTCACATGACTCGCGACGTCTTCAATCGCGAGCAATTGCTGCTCTGTTGAGATGGCTACTTGCTGATTAATGGCATTCATGGTTTTCACTTGCTCAGCAATGCTGTTTAACGAGGCTTGCGCTTCTTGCATCGACTCTACGCCTTCTCCCGCAATTTTCTGCCCCGCCTGAGATGCTGCTAGGGCTTTGCGAGATTCCGTTTGCAACTGATCAATCATCTTCTGAATTTCATCCGTAGATTGTGCCGTTCGTTTGGCAAGATTACGAACTTCATCAGCCACCACAGCAAAACCACGACCGGCCTCACCTGCTCGTGCTGACTCAATCGCCGCATTCAATGCCAATAAATTGGTTTGTTCAGAAATATTGCGAATAACCTCAAGAATGCTGCCAATTTGCTCAGAGTTTTTCGCCAAATCTTCGATGACTTGCGCAGTCTTCTGGCTTTCCGACGCTAGGTTCTCTACAGTTGCTTTGGCCGATGACACCACATTTAGACCAGAAGTCACTTCACCTTCTACTTGGTTAGCACTCTTCGCAGCTTGCGCGGCATTTCCAGACACTTCACGTACAGACGCTTCCACTTCATGAATCGCGGAGGCAACCATAGAGGTTCGTTCGCTTTGCCCTTTAGCATCAGATTGCATGGTATTGGCCGAACTTAGCATCTGTTCTGAAGCATTATTAAGCTGAGCACTCGTTTGGCTCACTTGTATCACCATGTTGTGAATGACACTCACAAATTTATTAAAGCCAGAACCGATATTGGCTAACTCAGCTGGACCTTTATCGTCCAGTCTGTGCTTCAGGTCACCATCGCCTTCGCCAATTTCGGTTAGATTATTGGCCACTACTTGCAGTTGTTTAACCAGCTTTGTACCCAAAAATAAAGCCGCGAAAACAGTGATGATACTTAAAATGATTCCCATAATAAGCAAAGAATGCCCCATGGTAGTCACGCCACCAAACACGGCTTTATGCGGAATCTCCGCCACTAAAGTCCAGCCCATCGCCGGAATGTATTCACTGGCCAGTACTGAATTATCAGACATGATGATGTTCAAGCCATCGCGTTTCAACAGTGTCTTACCAATTTCATCGCCATATAAATCTGTAACTTTGGTATTTTCTAAAAGAGACTCATTCCGGTGGACTTTAAGCGTACCATCAGCGGAGACTAGATAAACAAAGCCACTACCGTTAAAGGTAAAACTGTTTAAATAAGCGGTCATCTTCTCTAAGTTCATACCAAAACCCGCTAAACCACGGCCATTAACGTTTTGATAATTCACAAAGAGTTTCACTTCACCACTAGATTGACTGCGATACACACTGACATTGCGATCATTCGCCGACTTAGTGAAATCAAAGAACCAAGTATCGCGCTCTGGCGACAGAGTCCGTAAGAAACCGTCTTGGTTCCAATATTTAGCCGTTTGACGATCCGCCCAAGAAGCCGTATCTAATCCTAATTGATTTTTAATATTGCCAAGTAAGTCAATCAGCTTCGCTTCGTTTGCTGGATCAAAACCTTTTTCAGCCCAATCTAAAATCAATGGATTATTCGCTAAGGTTTGCGCTGTTGCAGCAAGGTTCTCAATCTGATTTTCTACCTCGATTTTAATCTGATTAATTTGAGCGGGTAACTCCGTATTGGTGGTTCGCTCTAACATGACCGATCTGGCTTGATAAAAGCTTAATAATCCCATGGAGATGGTTGTAATCAGAACCACTGCCACAAATGCATATATAAGTCGTATTTTTAAAGACACGTATAGAAATCCTTTAATATCGCTAGGTTGAAAAATCAATACTGACCTTTTGGTCAATTGTTATAGTAAATCATTTAAATTAAAATTTAATGACTTTCTAACCATCGCGATCCATGACCACCGAGAATTTTCTATGAAAAACCTATTTTATTTTGTCCTTTTAATAAATCTTGTTGGTTTACAAGCATCTTGCACAACAAAAGGCGTTTATGAAGCCCTCCAAGATAATCACCAGAATTACTGTCAACAATATCGTGGCCAGCAACAAGACGATTGTCAGTCAACTTATCGTCAATCTTATGAGGAATATCAACACCAATGGGAAATCTCACCTTAAAAGTGTCTTAATCTCACAAAAAAGCCCCCATTATTAAAAAAATTTGAACGGCATGACTGAATTAAAATTCCTCTTACAGGTTAAACCCAGAAACCCTATTGCGATAAATTTATTTTGCTCTATCCTTTTGAAACATAAATTCAGAATAAACAAAAAAAAGAGTACAAAATGAACTTAGATGAAACAGACTTGCAACTTCTTGCCTTAATTCAAAGCGATGATAGTATTTCTACAGAAGCCATGGCTCAACAAGTTGGATTATCAAAAACCCCTTGTTGGCGACGTATTCAACGCTTAGAAAAATCAGGTTATATCAAACGCCACGTGGCGTTATTAGACCCTGAAAAACTTGAATTGGGGGTGTCTGTATTCGTGCAGGTCAAAACCAATCAACACGACGCGGATTGGGCAAGTGAATTTGCCAACGTCGTTGCGCAATTCCCCGAAGTGGTTGAATTCTATCGCATGGCAGGAGAATACGATTATTTGCTTCGTGTCTTAGTCAAAGATATTCCGGCTTACGACCAATTTTATAAACGCTTAATCAGTGCCACTGCGTTAACAGATGTGACATCCAACTTCGCCATGGAACAAATCAAATGGACCACGGAGTTACCTTTACCTCTAGCCAATCAAGAATAGAGGGCATCTGTCGATCATGGCAAAAATAGGACAAATTCATGATAACGACAGACTTCTCTCATGTACCATCGACTCATCAAGCGGAAGCAAATTCGGCTCTCATTAGCCAAATTCGCAACAGCATTATTGGTGCTCAGCAGACAATTGATACCCCTTTTGGCAAACGTAAATTAACCTATGCGGATTACACCGCATCGGGTCGAAGTCTGGCCTTTATTGAGGAATTCATTCAACAACAAGTCTTGCCCTATTATGCCAATACTCATACCGAGGCTAACGCAACAGGTCAACAAACCACCGCCTTTAGAGAAGAGGCTAGACAACAGATTCGCCGTTCCGTAAAGGCCAATGATGAGGATCTAGTGATTTTTTGTGGCAGTGGTGCCACCAGCGCCATTAATACCTTGATCAGTCAATTAGGATTAAGAACACTGGATAAGGCCGACAAAAAGCAATGCGTCATTTTTATCGGACCCTATGAACATCATTCAAATGAATTGCCTTGGCGAGAGCTAGGTTTTCAGGTCATTCGCATTCCAGAAGCAGAACAAGGTGGCGTCTGCTTAAGCACTCTTGAAGCACAACTAAAACGCCATCAAGGCAAACGTATGATTGGCAGTTTCAGTGCGGCTTCGAATGTGACTGGCATCCTTTGTGATCAAACCGCCATTACCAGCTTGCTGCACGCTTATCAGGCTTTGGCTTTTTGGGATTTTGCCGCGGCGGCGCCTTATGTCGCAATGGATATGAACCCAAGCGACCATCCTCAAGCACACAAGGATGCGATCTTCTTTTCACCGCACAAACTGATTGGCGGTCCAGGCACACCGGGCATACTGGTGGTGAAAAAGGCCATCATTACCAATCAAAAACCCAGCCATATTGGTGGCGGCACAGTATCCTTTGTGACGCCACAAGATCACACCTTTTTACCCATTAGTGAAAGACGCGAGGAAGGTGGAACCCCCGCCATCATAGAATCCATTCGAGCAGGTTTGGTGTTCCAATTAAAAGAAGCCGTGGGTGATCACATCATTGAGGCAAAAGAGCAACAGCTGGTGAATATGATCCATCAGCATTGGGCGCTTAACCCCAATATCGAACGTTTAGGCCATCATGATGCAGAACGTTTGTCGATCACGGCGTTTCGCATCAAAACACCATTAGGCTATTTGCATCATGGCTTTGTGACAGCCCTATTAAACGATCTGTTTGGTATTCAAGTACGAGGAGGTTGTTCTTGTGCAGGGCCTTATGGCCACGCTTTGCTTAAGATTGACGAGCAGAAATCCGAACACATTCAACAGGCTCTAGAAGCCGGTGAAAAACTGCTAAAACCAGGTTGGGTTCGCTTTAATCTGAACTATTTCATCTCTCAAGCTGAAGCTCTTTTTATCTTACAGGCAATTGATTTCATCACGGAACATGGTCTAACTCTGCTGCCCTTTTATGCCTATGATAACACCAAAGATTTATGGCGTTTTCAAAATCAATCACAGCACACACTCAGTTTAAACAGCCTTTTCCAAGCACCAAGTGGGCAAGGTAAAACGCTCACTAACACCGAGCACACTGAGTTTCAACGCTATTTAAAGGAAGCAGAGCAACTCGTCGCCACTTGTCAGAATACGCAAACCCCTCAATATTCTTGGCAACAACAAGAATTTAATGACGACTTTGCAGTATTAAGGGACTTTGTATTAGTGCAAGATCTTGTATGAGATTCTTCAGGCAGGGATGCCATGAATCAATCCTTTACTTGTAATGGCATTCCAACCCGAATCACACCCGAGCGAACGACGTTCGCTCGCAGACCGCCGCGATGCAGCCAGGCTTTAACCACTTGTGGTGGCGTTAAGGTGTCATTGGCTAATAGACGTCCAAGAAAAGCACAAGGTTCACACAACTCCACACCATAAAATTCGGTCTCACCAATCCAAAAGGTTTTGCCCACTAACGCATTTAATCGCACACCATCCGTCACCACATTACGGCGGGTTTCCGATAACGCGATGTGTTGCTCAAAATTTCGATTAAAGGCTTAAATTTCTTCCTTTTCAACAAAGGTGATATTGGGGCCGTCATGCCCTTTTTTACCGTAATAACGATCTCCCACAATGCCTTTTCCGGCATCGACCTTAACAGCATCAATCGCCATTTGCGCTTGCTTGGCATTTTTCGCCACAAAAATAGCTTCAATCATGTCGGTCCTTCACTCAATCAACACAGACATTCGACGATAGGGAATGTCACCTTTATAAAAACGCTCACCCGATTTTGTCATGCCGAATCTTTGATATAAAGAGCATGCACTTTCTCTGGCATCACACCAAAAAACACGGACGCCACTCGCTTTCAGATCGTCAAGGATACGATGTAACACAAACTGACCTATGCCCTGCCTCTGATACGTTTCTAAGGTGGCGAATTTTCTTAGCCTTGCCGAGTCTTGCTGAATAAAAACAGAGGCCACGCAAACCAACAAACCTTGCAGATATACACCATAGTGCTCACCTTGAGCATCTTCTTCAACACGGCATTTCTCTAGGGTTTTATTTGGCCACAATACTTGCTGACGTAATGGCAAAGCCGTCTCAGCCTCAATTTTTCGAATTATTAAGCCTTCTTGTGACACGATAACCACTCCAAATCCTGATAGGGTGTTTCTTTTAACGAGGCTAAACGGGATGACAAAGAGCCAAGGTGAAATTCCAATTGATGACCATCAGGGTCTCTTACATACAAGGAGTCCCCTTCACTTTGGTTGGTTTGCCAAATATCCAGTGCTGGATTATTACGCATCTCAGCCAAGGAAGCCGCATCAATGTTGAACGCGTAGTGGGTATAATGTTCGCTCACCTCCTCTTTTTTATCCAAACACAAGGATAAGCACAGCCAGGCACTCCCATAAGATAAGTAGGCTCCTTTTGCCCAGCGAACCTCAGCCCTAAACCCTAGCTGATTCACATAGAAATCAAGTGAACGAGTAATATCCTTCACGGCCAGTGTCAGGTGATTAAAGCCTTTTACAAATGACTCAAGGCCTTTGTCATCATAAGCCTTGACCATGGCATAGATCTTAGTCGCTTTTTCAAAATGATTGAGTTGATGTTCTTCAATCCACCAACGCGCCACGGACATTAAGGCTTCAGGTTGGTCATTTTTATTGGCAAAGAAAGCATAGAATGATACCTGAACCTTTTCGCCCTTTTGTCGTATTTTTTCTTGGCAAACTGACAGAATCTTTTGTCTCATCTCTAAATTCATGAATTTATTCCATTTTTCATATTTGAACTGCTTGATGCTTGCACCTATAAGCCTCGCTAATACTCCTTATGCGACTAAAGTCTGACTTCTTATTCAATTCGCCCCTGCTAGATTAGAGAAGCGTAATAAAAATAATTATAAGGAGATCTACTGTGTCAGATCATAGCATTAATGCAGAAAAGTATTGGCAAGCCAACCTCCGGCTCATCCTCGGAAGTCTGGTGGTTTGGGCTCTCGCCTCTTACGGTTGTGCCATCCTACTACGTCCCATGCTCTCTGGGATTCATATTGGAGGAACAGACTTAGGTTTCTGGTTTGCCCAGCAAGGGTCCATCCTCGTTTTCATTGCTTTGACTTTCTTCTATGCCTGGAGAATGAATAAGCTCGACGAAGAATTCGGCCTGCAGGAGTAATTCAATATGAGTCAATTTGCTATTAACTTGTTATTTGTCGGTGGGTCCTTTGCGCTTTACTTCGGTATCGCCTTTTGGGCACGCGCTGGATCAACCAAAGAATTCTACGTGGCAGGTGGTGGTGTTCACCCAGTCCTTAACGGTATGGCAACAGCAGCCGATTGGATGTCTGCGGCGTCCTTTATTTCCATGGCAGGTCTCATTGCGGCCGGCGGTTATGCTAACTCGACTTTCCTCATGGGCTGGACGGGTGGCTATGTCCTGCTCGCGATGTTACTCGCACCTTATCTACGTAAATTTGGTAAGTTTACTGTACCAGACTTCATCGGTGATCGATTCTACAGTCGTACCGCTCGTCTGGTTGCGGTGGCATGTTTGATTACTGCGTCTGTCACCTATGTCATTGGTCAGATGACCGGTGCTGGTGTGGCTTTCTCACGCTTCCTAGAGGTAGATAAAAATACTGGGTTAATGATCGCCGCTGTTGTGGTGTTCTTCTATGCCGTATTGGGTGGTATGAAAGGTATTACCTATACGCAGGTAGCACAGTATGTGGTCTTGATCATTGCCTATACCATTCCAGCTGTCTTTATCTCCTTACAACTCACGGACTCTTTCATTCCAGCGTTAGGATTGTTCTCAACTCATACTGAATCCGGTATGCCGTTGTTGCAGAAACTGGATGAGGTGGTACGAGAACTCGGCTTTAGGGATTACACCGCCGATGTGGATAATAAACTGAACATGGTCCTCTTCACGCTATCCTTGATGATAGGTACAGCAGGTCTGCCTCACGTTATTATTCGTTTCTTCACCGTACCAAAAGTGGCGGATGCACGTTGGTCTGCTGGTTGGGCGTTAGTCTTCATCGCCTTGTTGTACTTAACCGCACCAGCGGTAGCCTCTATGGCTCGTTTGAACCTAATGACAACCATCTACCCATCTGGTCCAACTGAGCAACCAATCGAATACGCCGAGCGTCCAGACTGGATTCAAACTTGGGAAACAACCGGTTTGATCAAGTACGAAGACAAAAATGGTGATGGTCGTATCCAGTTCTATAACGATACACCAACCTATGAAGCGGAAGCGACAGCACGTGGTTGGGAAGGAAATGAGTTGACAGTTAACCGTGACATTCTGGTATTGGCTAACCCTGAAATTGCCAATCTTCCAGGTTGGGTCATTGGCTTGATCGCAGCAGGTGGTCTCGCGGCCGCACTCTCCACCGCCGCAGGCTTATTACTGGCCATTTCTTCTGCCGTCAGTCATGACGTCATAAAAGGCTCGATTAACCCCGATATCAGTGACAAGGGGGAATTAACGGTCGCACGGATATCCATGTTTGTCGCCATTATCGTCGCCACCTATCTCGGTATGAATCCGCCCGGTTTCGCTGCACAAGTAGTGGCACTGGCATTTGGTATCGCGGCGGCGTCCATCTTCCCTGCGTTAATGATGGGTATTTTCTCCAAACGCGTAAACAGTAAAGGTGCTGTAGCAGGCATGCTAGCTGGTTTGATTTCAACCTTGATTTATATTTTCTTATTCCTTGGTTGGTTCTTCATTCCTGGCACAGCCACCCTAGCAAATACACCAGATAACTGGTTACTTGGTATTTCTCCATTGTCCTTCGGTGCCATTGGTGCGGTGATTAACTTCGCAGTTGCCTTTACGGTATCATCGATGACAGAGCAACCACCAAAAGAAATCCAAGATTTGGTTGAAAGTGTTCGTTACCCACAAGGTGCAGGGAGCGCAGTGGATCACTAACGGAGCCCTTCCTGTTCAAAATCGAGCCTTGCTTTCCGCGAGGCTCGATTTCCTTATAATAAGAAAATCAAACAAAGGAACACATCCGTATGATTTGGGAATTGGTCGCAACTGTTTTTGCAGGTCTTGGCGGTGCAGGTATCGCTTTATTAATTCGTAAACTGTCTAAGCAGACGGCGCCTAAATGGTTAGTGCCTGCCTTTGCTGGTCTTTGCATGCTTGGCTTTCAAGTACAAGGTGAGTATGACTGGTATGATCATCAAACCAGTTTACTGCCAACCGGTGTCGTGGTCGTTAAGGCGGTTGAAGAAAAAGCCATCTGGCGTCCATGGAGTTATGTCTTTCCTCAAACCACTCGCTTCATTGCTGCGGATGTCGCCAACTCAGCACAAAATAAAATTGACCCGAATTTGATCTTGGTAGATCTGTACTTTTTTGAACGTCGTTCAACGGCAAAACGAGTCCCACAAGTCATTGATTGCGTGCAATCAGCTCGAGCTGATTTTACTGACTCTTTCAGTGCAGAAAGCGACTCAACGACCCAATGGTATTCATTAGGCCACAATGATCCATTAATCACAGCGGTTTGTAGTTGAAAAATGCCATCTTAAGCTTGAATATAATTGCCTTGGCAGAATCACCTGCTCATATCATAATGTGCTCTTTGACAGTACTGAGCCGATGTTATGGCTGGCCGCAAGAGCGGAAAATATTGGACTTGGTTGGGTAAGCATTCTGCATGATCAAGTACGCCGCGACCTTCTCAAAATCCCAGATAATATTGACATTATTGCTTACCTTTGCATCGGCTACGTAGAAACATTTCAAGACATGCCAGATTTAGAAAAAGCCGATTGGCTAACACGTCGCAATGTCGAATCGGTTATTCATCACGACGTCTGGCAAAAGAAAAATGATTGATGAAATAAATTCACCTTTGAGGGTATTTTTTATCGTTTGTCTTCTTTGTTGACTCTTCTTATCATTAACACATCGAAAAAATTCACCATAGACCAGCACAAAGCGGGTCACTTGATAAAGAAGGAAAACACTATGAACAACTCAAAATCTGTCGCTGAACTAATCAATAACGTAAACGCTGCTTACCTATCTGACGCCGACGTTCGTATCGCTGTTGCTCGTGCTGAACGCGCTGAATTCATCGTTGCTTCATTCGCCTCAGCTGGTAAAGCCATCAAATCTGCTATCGCTAAAATCAAATCAAACTTAGTAACGTCTTCTGCACAACACGCTTAAGATTTGCTAAAAAGAGTTTAGAGTAAGCGCTTTTCTTGAGAACCCTCACGTGAAAGTTCATTGGCTTACTCCTACGGAAAAGGCGCTAAAATAATAATTGATAGCGCTTCCCCGCTTTCTTCACCTACCAATCATGTCATAAGAATGATCAAAAACCGTCAGTAACCTGATTTTTTTGATTTTTCAAATCACAAAATTGTTCTATCTGTTTCTGCCATTCAGGCTTTATTCCCAATACAAAAAGAAACTCAACAAAGACAAACAATGGCCCAATGATCAAGCCTATAACATCATCCAAAAAAGCAGGCTTCTTACCCTCAAAGTAATGACCAATAAATTGAAAAATCCAGCCAACAATAAACAAGCCTAATCCACTCACTAGCCATATGACGGTCGTTTGTGCCGCAAGGTAGTCTGCGATAAACAAACTAAGTATCAAGAGACTAGACATAGCGAGTCCAATCACCAAATGCAAAGATAAATAAAATAAACTGCTCAGTACCACCACAATAATTGCTGGCGTAAGAGACACATCAAAAACGGAGAAATTCGGGCGAGATAGCAAGACAGCAATGGCTAAAACGATCATTGGAATACCAATGAAATGCGTTGCCACATTGCGTCTATCTTGATGGTAGTATGCATATTGGGATAAATGCTCCAGTAGGCTCTTCATGATCAGACCTCTTTTATTATTGTTTGAGATATCAGTAAAACGCATCGGCATCATATTAGTCAATACCATTTGTTAATATCATATTTCCATTTATATGCTTTGTTTATAACGCGTTTTTCAAGCAAACCCACATCTTCCGTTTTATCAAGAATGACAAAAAGTACGCACTTAAATCTGTTTACAGATATACATAAAAAAACGGCTTCCGAAGAAGCCGTTTTTCTTAATCAATATGAAGCCCTAAAGCTTAGTGTTGATGACCACCTTCACCATGAACATGGCCATGCTCAAGCTCTTCTGCAGAAGCTTCGCGAACGTCGACAATTTCAACATCAAAATTCAATGTCTTACCTGCTAGCGGGTGATTACCATCTAACATTACACCGTCTTCTTCGACACCAATTACCGTCACAGGCTGCTGACCGCCTGGCGTTTGCGCCATAAACTGCATACCCACTTGAATGTCATCGACACCTTGGAAGTTTTCCGATGGTACTTTTTGAATCAGTTCTTGATGAATCTCACCGTAACCCTCTTCAGGAGCAACCGACACAGTCAATTTCTCACCAGAGGCTTTGCCTTGAAGGGCTTTATCTAGGCCGTCGATGATGTTTTGCGCACCGCTCAAGAACACCAATGGTTCTTGACCGACAGAAGAATCAAGTTGCTGACCTTGATCGTCTGTCAATGTGTAGTGCATGCTCACAACGGTGTTTTCAGAAATTTGCATTGTATTCTCCAGCTTTATCTTAAATAAGGGAACGAGCGCTTGATACAAGCAAACTATTTTGCGATACACCGCCACAACACGAACCCGAGCGTTAGCTATAATAACGTCCTAATAACGTAATCACCAGTTCGTAGATCTTGGTCTTATAAGGCATTTTTAAAGGGTTAAGGTTAATTTTTTTGGGAAAAAAGCAAAAAAAGTCCCTTATCCCAGTGTTATCGTACATTTTTCACTCGAAATTGAGATGTATCCAAGGTATGAGACTGCCCTAACCAACTTACGCCTTGGGTATGATCTAGGTAGTCATCTCCAGTTAAAGGATGCACAAACACATCAAGGCTTCGACGGTTCATCATTAGCCATGGTATAACATCAGCAAACGCATCTGCCGCAAAAGACAATTGGCAACTCCACAAAGGATGAGGTCCTACTGGCTTTTGATGGAATCGTCCCACACGAATGTCAAACAAATCAGACGCCTGCTGAGCTAATGCTTGCGCCATTATCAGCCCTTCTTGATCTTGGTAGTACAGATGAGCGTGATAAGCCTTAATCTGAATACTGTCTGGTAACGTCATGAACTCCTCCTCAATGCTCCTAAGCATTCTAACATGCCTTGGATCGCTTAGGGTCCGCTAACACGACCTAAGTCTTAGAGGATTATCAGAATAAGTGTGCTACCTTTTCTCATC
This sequence comes from Marinomonas posidonica IVIA-Po-181, assembly GCF_000214215.1. Lineage (NCBI taxonomy): Bacteria > Pseudomonadati > Pseudomonadota > Gammaproteobacteria > Oceanospirillales > Oceanospirillaceae > Marinomonas > Marinomonas posidonica. The sequence goes on from NC_015559.1 coordinate 2,654,128, forward strand.
AAAGAATAAAACAATGCTTTATATTCAGGTGCTTAGACCATGACGGTTTTTTGGATTCTATTAGCAATTTTATATGTAATGGGCCTATTCTTTATCGCCTTATGGGGGGATAAAGAAGGTCCTCAAGCGAAAAAGTTAACCAGACACCCACTGGTTTACAGCCTCTCATTGGCGATTTATTGCACCGCTTGGACGTTTTACGGCTCGGTTGGTGAAGCCACCCGTTCTGGCTGGAACTATCTGCCGATCCTATTAGGTCCTATCCTATTGTATTTATTCGCCTTTCCATTGCTGCGAAAAATGATCACCGTCAGTCACAAGCAAAACATCACTTCCATTGCCGACTTTATCTCTTGCCGTTATGGCAAACGACCAATAACAGCCCCACTGGTAATTTTAATTTGTATGCTCGCAGTCATTCCCTATATTGCGCTACAACTCAAAGCCATCGGTTCTAACTTTGCTCTGTTCGTCCACCAAGAGGAATCCTCATCTACGCTTATTGTGCTGATTGCGTCCATATTAATGGGCGTCTTCGCTATGCTGTTCGGCACTCGCAAGGTAGAGGTTACCGAGTACCGATCAGGCATGATGTTGGCGATTGGTGCAGAATCTCTCTTCAAGCTAATTGCGATTATCGCCGTGGGATTAGTTGTCTGGATCATGACACAGGACTTAAACTTTGCCACCTTGGAAGAAAGGGTTGATGTGTCTGTTTGGCATCCGGATGCCTTCCTATCTTTCCCCTTTTTAATGCAAACCTTTATGGCCGCTGCTGCGGTAATTTGCTTGCCACGTCAATTCCACGTCACCGTAGTCGATCATCAAGACAAGCGTCAATCCAACATGGCTCGATGGATGTTCCCTTTGTATCTGGCGATCTTTGCACTCATCATCCCGCCTATCTCTCTCGCCGGCCAAGGTCTATTCTCGTCCAGCATCAATCCAGATACTTATGTGATTCAATTCGCTTTGGTTTCTGACAACCTACCATTACAAATATTAATTTTTCTCGGCGGCATCTCAGCAACCACCGCTATGACCATAGTCGCGACTTTTGTCTTAAGCATCATGATCAGTAACGATGTGATTCTGCCCATTATGTTGGCTCGCGCTAGCGCGCAACAGCAAGCTTTGCCTTTATATCGTCGACGTATTTTAGTAATTCGCCGTTTAGCCATGATGGGGATCTTAACTTTGTCTTTCTTGTACTATCAGAAAATGGCCAACCACGAGTCCCTATCCGGGACAGGGGTTTTAGCCTTTTCTTTAGTATTGCAATTAATGCCCGCCGTATTCGGAGGGCTCTACTGGAAACGAGGTCACGCTTATGGTGTATACACTGGTCTAACGTTTGGCTTTATCAGTTGGATATTACTCATGATGTTGCCATTAAGTGGTAGCATCGAATGGGGCTTAGACAGTGAACAGTCCCGTTCTGAAGTCATTAGTTACGGTGCTTTCATCAGTTTATTAGCAAACATTTTTGGTTACGTCGTTGGTTCTTTACTATCAACCGAAAGATTGATTGACCGAATTCAAGCGACCGCCTTTGTCAGCCCAACAACCGAGCTCGAAAAAGGCTTCTTTAAACCCAAAAGCAAGGCAACCAACAGTGATTTCTTTGTCTTGCTGAGCACCTTTTTAGGTAAGCAAAAATCACAGCAGGTGCTGGACAATTTCGAACGTGATTACAATCAGAGCATGACGCCGAGCGATTCGCCAAACCGTTTGTTTGTCGATTATTGCGAACGCATTTTAGGGGGGGTTTTAGGCGGTTCCTCAGCGCGTACCATCATTAATTCCATCTTGATCGACAAACAAATCAAGGTGGAAGAAATGGTGACCTACTTAGACGAAACCACGCAAGCGATTCAATTCAGTCAGAACCTACTGTTCGTCTCTATGGACAATCTTGATCAAGGCATCAGTGTGGTAGATAAAGAGTTACGCATTGTTGCTTGGAACAAAACCTATTTAAGACTCTACCCCTATCCGGAAGGCATGCTGAAAGTCGGTTTACCAGTTGAGCAACTGATTCGCTTTAATGCCCAACGTGGCGAGTGTGGCGTTGGGGAAATTGAGGATTTGGTTAACAAACGCCTTGATCATTTAAAGAAAGGCACAACCCATCGTTTTTTACGCCGTCGAGCCAATGGCCGAGTTATTGAAATGGTCGGAAATCCATTACCAGACGGCGGTTTCGTCACCAGTTTTACTGACATTACAGAGCATATTGAAAGCCAACAAGCTCTCAAAGAAGCCAACATTGATCTCGAAAAACGCGTTGAAGCACGCACAGAAGAAGTACAAAGCGTCAACCATGAACTGCTTCAGGAGATCAATCGTCGAAATAAAGCCGAAAAAGCCTTAATGGATGCCAAAGGCGAAGCCGAACAAGCCAATGCCTCAAAAACCGAATTCCTCGCGTTGGCCAGTCACGATATTTTACAGCCACTGAACGCCGCAAAGCTCTATATGGGCATTCTTAATTCAACCGAATTAGAAGATGACACAGGGCATGTCATTCGAAAATTGTCTGATTCATTAGAATCCACTGAAGCCCTGATTTCGACCTTATTAGAAATAGCACGATTAGATCAGGGGGCGATTCAACCTACTCTTGAAACCTGTAACTTAGACAATATTCTTAGACCCATCATCGCTGAATTTGATGTCATCGCGGCCAGTAAAAAGATTCAATTTAGCACCCATTTACGCTCATTTAATGTGTATTCTGACCCCATTTACTTACGTCGTATCATCCAGAATTTCGTCTCAAATGCCGTGAAATATACCCCAAAAGGTCGAGTTTTATTGAGTGTTCGTCCGCGCAAACATCAAGTGTTATTGCAAGTCTGGGATACAGGGGTTGGTATTCCTGATGCTGAACAAGACAAGGTATTTGATGACTTCTATCGTTGGGAAAACACGCAAGAACCCGGTATGGGATTAGGGCTGGGTCTGGTACGTCGCATGCAAAAACAGCTAGGACTCGTTACCCAAGTACATTCAATTCCAGGTAAAGGGAGCTGCTTTAGCATTCAAATTCCGATGGCGACCAACCAGACAACCCCACTTCCTAAAACAAAAATAGAGCCCGATGAGAAAACACAGGATCATAGCAACTGTCGTGTCTGGTGTATTGACGATGATGCGAACAACTTAGCCGCTATGGCAAGTCTTTTGGCACACTGGCAATGCGAATGCCGCAGTTTTCAGAACTATGAGCACGCTTTTGCAGCAGAAGGAGAAGCGGAATTGTTATTAGTAGATTATCATCTGGATGGTGATAAAGACGGTCTTAATCTGATTCAAGCTTTGCGAGAGAAAGCCGGTCACTGCATTCCTGCGGCCTTATTAACCGCTTCCCGCGAGCCGGATTTAATTGAAACCTGTAAAGCTCAACAAATCAGTTATATGGCCAAACCGGCTAAGCCAGCCAAGCTCAGAGCCTTAATACGCCATGTACAAAAATCCTGAACTTAGCCTAAATAGACACAAATACTTAGGGAAGGTGCGAATAAGTCTTCTGAACGTCAGTCTTATCAGAGAAACGGTCTCTCTGAAAGACCAGAAGGGCGTGGGCTAAGCTCTCTTTATCCTTTATTAAGCTTGTTACAATATACTTGGGCGCTAAACTTGCCTCGAATAAAAGAGAGTTATTCCCACGCTGACCCCTACATGGATGTAGGGGATTAGAGCAACGCAGGAGCACGTTGCCGTAGCCAGTGAACTTGTTCGTACCTTTCTTAAGCTTTAGTGAGACCACAACCCGCTAAAATTATGCTACTAATCGCATCACCAATGCGTATTAAGTCGTCCTCGGTATAGCCTTCTTTGCCACTTAACGCGAGCACTTGTGCTTCAAAATCAGCATAGTGTTGAGTGGTTGCCCAAATCATAAAGATCAGACTAGCAGCGTCAGTTTGGCGCATTTTTCCAGCGTCCATCCAAGCCTCTAGAAGTTCTGTTCGTGACGCAAACCATGGACGTAGATCTTCTTTTAAGTAATCGCCTATGTGATTCGCCCCACTGACCACTTCCATGGCAAATAATCGTGATGCAACAGGCTTTTCAAAGCTATTTTTTAGCTTCACTCGAATAAAGCTCTCCAACACTTCTGCCGGATCATCTTCCACCGTTGCTCGGTCAAACAGGTCATTCCAGCCCATCAACGTCTGATCTAATACCTGTTTATACAAGTTCGCTTTCGACTGAAAATAGTAAATAATATTTGGTTTTGGTAGACCTGCACGTTCCGCAATATGCTGCAAACTAGCACCGTTATAACCCTTTAATCCGAACTCAACCTCGGCGGCATCCAGTATTTTAACAAAGACTTCTTCACGATGATTTTGGCGCTTACTCATAAGGGTCAGTTCCTTAATTTTGATATTCCATAGCACATACGCCCATCCGCTTTGATCACGGATGGCTTATTGTTGAACGCATTATTCAGCAAAAAGAGCGGTTAGTTCTTCCGCTGTCGACAATTTCCCTTCGTCTTCAATGTTAGGAAAAACCGCCACTGTGATCTTGTCCATTGCCAGACTCGGCAACCATTCTGTTTGAAAGGTTTCAAGAGAGACCGCCACGGGTTCACAATCATCCCAATCGTCAATCGCCCATTGGCTCGCAAACTCTGCATCTGGCCAAACCATGACACAATCGCCGTCATCTGTTTCAACCATAACGAAACCCTCTTCGTTACTTAAACTCCAGACTTGCTGAGTGGTCTTAGCTTGTTCAATAAAATACGCTAGACGTTCACTGTCTGGCGACACCAGCAATTGTACTCTTTGATCCATCGATAATTCTGTCATAGTGTTTTCTCTTTATCTTAGTCTTTAAAAGTAGGCTACTTCATCACTCGTTAGCGCTCGATATTCTCCCGCCGAAATTCCTTCACCTAGCTGTAAAGGACCAATCTGATCACGATGAAGTGCTTCCACTCGATTGCCTACCGCCGCCAGCATACGCTTTACTTGATGATACTTACCTTCTTGGATGGTTAAGTAAATCTCATTGCTTGCGAGGCGCTCTACCTTAGCAGGCTTAGTCAATTGATCTTCACCGTTTAACAACACCCCTACTTCGAGTTGCTGTATTGCTTCATCCAAAATAGGATCCGCTAAGTGGACCCGATAACGCTTATCACAAACATGTCGAGGGGAAGTAATGCGATGCAACCATTGACCATCCGTCGTCAGCAACAGCAACCCCGTTGTGTCTTTATCCAGTCGACCAACAATGTTCAATTGTTGACCCAGGTGCGCAGGCAACAAATCCAATACAATAGGATGTTCAGGATCCTGATTGGCACAAACGTAACCCGCCGGTTTGTTCACCAAATAATAACCTTCTGATGGCCATGCAAGTAACTCAGCATCCAGACAAATTTGATCTGACTGTTGCACCATATAGTTGGCTTTTTTGACCACCTCTCCATTAACGGTTACTCGACCTTTCGCCGCCGCTATTTTAGCCGCTTTACGAGCAAGTTCGGTTACATGGGATAAATAAAAATCAAGTCTCAATGGATGGGCCTACGCTGATTAAGAAAATACTTCATGAGTGGTTTCAATTTCTTTATAAAAGAAAGTAGAGTTGTGCAGCATGCCGTTCGCGCTACGAGTGTAACCAGGCACGTCTCCAAATGGAATGTATCCCATGTTGACATACATATCGTGAGCAATGTCATCACTTCGTACTTCTAGGATTAATAATTGTCTCTGCATCGCCGCCGCGACTCGCTCGACACCTTGCATCAAGGTACTGCCTAAGCCATTTTCACGCGCTTGGGTGTGCACCATGAGTTTTTCGACGTCACATCGATGCAAAGCATTCGCTTTAGGTGACATACCGATTTGCACACTACCAACAACTTTGTCGTCTTCCCGAACTAATAAGACTTGGCGAGCATTTTCCTGCAATTCGTCATTTACAGACAACCAATAGGCTTTTGCTTCTGGTTCACTCATTGGCGGTAAAAAACCAATCGGGGCACCTGAATCAACAGCATCAATAAGTAGCTCAACAAGGTCATCTAGATAAGGATTAAGGTTATCTACCTTTAATAACTCCAAACGCTTATTTCCTCTGTTTTACATTTGGCGTAATCATACCCGAGAGGCCATATTTTAGGAAATCCTAAGTATCAAAAACCATGATTTGAACAGATAAAGAACAAAAAAAAGCGGCAAATGCCGCTTTTAGAAAGGCTAAACTATTTTATACGTTGCCCATATATCGTCCCGGTTTATGATTCACAGCAATAATCATATTTAAGGCAATCGCCCCAACGAAAGAAATTAAGATCAAGCGATAATCCACCACCAAAATAGACGTCATTACTATGGTGCAATCAATCGCCATTTGGAATTTACCCATGGAAATCCCATACTTCTCTGCCAAGTAACGAGCTAGAATGTTCACACCACCAAGGCTAGCATTGTGACGAAACAGCATTAGAAAGCCCACTCCCATTAGAAAGCCACCAGTCATGCTGGCATAAATAGGATCGAGTGCTTCGAACGTTACCAGCATGGGCGTTATATCCGAAAAAGCTGATACACAGAAAACCGCAAAAAAGGTTTTCAATGTGAAATTCCAACCAAAGTGCCAAATTGCTAATATGTAAAACGGAAGGTTAATTAAGAAAAACGCCTGACCAAAGGTTAGCGCCGTTGAATACTGGATCAAAAACGCTAAACCAGCGGAGCCACCAGTTAATAACCCAGCTTGAGTAAACAAATTCACTCCTAACGCGATGATTAATGTGCCGATCAGCATCGCCTGAATATCTTCTGAGCGGGTATGCTTTTGAACTTTTGGTAACTCTGCTGTGGACATGCTTTTCCCTTGAGTATTTAACTTGGTTCGTAATGAGCAGGATTCTAGAGAAAAAGCGGAACCAGACCAAGGTCAAAGACGCACACAAATTTTAGCATTAAGAGGAAAGTGTCCAGTTTTATAGACACTTTACTGACATTTGCTTTGAGAAGCACAGATACGACCAATCACCTTACCAATAACGCGTCTTGGTGAGACCCAGCCAATGCGCTCTGACTGAAGACTTTTATTATTCTCGCCACCAAGCCATAGCTGTCCATCCGGTGCGATATGCAATATTTTTTTGACTATAAAGCCATATAACGCATGATCAACCACAACCAACTGGCCAATTTTGAGCTTACGATACCAACGGCTAATAAACACAAAGTCGCCATCATGAAGATTTGGGGCCATGCTTTCCCCTTGAACTTTGATGAAGCGCAACATAATCCCTCCTTCATCAATAGATAATACGGTTCGAACAAAACATCAGGAAAAGACATTAGCCTTTCCTGATGTTGATAAACCAGCCTATCCCTTAAGATCAGGGTAGACAGTGTCCAGCATAGGCGGATAAGGACAAGGTGCTGTATAGGTTGCCACCCCTTTGGTTAACCAAAAGGCTGCGGCGAATTCATTTACCAATGACACCAGTTTTTCACCCTCTTCACGTTTGATTCCTTGCTTACATTTTGATGCTTGCAGCATAATACTGTGGGTCAAATCATGGGCATTAGGCACTTGTTCGAATTGAGGCGCTTTAAAGTAGTCTCCCCAGATGATACGCACGGCTTCTTTTACTTCTGTGCTCGCCGACTCTTTTTCACCCACTAAGCGCGCGATTTGAGCATAATCGGCAACCGTTAATGTGTCTTTGTCTTCGATCTCTTTAATTAGATCCATCAAGCGAACACAGCTTAAAGCCGCCAATAATGCGGTTGAAGGATCGTAAATTTTACATGGAATATCACAGTGAGCTTGGGCCGTTTTAAAGCCGATCACCTTGTCTAACACTTTAACCATATTATGCATCATGGTTTTTATCCTCCTGCTTAGAATCCTTACGACCTAGTACTTGCTTATAAATTAAGCCGCCTACAATCACACTAGCAATGGCTAGCCAAGTTAACATATGAATCAACTCACTAGACCAATGAGCATGGTCGTGACCTGGGTGTGCTAGCAGCATTGAACTCATCAGAGCCAAACAGAGAGCAGCAACGATCGATGTAACAGCAGATTTCATATATTTATCCTTATATCTATTTAAAGCGAATTTAATGGCGCACCATGGTGGCCTGACTGGTAACAACATTTGTAATAGAACGCATCAGCGCCTTACTTTGAGCCATAACATGTTTGCTATGACTTTGTGAGAACAGCTCCCATTCAAAGCGAATGTGAGTCGCTGTTCTCATAATCAATCCCCGTTGGTCCTCATCCATATCAGGACGCACAATGACGGCCTGTAAAAAGTTCACAGCACTCTCGTATTGCGTGTTTGCGGAAAGAAAGTCGCCTAATGCTGTATAAGACTCAGCGATATTGAGAAAACTCACAGCCGCCGCCGCAACAACAGACTCAGCATCTTGATGAAAATCATCGTCAAAGGACTGCTCAACCTGCTGAAGTGCTTGTTGATTGAGTTCAATTGAGTCTGAGTAATCATGGTTTGAGTAAGCTTTATTGGCTTGTCTTGTCAAACGTTCCCAGTTTTGCATCGTTTCCTCCGCGACCAAGTAGGTCAATCATTTAGATCTAATGAGAATCATTATCGTAAAGAAAGCAAAATAAATCCAGCTATTTTGAGAATAAATCTCATTATTAATACTAAATTTAGCAGAGAAAAAAAGAAAAGATAGGCACAAAAAAAAGCCAGCTTATCGCTGACCTTCTTGATGGCATTCAGAAATGGTTTATTGGCTTAGAAAGCGCTACCACTCAATACCCGATTGGGCTTTTACGCCACCAGCAAAAGCATGTCGTTCATTGGCAATCTTGCTGTGAGTATCAACAGTATCGAGTAGAATTCGTGGCGCCGTTCGCCCCGTCATCATGACATTCTGGTGTGCTGGACGAGAGGCTAAAGCATCAATTAAATCTTGTTCGTTTAAATAGCCATACTTGTACATATAAGTGATTTCGTCCAACAAAACAAAATCCACACTATCATTTGCTAACATGCTCTTAGCCAAAGACCAAGCTTGGTCTGCAGCCTTTTGCTCTAGCTCAGGATCACGAGTCTCCCATGTAAAACCATGCCCCATTACATGAAAATCAACATGCGGATGTTCTCCAAAAAAGAGTTGTTCACCTGTGGCTTTGCGGCCTTTGATGAACTGGATCACGGCGCATTTTTGACCATGACCTAATGCCCGGGCCATAGTACCAAAGGCACTGGAACTTTTGCCTTTGCCATTGCCCGTTAGCAAAATCGTCACGCCACGTTCCTCTGTCGCAGCAGCAATACGCTGATCCACAACCGCTTTCTTTTTTAACAAACGCGCTTGTTGTTTTTCAGCTTCACTTTGCATAACTGTATTTGCCATTAGCCTTGTCCTCTTTTATCTCTTAACGCTTTTTATAAAGTAGCCAACTTGGATAATATAAGCCTTTATGGATTGCAAAGACCCTCAGTATAAAGACTAACGCCACTGCGTAAATCGAGTTAAATTCATGTGAAGGTATGTTTTTTTCTAGTAGCACCAATAACAAGGCCCCCAAAAAAGCAGGCGTTGCATAAAACTCTCGACCCAATACTAATGGCGGGCGATGACTCAGTACATCTCGAATGATGCCCCCTGCAATGCCAGTAATCACCCCCATGGTAATGGCAATAGTGGAGGGAAAACCAAGGTTCAATACTTTTTCCGTTGCCACCACGGTAAACAGGGCCAAGCCAAAAGAATCTGCATAATGAAAAACACTCTGTCGATCTTCCATTAACCGAACGGCAAAAAAAGCCGCCAAAGAAGATAAGAAGGCCACCCAAAGATAAGACGTGTCACTGACCCAATAGACATCTTCAACGCCTAAAACCGTGTCTCTAATCGTACCGCCCCCAAGTGATGTCACCATGCCAAGAAACACCACACTGAACAAATCCATGTCTTTTTTGCCGGATGAGATCACTCCTGTCACAGCAAAAGCCGCAATCCCAAACATACCTAATAGATATAACAACATTCTATATTTTGTCTCTGTCGAACTCAGCGATTGCCAAGTCGTTTTATTATGATTCGTTTGATTGTTCTGGCGTATTAAGAAACCAATCCCCTGCGCCTAAACGTTTTAATGACACCCATTCGCCTTGTATGGAGAACTCACTCACACTGGTAAAATCAACATCGATACGAAAGCATTTTGACAAAGGCCATTCACACAATAGACTGACAAGCACCTTAATTACCCCTGAATGCGCCACCAGCACACAAGTATCCATCGGCTCGTCTTTCACGCTTAGCCACCATTGCCACACTCGATCCGCCACAACCTGCAAGGTTTCACCTTGAAATGGGTTTTCATTGACGATGTCGCTGGCCCAAATATCCATCTCTTGTCGCGGTATTTCAGACCAACATAATCCTTCCCAATGACCAAAATCCATCTCTCTTAAAGCATCAATAGGTTGAGACAGACCATCACTAATGTGGTTCGCCAATAAAGCAGCTCGACTTAAAGGACTGTGATAACAACGAGTTTTTTTATTGTCATAAACTAAATTCAGTGAGGCTTTTAACGCCTGAGCATGAGTTTGCCAACCTTCCAGCAACGGCACATCCATATCGCCATAACATAAACCAGCTTTCACATCCGGTTTGGGGTGTCGAACAAGGTATAATTTCACGATGCAAATACCAACAAAGCCGCAATCACAAAAATTTCACCAAACTGTTCGCTGGCACCCAATGCATCACCATTAAAGCCTTGAATCTTATGCTGCAAATACTGACGTATCGCCAATAAAAACAACGCGGCCAAAACAGCCACGAGGGCAATTTCCAATAGACTCAAAGATAAAATGGCCAAAATTGCACAGGGCACCAAAGCCACAATCCATTCTTTCATGCCAAATCGGGCAATCATACTCTGCGCTTTACTGTCCCCTAACGTGACGTAATCCAGACAATGCATCAAAACAAGAGGAAAAACGCGCGCCAGTACATGAACAGCGCACCAAGAGGTAATCAAATAGATTAAGCCTAAAAAGGAATTAGAACCGGTATTTAATAGCTCGCTCAACAACAACCATTTCAAGGTTAAGGAAAACCAAATGGATAAAGCCGCATAACTGCCTAAGCGAGAGTCTTTCATAATGGTCAGGCGTTGTTCTTTATTCCAACCACCAACCAAACCATCGCTCGTATCCATCAAACCATCTTCATGAAAGCCGCCAGTTAAAAGCACAGCCGTCAGTAGCATGAAAAGCGCCTGCAACGAGGTTGACCAGTCAAACCATAATGGCCAAGTACTCACAATCGCGACCACTATCCCAACCCATGGTAAAAAGCTCACAGCCGGCAGATGTTCAACATCATCACGCCAATCGACTCTAAGTGGAATGCGGGTATATGTCGCCAAACTGCGTTTAAAACCTTGCCAATAAGCGCCAGTCAGTAAGTTTTTCATGCTATTCCCATATCCTTCAAGCAACTCGTCAAGCCATCAATAGACATTATGTTTGATCACTTACACCAGCACTTTCAAAACTGGCCATTTGTGCCATAAAAACACAGGCACTTTGAATTAAAGGGTAAGACAGAATTGCACCAGAGCCTTCCCCTAAACGTAAATCTAAGGACAAAATCGGCTCGACATTCAGGTAATCAAGCAAGCGTTGATGTGCCTGTTCATTTGATTGGTGGGCAAAAATGGCATACTCCTTCACCAAGGGTGCCACTTTATGAGCGAACAATAAGGCCACTGAACAAATAAAACCGTCTACCACAAAGGCCGTTTGACACTTCGCCGCCTGTAGCATAGCCCCAGCCATCGCCAATATTTCAAAACCACCCACTTGCTCAGCAAGGGTTTGCGGACTCCAGTCCACCATGAGCTGGCCCGTATCCTGTTCCGCTCGCAACAAAGCCTGCTGAATGATATTGGCTTTGTGAGACACACCATGCTCATCCAAGCCTGTCCCTCGCCCCGTCGTCAGTGTGGCGTCATCACCTAATAAAGCCGACATCATGCAAGATGAGACACAGGTATTACCTATGCCCATTTCACCAAACATCAACAACTGACACCCTTCTGCTATGGCCTGATCCACCTCTTCTACACCCGCTTGCAACGCCTTAGCAACTTGCTCAGGGGTCATTGCAGCGGTTCGACTAAAGTCTTGAGAGGCATAGGCCACTTTGCGTTTGGCTAACAAGGGATGATCGTCCAAATCCACTTTTACACCGACATCGACAACTCGTAATGGCACATTATGCTGTTGACAGAATACGCTCACAGCCGCACCTCCCATCAAAAAGTTCATCACCATTTGAGGCGTCACTTCCTGTGGAAATAAGCTAATACCTTGATCGACCACACCATGGTCTGCCGCAAACACGATCATCTTGGCGCTGCTGACGTCCGGCGTTGTCTTCCCTTGAATTCGGCCCAGTTGAAAGGCAATGTGTTCAAGAGATCCTAACGAACCTGGTGGCTTGGTTTTGGTGTCTATCTTGTGCTGCAAATTCACATCAAGAGCCGACTGTGGTGCTTGAATTTGGAACGACTGAAACAAGGCTAACTCCTTAACTCTGAGCTTTTACAGCACGCTGTCGAACAACTTCATACAAGCAAACACCCGTTGCGACCGATACGTTCAAACTGGATACCACACCAGCCATAGGTAGCTTAACGAGATAATCACACTGCTCACGAGTCAAACGTCGCATGCCTTCCCCTTCTGCGCCCATCACAATGGCCGTCGGAATGGTTAAATCTTGCTCATAAATGGTACCAGTCGCTTCGCCTGCCGTACCGAAAATCCAAATACCTTGATCTTGCAGTTTTTTCATTGTGCGAGCCAGATTTGTCACCGCATACACTGGCATGCTTTCAGCCGCACCACAGGCCACTTTACTGACAGTTGCATTCAAGGGTGCGGAATTATCTTTTGGCATAATGACAGCATGAGCCCCAGCGGCATCGGCACTTCGTAGACAAGCACCAAGGTTGTGAGGGTCGGTCACGCCGTCCAGAATGATGACCAAAGGCGTTTCATCCAATCCCTCAATATAAGCGTGTAAATCAGCTTCATTGCCCGCTTTTGTCATGGTGGTATAGGCTACAACACCCTGATGCACGACTCGCTCTTTGGTTTTGGTAAAAAGTTGGTCCAAATCGCGACGTGGCACTAAGCTGTAACGAACCTTATTGGTTTTACATAACGTCATTAATCGCTGTGTTTTCTTGTCATCACGACCTTCTTGAAAACGCACTTCTTTAATACGTTCGGCTTGCTGTGACAATGCATTCTCTACGGCATGAATACCGTATATCCATTCTAAATCGGACATGTGTTATTTCATTCTCTCTATATCGGCATTTAATCGACTATTTGTTAGTCACGAGATCTTGGTTTCGCATTGCTTTTTTTCGCTTTGCTAACCTTTTTCACTTTTTTGTGCTTCTTCGCGCTGCTCGACGACGTTTTCGTCTTAGCTGCCGCTTGAGCTGTTTTCTTTTGCCTAATGCGTTTGCCCTTGGAAGGGGCACGACGCTTCTTATTCTTCGGTTTATCAGACGCTTTGTCTTTCGCGGCTTCTTTTTTGCTGCCCGCACTCTCTTCCGAACTGTTTTTTGCCTTTGGCTTAGGACGACCACCTAATTCAATCGGAGGCAGTTGCGCCAATTGCATTTCCAATTCGGTCAGGTCATCACGCTCCACCTTCTTACGAGGACGTGAAGCCGACTCGTCTAAGGTCAGATCAATCTTGCGCTGTTCTAAATTGACGCTAGCAACCCGAACTTTCAGACGATCACCAAGACGGAACACCCGACCAGTGCGTTCACCAATAATGGCTTGATGCTCAATATCATGAACAAAGTAATCCTGACCTAAACCAGAAATATGAACCAAGCCATCGACAAATAATCCCTGTAGCTCGACAAACAAGCCAAAAGACGTCACCGCAGTGACCACACCATCAAAGGCATCACCTAGATGTTGCTCAACATATTGGCATTTTAGCCAAGCCTCAACGTCGCGTGTGGCTTCATCTGCACGTCGCTCTGTCAGTGAACAAGAATCACCCAAGCCATCCATATCGGCATGGTCATAACCGTAGATTTTCTTCTCTTTTAATAAAGGACTGCCGGCCACTCGATGTGCTTGAGTAACATTCGGTCGGCCTTCACCACGAATCAAATAACGAATCGCCCGATGAACCAGCAAATCAGGGTAACGTCGAATCGGCGAAGTAAAATGCGTATAAGCTTCATAATTCAAACCAAAATGGCCCATGTTATCGGCTTGATAAACCGCTTGTGACATAGAACGCAGCATCATGGTTTGAATGCTTCGAGCGTCCGCTCTGTCTTTGATCTGCTCGGCCACCATAGCGTAATCCGCTGGCGTCGGTTTAAGACCACCAGTGAGCTCTAAACCAAGCAATCCAAGATAGCTACGCAAGGTCAGTAATCGATCTTCTTTTGGTCCTTCATGAACTCGAAACAAAGCCGGTAAATCCGCTTTAATCAATAATTCCGCCGCCGCCACGTTCGCACACAACATGCACTCTTCAATCAGCTTATGGGCGTCGTTTCGTTCTACCGGCACTATGTGTTCGATCTTCGAATGCTCATCAAACACCATACGGGTTTCAACGGTATCAAACTCCATCGCACCACGTTCTTCACGGGCCGATTTAAGCACCTGATACAAACCGTTCAAATCATCAATATGAGACACAATGCTTTGATATCGATCACGCAGTGCCGCCCCTTCGTCTTCCACCTCATCAGCGATCATTTTAGCGACTTTGGTGTACGTCAAGCGGGCATGGGAACGAATCAAACCTTCATAGAATTTAAAGCCACGCATCTTGCCTTTTGTCGTCAGAGAAATCTCAGCCACCATAGCAAGACGGTCAACATCCGGGTTCAATGAACACAAACCATTGGAAAGTACTTCCGGTAACATTGGAATCACTCGACCTGGGAAGTACACTGAATTGCCACGCACAATGGCCTCTTCGTCTAATGCGGTGTCTTTTTTAACATAATGAGACACATCTGCAATGGCGACAAAAAGCTTCCAACCACCCGGTGTTTTTTCACAATACACGGCATCATCAAAGTCACGAGCGTCTTCACCATCAATGGTCACAAAGGGGGTATCGCGTAAATCCACTCGATGGGCTTTGTCTTCTTCCGCTACCTCAGGAGTAAAATGTTTGACTTGTTGCTCGACAGCCGTCGGCCATTCATTAGGAATTTCATAACGATGCATGGCCACTTCAATTTCAACACCTGGCGCCATGAAGTCACCTAGCACTTTCTTCACTAAGCCTTTTGCAGATTGCCCACGATCGGCGTAGGAAACAATCTCGACCAGCACATATTGACCATGTTTAGGCGACAACCCAGAATCTTTACTAATCAGAATATCTTGCGAGATTCTAGGATTTTCAGGTGTAACGAAAGCCGTTTGGCTCTCTTCATAATAACGCCCAACTAACTGAGAATGTTTTCGTTCTAACACTTCAACTAAAACGCCATCTAAGCGGCCTTTTACACTGCGACCAGACAAGCGGACTTTTGCTTTGTCACCATCCATTACGTTCATCATCTGACGAGCGGATAAAAAGATGTCGTCATCACTGGCACGTAGTAAGAAGCCATGCCCTTCTTTATTGCCTTGTACATACCCTTCGATGAAGTCACTTTCTAACAGTGGTGTATATTCGTTATTGGCATTACTGGTCAACTGGCTATCACGACACATGGCAATCAAACGGCGTCGCAATGCTTCGATCTCATCTTCTCCCTTAAGAGAAAATAAATCACACAACTGAGGATGACTTAAAGCGGTATTTTGTGTAGCAAGATATTCTAAGATGTATTCACGACTAGGCACCGGATTATCGTATTTTGATGCTTCGCGCTGCGAGTGTGGATCGTTAATTTTTTTACTCAATGTATGTATATCCTTGGTTTTTTAGTAAGACATCCTGTTATAAATCACCAATATGAACATCTTACGATTGAGAATGTGGTTTTGGCTTTGGCCATATGCCCTTTAATAAGCCCACATAAGTTATCGTCATTATAGAGTATTCTCGGGGAATACTCTCTATAAAAGCCTTGTTCTCTCTATTATCTGCACACTGTAGAAAGGTTATTTTGTAATTCGACAACAAAACAGGAAAGAAAGCCTTATTTTGCCCAACAATAACGGAGCATTTGTTGTGCCAATATCGTCATAAATAAAAAATATGACATTTTTTTGTCTAAATATTCGACACAAACTATGAATAGATCGAATAATCCGATCTATTCTGTCTCAAATTTCATTGACGGTGACGCTCTAAATTCATCTCAGCCATCACTTTGGTGGAAATTTCTTCCACCGATAGGGTCGTAGAGTTTAAGGATGGAATTCGCTCTTGACGATACAAAGACTCCACTTCCTCAATTTCATAACGGCATTGTCTGAAAGATGCGTATTTACTTTGCGCCATGCGACCAGTACGAATTTCATGCAATCTTTGCGGATCAATGGTCAAACCAAACAGCTTTTTCTTATGTAGTTTTAATACCTTAGGCAAGCCTGCAGAGGAGAAATCGTCTTCCGTTATTGGATAGTTAGCCGCACGAATACCGTACTGCATAGCCAGATATAAACTCGTTGGCGTTTTGCCGGATCGAGACACCCCAAGTAGAATAATATCGGCTTGATCGAAATTTTTGATGGATGCCCCATCATCATTCGCCAAGGCATAGTTAATGGCGTCTATCCGACCATCATAAACCCCGGCTTTCATCCCATGGGCTTTTTGTGCCGAAGGCTGAGCTTTGACCCCTAATGCCTGCTCAATGGGCGACAACATGTCACCAAACACATTGTAACAATGGCACTGGCAGGACTGCACTATGTCACTGATAGACTGGTCTGAAATGGTATAAAAAACCAATACTGACGCACCTTGCTCAACCTCTAAATCAATTTGCTGTTTTAGACCATTGGCTTGGTCTTTGGTACTCAAAAAAGGCACACTTTTGGTTATGATGTCGACTTCAAAAAAAGACAACATAGCAGAACCAAACACTTCGGCGGTGATCGCCGTTCCATCGGAAACAAAATACACTTTCATGTCATTTTTACTCATTTTGTTGTTATCTAACGACATCCGTTTTTTCGATTGAAATAAAACTACATCGAATAATCGATTTTATTCAACGCATACCAGCTACATACAATGGACCCAGAGTTAAGGCTTTGACAAGCCCTGAAATGGCATTGTCAGCAGACACTCTCGCTTGGCGGGAAAATCATACATCCCCATCAAACGATTTTTTATTGATTCAATAATAAAAACACTCAACCATCGGAGTCTCTTGTGAGCAAATTTATTAAGTGGTTTAAAGATCTTCGTTTAGAAGATGTCGGTCAAGTAGGCGGAAAAAATGCCTCCTTGGGAGAAATGATTTCTAACCTGACAGACCTTGGTATCCAAGTACCAAATGGTTTCGCAACCACTGCTTATGCCTATCAGAGCTTTTTGGTTGAAACCGGTTTAGAAGACAAAATCCACCAGACACTAGACAGTCTGGATGTTGATGATGTTCATGCCCTCGCCGAAACGGGCGTTAAAATTCGTCAATGGATTGAGGACGCGTCTTTTTCAAACGAGTTCAACCAAGAAATTGAACAAGCTTTTGCGGTTCTGTGTGAAGACAATGCTGATGGCACATCCTTTGCGGTTCGTTCTTCTGCCACCGCGGAAGATTTGCCTGATGCGTCCTTTGCTGGCCAACAAGAAACCTACCTTAACGTAATAGGTTTAGCGGACATTAAAGCGTCCATCAAACGTGTCTTTGCGTCTTTATTCAATGACCGAGCCATCTCATACCGTGTACACCAAGGTTTTGAACATCAAGGCGTTGCTTTATCTGCTGGCATTCAAAAAATGGTTCGCAGTGACATTGGCGCATCTGGCGTCTTATTTACCTTGGATACCGAATCCGGTTTCGACGAAGTGGTCTTCATTACCGCCGCATACGGTTTAGGGGAAATGGTGGTACAAGGTACCGTCAATCCTGATGAATACTATGTTCACAAACCTACCCTCGAATCCAATCGCCCTGCAGTAGTGCGTAAAAGCCTTGGCAGCAAAGCACAGAAAATGGAATACGCAGAAGCCGGCAGCGAAGAGTTTGTTAAGGTTGTCCCCGTTGCCCTCGACGACCAAAATCGCTTCGCCTTGAGCAATGAAGAAATAGAAGATTTGGCACGACAAGCTTGCATTATCGAGAAACATTACCAGCGCCCGATGGACATAGAATGGGCCAAAGATGGCATCGATGGAAAACTCTACATAGTTCAAGCTCGGCCTGAAACGGTCCGCAGTCAAACCAGCGCTCAAAGCATGGAGCGTTACAGTTTAAAAGAAACCTCTCCAGTGATGATTACAGGCCGTGCTATTGGTCATAAAATTGGAACAGGGGCGGTGAAAGTCTTGTCATCCATTACTGAGATGGATCGCATTCAGCCAGGTGATGTTCTTGTTACAGATATCACAGATCCCGATTGGGAACCCATCATGAAGCGCGCCTCCGCGATTGTGACGAATCGTGGTGGTCGAACCTGTCACGCGGCCATTATTGCACGAGAATTAGGCATTCCAGCCGTGGTCGGTTGTGGTGATGCGACGGAAGTCTTAAAAAATGACCAGCAAGTCACAGTATCTTGTGCTCAAGGCGATATGGGCTTTGTCTATCAGGGAGCATTGCAATTTGATGTGATTACTTCTGAAGTGGGCAACATGCCAGACTTACCCGTTAAGGTCATGATGAACGTCGGCAACCCAAATCGTGCTTTCGATTTCGCGATGCTACCGAATGCCGGCATTGGCTTAGCTCGTCTCGAATTCATCATCAACCGTATGATTGGCATTCACCCAAAAGCCTTACTGAATTACGAGGACATGGACGCTCCTCTAAAAGAAGAAATCGATCATCGCATTGCTGGTTACCAAGGCCCTGTCGAGTTTTATGTCGATAAGCTTGTCGAAGGGGTCGCTACATTAGCGTGCTCTTTTTCTCAGAAGCCTGTCATTGTTCGTCTTTCTGACTTTAAGTCCAATGAGTATCACAACCTAGTTGGAGGACCATTGTTCGAACCGGATGAAGAAAATCCAATGTTAGGTTTCCGCGGTGCGGCTCGCTACATTGACGACTCATTCCGTGATTGTTTTGCCATGGAGTGTGAAGCCATTCGTCGAGTTCGTAACGACATGGGGCTGACCAATGTACAGATTATGATTCCATTTGTGCGTACTTTAGAAGAAGCTCAGCAAGTCACAGAGTTGCTTGCGGAACAAGGCTTGGCTCGCGGTGAAAACGGCCTCAAAGTCATCATGATGTGTGAACTACCGTCTAACGCACTTTTAGCTGAGGAATTCCTACAGTACTTCGATGGCTTCTCTATTGGTTCCAATGATTTAACACAACTGACTCTCGGGCTCGATCGAGATTCAGGCTTGATTGCAGACAAGTTCGATGAACGTAATCCAGCAGTGAAAAAACTCTTAAAAATGGCCATTTCCGCTTGTCGTGAACAGGGAAAATACGTGGGTATCTGTGGCCAAGGACCATCGGATCATGCAGATTTCGCTGATTGGTTGGTCGCTCAAGGCATCGAAAGTGTTTCTCTTAACCCTGATACCGTGGTCGAGACTTGGTTACATTTAAATGAAGTCATTGAAAATGCGTCGTTAAATAAAGACGCTGTGTAAGACTTTCACCTGCCACTGAATAAACAGAACCATGGCAGGTACCAACTGCATCTTGATAGGTCATCCTATTAAGTCAGAATGCCGTTTCATCGCGGTTAGTGGCCTTATTGTTGTCACGCTCTCGTTTAAGCCCTGCTATGCAGGGCTTTTTTTATACTCAAGACAAACATCAAACAAGGTCATTTTGAGTTGTCAGAATCGGGCGCTCTTGCAGTTGTGCCTCGTTTAATGAGGGTGAAAATTGCTCCACATCTTCTAGACTCACAGTATTAACGCTGCTAAATCGCCATTTTGGTGCTTTGTCTTTATCTACCAATAAAGCCCTAACACCTTCAGCAAAGTCTCCTTTATGGCACAAAGCGGTTACTAGGTTTAACTCAGACTCAAATACCTCTTGCAGACTTGATTGTCGGTGCGCTTCCAACTGACGAAGAATAACATGAGCGGATAACGCACTGCCGGAAAGAAAACTCTGCTTTGCTTTTTTCAACCAAGCCGTCTCAGGTTGCCACTGCCTAATTTTCTGATCTATTTCCTCAATGGAATCAGTCATTAAAGGGGCTATTTCGGCTGAATGCTCGCTCACATGATTGTCCACATTATGATTAAAAGCGTCATGTTGCTGGGATATCGATAAAATTACCTGTTTGAGACTTACTAACGATTGCTCCTTGTTCTGTACATCCCAATGAACCATCTCCAGTTTTTCTAATACCTCCTGTTTGACCTCTTGCGAGACTAGAACATTGGCCAATCCTAATGCTATTGCATCCGAGCAACTCAAGTGACACGCCGTTAATGCAATAAATCGCGACCAAGAAACGTCTATTTGATTGAGAAAATAACTGGCCCCAACATCAGGAAATAAGCCAATGGCGATTTCAGGCATGGCCAAGCGACTTGTCTCTGTCACCACACGAATATCAGCGGCCATAAATAAGCCCATGCCACCGCCCATCACGATACCTTGTCCCCAACAAATAACTGGTTTGGGGTAAGTATGTAAGCAGAAATCTAACGCATATTCTTTTTTAAAATAGTCCTCTACGACGGCTGGATTTGGCCTCTCTGCGACAACAGATTCATAAACCTCCACCACATTCCCACCAGCACAAAATGCCCGCTCCCCTTCGCCTTCTAACCACACCGCCACAATGGCTTCGTCATCTTTCCACACTTGCAACTGCTGTGACATCAATTCAATCATTTGCAAACTCAACGCATTCAAAGAAGCTGGCGTATTAAGACGAATAATGCCCAATTTATGATGACCTGCTAGTGCTTTTTCAAAAACACGAATAGGTGCTTCTATGCTTTCATTTGTGAGCTGAATTTCCCGCATGATATGACCTCATCATTTTTATTATTAAGATAAGAAATAGCTTAACAATTCATCAAAGCCGCTTCCATGAATACCTAAAAAAACCAATTCACTATCTCAAATAGTCATTATTCAATAACGAGTCATTTTAGTCATCTGCTTGTGTCCTATCCCCAATAACAAGATTTTAACGTTATCAGCTCATTCCATGACTAAGAGACGACGATTTAAGACGAACCAAGCTCATGCCTGCCAATGCCACAAACGCTAAAATGATCCAGGACCCTATGATGACGCCAGTCCATCCGCTGATCTGCCAAAAAGGGTCAAGGTAAAAACCACCCAGACTTGCTCCCAAGTAATAAAACACAAGATACAAAGAGGACGCGCTGGCTTTGGCATGCTTGGCATGACAGCTGACAAAACTGCT
This sequence comes from Marinomonas posidonica IVIA-Po-181, assembly GCF_000214215.1. Classification (NCBI taxonomy): domain Bacteria; kingdom Pseudomonadati; phylum Pseudomonadota; class Gammaproteobacteria; order Oceanospirillales; family Oceanospirillaceae; genus Marinomonas; species Marinomonas posidonica. Next base: position 2,675,672 of record NC_015559.1, read on the forward strand.
GGCAGTCGAATGGCATAAGAAAAAACCAAAACTGTTAATCAACAACCCCGTCATAATCATCCATATAGAACTGCCCAGTGTGACCAAAGAGCCGAGCATGAAAATGCAAGTACCCAGTACCAAAATATTCGCCTGAGCATAGCGTTTCGCTAGCTTACCTGAAATGGCGGAACCTAGGGTGCCAGCTAAATAGGTCAAAAACAGTAAACCAACAAATTTAGGCGACAAATGATAAGGCTCAGCTTCCAACACAAAGGTAACGTAGCTGTATTGATTAATAAAAATAAAAAAACTAAAACCACCTATCAGGTAACAGGTTAGCAAACGACGATTATGTAAATGGCTTTTGATATTTTGCAGAATAACACCAACACGTAATGGCTTAGATTCGAAATGTTTAGAAGAAGGCAAAAGAATGTAAAAAGCCAATAAACACACTAAGCTGATGGCCGCCATCACAGAAAATGTTGCAGAATAACCCAGCCACTCACCCGCAAATCCTCCTATTAAGCGGCCACCAATTCCTCCTAGGGTATTGCCACTGATGTACAATCCAACGGCTACCATCAAAGCATCAGGCGTGTATTCATCTCCCAGATACGCCACCGCGATGGCTGGCAGCCCTGCCAAGAAAAAACCTTGTAATGCTCGTAAAGCGAGTAGTTGCTCATATTGCTGAACCAAAGACAAACACGCTGTCGTTAGGGTAATCCCCACCATAGTAAAAACCATGATGCCTTTTCGTCCCAAGGCATCGGAAATGGGGCCATAAAATAATAATGAGATTCCCAAAGTCAAAGTTGTGATGGTGAAACTGGCGCTGGCTTGCAACGGACTTATGGAAAACACTGTGGCTATCATGGGCAATAAAGGTTGGGTGACATACACATTGGCAAAAACCATAAAAGAGCCAATCACCAGAGCGAATGTGCCTCGCCAGAATAAACGACTACCAAACTCAATCACATTCACCTCATCCCAATCTAAACTAAACAGAGACTTCACTATACGCCCAGACATTTTATCAATAAAATATATCTAACTTATCAAAACTATAAGAATTGCTGATGGAAATAAAACCACTCCGCTACCTTGTTAGCATTGCTGAAACAGCCAGCTTTACTAAAGCCGCACACCAGTTGGGCGTAGCTCAACCGGCTGTTAGCATGGCCATCAAAAAACTGGAACAGGAATTAGGCTTAACCCTCATTCATCGAGCAGATCGAAATGTCAGCTTAACGGACGAAGGCAACAAGCTTTATCAGCATGCGAAAAAAATTGTTCAGGCTGCTGATGAAGCCATCCTAGAAATGTCTGAGTTAAACGGGCTCACTCAAGGAGAAGTCAGAGTTGGTATTCCCAGCATGCTTGGTTCCTATTATTTTCCACCTATTCTGATGGCGTTTCGAAACCGTTACCCCAGCATTGCCCTTAAAGTCATCGAAGGGGGAACTTGGCAATTGCAAAAAATGCTGGAAAAAGGCGAACTGGATCTCAGTGTCATTGTGGCTGAAACCTTACCCACCAGCCTACAGGCAGAACACTTATTAGAAGAAGAAATGCGGGTCGTTGTGGCCGAAGATCACCCTTTTAGTCAGCTAAACAAGGTCTCCCCTGCCGCGTTTTTTAACGAAGAACTGGTGATGTTCAAAGAAGGTTTTTTCCATCGTCGTATTGTCGACAAACTAGCAGAAAAAGCAGGAATTAAGCCAAATATAGGATTTGAAACTAACCTGATCCCACTCATCAAATCCATCACCAAACAGGGTTTTGGTATTTCAACCATGCTGTCCATGGTAATCGAAGACGATGATCAGCTTATTACCCGATCATTTGATCCTCCTATCTGGTTAGATTTAAACATCGCTTGGCGAAAAGACGGGTACTTATCCAAAGCCAATCAAGCCTTTCTGGAGTTTGTCTGCCTGCAGGGTAAATCCGTCTCGTAACACCATCATGAATTTACAAACTTCATGATGATTTCCCCCATTAAACTGCAACCAAAATAACCTATAATGAAAAATCACTGTTTTTGTTTGAGAGGTCTACATGATTACCAATGACTTTTGGTTAGAGCGCTGGCAAGCTGGTCGTATTGGCTTTCATCAAGAAGGCGTTAACCCTAAATTAATGGATTATTGGCCGATTCTTGCCAAGCAAAGCAAGGTTCTTGTGCCCTTGTGCGGCAAAACCAATGACATGATTTGGCTGGCTGAACAAGGCTATCAAGTAACAGGCGTGGAGCTGTCTTCCCTTGCCATCATTGAATTTATTGGTGACAACGATTTAACCTACGAAACACATCAACAAGGCAGCCTTAAGATCCACAAGGTAAATGAGCTGTCGATTCGCCTCATTGAAGGAGATTATTTCGCCTTCAATGAACAAAACTTTGACGCTTGCTATGATCGAGCAGCATTGGTCGCTATGCCCGAACCATTAAGAAAAAAATACGTTCAACACACCTTGCAACGACTAACGGATAAAGCTTTTCTGTTACTTATTACGTTGCAATACCAAGGTGACAAAAAAGGCCCACCATTTTCAGTCGGAGCAGAAGAAGTGATTCAGCTTTGGGGGAATCAAATTAAGAAATTGGCTTCAGAAAATCTCATGGAAACCAATCCAGACTATCGTGATGGCAGCTACACTTCATTTGAAGAAAGCGTTTGGCACATTGATCAAAATTAAGTCAATTTCCCCCTAAGCAAAGGCTGTTTACCTGAGTCGTTTTCTGGGATAATGCCGCACATTATATAAGGCTAAATTATGACAATCTCATAATGCCTAGCGATTCACCTAGCAAGAGCAACCCATGATCAAACGACACAAAACCGCCCAGCATTTATTTTCCTACCCAGCTTATTGGGCGGAATGCTATGGCGTATCTCCTTTTCTACCCACTACTCGAGAAGAAATGGATGCTCTGGGTTGGGATAGCTGTGATGTCATCATTGTCACTGGAGATGCCTATGTTGATCACCCAAGCTTTGGCATGGCGGTACTGGGCCGCTTATTAGAATCGAAAGGTTATCGAGTTGGTATCATAGACCAACCAAACTGGCGAAATACTGAGGACTTCATGCGCCTTGGTCGCCCTAACCTATATTTTGGTGTCACAGCGGGCAACATGGACTCCATGATTAACCGTTATACAGCGGATCTTAAAGTACGAAATGATGATGCCTATACACCTTACGGTGAGGGCGGCAAACGTCCAGATCGTGCGGTCATTGTTTATTCACAACGCTGTAAAGAAGCTTTTAATGATATACCTGTCATGATTGGCGGCATTGAAGCCAGTTTACGTCGCATTGCTCAATACGATTACTGGAGCAATGAGGTTCGCCGTTCAGTATTGATCGATTCCACTGCCGACATCTTATTGTACGGTAACGCAGAACGTGCCATGTTAGACGTTACCCATGAGCTGGCCATGGGCAAAACCTTAAACCAACTCAAAAACATACGCGGTACCACCATTGTTAGAGATACACCGCCAGGTGGCTTTACTGAGATTGACTCTACGCGAGTCGATTGGCCTGGTCAGGTCGACAAGATTTACAGCCCTTATGAATACATTCCTGAAGGCAAATGCCAAACAGAGGAAGACAAAGATGTGATGCCGATTCGCGTCATTCCGGCACCTCTTCGTCGAGGCGAAAAACTTGATCCCGAAAAAACCTATATCCGCTTACCTTCTTTTGAAAAAGTATCAAAAGACCCTGTACTTTATGCGCATACCTCACGCATATTGCACCTAGAGTCTAACCCTCATAATGCGCGCGCCTTAATTCAGAAACACGGAAAAAAAGAAATCTGGGTAAACCCACCACCAATTCCGCTGGAAACGGATGAAATGGACGGTGTATTTGACTTACCTTACGCTCGAGTCCCCCATCCGAAATACAAAAAAGCACGCATTCCAGCTTACGATATGATTAAAACGTCCATCAATATCATGCGTGGTTGTTTTGGGGGGTGTACTTTTTGCTCAATTACTGAACATGAAGGACGCGTCATTCAGTCCCGTTCTCACGAATCTATTCTGAATGAAATCGAAGACATTAAAGCTAAAGTACCTGGTTTTACCGGCCACATCTCTGACCTAGGTGGGCCAACATCAAACATGTACACCTTGAATTGTAATGATGATGAAGTTCAAGCTTCATGCCGAAAACTGTCTTGTGTATACCCTACTATTTGCTCAAACCTAAATACAGATCATAGCCCGACCACTCAATTGTATCGAAAGACACGAGCTATCGAAGGCATTCATACTGTCTCCATTGCGTCTGGGCTACGTTATGATTTAGCCGTTGAAGACCCTGAATACGTTCGTGAATTGGTGACACATCATGTGGGTGGCCTATTAAAAATTGCCCCTGAGCATTCAGAGACAGACACGCTTTCGAAAATGATGAAGCCAGGCATGGGAACCTATGACCGCTTCAAACGTATGTTTGATAAATACTCTAAAGAAGCCGGCAAAAAACAGCACCTTATCCCCTATTTCATTGCAGCCCATCCAGGCAGCTCAGATGAAGATATGATGAATCTAGCGGTTTGGCTAAAAACCAACGACTTTAAACCAGATCAAGTGCAAACCTTTTATCCATCACCAATGTCACTGGCGACGGCCATGTACCACTCTGGTAAGAACCCGTTAAAACAAGTGACCTATAAAAGTGAAGACGTTTATACACCAAAGGATTATGAACAACGACGCGTACAAAAAGGCTTTCTTCGCTACCATGATTCAAGTAACTGGCAAGGACTCCGCGATACCCTCATTAAAATGGGTCGAGCTGACTTAATCGGTCATGGAGCGAATAAACTCGTGCCGCCAGCCGAGCAAGATAAACGCGTTCCGCGACGCCCTAAAAATGCCAAACCGGGCCAAAAAACGGGCGCATCGCATACGTCAAATCGCCCGACAATCAGTAAAAATGCAGCCGCTGAAAAAGCCCGTAACAAGGCCAATAAAAGCAAGTCTGGCGCGAGACCACAAACAAATAATCAGCAGAGTAAAAAACGCCCGTCCAGCAGAACGAAATAAAAAAATCCCCTAGGGGATTTTAGACTTTTCTACTAAATGATTAGTGCGCCTTCACTTTTCTTTTTTGGCGACGGCAAGCTAACATCAGCTCCACGGCTGATATGAGAATTAAGGTATAGCCAAGGGTCTCAATACCTTCTTCTACAATGTTTTTAACCACTCGCATATAAGCATCCCCCATTACGGCTTCCCAAAATGAGCCACGCCCCATCAAACGGGAAAAGCCCAGAATCGTCACAAAACCAGCCAGAAATGTACCAAAGCAGGCTTGATCGGCATAAACCTTAATAGAAGGATAAATTGCCTTAAACTGTCCACAAAGAAACACCAATACACAAGCGATAATGACCAGCACGACACTTTGCCAAGCCCCATCAAAAACATATTGATCCAGCAAAGAATCAGATTCACGCACAAACATCATGCCCATCAAAGCTGCCAACAAAGTCGCTGCAATTTTCATAGATTCAGAATGACGAGCCACATATAAAAACAGCATACAACTCAAGAACGACATTATGTCTTGCAAATGCTCTGTCACTGAATGCTCACTGTATTCGGCGGCAGATAACATTTCGTAGCCTTCCAAAGAAATTAATTGGGCGACGACAGACACTAAAAGAAGATAAACAAAACCACGTAAAAATAACATTATAGACCCCACAATAGATGCAGAGATACTAATGAAAAAAAAGTAAAAATTCGACGTAACACATTAAAATGACACAGTTATTACCATATTCATCCCTTAATGATTTCATTTATATAAAAAAGGGAATAAGTCAGTAAACAGTGAACCATCTATATAGTTAGCACAAAAAAATCCCTTGCCGTACGAACAAGGCAAAGGATTTTTTAAAACAGAATAGAGCCTATTTTTTCTTAGGCGCAAATGGGTTATCAGAAGACTTGAATTCAAAAATAATGGGCGTGCCAGTTATCTTTAAAACTGAGCGAAACTTATTTTCTAAATACCGTTTATAACTGCCAGGTAACGAATTCACCTGATTCCCATGCACCACAATACGAGGAGGATTCGACCCGCCTTGGTGAGCATAGCGTAATTTTATACGACGACTGTTCACCATAGGTGGCTGATGCTCCGACACCGCATCTTCTAAAATTCGAGTCAAACGATTGGTTGACCATTTCGCATAGCAAGACTCATAGGTAGTTTCTATGGTGTCATATAAGTCACCGACCGCCGTACCATGCAAAGCTGAGATGTAATGCACTTTCGCGTATGGCACAAAGCCCAATCGACGCTCAACTTCACTTTTAATGTGCTCACGCTCATCTTTTTGTAGGCCATCCCACTTATTGATGGCAATGACCACACCACGCCCTGCATCCAAAACATAACCAATCATATGAAGATCTTGCTCGACTAGATCTTCATGGGAATCAATCACTACAATCACCACATTGGCATCTTGGATAGCCTGAAGTGTCTTCACGATAGAAAATTTTTCCACGGCTTCTTTCACATGCTTACGTCGACGAATACCGGCGGTATCAATCAAGGTGTATTCTTTATCGTGACGTAAATAAGGAATGTAAACACTGTCACGAGTCGTACCTGGCATGTCATAAACCACGACTCGGTCTTCACCCAACATACGGTTAACCAGAGTGGATTTTCCAACATTTGGACGGCCAACCACACCAATGCGAATACCACGAGAATCCAAATCAATTTGATTTTTTGCTTCTTCAACTTGCTCTGCAAAAGGCAACATCACGTGATCAATTAACACGTGAACACCTTTTCCATGGGCCGCTGCAATGGGTTGCAATTCACCAAACCCCAGAGAATAAAAATCCGCCAAGGCAATGTCTTCGTTAATACCATCCGTTTTATTCACCACCAAGGTGACTGGCTTGTTGGAGCGGCGAAGATGATTCGCAATCATTTCATCCGCAGGATTCAAACCATGACGACCATCAACAAGAAACAGTACAGTGTCCGCCTCTTCTATTGCCAACAAAGACTGGCGTGCCATTTTTTCATCAATGCCTTGCTCATCACCACTGATACCACCGGTATCAATTACAATAAACTCATGACCACCCACTTTGCCATCACCGTATTTACGGTCACGGGTTAAACCTGGATAATCTGCCACCAACGCATCACGCGAACGTGTTAGCTGGTTAAACAAAGTGGATTTGCCAACATTGGGTCTACCTACCAATGCAATTACTGGTATCATTTTTTTACCTTTAAAAATAGAAAGTGGCCGCCATCCCAATTTAGCGATGGCAGCCCCTTAAAAAATCACAATTGTTCGAACTAGGCTTCAATACGTAAGAGAAGTCACATCCGAGTCTGGTGTTAATATGAACAGCTGCTTTTCATGAGCTAGCATGCGACTGCCAGGTGCTACATTTTTTTCATTGGCTAATTCACGTGCCACCACGGCACCTGTTCCCAAATCGATTAGATGTACATAACCTGCACGATCCATTAATGCAACATAATCACCAAAAAACTCAGGTGAGATCAGATCTCTGTCTAATAAATCTGAATTTTTCCATGCTTCAGAGCCATTCTTAGCGTTCAATGCAATCACGTTACTTTTCATATCAACAGCAACCAATAATTCGCCTTTTACCGCCACACTTACGGTACTGGAAATATTACGTTGCCAAAGTGGTCGACCCGTTTCTAAAGCAAGCGCCACAAGGGTACCATTATAAGCAATAGCATAAACCACATTGTCTTTTACCACTAAGCGACCATCCACATCACTTAAGCGTTCAATTTCATAACGCCCTTCTGGCTTGCCCACGGCATAAGACCAAAGCTCTTCACCTGACTGAAGAGAGAAAGCTTTCACCTGACCATTGGCAAAACCAGCAACGACTTTGCCATTTGCAATGACTGGCGTGCCCGTACCACGCACCGTTAACGCTGGCAAATCTTGTTTAGCGCGCCACAGTGTATTACCCGTATCGGCCTCTAACACATTTAACCAACCGTCTGCAGTCTGAATGGCAATTTTACCAGCGGCATAAGCGGCTTCAGATAAGACTTCCGAGCTCAAGTTCTTTTCCCAAAGAACGGACTGATTGGCTAACGACATCGCCACTAACTGGGCGTCATAAGTACCAAAATAGACTGAGTCACCTTGCAGCGTAACGCCTGAACTAGGGGAATAATCCGTCTCAGTTTCATTAACTTCATCGCCATCCGCTTGGTTCAAGGTATAAAGCGTTCCCTGATCCGTAACGAAATAAAGGTTACTATTTTGAGCCACCAGGTTGAAACGCTCACTGGTTTCACCAAAGTTACCGTCTACACTGGTTCGCCAATCTTTATGAAGATCCACTTCATTCGAAAGACTTGGTAAATCTGGCAAAGTCGGGCGAGCATTGGAGCAGCCTTGAATAATAACGGCAGATAATAACAGCAGAAAAAGAGACTTTTTCATTATTAACCTTTTACTAAATCCTGAAGTTTAATATCAAGCAGTGGATGATTTACACCCGCTCCGAGTGCTTCACTGGCTTTTTCATAAGCCATACGAGCGTCATCACGCATACCTTGCTGTAAGTAAATATCACCAATTACTTCTTGTTGCTGAGCGAGGTATTCAGGCTCTGTTACTAACTGAGAACGATTCATAGCAGCTTGGTAATCACCTTTTTGCAATAACAAGCGAGCAATTCTCAGATTAGCAATAGCAATAAAAGACGCATCTTCTGTTTCTTTTATTGCCAACTCTAATGCACTAATCGCGTCATCATAATTACCTTGTTCCGCATCAACACGGGCCAGAAATAATTGACCAAACATGGCATAACCCGTATCACTGTAATCTTCAGACAACTGTTTCGCGATAAAGCTAACTGTCTTCTGATTATTCTCATCATCCAAATTGGCCGCTGCTTTCACCAGATTTTGATACAAAGCAGATGCTTCGCTTAAATGCGTTTCCTGGCCATTTTTCCAAGCTTGCCAGCCAAAGTAACCTGCTACAGCCACAGCCACAGCCACCACTAGGGCTGTACCATTTTTCTTCCACCAAGCCTTAAAGGCTTCGATTTGTTCTTCTTCCGTCTTTAATTCAGACACTTCTTACTTCCTCATACAAAGCCTGCTAAACAACAGGATAAGACTTAATTTATAAAGGGTTTATAGGGATGCTAGATAGCTCGGCAATTCGCCAAAAGAGCAAGACGCCTGCTCACCTGTTTGCATCTGTTTCACCTGACAAATGCCCTGATCAACCTCGTCTTGTCCAATAATAATGGTCACTGCCGCTCCTGAACGATCGGCTTTCTTCATTTGATTTTTAAAATTACCACCACCACAATGACGCTGTACCACAAGCTCAGGACTGACGTCACGAATTTGTTCAGCTAACACGGTTGACGCCAATTCGGCCTCCTCCCCTAAGCTGATCACAAAGACATCCGTTTGATATTTTGCCTTTTCAGGAACCAGATCAAGCGTTTCCAGTAACAAAATTAAACGCTCAACACCCATTGCAAAACCAACCGCTGGGGTAGCTTTACCGCCCAGTTGCTCAACCAAACCATCGTATCGTCCACCAGCACAAATAGTCGCTTGTGCTCCCAAATGAGTGGTAACCCATTCAAATACGGTTTTACCATAGTAATCTAAGCCTCGAACAAGACTATTATTAATCACATAAGGCACATTATTAGCGGTTAAGATGGCTTGCAGTCGATCAAAATGCGCTTTTGACTCTTCACCAATAAAATCATCAAGACAAGGGGCATTTTTCAATACTTCTTGCGTCTTCGCATCTTTTGAATCCAAAATACGCAATGGATTCGTCGTCAAGCGACGCTGACTGTCTTCATCCAACAGGTCTTTAAACTCAGTGAGATATTCCACCAAACTAGCTTTAAAAGTCTCACGTTCAGACGCTAACCCTATGGTATTTAGCTGTAGCTCAACATGCTCAATTAACCCTAGCTGTTTCCATAGCTTTGCAGATAAGACAATCAGCTCGGCATCGATGTCAGCACTGGCCATACCAAAAGATTCTACGCCAATTTGATGAAATTGACGGTAACGTCCTTTTTGCGGACGCTCATAACGGAACATGGGACCAGCATACCAAAGGCGCTGAACCTGATTGAATAACAAGCCGGCTTGATCTGCGGCACGAACACAACTGGCCGTTCCCTCTGGACGCAAGGTAAGAGACTCGCCATTGCGATCATCAAAGGTGTACATTTCTTTTTCAACAATGTCTGTCGTTTCACCAACACCACGTTTAAACAGATCCGTGTTTTCAACAATTGGGAAACGAATTTGTTGATAGCCGTAGGACTTAACCACATCGGCAACTGTCTTCTCTAAGTAGAGCCAGACGGATGATTGATCAGGCAGGATGTCATTCATTCCTCTGATCGCTTGAATTTTACGAGCCACTATGGATCCTTAACTTTTAACAATGATATCAGCCATTTTTTGTTCTTTTAAAACGGCTTTCTCACGAATCTTCTTCTCTAAATCGTCTACTAGTGAAGCATTCTTAGTTTTACTTTCTGGTTTGCCGTCTTGGTAAATCAAATTATTCGGTGTGCCACCCGTCAAACCTATGTCTGCTTCTTTTGCCTCACCTGGACCATTTACAATGCAGCCGATTACAGCAACATCCATTGGAATAGTGACGTCTTCTAAGCGCTCTTCCAACTCATTCATGGTTTTGATCACATCAAAATTCTGACGAGAGCAGCTTGGGCAAGCAATAAAGTTAATACCACGACTGCGCAGCTTTAAACTGCGAAGCATATCCCAACCTACTTTAATTTCCTGAACCGGATCCGCAGCCAACGACACTCGCAAGGTGTCACCGATACCATCCATCAACAACAAACCTAAACCAATGGACGATTTCACTGTACCAGAACGTAACCCGCCCGCTTCCGTAATCCCTAAGTGCAATGGATTATCAATTTGGGAAGCAATTTTACGATAGGCTTCCACCGTCATAAAAATGTCGGATGCTTTCAGACTTAATTTGTATTCATGAAAGTCCAATTCATCAAAATATTGAATTTGACGAAATGCCGATTCAACCAGCGCATCCGGTGTCGGTTCACCGTATTTTTTCTGCAAGTCTTTCTCAAGGGAGCCGGCATTAACGCCGATACGAATTGGGATATTTTTATCACGAGCACAATCAACGACGGCTCGCACTCTGTCTTTGTTGCCAATGTTTCCTGGATTGATACGCAAGCAATCCACACCATATTCGGCCACTTTCAACGCAATTTTATAATCGAAGTGAATGTCAGCCACTAATGGAATAGACACCTCTTCGCGAATTCGTTTAAAGGCTTCAGCCGCATCCATCGACGGGATAGACACTCGAACAATATCGGCTCCAGCATCCGCAATCGCTCTAATTTGTGCGACCGTTGCGTCAACATCACAAGTTTCTGTATTCGTCATACTCTGAACACTGATTGGCGCACCACCGCCAACCGGCACATCACCCACCATGATTTGGCGTGACTGACGGCGTTTAATAGGTGATTCAAAATGCATAAATGTCTCTACTTGAGCTCAAAACGAGCCAAATCTTTACGAACATAAGATGAAAAATCAAACTCTTGGCCCTTATACTTCAAAGAAGAAACCCCTCTTGAATAGCCAAACACCACTCGATATGGAGCCTCTCCTGACAGATTCAACTCACTGCCAGCGGCTTTCACACCAGAAAATAAGATTTTACCCGTACTATCACGAATCTCAGTCCAGCAGTCTTCGCTGAAAGCTATCTGTACGTCATCTAAATAAAAAGGTTGTGCAGGCACATCGTCAATGTCTTTAACGGGTTCTTGGCTCGCCTTCACCACGTCTTCTGGACTAACACCCGCTTCTTCTAGTAAAGCCACAGTTTCTGGAGACAGCCCAGTGACCACTTGATCATCAGATAAATTTTGAGAGTCTGCTACGATCACCGGAGAATTTTCAACAACGGTTTCAGGCTGAGAATCGGCCTTTTCCACAGGTTCAATATTCTCAGTAGCAGCGACTTCAGACTTAGTCTCAGTTGTCTCTTGCTGGATGGTTTCTGAACGCTCGACCTGGGACGAGTTTGCATCACTTGTCGCTGCATCATCAGAACTTTGCGAAGGCCACCAAAATACAAAAAACACCAATACCGCCACAATCACCACTGACACAAAAATAACGATTGGGTCACCTAAATGAGACTGCTTATGGACAACCGTATCGACTGGTTCAATGCTAGGTTTGGATACTTGCTGTTGTTCATTAAATGCGACAAGAACCTCTTTCGCATCCAATTCCAACAAACGGCAGTAGCTCTTTAAAAAACCACGTGTAAAGGTAATGGAACGGAAGAAACTAAAATTATTCTCTTCCAACGCATTAACTTGATCTTGCGTTAGTTTTAAATCAGCTGCGACTTGTTTTTCTTCGTACCCCATGGCCAGACGCTTTTCTCTTAACGTTTGACCAATATTCATCATGGACGTTTGTTCGGCCTGTTCTTCCTCAATCTGCGTCTCTTGAATGTGTTCTGTTTGAAGAACCGCTTCTGCGCTTGCTTCATTATTTGATGTTACCGCAATGTCTTCATTGGATCCGACCGATGGTTCTTCTTCTGTTGAATTGTCTGTTTGGCCAATGTCTGTTTCGAAAGCGTCTAATGGTTGTTCTTGTTCAAAAGGAGTGTCGATTTGTTTATCAGTTGTCATGTCAATACCTTGAGCCATTGAGGCATGTAAAATCGCTCGCATACGAGTACTTTGCCGCGTCATCCTCGTGTCGATGTATATACTTGGATAAACATTTGAACTCATCAAAATGTGCCCATCCTAGAGCAACATTCCCAAAAGTTTGGATATTATTAAAAATTATGCGAGCTTTGTCATTATTACCCTGTATTAAAACAAGATTGAGCTCAGTCAGCAAACCTATAACAGGCAATTCTGCGATTTCTTTTGCCTGATCTAAGTGCTTTTCAGCCAATTTTACATCTTCCTGACGTAATGCACATCGAGAAAGGTTTATTTGCACAGATTGGCGCTTCGGAAAGGAAAAATCATTTGCCTGCTGAAAAAAAGAACAAGCGCTTTCCCAGTCATTTTTCGTTCCCAATATCACACCATAATTATTAAGCAAAAAACCATCTCGCGGATAATGTGACAAGCCTACTTTTGACACTTTTAACGCTTCTTCTAAATTCTCAACACTCAACCAATACAAGCTTAATAAGCGCCAATATTCACGCCCATGAGCGTCGCTTGCAATTTGCTCCAACTGCCCTTTCGCAAGAGACCATTGCCCTAGCAATAAATGCGTTTGCGCTAAGGACAAACGCTTTGAATCCGTTAAAGGCACAATAGGAAAAGAAGAGGTATGGTTGGTACATGCGCTTAGCCACAACAGACTAATCGCCCAGATCAATTTAACATTAGGCATACAGACATCCTTGTCTTATTGTCGCTTCACTAGGGAAGGTACCAACAAGTTCACTTGCTTCAGCAGACTTATTCGCACCTTCCCTAGCAGGAGCGCATCCTTTGCCCTCGCTGCGACATTTTTAGATATTGCTTACTGACTCACTTCTCTTAGCTCAATGTACTTCTGACTGCGACGGGTTTTATCGTGAAAATCGCCGACTAATTGACCACAAGCCGCATCGATATCATCGCCACGAGTGGTTCGCACTGTCACTGTATAACCGGCATCCGCTAAGATTTTTTGGAAACGACGAGTCCGATTGTTCGATGGTTTCTCATAGCCAGAATGAGGGAAAGGGTTAAAAGGAATCAAATTCACCTTACACTCTAAATCTTTTAGCAATTCCACCAACTCATGAGCTTGCTCCTCATTATCATTCACCCCTGACATTAAAGTATATTCAATCGTGATATGACGCTTATCTGGCAAATTCGCTAAGTAGTGCTGGCAAGCTTCAATCAGCTCAGCAATTGGATACTTACGGTTAATGGGAACCAATTCATCACGCAGCGGATTATTTGGCGCATGTAATGAGATCGCCAAAGACACATCGGTCCGTTTGATCAATTCATAAATTTTTGGCACTACGCCAGATGTACTAAGCGTAACGCGTCTTTTTGATAATCCATAAGCGTTATCATGCATCATCAGAATCATCGCATCGACAACAGGCTCAAAGTTCATCAAGGGTTCGCCCATTCCCATCATCACCACATTGGTGACACGACGGGGACCATTCGGATCCATAGGACCGAAAGACTTAATGGCAATCCAAACTTGCCCGATGATTTCCGCCGGTGTTAAATTGCGATTAAATCCCTGCTTACCAGTAGAACAAAAACTGCAATCCAGTGAACAACCAACCTGTGACGAAACACACAAGGTCGCTCGGTCGCCGTCCGGAATCAGAACCGTTTCGACGCAATCATTTTTGCCACCTTCCGTGCGAATAATCCATTTACGGGTACCATCTTTGGAAATGTTCTGAGATACCACCTCTGGTGCGCGAATTTCACAAATAGTCTCCAACTTTGCTCGCAACGCTTTACTGACATCCGTCATTTCGTCGAAACTTTCCGCCCCTTTTTGATGAATCCATTTCATCACTTGAGTGGCACGAAATTTTTTCTCACCGATGGATTCAAAGAATTCAATCAGTTTGGTTGGTGATAAACCCAGCAGGTTTACTTTTTTGATGTCAGTCATAATTCCAGATCGCTTGCTATTTGTAGCATTAAGTGTAAACGAAAAAAGCCTCTGAAAAGATTTTTCTTTTCAGAAGCCTCTATAAAAAAGCGGGCCAAGGGGCCCGCCTTTTCAAATGCGTTGAGCGAATCGCTCAGGCAGTCAATTACTTACCGAAGAAGTAAGCAATTTCACGAGCGGCTGATTCTACAGAATCAGAACCGTGTACAGCATTAGCATCGATAGACGTTGCGTAATCTGCACGCAATGTTCCAGCAGCGGCTTCTTTCGGGTTAGTTGCGCCCATTAGTTCACGGTGACGAAGAACCGCACCTTCACCTTCAAGAACAGAAACCACAACAGGGCCAGACGTCATGAAAGCAACCAAATCTTTGTAGAAAGGACGCTCTTTGTGCTCAGCGTAAAAACCGCCAGCCAATTCGTCGTCAAGTTGAATCATTTTCGCTTCAACAATTTTAAAACCAGCACGCTCAAAACGAGTGTAGATTTCACCGATTACATTTTTAGCAACCGCATCTGGCTTGATGATAGATAGAGTGCGTTCTAACGCCATGGTATAACTCCAAATTAATTTTTTATGGGTGATGGCTATTTAACAAAAAACACAAAAGCCATGACCCAGGACTTAAAAGTTTCAGCGCGTGGATTATACGCATCAATTTATGAAAATTGTATGCTCAAACTAAGATATTTTTCGATTTATGGCTTTTTTCCGTTTATTAAGCAACTCTAAGGGCTGTCACTGCGTTTTTAATGGTTTGAATCGCAAAATCCACCTCTTCTTCTGTGGAAAAACGCCCAACCGATAAACGCAATGAACTGTGAGCCAAATCTTCTGCCAAACCGATTGCTCGCAATACATACGAAGGCTCTAGACTGGCGGACGTACAAGCCGATCCTGACGAGACCGCAATATCACTCAAGGACATTAGCAGAACTTCGCCATCCACATCCGCAAACCCCACATTAATCACCCCAGCGACACGCTGCTCAGCATCACCATTTAAATGTACACCATCCATAGCAGACAAGCCTTGCCATAAGCGCTCTCGCAGACACTTAATACGCTCACAATCAACCGCCATATCAACTGCAGCAATACGAAACGCTTCTCCCATACCAACAATTTGATGTGTCGCTAACGTACCAGAACGCATACCCCGTTCATGACCGCCACCATGGATTTGTGCTTCCAGTTTCACTTTTGGTGAACGTCGAACAAACAAAGCCCCTATGCCTTTTGGCCCATACGTTTTATGGGCAGTTAATGACATCAGGTCGACATTCATAACATTCACATCGATCGCAACCTTGCCTGTGGTTTGCGCCGCATCGACGTGCAAGAAAACCCCTTTCTCTCGAGTCAGCTTACCGATCGCCTGAATATCCGTTAACACACCTAACTCATTATTACCGTGCATAAGAGAAACCAGAATCGTGTCTTCTTTTAAGGCGGCTGTGACTTGCTCAGGCGAAATCACACCATGGCGATCAGGCTGTAAATACGTTACCTCAAAACCTTCTTTTTCAAGTTGCTTACAAGGATCCAATACAGCCTTGTGCTCAATCATCGAAGTAATGATATGACGACCTTTCTGACGATACGCATAGGCCACGCCTTTTAATGCAAGATTATTCGCCTCTGTTGCACCTGAGGTCCATACAATCTCACGCGCATCAGCATTGATCAGGCTCGCAACCTGCAATCTAGCTTCTTCAACAGCCTCTTCGGCTTTCCAGCCAAATAAATGCGAGCGCGAAGCAGGATTACCAAAATTACCATCTTGCGTCAGACAAGCCATCATTTTCTCAGCGACCCTTGGATCTACAGCTGTCGTCGCCGAATTATCTAAATACACAGGTATATTCATTTACTCTTCTCCACCTGTTCAAGCTGCCGCTTGAGCAATCGTTTGGATGCGCGTCACAATTGATCGCAGTCCATTACCACGGGTTGGGCTCAAGTGACGCTCTAAATCCAACTCAGAGAAGTAATGAGCAATATCAAAATCAATGATTTCTTGCGGTGTTTTTCGATCAAATGCCGCTAACACTAATCCCAACAAACCACGAACAATAATGGCATCACTGTCGACGGCAAAGGTCAGCACTTCTCCTTTTTCAGCATCTTGATCATTATCAGGCTGAATCCAAACACTGCTTTGACATCCCTTCACCAATCGCTCGGCCGTTCGCCATTGCTCATCAAATTCCGGTAGAGACCTCCCAAGATCAATGATGTATTTGTACTTATCTTCCCAGTCATCAAAGAAAGAAAGATCATCAACAATGTCGTCTGTGCTAGGTAAAGACATAAATCCTCTCTGTTCATAACCCCGAAGAAGTGGGGCTTACTAAAAAACAAAACGACCTTAATGATACCATTAAAGTCGTTCTAATTTGTGTCAGTCATTAAGACCTAGTAAGGCAAACAGCACTCACTCTTACTAAAAAAACAACCCAGCTTCCAACTGAGCCTCTTCGCTCATCATATCGCGAGACCAAGGAGGATCAAACACTAAGTCAACCTTCACTTCTTGGACATTTGGTACCTTTTCAACACGATATTTAACATCACTAACCAATACCGGTCCCATACCACAACCTGGCGCCGTGAGCGTCATGTTAATCGACACAGACTTATTCAACTGATCCAATGCCACATCATAGACTAGACCAAGTGACACTAAACTAATCGGGATTTCTGGATCATACACTGTCTCCAGCGCCTGCCAAACCTGCTCTTCACTGATGTCTGACGAACCTAAATCTTCAAACTCTAATACATCGGCTTGCTGACCAATCGCTTCGGCATCCGTACCATCAATGCGTAGCATATTGCCCTGCCACGTCACCGTATAATTACCACCTAAACTCTGATTAATGGTAATAAATTGGCCTTCAGGAATGACTGTCGGTTCACCACTCGGTACCCGACGAGCAGGACAATCCCGCTGTGTTACAACCATTTTTTGCATGAAACTTAACTCACACTAAAGCTTTCGCCACAGCCACATTCCGCTACAACGTTAGGGTTATTAAATTTCACCACCTGATTAACACCCTCTCGAACCAAATCGATCTCGGTACCACTCAACATAGCCATGGATTCAGCATCGACCGCCAGAGTCACGTCACCAAATGACATGACAGTATCTTGCGCCTCTGCTTTGTCAACAATATCCAAAACATAAGCAAACCCGGTACAACCACTTTCTTTAGTACTTAAGCGAATTAAATTGCCTGATAAAACAGCCAATTTCGCCGCAAAATACTTTTCAGCGGCCGCGGTCAAAGAAACACGAGAACCTGGGTCAAATGTAGTCACTGTCATAAAACCTCCTACACCAACATGCTGCGCACTTTCTTCAATGCAGCAAATAAAGCATCTACTTCCTCTAACGTATTGTAAATCGCAAACGAAGCACGTGCCGTACCAGGAACATTAAAACGCGCCATTAAAGGCTGAGCGCAATGGTCCCCAGTTCGAACGGCAATACCTTGGCGATCTAATAAAAAACCAATGTCTGCCGGATGACCTTGGTCCATCACAAAGCTTAATACACCAATCTTATTCTTAGCTCGACCGATCACCGTCAAACCGTCAAATTCATCCGCCAGTTTCGTTGCATGAGCCAACAAAGCCTTTTCATGCGCCGCCACAGCTTCTTGATCCAATGCGGAAAACCAACGAATCGCTTCGCCCATAGCAATGACATCCGCCACATTCGGTGTGCCTGCCTCAAAACGATAAGGCAACACATTCCAAGTAGCGTCTTGCAGCGTCACAGTGGAAATCATTTCCCCTCCCGTTCGCCACACAGGCCAATCTGCTAAGACAGCCTCTCGCCCCCACAACACACCAACCCCCATAGGGCCGTATAGTTTATGAGCCGAGAAAGCATAAAAATCACAACCAATGTCTTGTACATCCGCCCAGCCATGCGCGGCACCTTGAGCACCATCAATTAACACCAAAGCCCCAACAGCTTTTGCCTTCGCCGTCATCTCTTTGACTGGATTAATGGTACCCAGCGCATTGGAAACATGAGGTATGGCGACAAACTTAGTACGTTCATTTAGCAGAGCTTGATACGCCACCAAATCCAACTCACCATCGTCGGTGACAGGCACCGTTTTAAAGGTTGCCCCAGACGTTTTGCAAGCTTGCTGCCAAGTCACCAAATTCGCATGATGATCCATCCCTGTTGCAATGACTTCATCACCCGGTTGCAACAAAGCCGATAACCCGTTGGCAACGATGTTAATGCCTTCCGTCGTCCCTGTTGTCCAGATGACCTCTTCACGCTTAGGGGCATTCAAAAACGCTTTAACAATGTCGCGAGCGTTCTCAAAATGGCGAGTGGCTTCATCCGCCAAACGGTGAGCACCACGATGAACATTGGCATTGCACCTAGTGTAATAGTCAACCAGTGCATCAATAACACATTGTGGCTTTTGGGTCGTCGCTGCGTTATCAAGGTACACTAAAGGGTTACCGTCGATTTCACGCTTTAAAATCGGAAACTCGTCACGAATGGCGGAAACATCAAAACTCATTCTATTCCTCGCTTACTTCACTTCCATCTGCGCAAAGCGCTCACGGATAATAGGACGAACCCATTCAGCTAACGCTTCATTTGGCATCAAATCGATCAATTCATTAATGAAACCAAAGTTCAGCATTACTTGCGCTTTTGACTTACTAATGCCACGCGTCTCTAAATAATAGAGCGCCTGTTTATCGATTTCAGCGATGGTCGCACCGTGGGCACAACGGACATCGTCAGCGTATATTTCCAATTCAGGCTTAGTATTGATTTCCGCTTTATTCGACATTAACAAATTGCGATTATTCAATTCAGCTAAGGTTTTCTGCGCGTCACGGTGAATATGAATTCGGCCGTTAAACACAGCACGCGCTCGATCCGCCACAATACCACGCACATTCTCTTCCGTTGTGCCGTTTGGCATCGCATGCTCAACCGTAGCATGCAAATCAAATAACTCTTTACCATCCAGCAAATACATAGCATTCAGCTTGGCATCGGCAAATTCACCAGCGTGAATAATATCCGTATCCAAACGAGACAACTCGCTGCCAAAGCCAACAATTGTGCTGTGCATTTTTGACTTATCGCTCAGCTGAAAGTGACTACCACCAATCGTTAAATTCGACCCTGTTTGCAATGCAAAACGATAATGTTCTAGAGAAGCGTCTGCCGCCACATCGTATTCAACAAATGCTGTGCTAAGACTGTCACCCTGCGACTGAACATCTTCAATCACGGCTAACTGAGCCCCTTTCTCTAAACGCACTAAAACACGGGTATGAGATTCAGCCCCGGCACTTAACAAAGAACTGATTCGCAATGGCTCAGCAATCTTGATGCTTTCTGCCACAGTAACCAATAACACGTCACTAGCTAACACATCATTCACTAAACCGAACAGATGACGCTCAGGCTTAACGTTTGAAAAAGAACGCAAGGCTTCTGCTTGCTGCTGAGAAGACAAATCTTGACCAAGCTGAACCGTTAAACCTGTTGGCAAGGTTTTAGTAGATTGCAATGCATCAAACTGACCGTTCACAAACACCAACTCAATTGCTGAAACATTCGGAATGGCTACAGGTGTTAAACCAGACACACGATCTAATGCTTTCGCCGAACTCCGTTCAACCGCCTTTAGAGGGGTATAGCGCCAAGCTTCTGTTTTACGCGTTGGCCATTGAGTATTCGCCAAAATATCAAGCGCTTGAGCACGCTTTGGCGCCAACCAATCTTGATTTTCTTGCCCTCGAGCGATGGCACTTTCTAACCATTCACTCATGCGTTACCCCTCTAACTCATCTTCAGCTGGTTCTGTTTGCAACCAAGCATAACCTTGCGCTTCCAATTCATGAGCCAAAGAAGCATCCCCACTTTTGACAATTTTGCCGTCTGACAAAACATGTACAAAGTCAGGTTTAATGTAATCTAACAAGCGCTGATAGTGAGTCACAACGATGAAACTACGATCCGCTGAACGCTGACTATTTACACCTTCTGCGACCACTTGCAAAGCATCAATATCCAAACCTGAGTCGGTTTCATCCAAGATGCAAAGCTTCGGTTTAAGCAACAACATCTGCATTAGCTCGTTACGCTTTTTCTCACCACCAGAGAAACCTTCATTGACGCCACGCTTAAGGAATGACACTGGCAAATTGACCTGTTTACATGCGGCCTTTGCTTCTTTCAAAAAGTCAGCCGATGTAATAGCGTCTTCACCACGCGCTTCACGCTGAGCGTCAACCGCCGCCTTTAGGAACTCAAGATTGCTGACGCCTGGAATTTCAACAGGATATTGGAATGCCAAAAACAAACCAGCACGAGCACGCTCTTCTGTTTCCATGTCAAGTAGGTCTTCACCACCCAATGTCACACTGCCGCTTTCAACAGAATAACCATCACGTCCAGATAACACATAACCCATGGTACTTTTACCAGCGCCATTTGGCCCCATGATGGCATGCACTTCACCAGGCTTAACCTCAAGGTTAAGACCTTTAATAATGTTCTTTTCTTCCACGCTGGCGTGTAAATCTTTAATCGTCAATAAATTCGACATGCTAAACAATTCCTTAACCTACAGAGCCTTCAAGGCTAATTTCTAGTAACTTGCCTGCTTCTACAGCAAATTCCATCGGTAATTCTTTAAAAACTTCTTTACAAAAGCCGTTGACGATCATAGAGACCGCTTTTTCTGGATCCAGACCACGTTGCTGACATAAGAACATTTGCTCGTCACTGACCTTCGAGGTCGTCGCTTCATGTTCGACAATGGCAGAAGGGTTTCGACTTTCAACATAAGGGAAGGTATGGGCACCACATTGATCGCCGATCAGCAAAGAATCACATTGAGTAAAGTTACGCGCGCCTTCCGCACCTGGATTCATTCGAACCAATCCACGATAGCTGTTATTACTCTTACCGGCTGAAATGCCTTTCGAAATAATGGTCGACTTGGTGTTTTTTCCAAGATGGATCATTTTAGTACCGGTATCCGCTTGCTGACGACCTCGAGTCAAGGCAACCGAATAAAATTCGCCAATACTGTTATCCCCTTTCAATACGCAACTAGGGTACTTCCAAGTCACGGCAGAACCAGTTTCAACTTGCGTCCAAGAGATCTTGGCATTGGTATGACAAACACCACGCTTGGTCACAAAGTTGTAAATACCACCTTTGCCTTCTTCATCACCTGGGTACCAGTTCTGAACGGTAGAGTATTTAATTTCTGCGTCGTCCAACGCAATCAACTCAACGACAGCCGCATGCAACTGATTTTCATCTCGTTGTGGCGCCGTACAACCCTCTAGATAACTAACATGGCTACCTTCGTCCGCGATGATCAAGGTACGTTCAAACTGACCAGTATTTTGCTCATTGATACGGAAGTAAGTAGACAGTTCCATTGGGCAACGAGTGCCTTTGGGAATGTAAACAAACGAACCATCCGTAAACACAGCACAGTTAAGCGCCGCGTAATAGTTGTCTTTCTTAGGCACCACACTGCCGAGGTATTTTTTAACTAGATCAGGGTGCTTGTGAATGGCTTCCGAAATCGGACAAAAAATCACACCCGCTTCTTCGAGCTTTTCCCGGAAAGTCGTGACAACAGAGACAGAGTCAAATACCGCATCAACCGCAATACCAGCCAACATTTGCTGCTCAATCAAGGGGATGCCAAGCTTTTCATAAGTTCGCAAGAGCTCTGGGTCCACCTCATCTAAAGACTTAGGTTTGTCTTTCATGCTTTTTGGCGCGGAATAATACGAGATCGCCTGAAAATCAATTTTTGGGTAATCTACTAATGCCCAATCCGGCTCATCCATTTTTAGCCAATCACGAAAAGCACTTAAACGCCATTCGAGCATCCATTCAGGTTCACCTTTCATTTGTGAAATACGACGAATGACATCTTCATCTAATCCCGGCGTAAATGTTTCCGATTCAACATCAGACACAAAACCCGCTTCGTATTCCCGTGCCAGCGCCTTATCTATCTGCTCTGTCATATAAAACTCACTCATTTTTGGAACCGACTAAGGGGATATATTCCCAAGAAGGCTCCACATCATTAATTGATTATCTAGTCGAGAATAGCCGCACTAATTTTGCTGCTATCAAAGCCGAGCGTTCGACTTTCTAGCTTCTGCCGCTCCGCTACCTGGCGCACATCCTTTCGGCACACCAATTGCTCTAAACTAATTTGACTTAAAAAGTCATGTATTTGATCACTCAAGTCACACCACAAGTGATGGGTTAAACAGGTATTACCACTCTGGCAGTCACTGCGCCCTTTACAGCCTGTCGCATCAACTGACTCATTCACCGCATCCACAATTTGTGCAACGTAAATATCATTATTAGAACGACTCAAGCGATAACCGCCGCCGGGGCCGCGCACACTGATAACCAAAGCCTTCTTACGAAGCTTGGAAAACAATTGCTCAAGATAGGAAAGGGAAATCCCCTGTCGCTCAGAAATATCCGACAAGGAAACAGGCCCTTGGCTCGAATGTAATGCCAGATCCAGCATGGCAGTTACTGCATAGCGACCTTTTGTTGTAAGACGCATAAGCTATCCAATTAATACTTTCTGTAAGCCTAAATAATACACAAAACCTAGTGTTTTGATCAAGTATTTACCTGACTAAAATACTAGGTTATTCGTCAGCCAACCAAATTTCCGTGCGCATTTTACGTGGACTAGCATAAAAACTAAACCGAAGAATGCGTTTTGCACAAAAATTCATCTCTAAACTGCCGCATAAAAAGCCTCCTAAATCCCCAAAAATCGCATAGAATAAAAAGAAATCCATTCACCGATAGAAGAGTCATTATGAAAGACAAAAACGACAATTCATCAGACAACGCTGGGCAGAAGCCCAAAAGCGTACTCGTGCCATTTCTTCTTTGCTTTCTCCTCAGCGTAGGCGCCTCTGGTGGCGTCAGTTTCTTCCTCGTCAGTTCCGCTAAGGATGACCCAGTGCTAGACAGCACGTTAAGTAAGTACGATGCTCGCATCACTGACGTGCAAAATGCTCAAAAAAAATACAGCATTCAAATTGATAAA
The DNA here is from genome assembly GCF_000214215.1 of Marinomonas posidonica IVIA-Po-181. Lineage (NCBI taxonomy): Bacteria > Pseudomonadati > Pseudomonadota > Gammaproteobacteria > Oceanospirillales > Oceanospirillaceae > Marinomonas > Marinomonas posidonica. The sequence continues at coordinate 2,699,539 of NC_015559.1, forward strand.
ATTGAAAAGGACAGCGATGAGCTCAAGCTATACCTTCGGCACAGTAGTGCCACCGCGCTGAAAAACATCCTGATCAACCAAGAAGAAAACATTCAGTCTTATCTGAAAGTAATGAAATCGGCCATCAATGACCTATCCAGAATCACGCCAGACAGTGCGGATTGGAATAGCCAATATCAATATAGAATGGATCTGGCATTGAAAAGCAGCCTTGAAAGAGAAGACCTGTTAAGGCTTTTGAAAACCGGTGAGCCTATCGAAAAAGCCTCACAAGAGTGAGGCTTTTTATGGTCATCAATTACTATCATCCCTCCGCGAGAACAAGCTTATTTAAATGCTCGCGGCGAGAGTTGTACCTTGCTTTATCGCCCGCTTGGCATCCAATTCAGATGCCACATTAGCCCCGCCAATCAAATGCATTGGCTTATCCAATCCAGCTTCTAATAAACGGTTCGATTCTTGCCCAGCGCAAATAATCACATTATCCACATCCAATACCTGAGACTTACCGTCTACAGACAAATGCAAACCTTGATCATCGATCTTGTGATAATCACAGCTAGATAACAAAGTAGCCCCTTTTTTCAATAACTCAGTGCGATGAATCCAGCCTGTGGTTTTGCCTAAATTTTCCCCTACTTTGCTTTTCTTACGCTGAAGCAGAAAAATATCACGCTCGGCGGGCTCAAACTTTGGCGTCATACCTTCAACGCCACCACGAGCACCTAAACTCATGTCCACTCCCCATTGGGACATAAAATCTTCAATTTTCTGAGCTTTATAAGCTTCAGCATGAATAAGGTATTCCGAAATATCGAAACCAATACCACCAGCACCGATGACTGCCACTCGCCTACCAACTGGGTGACCATCCATGACGTCTAGATAGCTCAATACTTTCGGATGATCAATGCCTTCGATTCCTGGGGTACGAGGCAAAATCCCCGTGGCCAATACCACTTCGTCTACATCTGACTGATTCAGAAAATGCGCATCCACTTTAGTATTTAACTGTAAATTTACCCCGGTTAATTCCACCTGACGCTTGAAATAGCGCAAGGTTTCATAGAATTCACCTTTACCCGGAATACGCTTGGCGATATTAAACTGACCACCTATCTCACTCGCAGCATCGTATAAGGTCACATCGTGACCACGTTTAGCCGCCGTCGTAGCGAACGCTAAACCAGCAGGCCCAGCACCAACCACCGCAATGCGTTTCTTTTCTTCGGCAGGCGCAATGACCAATTTGGTTTCATGACACGCACGAGGATTCACTAGGCAAGAAGTCAATTTGTTTGCAAACACATGATCTAAACAAGCTTGATTACAACCAATACAAGTATTGATCTCATCCGCTCTATTTTCCTGCGCTTTTAGCACAAATTCTGGGTCAGCCAAGAACGGCCGCGCCATCGACACAATATCCGCATCACCACGAGCCAACACCTCTTCAGCCACATCTGGCGCATTAATACGATTTGACGTGACCAAGGGAACATTTAACGACGCCTTTAGCTTAGCGGTTACCCAAGTAAAGGCCGCTCTTGGCACCTTTGTTGCTATCGTTGGAACACGCGCTTCATGCCAACCGATCCCAGTACTGATGATGCTAGCACCGGCTTTTTCAATTGCTAAACCAAGCTCTACCACCTCTTCTAACGTACTCCCGCCCTCAACAAGGTCCAGCATAGACAAACGGTAAATAATGATAAATGCTTCACCAACCACTTCGCGCACACGACGCACAACTTCGACAGGAAGACGAATGCGTTTTTCATATTCACCACCCCATTCATCCTCTCGCTGATTAGTACGGACCGCGATAAACTGGTTCAAAAAGTAGCCTTCCGACCCCATGATCTCCACACCATCATAACCAGCCTGCTTAGCCAGCTGCGCAGCGTTCACAAAGTCATTGATTTGCTTTTCGATTCCTTCATCAGTCAATGCTTCTGGCTTGAATGGATTAATCGGGGCTTGAATCGCGGATGGTGCCACCAGCTTTGGATTATAGGAATAACGACCGGTATGTAAGATTTGCATGCAAATCTTACCGCCTTCTTGATGCACGGCCTTGGTTATAACCTGATGCTCTGTTACATCTTTTTCAGACGCCATCACCGCCGCTCCAGCATACACCACGCCTTCTGCATTTGGCGCAATACCACCTGTCACAATTAGGGCAACACCACCACGAGCACGTTCTGCATAAAAAGCCGCCATACGCTCAATGCCACCTTTGACCTCTTCTAGACCTAAATGCATTGAACCCATTAGCACACGATTTTTTAGCTGAGTAAAACCAAGATCCAAAGGCTGAAATAAATGTGGGTAAGTTGCGTGACTCATAAGCGGCTCTCTTATTATTTTGACTTAAACGTTAACCATTGCAGCTGCCCGATCGCAATGTTGACACTGTCAAGATAAGTTTTCATTTTGACATTGTCAAGTTAGCCAGATAATAATCACCACATGACAAACTCAAAAAAATATCATCATGGTGATCTCACCAAGTCGTTACTTGATTCCGCTTCCAACTTAATCAAAGAGCATGGAGTCGAAAGTTTAAGCATGCGCAAACTAGCCGACGTTGTTGGCGTATCACGCACTGCCCCCTACCACCACTTTAAAGATAAAAATGCACTCTTGTGCGCCTTAGCGGAAAAAGGTTTTTACGAACAGGAAGAACTGCTTTGTCAGTTGCTCAAAAAAACGCTGCCAACAGCAGACCTGTTTAAACAGTATGTACACCTTTACTTAGAATACGCACAACAACACAGTGAAACTTACGATCTCATGTATGGACGGGTCATCTGGAAAGCTGGCACCCCAACAGAAAGCTTAGTCGCCGCCTCGCGACAAACCTTTAAAACCTGGATTGATTGGGTTGAGAAATTACAACAGGAAAACATCTTACCTGCCGACAATAGCGCTTTAAGAATTGGTCAAACGACCTGGGCCAGCCTACATGGATTGGCGAGATTCTACCTAGATGGGATTTACTTAGACAAACAAGATTTAAGCGGCATGGTTGATCAAATGATCAAAAACCTATGCCGCTCAATTCAATGAGCCCCTTATTCACTTCGGGGCATCACTCATAAAAATGAATGAAACAAACGCGCTTCAAATAGACCGGACTGTTTGAAGCGATCTAATGTCTTCGCACCTGCTAACACAGCCAAATCAAGCAAAGGCTCTAATAGCACAACACTCATGTAAGCAAGGCCAAAACTGGCAACGGAACTGAGGTTTTCTGCGCCAAATCCTTGACCGTAAAAAGCCCAGAAGGCCACCCAAGCCACAATACCACCTTGGTACATGAGGGACAGCTGCAGCGTTTGCTTATAAGAAATATCAACGTAAGCCGTATTAGGCGAAATAATTCGTTTCGCCACCATAGACATGGCAAACAAAGGCAACAATAAGGTCGTCATGTTCATACCATATTGCGGCAAATCAAATGGTGCAAAGAACATCCCTTGAATGAATAAACCAGATGCCAAACCAATGGCCGCCGCCGCTGGACCAAATATGAGAAATAAGGTGGAACCTAAGATAAAGTGAACTTCTGATACACCAACGGCCTGATGAGGCAGCACTTCAAAAAAGAAGAAAACCAATAGACTGGTTATCACGCTTCGTCCCAGTAATGAGAACAAACCAGACTGTTTAATCAATTCCGTCGCGGCTTTGAGGGTCAAACCTGCTGCCGCCAATGCGGTTCCGTAACTCAATAAAATTTTAGCGCCATCAACAACGCCTGCTTCAATATGCATTTTTCATCTCCTAATATGCAACACACTCACCCGTATGTGCTAAATCAGTGTCTACATGTATAGACTCAATCTACGAAGGCCGGTCTCCGGACTTGTCAGCCTATTGATCGATCAACATTCACGACTCAACTCCTTCCCACCTTCGCAGTGCAATTGAATCTGTCAACCAAAGCTTAAACATACCGTTGCGGGGGCAGCACAGGCTTAGTATTCACGTACCTGTTTCCCGTTTACTCTGCCGCATGTTTTAGAGTGCGACATGACACCTTCATAACCCGTTATTCTGACTCACTCAAATTAAGCGTCTGAATACGCCACAGAGACTACTGCCTCTGTTCTCATTAGGCAATTTTTAAAGTTGGATTATTCTCTTTTGAGGGAAAAACGTCGCCTTTAAGCAGGAGCAGCATCAATAAGATGTACTAGCTCGCTATCGATTTAAACTCAAAACACTTAGTAAACTTGCTACCTTCATTCACAAAAAAACACCATATCAACACGCTGAAAAGGTTAAAATTAATACTCAACAATAGCGGTTAACTTTGTGAGTCAGCATGCCACATGGAAAAGTGAAGATTTTACTGGTTAGTTTATTATGCTCATTTGCCCTAGCATTCTTTTTAGGCGAAATCGAAAGTAAGCGACTCTCGCATCAGGCCTCCATCAAACTGACGCAAAGTAACGAAAAACAAATCGCCTTCCTAGAGAATTTATTTCTCTCCATTTCGGTTGCTCTAAATCAGACCTCAGACCTCTATCAAGGACAATGTAATGCCGATGTTCTGAAATTCATGCGCAAGTCCATTTATAATATTGATGGGGTGATTGAAATCGGCATTGTAAAACAAGGAGATACTAGAGGCATTTTAACCTGTAGTTCTTGGGGGAAAAGCAAGGTTCAGGTTCGCAACCCTGAGCCACATGAAGGTTTCCAATTTTCCGGCCCACACAATTCTAATTTGTATAATGAAACAATTTACATCATCAAAAAGTCGACTGAACAAAACGAATTCAATGCTCTGATCAAACACACATCCATAGATAATTTATTGCAGAACATCAGAATTGATACGAAAAGCAAAGGCGCCGACCTCAAATATAATGAGGCAGAAATGCCATCAGAGCACGTAAGCAACCTATATTACAGCTACCAAGACAAACAAAACCTTAATGCATCAAGTGTGTATTACATCTCTATTTTTGTATTGTCCTTTTTGTTTTTCCAATTTGTCTCTATTCCATTTTTAACCTTCTTGTCAGGCAAAAAAAGATTAAAACGGAAAATCTATTCCGACAGCTTTTTCAATGTATACCAGCCTATTATTGACTCTCAAAATGGCGCGGTTTTTTCCTATGAAATTTTTACTCGCTGCAAAGATCAAGAACACGCTGCAGGCATTATTAGCAGCATCAAAAAATATAACCTCTACGTCGATCACACCTTATGGCAACTGGATAAACTGTCAACCGAACGCAATCATTTCCATTGTAAAAACTTTCAAATCAACTTGTCTGCCAAGCATTTGCTAAACAGTAAATTGATGGCCTATTTATCCTCTATTAATTCAGCGTCACGACAAGAAATCATCATTGAAATCACCGAAGACGAGGACCTATTTTTAAACCGGGAAAAAATCCAAAAAGCCATTATGATGCTGAAGCAACTAGGGTACCGGTTCGCATTGGATGATTTTGGTTCTGGCTTTTCGAACTTTTCGTATATCTTTGAATTTGATTTTGATTTCATCAAAATAGACAAAAGCATCCTCAAATCCAAAAATGCTGAATTCCTTGTGCCTTTCATTGAAATATTTAAAACCCTCAATTTACCTTGCATTATTGAAGGTGTTGAAGACAGTGATGACCAGCAACGGCTCACCAGCATTGATGTCCGCTACCATCAGGGGTGGTTCTACGGCAAACCACAAAAAGCCGGCATGGCTTAGGGAAGGTGCGAATAAGTCTTCTGAACGTTGGCTAAGCTCTCTTTATTCTTTGTTAAGCTTGTTGCCAATAGACTGATATTGGACGGCAAAACTTGCCTCGAATAAAAGAACGTTATTCCCACGCAGCCCCCAACAGGGATGTAGGGGATTAGAGCAACGCATAACCACAAGGATGTAGTGTAATAGGGCAACGCAGGAGCGGTTGCCGAGAAGCACCTTGCCGTAGCCAGTGAACGTGTTCGTACCTTCCTTAGCTAGAATGACTAAATATGAAATGGATAGAATGAGACTTGATAGAAGAGAATACTCTCTTCTATCAAGGATAAATGCTTAATCAGAAGGTCGGCGGCCAGACAATGAACTGCGGGCATTCATCTTAGATTCAATACGTTTTAACCAAGATGTACGATGAAAAATTGTGCCGCCAATAATACCAATAGAACTACCAATAAGAATGTCCAGCAATCGATGTTGCAACAAGACTTCGGTAGACATATTGGCACTGGTAAATTCCGCCATAATCACCGTCAAAGGGGTAATAAAAATCACCGCAGCACCGTAGTTTTTAACAATGAAGACTTCAATCAAAAACTGAAACACAAACATAAACAAAGCCAAATGCCAGTAATTGGGCTGAATGGAAAAGACACACCAGGCCAACCCCATGCCAATAACCGTTCCAATAATTCGATGTACATTTCGATGCCAAATCATCCGATAGGTCGCCCCTTGTAGAATCGCCGCACAGGAAATCGGCACCCACAAAGCATTGGCTAATTGTAACCACATGGCGACTAAATAAGATAAGCCGATGAAAAAAGCGACCAAAAATCCTTCCAGCAAAATCGCATTCACCCGAGGGTCGGTTTCAAATTGACTGAGTGGCAGATCATTCGCCCCTGTCATCAAGCTGTAAATAAACGCGATGATACACGCCATCATACCGCCAAGCGCGACCATACCAATATTGGCTGGAAGCTTGGTCAAATCAAACGGTAAATAAATGGCCAATGCCGACACCAAAATAAAGAAGAAACTCCCTGGCGTTGGCAAACAGTAGTATCGAGTAATCACGATGGCACCGAAGGATAAAATAGCCAAGGCTAAGGCCGCGACATAAGGATTAAAACTCGACAAGGCCCCCACACTGAAACACAGCATAAAACCAAACGAACACATTGCCATGGTCACCATACGATGTGCTGTGCGGGTTTTCGGTAAATATAAAATCACCATGGCCCCCAAACTGGCTAAGGTGGCGATGGCAAACTGCCCTAACGCCGCACCAATAAGAGGAGGGATACCGACACAGATGGCCGCCACGATCGCAATGTGCCAAGGACGTTTCACCTCACTCCATGAAAACAGACTTCCTACTTGCTCTTTGATTGACTTCAGCAATGAAACGCTCCCTTATTGGTCTAACTAAATGAACAGATTAACGGAAAATTCGTTCGGCCCACACACTTAAGCCCGATGCCACACTACCAAAATGATCGCCATCCACTACTGGAATACGGCCAATTTCATCTTCAATGGCCGCTCGAATAACAGGGGATTGAGCTGAACCGCCAGTAATGTAAATGAGGTCAGGTTGTTCCCCGGCTTGCTCAATGGCTTCAGTCATTAGAGAGAGCATTTTCTCCAGCGGCGGCGCGATGGATTTTGCCATGGCGTCACGAGGCAAACTTAACCCCAGTTCAGCTTCAATGTAATCCAGTGAGACTTGATGAGATAACGAATTTGAAAGGGCTATTTTAACCTCTTCGGCATTACGAACAATGTGAAAATTTTGCTTATCTTTTCGCAGTCGCGCAAAACGAGATAGTAACTCAGGGTGCGCAGCATCTCGTAATAGCTCTTCTATCTGCTGCTGAGTTTGCTGACTATTGAACGTGGCAATCGCCGACACATCGTTGGTAGTCACGGCATTCCAATACAATTGTGTTGGCATGGGCAGGCCAGTTTTAAGTCGCGAATCCATGCCAAATAATGGCATGAAATGCTTGCCAGCAATGCGTATGTCTAAATCATTCCCCCCCACACGTTCACCAGTATGGGCAAGAAAATCGTCTTTACGATCTAATTTTTCCGCATAACTTGGCCCCATTCTCACCATGGCACAATCCGTTGTACCACCGCCAATGTCGACCACCAATACGGTTTTGTCTTGCTCTAGTCTGGTTTCAAAATCTAACCCAGCGGCAATGGGTTCATATAAGAACTCCACGCATTCAAAACCGGCTCGCTTACTGGCCGTTGTCAAGATTTCAAGGGCTTGACGATTACTCGCTTCGGCATTGATCCCTTGAAAGTTAACCGGTCGGCCAATGACGGTTCGCGTCAAACTTTGCCCTAATGTGGCCTCGGCTTTTCGCTTGACATTTTGCATCATGCAAGCCACCACATCCTCAAAGAAATGAATGTGTTCACGGCGTAAACCAGAGCCCCCTAAAAAAGACTTTGGGGATTTAACAAAGTAACCCTCTTCCGGAAAATCATAATATTCAGCAAAGGCTTTTCGACCAAAGAACAACACTTGATCGTCCTGTCTCACATCCTCTTCTCGGCGCACTCGCTGTGCTCGCAACAAGGCTGCTTGCCTATCATGAAGAAAGGCTTGGCGTTGTGCTTCATCAAGCATATTATAGCCAACAGATTCCGTGATTAGGTCTCGATCGAGTGCGTATAACGTGGACGGCAGAAAAGCATTGTCATCTTCCAAAGGAAGTAGACGTGCCCCCTCCTCCGACATAACACCTATTGCGCAATTAGATGTACCATAATCGAAACCACAAATCATTTGATAAACCTGACCTTATATTCATTAACATTATGAAAAGCAGCGGACAATAACATAGAGAGAATAGACTGTCAGCTAAGCGGATCTAACAACAAAATGCGTCCATGACATCATAAAAACATAACCACCAAACGCAGCGAAAAAATAAAAAATACTGAAAGGAACAATCCTGAATCCACCATAAATTTAGCCTTTATGGATTACTTACACGAACTATTAGGAGCAGATGATGCACCTTTCGCTACAAAGCAAAATCATGTTACAAGCCATTTTCGTCGCCATTATTATTGCCATAGGTGTGGGTGGCGTATCCTTCTACGACTTCATCACGAGCAGTGAAGCCGGAATCAAATCGGAAGCCAAGTCACAAGCCGAATCCATTTCTACCTACATTAATGCTTGGTCCGATGATCGTTCAAACACGATGAAAGCCGTGAAACAAAAAATTGAACACGCGTTAACGACTAACCCACAAGCAGATGAACAACAAATTCTCGACATATTGCAGCAAGCCCAAACCAGTTTGAGTTTTGGTATGACGTTTTTGGGGCTTGAGAACGGCGACATGTATCGACATGATCCCTCTCTGAACAGTGCAGATTATGACCCGCGAGTCCGCAGTTGGTACAAAGATGCCAAAATGAAAAAATCAGCATATGTCACCACACCTTATATCTCTTCTTCAACGAAAAAACTCTCTATGACGTTTGTTGAACCCATTATGGTAAATGGGCAATTCAAAGGCGCCATTGGTGGCTTGGTTTTTTTAGACGATTTACTGGATAAAATCACCGCAATGAAAGTACTTGGCGGTGGCTACAGTACCTTGCTTGACGGCAATGGAAAAATCATTGCGCACCCAGAGAAAGGCCTTATTCTAAAAGAGGCCGCTGAATTATCCCCCATTCTAACACCAAGCTTTTTGAATGAAGCACGACGCACGGCTAAGTTCACCAGCTTAACAATCCAAAATCATGATGTCTTAATGTACGCCAGTAAAATTAAGAACAGCCCTTGGGTATTGGGCTTGATGATGGACCAAAAAAACTTAGATGCCCCACTTTATAAACTGGGTATTAATATCCTCATTGCCGTTGCGATTTTGCTTGTACTGACTTCCCTTGTCGTCATGCAGATCTCACGCATTTTATTAAAAGACTTACGACGCGTATCTGACAGCATGGCACAAATTGCGCAGGGAAATGGCGATCTTACCCAGCGTTTAACCACCCATTCAAAAGACGAAATAGCGGAACTGGTCAATAACTTCAACCACTTCGTTGCCCTACTGCAAACCACCATTTCGCACTTAAAAAAGATTGGTCTAGACTTATCCGATCAAGCCAATGCCTCTTATCGTTCATCACAACAAAGCGCTAAAAAACTGGAAGAGCAACAAGGCAATATTTCCATGGTGGCCACGGCGATTCATCAGATGGCACTAGCAACACAGGAAATCGCCGGCAATGCGACCAGCACCGCCAATAATGCAGATGAAACGGTCAATGCCAGTAGCCTAGGACAACAGCAGGTACTGAAAAGCCAAAACAGCATTCGCGACCTCGCTTCCGACATAGAAGGCGTTGCTGAAGTCATTAATAACTTGAGCCAAAACGCCGATGGCATCAATACCATCTTGACGACCATTTCTGAAATTGCTGAGCAAACTAATTTACTCGCCTTGAATGCCGCGATCGAAGCCGCGCGAGCAGGTGAACAAGGTCGCGGATTTGCCGTCGTCGCGGACGAAGTTCGCGTCTTGTCACAGCGTACCTACAGCTCCATTGAAGAGATTCAATCCATGATTGAGGCACTTCAAAGCATTACCAAAGACGCAGTGGGTAGAATCAAATTGAGCCACAAAAAAGCCGAAAGTAGTGTATTGGATGTCAATGAAGCGAAAAACAGTCTGGACCAAATCCAACACTCAGTTGCCATGATCAATGATCGAGCGGCACAAATCGCCACCGCCACTGAACAACAAACCAGTGTCACAGCCGAAGTAAATCAGAACACGAACGACATTCAAAAGAGTGCAACAGAGCTGGTCACACTGGCCTCAGACAGTGCCGCCCGTGCTGAAGAGCTCAAAACCCTTTCAGAGGATATGTTGACTGACATCAATCACTTTCGAACCTAACCGTTAATTCAGTTCTCTCGAAAATAAAAATGCCTGACAGTATTTGCTGTCAGGCATTTTTTTGACCACTCATCATTTATGTCTAGTAACAACTTATACCAAAGGTGATACACCAATCACGGCTTTGTGCAAGAAGAACACAATGGCAAACCAAGAGACCATCGCGAAGACAAAAGCCATCAGGTTATACTGCACGCCACCTTCTTCACGTACCACACCGTTACGACGATCACGACGGCGATAAACCGCAAAACTGACCACTGACCAAACCAATAAACTGCCGAATAAAATCACGTCAGCCAGTGTGCCATTACTCATCAAGTGTGCGAAAGCCCATAACTTCACTGCAATCAACAAAGGATAGCCCGTCTTAGATTTCAACGTCGTCTTTGGCACTATGGCTGAACCTAATGCAAATAAAGCCACCAACATGACTAAGGCTGAAATATGCTGAACGACGATCGGTGGATACCACAACCACACAGGCTGCAATCGCATCTGCATATAACCCATAATAACGAAGGCCAACGACAACAAGGTTAACAGTGCAAAGCGTGTATTCCATTGCATCATGCCATTTTTTTCACGATGCGTTTCACGCCAGTTAGGCACCACGATGCGAACCGAATGCACGCAGATAAAAACCGCCAACCCCAAAATCAACAATAACATTCTAACATGCCCCTTATAAATACAACCCCACGAGTTTGAAGAGATAAACGCTCATAAAAAAACGCCCACTCCAAACCAAAAACGCTTGAGATTATAAAGCAGATCTCGTAACAAGGATAACTTCTTACGTTGCACATAAATCACACATTTGTCGACAGGTCAGGAAATACGGCCAAACAGCCTCGAAAAGCCAATGAAAAGACGCTTTTACGACTAGAAAATCCTCACTTGTTTGCTAGAATACCGACTTTTTTACAATTGGGCTGGTGCCATGATCAAAACTCCCTATTACCTCATAGACAAAGCGGCTTTATTAAAGAACTTAGAAAAGATTGCCTATGTGCGTGAAACCTCTGGCGCCAAATCTTTGCTGGCTCTTAAATGCTTTGCAACTTGGTCAGTGTTTGACCTAATGCAAGAGTACATGGATGGCACCACATCCTCTTCGTTGTACGAAGTAAAACTGGGGAAAACGCGTTTCGAAGGTGAAACCCACGCCTACAGTGTGGCGTATTCCGATGACGAGATTGAAGAAGTCTTGGCGCATTCCGATAAAATCATTTTCAACTCGATTGGCCAGTTCAATCGTTTTAAAGACATGAGCCAGAACAAGACTCGCGGTTTGCGCGTCAACCCACAAGTCAGCACCTCTGAATTCATCATTGCCGACCCAGCCAGACCCTTCAGCCGTCTAGGTGAATGGGATCCTGAGCAAATCAGCACCGTCATCAATGACATTTCTGGTTTCATGTTTCATAACAACTGTGAAAACGACAGCTTTGAGCGCTTTGATGAGATGCTCAGCTTGATTGAAGAACGCTTTGGTCACCTGATCACACAAGTAAAATGGGTCAGCTTAGGTGGCGGTATCCACTTTACCGGTGAACACTACCCGCTTGACCGTTTTTGCCAACGCTTAAAAGCCTTTGCTGAAAAATATGACATTCAAGTCTACCTTGAGCCGGGAGAAGCCAGTATTACTAAGAGCACAAGCCTTGAAGTCACCGTGCTGGATACCTTATTCAATGGCAAAAATTTGGCCATCGTCGACAGCTCCATTGAAGCCCATATGCTGGACTTATTAATCTATCGTGAAAACGCAAAAATGCTGCCTAACGACGGCGAACATCAATACATGGTGTGTGGAAAATCCTGTCTTGCAGGTGATATTTTTGGCGAATTCAACTTTACTAAACCACTTAAGGTCGGAGATCGCTTGTCATTTCAAGATGCGGCGGGCTACACCATGGTAAAGAAAAACTGGTTTAATGGTGTCAAAATGCCGTCCATTGCCGTACGCCAATTAGATGGTCAGATCGAACTCGTCAGAGAATTCGACTATCAAGACTTTGAACAGAATCTGTCCTAACTCTACAGACTCAATTTTTGGAGAGAGTGTTACTATGAAAAAAAATGTCCTCATTATTGGTGGCGGAGGCGTGGCGCGCGTCGTCGCTCACAAATGCGCTCAACACAACGACACACTGGGCAATATCGCCATTGCTTCACGTAGCGTTGCGAAATGCGACAATATTGTCGCCAGTGTCCTAGACAAAGGCAGTATGAAAGTCGAAGGCCGCATTCAAGCATTTGCTCTAGATGCTTTAGATGTGCCAGCCACCGTAAAACTGATTCAAGACACGGAATCCCAAATTGTCATTAACGTGGGATCGGCCTTCATTAATATGTCTGTTTTAGAAGCCTGCATCGAAACCGGTGCTGCTTACTTGGACACAGCCATCCACGAAGAACCAGAAAAAATCTGTGAACAGCCACCTTGGTACGCCAACTATGAGTGGCAACGCCGTGATCGTTGTAAAGACAACAGCATCACCGCCATTCTCGGTGTGGGTTTTGATCCGGGTGTGGTCAACGCTTATGCGGCCTTAGCCTACAATGATTACTTCGACAGTGTCAGTGATATCGACATCATCGACATCAACGCAGGCAGCCACGGTAAATACTTTGCGACTAACTTTGACCCAGAGATCAACTTCCGTGAATTTACCGGACGTGTTTACTCTTGGCAAAACCGTCAGTGGCAAGAAAACAAAATGTTTGAAATCAGCCGTACCGACGACCTGCCCGTAGTTGGCGAACAAACAGCCTATATGACGGGCCATGATGAGGTTCACTCTTTATCACAAAACCTAGACGTGCCTAATGTTCGTTTCTGGATGGGGTTTGGCGAACACTACATTAACGTCTTCACCATTTTGAAAAACCTAGGCCTGCTGTCTGAGCAGCCTGTTAAAACCGCAGAAGGCTTAGAAGTGGTACCACTGAAAGTCGTAAAAGCAGTATTGCCTGACCCTTCTTCTTTGGCACCGGAATACACAGGTAAAACCTGCATCGGTGACGTTGTCAAAGGGATAAAAGATGGCGAAGAAAAAGAAGTCTTCATCTACAACGTGGCGGATCACAAAGACGCTTATAACGAAGTAGGTAGCCAAGGTATTTCTTACACCGCTGGTGTACCACCGGTTGCCGCGGCCATTTTGGTGGCGAACGGCACTTGGGATGCCAAAGAAATGCGCAACGTTGAGCAACTAGACCCTAAACCTTTCTTAGGTTTGTTGAACGACATGGGGCTTCCAACACGCATTAAAGACGAAAACGGCGATCGCCCTTTCACGCTTTAAGCCAGCTTATTCTTTAAAAAGAAAACGTTAGCAAATAAAAATCCCCTGTGAGCCTTCTCACTGGGGATTTTTTTATGATCGATTGCAGTGAACAACCTCATTTATTTATGCGATTCAATGAGGTTTTCATCCTTTCTACGGCTTGCCTTGGTGTTATTTCCCACACCTTCACAAAGGCTTTGTAAACCCCCCACAAAAAGAGCAAAGGCATGACCAAGGTTTTGAGTAAAAACAGCGCCATCAAATTTAAGAACCTATCCATGGAAGCATTCAAGGAATCCACATACCCCAAAATTTTGCTTTTTGCTGCCATGGTGACACGACTGAAACCACTGGTAAGGCTTTCAAAGGTACTCATTTCGCCATTCATGCGCTCAGTTAAGGACGCCATTTCATCGGCACTCTCTCGTTCTTGATCTGATAGATCAGCCAAGCTAATACGTTGAATTCGAATCTCATCGTTCAGCTGATCCAATTCAGTTTGAATGGCTTTCAATGCATCTGAGCGATTAAATAGACTATTAAAAGCACCCTCTTCTCCTGTCAACTTTGCTTTCTGCTCGCTTAACATGGCCTTTTCCTCATTAAGCTCTGCTAACGCGTCGCGCAACAATGACAGTTGCACTAACAGAGCATCATGCTTTTGTTTTTCCTGTTGCAAGTCTAGTGCAGCTTGGGCTTGTAACTCTGCAGTCAAATCCAATGACTGATCCAGTTGATCTGGGGAAACCGGAAACGCCTCCAGCGCCAAATTGTTTTGCGCAATGCGTGACTCAACAAAGGCGCTGTCTACCCAACTGCTTGCTAACGCCACTAAGGCGATGGAGAACTTACACAAACAGGCAAACAAAAACACCCGATAGATAACCACCAAGCCACTTAGAGAAAGGTAATAGCAAAGTAAATACAATCCACCAGACACACTGATAAAAACGTTGAAATACAAGGTTTGGAAGATTTCTACGAGAAATTTTTGAATCAATAACGAAGAAATGGCGTACTTCATAATGGTCGAAAAGTCTTCCACCAAATCATTCAATGGATCCAACATTTCACCAATCTGAATCGAGCCAACAATGGGGACATTAAGAGTAACGGTCGACAATACTGAGACTGTGGCATTGAATAATCTGGCCAAACCAAAAGACACGGATGAAGTCACTAATGAGGCATTTATGTAGTCTTCGGCGTAACTGTCTATCACTCCGACCCAAGCCAAGGCAACCACCACTGATACCAATAAAAAAGTCCGCCACCTTGTAAGCCACTGCTGCATACCATTCCCTTCTTATCGTATTTTTACTGCATCAAACATGGACACTAGCCTAATTTTCAATCGATCGCGAAGCATTCGACTACTTTTTGTTCAGCTTGTTTGATCTGCATTACACTTTGGATCTGACCTTACTCACCAAGAACTGCTAACATAGAGACAAAAAAATCGACCACAATAAGGAAAACATATGAGTCTGATTTGTGAATTGAATGATTTACGACGCTTGTATCACAAAGGTAAGACAAAGATGTTGTCAGGAACAATCAAAAAATAGATCTACTGTACAAAAAATGCCCAGATATCATCCAACTTGCTATAAGGAGACTGCAATGATGATACGCGATACAAACCTCAGGAAAACAAAACTATGGCTGACTTCTGCACTGCTTTTTGTCTGTTGCATTTGCTATGCTGCAGATGGTCAAAATAATCAGTTTACCTTGGTGATCAATGGGCAAAAGACGGAAGCACTGCCTATTGGATACAAATACATTGAGCATAATGAAATATTACTGGATAGCACGACTGGAAAACCGGTCGGTAAAGCCAGCGAACTCCTTAACCCCATGCCTATGGTAGAGAAAAGAAAGAATGGAGCTCTTTATTTAGTTGATGCAATAGATGACAAGGGTTATCACCTGCAAAACTATACACAGACTAAAGCAAGACATAATTGGGTACATAGATGGGACAAGCTTGGCATAGGATACCTATCAATTGATGACGTCACTTTATGGAGTTTAGGTGAAAATGAAGGTTCTGAGATTGAACTACTTGTTTACAACAATCAGAAAAACAAAATAAAAGGCCGGCTGCGAGATTTTGCAACCCTTTCACATACCGGTACTAAATATTCCATCGATTTTTTAATATATGAGATTGATGGTGACTGGCTTAAGGTCGGTGATGATGCTTGGTTTAAATATGATAAGCGTTTCACTAGCATCAGCTATTGGCAGGACAGTTTAGTCGGAACACCTGAAGATGAAGGTTGGCCTGGTTACTCCATTCTTAATCAACCACTACTGACCAAGGATGCATCCGGTCAATATAGCCAATCCAAAACGCGAGTAACCACCGAAGGTAAATTCATCTACTTACTGGAAAATGACGGCAACTATGGTTATGTAATGGCAACAGACAAACCTATCCCAACATGTGGTGATAAAAAAATCCCCCTGAAAGTGGACAAAGGCTGGATCCGAACTTTCGATGACAATAAGACACCGATATTACATATTGAAGGGATGATCTGCTAAACAAAGAATGCCTTGCTAGGCCATTCACTTTAATCTCAGTATCAAGCTAAAGTGGATGTTCAGATATCATGATATTCGACGGCTTTTTCTTCACCTTGTTTGAACTGCATTACACTCTGGATCTGACCTTACTCACCAAGAGCGACTAACATAAAGACAAAAAAATCGACCAAAATAAGGAAAACATATGAGTCTGATTTGCGAATTGAATGATTTACGACACTTGTACCATAAACGCGTTCCTAAGATGTTTCAGGGGTATTGCGAATCTGGCTCTTGGACACAACACACCTTAGGGTTAAACCAATCGGATTTTAATCAAATCTTATTTCGACAACGTGTCGCACGAGATTTAGAGCCTCGCACATTACAGAGCAAATTAGTGGGCCACGATGCAAGCATGCCGTTGGCCTTAGCACCGGTTGGCTTATTGGGTATGCAACATGCGGACGGTGAGATCTTAGCCGCACAAGCGGCAGAAGAGTTTGGCGTCCCCTTTACCTTATCCACCATGAGCATCTGCTCCATTGAAGCCGTGGCCGCCAAAACCCAATCGCCTTTCTGGTTCCAACTTTATGTGCAAAAAGATCGTGAATTTACGAAAAAACTCATTGATCGAGCCAAAGCTGCTGGCTGTTCTGCATTGGTGGTGACTTTAGATTTGCAAATGATTGGACGTCGCCATGCGGATCATAGAAACGGTATGACAGCGCCGCCGAAATTAACCATACCAAACCTATTCGACATCGCCCGCCGCCCTCGTTGGGCAATGAAGATGCTAACAACCAGCAATCGAGAATTTGGTAACATTCAAGGCTGTGCCACCGGTGTGGACGACATGAACGACCTAATGAAATGGACCGCAGGCTCATTTGATACCAAGCTTAGTTGGGAAGACATCCGCTACTTCCGCGACCTATGGCAAGGTCCACTCATCATCAAAGGCATCATGGAAGTGGAAGATGCCAAAGAATGCGTCAAATTGGGCGCCGATGCCATCGTCGTTTCCAACCACGGTGGTCGACAGCTGGACAGCGCTCGCTCTTCTATAAGCACTCTGCCTGAAATTGTTGCGGCGGTTGGCGATCAACTTGAAGTTTGGCTCGACAGCGGCATTCGCAGCGGTCAAGACATCATACGAGCGAAAGCACTCGGCGCGAAAGGCGTCATGGTGGGCCGACCTATGGTGTACGGTTTAGGGGCTATGGGCAAAGCCGGTGTTACTCGTATGTTGGAAATCTTCCACGAAGAAGCCGAACTCACCATGGCCTTCATCGGCCACCGAGACATCAAGGACATCAGCCGAAGCGATGTGGTGTTTCAACATGAAAAATTTAGAGATGTTTGAGACCAGATAATACATCTGAAATTCGTCAAGCCTTTTTACAGCACTTCACCAAAGAATCGCTTTAAAAAGGCTTCTGGTGGTTCTTCTGTGGAAAAGAGTTCGAAGTGAATCTGATAGCGAGGATCAACAATCGGTGTATCCGCTTCAATTTTAGTGGGTATATGGAACTGGCCTATTTTATGAAAAAAGTCACCCAGATAAAAAACCTTATTTATAATTGAAAGTTTTCATCATTTCATTTACCGCATAAAAAATAGGTCTATGATAATCACGTTATCGAAGATAGAAGCCAATCATTTAATATGAATGGCTTTGATAGACTGGAGACTAAATAAATTTATTTACCTGTAGGTTCGCAAGTTAATCTATTTTTAGGTAAATATATTTCACACCTTTGTTCTGCCCAAGGTGCAGCAACTGTGTAATAAAACCTACTAGAGCTTAGGTTAAAGTTGGTTGCATAAATTGTAGGAAAATTTTTATAGAGATTTAAATTCTCATTACCCGTTTCACAAAATCTTTTATTTATATTTTTTTTAATATTATTAACATGGATACAAGGGTCTCCTTTTTTCAAATAAACTACATATGAATATTTTTCATCAACAGCTCCCATTTTATCCACTTGATAATAATAATAGTCATCAATCGATTCAGCTTTAATATTGAAGACCTGTAATAATAGTAATATTAAAAGTAATTTTTTCACTTTAAGTTTATTCCTCGTGCATCAAATCTATTTTCATCAACGTTAAATTTAGTTAACCACATTACCTTATTAGTCATTATTTCATAGAGATTAGACGAATCACCACTAAGACTTTCTTTCAAATCCTTATAAATCGCTGGCACAATCTTCTTCCTCGTATTCCCTCGCTTATCGCCTGAACCGGTATAATGTCCTACATAACGAAGATCGGTAATCACTTCCCTAACTTTCTCACTCAACTCATCCCAATTAAGCTCTGCCCCATCTATGTAGGCATTTCTGACATCAAGTTTAGTGGTTAATCGTTTCGCATCATTTTCATAAAACGCATATGATTCAAGGAACAGGTAATGCTGCATTTTACGCGTAATTTCTTGCTCTTCTTTAGGCACTTTAGCGTCTAGGGTTAACCAATAATCATAAGCCGCCTGTTTTGTTTTACCTGCTCCTTTTTTAAGCCAATCTAATAATTTAGGACTGATTGGCTTGCAACTTACGGCGGCGGCATTAAAGTACTGCTCAACCTCAGAGGCTGGTTTATTACCTATGTCAAAACCTCGACCAATCGTAATACCCGAATCCTCAATTACATTACCTGAATTATTCGGCACATGAGGCTTTCGTGTAAACATAAAGCTGGACTCAACATCCGTACCTTCTGAATCAAAAGTAAGTTGCCCCTTAGGCACCGTGAGCCACTTCTCATCCATTTCATCATCAAATGAGTGTATCGGCCACCAATTCCATACTTCTTTTGGCAGACCCAAACTGCTGGCGTCCTGCATCCAAACTAACTCATCCACCCGCTCTTTTTCATGCTCGATCAATTCAGCAATGTAAAGCGCGGCTGGTATATTCTCACCACAAAAAAGCCAGTTACGCTTGAAGTAACTGGCTCTGTAATAAAGATTTATGTTCTCTGATCTATTTAATATTCATCAAACGCATGATCTTGTAGGCATTGCTCACGACGTACCACCTGCCCCCCTTCGCTAATACTAAATTCACCGTGGAAGCGGAGGCTTTCTGAGTCTGAAGTCGTTCTATGATTTTCAAAAGCAAAGGTTTTATCATCACCATTAAATTTAATGCCATTCACAACATACTTTTTCCCATCTTTTTTATAAGGTCGATCTCCATCTTTAAACTCGCTACTCGCTACACTAAAACGATATTGATCATTACCTTGTTTATCCAATCTAAAATCTGCTGACTTCAATTTTCTGAAAGTAAACATAGAAAAAAAACGACGAGGCGATGCACAAATTGTGGCAATTTCTCCGCTTTCAAAAGTACATTTGGCAAGCAGTAACTTTCCACTCTCACAAGGAGGTCGTATTTGATCGCAAGCATAATCTTCAACATTTTTTAGCGTAAATATATGCTGTTTCGATATGGTGTAATAATCATCCGTTTTTTCACTCGTAAACACACTTTCAAACTTCTTCAACGGATTAAGATTAGAATCAAATATATACAAATAATTATAATCGGATATATCAATCCTACTACCCTGCTCATCTCTTCCCGAAGTATTCAGCATTACCACTGGATAAGAATCATTACCACAGGTTAATACTTTATTATATTGAGTGGTAGTAGGCATGCTATCATGAATAAAAAAATGAGTTTTTTTACTCTCAAATCTAATATAAACACTCTGAAAGTTATCTGGCATAGCTCCACCAGGGAAAGACTTATCCAACTCTGAAAACTCATCTTTCTTTACTTTTTCAACCCGAATATCCCAATCGTTTGCCCATACAATATTTATTGAAAAAAGACTAATTAACAACCATTTAAAATGCTTCATTAAATATCCCATCATTATAATAAGAAGAAAAATTATCTCTCCTTTCCTTTTTAGATTTTTCACTAGTTCCTGAGTTTATAATTTTTGTAACATTATCTACTATGGTGCCACTACTACCTTTATCAGCCTTTTCCCATATCGCATTATCCAACCAAAATATACCAGCACTTCGTACAGCATATTTGATTTGAAGAAGCAGATCTGGATTGGCTTCAAAGTCGATATTCTCTTCAGGCCATAGAATATTATATACTCGACTTGCATTACGATAATTTTTCTTACCAGTTAACTGAAAAATACCACGCCCACGATATCTCCATCCGTCACCAGAGGCTATGTTGCCATTACCATTTCTATTTGCATAAGCACGATTCGCTATTTGTTCTGGGTTTGATGAATGTCCACCTTCTCCATCAACTCTTCCATATAAATCAGCCTCTCTTGGGTTATCCCTAAAATATTTGAATGGGCCCCTTCCCTTATCCTTATCCTTCTGCTTTAACTTCTTTGCGCTATAGTGTAAGTTTTCTTCTAAGCTAAAGCCCTTACCCGCTTCCTTTTTAGCCTGAGCCAAAAAGTGATTTAACCTTAAAAGAGTATCTAATTTTAACGTGGCGGATATTTCATTAATCTCATCTGCCACCGCTTCCAAGTCCTCAATATCGACAAGAAATACAAAGTCATCGTCTTTTTCGTTCCACACTAACCTCAACATCTCTTTAGTAATATAACAACCCGGTTTAAATGCCATACCAGTACCTATCGGCCACCAATTCCAAACTACTTTTGGCAAACCCAAACTACTGGCTTCCTGCATCCAGATCAGTTTATCCACTCGCTCTTTTTCATGATCAATCAGTTTTTCAAAATTAGAACTGTCAACTATTCCTAATATGGTTTGCCAAACAGTCTTGTCTGCTGCTTTGTCATACCATTCGCTAGCGTGTTTATGGTACATATATTGTGCACTGTCCCACTTGGATAAATTTTTAGCTATCTCTGTGCCAGGGACATCACTTTCATCCAAAGTCACAATTTGGTGGAAGTTTTTAAAAAAGCCATTTGGTTTATTCCGGTCTAAATAGCCGTCCGAGTCATCATCACCTTCCACTTTTTTAACTTTATCTAGGTTGGCTTCACCAAAGAATCGCTTTAAAAAGGCTTCTGGTGGTTCTTCAGTGGAAAAGAGTTCGAAGTGAATCTGATAGCGAGGGTCAACCACCGGCGTATCCGCTTCAATTTGAGTAGGTATGTGGAACTGACCAAGGTAGCCAATGGCGTCACCGCCCTTTATATCAATTTGTTCAGCGCCGCTCAACTCGATAAGAGCACCTTGTTTTACCGTCGTTGCATCGATGGTTTTGACTAAGTCCTCGTCCACACACAACCAGGTTTCAGCAATACTACTGCCTCCAGAGTTTAATGGAGGCTCCAAAGTACAACGAGCAAAGTGCCGAACCTTCATACCAAACGCTTTGGGTTTAAGCTGTCTTGGATCATATTTGAACTTCTGTCCTTTACTAACAGCGTAATTAGCTTTCTCCATGCTGTCGGTACGGCAAGATAGCCCGTCCTCATCAGTAACTTCAGCGGTTATTTCAGTATAAAGCCAATTCGGCAATTTAAAACCGTTAACCTGTTCAAAAATCTGCTCTTCTGCTAAAGGAGCCAGATGCATGTATAGGGAAAAAAAGGTAAAAGTTTTTGTTTGATCATCTTCTGTATAGGAAAATTTATGTTGTAATAAACAAAAGTCTCTAGAATACGGCAATTCAATACCGCGATATACCGATGTTGAATACACATTATTAACACGGTAAGCCACCACCTTTCCATCCGCAATTGCCATAATCGGATGGTCTTTCTGACAATGAGGCGCGTTTTTTAACGAGAGATGCATTCCTCCGTGCCAAGAAGAATTACCTGGATTAAAGCCATATTGACCGGCCACTTCTTTCTGAAGCTGGGTCTGCAATTCATTACCATCTTCATAAACATGGCCATTAGGCTTAGGCACAGGGTAAACAAACTTCATCGTCATTATTGCTTTTCCTTTTTGTACTAACCTGAGAAACTAAAATCACTGCTTGTGATCATATCTTCAAGTTCATCCGCTTCATAAGTTTCCGATCCAATATTCACCTCAGGCCCCACTAAATACACGCCATCGGCATTAATGGTAATGAAGCTTCCCCCGACTTTCACGGTTAATTCAGCTCCAGCTTCCACGACGGTAAGATCCCCACTTTGTAGCTGTATATCTTCCCCTGCTTCGGTCACGGCGATCTCACCGACTTGCTGCTGCAAGCTGCCTTCGACTATGTGGGTTTGGTCTAAGGTGACCTTGCTACGACGTTCCCCTTTGACCGTGATGTGCTGGTTGTTTTTCACTTCACTGAAGCTGTCGTTAACCACACTCAGGTGTTGGTCGTTACCGATGCTTGTGGTCTGGTCATGTAACACGTCGGTTTGCAGGTCTTTTTGGGCGTGCAGGTAGACTTGTTCTTGACCTACTTGATCTTCGAAGCTGATTTCGTTAAATCCGGCCCCTTGGTGGGTTTGGCTGCGCCACACGGTTTTGGTTTTGTTCGCCGGTAAGGCGTAAGGCGGTAAGTTGTCAGCGTTGTAGGTTCGACCGGTAATAATGGGTTGGTCTGGGTCGCCGTTGAGGAAGCTGACGATGACGTCGGTGCCAATACGTGGCAGCGCGATGGTGCCGTATTGGCTGCCCGCCCAGCTTTGGGAGACTTGGACCCAGCAGGAGCTGAAGTCGTCTTTTTGTCCGTAACGGTCCCAAGCAAATTGGATTTTCACTCGACCGTGTTCGTCACAGTAGATTTCTTCTGGGGTGTCACCATCGTTGGCCGCAGGCCCCACCACGGTGGCCATCATGGGGCCATCAACACTGGGTTGCGGTTGTGGCGTTGCCTGCCAGTTCACTTGGCCCGGGATCAGGGTAAAGTGGTTTTGGTAGCTGGTCTGGCCTTCGCCCCCTTCTTCTTCGAGGACTTGTGGTTGGGTGCCATGGTGTTCGACTTGAACAGGGATCCAGCTGTTGTCTTGGATGCTGGCGTCGAAGTGACCGGCAATGCGTATTTTGCGGCCAACGAGGATCGCTGAGGCGTCGCTGTCACCGGTCAGTAGGTGAGCTCGACGGCGCAAGTATTCTAAACGGATGCGGGCAAAACGTTGGCCAGTGGCGTTGTCTTTAAAACGGCCTGGGGCATCAAAGTGTTCGTAGAGGCTCAGTTGATGTTCTAGGTTGGTCCCTGTGTGCTGATTCAAGGCCGCGTAGCCGGGTTGCTTGAAGCTGTAGTCTTTTAGGGTCGACTGACTGGGTAGGGATTGTTTGTGTTCACTGAGCGCGTTGATGTAAGGGGTTTCGGAGACGCCCGCGGTGAGTAAGTTGTAGGCAATGGCGTCGTTTTGTACGGCTAAAGCTTGGCTCTTGTCGATGAAGTGTAAGGTGTGTTTGCCTGCTTCGTGGCTAAAGTAGTAGACCCAGCCTTCTTCGGCGGCCAATCGATGTAGGAAGTCGGCGTCAGTTTCACGGTATTGAACGCAGAACTCCCGTTCTTTTGGTTCTTCGTTTTCCAAGGTGAACACAGGGGCCGGCATGTCCATGTCGGTGATCAATTGGGTGAGGATGTCTTTGGCGCTTTGTTTTTGGAAGATGCGGCTGTTATGGCGTAACGACAGTCGCTCTAACGCGGGCACTAGGGTCAAGCCGTAAAAGGTGTAGTTGTGGCCGGTGTCGCCTTTTTCAAAGTGGCGGACGATACCATGCACTCGGTGAACCAGTTCACCATCACGCCAGACGGTTAATTCTGCTTGCTTGTCGACGATGGTGTCCGCAGACAAGTCCATACGACGACTGGCTAAGCTCAGCTGATAACGGAACCCATAGCAAGTGGTCCCATCGTCTAATGTGGAATCCGAGAGAGAGTCTTGGCCTCGGTACTCTCGTACCAGCAAGGTGTTCTCATCGAGGCCGTCAACGGCCAGCTTAAACATTAACGTCGCCATATTAGGCTCCTTACTCCATCCCGTTTAAGTAACACCTTTACTTGTTCTTCCATAAATTTCATTGCCGTTAACTCAGTCAATATACTTCAATAAAACACGCATGCGGTTTAGTCAGACGCAATGGTACTGTCGGTAAAACCAGACCCTACCGCCGCCTCACCACCTTCATTAAAGGTCACGTTAGCACTCATTAACTGAATGCCGTTTTGATCTATGGTGATGTAATTCCCGCCAGCTTTAATAGTAATGGCTTGCTTGGCTTCTAGAATGGCCTTTGCGCCACTTTTTAAATGAATTTCTTGTGCGGCTTCTAGGCGATTAACTTGAGTTACCTTGCGATAAAAGTTTGCCTCTGAAATCGAAGTATCCTGTTTCAGTACTTTTAACTGACATTCGCCATTCACTGTGATGTGCTGGTTGTTTTTCACTTCACTGAAGCTGTCGTTAACCACACTCAGGTGTTGGTCGTTACCGATGCTTGTGGTCTGGTCATTTAACACGTCGGTTTGCAGGTCTTTTTGGGCGTGCAGGTAGACTTGTTCTTGACCTACTTGATCTTCGAAGCTGATTTCGTTAAATCCGGCCCCTTGGTGGGTTTGGCTGCGCCACACGGTTTTGGTTTTGTTCGCCGGTAAGGCGTAAGGCGGTAAGTTGTCAGCGTTGTAGGTTCGACCGGTAATAATGGGTTGGTCTGGGTCGCCGTTGAGGAAGCTGACGATGACGTCGGTGCCAATACGTGGCAGCGCGATGGTGCCGTATTGGCTGCCCGCCCAGCTTTGGGAGACTTGGACCCAGCAGGAGCTGAAGTCGTCTTTCTGGCCGTAACGGTCCCAAGCAAATTGGATTTTCACTCGACCGTGTTCGTCACAGTAGATTTCTTCTGGGGTGTCACCATCGTTGGCCGCAGGCCCCACCACGGTGGCCATCATGGGACCATCGACACTGGGTTGCGGTTGTGGGGTTGCCTGCCAGTTCACTTGGCCCGGTATCAGGGTAAAGTGGTTTTGGTAGCTGGTCTGGCCTTCGCCCCCTTCTTCTTCGAGGACTTGTGGTTGGGTACCATGGTGTTCGACTTGGACAGGGATCCAGCTGTTGTCTTGGATGCTGGCGTCGAAGTGACCGGCAATGCGTATTTTGCGACCAACGAGGATCGCTGAGGCGTCGCTATCACCGGTCAACAGGTGAGCACGACGGCGCAAGTATTCTAAACGGATGCGGGCAAAACGTTGGCCAGTGGCGTTGTCTTTAAAACGGCCTGGGGCATCAAAGTGTTCGTAGAGGCTCAGTTGATGTTCTAGGTTGGTCCCTGTGTGCTGATTCAAGGCCGCGTAGCCGGGTTGCTTGAAGCTGTAGTCTTTTAGGGTCGACTGACTGGGTAGGGATTGTTTGTGTTCACTGAGCGCGTTGATGTAAGGGGTTTCGGAGACGCCCGCGGTGAGTAAGTTGTAGGCAATGGCGTCGTTTTGTACGGCTAAAGCTTGGCTCTTGTCGATGAAGTGTAAGGTGTGTTTGCCTGCTTCGTGGCTAAAGTAGTAGACCCAGCCTTCTTCGGCGGCCAATCGATGTAGGAAGTCGGCGTCAGTTTCACGGTATTGAACGCAGAACTCCCGTTCTTTTGGTTCTTCGTTTTCCAAGGTGAACACAGGGGCCGGCATGTCCATGTCGGTGATCAATTGGGTGAGGATGTCTTTGGCGCTTTGTTTTTGGAAGATGCGGCTGTTATGGCGTAACGACAGTCGCTCTAACGCGGGCACTAGGGTCAAGCCGTAAAAGGTGTAGTTGTGGCCGGTGTCGCCTTTTTCAAAGTGGCGGACGATACCATGCACTCGGTGAACCAGTTCACCATCACGCCAGACGGTTAATTCTGCTTGCTTGTCGACGATGGTGTCCGCAGACAAGTCCATACGACGACTGGCTAAGCTCAGCTGATAACGGAACCCATAGCAAGTGGTCCCATCGTCTAATGTGGAATCCGAGAGAGAGTCTTGGCCTCGGTACTCTCGTACCAGCAAGGTGTTCTCATCGAGGCCGTCAACGGCCAGCTTAAACATTAACGTCGCCATATTACGTTCCTTGTGTTACTGCTATTCCATAGAAAAGTCGCCAAGCTCAGTTGGCGACTTCATTTCGTTCATATTAACGATGTGTCATCGAAAATAATACGAAGCGTTAGGCTTCGATTGGTTGAGTCCAATCATCCGCACCAGATGTTCCAGAAGAAACATGATCCCAAGTGATTTTACGATACGCAAGGGATACTGTTAAGTTCTGTGTGAAAGACTCATTAGATGGGTCTAGGCAGTGTGGCATTTCGCATTCGATGTCCACAATCACAGCACCTTCTAATGAGGTTGTGAAGAAGTTTTCTTGCTTGCCTTCAGAAGACGTGCGGTACCATTTCAATTCCACATTTGACAGTTTTTCACCGGCAGACAAGGCGTTGTAAAGTAATGGTACGGCTTTGTTTAGAGCCACGGTGAATTTAAACGGTTTGTGAACACGTTTACCAGATGGGCTACCTGATTGTGGGTTCGTTGGTACGGTGACATTATGCAAGAACTGTTGTACTAGCATTTCATCTTCGTGACCTTCCAAACCGATTTCACCAGTAGAATCCACTGTCATGGCACCAGCAGTAATCAGTCCCTGTGTTTCCCCTTGAATCGAAATATAACACGGCGTTGGCATAATCTAATTCCTTATAAGTAATAAAAGATTGAAAAGTGTCATAAACACTTATCTTTCTATAGCAAATCCAATGCCAGAAAAAATATCCATATAAATCAGTATGTTAAAAATCAGCAAGTCGATTAAGCAATTTATCGCCTTGATCTTAGGCGGTTTTTTGCTTGCTGGGCAAAGGATTGCTTAACTGTCCCGCCATCATAAGATGCCGGACAGTTAAGACGCTTCCCACACGAATCATCTCGTTAGAAAGATCCTTTGTCAGAGCAGATTCTCTCCATTCCGCTCGATTCAGAAGACTTATTCGCTCCTTCCCTAGTACAAAGTGTCCGATAAACTGAAAGATTTGAATAAATCGCGTGTAAACGGGTTTACTTCTTTCTCTGTGTTCACTCGTATTTCCATTAAACCCTCATCAATACTAAACTGATAGGTCACATTTGAAACACTCGAACTCACCACATTTGCCATACCCAGTAAGCGGAAAAAAGCCCAAGGTCCTGAGGAGTCGATACTCCTTGGAGAAAAGTTAAGCTGTGTTGGTACCAGCGTCATCTTAGAAAGAGCAGTATCTCCTAAGGTATTTGGCCATACCATTTCGACGTTATTCCTAGGTCCATGACTGTATGAAAGATTTTGGCCATCAACATTTAACAAACCTCTTCGTTTATTGGCCGTCAAGTTAACAGGCTCAATTCCGAAGGATACGTCTAAAACGCCTTTCCTATTAAAGAATGCATCTTGAATCAATTTAGCTTGATCCAGCTGAGCCAATACATCATCACGAATAAGAGACTTGCCTTGCAATTCGCCGCTTAGCTCTAAGTTTTCTTCAATAAACATTTTAAGCTGATTGCTGTAGAACTGATCTAACGTACCATTTGGCGCAAAGAATTTTTCAAAGTCTTGCAGTGACACATCGCTATTAGCATCGGCACGGAAAGGGTATTTACTCGCGAATTTTTGTTCATAGACTTTATAAATATCATTATGCCACCTTACTTCCAGATAACGGATGGCTTCCTGTTTAATGACATACCAACTTTGATTTGCCAATTTAGTTAACATGGAGTCAAGCGGTTTCGGCAAGCCTGCTGAAATCCTGTTCAATGTATAAATCGGATCAACACTGTTCAAAGACGTTCTAGCTTTTGTTGTCTCAAGTGCCGCTCTACCAACATCAGGTGCATCCTGAATGGCTTTCAGATAGGCTTTTAACTGATCAATCGCGACGACCACTTCATCTATGTTAGCAGGCTTATCGTCACTGGCTTTGATCATGCCGTTCAAATCAGAAAAAGGAGCATTGATTTTAAGGGCGATATTGTACTTAGTGCTTTTCTGTAGCTCTTCTAACGCTACTCTATCCTCTGGCAATTCAGGGAAAATATTCGTGTTATCGTCTAAAGCAGATAAAAACCGTATGATTGGCTGCGAGTTACCGGTTAGGTTCTCTAACACGTTTACGGCTTCATTAATGTCTTTAAAATCTTTAATTTCAAAACCATTAACCGCTGAACGCCATGAATTAGTGTAATCCGCAACATAAGACGCTCGGATTTTCTCCTTCAATGCTTGCTTATCAGCCTCACTAAACCGAGCTGTCTCGGTTTGGCCAAGTACCCAACTATCAATCAAAGCCAGATCAGAAACAGATTCCGAGCTCGGTAAGAAGTAATTCTCAAAGCCCTTTTTAGATAACATGGCAGGAATTCGTAACTTACTTGAGTTGCCCCTTTGATCAAACACCAATGGAAAAACTGGCCCAATTAAGTTACTCATATCTTGGTCTGTACCAAGTTTGGTTTGCGCGGTTAATTTAAGGTTTCTGTAGACACGCTCATCAATAGAAAGGGCACCTAATTCAGCCTGAGTAGAGGCAATCAGCTTTTCATAAGGCTTAAGAACCGCTATGGCATTATTGTCTCCTCTCCCCCTTAGCGTCTCAAGGTCAGTATGTTGTAAGGCGTATTCAAGATGTTGCAATAATTTATCTTGAACCTCTTTCATTCCAGAAAACCGAACCTGCCACTTTCGCGAAAAGTAATTGAGAACAAAGTCGTCATATCGACCACTTTTATCAACAAGCATTCGATATACCCTAAGGACAGCAAGCTTATCTTCATCACTTTTGGCTTTCTTTAGATCAACGACAAGATCAGCCATGAGAGAAGGAAGGTATTTAAACTCCAATAAATTCAAGTAAGTAATTTCAACCTGGGGACCGATCAGATGACCTTGATATAGTCCTAAATCGGAGATATAACGTGGCTTATCGCGGAAAAAACCGAATTCTAACGTCGCATCTCGAATGGTATTAAGTGGTGGAAGTATCTCTTCTTGAGAAGTAAGAGATGCCCCTACAGGGAAATCTTTTAAATAGTTATTTACTTTACTAATAACAGCATCAGACTGATGAATATTCTTTTCATAAAATCTATGCCATGAAGCCGCTAGTAATACGGTAACCATACTGCAAACTAAGATACTGGTTAACATGATGCGGCGTTTTTGCTTTGCCACACGAAAGTTATCCGATGCAAGACCAGCTTCAGGGTAAATAATTTTATTAAATAGGCTCTTTGTAAAATAGGTCGTTGAATTTTTAGCGTTCTGGGCTTTATTAATGGCATGGGTGAGTCCATACCTTCTTGAAGCCGCATCATCAAAAGCATTGGTTGGAACACCCTGTTGATAAACAGACGCAAAATAGACCCCCCTCACCAAGGGTGAAGTTGAAAAACGATCACTGCTTAACGCATCTTCAAAAAAGTTGGATAATACTTCTTTAAGACCACTAATTTGGCGAGTAAAGCTGTATATCGCATTTCGGTCTTCATCCTCAATACTTTCAGAAGCCAACTGTGGGAAAATAGCATTCACATAATCAATGAAAGCGTTATATTCTTTATCAAATTCACTTAACCAGGAATCATGGCTTTCAACTGAATCAAGGCTGAAAGTAAAGCCAAGTACATCATCTCTTTGGTCTTTTTTATAGTTACTAAAAAAGGCTTCAAAACCATATAACAAATCAAGCTTGGTGAGAGCGACATAGACAGGAAGACGGGTAGATAATGTTTCCATTAGCTCCCTGATTCGAGATCTTAAAATGGTTGCGTAAGCTTTTCTTTCATAAACTGTCGAGGTGGCTAGCTTAGAAATATCAATCGCTAATACGATACCATTCAAAGGGCGTTGACTGCGTGTTTTCTCAAGCCATGTGAGAAAGTGTAGCCATAAGCCCTTCTCAACTTCCCCATCAGAGTCACTTCCCGTTAAATTTAGTCCTTGCGTTAAAATCTCACCGTCCGGATCGATTAACACCGACTTATCACCCACCCACCAATCAAAAGAGTAAGTATTCTTGCTTTTTATGCCTGAAGATTTAAGAACAGTCGAAAAAGTATAATTCTGACCTGAGCGGTTTATAAGGCTTGTTTTACCTGCATTCTCAAGCCCCATAACAAGATACCAAGGTAGGCTATACAGATAGTTACGCTTATTAAGACTGTCCTTTAAACTAAAAATTACTTTATTTAAATCGTCTTCTTGATTCTCTACAGCAGCTTGAACAGGGTCCTCTTTTAATACCTCTTGATGTTCAACTTCGGCTTTGAATTTTGAAAATTTTCGCCACTGATAAACGCCCCATAATGCACAGCATGAGAGGGAGAACAGACCCATACAAACTAAACGATTAGAAACACTAACGAATGGAAATTCATTATTAATCTCTAACCAAGGTCCCATCCACCAAATAGCAATATTGACTAGAACAATGATTAAAAATACGAGAAAAGGTAAGGCCACCTTAAAACTTGAACCTAACTTACCAAATAAAGCCTTAATAAACTTAAACATACTACGTCCCTACACTAATCAAAAGAAATACTATTCTTTAGACGCTTTAAAAAAATTGGATCCCATTCAGAAACACGCATTTCTGAAACTTGCTTAAACATAAATTCGAACTGTTGCGAAGCAATATCTTCTGCACCACTTTCCTTAAGCATCTCCGAAGAAATGAGCCTAAGTTGATAAATGTCTTTTTGACAACTTGCTTCAGAAATTTTCACATCAAGATATTTCAGCGCCTCCTGAAGCCCCCTTTCTAAAAACACCTCATTAGCTTCCACTTTTATAGAATCCAACTCTTCAGAATTTGATATTAAAGAGGAACTTACGTCATTACTTTTAGCAGTTAACCAATCAGCACAATCCTCAGAAACAAAAGGCGTCCCATCTTTAAAAGTCAGATCATATATCTGAGGGAATTTTCCGATGAATCTCTTTGTTTCAGAAAATACCGTTTCAGAAATTTCATGCAGACCTAGGGAATCTGAAATCAAGAAACTTAGATACTGCCCATCAATCCAAAATGGCGCCATAACAATAGTGGACTCAACACGTTCCCATAATTCATACGTTGGATTTTCAAGCAAAGAAAAGTATTCTGCTATACGCTCTTTTGGGAGAGCCTGAATAAGTGTTTTATTCTTATTAGAATCAGGCAAGGACTTAATAGAAGACCACAAGTTAAAGCGTTTCAAACGTAATGCTAGTGACGCATATTCATCGCCATGTTTAACGATATCAATCACTTCTGAAATTTTTTTACGACTTTCTTTTTCTGAGGAAGCTGAATTATTATATTTAATGACATCATCTTTTTTCTCTTGTGAAACTTCCTTAACATCACTTTTTGCGTCTAACTCAGCTCTGCTTTTTTCATCACTAAACTTGGATTTAATTCTTTTATACAGAAGGTCAGCTTGTTCGGAGAAAATTTCATTTAGAGACAGTGAATCTTTTAGTTCATCATTAACTTTAAAAATTTCATCAAAAAAAGACAATTCACAATCAAGATCCATTTTTGAATCGATGAACAAATCTATTTTTTTAAATATTTTATCCAGAACTCGAATCTTATACCTTTTTCCAGCAGCCCCTTCTTTCTTGGGGTAACAAAGCGACCAATAAAAAGAAACAAAATCTGAAATTACGGATAAAGCCAAATAAAATGAAACGATATTATTCCTTCTTTTACAGCACTCTATAAAATAATCAATTAAGATAATATCTTTTGTCTTTTCATTTAAAAGTATGATCAGGTTCTCTTCAACTTTATCCCATTTAACAGAGCCATGGGAAAGCGAACCAACTTTCATCATCTCTTCTTCTATGAACTCATAGAGAGAGTCAGACGAAAAATCATCTCCTTCCAATATATCATCAGATATAGGCCGCTTTATTTTTGACCTTATCTCTTCGGCATCAAAAATCATAAATTACCAACCACACCTATTATAATCAGGCCCCATACTTCCCTTTAGATTTGATGCTAAAAAAACAAGATTATTAACTCCAACATCACTCGAATTTAAAATAACCTCTTCATTAGAAAGAATATATTTAATGTAATTAGAGGCAACCTTACCTCTTGATGAAGAAAGGACAAATCCCGTATCGTCACTCCTCCACATGGTATTTTGATAGCCATGGAGTGACACCTTAACCCGCCCCTCTTTAATGGCCTTCTTCGTTATTAAATCGAGTCTACTGATACTATCAACACAGCTAATCATGAGGATTGGATAATCATCTTTAACATCATAATTAATAGAGGGTAAAGTAATGTATAAATCCAAAGAATTATCTTTAAATTCAATTATTGGCAAATGGTCATCGTTTCTTTTCTTCTCTATTTTTTTAGCCATTAACCACGACTTTGGTTTTTTATAAAATTCATTTAGATTTTCCTCTTGTGGGGGGAAAACCTCGTCATAACACTTAAGCCGATTGAGATTGCTCACAATATTCTTACAGGACTTTATTTTCAAACTGTCATCAGCGGCATAGAGTTCAGAATTAAAATTAATCAGAAAAATAAAACACACAATAAAATAGCTATTTTTCATTACAAAGAGATCTCCAACTTAAGGCATTTATCAGCTAATGTTCTTTTCGGAATCCCTAAACTCTTGGCGGCCATGGACCGGTTTCCGTTATATTTTTTAAGTGTTCGATATAATATTTTACTCTCAAACTCCTTAACGGCTTCTTTCAAATCAGTCACATCAAGGTCGGAAGCCTCAATATTAAATGAGTTGATCTCTTCCCCGACTTCCTCTTCATTCATAAAGCTCATTTCGT
The DNA here is from genome assembly GCF_000214215.1 of Marinomonas posidonica IVIA-Po-181. NCBI lineage: Bacteria > Pseudomonadati > Pseudomonadota > Gammaproteobacteria > Oceanospirillales > Oceanospirillaceae > Marinomonas > Marinomonas posidonica. The sequence goes on from NC_015559.1 coordinate 2,732,796, forward strand.
CTAGCCTAGAAACGATCATTTCTTTATTAATGTAACCTCGATTATCCGCTTGCTCACAACCATATTGAATCAGGTGCTTCAGTTCTCTTACGTTCCCAGGAAAATCGTAATTAGAAAGAGCATCACAGGCCTCAACTTCAATGCCTTTGACGTCTTTATCATGGTGGGAGTTAAATTGCCTTACAAAGTATTCTGATAGATATTTGATATCACCAGTCCTTTCTCGAAGAGGTGGTATTTTTATGGGGTATTGATATAACCTATAAAAGAGGTCTTTTCTAAAGTCATTAGAATTCACCTTATCTCTAAGGTTGACATGGGTCGCAACCACCAACCTGAAGTCGGATTCATATTCTTTTTTCGATCCTACCGGTCTATATTTCTTAGTCTCAATTACCCTTAAGACTTTTGCCTGTAAGTTATGGGGCATATCCCCAATTTCATCTAGAAAAAGCGTTCCCTGATGAGCATTTTCAATCAAGCCTTTTTTATCCTGATTCGCGCCAGAAAATGCCCCTTTTACATAACCAAAGAGCTCACTCTCTAATAATGAATCAGGTATTGCGGCACAGTTAATCGCAACGAATGGATTGTTTTTCCTTTCAGAAAGATCATGTACAGCCCTTGAAACAAGCTCCTTTCCTACACCTGTCTCACCTAGCACCATCACTGTTAAATTTGAGAAAGCCGCTCTTGAAATTTGCTCTCTTAATTTTTTCATAACTGATGAATGACCAGCAATGACGTTCGAAAGGTCATCTAGACCTTTCTTTAACGTTAATTTCTTTTTGTCTTCATTGGCTTTATCACTCAAACTAATTCTTAATAAATCTTTCCTCTCACTTTCAACAATGGCCGTTAAGTAAGCGTTACAGACCTTCATAAACTCCTGAAAGTCATCTTTATCAATCATTTCAAAGCAAGCTATATCACCATGTAAAACATAGAAATACTCAGTTTTATTGCCGGACATTTTAAGCGGGTAAAATATGATTCTTTCTTTATCACAAGGTTTAAGAAGTTCAAATAAACTACCGTCTGAAACCCAAAAATTTAAGTCTTCACCTTCAATTGATAAGGTATCATTTTTCTGAATTGCATGAGCCAAAACACAGTCAAAGTCAGAAACATCCCAAACTGTTTCTTGATTTCCATTTTTATATTTGAAAAAACGGCCGTCGCTTGATATTTCTAATAAATACACACCACGCAAACTGTTTTTTTTCAAAATCAGCTGACTAAGACTGTGAAAAAACTCTCTCGAATTCTTATACGTTAATAAAGTTGAAGCATCTTCTAACCAGCCAGCCATGATTATCGAACCTCTCCAACGAAATCCCCATCGGTGACTGTCATATAAATGCTTAAGATGTCTTTTTCTTCAGCTAAATAGCTCAGTATTGGAAGAGAGATATTCGGTAACAGCTCTCCTTCGATAATGGCTTCAAGCAACCTAGCCCCATTCTCGGATCGATTAGCTCTTTTTAATATTTCAGAATAAACAGTGTCATCAATAATAACTTCAGCTGAATAACGCTTTGTTAACAATTCTTTTATATACGAAATTTTCGATTTCACTATTTCTTCAAGAGCAGAATTATCTAGTGGTAGATAAGGCACAACTTCCATTCTTGCTAAAAGTGCTGGCTTGAAATATTCAGCAAGCTCTGGGTAAAGCTTATCTTTTAGTAATTCAGGCTCATTGTGAGAATCCACTATTGTTTGATAGCCTAGATTCGATGTTAAGAAGAATAAGACATTCTGACAGTCAATACTTCTACCCTCACCATCAGATAACTCACCTTTATCAAAGGTTTGATAAAACAGGTTCAGCACTTCTGGATGAGCTTTCTCTACTTCATCCAGTAACACAACGGAATAGGGTTTCTTTCTAATTGCCTCGGTCAGAATCCCCCCTTCTCCATACCCAACATAGCCAGGAGGTGAACCAATCAATCTAGATACCGTGTGCTTCTCTTGATATTCAGACATATTGATCGTGGTTAAAAACTGTTTCCCACCGTACAGCTCTTCCGTTAGTTTGATCACAGTTTCAGTCTTACCCACACCACTAGGGCCAACTAATAAGAAGGAACCTTTAGGTCTACCGGCTCTTCTTAGATCCGCACGGGACGTTAACAAATGTCGGTGAATACTCTTGATGGCAATATCCTGACCTCTGATTTTCTCACCAAGAATGGAGGGTAAATGCGTGATCTTATAGAGTTCATCTGAGTTCATCTGGGATATCGGAATCCCGGTCCAATCAGAAATCACTTCAGCAATCTGCTGTTTGTTTACTTCAGGGTAGACAAGATGCTGATCAAGCGGGATTGAGTCGAACATCTGGTAACTGTCGGTAAGATCTTCTTTTAATTTGGTTAACTCACTGGTTTCCGTCGTAGTGCTTAGGGCTTTATCACGAAGAGCGACTATCTCATCAACAATTCCTTTCTGCGTCTGCCAATCTGTCAATAATGCCGTGGTGTCCGCTTCCGAAACTTTTTCTTCTTCGTTTAATAACGCAAGGTACTCTTCATCAATACTTTTGCCCACCAGAGTTTGACGCTCTAATAAATCAATTTCTCGTTGTCGAGCAATTTTTTGACTCTCTAACACCGTCAGTTTTTTAGGTGGTATGCTTCTATTAATGCTTAATCGTGCACACGCCGTATCCAACACATCAATTGCTTTATCTGGAAGCTGCCTACCTGAAAGATAACGGGCCGATAATTCTGATGCGGCTTTTAAAGCGCAATCACTAATAAATACACCATGTGCTTCTTCATACACCTGATGTAAGCCTCGAAGAATATCAACGGATTGCTCAATGGAAGGCTCTTCAATTTTGACTAACTGAAAACGTCTCGTTAGGGCAGGGTCTTTTTCAAAATACTTTTTATATTCTTTCCAAGTTGTGGCTGCGATAGTAGACAGCTCACCACGAGCAAGCGCAGGCTTTAATAGATTGGCCGCATCACTTCCCCCCTCTTGGTTACCGGAACCAATCAGAGTGTGTGCTTCATCGATGAAAAGAATAATTTGTTTAGAAGAAGATTTTACTTCATCAATAACCCCCTTCAAGCGCTTTTCAAACTCGCCTTTAACGGAAGCGCCAGCTTGAAGCAATCCAAGGTCGAGTGAACACAGGCTAACTTCTTTTAATTTATCTGGTACCTGACCTGAAATAATTCGAAGTGCCAAACCTTCAATAACGGCACTTTTACCAACCCCAGCTTCACCTACCACTATTGGATTATTCTTTCTTCGACTACATAGAATATCAACGATAAGGTTTAATTCTTCATCCCGGCACAAGACCGGATCAAGCTGACCATCCTGTGCTTGCTGTGTTATGTTTGTACAGTATTTTTCAAGATAGAGTTGTGTCGGTTCAATCTTAGACACATTTCCATTGCCTTCAGACTGGCTCACACTCTCAGAACTTTCTTTCAGAATATCATCAAAGTGCTTACGCAACCTTTCAGTATTGATCTGATCTAAAAGGCTCACCAGCTCAAACGAAAAGTACCTTTCCTTTCTAAGAAGAGTAGAAAGTAGAATGGCACCCGATCTCAGCTCATTCTGCTGAAGCTCAGTTGAAGACAGTAACCAAGCTTCTTGGAGAGCTTCGACTAATAATGGAGAAAAAGGTGGGTAGGTATCTAAGTCAGCCGATACAGGGTAACTTTTGGCAATGGCATTCGTTACACTCTCTGTAGAAATATTTTCAATGTCTAAAATACATCTCACATCTGAAAGTGGATTCTCTAACATAGCGCTAATAAAATGAGCCAAACTTACTTCACTATGTTTATTATCAATACATAATGAAGCCGCATTTTCCAAAGCTATTTTACATTGAGAATTTAATTTTGAAATTAGTACAGGTAATTCAATTCTAATCACGATATATCCCTTTTCCTTGTGATTTTAAAACTACAATCTTAAAATTTGACTTAGTTGATCAAGTACATCTTGCGATTTGGTGTTCAATAAAAAATAGTAAAATAAATATATTGCGACCCAACCAATCGAAAATACCATAAAGATTAACCACACTGGTATTTGACGTCTTAACTTATATCTTTTGTTTACGACAGCTTGCGTTGGCGAACTTAATGACACATTTTTATCATTAATATTTTCTAGCAAACTGTGCAGTTTGTTTATTATTTTTTCCCTTTCCTCTTTGCCATTTTTCATAACCTTAAACTTACCTTGAAAACCCAGTATCAAACACTGATAAAGGAATTCTAATAATTCCTTATATCGAGTCGGATCTTTTTCAAGCCGAGTCATGATCTCAAAAACCTTTTCACCACCCCAGGTTTCGTTATGGAACCGAGAAAGCATTGAGTACTGAGCCCAAATAGAATCACCACCCCAATTGGTTCCCATTACGGCTTCGTCTAAAAAAACACATAGAATATATCTATATGCCATTAGCACTGTATGGTCATAACCTTTTTCAGTAAGCTCAATTTCAGTGATGTTGATTTCTTCTATTGTTTGTTTATAGATTTCATCAATATTAGGACAATCACTTAATGTTTTAACTCGAAGTGAAAGAGCAAAAAAGTTAGTTGCTGAATCAATAAAAGGATTATCGGTATGCCCTCTTATTTGAAACCAATAATCTTTATCCTTATTTATATTTTCGGCATCATCAAATAATAAATCATCGTATAATCCAGATTTCTTATCAGAATTCTCATCATAGTCCATCATTTCTTCACTCATGACTAATCCCTTATTGCCCAAAATTGTAGATCTAGACCTTCAAACGCCCCAGCGACATGGAATGCAAAACCGGATGAATTCTCCAGCATTTTCCAAGCGGCACTGGTTTTATCTAATTGGTAATAGGTATAACCAGAGTGGTAAGGTAATTGTCTTGGGGCAACAGGCAGAGGTATCACCGGAATGCCCGGTAATTGGTGAGAAATAAGATCACGTATTTTCTCAACAGAAGACACTTTCGTCTGTTGACTAAACAAGCTTCTCAGCTCGTCGAGAGGCATGTCGGCTTTCACCGATAGAACAAACTCTGCGCTTTCAATCAGTTTTTCATCATGAATAGGCGCAACCATTAAGCCATATTTTCTCTTCTGTAATTGTAGAGAGAGTGCTCGTGGCTCAACCACAACACTTAAACTCTGACGTAGATATCGTATAACCTGCCAAAAAGAGTCGCTGGGCATATCATGGTTATAACCAGAAAGCTCTGGTGGCAATCGGCTTTCATCAATAAAAGTGGCTAACTCACCACACATAGACGATAACAATTCATATAATCGTTCTGGGTGCAGACTTCGCAAATTCACAAGATGCTGTAATACAGGTTGCAGTCTGTTTAACACTTGTAGCAGCATGAAATCAGAGACATCCGCTACCGCGCCTTGTCCTGACGAGCCTAAACGTCTTGATATGCCCTTTGCTCTCTCTTTCATTAACCCTGAAATTTCATTAATGCATCTATGCAGCAAGGCACTACAATAAACATCAAAGTGACACGGAATAAACTCATCATCTAACACAACACTGCCATCCGGTCGCTTTTCACGTATTCTTGCAATAGCAATTGAGGCATAGCTGCTTCGATCATCTTTTTCTAACATAAGCTTTAGTCGTACAGAGGCAAGGTCAAGCTTTGCAACATCACCGTCGATTGAATGCGTATCCTTTACCTCATGTTGACGGCTTGCAAATCGCCCCGTTCCTTTTTCATGAGGCCAATCCACTTCCATTAGTGAATCGTTTTTTAATGGCAAAGCAAGGTATACAACTTGACCCGATAAATTTGCGTCACCTATCTCTAATGGATCAGGTTGCATGTCCTCTTGTGGAATCCTAAAGACAGTCCCATCAGGAATAACGCCAGTCGCTTGATCAATAGCAATTCGACCAAAGGAAAGATACTCTGGATTAATCGATAGTGATGAAAGACCATATAAATAACTACTTACCGAAAGCAATCGTTCATTTAAAATATTTTCTTCATATCTACTTTGCTGTTGAAAGTGCTGCGGTTTTATAAATAAACCTTCACTCCAAATAACTCTATTACGAGGAATCATACTATCATTCAACCCTATCTAACTTAACCTCATAATCATTGAAGAACATCAATAAATGATACACTCTCCCCCGATTAATAATCTTTACGGCTTTTTTCCATTCACTGAGATTAGGTTCAGAAAATTTAGCCACCACACCTATATAATTTGTATCACTCTGTATTTCAAAACTGTCTATAAACTTAAATTGTCCCGGCAGAATGAAATAATCATAACTTTTGACAAAGTTTGTTTTTAAAACTTCCTCATAGTCATTATTAATTTCCTCAAAATCCGCAGACATGAACATAGAATCATCAACCAGCTCAAATACTTGAACCTCAATAGGAGACGCTCCCCCTAAAAAATTCGGATTCACTTCATCATCAGCAACCAAACTAAACGTTAGTTTAGTTAATTGATCCGCTGGTGTTGTTGGCTTAAATATCTGCTGGGCAGAACCACAACCAGATAATGAAACCACAGCCACCAAAACTAGCAGGAATGAGACGACCTTATTGTTCAGCATGCTTTTCACGTACTTTTCTATCATAAGACTGTTCAAAAATTTCCCAGAAAAGCTTATCAAATCCTTGTTGACGATTAGAGGTTAACTCACTGTAGTAACGCTCATACATGTCCCATGCCCACGCCCCCTCTTCTGAATGATGATGGGTGTTATTTCTCGCATATCGTTTAAAGCGTTTAATCAAAATTTCAGGTGAGAGAGATTGTAAAATCTGACTTAAAGCAGAGGTAATTGCATGCTGTACCGCTTCATTATGTACTTTAATCATCTCCATACTTTCTTGAACAGAAGAAGCGGCAGATAAATGCATCAAGCTCTTATCTTCATCAAACATTACCCTAATAGTTTCTTCATAACTTAAACCTAGGTTTAAAGGGTTATCTTCGATTGGCTGTAGACTTCTTTGAATAAGACCATAACGTGAGTTTTTAACTTGAGCGTTTAAATCTAATAGCCCCTGGACACAAGATTTTAAAGTGGTTGCAACTTCTGATGATAATGATTGCATCTCACCTAAACTAAGATTTTTTCCAATATCAACACCAAGTCCATCAATAATAGGGCCACCCAAGACGTGATTATTGCTTACTGGATTGACACGTTCTAACTCTTTTTCAAACAACTCATCCCGACTATCAAATAGTTTGGAATCTAGGTCATCTTTCTCTTGAAGATCAATTCCAACTTCATTGTCTAAATAATCTAAAATTTTGTTATCCATTTTTTCAAGATCCTTATTTTCAAAATCAGAAATGAAATTGACATTTTCTGTCTTTCTAGTCGTTTTATTTTTACTAAACTTGATGGCAGATGAAACATCATCTTCGCCATCTGCCTGCATAGTAAAACCCAATTTAACATCTGAAGGAATTCTATTGATCACATCCAGTAACAAGTCAGGCTCAACGTCTTCTTCCTCATCTTCAAATAGGCTATGCGTCTTTACGACAACAATCTCGTCATCAAGCGCGGCCAAAGGATCTAAAAGAGGTTTAGACTTATCCTGTTCTTCATCTTCTAATAATTCAGCATCATCTATTTCTAGATCAGCATCGTCTTCACTATAATCATTATCTTCTAATAACTTTGAATCTTGGCTCGGAAATAGCTGATCAAGTGAATAATCACTATTTTTTAAATCAGCATCACGGTTAACAAATACCCTTAACTCGTAATCTCCGATTTTGATCACATCCCCATCAGACAATCGAGCTAAATTTCCATAACCTAATGGCATTTCCGAATAGTTAACATATGTCTTTCCAGATATGTCTTTTAAACAGAATGCATTATCTATATAAACAATTTCACAATGGATAGGAGCGATGGATTTACTCTTATCAATCAAATACCAATCTATATTCGTATTAGAGCCAATCATTCCACCAGTTTCAGTGAAAGTAGACTTCGCCAAAAGTCCGACTTCTAATGAACTCACATTGACAACAATCAGATTTAAGACTCTTGGCACATCATCCATAATTAATTCCTTACCTGAATCAGCACTTTTCTTTCACTTTTTGAATCGCCTAAAAATGATGACCAACCTAAAGAAAAATCACCATTTCCAAGAGATGTTTTAGGTGTTTGGCTTTCATTTAAAACGAGCTCAAGATCATATGCCATCTGCTCTCTAAGAATAAATTCCACCAACTTACAAAGAGGCAAAAACTCTTTCCCGGAAGGTAAGAAATCTAAAAACTGATCTCGACTAAGACCTTTCAATTGCAATATGAACTTGCCTTTAATGTCATTGACATAGTTTCCAACGACCACATCCTGACCAATGGTTGAGTTTTTCATGCCCAACCGTACTTGTTGGTTTTCTTTAATTAAAACTTTTCTTTTTACCCATTGTTTAATAGAAACCTCTTCTAAATCAAAACAATGAGATATTATTCCAGAGACAACTTGTGGCGATCGACTTTTACCGGCTAGGGTTCCTGAATAGGCCAGCATTTTACACCAATTAATTGGCGTATCCCCTCTCAAGTCATCATCAGCAAGACCCACAAGTGAGAAGAGTTGATTCGAAAACTTGTCTTTTGCCTCTTCTTGAAACCTGACGTAATACCGATACTTACGCCATGACTGATACACCAAAGAAATCAATCTATTATTAAAAAAATCTAAAAACTTTCTTTTGACTTCAGCATCGTCGCTAACCAGCTGCTCCAATATATAACTTGGTAATGGAGATTGAGCTCCCGTAATACCAAAAAAATTGGTTTGAACTTCAGCCTTTCCATCACCAATCAATGTCATTTTTGCGACATCACTGGCTGAAAATCCTAGACTAGGGTTCGCACTAAACGTGAGTCGACAGTCAGTGTCCAAACTCTTCAATTCTGGATCAATGTCAAATTCTTTATGAAGTACTTCTACTAGCTGATAAAAATTGTATTTCTTAATATCTCTAACAAGCATTTCATTATTAGGCAAAGAGGTATTATTCATTATATTAGTGGTTGTATCCCATCCTGAATTCCCCACGTATAAACTTCTCTATTCTTTGAATTAATAACGACAAGTTCATGAAATGAGTTAATACTGGCATAAAGAGAAAAAAATCGACTTAGTATTGTTCCAAATTGATACAGACTACCCTCGGAAGAAAAATAGTCTAAATCGAGCTCAATGGTAGATCGTAAACCTCTTACCGCCATACCATAGATAATACGGTCTGTTGGTTCCGTCTCAACGCTCAAAATACCATTTAATCTTTGTTTGGATATCTTTTCAGCCTGACGATTTACAAGCGCCTTAAAATCATACGCTCGAAGAATTGAGCTAAGTGCATCTTTTGAAAGCAAAGACAAATAATTAAGTGAAAGATTCGATATCAAGGTCCATAACAAACTACCGTCAAGCACTGGTCTTAATGGCGCGGTAGGTATTACAATGTTTTCAAACGTTGCAAAGGTAGGAGAAGAATCTGTTGTAATACAAATATCTTTAAGGCCAAGTTCTACTGGCAATTGACGATTTGTACACGTTAATTTAATGGATACAGCCTCATCAAAATTATATGCATTAGATTCGTCCCCTCTTATAAATGAAATGTGTCGATCAAAGCCATCTTTCTTTATACTTTCCTTTACTCTGGCACGATAATAAAGCGCTTCGCGATTTCTCACTCTTTCAACTTCATGCTGAAAACTTTCAAATTCAGAGTAAACCCTTTTTCCGCTTTTTACTCTTGACTCACTATTTTTACTATGCTGCCAACCTGCGACTTCATTTATACTAAATATTTCATAATGATTAGGAGACACGCTAGAGGGAATGATTTTGTATTCGGTCTTTAATCCAGTCAGATCAATTGGATCTGCATCGTGATCAAACAAATTAATAATAGGTGTGCAGTATAGCTGAAACAGTTCTTCTGAAACTTTAACACCAGTATCGATGGTTTTATTAAAATGTAACTTGATAGAGAATCGACCAGAAGCACTTCTTGGTATGGCCTCACCAATTCCCTCTATGTCAAAAAAGTTAAAAGCTTCTGAAAATGTTAAGTATTCTTGAATGATACGATATCCATCATAAACATTCTTAGGATAGGGTAAGAGCGCTTCTTTTTTATCAAAACCGACAAGAGAAAGCGCCTCTTTTTTCAAAGAGTAATTAGTATCATCATAATTAACGGTAATCTTGTCTAAATAGTGGTTAATCCATAAGTACATCATTTCAGCACTGTACTGATCACCACCGATATAAAACCTTAATGCATCTAAATCAATTTCCTTCGCGGTCAAATCACCATCAATTTCGAAAAAAAGCTCTACAACACTCGCCTCTCTGGTGTGCTGAGCTGTGATTTTTTCACATTCAATCGGGTACAAATCAACGTCTCTACAAGTTCGAAACTGACACGTTGTCCCACGGATTTGCTTGCTATTTAAACTGACCCCTGCATTGATTTTGTGCTTAACACTGACCCCCTCTTTTGGTTTGAATTTAATAACACTCAAACTTGGAACAGGTCTAAGGTAATTTGGCCAAAGCATGTTAATCATAGAGTGGGTTAACTCAGGGAACTCATCCTCTATTTTCTCCCTTAATCGTCCTGTCAGAAAGGCAAAACCCTCCAACAAGCGTTCAACATCAGGGTCAACATTGCGACCATGTAGATATCGTGACAACTGAGGATGAATTTCAGAAAACTCTTTTCCTTGTTCTCTCAGAAACTCTAATTCCTCTCTAAAATACTTTTCATGTGACACGATCAATACACCCTATACTTACGATCACCACCAAGTAGCAAACTGATTTTCACTTTTTCATGAAGCGCATTGCTATTTACATCGGCTTGAATTTGAAAACATAACTCTAGAGGGCTGCTTGAGTTGGTAACATTCTGAATTTGAATATTGCACAACCTAGGCTCATATTTATCCAGACACCCTTTAATCGCCAGTTTCACCCTTAATGAAAGGTCCATGGTTTCCAATAAAGCATCATTAAAATCAATCAAGCCAAGATCAGGTGAAGACAAAGCTTCACCTGATCTTGCATTCAAAATATTAGAAACATTTGATTTGATTGAATTCAGCACATCCATTGTATTTGGCCCTTCGGTCAAGGAGATCGGCTCTGCCTCACTCCCTAACCTATCTAAAAAGCCAATGCCAAATGCATTTTCTTCATCCATGAAACATCTCCATTATCAGATTTTACTGATCCAAACGACCGACAAGAGACAATTCGAAATTAGCACCCATGTATTTAAAGTGTGGTCGAACCGATAAAGAGACCTGATACCAACCTGGGTTCCCTTCAACATCAGACACTTCAATCTTAGCGCCACGAAGTGGGCGACGACTGCGAACATCCGCTGGCGGGTTTTCCTGGTCAGCAACATACTGCTTAATCCATGAATTTAGCTCACGCTCAAGATCTTGACGCTCTTTCCAAGCGCCAATTTGCTCTCTCTGCAACACTTTAACGTAGTGTGCCAAGCGATTGATAATCATCATGTAAGGTAACTGAGTACTTAAGCGGTAGTTCGTTTCAGCTTCTTTCCCTTCTTTGGTATTAGGAAAAATCTTAGGCTTTTGAACAGAGTTAGCAGAGAAAAAAGCGGCATTATCACTGCCTTTTCTCATAGTAAGAGCAATGAAACCTTCTTCCGCTAATTCAAACTCTTTTCTGTCAGTGACCAGTACCTCTGTTGGTATCTTGGTTTGCAATTCACCCATAGACTCGAAAACATGCACAGGTAAATCTTCAACCGCACCACCACTTTGCGGGCCAATAATGTTTGGACACCAACGGTATTTTGAAAAGCTGTCGGTTAATTTTGATGCAAATGCATACGCCGTATTACCCCACAAATAATGACTATGAGACTGACTAACATTCTCTTCATAGTTGAAAGATTTAATCGGGTTTTCAATAGGGTCATATGGAACACGCAGCAAGAAGCGTGGCGCAGTCAAACCAAGATAGCGAGCATCTTCTGACTCTCGCAATGAGCGCCATTTGGTGTATTTTGGACCGGCAAAGATAGAGCTCAAGTCTTTTAGGTTTGACATTTCTTCGAATGAATCCACGCCGAAGAACTCTGGACCAACACTTGAGATAAACGGAGCATGTGACATAGCACCCAACGACGCCATATATTGCAACAGTTTCATATCAGGGGAAGAAGGCGTAAAGGCATAGTTACCAATGATAGCGCCTGTTGGCTCACCACCGAATTGGCCATAACCTGAAGAATATACATGCTTATACAGACCACTTTGCGTTGTTTCAGGTGCAAATTCAAAGTCTTCAAGCAACTCGTCTTTTGTCACATGAATCAACTCAATTTTGTTGTTCTCTCTGAAATCCGTGCGATCAACCAGTAACTTAAGGCCTCGCCATGCAGATTCCATTTGCTGGATGGATTCATCATGTAAAATCTCATCCATCTGAGCACTGATTTTTCGATCCAATTCGATCAACATTTGATCGACAAGATTTTTATTAACAGGCTCATCAGTCTGATTAGAACTCAAAAGATTACTAATAAAAGCGGCCACGCCTTTTTTAGCAACATCGTAGCCTTCTTCATTCGGCGCAATCTTAGTTTGCGCCATAATCTCATCTAATAAATTGCCATTGATTTGTTCACTGGCAATACCTTCCATAGCTGTATTATTTGTAGACATGTTTCTTCTCTGTAAGCAAGTTATAAAATAGTTACTCAGACGGCTGATCTTGGTCAGCATTTTCTTCATTCACAAGATTGAGTTCTGCAAGCAGCTGTTCTCTGCTTGAATCAGATGACAACATTGATTGAAGGCTATTACGAAATGCAGCGACATTCCCTAAAGGCCCTTTTAATGCAACCAAAGCTTCTCTTAATTCAATCAGTTTTTTCAGCTCTGGCACTTGAGCAGCGATGGAATCTGGAGAAAAATCAGCAAGACTTGAAAATTCAAGATCTACCGCAATATCGCCACCTTTATCATCCAACTCGTTGCTAACAGAGGTTTTAAGATTCAAATTACTTTCGCGCATTACCGCTTCGAAGTTATCTTTATCAATGGAAATACTTTTCCGTTCTTCTAAAGGCGTTTCTTCTGGATGGCCTTTAAAATCACCGACAACCAAAGTTTTCAATGGCAATTCAACTTCAGCTTGAGCATCACCCGTTGCTGGTATGTATTTAATATTAATTCGCTCTTTAGGAGCGACGCTTCCTTCTTTTGACATTTTCAATCTCCATTTCAATTCATTTCAAAAGATAAAAATAACTAAATAGTTATATCTGCTTTCCACTAGGGGCATCAATTTAGGCTATAGACATAACCATCATCAAACCAATAATAATCTGAGGATACGGGTTTCTTAATTCCATCTTTTAACGCATGAAATTTTTCATCCGAATTCGCCAACTGCTTTTCATCTAAGCGCCCTACAACTTCTTCTAACTCAACTAACATAGTTTCATATAACGAAGAAAATCTGTCCGTACCTGCATAGGTAAAATAAAGGTCATAATACGACTTTGACTCAACTAAATTTAATGCGATCCCTTTATAGGTTTCACTGTTACCCGATAAAACCCTCGCAACTGTTGCGATTGAAGCTAACTCGCCTTTATTGGCCGACTTTACAAGCCACTCAAAAGATTCATCCTCTCTTTTCAAGCTCTCAAGTACATCCACAAGCCTCTTTATAGCGGGTAAATAGCCCGTATTGGCGCCCTTAATATAAAACTCTAATGCGGAGTTCAGCCTACTGTAATCAAAGAAATAGAAACCTTCTCCATTTCGAATATGATCGGCTTTAATCATTAAAGCGACAGGGTTCAATTGCTCAATGGCTTTTTCTAGATAGAGGTTTGCTTTTTCAGCATCAAGCTTTTGAAAATATAGGAAGTAACCTAGATAGGCTGAAGATGCATTTTCAGCCTCAAGGTTTTCTAGTAAATTGAAGTATTTTTTAGACCAAAATGTTTGCTTACCTTGGTCGCTTCTATAAGCTAAATATTGTACGGCACCAAGATCATTATGCTTTGCCGCCGATTCTATATAGTCATTTACAGTATGACTTGTGCGGATAGTCTTTTGATAACCTTGTAGTTCTAATGCATATAAAAACGCAGCAGAGGAATCACCTTGATCAGCGGCAAATTTCAAATACTCTCTTGCCAATCGGTTTTTATACTGAGCACGCAATGTTCTGCCGCGCTCATAGGCATCAGCCACACTAATGCCATCATCAAAAAAAGAAGTTGAAGCAAGAACCGCCTCACTGGAAGCTAAAATAGCAAGGAGCAATACACACTTAATAACATAGCAACAACGGAGACAAAAAATATTAAACACAAAAAAGCCTCTACAACGAAACGCGTAAAAATGAAGTACAAACGTTCCGGAGATTAAAGTGGCTTAAAGGCCTATAACATAATGAGGGAAAAAGTGACTAGATCAGGATAGAGAGCAAAACAGTAAAATCAAATTACTGCTCTAATATACCGAAAACCTTTTACAGGCTTGAAACCTTCCATGTTATAAACATTTTGCACCACACAAAACATTACAATCCATACAAAATCCTTTTTTGCTGCTACAGCATCGTAAAACAACGCAATGCCGCACTCCATTCCTTAGATGCTTGGATTCTGACACAAGCTTTCTGAGAAAAAAACCCTAAAATGTAATTTTTTGTAGTCGGGCTGGAAATCTATTACAAATATGCTAGGGAAGGTACGAATAAGTTTACTAAGCCTCAGTCTTTCAGAGAAATTGTCAAATAAGGCGCGACTCTGAAGGCATGTAGGTACCCTTCAAAGAGTCGCAACGCAGTAGGACGTTTTCTCTGAAAGACCCGTAGGGCAAGGTCTAAAAGCCTGTATTCTTTGTTGAGCACCTCGCCAATAGGCCAACTATTCACATTCGGCACTCGCCTCGAATAACAGGTTTTTATCCACATGCTGAGGCAAGAGGACTTGTTCGCACCTTCCCTAGCCACTTTTAAATAAAGCGTCATCCAAGACAGTTTCACCATTCCCATTTTGTTTATTTTAATTTATATTCGCACCCGTTCTCGATAATCAAAAGTGACGTCATTCAGGATGAAGTTAATGAAAGCACAGACAAAATGGACAATACCTGCAGTAATATTATGCTCTCTGGCTTTACAAGCCTGCTCGATTTTCTCCCCCTATACGTCTCATTTTCAAGGCATAAAAGAGCGACTTCAAGAAGGTCAGGAAATTAATGCCCCTATCAACGAAAATCTAGACACTTACCTACACCAATCCGTACAAAACAACTCTTTTAAAGAAGTTAAATACCTACTTAATAACGGAGCAAATCCAAACCTAGCAAACAAGCAAGGACGACTCCCAATTCATTTATTAAACACCAAGAAAACACTCACATCAGATGAACAACAAGCCAATATTCTTTCCATTCTGGCTAAATTTGGCGCCGACATAAACACCAAAGGCATCGATCAAAAAACACCTATTATTGAAGCCATTATTAACAACAAACCACTCAGTGTTGAAACATTATTAGAATACCAAGCTGACATTGAAAAAACCTATCAATCTAACACCCCACTAATGCTTGCCGTTCAAACAGGCAATATAACCATAGTCAACGACCTACTCTCAAAACATCAGAAATTTAACAGGCAAAATAACGCCAATCATACAGCCATGCATTTTACGGCTCTTGCAGAAACAAAAGGGACAGATAAAGAGCTTGCAAAAATAGCCAAAAAACTCCTTAAATCTGGCGTTAAAATTCAAGAATCCTATCAAAAAGACATCATTAACGAGGCCATTAAAAACCACAGACCGCTCGTTGCCAGAGTGTTAATGGAAGCAAGCGAAACACGCTTTACGCCTAATCGAGACCTTTTCTCTCCACTCATGGATGCCGTGTACACAGGCGACTTAAGCCTTGTAAAAAGCATTTTAAAACAAGACGTCGATGTGAATTTCAAAGACTCGAAAGGCTGGACTGCACTGCTTCTTTCCAGCCACAAAAGCAGTGAAAATGAAGACGACCAACAAACCAGCATCATAAAACGTCTGATTAAGTCTGGCGCAACATTAGACACCTTAAACAAAGAAAATAACTCGGCCCTCAATATGGCAATTGAAAGCGGTCGATATGACATTGCCGACATGCTCATCGAGGAACACATTAATACCAATTTAAAAAATATTGACGGCGAAACAGCCTTAATTAAAGCCATTCAAGTCAACAATATCGAACTCGTCGAGCAACTTATATCAGCAGAGAGCATACATACAACAGACGCACACCTTTGGACCCCACTGCATTTTTCAGTTGCTCACCCTGACACTCAGGAAAAGACAGAAGAAACCTCCATTACCGAGTTCCTCTTATCGCTGAACGCAAACCTAAATGCTCAAAATGATCAAGGCGAAACCCCTCTCCACACCGCGATAAAACATAGCGCAACAAATGATGCCATTTTACTACTAGAACAGGGTGCAGACACATCCATTCAAGATAACAATGGTGTCACACCACTCATGCTGGCCGCCCAAGCAAACAACCTAGTGCTTATCAAAAGGCTCATCACAACCAAACAAGACATCAACACACAAGACTCCTACGGCAAAACAGCATTGCATTATGCAACCCTGAAAAAATCCGCTCGCAATGATTACACCCAAGCACAGATAGTGAAACTGCTAATCAATGCTGGTGCCAACCCAAACCTGCAAGACAAAAACCTATCAACGCCGCTACACTTGTCGGTAAAATACAACTTACTTCACACCACCAACGCGCTTACCAAAGCAGACACCATTCCCGACATCAAAGACAATCAAGGCAATACAGCACTCATTACTGCGGTACAAAATGGTAACTACCCCATTGTGAAGATCTTAGCCCAGCAAGTATCAGGGCTTGATTTCAAACAAAATAATGGCTGGGCCGCCATCCACTTCACTGCTCACCCTGACAGCAAAGGCAACAAAGCCACCCAAGCTAAAATTGCCCAAGCCCTGATAAAAGCCGGCGCCAACATTAATATTCAAATACCAACAGGAGAAACCCCACTTAGCATTGCCATTGGTAACGATCAAGGGCTAGTCACCCAAGCCCTCATAGAAGCTGGGGCCAGAATGGACATTGTCGATAACAATGGTTGGACCCCACTCATGTTCGCCGTTTACCTAGGCAAACTGGACTCGCTAAAACAAGCGCTCAAGGTGGCAAAAAATTTAAACATCAAAAACAAAGATGGCATGACCGCCCTACACCTTACAACCAACCCAAGCAGCTTTGGCGGAACCCAAGTACAAGCACAAATAGCAAAGCTGCTCATTAGCAAAGGCGCTGACGTAAACGCCAGAGCTTCAGACGGCTCCACCCCCCTTCACTTTGCGGCCAGCAACAACATGCCTGAAATCATCAAGATTCTTCTATCCGCAAATGCCTCTCAGACCATCAAAAATTTCAAAGGCTGGACAGCAAAAGACGAAGCGCTAAAAACAAACAGCACTCAAGCCCTTAACCTTCTTAACTAACTTCCTCCCCCCACCCAATCAGCACGAGCAAAACTCCGCCCAGCAAGCAAAAAACCGCCTAAGATTAAGGCGATAAATTGCTTAATCGACTTGTTGATTTTTAACATACTGATTTATATAGATATTTTTTCTGGCATTGGATTTGCTATAGAAAGATAAGTGTTTATGACACTTTTCAATCTTTTATTACTTATAAGGAATTAGATTATGCCAACGCCGTGTTATATTTCGATTCAAGGGGAAACACAGGGACTGATTACTGCTGGTGCCATGACAGTGGATTCTACTGGTGAAATCGGTTTGGAAGGTCACGAAGATGAAATGCTAGTACAACAGTTCTTGCATAATGTCACCGTACCAACGAACCCACAATCAGGTAGCCCATCTGGTAAACGTGTTCACAAACCGTTTAAATTCACCGTGGCTCTAAACAAAGCCGTACCATTACTTTACAACGCCTTGTCTGCCGGTGAAAAACTGTCAAATGTGGAATTGAAATGGTACCGCACGTCTTCTGAAGGCAAGCAAGAAAACTTCTTCACAACCTCATTAGAAGGTGCTGTGATTGTGGACATCGAATGCGAAATGCCACACTGCCTAGACCCATCTAATGAGTCTTTCACACAGAACTTAACAGTATCCCTTGCGTATCGTAAAATCACTTGGGATCATGTTTCTTCTGGAACATCTGGTGCGGATGATTGGACTCAACCAATCGAAGCCTAACGCTTCGTATTATTTTCGATGACACATCGTTAATATGAACGAAATGAAGTCGCCAACTGAGCTTGGCGACTTTTCTATGGAATAGCAGTAACACAAGGAACGTAATATGGCGACGTTAATGTTTAAGCTGGCCGTTGACGGCCTCGATGAGAACACCTTGCTGGTACGAGAGTACCGAGGCCAAGACTCTCTCTCGGATTCCACATTAGACGATGGAACCACTTGCTATGGGTTCCGTTATCAACTGAACTTAGCCAGTCGTCGTATGGACTTGTCTGCGGACAACATCGTCGACAAGCAAGCGGAATTAACCGTCTGGCGTGATGGTGAACTGGTTCACCGAGTGCATGGTATCGTCCGCCACTTTGAAAAAGGCGACACCGGCCACAACTACACCTTTTACGGCTTGACCCTAGTGCCCGCGTTAGAGCGACTGTCGTTACGCCATAACAGCCGCATCTTCCAAAAACAAAGCGCCAAAGACATCCTCACCCAATTGATCACCGACATGGACATGCCGGCCCCCGTGTTCACCTTGGAAAACGAAGAACCAAAAGAACGGGAGTTCTGCGTTCAATACCGTGAAACCGATGCCGACTTCCTACATCGATTGGCCGCCGAAGAAGGCTGGGTCTATTACTTTAGCCACGAAGCAGGCAAACACACCTTACACTTCATCGACAAGAGCCAAGCTTTAGCCGTACAAGACGACGCCATTGCCTACCATTTACTCACCGCTGGGGTCTCCGAAACCCCTTACATCAAAGCGCTCAGTGAACACAAACAATCCCTACCCAGTCAGTCGACCTTAAAAGACTACAGCTTCAAGCAACCGGGTTACGCCGCCTTGAATCAGCACACAGGGACCAACCTAGAACATCAACTGAGCCTCTACGAACACTTTGATGCCCCAGGCCGTTTTAAAGACAACGCCACTGGCCAACGTTTTGCCCGCATCCGTTTAGAATACTTGCGCCGTCGTGCTCACCTGTTGACCGGTGATAGCGACGCCTCAGCGATCCTCGTTGGCCGCAAAATACGCATTGCCGGTCACTTCGACGCCAGCATCCAAGACAACAGCTGGATCCCAGTTCAAGTCGAACACCATGGCACCCAACCACAAGTCCTCGAAGAAGAAGGGGGCGAAGGTCAGACCAGCTACCAAAACCACTTTACCCTGATCCCGGGCCAAGTGAACTGGCAGGCAACCCCACAACCGCAACCCAGTGTCGATGGCCCCATGATGGCCACCGTCGTCGGTCCAGCGGCCAACGATGGCGATACCCCAGAAGAAATCTACTGTGACGAACACGGTCGAGTGAAAATCCAATTTGCTTGGGACCGTTACGGACAAAAAGACGACTTCAGCTCCTGCTGGGTCCAAGTCTCCCAAAGCTGGGCGGGCAGCCAATACGGCACCATCGCCCTGCCTCGCATTGGTACCGACGTCATCGTCAGCTTCCTTAACGGTGACCCAGACCAACCCATTATTACCGGTCGAACCTACAACGCTGACAACTTACCGCCTTACGCCTTACCGGCGAACAAAACCAAAACCGTGTGGCGCAGCCAAACCCACCAAGGGGAGGGGTTTAACGAAATCAGCTTCGAAGACCAAGTGGGCCAAGAACAAGTCTACCTGCACGCCCAAAAAGACCTGCAAACCGACGTCTTAAATGACCAGACCACCAGCATAGGTAACGACCAACACCTGAGTGTGGTCAATGACAGCTTCAGTGAAGTGAAAAACAACCAGCACATCACGGTCAAAGGGGAACGTCGAAGCAAGGTCACCTTAGACCAAACCCACATAGTCGAAGGCAGCTTACAGCAGCAGGTCGGTGAGATCGCCGTGACCGAAGCTGGAACAGAATTGCACCTCAAAACGGACGGTAATGTGGTACTGGATGCTGGCCCCCTATTCACCCTGAAATCCGGCGATAACTTCATCACCATCGACGAAAACGGCATCAATGTCGTAGGCGCCATTATCAAGGTCAACACTGGCGGTGCTGCATTAGAAGGCAGCGGTTTTGCAGGGGTGTTGCCCGAATTACCAATCGGCGCTGAATTAGCGGAGCCGTCAGAAGCCTCCACAGTAGAACCAACGCCAGCGTTAAAACAAAAATTGCTAGAAGACCAGCTGCAAGATCAACCCGTAACCGAACTGTGTCAGAAGCAGCTTGATAACACCTGCCCTCTTAGCGATTGTCCTTGTGGGAACTACCGAGCATGATAGCGTCAGAGACCTTTAGCTTAACGTCTGAACCATTCGAAGTAGATGTAGAGCATTACCTAATAGTAAATAGTGTTCCCGTTAGTACGCCTCCTTTACTCGCAGACATTCAACGGCACAGTGATACAAGTGACTATGTTGCTCTCTACCATAAGAGTGAATTATCTACCTTAATGGACATGAGCCCTTATGTGGTAAAGGTACATCAGGATCACCCACTTCTACATCAGTATGTAGGCAACGCCGAAGCACATAATAGCTGGTCAGGTATTTTATTGACCGTCTCTAAAGACGTCCCCTTTGAAAGTTTACTAAGCCATTTGAGACAACGCTTATTGGTGTCTTTTTCTGAGGGAAGGAAAGGCATTTTGCATTTTTCTAATCCTGCCGTCGCGAATTATTTTTTCTCAGAAACCACGGAGCAAACAGATACAGATTCGTGGTTGGGGCCCATTAAGCAAGTATGTTGGTATGGGCCAAACCACTCTCCGAACCAAGGTCTATGGTGCAAAATACAAAACAGCCAAGCGATATCAGAAACGCCATCGTCAGACCAAGATCAAGCACCGTCTTCAATGTGGCTTATGACCGCATCGCAAGCGCTTGCCTTCAAACAACAAAATATAGACAAAGCGTTAGCGGACTATTTCACTCAGATGTCTCTCAGTGTCACGGATCCTCAACAATGGCTCACTTATCGAGCACATTTCCACGATGCTGAAAAGCTCGGATTCACCGAGTTCGAAAACATTTACCAATATCTTTCTCTATGTGAAAAACAACACACAGTAGACCAACAAGACGACAACTACCGAATAGAAACGGAAACAAAGCGCCTGATTGAGCAACTCGATATTCAGACGGTTCAAACCCTTCAGGAAGATCAAAAGTTACCTCATATTGCGCTGCTTTTAGAAAAGGACCCATCGTATGTCAACGGATAAAATCGGCTCAGGTGTCGCTTGTGACGGCCCTAAAGTATTTATTGAAGTGACTGGGATACAGCATGATTCTAGCTACAATATTCAATTTTACGATGTAAAAGACAACAGCCAAAAAACCGACCTAGAAGGCAAAAAAGTCTGCCAAGAGTTGGTCGACACCAGTGTCTACAGTTGGGCCTGTGAAGACACGAGCGAAACCGTAAACGCCTTTCTGTCGATTCCCTCAGACAGTGGTGAAATCAAATTGCCCTTGTTTGAAAACGCCAAACCAAAAAAACGTGTGGATGGCGAACAAGACTACCTACTGCACGCCGTTGTACCACTGACGTTATTGCCGACCTACAAAGAAAACCTCGCCGACAAAGACCGCTACGCCCCATCGCGTAATGGCTATTTTTACGTCTTCTACAACCACAAAGCATGGCGAGAAATTGAAATGCGCACCCCAGAGGGTGGCCCAGTGGTCTTTAAAGATGTGGATCTCGCCGCTTACCGTACTGGTGAAAACGACGCGTTTGCCAGCGAACAACGAGATACCACAGGCAAGCCACTGACCGAAATCTGGTTGCCAGTAAAAGACAACAACAAAAACGCTGTGGTGCATCTCGCCTATTCAGACGTGCCTTGGAGCGGTGAACGCTTAAACTACCTTGAAGCGAATGTTTCAGAACTAAAAGAACGCGCTCAATCCTTGCATAAGCTTAATGGTGCAGAAAACGCACCTAAAAACAGAAAAAACGAACGCCACGTGTTACTGGCCAGTGAACTCCCCGAAATGCGTGCTCGTGAGCCCGAACTCGAATGGTTTGTCGCCGAGCCTTTGAAGCTAAACCGTGATGTCTCAGGAAGCTGGTTAAGCAAAACCTATACCGAAATCAAAGACAAAATAAAAAAGGCCAACGCGGATGGCGATAAGCAATTTGAAGCATTAATGACTCGTAGCGCTTTTCAATACGAATACGGCATGAAACAAGCGGCGCTAAAATCCCTAATAGACAAAGACGACGAGATAGACAAAGACTGGGAAGCCGATGCCGGCAGTGATTTCCTAGCCGACGCCAAAGCCCGTCAGCTAAGAACCCTAGTACTGGACGACCCCATATTTGATTTAAAACACAGCACCTATCTGAGCCTGTCTAGTGTTGGCTACATACAGCAAGTGTATGTGGACATGGGCAATCAGGAGTACTACCAAACGGCTGAACTGACGCAGCAAATGATCATGACGGAGAAATTTGGTAAGAAAGACAACCCACTTAACAAGTACGATGGGGATGTCAGTCGTGACTTAAGAGGACGCTTTCACCGAACCTTACGCACACGGGAACGTTTGGTCGCCAACCGTGATGTCAAAGAGCTCCAGTACTATGTAGAGCAAGCGCTCAACGATAAACGTACAGCGAATGTATTACGTGATTACGCTTCATTAAATGGTATCAATGCAGCAGGGGCTCACGCCATTGCTGGCCGCGCCCTCAGTACGCTGAGTATCGATATTGATAAAATTGATGCCTTTGCAAAGTACAAATACATTTCTAATTATCTGCCAGCCGACATGCCGTTAAACAAACAGAAAACGGCGACCCTAGCAAGCAGCCATAGTGCGATCCGCAAAATCTTATCATCGGAGAACCACCCACTCAGCAAGGTGCTATTCCCACCAAAAGACAGTGTGCCGCTAGAAGCTGAATACAAAGCGCCAGAAGCCCATAACGATGGCTCAGGCTTTGCGACCCCAGAATTATTAGCGCAATGGGCGAAAGAAAACTTTGAACTGGAAGATGAGAAGCTTCTGGTGATTGATTTGGCCTTTATCACTAAAACCAATGTGGCCGCCACCAGCACGGACAAGATGAAAGATGCCTTCGCTCAAGCTCGGCGTATTAGCCATATTATGGGAAGCATTTTAAACGGCTTTTACGAAGCCCTAACCAACATAAAAGACGTCGCCTCAGACGCCAAGGTCATACAGTTTAATCAAGCCTATGCTTCGGTGCTGGCGTTAAGCAAAGCCGCGAACTCAAATGACCTGGGTAAAATGCTGTTTGTTTCCGCGCAAGGAGCAGAAACCAAGGGCTATGTGGTCGGGGTACATGGTCAAGGGTTAACATTTGGTCTAAGTGCCGATGATCAAGAACACATTAAAAATAAAAAGCGCAAAGGCTTGCAAGGTCGTTTGTATGACAAAGACGGTCGCTTAGTCGTTTCTTCTAACAAAAAGCCCTTTGCCAATGGGGACAAAGCTAGCTTAGGCGCGCGCAGCAAGCTAAAAGTGGTAGTCTTGCCAGAAGACAGTGAAGTGGCGCAAGCCTATAACCAAGCCAATACCCAGCGGGCTATCCGCAACATGGAAGACCCCAATATTAACAGCAGCAATCTGTACGAGCGCATTCGCATCCCGTATTGGATTGTGGCCATTGAGACCATCAATTTAGTCTTAAACTTTAAACACTTTGAAAACCTTTATAATCGAAAAGACAGGCTTTATTCAGGTTTAAGTGCATTTAGTGTTGCTTTGGACTTAGGTGTGGCGGTGACCCATGCGGCCAATTTGCATGGCCATAATGCCTCTCTACTAACCCGTACTGCCAATAAAGAGGCATTTAAAATAACAGGTAAAGTAGCGTCTTTTATAAACTCGATTTCTGGTAATGCGAAATTGGTTGCTAGTATGAGTCGTTTGGCGGTAGCAGGGCTTATTGGTGGCTTATTAACCGCAGGCCTAGCCGGCTGGGAGGCCATTCGGTTAGGGGCTAAAAACGACGACGATGCGGCCATGGCCATGGCCATGGTGGCCGTAGGCACGGCGATGTCGACGGTGGCAACAAGCCTGTTTACCACCAGTGCGCCCATCCTGTTCGGCATGGGGCCCATTGCCTTGTTGGGCATTGGTATCGCCGTGGCAGGAGCATTGTTATACATGCTGTTCTTGGACACACCAGTAGAAGAGTGGCTAAAAAACGGCCCCTTTGCAGACGCTCCGGGGGAAAAATATGCTCACTTACAAAAAAATGAAGTGGCCTTTGACCGTTTTGTGAATTGCCTGTTCTCCGTCGAGGTAAAAGCCTACCAGCTCGGTCGCCAAACCAAGTTTTCTGAGAAATTCAATAAAGCCATGCTGGCCAAAGGCGTCACCCATGTCATACAGGTCAGCAGTAACCTTGCGGCCCTTATGGGGCAGGGCAATGCCAAAATAGAGTGTTATACCCGCGCCGCCGCACAAGAAAAAGTCGAAACGCGGTCACGAACCGGCATTCATAACGCAGACTCCGTGACCCCATTGGGGCAAAAAACATTGCCGATAATTGCCGCATCCGAGGGCTCAGACAGCACGGTGTATTTTGTAAAACACGATGCCAAGTTGCCCAAAAATTATAACGACACCCCTTGGCTTGGCGGGAAGGTCAGCCTGTACTCTTATGCTCCCGCTTTCATGGCACGGGTCAGATTGCACATAGGCGATAAGGTGTTTCCGATGCCCAAGTTAGATCAAGCCAGCTTTGAAGACGAGGTGTTTGATCCCCCGCATTTTACCGAGAATGAAACCTCATGGATAAATAAAGCGGTTACTGTTACATATAAGCAATAACCCTTATAAAAACAAAGCCATACCCAGTAGAATATAAGCAACAATCGATGAAAGAAAAAGGACAGATGAACATGGACGCTTCTCAAGCGCCTGAAAGTGCGCAAACGAATCAGCAAACCATAGGCCGTTATGAAGACACGGCCTATCACTCAAAAACCTTTGCGCCTCAACCGCCCCGTCGGGAGCAAGGCTTTTTACGCCGCATGATCACCAGTGGTACGCACTTTTCGTTCAGTGAGACCACGGACAGCATAACGATACAGGGATTGGACGATATGACGCCAACGGGCATGGCGGAAGAAGAAAAAAGTCCAAAACCTATGTATTGGAACGAAGAAAAGCTGATAGGAGAGTCTTTAAGTGGTTGGTCTCAACTTTATGTATTAATGGTTGGTATCGCTAATGTTTGCTTAATGTTTATGTTGCCTTTGCTGTATGGCATTTTTTTACTCGGGCTATTTATTGATAAAGGGGGAGTAGTCGACGCTTGGAGTGACGGATACGCGGATATATTTTTGGGGATTACTCTGTACGCCACCCTTCCTTGTCTATTACTTCACCTTCATTCCAGATTACTAAATGCGGGCTATTTTTTTGTTGCCCCTTTTTTACGTGCAAAAAGAGTATTTGAATTAAATCGCTCCACAGGCATGGTAACCTTGTTTAAAAAGAACAAACCGTTTTTTACTCATCCTTTTATTGAGTTTGACTGTGTGCTCATGTCGTCACCCACTCAGCAAGGTTTTTTAAATTACTCCTTAACCCTAATTCATCGCTACCAAAATTATTCGGTGGGTGTTCCAATTAGCGGCTCTATGGGCGCTAACCATAAGGTGATTGAATACCACAGATTCTGGAACATGGTGCAGCGTTACATGGACATTAGCCAACCCTTGCCAGACATCTTGGTGCTAGAGCCAGCCCGTCAGCGCGACCCCACCACCATCGCCTACGACAAAGAGCACAACCGTGACCCAAGGTACTGGCGTGACATGACAGACGATGAGTTTGCGAAAAGAATGAAAGCCATTCAAACAGAACAAAAGAATACCCCAGCAACAGGCAAGCCGATTGATATTGTTAAAGGCCCAAACAACAATGCCTCGGCTCGAAAAAAACCAACGAATAAAAAGAAGAAGTAGCGCAAAATAGACCCTGCAATGACATAAACGTCATATCGAGTACTTGTAAAAAGGATTAATAACATGCCCCTAGTTTGTATCGACGGCACGACAGTGGCCATCAGCGTAGATGGCCCACAGGTATTAGCGAAAACTTCTGATACCGTCCCCTCTTCTACCCAAAACACCTTAAAGGTTGGCGGGAAGTCAGCCCTGTTACAAGCCGATGTGGCCGATTGGCTGGCAGGCTATGAAACCGACTATGACAACTCACCTTACTCCGGTGGCAAAGCACAAGGAGATGCGATTTCTGAGGCGTCAGCCTTAACCGCCAATTCAGTCTCCGACGCAGAAATCGTAAAAAGCGATACTGTGTTCAAAGGCACTTTAAAGGTCACCAAACCCGGCGATGGCCCAAATGGCTCGAAAGACCCTGTTTCCACCATCAACATCATAGTGGAAATCACCGATCCCGCGCAGACGCAACTAAAGGCCACTTAAGTTCGATTAGAGAAATAATCTAGTGATGTGAAGTAAGCGCAAAGGTTTAAATGATTGATACGATCTAATGCCGCTTAAAACCATCGATATGAACAAAAAAAGCAGTAGACACCCTACTGCTTTTTTCACATCTCATAGTATTAGATCAAAAGAAGCACTAAGCCAAAAGCAGAGCTGGATCAAACAAATTCTGACCCTGCGTCTAACAAGGCTTCCCATAAATATTGAGAACTGGCTAAGTCAGACAGCAAGAGATAATACTCTTTACCCTTTCCGTCCTGTCTGGCCACGATGGCATTAACACGAGCCACAGACGTTTGAGCAATGCTCCCCACTGGGAACCCATCACGCCTTAAATCTACACCGCACACTTTGGAAAACATACTTGCGGTTTGCTCGCCACTAAACAAAAAACAAGCATGGCTATGTTGGCAAAATAAGCGATGCACATCCTCTAGTCGTTCCGAGCTAAGCTCTAGCTTTTCAATCAATTCATGGTAGCTATTCTCAATATCCACCAGCCAGAATTCAGTTTTGCTGAGGCGCAATACCACCAGACTGTCTTCGAAAAGCAGGGATTGGTTTGGTTGACTGGGAATAGGCAAACCTTGTGATGTCAAAAAGCTTGCTGCGCCCTGTCCTCTAAACCCGACTCTCGAATTGACGGTACCATCCTGATAACGAATGCTGGAAGTCGATGACCCTGTGTCACTTAAATCAATCCTACTTTTACGTAAATTAGGCACCGCACTTAAGCTAAAAGATTCCATTACAACACCTCCTGACGAGCATTGTTTTCATCATAAAAAGGCAATTTAACGACTTCGGCCATGACAATTTCCCCATTATCCACACGAATCGGAAATCTTGTACCAAGCTCCTGTTGATCCACCCCGACAAAAGCCATGCCGATGTTTGCCCCAACCGTACTGGAATACTCTGACGAGGTAATGTTGCCCGTAATGGCACAATCAACTTGACTGGCATTGGCCAATACCAAATGCCCTTCTTTTGGTCGAGTGGCCTGTGCATCAAGTTTAAAACCAACCAGTTTTCGAGTCTGTTTTCGCGCCATAACAATGTCGACAGATCGACAGCCAATGAAGAAAGGCTTCTTACGATTAACCGCCCAATTTAAAGAAAGTTCACCTGGATGCGACATGCCATCTGTGTCTTGGCTAACAATAATATGGCCCTTTTCCAAACGCAGTAATCGTTGGGTTTCGACACCGAATGGTCGCATATTAAACTCGCTACCCGCGTCCATTAAGCGATCCCAAATGCCCTCGCCAAACAAGCTCGGCATATGAATTTCGTAACCTAATTCACCAACAAATCCGACCCTCATCAAGCGCACCGGGACGCCGTCTATGGTGCCTTCTTTATAGGCGAGATAAGGAAAAGCTTGGTTTGAAAAGTCCACATCAAAACACACCTTACTCAGCACTTTTCTAGCGAGTGGGCCAGCCACGTTAACCGCCGAAAAAGCCGATGTCACATTCGCAATGTCCACCTCTAAACGCCATTGCGCGTTCCATTTAGTCATTTCTCGATAAACCGCATCCACGCCACTGGTCGTGGCAGTAATGTAGAAATGGTTTTCCGCAATTCGGCACGCCACACCATCGTCCACCACCACGCCTTGCTCATTGGTTAACACTGCGTAGCGTGTTTTACCAACCGGCTGCTTTAGAAAGCCAAAGGTATAAATGCGATTCACAAATTCCGCTGCATCTGGGCCTCGCACCTCAAGCCCCCCCAAGGTACTCACATCAATCATACCCACCGCATTGCGCACCATTTGAGCTTCTTTTTGAATCAACTCATCACGATCAGCAGGGTCTCCATAATAAGCAGGACGACGCCAAATACCTGCTGGAATCATATGAGCGCCAAGCTCAAGATGACGCTGATGCATTGGTGTGTATTTATGAGGGCTAAAAATACGCCCCGCAATGTGCGCTAATTTCTCAGGGACAAAAGGTGGTCTGGCGGTTGTGACACCGGTTTCCGTCACGGTTCTATTCGTCGCCTCAGCCACCAAACGAGCCGTTGGCAAGGCCGAATGGCGACCTTGAGATGGCCCCATCCCGACCGTGGAAAATCGTTTCACTAGCTGAACATCACGATAGCCCAGACGTGTCGCATTGACTATGTCTTTGGCTTGTAGATCTTCATCAAAATCGACAAAGTCCTTACCTTTAGGATGTTTGAAAATGGGCCAAGGAAAGTTCGTCTGCTGATCACAAGCAACGACCTCAGGTTCACTGCTCGTAAGACCTAATGAGATCACACTCTTGTATGCGGCTAACTGACCATCACGAATCACCGCATCCAGTTCATGCACACCATTGGCAGACCCAGCCACATGCAGGTTGTTCGGCAAACTGGTCAGTGAAAAACGCGCATTGTCATCGTTATAGCTGAGTTTTGCCCCCGCCTGACAAAGCAATTGGTAAACCGGCATATAGCCTGCGGACATGCACAACATGTCGCAAGGAATCGTCACGCCACCCGATGAGACTTGTCCTTTGCCTGTGATGTCATGCACTTGCACGGCCGACAAACGTTTCTTATCCGAACTAGGCAAAGCCTCATACACAGTGGCATTTAAGCGAACCTTGATGCCTTGTTGCGCCACGGCGTGTTGCAACGTCTCATCAGCACCCTTGGCACGCATATCAACAATAAGAGGGACTTGTACGCCATTGCTGACCAATTCAAGTGCACACAAATAGCCATCATCATTGCCGGTCAGCACCACGGCGGTGTTGGCTGGTTTGATAGCATATTGAGACATCAGTCGCATCGCTGCGCTCGACATCACCACCCCCGGCACATCGTTATTGCGAAACACAACGTGCTGCTCAAACGCCCCTGATGCGACAATGCATTGTTTCGCTCGGGCTTTGTACATGCGATTGCCTTGAATAATCGGCAAGTAGTTGTCGGTAAACCAACCGTTACAAGTTGCGTTATTTAATACCGTGATTTTTGGGTGATTTAACACACTTTTTTCGAGTTGAGTTCTTAACGCGTTAGCACGCACGCCTTCGACATCAAAGCGATGATAGGTCAGCGCGCCGCCTAACATAGGGTTTTCATCAACCAGTAACACACTGGCGCCCTCTTCTGCGGCTTTCAAGGCGGCCGCGAGACCAGCAGGGCCAGCACCAATCACCGCCACATCATGAAACAGATAGGCTTTGTCGTGGTAAACCGGTTTGAAGCTCAGATCGGCAAAGCCTAAACCGGCTTTTTTACGTATGAAGGGTTCCCATTTATCCCAGATACCCATTGGCTTATAAAATGCTCGGTAATAAAAACCCACTGGCATAAATCGACCCGCCAAGCTCAATTTCGCGTCTTTATCCTGTTCGAGAGAGCCATTGTAGTTTTGCCCCAACACTTCCAAATCTGCCGAAATACGCTGCTTATCAGCCAAAACATTTGGTTCACTGTTAAGCTGCACCAAGGTATTCGCATCTTGACCGGCCATGGTTAAAGGCCCACGTGGTCGATGATATTTAAAGGAGCGCGACATAAGCCACTGATCGTTTGCGATCAAAGCACTTGCAATGGTGTCGCCCTCAAAACCTTGATAGTGTTGTCCTTCGAAGGTGAAATTAAGCGTTTTTTGTCGATTAACGAATAAGCCTAACGGGGCTGGTAGTCGGTTCATGCTCATGCCCTTTTCTCCTCAGTGACGGCGGCTGCGCTGTCAAACTCAACACGTTCATTAAAGCGTTCAGATGGATCATAGGTGTTCAGAATCTCATCGCTGGCCGTATGACGTTCTGCAATAAACCAATAGCCAGAAGGGGAATGAAACCACCACTCCATCACGACTCGAATGGTATTTTCAGAATAAAACACATAGTCAGCCCATTCTTTGTCAGAGCAGGTCACATGATCAGGCATCGACTTTACTTCGCCGCCATACACAAATTCACTGATATTTCTGAGCCCATTTAACGGGCAATTCATCATTTTCATCTTGGGTCTCCTAATGGCTAGCGGCAGTAGCGCCCATTTCATTTACTTGACGAAACTCATCAAAACGATCCATAGCAAATGGTGCAATGAGCTCAGGAACCTTGCCGCCACTCGCCACCAACTCCGCCATGGATTTGCCACAAATCGGGGTTGATTTGAATCCCCATGTGCCCCAACCCGCATCCAGGTAATAGTTCTCTACTGGGCTTAATCCCATGATTGGACTGTAATCAGAGGTCATGTCTGTGATCCCTGCCCATTGGCGCATCAATTTCAAGTTCGCCATAAATGGGAACATTTCAACGGCGCTCGCTAGCAGGCTTTCTTTTAGATCCAGGGTTGAACGGGTGTTATAAAGTGGGTAAGGATCTGAACCACCACCAAACACCATTTCACCTCGGCCAGTTTGTTGCACATAACAATGCAGTGCGGATGAACTGACCAATGGATCCAGAAACGGTTTTACTGGCTGGGTTACCATGGCTTGCAGAGGGTAAGTGGTAATCGGCATTTTGATGCCTGCCATGGCCGCAACAATTGAGCTATGACCTGCAACCGCTTGAACAATGCAGCCACAAGAAACCTCACCTCGGTTAGTCTTTACGCCTTTCGCCTTGCCATTTTCGACAATCACATCCGTCACTTCGGTTAATTGGTGCAGCTCAACGCCTCGCTGAGTGGCTCCTTTGGCATAACCCCAAGCGACGGCATCATGGCGAGCAGTAGCACCATCAATGTGCCACAAGCCAGCTAATATCGGCATGTCCGCTGGATTCATGTTGAGGGTCGGCACCAATTCTTGAATCTGTTGAGGGTCAATTAGCTCCGTTTTACCACCAAAATGCGTATTCACTTCGGTACGTTGACGGAAGGATCGAACCGTCGCATCTGTGTGCGCCAAGGTCAATTGTCCACGGGAGGAATACATGATGTTGAAGTCAAATTCATTGGACAGTCCTTGAAACATATCAACGGACTCTTTATAAAATTTAACCCCTTCCGAGGTCAGGTAATTAGAACGTATCACCGCTGTGTTCCGCGCCGTATTGCCACCGCCTAGATAACCTTTTTCTAAAATAGCGATATTGTTAATGCCGTGGTACTTGGCAAGATAGTAAGCCGTGGCGACACCGTGACCGCCACCACCAATAATGATCACGTCGTAGTGCTTTTTAAGTTCTGTCGGGGAAGGTAAATCCGCATCCTTTTCAAATGGGTAGTCGTTTTTTAAACCGTATTTCAATAGGGAAAAAGGCATTTTTCAGCTCCTTAAAAAATCTGATTTGGCATTAAGCTAACAACCCAATTGATGTTGAGCGGCGGTTAACGTGTTCTGCATCAGGCAAGCAATGGTCATGGGGCCAACACCACCCGGAACAGGTGTGATTGCAGCCGTTTTGGACAATACGCCGTTAAAATCCACATCCCCCACGAGCTTCCTTTTGCCATCCAATGAGATTTGATTAATGCCAACATCAATGACGACGACACCAGGTTTCAACCAGTGTTCTTTCACCATCAGAGGTTGGCCCACAGCCGCCACGAGAATGTCTGCACTGCGGCATATCTCTTCAATGTTTTGTGTACGAGAATGCACTAAGGTCACAGTACAATCCGCTTGAAGCAGCAAATTCGCAATGGGCTTTCCGACTATGTTAGAACGACCAATCACCACCGCGTGCTTACCCGACAAGTCATCCATCTGCCGCTTCAGCATGATCATGCAACCCAGTGGCGTACAGGGCACAAGAACTGGCTGTCCGGTGACCAACTTGCCGACGTTTTCCGGATGAAAACCATCAACGTCTTTTGCTGGTGTGATGGCTTCAATCACTCGAGGTTCCGACAAGTGTGCCGGCAAAGGAAGTTGCACCAAGATGCCATGAACAGACTCATCTCGATTGAGCTGATCAATTAATTCATCTAACTCGGACTGAGTTGTGTTTTCTGGCAAGTAATGGGCAATGGATTGAAGACCTGACTGCTCAGTACGTTTAATTTTATTGCGCACGTATACACCGCTCGCAGGGTCTTCACCCACTAAAACAACCGCCAATGCGGGTGTCACCTTGTGTTTCAGTTTGAACGCCAACACGTCATGCGCCACGTGTTGAACTATCTCATCAGCAAGCGCTTTACCATCAATCATGACCGTCATGATGTTCTCCCTGTTGGCCTACTTAAACACAACCGTTTTATTGCCATACATGAACACACGGTGCTCAAGATGCATCCTCACCGCCGTCGCCAATGCCACTGTCTCAGTGTCTCGACCAACGGCGACCAAACGCTCAGGCGAATAAGTATGATCCACAGGCTGAACGGACTGTTTTATAATGGGCCCTTCATCCAGATCAGAGGTGACATAGTGCGCTGTCGCCCCAATGAGTTTAACACCGCGCTGATGCGCCTGATGATAAGGCTTGGCACCTTTAAATCCGGGTAAAAAGGAATGATGAATGTTAATCGCACGGCCATGCAGTTTTTTACACATTGCATCCGATAAGATCTGCATGTAACGAGCTAACACGACGAGATCCGTATGGGTTTCATTGATAATGTCCAGCAACGCGGCTTCTTGCTCAAGTTTGTTGTCTTTATTGACGGGCAGGTGCACAAAGCGAATGCCTTCACGCTCCACCATCGGCCTTAAGTCCCTATGATTTGACACCACAGCGGTAATCTCCATAGGTAGCTCGCCTTTGCGATGACGGTATAGAAGATCATCCAGACAGTGGTCAAACTTGCTCACCATCAGCAGCACTTTTACCGGTTCGCTTTTGTCAAAAATCTCCCAGTCCATATTGAATCGAGCCACTTGTTCCTCAAAGCCATCTCGAATGGAAGTGATCGTCTGAGAGTGACCTTCTATGCGACATTCAGCTCGCATAAAAAAGCGGCGGTTTTCTTCGTCATCAAATTGGTGCATTTCAGAGATATAGCAATCATGCTCAGCAAGATAAGACGACACGGCCGCTACAATGCCGCTCGTCGCATCGCAAGAAGCCTTTAAAACAAACTCGTTAGACATACCACCAAACCTCAAATATAAAAAAATTATTCATATATAAATTAAGAAAGTTGATTTTCATGCTTTAAAAATCAGTTACATTCAAATATATTAAATTCAATTATTTTTGAAAGTTAAAAACTAAAAAACCTTCAAATAAAACAAAACTAGTACATATATAAAAAAATTAATCATATATGGAATAAATCATGACAAAAACCACTGAATATCAGGTTCCGGCGTTATCTCGAGGTCTGCAAATAATCGAGATGTTTGATAGCCAAAAAAGAGTCTTAAACACACAAGATTTTGCTGACAATTTGGGGGTCAGTGCCTCTTCCACCTATCGGATTGTGCAAACCTTGCTGGATATGGGTTACCTAAAGAAAGTCACCAGAAATGCCTACGAGCTCGGCCCTCAAGTCGTTTCCCGTGGCTTTGCCTTTTTGGCTGGCAAAGATTTGGTCGACATTGCCGCACCTTATCTGAACGACCTAAGAGACAGAACGTCGATTTCCTGTCATTTAGGCATACGCGACGGCTTAGAAACCGTTTATATTTATCGCTCTCAAGCCTCTCAACGCTTATCAGTGAATATTCCACTGGGCTCTCGCTTGCCTTGCCATACCAATGCGATGGGGCGCGTGTTACTTCAACAACTCAGTGACATTGAACTCAATGCCATGTATCAAACTCAACAGTTAGACTCTTACCCAGGCCCCTACCCGCAATCTTTTCCTGAGTTAAAAGCCCTGTTAAAAAAAGAATGGGAGCAAGGCTATTCAAGCAATCGATCGGATAATGCCACCGCCATTGCCGTCCCCATCACCAACTATTTAGGCAAAACAATAGCCGCCATTAACATCTCGGGGGCCGACCAAGTCATGAATCACCAAGCACAATTTGAAGCGGCGAAAGAGGAATTACTCAATACAGCAAGCGCCATTTCACAGCTCGTGCCTTAACGCTGTCTCGGCCTAAATAATGTGCTAAAAAAGCCCTAAATAATGTCCAAAAAAATGGGCGTCTCTGACACTCAATTCAGCGACGCCCATCTCATTCAGAAGTGATTAAAAGCGTTAACCATCACCTTAACCAACATAGTGTGAAGCTAGGGAAGGTAGGAATAGCAGGCTTTTATCCACATGCTGATACCTATATGGAGGTAGGTTATTAGAGCAATGCTGGAGCAATTGCCGAGGCAAGGGGACTTGTTCGCACCTTCCCTAGGAGAGTGAGAGTAGCGCCACTAAAATAGAAAATAAAAGGCCCCTTTCGGGGCCTTTTAGGTCACGCTAGTGGGGGGCGCGACATACAGTAGTGTAAACACTACTTATTGGCTTCTACACCAAACTCTGGGTAGGCATGCATACCGCATTCATGCATGTCCATCCCCTCTAATTCTTCCTCTTCACTCGCACGCAGTCCCATAATTTTCTTAATGATCCATAACGTAATCAGGCTCATTACAAACATCCAAATAAAGGTACAAATCATGCCGGTAAATTGACCGAAAAAAGTCGCGTCGTCATTTGATATCAGAACGGCAAAGATGCCCCAAATACCAGCCGAACCGTGAACAGAAATCGCACCGACTGGATCATCAATTTTCAATTTATCCATTGCCAAAACAGACAGCACAACAACAATGCCACCAATAGCACCAATCAATGACGACATAGCCGCTGATGGCGCAAGCGGTTCGGCTGTAATCGCCACCAAACCGGCTAAAGCTCCATTAATTGTCATGGTTAAATCGGTTTTACCAAATAAGAAACGTGCAAAAAGGGCCGCTGTTATCATGCCTGTTGCGGCGGCGGCATTGGTATTAACAAAAATTTTGGCCACCGCATTGGCCTCTTCAACATTGGCTATTTTCAGCTCAGAACCGCCATTGAAACCAAACCAGCCCATCCAAAGAATAAACATACCTAATGTAGCAAGTGGCAAGTTAGCACCTGGAATGGCACGAATTTCTCCGTTCTTTCCATAACGACCTTTACGAGGACCCACCATAATCACAGCCGCTAATGCCGCTGAAGCACCAGCCATATGCACAACAACCGATCCAGCAAAATCCTGAAAGCCCAATTGATCCAAAAAGCCACCGCCCCATTTCCAATACCCTTCAACTGGATAAATAACGGCAACCATGACCACGGCAAACACTAGGAAAGGCCATAAACGCATTCTTTCTGCAACGGCACCGGACACAATCGACATTGTTGCGGCAGCAAAGACGGCTTGAAAAATAAAGTCCGCCATAGACGAATAATAAGGGGCATCATCAGCCCCCCCTATAACCGCATCGACAGCATTATCTTCTCCCAAGAAAAATTGAATACCCGGAATATAAGCACTCATAGGATCAGCCGGATACATTATGTTGTAACCAACGCATAGATAAACAAAGCACGCTATCCCATAAAGCAATGCGTTTTTATTTAATATCTCCACTGTATTTTTGCCACGAACAAGCCCGGCTTCTAACATTGCAAAACCCGCGGCCATCCACATTACGAGCGCAGCACACATTAGGAAATAAAATGTATCTAACGCATAGCTAACTTCCATTACCATATTACCCATAGATATAAGCTCCAAGTTGAGAAAGTAGAATTCACTAACAAGAAAAAGATTTCTTTCTGAGATAACTTCAAGATTTAGGCCAGCATTATTTAAGACTCTGAAAAATAAAGAGTAATTTAATGATGTTTGATATATGAAATGAAAATTTATATGAGCAAATAAACAGCCGCAATAAGGCACAATAAAGAGTCAAAAAAATGCATTTTGCACAAAAAAAAGCCACGTTAAAAACGTGGCCCCAAATAGATGTCATGCCATTAATTTAAAACTTCTGACCTGGGATCCAACTTGTACCCGCTAAAGGCACTCGCGCCATGGCCGCCGATTCCACTGTTAAAGCCACAAGGTCTTCTGGCTCTAAATTGCGTAAATCATTCTTACCACAAGCACGTGCCAAAGTTTGCGCTTCAAGCGTTAATACACGTAGGTAATTGGCCAAACGGCGTCCAGCATCGACAGGGTCTAATCGCTTCATTAGCTCAGGGTCTTGAGTCGAAATACCCGCTGGGTCTTTCCCCTCTTGGTAATCGTCATAGTAGCCTGCTGCGGAACCAATTTTCTTAAATTCATCGTCCCATTTAGGATCATTACAACCCAGAGCGACTAAGGCGGCCGTACCGATGGCGACGGCATCCGCTCCTAGAGCCATACATTTAGCCACATCGGCACCATTGCGAATGCCACCAGAAACAATAAGCTGCACTTTACGATGCATGCCCATTTCCTGTAACGCTTGAACCGCTTGAGGAATCGCTGCCATGGTTGGGATACCAACATGTTCAATAAACACGTCTTGCGTCGCCGCAGTACCACCTTGCATGCCATCCACAACAATCACATCAGCACCCGCTTTAACGGCTAACTTCACATCATAATAGGTACGTGTTGCCCCCACTTTAATGTAAATAGGCACTTCCCAGTCCGTAATTTCTCGTAATTCTTGGATCTTAATCGCCAGGTCATCCGGCCCAGTCCAATCAGGGTGACGACATGCTGAACGCTGATCAATGCCTTTTGGTAAGTTACGCATTTGAGCAACTCGGTCGGTAATTTTCTGACCTAATAGCATACCGCCGCCGCCAGGTTTCGCACCTTGACCAAGTACCACCTCAATCGCATCGGCTTTACGCAAATCGTCTGGGTTCATGCCGTAACGAGAAGGCAGGTATTGATACACCAATTTACTCGATTGACCACGCTCTTCCGGCGTCATACCGCCATCGCCTGTGGTGGTTGATGTTCCAACCATCGACGCACCACGACCTAAAGCCTCTTTGGCATTCGCCGATAACGCCCCGAAACTCATCCCAGCAATGGTCACAGGAATGTCTAACTTAATGGGCTTCTTAGCAAAGCGATCGCCCAAAACCACCGAGGTGTTACAGGTTTCGCGATAGCCTTCTAAAGGGTAGCGAGACATACTCGCCCCTAAGAACAAAAGGTCATCAAAATGAGGCACCTTACGTTTTGCGCCAAAACCACGAATATCATAGATGCCCGTATTGGCCGCACGGCGAATTTCAGCCATAGTGGCGCGATCAAACGTGGCGGACTCTTTTAAGCTAGGGTTATTGTTTGTGTCATTGCTCATGGTAAAAACCTCTCAAAAATTAGTAAGCCGATGCATTGTCAACTTTAAAGGTGTAAAGCTGACGAGCCGATCCATAGCGTTTAAAATCAAGCGGATTTTCATCCACTCCGGCTTTTTCTAATAAGCCCTTCAATTCCGCAATATGCTCGCTACGCATGTCTTTTTCGATGCAATCTGCGCCAAGAGATTTAACGCTTCCTTTCACATAAATGTGCACTTCATACAAGGAATCACCCAGTGCTTCACCGGCATCGCCACACACCACCAGCGACCCTGACTGCCCCATGAAACAACTCATGTGACCAATGCTGCCTTTAACAACTATGTCGACGCCTTTCATCGAGATACCACAACGAGCGCCCGCATTGCCTTCGATCACCAACAATCCACCTTGAGCCGTCGCACCAGCCGCTTGAGAGGCATCGCCTTTGACACGAACCACACCTGACATCATATTCTCAGCAACGCCTTGGCCAACATTGCCATGAACCGTAACATTGGCGGTTTTATTCATGCCGGCGCAGAAGTAGCCTGCATGACCATGAATATCCACAGAAATCTCTGCATCTAGCCCAACCGCAATATTGTGGTTGCCTTTCGGGTTGGTCACGACCCATTCTTTTTCCGTTATATTCTCTTTGCACTCATGTAAGGCTTTATTTAAATCTCGTACAGATTGAGCCGCTAAATCAACAGTCATCATTTTCACATTCTCCTAAAACTATTTACGTTCCCAAACATAGAAGGTCGCTGGCTCAGGTTCCCAAACTTTGGCATTTTCGATACCCGGTAAACTAACCAAAGCCTGATATTCAGAGGCCATTGCAACGTAATCATCTGTTTCAGCAAGAACCGCAGGTTTACACGCAATTGGATCACGCATCACCGCAAAACCGTCTTTCGTACCAATCGTAAAAGTGAAAAAACCATCTAGATCTTTCAGCGCATTTTCCAAGGCCACTTTCAAGC
This sequence comes from Marinomonas posidonica IVIA-Po-181, assembly GCF_000214215.1. Lineage (NCBI taxonomy): Bacteria > Pseudomonadati > Pseudomonadota > Gammaproteobacteria > Oceanospirillales > Oceanospirillaceae > Marinomonas > Marinomonas posidonica. The sequence goes on from NC_015559.1 coordinate 2,771,670, forward strand.
TATCGCCTTGGTTAAGTCGCCAAGTTAAATAACCAGCCGCCACTTCTGAATCGTTTTCCGTTTCAAAGGTAATGCCCTCACGCTTTAACGTATCGCGCAAACGATTGTGGTTTGATAACGACCCATTATGCACAAGACACAAATCCGAACCGGTCGAAAAAGGATGACTGCCTTCCATGGTGACAGCGGACTCAGTGGCCATACGAGTATGACCAATGATGTGACTGCCCTTCATGCCACTTAGGTTAAACTTGGAGGCAATATTTTCAGGCAAGCCAACTTCTTTGAGAATTTCGATGGAGGATCCGGCACTCAAGATCAATACATCAGAATCAAGCTCAGCCAAAGCACGGCGAGCAGAACTTTCATTCGTGTTAATTTTCAGCACAACGACATTGGCGTTTTGCATCCATTTGATTTCACAGCCTAATGACGCCGATAAATTGTCACTCAACTCTTCCCAGCGATAGTCTTCGTCAGGATGTCTTAAGGTTAACTTGACCCAACCTTCGCCTACTTCATCGCCATAAATGGCAAATCCCGCACTATCTGGGCCACGATCTGTCATTGAAATAAGCATTGGCTCAAACAGTTCACCTAAACTGTTTTCAAACTTATCATTTTTTAAATAAAGCCCAACAATTCCACACATAGAAGAAACCTCAATATATTTTTAAAACGTCACAGTGGATAATCAAAAGAACTCAGCGTATTTTTCTATTTCCCAAGCGGACACTTGGCGCGAATACTCATTCCACTCAGCTCGCTTCACTTTAATGAATTCGGAGACTAGGTTTTCCCCCATGGATTCAACAAACACAGAATCCTTTTCCAATTCATCAAGTGCATCGCCAAGGGATTGAGGAAGAATAGAGATGTTCTTGGCTAGAATGTCTTCTAGAGAAAGGTCATAAAGGTTGATGTTCATCGGCTCACCTGGATCAAGCTCGCGCTCAATGCCATCCAGACCTGCTGCAATTAAAGCGGCATGAACAAGATAAGGATTACAACCAGAATCCGGTAAGCGAAACTCCAAACGACCATATGGCACACGAACCAATGCCGAACGGTTATTGTCGCCGTAGCATACATAGGCTGGTGCCCAAGTCGCGCCGGAGCTGTTCCCGCCAACCACTAAGCGCTTGTAGGAATTCACTGTCGGCGCCGCAAAAGCACAAATCGCTTTAGCGTGTGCCAAAATCCCAGCTGTAAAGTGATATGCCAATTTTGAAAGGCCCATGCCATTTTTATCACTATCATCATTGAATAAGTTTTTACCTGATTCATCTGTGATGGATAAATGGAAATGCATGCCATTACCAGTTTTATCAGGCGCTGGTTTCGGCATGAAAGAACAAATCATCCCCATGTCATTTGCAATTTCACCAGCGGCCATACGAACAAAGGTAAAGCGATCTGCGGATTCAAGGGCATCGCCATAGGTATAGTTAATTTCGAACTGACCATTCGCATCTTCGTGATCAATTTGGTAGACATCAAAATCGACCGCTTGCAATGACTCAACCAAACGCTCTAGGAACTCTCGAGAACGAGACAGCCCTTTATAGTCATAACAAGGCTTAGCAAGCGTATCGGAGTCATCCACTGGAAGTAGCTCGCCATACTCGCCTTTTTTGAACAAATAAAATTCCGGCTCAAGACCCGTGTTTAATGTCCAACCTTTCGCTTCTAAGCGTTTGATTTGATTTTTTAACACCACACGAGAACAGTATGGATGAGGTTCATCATTCACATAACCATCACAAGCCAATCTTGCGTAACCTGGCTGCCAAGGGACAATGCTTAAGGTCGACAGATCACCACGAGCCAAAAAGTCAGGTCCATGAGGCTCCATTGCTAAACCACTCACAGCGAAACCAGCAAAACCAGCCCCCTTTTCCACCACATCAAAAATATTTTTGGCGGGCACAGATTTGGTTTTTGCAACGCCATGAATATCCACAAACTGCGCTAAAACATATTTGATGTGATGTTCGTTAAGAAAGCCTTCTACTGCATCAGATTGCATTGCTGATCTCCTTACTCATAGTGAACTTAATGAATATTCCAATCGATCAGGGTTAAAAATGAGAAAGGCATCAAGCATTGTTGCTAACAGTATGAGTGACTGCCCTAGATACCCTTTCCTAAATTCAAACTCATCGACTATGATAGAAATAAAATATTCCTTAAGGGAAAATTTATTTCCCAATAGGAAAGCAACAAGTTTGCCAAAAATTGATTTTTAGGAATTTTTTTTTCCTAATAGTGTAAGATTTTGATTTTTATGATCTAAAATCATCCTGTTAAAATGATATCCATGAAATGCAGGTAGGAAATTCAAGGGCAATGAAGAAAAACGCACCATCCAGGCACGCAATCGCTCTAAATGAGGGCGAAATAGTGATTACAAGAGACTCATCGCCTAAATTAAAGCTTGAGGAATACATTGCGATGCACGTAAGACGTCGACGTGTCGCCCAAGATTTAAAAATCACGGACGTCGCACGCATCGCAAAATTAAGCCAAGGCATGGTCAGTAAAATCGAAAATGCCCAAGTTTCCACAAGCCTTGATACCCTTAGCCGTCTTTGCGACGCCATTGGTTTATCCATTTCACAATTATTTGCCGACTATGATCGACCTGAAGGTGGCGCTCTTCTCACCAAATCCGGCCAAGGCATGGAAGTGGTTCGCAGAGGAACCGAAAAAGGCCATACCTATCAGCTGCTCAGTTACAGTCGCGGCAAAAAGCAACTCTATGAACCTTTCTTAATTACCATGGATGATGCCAGTGAAGTGTTTCCTACCTTCTCGCACCCAGGACAAGAATTCATTTACCTGCTGGAAGGTCAAATACTCTACCGTCACGGCAACCACCTATATAACATGCAAGCTGGCGACTCTTTATCATTTGATGCAGAAGTCCCCCATGGCCCAGAGGTACTGGAACAAGTCCCAATCAAACTCTTGTCCTTTATCATGCATGACAATAAAAATGAGTAATCTGCCTGCTCTACAATGTGCAGCCCTTTAGAAGCTCTTTTCAAACACAAAAGCCCCGCCTATAAAAGATCGGGGCTTTAATATTTCGTATAACAAGCGATTCGAACGGCTGATCTCTGCTATCCCGAGATGACTTTTATAACCTTTTGATGTGATTAATAGTAAACCAACCGCAACACGCCATCTTGCGGCTTTAGTTGAACAAGGTTGTTTGATTCGATCCGAATCTGGCGGACGCAGTACGCGGTATTTACTGGCTCGGTAGAAAATGAGCCTATGAGCCTGAGTTGGTTCATGGTTGATTGAGAATCTTAGTTGGCATAAGTTGGTGAGATTGTCTCATGTTGCCAACTGATTCGCAGCTTCCCTATCCGACAAGCGCCCTCGCGAATAGTACTTTTACTTTATGAGCAAGCCGCCTTTTAAACAATTTAATATAATTTTTTTTGAGGGCAAGTAACCAATTTAATCCCCTCTCCAATCAAAATTAAAATATATGCCATATTTATAAAAATCTATCTAAATAGTTTAAATGCTTTTCTAACGATCTGTATTTTAAATACTTTTCAAACTAAAAAGTTCAAAAAAATCCGATATAGAAAAAATCACAACCGCTTTAATAAAGGATAAAAAGCGCCAATATTGGGCATTTAAAAAGCACTAAGCACCAATAAGAAACACCTCTCATATTGCTTCAAAAAAAATTATTTAAAGCTACAAAAAAAGATAATTGTTTAGGTCAATAGAACACGATTAACTGTAAAAAAACGCAATAATCAATCATCGAGAGGAACAAACAATGCGATTACTAGAAACAGTGTCGAAAAAGCTCGTTAAAGGTACTGCCGTTACCATTTCAGCATTAGCCCTCACAGCAGGTGCCGCAAACGCAGGTACTATTTCATTAGGCCATACGACTTGGGTGGGCTACGGCACGCTCTATTTAGCGAAAGATTTAGGCTACTTTGAAGAAAAAGGCTTAAATTTAGAACTCACGACTATCGAAGAATCTTCCATGTATATGGCTGCTGCTGCGTCAGGCCGTCTAGATGGTTCTGCGTCAACGATCGACGAAATCCTTAAATACCGCCCGAAATTTTGTTTTAAATCGGTTGCCGTTCTGGACGACAGCTTTGGAGGCGATGGCATCTTAGTGGAAGACGGCATTAATTCCATTGCAGATCTAAAAGGGAAAACCGTTGCCGTAAACGAAGGCTCTGTTTCTCAGTTTTGGTTATCAGACTTGCTAAAAAGCGAAGGCATGAGCATGTCTGACATTACGGTTCAAAACATGACAGCCGACGACGCTGCAAGCGCTTTCATTGCGGGCAGAGTTCCAGTTGCAGTCACTTGGGAACCGAACTTGTCTTACGTACGATCTCATAATGTAGGCAAAGTGCTGGTCGACAGTAGCGCCACTCCGGGCGTGATTGTTGATGTTGTTGCACTGAACTGTGATGTGATTGAAAACCAACCTGAAGACGTGAAAGCGCTGGTTGATGGTTTGTACCGTGCTGTTGAGTTCACTAAAACGAACCCAGACGAAGCCAATAAGATTATGGCAAAAGGCATCGGCGGATACCTTTCTGACCCAGCTGAACTTGCTGCTGCTGCGTCAACAGTTCGCTTCTACGATAAAGAAATGAACATCGAATTATTAGGCGCTAATGGCAATGAAGGCAAAATATCTGAAGTGATTGACCTTGCAAATAAAACTTGGAGTGAATTACAAAACGTAAACTACAACGTGACATATGACGAACTTGTAGACAATTCGTTCATCACACAGTAGAGGGTTTCGATATGTCTTCTAAGCAAGTAAGTTTTAAGCAGCTGACTTCCCCACAGGAAGAGTTGCCCAAAAAAGTTGTGCTTGGGGCAGGAACGTTAAGCTGGATAGTACTCCTATCCAGCTGGTTTTTACTCTCTGCCAGTAACCTTGTTCCTACTATGTTTCTTCCTTCTCCGATGGATGTTCTAAGTACTGGCGTACGTCTTGCGGAAGACGGCACCCTGTTCGAACATATGTGGGCCAGTGTTCAGGTTGTTTTAATTGGTTTCATTGTCTCTTCAATGCTTTCCATTCCTCTTGGGATGTTAATGGGCAGCTTCAAAATAGTACAAGCCATATTAGAGCCCCTTGTAAACTTCATCCGCTATCTGCCTGTCACGTCTTTTGTGCCGCTTTTTATCTTGTGGATCGGCATTGGGATAGAACAACGCGTAACCGTTATTTTCTTCGGCGTATTTTTTCAACAATTGGTGATGATATCCGACGTCTCTCGTGGGGTTTCGAAAGACTTACTGCATGCAGCCTACACACTGGGTACAAGTCGTTCGAAGGTTGTCACTCAGGTCATCGCACCCGCATCATTACCCGGCATATTGGATACATTACGCGTCACCATTGGCTGGGCATGGACATATCTAGTGGTGGCCGAATTAGTCGCAGCAACCAGCGGCCTCGGATACATAAGCCTCAAAGCCATGCGAGGTTTTCAGGTCGACGTTATTTTCTTGGCAATTGTCATCATTGGCCTATTGGGACTTTTGACGGATCAGTTTTTTAGAGTTTTAAGAGCGAGGTTAAGCGCATGGGCCAACTAGCAGAGCCACTGCCGTCTACTGTAAGCGACGAGCAACAAAAACAGGACAATACGACGCCGACTAAAGAGGCGACAACTTCGGAAAAGATCCAACTGCACATTGACGAGGTAACACTCAAGTTTCCAACATCGACGGGGACCGATTTTACTGCGCTGGATAAAGTCTCAATGGAAGTACGAGAAAATGAATTCGCCGTCATTGTTGGGCCATCAGGGTGCGGTAAATCCAGCCTACTTTATCTAACAGCGGGTCTCAACAGTCCAACTGACGGTGAAATCAAAGTCGCAGGAAAAGTGGTCGACGGCCCTGGAGCTGAGCGAGGCATGGTCTTTCAGAGCTACACCTTGTTCCCTTGGCTCACCGTCTCCGAAAACATTGAGTTTGGTTTAAAGCAAAAGAAAATGCCTGCGCCAGAACGAAAGAAAATCGTTCAAAAATACCTCAAAGAAGTCGGCTTAGAGAGCTTTGCAGATCGTAACCCAAAGCAACTTTCTGGTGGTATGAAACAACGCGTAGCAATCGCACGTTCGCTAGCGAATGACCCAGAAATTTTACTTATGGACGAACCGTTTGGTGCTTTGGACAGCCAGACTAGAATGCAAATGCAGCAGTTATTACTGCAAGTATGGGAACACAGTAAAAAGACAGTTGTGTTCGTCACACACGATATCGATGAAGCCATCATGCTCGGAGACAGAGTGTTTGTGATGGGCGCAAGACCCGGACGCATCCAGAAAGTTCTCGACGTAAATATCCCACATCCCAGAACACTGGATATGGTAATGGAACCGGATTTCATCTCGTTGAAAAGAGAAATACTGTCTCTTCTTCACGATGATCTTACAGAAATGCATTAAGTGCTTTAAGAGGCAAACCCATGACTCACAAAACGTTTGATTATATTGTCGTTGGAGCTGGTTCAGCAGGTAGCGTGATTGCTAGCAGATTATCTGAAGACCCTGCGATTAGGGTTTGCCTTATTGAAGCTGGAGACAAAGACAACTCGCCTAGAATTCAAATCCCAGCGGGCACCATATCTCTGTATAAAAGTAAGAAGTACAGCTGGAACTATTATTCTGCGCCACAAAAAAACATGAATCATCGAGTACTCCACTGCCCTCGAGGAAAAGCACTTGGAGGCTCTTCCTCAATGAACAGCATGATTTATATTCGAGGTGATGCAAAGGATTATGAACAATGGCAAACATCTGGCGCAACTGGCTGGGGCTGGAACGACGTACTCCCTTACTTCCAAAAATCTGAAAAGAACCTGTTGGGTCAATCAGAACAATTCCATGGCACGCAAGGCGAGTTGCATGTCGACAAACCCAATAGCCCAAACCCGTTTTCTCTAAAGTTTGTTAAAGCCGCCTCACAGGCATTGGGCTTAAGTCAAAACTCCGACTTCAACAGTGATACTCAAATGGGTGTCGGCCTCTATAATGTGACTCAAAAAGATGGTTTTCGCCAATCCAGTTTTAAAGCGTTTGTTCAACCTATCGTTAAACAGCGTACAAACCTCACTGTGATTCCCAATGTTCAGGTTGAAAAAGTTCTCATAGAGAATAAAAAAGCCATAGGTGTGATCGTCTGGCAGGAAGACGAAAAAACAACACTGATTGCCAAGCAAGAGATTGTCTTGAGCGCTGGCGCGTTGGGTAGCCCATTCATTTTGATGAAATCAGGCATCGGTCCAAAACAAACGCTCGAACAAGCTGGAATACACGTTCAGCATGAGTTGAAAGGGGTTGGGCAAAACCTACAAGATCACTTAGATGGCTTGGTTACGGTAAGGTCAAATGCAACTCAAACATTGGGCTTTTCATTTGGCTCCTTACCTCAGGTTTTAACGTCTCCTTTCCAGTTTTTCCTAAAACGAAAAGGTTGGTTAACAACCAATTATGTTGAAGCTGGCGGGTTTGCCTCCACGACAAATGACAATCGCCCAGACATACAATTCCACTTTGTTCCCGGATACCGCAGTCACCGAGGTCGGCTGTTTGAATGGGGGCACGGCTACGCAATCCACACCTGCGTATTGAGGCCAAAAAGTATCGGGCATATCTCGATCACCAAAGAACAAAACTTATTGCTCGATTACAACTTTTTATCGAATGAAGACGACGCAAAAACCTTAATTGAAGGAATACGCTGCGCTCGAAAAATCCTCTCCGATTCTGAATTTGATGAGGCGCGAGGAAAAGAGATGCTGCCCGGAGAGCACTGTCAAACGGACGAGCAGCTTATGGATTATGTAAAAGAATATGGCGCAACCGTGTTTCACCCTGTCGGCACCTGCAAAATGGGCACGGACACGCAATCGGTCGTCAAGCCAGACTTAAGTGTTCATGGCATATCGGGTCTACGTGTCGCCGATGCCTCGATCATGCCGACTCTAATAAGCGGTAACACCAATGCCGTCTGCATAATGATTGGAGAACGCGCTGCTGATTTCATAAAGAAAACTCAAGAAAGTTACACAAAAAGGCAAATTGATGGCAACCCAGCTGACGATAAACACGCTCACTAAACTTATCTCATTCGACACCACCAGTGTGCATTCTAATCTGGCGTTGATGGCTTATATTCAATCATTTCTCAATGAATATGGCGTTGAATCAACACTGGATTACAATCAAGAGAAAACCAAAGCTAACCTGTATGCAACGATTGGCCCGATAGAAAAACCCGGTATTTTATTATCCGGACACACAGATACGGTTCCTGTAAAAGGCCAATCATGGTCAACTGATCCATTTGAGCTAACACTTCTGGACAACAAAGCATTCGGACGCGGCACAGCGGATATGAAATCTTTCATTGCCGTTGCACTAGCCTCGGTGCCCAAAATGCTAAGCACAAACCTGACCAAGCCGATTCATTTTGCGTTCTCATACGATGAGGAAATTGGCTGCCTTGGCGTGCGCAGTCTAATAGAAAAACTGAAGCATCTGGATGTAAAACCCGCTGCCTGTATTGTTGGCGAACCGACTGAAATGAAATTGGTAACGTCACACAAAGGAAAGCTTGCAGCGCGTGTCACCGTGACAGGAAAAGAATGCCACTCGGGGATGGCGCCACACGGCGTAAATGCAGTGAACTACGCTGCCAGACTGGTTAACTGGCTTGAGAACGCAGCAAACGATAAAGCACAAAATGGCCCCTTTCACACACAGTATGACATTCCGTACTCGACCATCCATACCGGCATAATACAGGGCGGAACGGCATTAAATATCGTACCAAATCACTGCCAGTTTGATTTCGAAATTCGCAATATCGCAGACGATAATCCACAAGACCTGTTAGGACACTTTGCTGACTACTGCCAAGAACTAATCGGCGAAATGACACAAAAAGCGTCTGATACAGATATCGCCATCGAAGTACTTACCGAATACCCCGGACTCGCTAAAGCTAATGATGACGCAATCATCTCATACCTGAAAAATCTCACTGATGACGCAGAAGAAGGTCAAATAAACTTTGGCACAGAAGGTGGCTTGTTTAGCGAGCGCTTAAAACTTCCCACTGTCGTGTGTGGACCCGGAAGTATGCAGCAAGGCCATAAACCCGATGAGTTTATTTATATTGAACAATTGGCTAAATCAGAAGCCTTCATAGAGCGATTAATTGACTCGTTAAGCGAGTCACCGTAAGCCTTTTGTCGCTTTAGTTTTTCCTATGCAAACAAAGAAAAAACATATTTTACCGAAGCCAGAACTCTCTATAAATTATTTAAACAGATTATAATTCTATTCCGAGGAACCATTCGATGTCTGAAAATAAATCCGCCGAAATGTACCAAGTCTGGCAGCAAGACAAGGACCATTACATTCATCCATGGACAGACTTCTCCACGTTTAAAGAGACAGGTTCGATTGTCGTTGAAGACAGCGACAATGTTCACATCACAGATGGAGACGGAAATCAGTATCTAGATGGTATTGGCGGTTTATGGTGCGTCAACATCGGTTATGCTCGTGAAGAAATGGCACAAGCCATTGCAGAGCAAATCATGAAAGTTCCGTATTATTCTTGTTTTGGACACCACACTACCGTTCCTGCGGCGAAATTGGCCGCAAAAATAGCAGAGCTGGCACCGGGTAATCTGAATCACGTTTTTTATGGTTGTGGAGGATCAGTAGCAAACGACACCGCTGTTCGCATTATTCACTTTTACTTTAATCAGCTTGGTAAAAAAAGTAAGAAAAAAATCATTTCACGCATTGATGGATATCACGGCAGTACCTATATGGCGATGTCTATTACAGGCGTTAAATTTGACCACATTGGCTTTGATATCGATGAACAGCTTGTTCATCATATTTCCTGCCCCAACCCTTATCGTCGCCCTGAAAGCCAATCCATTGAAGACTTCTGCGATGAAAAAGTTCAAGAGCTGGAAAACAAGATTTTGGAGCTTGGGCCTGACAATGTTGCCGCTTTCTTTGCTGAACCTATTATGGGCGCAGGCGGTGTCATTGTTCCGCCGAAGGGCTACCACAAACGTACGCTAGACGTCTGTCGTAAGTATGGCGTGCTTTACGTATCGGATGAAGTTGTCACTGCATTTGGCCGTCTAGGACATATGTTTGCCTCTAAAGACGAGTTCGACATAGTGCCAGACATCATCACCTGTGCAAAAGGCCTCACCTCAGGCTATTTACCGTTAGGCGCGACGATTCTGTCTGACGATATTTACGAAGTAATCAGTAAGCCTCAAGCAGAAGGCGCTCTATTTACGCATGGCTTTACCTATTCCGGCCACCCAGTAAGCTGTGCAGCAGGCCTTAAAAATATAGAAATCATGGAGAGAGAAAACCTCTGTGGTCACGTCCAAGAAATCGGTTCGTATTTTGAAGAGCAACTAAAGACGCTTATGGATTTGCCCATAGTGGGTGACGTGCGCGGTAAGAAATTTATGGTTTGCGTCGAGAATGTGGCCAATAAGGAATCAAAAGAACTGATTGATCCTGAAGCTCAAGTCGGTAATAGAATTGCCGATCATTGCCAAAAACGAGGACTCATCGTCAGACCGTTAGCACACATGAACATATTATCCCCGCCGCTAACCTTATCGAAAGATAATGTGGATTTCTTAGTATCGACATTGCGAGAAAGTATTGTAGAGACAATGAAAGACTTAAAACAGGACGGTTATTTATAAGACTATTGCCCCCCATATTCAACCGCCTACTTGGCGGTTTTTTTTTACTATAAAAACTAAAAAAACTAAAAAAGCCCTTTACTCAAAAGTAAAGGGGTTAACATTATTTTGTGCTAACCGAGTTTAATCCAAGTAGTTTTTAATTGAGTAAACTTGTCGAAAGCATGCAGGGAAAGATCACGGCCAAAGCCAGACTGTTTATACCCCCCAAAAGGCGTCGACATATCCAATGCATCCATAGTATTTACGGAAACCGTACCCGCTTTAAGCCGCTTGGATACCAAATGAGCGCGGTTGAGGTTAGTCGTCCAAACCGACGCGGCCAAGCCATAAATCGAATCATTTGCTAACCTGATCGCATCCTCTTGATCGTCAAACGGCATAATAACGACCACAGGGCCAAACACTTCTTCACGGGCAATGTTCATTTCCGGTGTGACATTGTCCAAAATCGTTGGCGGAACAGAATTGGTCGTGCAGTCTCCCAAACCACCTGTCACCAAAATCGCCCCTTCGTCCAACGCCTCCTGAATATAAGTGCGGACTTTAGCTGCGTGATTAGAATCGATAAGCGCCCCAACTTGCGTATCTGGATCCATCGGATCACCAACCACCATAGATTCCGCTTTCACTTTCAACTTTTGTATAAAAGCGTCTTTAATACTGCACTCAACTAAGATTCTTGAGTTTGCAGAACACACCTCGCCTTGGTTGAAAAAGATCCCCATCGCGGCATGTTCCACTGCATTATCCAGCTCACAATCGCCAAAAATGAGATTGGGGCTCTTACCACCTGTTTCAGGCCATACGGGTTTCATATTGGATTCTGCAGAGTAACCCATCAGCAACTTTGCCGTCGGCGTCGACCCAGTAAAAGTAATGCAATCAATGTCGTTATGAAGACCCATTGCTTTACCAACAATGTGTCCGTGTCCCGTCACTACGCTCAGAACCCCGTCGGGTAATCCGGCTTCCTTGGCTAATGCCGCAATACGTAACGCAGTATGAGGAGACTGCTCAGCGGGTTTCAATACCACTGAATTACCTGAAATTAGAGCGGGGGCCAACTTCCAAGCCGCCAAATCTAACGGGAAATTCCACGGAACGATGGCGCCGACAACACCAACTGGCTCCTTGGTAATTGTCGCAATGTTTAAACCGTCTGTTGGCGCGACTTCACCGTATATTTTATCGATGGCTTCAGCATACCAATCAAAACACGCAGCGGCGCCCAATATATCGACATTCATTGCGTCCATGATGGGCTTGCCCACGTTTATACTTTCTAGTAACGCAAGCTCTTCTTGATGTTCGCGAATCAGTTCAGCTAAGCGCTTCATGACAGCTTTACGGTCTGAGGGGGATTGATTCGCCCAAATGCCCTGCTCGAACGAATCTCTGGCATGTTTTACTGCCGTATCGACATCCTGTTCAGTACACGCAACCACATTAGCTATTTGTTCTTTTGTAGCGGGATTAACCACCGCATACGTTTCGCTATTTAACGCATCGACAAACTTCCCTGCTATAAATGCGCGGGATTCAATTTCTAAATTAGCGTTTTTTTCAAGCCAATATTGTTTTGTATATGAAGACAAACCACTAACCTCTCAAATGTTATTTAGGGAGGCATCTCTCCCTCTACGTATTTATACCCTATTCTACAAACATACCCATTTATCAATTAAACCTAAATTATAATTAAATAAACTCCTAAATAAGTTTTATTAATTCGATCAAGGTTACATAAAATTTTTCAATTCAAGGATTTAGATAATCGTATTTTATTAATAATTCGACCTACCGTAACCTTCCAGTCATCAGTGCAAAAATCTTATGCATAAAGGTGACTAAATTGAAATTAGATAACACAGTAGTTGATACGCTAGTAATTGGCGCAGGTCAGGCAGGGATTGCAACCAGTGAGCACCTTACTGCCCTTAATGTTCCGCATATTGTTGTAGAAAAAGATCGGATAGCAGAAAGATGGCGTTCTCAACGCTGGGACTCGCTGGTCGCCAATGGCCCTGCATGGCACGATCGCTTCCCAAATCTTCAATTTGAAGAGCTTGACCCTGATGCATTTCCAAGTAAAGAACGCGTGGCGCGTTACTTTGAAGAGTATGTTGAAAAGTTTAGTTTACCGGTTTACACCGACGTCACGGTAAAGCAGGTCTCAACGCTTCAGGGGGAAGCAGGGTATGCAATCGAAACCAGTAAAGGGTGCATAAAAGCCAAACGTATTGTGTGCGCAACTGGGCCATTTCAGAAGCCATCCATCCCCCCGATCGTGCCCGAGCTTACCAACCTAAAACAGCTCCACTCATCTCATTATTTTAATCCAGAGCAGCTTGATTCTGGCGCCGTACTTGTCGTGGGGGCAGGTTCATCAGGTGTTCAAATTGCGGATGAAATAAACCGATCAGGTAAAAAGGTCTACCTTTCTGTAGGCCCACATGACCGTCCTCCGCGTTCATATCGTGGCCGAGATTTTGTATGGTGGCTTGGCGTGTTGGGCAAATGGGATGCGCCCGCTGCTGCGCCGGATGCAGAACACGTTACGATCGCCGTAAGCGGCGCACACAAGGGTATAACAATCGATTTCAGAGAACTTGCCAATAACAATATCACGCTATTAGGACGCACCCATGCATTCACCAATGGCACACTGAGTTTTTCAAATGATCTTGTTCAAAACATTGAGAAAGGTGATGAAAACTATCTTTCATTGCTAGAAGAAGCGGATGCTTACATCGAGAAAAATGGCTTAGATCTCCCAGAAGAGCCCAGTGCAAAACGAATTTTACCTCAGCCAGAATGCATGCTAAATCCAATTCGTGAGCTGGATTTAGCCGCATCAGGGATCACCACTATTATTTGGGCAACCGGTTTTAAGTCAGATTACAGTTGGCTGGATTTAGACGTTTTTGATGATAAAGGTGCTCCACAACACCAACGAGGCGTCACTGCGTTATCTGGAATCTATTTCGTGGGGTTGCCTTGGTTATCTCGTCGTGGATCAAGTTTCATCTGGGGATGCTGGCACGATGCAAAATACATCGCAGATCACATTGAAACTCAAAGAAAGTATCACGAGTACGAATGCCATGTTCCAGAACCAAGCGTTGAAATTGCCTAACTCCATCATCATCCGTTAATAGGAAAAATACATGCCGACTCATACTCGAATTCGTATGTTTAATACTAAAGAAACCTACCCTAACCAATCGCTTGATAATGATCTATGCCAAGCCGTTGTGGCAGGCAATACCGTGTATGTTCGCGGTCAGGTAGGTACTGATTTTGACGGTAACCTTATTGGCCTAGGTAACCCTCAAGCTCAAGCAGAGCAAGCCATGAAAAACATCAAACAATTGCTGGAGGAATGTGGTTCGAATTTAACGCATATAGTGAAAACAACCACTTATATAACTGATCCAAGATTCAGAGAGCCCGTCTATAAAGAAGTCGGCAAATGGTTGAAAGGTGTCTATCCCATTTCAACTGGATTAGTCGTGGCCGGATTGGCGCAGCCTGAATGGTTGATGGAAATTGATGTTATCGCAGTTATCCCTGAAAGCGACGTATAAACTGGAGTCCAATATGACCTTTTCTATCGCAGGTTACTGTAAAAAAACAGGCATGGTGGGAAGCGCAATCACATCATCCAGCATTTGTGTTGCAAGTCGGTGTGCATTCGCAAAATCCGACGTCGGTGTCGTGTTGACACAAAACGTCACGAACCCTGCTTTAGGTCCGTTCGGTCTTGAGCAATTAAGCTCCGGAGCCACACCTGAAGAGACGCTTGAAAAGCTAAAAGAGCACGAAACCTATATTGAATATCGCCAACTGGGCATTTTAAATGCTCAGGGCGAAGGCGTTACATTCAGCGGAGAAAATGCGCTAGGAATCTATAACGAAGCGTCTGGCAATGCGTGTATTGCCATGGGAAACCTTTTGGATAACTCTGACGTTCCCGCTGCAATGATCGCTTCCTTCGAAAGTAATGAAGATTTGCCCCTCCCACAACGACTGCTTTCAGCGTTACAAGCAGGGTTAGACGCAGGTGGCGAAGCGGGTTCAGTACAATCGGCAGGGCTACAAGTTTACTCAAACCCAAGTTGGCCTATAGTGGACTTGAGAGTGGACTGGCAAGACGCTCCTCTGTCAGAGCTTCAGATTTTGCTCGACATGTATGAACCTCAAATGAACGATTACATATTGCGAGCCGAGTCTCCAGCACACGCTGCAAGCTACGGTGTACCGGGTGACTTGTAGAGAGATTTGTAACCATTGCCCGCTTTTTCTTAACCGACATGCTTTCTTAACCGACGCCTCCTGTTAACCTATGCTTCTTCCGCCCTCTTGTGCATTGATCTCATTAAGGTCAATGCACAAGACCGATACGCTGCGCGCGCACTGTCATAAAGCAAAACCTACCTCAAGGTTACAAAACGCCGCATTTTGATGTGAAAAAGCGCAACTATGCGACGTTTGTAGCTTCAAAAATTGGCAAAACAATTGCATTTAAAATTCAAAACCCAGTCACGGTTAGTATTTGTTTTATCAATGCTAACGACGACTAAGGCAATACGTCAAAATGCGTGCTAAACCAAGTTGATGCAATAGACCATAATTAGGGGTACAACCAATGGCGAACAAATTTACACTAAAACAGCTGACCTACTTTGTCCTTGCCGGAGAACACAGCAGTGTCACTAAAGCAGCCGAGCTTTTGTTTGTCTCCCAGCCTTCGATTTCCTCTGCGATCCATCATCTTGAAGACGTTACAGGCTTACAATTGTTTATTCGTCACCATGCTCAAGGGTTGTCTCTGACCACTCAAGGATGGCAATTTTTCCACAAAGCAAAAGCATTACTAAAAGGGGCGGATGATCTGTCTCAATTTGCTCAAACGCTTGGCACGGAAGTTTCCGGTTCTTTGAGTATTGTAGGCTTCCCTACATTTACTTCTTTAATGATGCCTTCGATGCTTAAAGAGTTTGTTGATCAATACCCTGCCGTAAACGTGCAATGCGATGAAATGCACCAAAGAGATTTGATCCAAGGGCTCATTAACAGTAAATACGAATTGGCAATCACTTACGATATGCAGCTTCCAGCCAATATTGAATTTACCCCTCTTATCAGCCTTCCCCCTTATGTCGTTGTAGCGCTGAATCATCCGTTAGCTAAGAAAAAACAAGTCTCTATTCATGAACTGGCAAAACACCCAATGGTGATGTTGGATTGGCCAATGAGCCGAGAATATTTTAGCTCTCTATTTATTGGTCAAGGAATCGAACCTATGATTAGCCATAATGCTCATTCGTTAGGCATGGTGAGGGGCATGGTCGCAAACGGTTTCGGTTATTCGATTTTTAATACGCCAGTGCACAGTAATGTCGCGCTGGACGGAACAAAATTCGCGTCAATTCCATTAAAAGAAGAACTTATGCCATTAACGATGGGCGTCGCGAAATTAGAACAATCGCAGCTTACGCCAGCAGCAGAAGCGTTTGTGGAGGTTCTAAAAAACTTTGCATCCGGCATATTGACGCCAAGCCAAGAGAGCTCAGCGGAAAGGAAAACAGCCGTTTAAAAGAAAATTCCTCCAAACGAGGATGTTTTAAATGCTTAACCTTCGCTACGACTAGCAAGGAACTCATCGTAGTGGCCTCGGAAATGATCCAACTTCTTGTCTTTGATTTGAATGATTTCAGTAGCAAGAGAGGAAACAAACTCACGGTCATGGCTGACGAATATCAGAACATATCAAGCGCCATGTTCAAAGATTCAATGGACTCCATGTCTAAGTGGTTAGTAGGCTCGTCCATTATCAGTACGTTAGGCAGTTGCATGATTATCTTGCCAAACAGCAAAGGGGTTTTCTCACCACCAGAACAGACTTTCGCTCTCTTCTTAATGTCATCAGAAGACAACAACATACGCCCCAAAATGCCACGAGCAATTAAAGGGGTCAGACCCCTTTAATTGCTTCCTTTAATTGCTTTAATTCGCCCACGGCCCAGAAGTACTGGAACAAGTCCCATATTCATAAGTAATTGTTCCACTTTTATTATTTTGCTTTTAGGAAGTCTGCGACCTTTAGCAAGATGAACTCATTATCATCAGCTTTCCCTTGCTGACGACCTACGGAGAATGGGTAATTATTGTCGTTTGCGACAACGATTGTATCTTCATCCACTCGATCGACATCTTCAATCGTCACAAAAGGAAAGCTGAACACGCCGTTATGTGAGCCGCGTGGTGCAATGCCATCAGGATCTTTAATTTTCATCAAATCGATATAGGCAATTTTACGCAACACATGTTGAGCATCCATCTCGCGTAAATCGATCAGGTAGATTCGTTTGAACTGCGCTGGCTTTTTGGACCAACCTTCACGAGGATCTCCTTGACCACTATCTCGCTCGATAATCAAAGCACGATGCTTATCAATCATATTAAAGTCGCCAATGGCATGATTCGCTGCCGCTAGTGGATAATAACGAACACCGTCTAACCATTCTTGGGTTTCTTTATTAAATGCCAAAATCCGTAACACTGGCTGATCATTGATGACTTCGGTAGTCTCTGTTTTAGTGTCAAAAATGGGTTTTTCTAACAGTGGATATAATGTTTTCCCATCTTTTGAGATTGCCATTCCCTCATAACCACCAGATCGCTTAGTGATGATTGTAGACCCATTTTCATCTGGGTTAGGCAAGCGTTCAAAAGCATTATCCGGAGAAACATAAAGCATTTCATCCGTCTTAGTAGCAACCACATTTTGAATCACTCCCGATTTATCGGTTTTGATCAACCAAGGGCCAAATTCATCACCAAACCAGTAGCCATCCTCAACAGGTTGAATTGACTCGATATCAAAATCTGCGCCGGTCAAATAACGGTACTCACCGGTTTCATCAATGATAGGAAAAGGCACCTTGTTATCTGGGTCTGATAGAAAAATGGTTTTCTCCACCATCACCCGACCGACTTTCCAGTCGAGTTTAACTTCATGGAACATCAGCATGGCATCCGCCGAGTTCGCTTTTGTTCCAAAACCGTTATCGGTCAGAACAAGAAAACGATTATTTCCAAGCGAGCGGATACCAGAAAAGCCCTGTAAAGGTTGACCTGGAAAAGGACGAGACAAGCCTGTTACCTCATCATAAATCCCATAACTCGTGTCAACACGATGATTATCTTTCGAGGTAAAACGACCCGACTGATTAAAATAATGCGGCGCATTCTTCGGCGGTAATACGAAGGTTTGAGCTGGTAATTGTGCATGAGCAGTTAGTGTCGCGTCATACTCAGGTACCAACTCAGCAAAGGTTACTGAGGAAAAACTAAACGCTGTTATTGAGCTAGTAAAAGCGAGAACAATGGCTAAACGAGACATGGATGACTCCTTTTATGTTTAAGCTACGTGAAAATATCAGCAGTACAGGAGTCAAAGACTAAGGCCAGCTCATGAAATAAAAATTACAGGGGCATGTTATTTCCATTACACCTGAACAGTATTGATCTTGACTAAATAAACATAAGATTAAGGAAGGTACGAATAAGTCTACTAAGACTCAATTAAAGGGTTCAGACCCCTTTAATTCAAGCTCGGTAACCCATTGAAATAACATAATGACTCACCACCCCAGAAAAAGCGTGCGATCAAAACAAGCGTGTGAATAGAATTTTGAAGAGAGATAAAAAAGCAGAAAAAATCCTTATCAATCTAGCCGTACATCCCTTACGTTCAGCTCATCATAGATCAGTGTTTTGAATTGTGCGAATTTAAATTTATTTGCCGATATCGCAATGTCTGATGGCGCTTCGCCGACCAGACCTACAAGCTGTTGTTGGCGACGAGAGGATTTGAGGTTAATGGGTGAATTTTATTGTTTAATATGTTCCTTACGCCATGTATTTGGAGTCACACCAACAATTCGTCGAAAAGCTGCTGAAAATTTACTTGGATTTGAATAGCCAATACTGATTGCCACATCAGTGATATTTAAGTTCCCTTGACATATTAGGCGCTTGGCGTGTTCCATTCTACGCAAGGTAAAATACGCATAAGGCGTGTACCCTGTGGCCGCGGAAAATGAACGAGTAAAACTTTGAGTATCTTGTCCAACTAATGTGGCTAATTCAGCAACACTAACATCACTGCACACTCTACTTTCGATATACTCAAGTACGGTTTTAAGGTGTCGCTTACTTAAAGAGTAAACCGGTTTTTTCGACACCGGCTTATATTCAGCATTACTCAAGTGCTGGAGAATAACATTCAGACCTTGTTCAAAAAAAGCACTTGATAGCCCATGTAGTTCTGCATCACGCCATAATGCATTCATAATTGAACTAAGGTACACATCGTTATGCAATTGAGAGGCTGCTGGAATAAAATCTTCTGTAGTATAAGTATGTTCTGCAAGAGAATTTAAAGCGCTTAAATTCACAGCAATACCCAGCATTTCAGTGCCGGGGAAAGAACCAAAAACTGACGTGTCTGGCAAAGCCATAGTGAAAGTGCCAGGACGTAATACACCCTCAAGAGATGGCCCTTCACCAAATCGATGCATTCTCCCAACCTTTGCAGTACATAGTGTTAGCATTAAAAAAGGGGCCGCCTCAATTTCACCTTCAAACGGGGAAAAACGTGCATGGGCAAGCATTGCCAAGCCTTCTTTGTCGGACACCGAAATAGAAGGTGTTGCATCTAATTCAGCCATTCTGACGTTAAAATCATCAACTTCATTTAACCAAATATCAGACTCTTTTCTCTGCATATTATCGACCTGAGACTTCATTTAATTATCTCCTGTTTTGGAGTATTTCGCTGCTATTGGAGTAGTCAGTAACTAAAAATAGATGCTAATCTAATTGATAAGCATTATCAATTAGATTCTTTGGAGAAGTTAATGACTCAACAGAAAGCCCTGAAAAAGCTGTTATTACCACTGGTTCTTATGAGTGAAATCGCTATGGCTGATGACAGCTCTGACACGATCAATTTAGACGCCATCATTGTAAGTGCCGAGTTGCTCGACAAGTCAGCCAAAGAGAGTGCACAAAGTATTGAAATATATGATGAAGACACTCTTAAAAATCAAGCGGGCCTAAACTCTGCCAAAGACATTTTAAACACAACATCTAACGTTAATTTAGTAGAAGGTACAGGAACAGCCGCCACAGTACGAGGCATAGACGGTACCGGTGCAGCACAAAATACTATTGCCATTTACGCAGGCGGCAGACAAAGACTCAACTACGAAGTAGATGACAGACCTTTGTCTTTTAATGAAGTCGTCTACAGTGACATCAATTTATTTGATGTAGAAAAGGTCGAGGTACTGCGTGGAGCCCAAAGCACACTATCTGGCCGAAATGCCATGGCAGGGACGATTAACATTAAAACAAAAGACCCTGTATACGAAGACGAAACCATACTTCGTGCCGCCGCTGGGAATTATGATGCACAAGAACTGTCCGCAGCCGTTAACAGAGCCATTGGTGATGATGACACCATGGCTTATCGTTTGTCTGCAGACCTAAAAGACAGAGATTCCACGGTTAAATACGGATCAACAGATAATGTCGATGATGTGAGTCGGTATGAAAGTGTGAACCTCAGAGGTAAGTTACTGATAGAACCAGATTCAGAAGACAACAAACGATTACTTTTAGGGGTATCTCATACGGACTACGCAGGACCACACCTAGAAACCGTAGCGGCTCCTTATGAAGACAGAAAAGCCGCTACTTTTGATGGACAGGCTTATCATAATACTATCGCTGACACAGTATCCTTGGATTATTCACAAGACCTCAACTCTGACGCGTATTTCCGATTAAATAGCTCACTAACAAACGCAGAGTTTGTTCGGACAACTGCAGACAACGGCACCAATGTCGACATTGACAGCACTGAGATAGTCCTAGAGCCTCAGCTCCACTATAGCAATGAAACTTTAAGTCTTGTCGCTGGGATCTATTACTACAGCGCAGCAGAAGATGAAGATACCGAATTGTTCTCTACCAAATATCGTTATAACGACGATACAGAAGCACTCAGCGCTTATATTGAAGGGGCGTTTAATTTATCAGATAACCTCACTCTATCATTGGGCGGGCGTCAAGAGCATGAATCAAGAAAACGCGATGGTGGCGTTTACAGTAATGGCGCAACGAGTAACGACTTTGATTACGATGAAAATTATTCACAATTTCTACCTAAAGTCGGCATCAATTGGCAACAATCTGAAATGATTAGCTGGGGCGCACAAATATCAAAAGGCTACAACGCTGGAGGAGCAGGAATCTATTTTGATAATTCATTTGCAGTACAGGATTATGATTTCAAAGAAGAAACCTCTTGGACCTATGAAATTTATAGCCGCCAACAGTTTTTACAAGGCAAGCTAAGCAGTAGCCAAAACCTTTTCTATTCTCGCTATAAAGACCTACAGCTCGCCTACAGTTCAAGCGGTGATTTCGATAAAGACCTTTCGTATTTAATTGCCAATGTAGACAAGGTAAATACTTGGGGCTTTGAGCAAGGCTTAACAGCAATACTGTCAGACGAATTTACTCTATCAGGCAGTTTAGGCTTTCTAAATACTGAGATTGTTGAGTTTTCTAGCGACACCAGTTTAGAAGGTAATGATCTTGCGATTGCACCTTCAGTTACTTCTAGTATCAGCCTAGATTGGCACAAAGACAATTGGACAACCAACCTAAACCTTCGTTATTCCGGTGCGTATTACACCTACCCAAATAACGAATCTGCCTCAAAAACAGATGCTTATGTTGTTGCTAATGCAAGAGCTACCTACCAAATGGGTGATGCCCAATGGTTCGCAAGCATAGACAACTTATTCGATGAAGACGCCATTATTTATCAACGCTCAACGTCAGCCGTATTGTTACAACCACGTACTTTCCTAGTGGGAGTGGAATACGCACTTTAAACCGAAAACATCAGCAATTCGATCAAGAAGGTGCAAATAACTAGTTTTATCAATGTGTTAAGGAATTCAGTTATTTGCATCCTATTGAGCTGACACTTAAATGTTTACCAGACAGTCGAGATGGAGTTTTGAACATGAGTAATATTGCCCTAGACCTAAATATAACAAGCTCAAACACAAAAAATGATGTGTTCGAATTAGCCGCTAGATTAGCAAGCAGCAAGCTTTTTGAAGACTATATGATTTATGAAAAAGACGGCGAATGCTGGTTCGGTGGGGGTATCGAACGGTCGGTGACTTTATATGCAGACCGTTTAGAGTCCAGCTATAAGGGTCAATCATTAGTAGTAGAAGCTACAGATAAAACACTATTTGAATTACTCAACACAGAGCTGTCTTCATGGGAAGGTGCCTGGCAAGCAAACGGATGGGCCTGTTTCGAACTGGCATACGCTGTAAATGAACCTAATGTTCTCAATGACGATGAGCAAGCCGGAAAAGTCCCCCTACTGTTTTTATCTCAACCTAAAGCGATCGTGTCATTAGGGCAACACACTCCTGAAATACAAACTAAAGACGAAAGCCTAAAACAAAAAATCAACGAACTCCTAAATACTCCCAAAGTATCTAACGCCTCAACAAATGGCGTCTCCATTCCAGATAGTGAAGAATACAAACAATGGGTCAATAACTCATTGACTCAAATAGAAAAAGGCACGTTAGAAAAAGTCATTTTATCAAGAAAACTAAAATTGGACTTTTCACCTGACTTTGTTGCTACTTGGTTGCGTGGTCGCAAAGAGAATACACCGGCTCGATCTTTTTCACTGAATTTAGGCGATTGGCAAGCCAGTGGCTTTAGCCCTGAACTCGTTATGTCTATTGATAAAAACCGTATTGTCACGACAGAACCTCTTGCCGGAACTCGTCGTAGAGATGGCATTTTTGCAGAAGACATCTCTCGTTTTAACGAGCTATACCGAGATCCAAAAGAAACACATGAACACGCCATTTCGGTCTTCTTAGCAACAAATGAGCTAAAAGCGGTCTGCCATGAACCTTCCATTGTTGTTCGTCGGTTCATGGAGCGAAAGGAAAGAGGATCTGTTCAACATCTTGCATCAACAGTATGTGGTGAATTGAAAGATGGATTGAACCCATGGGATGCATTCGCAAGCCTATTCCCTTCTGTTACTGCTTCAGGAATCCCCAAAAAACCTGCCTTTAAAGAAATACGCCGTAATGAAGTTGAAAGTAGAGGCCTGTATGCGGGAGCCGTTCTTCGTCTCAGCCATGATGGCACCTTCGACGCAGCGCTGGTACTGAGAAGTTTGTTAGGCCATAAGGGCAAATCCTGGTTGCAAGCTGGCGCGGGCATCGTCAGTAACTCTACTCCTGAGCGAGAGTTAACTGAGACAACGGAGAAACTGAGCAGTGTTGCTCCTTGGGTCATGAAGCAAATGGCATAGTTCAAACCATTTGCTTGATGACAGATTCCAATAGCTAACACATACTTAATTAAGGGATATAAATAGTGCAATACTCAAACACACCAGAATTTTTTGATTTGATTGGGGTCGGATGTGGCCCATCTAACCTAGCTTTAGCCATCGCATTAGACGAACAAAAACAAAACCTAAACACTGTATTTTTAGAGAAACAAGCGGACTACAGCTGGCATGGCAATACCATTACAGGTAATAGCTATTTACAAATTTCATTTCTTAAAGACCTTGTCTCCTTTCGTAATCCAATGAGCTATTACAGCTTTATTAACTATTTAAAAGTACACAACCGTTTACACGATTTTATTAACCTTGGCACCTTTTACCCTAGCCGATTAGAGTTTAATGACTACTTACGCTGGGTCGCTAAACAGTTTTCTCATCAATGCCAATACGATGCTGAAGTGATTGCGATTGAACCGATCAAAACACGCGATACTGTCACTTCATTGAATGTACTTTCTCGTGATCATGATGGAAAAGAAACCTCTCGCATCACTCGCTCACTGGTCATTGGCACAGGCGGAAAACCTTACATTCCAGAACCTTTTAAAGCCTTAAAAACCGACTCACGCGTTTTTCACCACTCTACTTATTTAAAATCTGTAAACCTTATTACCTGTAACACAGAGAAAAGAGTGGCCATTGTCGGTGGAGGACAAAGTGCGGCAGAAGCATTCTTAGATATTTACGAGAATGATCCATCTATAAAAATTGATTTGATCGTCAGAGGCTCATCATTGAAGCCTTCAGACTCAAGCCCTTTTGTAAATGAGATATTCGCGCCGAAAGCAACAGATGCCATGTTCAACATGACAAACCATAGCCGCGCCGAAACGCTAAAAGAGTATCATCACACAAATTACGCTGCGATCGATTTGCCAATGATCGAACAGATATACAGCATTTTATACAAACAAAAAATCACCGGCGATATTCGCTACAGATTTTTGCCTAATACGAACGTTGAAGCCTCTAGCACTCAAGAAAACGGTATTTCACTAAAAATCATCAACTCATCTAATGGTTCATCCGAAACCAATGTTTATGATCAGGTCATTTTGGCTACGGGTTACGAGCGAAATACACACCGTGAGCTGCTTTCCTCTATATCTGATTATACAAAAGATTTTGAAGCCGACAGAGACTACCGACTACTGTCTGACCCGCGTCTACAAACGCCTATTTATCTACAGGGGTATTGTGAACACAGTCATGGGATTAGTGACACCTTACTTTCCATACTGGCAACACGATCGGGAGAGATCACCACGTCTCTATACAAGGCCCTAAATTCAACTAATAAGAAAAAAGAAGTGTCTAGCGCTCTTATCTGACCATCACAAGATCCATGTTAATAAACGGTAAGTATGAGTGGGCAGTTCCTATGCTCACTCAAGAGCCCATGCTGTTTAAAACCAGAGTTCTCTTTTACAACAAGGCTTAATGACAATGAATATCGCACAAAAGCAATTACTGCTAAAACGGTTAGCTAAATCACGCGGCTTAGAGGTATCCACTCATATAGAAGATCCTTCTAGCAACATACCGCCTTTAGAAAATACGCTTTCAGTGCCTCTTTCTCACGCCCAAGAAAGAATGTGGTTTCTTCATCAATTAGACCCAAGCTCATCGGCCTACAATGTATGCGTTCTTTGGCACTTAAAAGGGCCGCTAGACTACAAAGCACTTAAAGAAAGCGCTGTTCGAATTACCATGCAGCACAGTATTTTTAGAACGCTTTACTATACAAATGACGAGGGTAACTCTAGACAAAAAATAGTGTCAAGCTTACCGCCTGAATGGCACACACAAGATCTGAGAAAGTATGAGAAAAAAGAGCAAAATGAAAAGCTCAATGCGATTGCTCAAAAAGCCAGCACAGACCCTTTTGATTTAACCCAAAAGAGTGGATTACGCTTAATACTAGCCACTCTCGATGATGATTACCATGTGTTGGTTATGATCGGCCAGCATATTTCATGGGACGGCCCGTCATTCGGCATTTTTTCCAATGAACTTGCCCGTGGCTATAACTTATACCTAAAAAACGACACATCTAATCAGTCATCGACACCATTACAATACGTAGATTTTGCTGACTGGCACCGTAAGCAATGGCAAACTGACACAGAAAAACGCGAAACGGCCCTAGCCTTCTGGCAAAAAGAGCTTTCACCATTACCCGAGAAGCTAGACTTCCCTACTGACTTTGTTCGCACAGCAGGGAATGATGAGTCTGGTGGCTGGTGCAGCACAGATTTAGACAAAACCACAACGGCCTCTTTGCAGAAACTGTGCGCCGAAGAGCAGGTTACCCCTTTCGAAATTTTAATCACCACGATCGCTATTCTTATCACTCGCCTAGCACGGGCCTCTGAAATAACAATTGGCACCGTTGCCTCTCACCGCAATATGCCAGAGCTCAATGATGTCATCGGCAACTTTGGTAACGTGGTTCCTATTCGTTTAAAAGTATCGCCAAGCTTTAGTTTTCGTCAGCAATTACAACAATGCGCCAAAGTCTGTCGCGTGGCCTTTTCAAACTCAGACATTCCATTTGAACATTTATTAGAACGACTGGATATAACCCGTGGAGAATCCTCTAATCCTTTATTAGATACCATGGTGACCTTCTTAGCCCACGGTATGAATCCACCTGAAATGGATGGCTTAAATGTAGAATGGCGCAAGCACTTCAATGGTACAACTCAGACCGATTTATCCTTCGACGCCTTATTGCAAAACGACTGCTTACAGATACAAGCCACATGGAGAAAGTCTCTTTTCCACGCCAACACCATACCAAAGCATTTGCAACGTTTAGCAAATTTACTAGGTACATTTGCTAACGCCCCTGATCAGATTATCGCCGCTGAAAGTCTATTACTCAAAGAAGAATACAGTCAACTTGTTGACTCATGGGGACACCGCCCAGCGCTCTCGAAAAAAGCGCCAACCGTCATTGATTGGTTTGAAAACATAGTCAATGAAAAACCAAAAGACATTGCGGTTTATCAAACTCGCGCACTAAAAAAGCATGATAAAAAAGACGCTACCCAACCCGAAGAAAAATTGGATTTTGAAACCTTAAATGCTCGAGCAAACGCCTTGGCTCGCTGGCTCATCAAACAAAATATCGGACCAGAAAAACAAATCGCTATTTGCTTACCTCGAGAAAAAGAATGGTTTGTTGCCATGCTAGCCATCTTAAAAGCAGGTGCTTCTTTTATCCCTATTGATCCAAATTACCCAAGCGATTACATAGACAGAGTGGTTCGCCTTGCTGAGCCATACTTCATCTTTATTAATAAACAAGCATCGACTGAAAGCTCTTTGACAGGCGCAATCACACAGCAAAGTGGCAAACTTGTCGACCTTCATACTGCCGAAACGGCCGCAATGGAAGGAGGTTTATCTAACACCAACGTATCGGACAATGATCGTCTCGAAAAACTGTTACCAGAACACCCTGTGTATACGGTCTTCACTTCTGGTTCCAGCGGTCAACCCAAAGGGGTTGTCATCCCTCATTCAGCCTTAGCCAATTTACTTAGCAGTCATAAAAAAGACCTTTATGAAGCAGCCATAAAGCGCACAGGTCGAAGCACCCTACGAATAGGCCACGCATGGTCATTGGCTTTCGATGCCTCTTGGCAGCCTAATTTATGGATGTTTGAAGGTCATGAATTGCACTTATTTGATACCGATGTTATGCAAGATCCTATTGCTCTGGCTCAAGAAATCATTCAACGTAAACTGGATTTTATCGAGCTAACACCAGGCATGTTAGACGAAGTTCTGCCTTGGTTGGAGTCAGGGGTTACCTTGCCAAGTGGCGAATACCTAGCAGGGCATATCCCAGCCTTGCTTGGCTTTGGTGGCGAAGCGGTCAAAGCCCAACTTTGGCAAAAAATGATCGACCTAGAACAGACCACTGGCTTCAACCTGTATGGGCCAACTGAAACCACAGTCGACTCCATGATTGCCCGTGCAGAAGCAAATAAATCCCCAAGCATTGGTATGCCAATATGGGGCGCGCACGCTTATGTTCTAGACAAATGTATGCAACTCGCACCACCTGGCATTCCAGGTGAGCTGGCTATCTCAGGAGAAGGACTAGCAAGAGGTTACCTTGGTCGTGGTGACCTTACCGCCAGCCATTTTGTCGCAAACCCTTACGGCCTGCCTAGCTCAAGACTATATCGCACTGGTGACCGAGTCCGTTGGTTGCGAGATGGCATGATGGAATACATTGGACGTATTGACGAGCAGATTAAGATTCGGGGGTTCCGTGTAGAACCATTAGAAGTAGAAGCCTCTGTCGAAAGGATTATCCAATTACCTTGTGCAATCGTCGTCAAAAATCACAACAACAAGGTACAACTACTGTGCTTTTATGAGCTAGGCAATCAAGCTGATGAGGCAGACATTTCCCGATCTCTGAAAAACAAATGTGCTCACTCCCTACCAGATCATCTAATGCCTAAACATTTCATGGGAGTTGAGAAATTACCACGTTTGCCAAATGGCAAAATTAATCGTCGTTCTTTGCCCGATATCACCTTATCAGATAGCAATATTGGACGAGAGCCAAGCACAGAATTGGAACATACTTTATGTGCTCTTTTTGCTGATGTATTGGGTCTTAAGAAAATAGAAATTGATGACAGCTTTTTCGAATTAGGCGGGGACAGTATTTCCGTTATCCGACTCGTAAGTTTGGCTCGTCGGGAAAACATATTGTTGTCAGCAAGACAAGTTTTCACAGCCCGTAGCGTGGCAAAAATTGCCCTTGAATTGGAACAAAGCGGCACAGCCAATACAACCAAGCCTAAAACCCCAGATCAGGCCTCAAACAACAAAAACTGTAAGGCCAACCAGTTAGCAAGGCAAATGGGCTTACCACTTCATAGCTTACTGCCTGTACTTCTCGCCACAGCAGGCGTTGGTACAGGGCTTATTGCCACCAATAAACAAGGCAATGTTAACCTGAAAATCCAGCAAACAAAGTGCCTTTCTACGCAAAACGATCAAGCGCTATCTATTATGCTATCTAAGCTCGGAACTGAGTTGACACACAGCAAACAACTTAGTGCGCAAATTAGAGGTTGGTGCTGGCAAATTGCTCATTCAGAATCCGCTATCAACCTTGAAGATCAAGCGGTTATTCACACAATAAATCATCAGCAAAAGCATGATTTAGAGTTTCGTTTCCTTCACACCTTCGCCACAGCCGATGCAGCAGAAACAGAACTCAACCAACAAGTAAGCACTGACACCAACAACGCACTGGTCAGTGTTTTTGCTTACCACCTGCAAGAAGATCCAGAGCAGAAATTGCGTTTTGCGGTATTCACAGAATCCTCAAAAATAAGCGACTCAGCACTTAACAAACTGCTTGCAGAGTACCGAAGAGTCATCCAATTGTTGTCAACAGCATCGGATCTAGAAGCCTCTTTAACCGACTTATTGCCAGCAAATTCAAGCACCAAAATCACTACCCCCTTACAACGGAAGATGGTTCTAAACTGCGATGATGAAAATGACCCTTGGACCATTCAATTAGAGCTGACACTCACATCATCGTTAGACCCTAAGCATGTTGAAACTACCCTAAAGCGCAATACCCATCATTTATTAAATAAACATGACGTATTGCGTTCTGGTTATTTCAATAATGGCGAGCAAACCTTTATAGCAGAAAACTTACAGCCTGATTGGCAGTATGAAGACTGGAGCCACTTAGCAAAAGCGGATCAAAACAAACAAATCAATGAGTTCAGAGAAAAATGGGAATCTTACAGGTTCACACTCCACCAGCCACCACTAATTCGGTTCATGTTAATTCGTTTAACAGACGATCATT
This sequence comes from Marinomonas posidonica IVIA-Po-181, assembly GCF_000214215.1. Classification (NCBI taxonomy): domain Bacteria; kingdom Pseudomonadati; phylum Pseudomonadota; class Gammaproteobacteria; order Oceanospirillales; family Oceanospirillaceae; genus Marinomonas; species Marinomonas posidonica. The sequence continues at coordinate 2,800,806 of NC_015559.1, forward strand.
TAACAGACGATCATTTAACAGACAATGAATGGCTACTCTTCATTAACTCCCATCATTTGTTATTGGATGGTTGGTCAACACCACGCCTGTTACACGAGCTACTTAATAACGCAGATGATATTGATACACAAGTCACACCTACATTGGCTTGGGCGGATTATTTAAGCTGGTTACAAGAACAAGATAAAAGCCAATCTTGGTTGTACTGGAATCGTGAACTAGACAGCATAAAAACACCCTCAGTCATTGCACCAGAACGCAAAAGCCGTACGCCAACACAAGACATATCGGAAGTATTAAGCTCATCAAAAAATACTTCATTGATCGCAACGGCCAATAGAATAAACACACCTCAAGCGGCACTTTTCCAGCTCGCTTGGGCTCGAACTATCTCCACCTCTTTAGCCCAAAAAGACGTTGTCTTTGGCTTGTTTGACTCAGGCAGAGCCTTAAACCTAGATGGCATAGAATCACTCATCGGCATGCTTGTACAAATTGTTCCTATACGGATTAACACAGCCGATCAAACACCGATAAGCGAACAGTTAAAAGAGCTACAAACAAAAAAGTTTGAGTGGCAATCATTGGCACCGATTCATCTTGACCACCTTGCGGCAACAGAAAAACACGGGGAGGTTTTTGATACCTTGCTAGTGATAGAAAACGCACTAGAAGGCGATGTAGAAATAACGCGAGCCTCTCCAAACGCAAAACAGCAGACAACAACCGTTGCCAACATCACCAACCAACGCTGGCGTGACTCGATTGCCCAAAGTCTTGGATTGTTTGTCTACCCCGGCAAAGAGCTAACTCTTCGCCTGTGTTATGACCCAATTGCGCTGAGCCACCAATTTGCGCAAGAAATATTGCTCAGCTTTAAAACACATTTGAGTGACATAACACAGGAAATAAACGCAGAGACAACATCAAAAGATGAGTCCACAACACCTCAAATGACCACACCATGATCACGGAGAAATTAACATGAGTGACAGTATTTTTGACGATGAGTCGATTTTATTTTTAATTCTAATAAATGCTCAAAAACAGTATTCGATCTGGCCAAATATTCTCCCAATTCCTGATGGTTGGCTGGCTGATAATGGCCCTATGTCTCGCAAAAAATGCATGGACTGGCTCGAAGCCAATTGGACCGATTTACGCCCTATTCAATCTCAACAAGAGCAAGCTGTCTGATGGATCAATTAATCACCCCTAACCAATCAGGGGACACACTTCATGACCGTTTTGAACAACAAGTACAGATTTGGCCCGATAAAATAGCGGTGAGTTACCAAGATCAACAACTCACCTATCAACAGCTAGATGTATTAGCAAAAGCACACAGTGAAGAGCTTATCAGCCGTGGGGTTCAGTCGGGCGATATGGTGGCCGTCATGCTTTCAAGAAGTGTCGACCTTATTGTACACATTATTGCTGTCTTGAAGACTGGCGCTTGCTATGTCCCTATTGACCCTAATTACCCTGCAGATCGAGTGGAATGGGTTATAGAAACCAGCACCCCTGTCTGTTTCATTAGCCGCCGTGAGTTGTGCCAGAACATATGGCCTGAGCAACTTCCTTCGCAGCTAAAAGAACGCTTTTATTTCATTGAATCGGCTCCTCAAGTCAATGTAAACAATAGCCAAGCATCGACTGATACACCTTCACATCAAGAGACAGAAAATAACCAGCACTCAGACCTTGCTTATGTGATTTTTACATCAGGTTCCACAGGGAAACCCAAAGGCGTCATGGTTGGCCACAGTCAGGTCATTAGCTTGCTAGATGCAGTCACCCCCATGTTAGCCAACGACCATAATGATGTGTGGACACTGTTTCACTCCTTTGCCTTTGATTTCTCAGTCTGGGAAATATGGGGGGCACTCACTACTGGTGCGCGCCTATGCATTGTTCCTCAGGAATCCACATGGTCAGCAGATGCTTTCTTAGAATTATTAAAGCAAGAACAAGTCACCATTCTGAATCAAACCCCTTCTGCTTTTTACGCATTGACTGCTGCAGTCAATGAGGCACATACCAAAACAGGAGCAAGACAAACACTGTCATTACGCAGTGTGATCTTTGGTGGTGAAGCGCTCAACCTAAACAAACTGAATGCATGGTGGAAACATTACCCAGAAGGCAAACCACGATTAATCAACATGTATGGCATTACAGAAACCACTGTACATGTCACTTGGTTAGAGCTTTCTAAAACTCTCTTTAATAATGATTCAAGCCCTATTGGCCATGCGCTCACAGGCCTGCAAGTTCACCTGCTCAATGAAAAGTTAGAGCCAGTCAATGAAGGTGAAGTGGGCGAAATGTTTGTCAGTGGAAAGCAATTGGCGATCGGCTATTTGAAGCAAGCGGGATTATCTGCAAGTCGCTTTGTCGCTAGCCCTTTCCATAAGAGCCAACGCTTGTATCGCTCGGGTGATCTGGCCATGTGGCAAGATGGGCAACTTTATTATCAAGGGCGAGCAGATCGACAATTAAAAATCCGAGGTTTTCGTATTGAACCCGGTGAAATTGAGTCGGCTATGGAGTCACACCCTGTCGTACAAAATTGTGCTGTTATACCAAAGCCTGAAAAAGATGGCTCATCACCAAAAAGCTTGATCGCATTTTTGATTGCCACAAAAGACTCTCACACTGAAATGAATTCAAAAGACACGCTCTCAGCGCTTAGGGATCACGCAATAAGCCTGCTGCCAGCACACTATATTCCGACCGAATATGTCTTTGTTTCCTCTTACCCACTTACCGTCAATGGCAAGCTTGATCAGGCCGCCCTGTTAGAAATCTGGCAACAAAAATCAAACGTCCCAACCGCTCATGATAATCGTATGGCACTTCTTCAAAAGAAGTTAGCCAAACTCCAAAAAAACTACGCTCAAAAGGAGATAGAGTAATGTCTGATTCCCAAACAATATTGCATGAAATTACGGCGCTTTTAGCACAAAAAATCAATGTAAATGCAGACAGCATTTCCCCTAATGACAACCTTTACGCATTAGGACTAGATTCAATCACCCTAATGGGGATTGTGGCTCACTGGCGTGCGCAAGGCTATCTAGTAAATTTCACCGCTTTGTCATCCAAACCATGCGTGAATGACTGGGTTAATATATTAGCTAATGCCAAACACCCTGAGCACGCTTCTGCTCCTCAAGCCACACAGAAAATCGCTTCAACACCAACCGAAAAAGCATTTCCACTTGCCCCAATGCAACAAGCCTACTGGTTAGGTCGCAACCCTGAACAACCTCTTGGTGGCGTCTCTGCGCATTTATATACCGAGTTTGAAAGCGACAACCAGATCGTCCCAGAAACCCTTGAAAAAGCTTTAAATAAATTAGCTGAACGTCATTCTTCTCTCAGGTTAATAGTGACCCGAGATGGTCAACAAATTCACAAATTAAGTGAAAACAGCACACCTATTCCTCTAGTGATTAATGACTTACGTGAAAAAGACGCTACCACAATTGAACAAACACTAGAAAATACACGTCAGCTGCTTTCATCACAGATGCTCGATATTGAAAATGGTGAAGTGCTTGCCATTGCCTTAAGCCAATTACCCAATGGTGGCAGCCGATTGCACCTAGATGTGGATATGGTGGCCGCTGATGCCGTGAGTTACCGAGTACTGCTACGTGAACTTGCCATGCTCTATCAAAACCCAGAAATCGAACTTGCTGAACTACCTATGAGCTTCAGTGATTGCCGTCACAATATAGAACAGAACTATTCAGACGTGAAAAAGCGCTCTGGTGAATGGTGGAATAATCGTCTTCACCAAATGCCTGAAGGCCCAAAACTTCCGTTAAAAACCAGCCTATTCGAAACAAAGAATACTCAGCCACATACCACAAGACGTCACTTTTATTTTGATTCCACACTGCGTGATCAGCTTTATCAAGTATGTCGTGAACACAACCTTACACCGGCTACTGTCTTAGCAACGGTGTTAGCAGAAACACTTGCCGGCTGGAGCAGTAACTCACACTTCCTTATTAATGTGCCTTTATTCCTTCGCCCAATCGATGGACCTGATCTATCAGGCGTTGTCGGTGATTTTAGCAGTTCAATCATGCTTGAAGTGAATTTAAGCGAAGTAGAGACATTCCTTGACCGTGCCAAAACAATCCAATCACAACTACATGAAGACGCCTCCTATGCGGACTATAACGGCGTTCAAGTATTACGTGATATTGGCCGCTTAAAAGGCCATCAAGTTACCGCCCCCATCGTCTTTACCAGTGCTTTAAACCTTGGAGAACTATTTGAACCTGTCGTACGAGACGTCTTTGGCGACCCAATATGGATCATCTCTCAAGGCCCTCAAGTATTACTGGATACCCAAATAACCGAACTGGATGGTGGCTTACTGCTCAACTGGGACTGTCGAGAAGACATGTTTATTGATGGTGTCTTGGATGCCATGTTTGAATTTTTCCATACCTCTGTTCTTGCCCTTGCTAATAAAGCTGACACTTGGTCTCAGTGCCTATCCGATAATTTACCGAGCGAGAGAATACAAGCCGAAACAAGCAACAACGAAACGTTAGCACCTGAACAAGAAGCTGTTTTACCAACCACCACAACAGAAAAAGCGGTTGCCTCAATCTGGTCAGAAACCATTGGCTCTAAAACAGATGACATCAACCTCAATTTGTTTGCCTCTGGTGGTGACTCCGTTTTAGCCACAACGCTAGTAGCCAAACTAAGAGAGGTTTTTGGCGTCGACTCCATTGACCTTAAAGCCCTGTTTAACGCCCCAAGCATTGCTGGTGCAGTTAGCTCTATCATTGCTACATGTGGCGATGAAATGGTGAATGAAATCGCGACTTTCTATTGCGAAATCATTGAGTTAGATGATGAAAGTATCAAAGCAGAATTAGAAGGCACTGTATTATGAATGCGGCATTCGATGGACTTACTCCGTGGCCAGAAGAATTGGCAGAAACCTATTGCAAAGGCGGTTATTGGCAAAACCAAAACCTAGCCAGCTGGTTTGCTGAGAAAGTCTCTAATAAAGAAAACATTGTTCTCAGTGGACTGGGGATAGATGGTAAGCCTCAGGACCTCACAGGGAAAGAATTACACCTTTGCGTGCAGGAACTTGCGCAAGGCTTGGCGAAACTAGACATTCAACCAAGTGAGAAAGTGGTATTACAAATGGGTAATACCAATAGCTTTGTTATTACCTTGTTTGCACTGTTTGAACTAGGTGCTATTCCAGTGATGGCACTGCCTGGCCATAGGTATAGAGAAATAGAACATTTCCTTAACCTAACCAAGGCTCGTACATGGATTGCAGGAGACATTGAAGAAAACTCTCCTATTCCAGACTTGGCCGTTAAGCTAAAAGAAGGTGTACCTAGCTTACAAAATATCATTCTTGATAAACAAGATACTGGCTCGTTTCACTCATTAGGGTCCTTACTAAAAAAAGGGAATAAAAAGTTTGAAAGCACCAATCTCGGTCATGCAACTGACCCAGCTGGAATAGCTGTATTGTTATGCTCAGGTGGCACAACTGGATTACCTAAGCTGATTCCTCGAACGCATCGTGATTATCTATTCAATGCAAAAGCCAGCGCTGAAGTATGTGAATTAGATGAAAATGATGGCTATTTAGTCGCATTACCAGCAGGACACAACTTCCCATTGGCTTGCCCGGGGATTTTAGGCGCCTTCGAACAAGGTGCTAAAGTGGTTATGTGCCCTTCTCCTAGCCCAGACATTGCCTACCAATGGATCACAGATACCAATGCCACTGTTACCGCCCTCGTCCCTCCCCTAGTTCGAGTATGGCTACAAAATGCTGAGCTTGGCTTTAAAGCCCCAAGCACATTGAGAATGCTGCAAGTAGGTGGATCACGCCTAGATGCAGATTTAGCCCAATGTATTCCGAATAAGTTAAGCTGCAAATTACAGCAAGTATTCGGCATGGCCGAAGGCCTATTAAACTTCACTCGCAGTAAAGACCCAGACCTTTTGGTACAAAAAACACAAGGTCGACCTTTGTCTGAGCTGGATGAAATTCGAATAGTTGATAGCCAAGGACAAGACGTACCCAATGGCCAACGAGGCGAACTTTGGACAAGAGGCCCTTACACTTTAAGAGGTTATTACAAGGACCCAAAAGCAAATGATTCTTCATTTTCGGCAGATGGTTATTACAAATCAGGCGACCTTGTCCGCCGTTTAAGTTCTGGTCACCTTATTGTTGAGGGACGTATAAAAGAAGTCATTCGTAGAGGCGCAGAGACCATACCAGCAGAATCTCTCGAGACGCACTTAAGCCTACATTCAGAGATTCAAGCCGCCGCGGTGATTGGACTACCTTGCGAACGTTTAGGACAGCAAGTATGCGCTGTACTGGTTAACAAAGAAGAGACAGATCTAACACTGACGCTAAATGAAGTCCGTCATTTCTTAATTGAAGAAGGCGTTGCGCATTTTATGCTGCCCGATTCAATCGAATATGTGCCTGAACTTCCTCTTACTGCTGTAGGTAAAGTGGCCTACCAACAATTGATCTCAAAATTTTCTCCCCCTTCACCTGAGACCACATATTAAGGAATATTTCTATTATGACAAATGACACTTTCAGCAAGTCGTTCACCCAAACTAAGGACTCTAAAGTTACTCAGCCAGAATGGTCAGCAAGCGAATATGAAGAAGGCAATGAAGGGCAATTCCAAGCGGCTTGTCATGCCATGGAATCCATTAATGCTTGGAATACCAGAGACAAAGGCTATGCCGCCGATATTGGTTGTGGCAGTGGTCGATTAGTGGAAGCACTGGCTCGTAAAGGAGGTTGGCAAGTCGATGCAAAAGATGTGTCCCAATCTATGATCGATGCCGTTATAAAACGCTGTGAAGGTTTACCCGTTACCGCCAGTGTGTGTGACGCCAGTGATCTATCATTGGAAAAAAATAAGTACGCGCTTGTGTCTAGTTGCTGGATGTTGCATTGGCTTAAAAACGCAACCAACACATTAGAGCAAATGGTCAACGCACTTACCCCATCTGGCAACTTAGTACTGCAATGGAGTTGTGGACAACCTAGATCCGAAGGGTTTCTGTTACGAGACACACTGCAAGAAGTTTTCGACCGTCCTAAATGGATCGAACGACTAAAATCCGCGCCGCTGGCAATGTATCACCATCCAATAGAAGAAATGAGTAGCCTGCTTGAGAGTATGGGGCTAGAAATCGTTTCTACCCGCGAAAATATTCTTATCAGTGGCGGTGAAAATATTGCCGGCCTAAAACGCTCACTACGTTCCGCTGCCTTTGCCGCGCAAACCGTTGTATTGGGTGACGATGTAGATGAACTGATCGATGAAAGTTTGTACTTATTAAACGCACGAAATGCGCTGCGTATCTCAAACACGGAAATCATTGCTCGAAAACCTGACTAAAAATGCCCTCACAATCCGCAAGGGTATAAAAAATATCAGCCCTATCAGCCAACTAAAAAGGAGTTGGCTAACGTTAACTTATGGAGATACTTATGAGCTTATTAGCCCATGAAACCAAACACTGTCCCCTAATGCTCGCTATCGCTAAAGGCAAGCCAACTATGGAACAACATTTAGAGTCATTAACCCATTGGGATAATTGGTTTGCCGATGAAAAACCCATTCATGTAATACGTTTTTTTGATGATGCTGACTCCCTTCATCCGCCTTCAGGTGCAGGCAAAGAGACCAAGAAATGGATGAATGAAGGCGCCGACAATAAATTCCGCGCCTTTATAAAACATATGATGATTGTTGTGCCAGAAGACCAATATGAACGTATGAAAAATATGAGTGTCACAAAAGTGTTTGGCATCCCTGGAGGCATATTCCCTTCCACCGATGACGCGTTCGAATGGTTAGCTCAGCAGGCTGACACAGATATTTTTGACCATGATGATGCTTGGCGAAATGACATAAAAGAAACAATCAGAGCACACCTTGTAGAAGAACTACCAAAGTAAAAACAGCCATGCCACCAACTAAATTTAGAGGTAAAAAATGACAACATATAAACGCTCTACTTGGTCGTTATTGTTTAGCTTATACGCTACACAATATGTAGGGATTAGCTTTTTATTGGTGGCACTAGTGGCTATTTTACGCAGCCAGGGAATGCCTTTAGAGAAACTAAGTATTGTGTATAGCCTAGGTGTTTTCTGGGTATTTAAGTTTCTTTGGGCACCTTTGATTGACCGTTTTTCATTGCGTCGATTTGGTCATTACCGAACTTGGCTGCTGACTTTACAGGCCGCCATGATGATCAACTTAATTATTCTAGGATTTTATGATCTCTCAACCGACTTTGTATTAGTCATGTCTCTTTGCGCTACATTCTCATTTTTCTCCGCAACTCAAGATGTGGCGGTGGACGGTTTAGCTTGTCGCCTTCTCGATGTGAACAGTCGTGGAGTGGGAAATGGCATACAGCAAGCTGGCACCATGTTTGGGAGCTTGGTTGGCAGTGGTTTGGTATTGTCTATTTACCCAATGCTAGGATGGCTTGGCTGTATGTTGCTTATGGCAGGACTGACCGGTATCTCTTGGCTTCAGCTAATTTTCTATAAAGAACCGACTGGAAAGGTACGACCCCAAATAGGCTATAAACGTTTAGTGGGATTTTGGCGGTACGTATCAAAACCATGGCTGGTGCTTTTGTTTCTGTACCCAATAGGTGGCGGTATGGCATACGCCATCATTAACCCTATGCTTGTCGATATAGGCTGGTCGTTAAGTAGTATTGGAACAGCTATATACCTTGTGGCAACACCATTTGGTATCGTCTCAGCATTAATTGCAGGAAAACTCATTCAGCTCGTTGGAAGACGCAAAGCTCTGCTTGGCTTAATGTCTACGCAAGCCTTGTTTTTGTTGGTGCTACTCATTCCTGCTTACGGTGTGAATGAGACACTCCCTGTATACGCATGCCTTATCACGTATTTTATTGTCCATTCCCCGATACCTGCCGTGCTGTATACCCTAATGATGGATCAAACAGATCAAAGGACGCCTGCAACGGATTTTACCATTCAAGCCAGTACTCTCATGCTTATTGGTATTATCACATCTGGCGCAAGCACGGCATTAGCAGGTGCATTCGGCTACATTGCTGTTATCTGGATGGCTTCCGCAATGTGTGTTGTGGCGTTTATTGCCGTATGGTTTCTAGGCACAACAAACAGACTCACAGCTTCCACATAAGTGTTTTAAATACGACGCAAGATGCTTAAAGACGTCCTTGCAACTAACGATCAGTCAGCCTGCAAAATAGAAAATAAGTGCGATTCTGTAAAAGAGACATGAAAGAAGCCAGCTGCTGAAGTTAGAACTACAATGAGAAAGAACAGGAAGTTTGGTTTGGTATGGAACGCTGTTAAACGTATAAAGAGATAATGAGCCATTGGTGAAAACCTCGACGCGCTTTTTATGCAGTGAAAGATTGGCGAAAAGATTAAAGCGACTTTTTACGTTTTTCTGTAAAGAGTTTTTTTGCGCTAGACAAAAGATCCCCACTTCGTCTTCCCCTTGAAAAACTTTCCTTTCAAAGAAAATGGGAAGGAACACGAGATTTGGTATGGTTTGGAACGCTTTTAAACGTAAAAAGAGATAATGAGTCACTGGTGAAAACGCTCGACACGTTCCTGAATGTGCGAAAGGATTAAAAAGATTTTTTGGTTACTTTTGCATCGTTTGGCAAAAGTTACCCGCCTAGCAGGGCGGAAAAATAATGTTCCTCAACCAAAGCCATTCAGAGGGAACAAAAAACAGGCACAAAAAAGCCCCGACCTTTTAAAAAGATCGGGGCTTTCGAATGTGGTAGGACTAAGCAGATTCGAACTGCTGACCTCTACCATGTCAAGGTAGCGCTCTAACCAACTGAGCTATAGTCCTAAAAAAGTGTTGGCTATTATACCCAGCGCTTTACGTTTGACAAGCTTTCTTACGCACTTTTTTAGTCTTTTCGTGATTTGCTTTTAGGCCTCGAGGGGAACCAGCAATTCGTGACCGATGACTTCATCAATCAGGTGATACGGCACCTTGTATTTCTTGTCTCGAAATTTCACTAAGGCAAAGTCGTAACACATTTCAATCACAGTGCAGTTAACGATCACACCATTATCAATCACTCGAACTATGTTGTAATTTCTCAAGGTAATCGCCATCAACTCACCTCTGATTGTAAATGCGTTACTATTCGCCGACGTCTTTTAGTTTTTTCTGTAAGACACGAATCTGGTCACGATAGCCAGCGGCCAATTCAAACTTCAGCTCTTCTGACGCCTGTATCATTTCTTTTTGCAGTTGGATCATGGCTTTACGCACTTGTGCCACGTCATCCATGCTTTCCACTTGGTACTCTTTCGCGGTTTCTGCGACTTTCTTGGTCTTATTACCACGCTTCCCAGCCCCTGGGTTATAAGCACCTTCTAAGATATCTTCCACCGATTTATTAATACCTGTCGGTGTAATGCCGTGCTTAGCATTATGTATTTGTTGTTTCTCTCGACGCCGTTCGGTCTCACTGATGGCACGTTCCATAGAACCTGTGATTCTGTCCGCGTATAAGATGGCTTTACCATTTACATTACGAGCAGCACGACCAATGGTCTGAATCAAAGAACGCTCGGAACGTAAGAAACCTTCTTTGTCCGCATCTAAAATGGCCACCAGACTCACTTCAGGAATATCCAAACCTTCTCGCAGTAAGTTGATTCCCACCAGCACATCAAACTCGCCCAGACGTAAATCTCGAATGATCTCAACCCGTTCTACGGTGTCGATATCAGAGTGCAAATAACGGACACGTACCCCATGATCATTTAGGTAATCGGTTAAATCTTCCGCCATGCGTTTGGTTAACGTTGTCACTAACACTCGCTCACCGATTACAGTGCGTTTGTTGATTTCCGACAACAAGTCATCCACTTGCGTGGCAACAGGTCGAACTTCCAACTCTGGATCAATCAAGCCCGTCGGACGCACAATTTGCTCGACCACCCAATCCTGATGTTCTTCTTCGTACTTCCCCGGTGTCGCGGACACAAAGATGGTTTGTGGTTTGATCTGCTCCCATTCCTCAAAGCGCATCGGTCGGTTGTCTAACGCTGATGGCAAACGGAAGCCATATTCCACTAAGTTTTCTTTACGAGATCGATCGCCTTTGTACATGGCACCAATTTGCGACACGGTCACATGAGACTCATCCACGACCAACAAGGCATTGGCGGGCAAATAATCAAACAAGGTCGGTGGTGGCGACCCTTCTTCTCGACCAGACAAATAACGCGAATAGTTTTCGATACCAGAGCAATAGCCGAGCTCTTGCATCATTTCCAGATCGTAACGGGTGCGTTGCTCTAGACGTTGTAATTCAACCAACTTGTTAAGGGATTTAAGCTGTTCAAGGCGCTGATCCAGCTCTACCTTAATTCGATCGATTGCCCCTTCAATGGTTTCTCTTGGTGTTACATAGTGGGTTTTAGGGTAAATCGTCACGCGAGGTACTTTGCGTAAGGTTTTATTGGTCAAAGGATCAATAAAGGACAAATTCTCGACTTCATCATCAAACAATTCAATACGAATCGCCGTGTCTTCGGAATCCGCAGGAAAGACTTCAATGACATCGCCGCGCACACGGAAATTGCCACGCTCCAGTACTAAGTCATTACGACTGTATTGCAGCTCCGCCAAACGACGCAATACCGCTCGCTGATCGATACGATCACCTCGGTCCAGATGCAACATCATTTTTAGATAGGATTGCGGGTCGCCCAAACCGTAAATCGCCGACACGGTCGCGACGATGATAACGTCTTCCCTTTCCAATAAAGCCTTGGTGGCAGACAGACGCATTTGTTCTATGTGTTCGTTGACGGAGGCATCTTTCTCGATAAAGGTATCTGACGCCGCCACATACGCTTCTGGCTGATAGTAATCATAATAAGAAACAAAATACTCGACGGCGTTGTGAGGAAAAAACTCCTTAAACTCTCCGTACAATTGCGCCGCTAGGGTTTTGTTGTGCGCCATGATGATGGTTGGGCGTTTCACCTGAGAGATAACATTCGCCACGGTATAGGTTTTACCGGATCCAGTCACCCCTAATAGGGTCTGGTGAGCCAAGCCAGCGTCAACCCCTTGCACCAATTTCTCAATGGCTTTTGGCTGATCACCAGCCGGCGAATAAGATGAGACAACTTGAAACTCTTGCGACACGACTTTGTTCCTAAGCTTAAAAATCAATTCGATAGATTAGCAAAAATTCTCTCTCTCGTCTGGTCTTTCCACAGGCCTACTCCGATTGATTAAGATCAAACTCCACGATCTTTCCACAAACCGACAATACATTAGACTTTACTAATTTAATAGCCATATATAACATAATGAAATATACTTATAACCTAGTGAGGTTTTATAATGATGAATACTAAAACGCAATCCGACGTTCAAATAAAAGCCTTCTTTGATGAAGCAACATTCACTGTCTCCTATGTGGTCACTGACCTAGCAACAAAGCGATGCGCTATTATTGATTCCGTATTGGACTATGATCATGCCGCTGGAACCACAGACACTCAATCTGCCGACGCCATCATTGACTATGTCAAACAACACCAACTTCAACTCGATTGGTTGCTGGAAACCCACGTTCATGCCGATCACCTTTCTGCCGCGCCCTACCTGCAAAACACCTTGGGTGGCAAAATTGTTATTGGTGATCAAATTACTCAAGTGCAAGCCACTTTCTCTAAAATCTTAAATGTCGAAGCTGAGTTTCGCCGTGACGGATCTCAATTCGACTTATTGGTGAATGAGCAAGATACCTTGCCACTTGGGGAAAACAATGTTCGCATTTTACACACCCCAGGACACACGCCCGCCTGTTTGACCTATCTGATTGCAGACGCGGCTTTTGTTGGCGATACGCTGTTTATGCCAGACTTTGGAACAGCACGCTGTGATTTTCCTGGTGGCAATGCCAACACCTTGTACCGCTCTATCCAAAAGATTTTTGCTCTACCTGACGAGACACGCCTTTTCATGTGTCATGACTATAAAGCCCCTAATCGCGATGTGTATGCGTGGGAAACCACAGTAGGCGAGCAAAAAAATCATAATCAGCACATTCATACTGGCATTTCCGAAGACGCTTTTTGTCAAATGCGCAACACCAAAGATGCCACACTCAGCATGCCAAGGCTGATTTGGCCAAGTGTACAAATCAACATGCGCGCAGGGCATTTACCACCAGAAGAAGAGAATGGTGTGCGCTACCTTAAAACCCCCATTAATCTTAAATAAGGATTGGGATGAAAACATTGGATCGCGGCTTGCCGGCCATGGCATGGTTAAGACAGTATTCTCATAAAGACCTGGCTACAGACGGCATGGCCAGTTTTATTGCGACTATTTTGCTGATTCCACAAAGTATGGGCTATGCCATACTAGCCGGACTTCCTGCGTATTTGGGCTTATATGCCAGCATACTGCCGTCCATTGTTTATTCTTTACTGGGCACCAGCCGCAGCCTTGCGGTGGGTCCGGTGGCCATCACTTCAATGATGACAGCCACCGTTATCTTACCTTTGGCCATGCCCGGCAGCGATGCCTACGTTAGCTTGGCCATTTTATTGGCGTTTGTATCAGGGGTCTTTCTAGTATTAATGAGCCTATTAAAAATGGGCTTTTTAACCAACTTATTAAGTCACCCTGTTATATCCGGTTTTATCAGCGCCTCAGCCATCTTGATTGCGGTTGGTCAGCTCAAACATTTATTGGGCATTCAGGCACATGGTAATAATCTGATTGAACTCATCCAAGACATGCTAAGCCACGCTGATGAGATTAATTTGCCAACATTCATCATCAGTAGCTTGGTGATTGGGTTATTAGTCTTTTTTAAACAATACCTAAGTAAAATATTGAAAGCGCTGGGACTATCGTCTGAAACCGCTAACTTACTGAGTAAAGCGGGTCCAGTCTTGGTGGTGGTACTTACCACTGTGTGTGTGGCCTTGCTGTCACTGGATCAACAAGGCATTAAAATCGTTGGTCACATTCAATTAGCCTGGCCTTCCATTGACTTAACCAACATAGAAACAGACACCTTATGGTCTTTACTGCCCGGGGCATTTTTAATCAGTGTGGTGGGATTTGTCGGCTCAGTGTCAGTGGCGCAGTCCTTTGCCGCCAAGCGTAAAGAAGACATTCAACCTAACCAAGAATTACTTGGCTTAGGTACGGCAAACATCGCCTCAGCCCTAAGTGGTGCTTTTCCTGTTACCGGCGGCTTTTCTCGTACCGTGGTCAACACCAGTGCTGGTGCCAAAACGCCGATGGCCGGAATTCTAACCGCATTATTCATGCTGCTTGTGCTGTTCTTTTTAACGCCTCTTTTTTACTATCTGCCCAATGCGGTTTTGGCCGCCAGCATTATTGTGGCCATTTTACAGCTGGTCGATATAAAAGATTTCATCCGACTTTACCACTTTTCAAAACAAGAAGCCTTGGCCTTAGCGGCAACCTTTTTAGTGGTGTTATTTGTTGGTATGGAAACGGGCATCATCGTCGGCATTAGCTTATCCTTGTTGTTTTTCCTATGGCACACCAGCCACCCTCACATCGCTGTGGTTGGCCGTGTCCCTGGAACCGAGCATTTTCGAAATGTACAACGCTATCAGGTTGAGACGACCCCAGACATTGTCACCATACGAATCGATGAAAACCTTTTCTTTGCCAATGCGAGAGTATTAGAAGACTATGTGTTGAGCCTCATTGCGCAACAAAAAGACGTGAAACACGTTGTGCTGATGTGCAGTGCGGTGAATATGATTGATGCCAGTGCGCTAGACAGCTTAGAAGCCATTTCTGAACGCCTTAACTCAGCTGGGGTTACTCTGCATTTCTCGGAAATCAAGGGGCCAGTGATGGACAAACTCCGTCAGGCGACCTTAATCACAAACTTAACAGGGCAGATATTCTTAACCCAACACCAAGCCATGCAAGCATTAAGTCATCCTGTCGAAGCACAAAATCAGGGCGAGTAAAGAGACTCGCCCTGAGCGACAGGTTATTGCGCTTCTTCTGTCTCTGGCACTTGGATAAGCGCCCTATTACGCTGTAATAAGGCATGGCCAATGCCTTTTACTTCAACAAGTTGATCAACGGAAGTAAAGGGGCCATTGGCTTCACGGTATGCCACTATGGCTTCGGCCTTTTTCTGACCCACTCCCGACATAATGGCTGCGAACTGATCCGCTGTGCCGATATTAATGTCCAAAGGCGAAGCCGCCATGAGCAGAGTCGAAAAACACAAGGAAAGCGCCATAACGCAATGAGTAATACTGGAACTGAGTTTTTTAAGTAGGGTTTTCATATAAAGGTCCTTTTCAAATTAACACTGGCATCATGCCAATAAAAAACCACTCATTGATTAAAATTTAATCAATGAGTGGTTTTAGAGTAAAAGTTTTTTTGTCTAACTTCAAGACAGTGACGAAGTGTCCTTTAAAGACCTAAGCTCTGATTCACTTCCGTTAACACCGCTATCGGATCCGCTGCCTGCGTGATAGGACGCCCAACGACAAGGTAATGACTGCCTGCCACCATGGCTTCGGCTGGTGTCATAATGCGTTTCTGATCTCCTTGATCAGAGCCTGCTGGGCGAATACCCGGAGTGACCAAAACAAAGTCCTTACCCAATTCAGTGGATAACATTTGTGACTCTTGAGCCGAGCAAACCACACCGTCCATTCCAGACGATTTGGCCAATGCCGCCAAGCGTTTCACATGCTGTTCTGGTGTCATATCAATACCGATTTCACGTAAATCCGACTGATCCATGCTGGTTAATACCGTCACAGCAATCAATAACGTGTTTTGATCTGGCAATTGCTGTAAAGCATTGGCAGACGCCTCCATCATTCGACGACCACCAGACGCGTGAACATTCACCATCCACACTCCCGATTTGGCAGCCACGCTCACTGCATTGGCAACGGTATTTGGAATATCGTGAAATTTTAAATCGAGAAAAATCTCAAAGTTTAATTTATGCAATTCCTCTAAAATGGCTGGGCCAGACGTAGTGAATAACTCTTTACCGACTTTAACTCGACATTGGCTCGGGTCAAGTCGCTTTGCCATCTCGATAGATTGCGCCATGGTTGGAAAATCTAGGGCAACTACGATAGGGGATTGGCAGCTCATTTAGTGTCCTCTTATGCAGTGACAAGCTAAGGTACTTGTCATGTCTTTCTATTAACTTAGTAAAATCAAAAGCGAATTTATTCGCCTTCTAAACCATGAATGGGTTTCACAACACCCCAGGTTTTACAGCTCGGGCATTGCCAATGTAGCTGATGACCAGAAAAGCCACACTGGCGACATTGATATTTATGCTTGGCCTGAACCAACTGATCAATCAGCTCATACAGAACCGATAAGTGTTGTTGGTTATAGCCTTGAGAGTCGGCTATCTGTATGTTGATCAGCTCTTTAAAGCCTTTAATCGTAGGGTGTTTTCTTAATTGCTCAACCAAAAACATCTCCGCGTACTCGCGGTCATTGTCCATATAATGTTCAACCAAAGCCATGATCAGGGTGGTCGAAGGCTTTATATCGTTCTGCTCTTGTAAAAACTTAATATAACCACCGCTGCCCCAAACTTTTTGATAGCATTCTTTTAATTGCGGTATGATCACAGACACAAAATCACTATCCTGTTCTGCGACGTGTTTCAGCTCTTTAATGGCATCTCGATAGCGGTTTTGTTTTTTCAATACATCTGCAGCGCCGATACTGGCTCGGACACAAGTAGGGTCCACTTCCAACGCTTGTTTGTATTGTTGATAGGCTGGCTTCCACTGTTCTTTCTTTTGATGCTCTTGCGCCATTTCACAATGAAAATGCCCTAGGCGTTTTATCTCTTTTTTTGTAGCGGTTTCTTTGACCAACTCTGAGCCAATTTGAATGGCTTTGTCCCAACTTTGCTCAAACTCATACAGATCCACCAAGAGGGTCAAAATTTTCGGCTGAAACTCGCTCTTTCGTGCTGTAGACGCCATATTGAGCAACAAGCGTCCAGCACGATCCAATAAACCGGCCGACATAAAATCACTGGCAAGCTCAAGCTGTACCATGCGCATTTCTCGTTGCGAAATTTCAGGGCGTGCTAATAGATTCTGGTGGATATTAATGGCTTTTTGGATCTCGCCTTTTTTGCGAAACAAGTTACCGAGAGTTAAATGAATATCAAAGGTTTCTGAATTGACTTCCAAGGAATCAACAAAAGCATCAATGGCTTCGCTGTGCTGATCATTTAATAAATGATTTAGACCACGAAAATAGTCATTAGGAATGGATTTCTTCAGGGTTTTGCTTTTTTTAGTCGGCGTTTTACGCCCCATTGTCCAACCGACAAAGAGTGCAACAAACAATACTAGGAACAAGCCGACTTCGGTCAACGCCGCTACTCCTTCCCTACCGACAGCTCTTTCGTAATGGATGCTTTTCTAAGGGCATCAACTTCATCTCGCGCTTTTTCATACTTACGGTTTAATACCCGAATTTGACGTTCGCTGCGTAAATAAGCAACAGAACTGACTAATAAGGCAATACAAGCTCCGACTGTAAACGCCAAGATGATGTAGAGCGCAACACTCAGCTCTGGGCCTTGCCAGAAGACCAAATCAAGATGGATAAGTTGTGGGTTGCGGATAGCAAAAAATACTCCCACCGCAAGAAAGAACAGCACAAGAACCGTATAGATAACTCTTTTCAGCCATTTAAGCATAAAACAACCTATCGAGAATAGAATGGCGATATTATGCCGTGATAGCTGAAAAATTTCGAGGTATTAGATGTAAATTAGTTGAGTTCGTTCGCCGTTGACTCTGACGATTCGTTGACCAACTCACGTAATTCCTTACCAGGCTTAAAATGAGGGACATACTTAGCACTTAATTCAACCGATTCGCCCGTTTTAGGATTACGTCCAATTCTTGGCGCTCGATAATGCAACGAAAAACTACCGAAACCGCGAATCTCAATACGCTCACCATTCGCTAAAGAGTCAGACATATGTTCTAACATCGCTTTGATGGCTTGTTCAACCTCTTTAACAGGCAAATGAGATTGCTGATCGATAAGCAGTTCTATCAGCTCAGATTTTGTCATTACCTTCCTCGCGTCTAATATTTGACCAGTATTATGTAAGACTAGCTAAATTTGGAAAGAAAGCAATAAGTTATAGCTTATTACGCAGATTTTTATCCATTTTATTCAATCCTTAGGAGGAATAATAGTTTTTCACTTGGTTCTACAACTAGCATCTGAACAAGCTAGCTTTTATAATAGCGCCCATATTCAACCAGATCGGAAGAAAAATAATGAGCTACAGCAATATTCCAGCGGGTAAAGACGCACCAAACGACATCAATGTCATTATCGAAATTCCAGCGCAAGCAAATCCAGTTAAATACGAAGTCGACAAAGACATGGATGCGCTTATCGTAGACCGTTTTATGACAGCGCCTATGTTTTACCCAGCTAACTATGGTTATGTTAACCACACGTTAGCTGACGACGGCGACCCTGTTGATGTATTAGTGATCACACCTTACCCAGTCGTGCCTGGTTCTGTCATTCGCTGCCGCCCTGTTGGCGTTTTGAACATGTCTGACGAAGCTGGTATGGACGCAAAACTGGTTGCTGTCCCACATGAGAAATTAAGCAAAGAATATGGTCACATTCAAGATGTGAACGACATTCCGCAATTGCTTCGTGACCAAATCGAGCACTTCTTCGAGAACTACAAGAAGCTTGAAGAAGGTAAGTGGGTGAAAGTAGAAGGCTGGGCGAATGCTGACGAAGCACGCAAAGCCATCGTTGAAGGCGTAGAAGCTTACAACGCACAATAAGACGACTTCTCGCTGACCGCTTCTTTCTTCAACTTATAGCAAGAGCATCACCAGCAAGAGACGAAAAAAAACCGATCCATTTGTGATCGGTTTTTTATTGCCTATCAGTCAGGTTTAAAGGCCTATCAAATGCAGAAGCCTGACAGGCTCAGCAAAGCTTACTCTTGTGAATCTAAGTAACGCTCAGCATCCAAAGCGGCCATACAGCCAGTACCAGCAGACGTAATGGCTTGACGATAGATATGGTCACTGACATCGCCTGCAGCAAACACACCTTCAACACTGGTTTGGGTGGCATTGCCATGTGTTCCTGATTGTACTTTCAAGTAGCCGTCTTTCATGTCCAATTGACCTTGGAAAATATCCGTATTTGGCTTGTGACCAATCGCCACAAACAAACCTGCAACGGCCAGCTCTTTCATCTCACCTGTTTGATTATTCTTGATGCGTACACCCGTAACGCCCGTACCATCACCTAACACTTCATCCAGCTCTGAGTGCCATTCAATTTTAACATTGCCATTTGCCGCTTTATCCAACAACTTGTCAGCTAGAATTTTCTCTGAACGGAACTTGTCACGACGGTGAATAACAGTGACAGACTTAGCAATATTGGCTAGGTATAACGCTTCTTCAACGGCTGTGTTACCACCACCAATCACCGCGACATCTTGATTACGGTAGAAAAAGCCATCACAAGTTGCGCAAGCCGATACACCTTGTCCCATGAATTTGCTTTCACTTTCAAGACCAAGGTATTGAGCACTAGCTCCCGTCGAAATGATCAGAGCATCACATGTGTATACACCACTGTCACCTTCTAGACGAAAAGGGCGATTTTCTAAATCCACCTTATTAACGTGATCAAAAATAATCTCGGTTTCAAAACGTTCTGCGTGTTTACGCATACGCTCCATTAGCTCAGGACCTTGCACGCCTTGGTCATCACCTGGCCAGTTATCCACTTCCGTGGTGGTCGTCAATTGACCACCCATTTGCATACCTGTGATCATTACAGGATTCAGGTTCGCACGGGCAGCATATACCGCGGCTGTATAACCAGCAGGTCCTGAACCTAAAATCATTAACTTAGCGTGTCTCACATCGCTCATTTTGTTGCTCCTGTAATTGAATGTTTGCTCGATAGACCTGTCTATCGGCGAAATGTTGTGGTGAATTCTACCGAAAAATACAAAAAATGCTTAACGAAAAATATTAATTACTGAAATAGGGCTTATCTATGACTTTTCAACCGTTATACTTGCCTTTTCTGAACAGACACAACAGGCTGGATCTTGTGTTAATTGCATTTCCCGCCAACTCGCTTGAAAGCCATCAAACAGCTTCAATGAACCATGTTTAACCACCCCTGTCTGACTCACCACCTTCATAGCTTCCAGTGCTTGGTAGACACCGAGTAAGCCCACGACTGGTGACAATATACCACTTTCATTACAACTTAATGCTTGATCGGATAACGCAGGATATAAGCACTCATAACAAGGCGAATCTTGCTGGTCATACAAGAAGCTGACTAATTGCCCTTCCCAACGAATCGCGGCGGCACTAATCAAGGGGGTTTTCAACTGCCAACATGCTCGGTTGATGGCTTGTCGAGTGGTAAAATTATCAGTGCAATCAAGTACCGCATCCACTTCAGAGATCACTCCCTGCAAGCTTTCATCAGACAATCTTTGTTCAATAGTTTGAAATTCTGTGGCGGAGTTTTTAGCCCGCAACTGACCCACCGCGGCCTCAACCTTAGTTCGCCCTATCTGGCTTTCTTCGTACAGGACTTGGCGCGGCAGATTGCTGTTTTCAATACGATCATCATCGGCCAATAGCAGATGCCCAACACCTGATGTAGCCAAATAAGTGGCCGCAATATTGCCCAATCCACCTAAGCCAACAATCAGCACTTTCGCCTGCTTTAACCTAAGCTGACCTTCAACGTCGAAGTCTGCAAGCAATAGTTGACGACTATAACGGTCTAACTCATTTTCGTTCATGTTCACCTTACTTTTCTTATGTTTGATTCTGCCCGAGTGGTCAATTTTTTGCTAAAATCTTTTTATTAATCCATTCAACGAGCAAACAGCATGAAATTCCCCGGTAGACGTAAACTCAAGCATTACTTTCCAGTATCTCAACCTAAGCCCATCTTACCATCCATTGATGTGCAACCGGATAAAGATACCTACATTGTTGGGTTAGACGAAACCATTGTTGACGTGGTTGCCAATGTTTCTGATGAATTTCTGTCACAGTTTAGCATTCACAAAGGGCTATCCAATCTAGTGGATACTGATACGGCCTCCGCCATCTATCGTGAACTTGCCGCTCAAGGCTGTATTTCCGATCATTTTGCAGGTGGCACCATCGGCAATACCATACATAATTACTCCGTCCTTGCCGATGATAAGTCTGTGTTGCTCGGCGTGATGTCAGCCAATATCACCTTAGGCTCACCTGCTTACCACTACATTTGTCATACCAGTAGTAAGGTAGACATGAACCATTTACAAGGCGTGTCTGGCGACATAGGTCGAGGCATCACCTTAATCACGCCAGATGGGGAACGCACCTTTGCCATTGCACCAGGAGATATGGATGAGCTCAATGCTGAACACATTCCTGAGAACATCATTGCAGGCAGTGCGGCATTGGTTACCTGTGCCTACCCATTACGTCACCAAGGCAAACCCATCAAACAAGCCATGTTGACCGCATTAGAACACGCCCATCAACATCAAGTACCGACCGTTCTTACCCTTGGCACCAAGCATCTAGTGGAAGAAAATAAAGACGAGTTACTGGATTTGATCAAGCGTCATGTCAATGTCCTAGCAATGAATGAGCTAGAAGCCGAAGCGCTAACAGGTCTATCTGATCCCCTGCAAGCAGCCGATCAAATTCTAGAGTACGTTGATATTGTGTTATTAACGGCCGGTCCTGATGGTATGTATCTATGTGGATATACTGACGATACAGTAAAGCGCGAAACCACAAACCCAATTAAGTCTGGCCGCCTTGCGGATTTCAATCGCTGGGAATTTAGTCGTCCTATGCTACGTTCTGCGTGCCAAAACCCCATCAAGGTCTTTTCTCATATCGACCCTTATATGGGTGGACCTGAAAAAATCCGCAACACCAACGGCGCGGGTGATGGTGCTTTATCGGCGTTATTGCACGATATCTCAGCCAACCACTTCCACAAAGACAGCTTACCGAATTCCAGCAAGCACGCTGCGCCTTTCCTTGCCTACTCTTCGTTTGCCCAGATTTGCAAATATTCGAATCGAGTAAGCTATGAAATCCTTGTGCAAAATGCACCTCGTCTCTCTCGTGGTTTGCCCGAGCGTGAAGACAGTTTAGAAGAAGCGTACTGGGAAAGATAACGGAAAAGTTCAGCCTTTCTAAACGTAAAAAAGCCATGCAGACTCTCATCTGCATGGCTTTTTTCGTTAACAAGCTTTTGCTATTAACTCATTGCTTCAATGCCAAGCGCATCATTACGCTCAAACATACGATCCAATTCCAGCAAGATAACCAGCTCTTCCTCTTTTTGGTAAACACCTTGGATAAACATCAAGGCTTCATCATTACCAACGCTAGGACTCTGTTCAATCTCACCTTGATACAGATAGAAGACTTCTTGCACGGCATCAACAAGCAGACCAATCTGCTCTCCGTCGTGTTCCACTATAATAATACGTGTATCATCTGTGATGGTGCATTCTGGCAGACTAAAACGAACACGTGTGTCCACTACCGTGACAACATTACCGCGTAAGTTAACGATACCAAGCACATAAGAAGGCGCACCCGGGACAGGAGCAATTTCGCTGTAACGCAAAACTTCCTTAATCTGCATGACGTTGATGCCGTACGTTTCGTCAATTAGTTTAAAAGTAAGGTACTGAAGCAATTCACCTTTCTTGCTTTCAGTAACGCCTTTACCCGTTTCGTTAATAGGTGCTAATTCCGACATGGCTCATATCCATATTCAATTTAATAAAGAAATACTCTAGAACTCATCACAAGCTTTGTCTAGCTTAGCCAAATTGCGATGAGTCTTCGAGCTAATTTAAGTAACAATTAGTTGTCTTGTTGTATACCAACGATAACCCAGTTACCGCTTGCAGAAGATAGATTTTTCTCTAAATGCCAAATTTCATTGGTTTCAGAGGTTTCATCTCCCTCTTTAATCCATCCTGAAAATTGCAAAGAAATCGACGCAGTGGATCCTGACATTTCACCGCGCACTAACTCTACCATTAAAGAAACAACTTCTGTGGCTGGCTTATTGTCACCATGTTTAGCACGCTCAGTTACCAACATATTGTAAAGCTCAGGGCTAACATAATCCAAGATGGTATCAAAATTGTTGTCATCCCAGGCTTTTTGCAGCAACACATAATGCTTCTTCGCTTCCGCGACAAAGGCTTGCTCATCGAAACCAGGTGGCAACTGCATGTCTGGCATACCACCAAAACCGGACAAACCAGGCATGGCGGTCGGTTGAGCAGGTTGAGACGCACCTGACATATCACGGTACATGCCACCAGCTTGCGCCTGTGCTTGAGCCGCCTGACGTTTTGGCGCAATGAAAAACTTGTAAATCAAGAAGCCAATCAAGGCAAATAACAAGATATCTCCGAACGAAATACCATCAAAAGCGCCGCTGCCTAACAAGGCTGCAAATAGGCCGCCAGCAAGCAAACCACCCAACAGACCGCCACCTAGACCACCCAAAAAGCCTTTGCTTTTAGTCGAACTATTCGTACTGTTAGTTGCTTTAGAGGTCGAATTAGTCGCACTTTTTTGCTTGGAAATAGAGAAGCTTTTACCAAAGCTTTTACCACCACCAAACTTTTTAGCTTGCACTTCAGCGCTGTACCCACCCGCGCCGATTGCTAAAATAAACGCCATAAACATGGCAAATGCAGTTGTTTTCACAGTTCTTCTCCGATTATTTAAAATTCACTAGACCAACCGCGTTGCGTAGGTCTGAAACCATACGACGTGCACGTGCACGTGCTTTTTCAGCGCCAGCTTGAAGTACGTCTTCGACATACGCTGGATTCGCCATCAATTCATGATATTTTTCACGAGACTCAGCCAGTTGACCATTAATCAAGGCAAAGAGTTCCTTCTTCGCTTCACCCCAAGCAATGCCATCGACAAACTTCTGACGCATCTCAGCGGTTTGTTCAGGTGTCGCAAACGCTTGGTAAATATCAAATACCGTTGAATCGTTTGGATCTTTCGCTTCACCAGGTTCTAACAAGTTGGTTTTAATCTTGTTGATGCCTTTTTGCAGCTTCTTCTCTGTTTCAAACAATGGAATCGTATTGTTGTAACTCTTACTCATCTTACGACCATCAAGGCCTTTTAGGATCGATCCTTCTTCCCCAACCACTGCTTCGGGCAACACAAAATGCTCACCAAACAAATGATTAAAGCGACCAGCAATGTCACGGGCCATTTCGATATGCTGAATTTGATCGCGCCCAACAGGGACTTTGTGCGCATTAAACGCAAGAATGTCCGCCGCCATCAACACAGGATAACAAAACAGTCCCATGGTGATGCCGAAATCTGGATCCTGTTCATTGGCTAGGTTTTCGTCTACTGCCCCTTTGTAAGCGTGTGCACGGTTCATCAAACCTTTCGCTGTCACACAGGTCAGCAACCAATTCAATTCCGTAATTTCTGGAATATCCGATTGACGATAAAAAGTTGCTTTATCCGTGTCCAATCCACAAGCTAGCCAGGTCGCTGCAATTTCCAAACGAGACTGTTTCACACGTTCGGGATCCTGGCATTTGATCAAAGCATGGTAGTCCGCAAGAAAAAAATAAGATTCGGTATTTTCTTGACGGCTTGCTTCGATCGCAGGACGAATCGCCCCCACATAGTTGCCTAAATGAGGAGTGCCTGTAGTGGTCACACCGGTTAAAACAATTTCTTTTGCCATTAGTGTTTACTCTTTTCCTACTTTACAAAGTGTCAAAATGTGCGCTTACCTTATCACAAAACCTTGCCTTAGCACTGCTTGCAATAGAATATTTAATTCAATGTTTTCATACACTTTTTTGCTTTACGTATTGATGGCGTCAAAACCTATAAAATCAAGTCATCCCCAGTCAGGCTTACAACTGTTTACCCCATAACGCTTCAAGCAGTCCCGAATAACGTTTAATACGAGATTCCGCCGCCAAACGAATGAGTGAACGGCGGCCCCACAAGGTAAAACGTTGCTTTGCCCTTGTAATGCCGGTATAGACAAGCTCTTTTGTCAAAACTGGTGACGGTGTCATAGGCAACACCAGTGCGACCTCTGAGAATTCAGACCCTTGAGATTTGTGTACTGTCATCGCAAACACCACTTCATACTCATTTAATCGACTTGGCAACAAGCCAACAAACTCACCATCAGGTTGCATAAACCAAACCCTAAGCCGCTGCTCTTCATCGGCCAGACAAATTCCTATATCGCCATTAAACAACCCCAGTGCCGCATCATTACGGGTCAGAATAATGGCTTTCCCCGGATACCAAAGATGAGGGTCACGCAGCAAACCACGTTGATAAAAATATTGCTCAAAATGAGCATTTAGACGCTCAACCCCAAACTCACCTTGTCGTACCGCCGTCAAGATTTGGTATTGAGAAAACCTATGATAAACCGCCTTAATGTCTGCGCCTTCGCCAACCGCTTGCCAATAATCATCATAGCCTTTGGCCAAACGCGCTATGTCTGGTTTGGTTTGATGATCATCCGGTTCATGCCATTGCACGTCTTGATAATCTTGATCAAGACACGCCATCACATGATTCGCCTCACCGGTGTTCATGGCTTTCGCTAAATGACCAATGCCACTGTTGGCATCAAAGCGATAACTTTTACGCAATAAGGTTAGTACTCGACTGATCGGCGGCGCCGTCGAATTGGCAAAACGCATCACCTCCTCTCCTGTACAAGCAAACAAGTGATCCGCCCAATTCGGTTGAAAATACGCTTGTTCAATACCATAGGACAAATCACCGAGCACACTGCCAGCTTCAACCGAAGCCAGCTGATCTTTATCTCCCAACAAAATCAAGCGAGCGTGGCTTGGTAAAGCATCAATCAATTTGGCCATCATTGGCAAATCAACCATGGACACTTCGTCGACCAGTAACACATCCAGATGCAATGGATTATCACTATGATGCTTAAAACGGCTGCGCCCGAAGTCGCTCCCTAACAAACGATGCAATGTGCTCGCCTGCTCTGGAATAGCATGTTTAATGTCATCACTTAGGGGCAAAGAAGCCTTAGCTCCAGCAATCGATTCGGTTAACCGAGCCGCCGCTTTTCCTGTGGGGGCTGCCAGTTCGATGCGCAGTCTTTGACCTTGTTGCTGAGATTCCGCCACCAGTAAGGCTAATAATTTGGTCACTGTGGTGGTTTTCCCGGTTCCCGGACCACCGCTAATAACGGAAAATGGCAAGCTTGCTGCATTGGCCACCGCCACTTTCTGCCAATCAAGCTCGTGGCTATCAGCGGGAAATAACGAACCAATCAAAGCATGATCGAATGGTCGAGTTGGCGCCGACAGTTGACGATTAATATAACTTAAGACCGACTGTTCATATTGAAAATAACGGTAAAGGTACAAGCGAGTTCCTGCTAACACCATCGGCTTCTCTGTTATGGCTTCGGCTTGGCAAACCAGGTCTGATTGCCATAATTGTTGACACCATTGCTCAACAGAATGCACACCTGACGTCATTAAAACTTGCTGCAACTCATTAGCTCGAATGCCTTCCGGTGGCTGCAACCACACATCGGCTAAATCCATACAGATATGTCCTGCTCCCAATGCCGCACTGGATAATGCGCCAGCCATTAACACCGCCACATGAGATTCACCAGCATGAGTGGCCAATTGCTCAATCCATTGCACGTCAATGGCCTTTAACATACCTCGGTTTCGCCAATCTGCCAAGCAGTGAACCTCATCAGAGAGAAGATCCATATCGGCGTTCAACCAATCCAATTGCTTAGAAGAGTCCATACTGTATTGCCTCTTGAGAAGTCGATTGACCACGTGTGTCATTCTCACCGATAGGTTTCCCTTGAAACAGAGCATCCATGGCATTGACGTGCGCTAGAGTCAAACGCGTACGGAACACACCCGTTTCCTTTTGTGGCGACATACCACGCAAAAAGCCATAAACCACACCACCTATATGGTGCTCATAATCATAGTGAGGCAAACGTTGCCGCAGCAGCCGGTGCAGAGCTAGGGTGTAAAGTTGATATTGCAAATCATAACGATGATCCAGCATCGCATGATTTAATGCTTCTTCACCGTAGTCTTTAAAGTCTTCCCCCAAATAATTGGATTTATAATCCAACACGTAATACCGACCTTGCCATTCAAACAATAGGTCAATAAAACCTTTCAACATGCCTTTTAGGGGGCGATCTTGAATCCTTGGCGCTTGTTTAGACAAAGGGTCATGGGTTCTGGCAAGCGCATCCAATTGCAATGCATTCATATGGCTTACCGGTAAGAAAAATTCCATCTCTTTGCGACAAGCCGACACAGGTAGTGTGGCCAAGGTCGCTCCCGCCTCCAATTCTGTTTGCAAAATATCCGGTAACCACTCAGTTAACACCGACTGCCAATCCTGAAAGCCATTTCGTTGATAATAAGCCGCCATATTAGCCTGCTGATTCGTTCGGATCAGATCCGCAAAGCTAGGCTTATCAATCGTCTCAAGCAGAGCTTTCCCTTCTAGCAAATCATGTAAAAAGGTTCCGGGCGCCGCGCCTCTTGGAAAGCTAAAGCGGTTCGCTTGCGGCTCTACTGTTAACTCAGCAATCGCCTCAGGTAAGGGCACTGACATGGCATCCATTGGTTCAACCGTCACTAACTCATCTAAACCAGGTAAGCTTTCGTCACGAATCTCTTTGTCTTCCACCACCAGTGACGAATAACTGCCAATCCACCAGTCTCGTTCCACTCTTCCCATAAACTCACGTGCGTTGGCTGATTCTAATGGTGCTTGCTGCATTTCAAATCGAGGTAGAACCGAAGGCTCTGATGGTAAGTCGACAAGCTTCATTTGCTTAAGGGTATGCGCTTCACACAATCGCAACAGACTTGGGTATAAATCCCCAGCAGCGAAGGCCTCACCTTCTGCCAATAACGCTCCCACACCACTTAAATGCACATCTAACGACGCTTCTCGACTCTTAGTGGCTTTTTTACCAACGTCCATACAGCCAATAAAACAAGCCTCTTTAGAGCGAGTTAATGCCACATAGGCCAATCGAATTTCTGCAGCATACAATTCTTCTTTGTGTTGCTCGGTTTGCGCCTCATCTGGGTCGATCGCAATCCACAATTGCTGCTGTGCATCATGATAAAGGGCTGACTTTTCCCTATCCTGATAAGGTGTCAGAGCAAAGGGCAAATACACAATGGGATATTCCAAACCTTTACTCTTGTGAATAGTCACAATACGCACCAGTTCAGCATCTGTTTCGAGACGAATTTTTTGCTCATCACTGTTGCCATTTGGCGACTGGATAGACAAACGAAGATAGCGTAAAACACCTTCTTTCGAATCCAATTCCAAGGACTTTTCTTGAAGCTTTTCAGTAAGGTGCAAGAAATCAGTGAGGCGTCGTTCTCCGTCTACATGACGCAGCATGTTGGGGGCTAAGCTCACGTCCTGCATAAAAACGCGCAGCATGGGCAATAAGCCCTGTTGCTCCCACAAGGTTAAATACCCCTGGAAAGCCTGTACCCACTTTTCGTACACCACATCATCATGATTCAATGTGTCTAATTCCAACAAGGACCAATCCACCAAACTGGTCGCCAACGCCGAACGCAACTTGCCTTCTTGGCCGTTAGACAGAATCGCCGTTAAAACGATTAACAACTCTCTGGCCTCAACCGTTTCAAATACCGAACCTTTGTCACTCAAATACACGCTGGCAATGCCACGTTGACGAAGGGCCTCTTTTAGCGCATTGGCTTGGCTGAAATTCGTCACCAACAAAGCCACGTCCTGAGGCCGCACACCTTGACCAGACAACGTCGCTTGTTGTTGCTGCCCCGACAATAAAAGCTCATGCAAATGGGCGGCACAGGCTTCGGCCATTTGCTCGCGATAATCCTTTGGTGAGACCGACTCTTCTGATGCTTGATACAAAAACTGCAATGCCGCTTGTGTCTCACCATGGCGCTGAAATTGCCCCAGTACACCTCGGTCTTGTACCGCTACAAAAGGAATCCCAGACACACGAAACGGAGAGTCTTGCGTGGTAAACAACGCGTTCACAGATTGAATCATGGCGGCGGATGAACGGTAATTGGTGGCCAGTGAATACACAGCGTCCACCTGTTTTTTGGCCGCCAGATAGGTATAAATATCAGCCCCGCGAAAGGCATAAATGGCTTGTTTAGGGTCACCAATCATAATCAAACCAAGACTGGCCTGCGTGGTGCTTGCAGGCTGATAAACCTCAGAAAAAATACGATATTGCACCGCATCCGTATCCTGAAATTCATCAATAAGCGCGATAGGATAAAGCTGTCGAATCCGCTGCGCTAACTTGCCACTGTCATCTTGCGTCAAAGCCTGATCTAAGGAGGTTAGCAAGTCCGTAAAGGTCAGAGATTGAGTGGCTCGCTTCCACTCAGTCATGCGCTCTTTCACCTGTTGCCACAAGGATACTAAGAGCACTGCTTTTAGTTTACCGGCTTCAGGGAAAGCTTGTCGCAATTCGGCCACCAGCCCAAAGAAAGAATGCTGTGGCACCTCCCCTCCTTTGCTGATGCGAGTTGCATGTTCATTGGCATCAAACTTCTCTAAGCATTTATCCAGTTCAAAATGTCCAGATGTCGCCCACTGCTGCATGGCCGATACATCTTTCGCAGGGTCCTTGCGCCAGAAGGTACGCTTAATGCCACTGTGTTCTAATGCATCAATGATATCTTGTGACTGCTCTAACCAAGTTTCACGAACAATTTGTATTTGCTGCTGAGCCGATTGTAAGGCGGCTTCCCAATCATAATCTGACGCCAATATTTTGGCGTCAGGCTGATTATTCAACAGATATAAATCACGCAGCAGAGCGTCCGGCGTCGACCAAATGGGCTTTATCAACGCAACTTTGCTGTCACTCATTGGATAAAAAACACGCCGCCAAACATCCTTCACGGCCATCGCAAGTGGCGCCTGCTCATCCGTTTCAATGGTTTGCTGAAACAGCATACGACTTTCAAAGGCATTTTGACTGAGCATGCGCTGACAAAAACCATGAATGGTAAACACCGCTGCTTCATCCATTTGCTTCTCAGCATAAAGCAGTTTTTCAATCGCATCCGCTTGCTGTTCTGCCGTCATCACACTGAGCCACTGAGACAGAAAAACATCGTCACTCTGCTGCAATATTAAGGCTTTACGCGCGCCGCGAATACGAGCTCGAATTCGCGCTTTTAATTCCGCGGTGGCCGCTTCGGTAAAGGTCACCACCAGAATTTGATCTACCGTTAATGGCTGCTCCAAATCCCCTGGCTGACCCGTCGGCACCAATAAACGCAGATACAGGTTGGCAATGGTATAGGTTTTCCCTGTCCCTGCACTGGCCTCAATAAGGCGTTTGCCAAACAGAGGAAACGACATGGCATCGAGCGTTTCCGGAATACTCTGTAAGTGATCGATGTCGCTCATTCAGCTTGCTCCAAATGTCGATGCATGGGCAACCAAACCTGCTCACAAAGGCAAACAAAATGGGCTTTGTGTGCCGTTAGATCAGGGAAATAACGTTGCCAATAAGCATCCTCTACTTCGCTTGACGTAAACGCACTGGTGCTTTCTTGATAGGTTTTTAAAGCCTGCGACCAAGCCGCATCATGGTCTTCCGCGGTTTTGCTGGCACAATAGCTTTTACACCAAGCATCGGCACTTTTTGCTGGAAGAGGCAAAGGCTGAGACAAACCGGATTGCAATAAGGCAGTCAACTCAAGCAGATGCACTTGAGCCTCATTGGGTGGCAATATCACAAACTCATGTTCAAGCAGCTTGCCCGTTTTCAGCAGATTAATCAGATGATGTTGCTTGGCAGTACCTTGCGCGCACAATGCCAAATGCTCAATCCAAAAGCGCATTTTTTGATTGGCAGACACGTCCCCCATACGATAGGACAAACGCGTTGTAGCCGTCGGCATATCTAACCAAGTTTGCAAGGTCAAAGCACCCAAGGACAAATGCACTTCTAACGGCGGTAACTTTGCCAAATCGTATCCTTGCAGAACTTGATAGAGCTGACGACATTGTTGCTGACTTTGCGCCAAGGATAAGCGGCCAAACGCACCGTATGGCATCACGCCAGTCAGTGCTAAACGCTGTAAAAACACTTGCTCTTCGCCATTCAACATGGCTTGTAATAAGGCATCTTTTAATTGATAACCCGTTAAACCATCAAGTGTAAAGGGTTCGTCTTCCAGCTCTTGCTCTTCTTTTAAGGACAAGTACGCTTTCAGCCGACGCTGAGTAAAATAACGCGTCGGATGACTCATAAAGCGCACTATTTCATCTAAAGCCAATGTATCGGTACCTTGCTCAAACGTGGCTAAAGGTGAAACGTCTCGCTCAACGTCTTGCTTCTTCGTCATCAAGGCTGGCAGCCAATGCTGGTTAAAACTGTAAAAAACGGACGGGCTATTTCCCATTTGATAATACAGTCGGTTGAAAGGCTGTAATGGGTGTTCAGTCACCACTTTATGTAAAAAAGCCTGTTGCGAACTATCTGGCGCAAGGTCTTGATCCTCATCAAAGACACAACTCTGACCTAAGTACTCCAGTAATTCGCTCAATAAGATGGATGGATTTTTCTCGCTGTTGTCCTGAATACTGCGACCGACATAGCTCAAGTAAAACACCTCTCGAGCAGACATTAAGGCTTCTAGGAAGAGGTATTTGTCGTCTTCACGGCGACTACGGTCACCACTGCGATAATGGCCAACCATCAAATCAAAGCCCATCGGCGCCACACTGCGAGGATAATCTCCCTCGTTTAACCCTAAAACACAGATCACTTTAAACGGCACAGAACGCATTGGCATCAGGGTGCAGAAGTTGACTCGGCCGGCTAAAAATCGCTGACTACCTTGCGATTCTTGTAGCCTTGGCGCGAGCAATTGTCTGACCACTAATTGGTCTAAAACGTCGTTATATTGGGCATGCTGCCACTCCGACATTAACGCATCAAGCTGATTCGACAATAACTCTCGAAATGTGTCCTGTTCTTCCAGTAAGAAAAAATCGTCCGCCAAGGCATACAAGGTTTTCACCCAGCCACTCGGTTGCAGTGGTTGCTGTAAACTCTCTTGTGCTTGATGTATCAACGCCAGAAATTCAGCGAGCTTACCAGCGACCACCGCTTCTAATCCTTCGACATCCCCATAACTCAAGGTTTCTTGCCAAATATGATCGTGCCCCATGGCATACCCCAACAACATACGACGGACACCATTTAGCCAAGTATGAGAGACTTGTTTTGGCAGCTGATGTTGTTGTGCCGTTTGTTCATCCAATCCCCAACGAATACCCACTTCCACTGACCATTGACGGATCCGGTCAAGCTCATGAGCGGAAAGATCAAAGCGGGCCATTACCGCTGGCACTTCTAAGACACTGATCAATTCCGACAAGGTAAAGCGACTTTCGCCCAATCCCAACAGATATAAATACGCATCAACAATGGGGTTTTCCATGCCACCTGATTGATCAATCAGCGCGAATGGAATGTGTTTATTGCCTTCAGCTTGACCAAACACAGCACGAACAAACGGGCTGTAAGTATTCACATCCGGCAACATAACAATGATGTCTTTCGGCGTCAGCTGTGGATCACGCTCAAACATATCGAGCAATTGATCGTGCAATACTTCCACTTCTCGTAACGGACTGTGGCACACATGCACACGAATGCTCTGATCATCGGCTGCGATTGGATGTCGATAGCCGCTGTTACTTAAATGAAGATCGGTTTCTTGTTGCGCGCCATGGTTTTCAAGGGTTAAAACATCCTGCTGAACCCATTGTAAAAGCCCTGAGCGATCAGATGTTTGGTAATCTTCGAACACCTCTAATTCATCGTTTGCAATGTCTTGTAGTTGCCCTATGTAATCTCTTCCTAAGCGTCCCCAACTGGCGAGCAAAGGGTTAGCATCAAGGTGTAACGCCTCTAATCGCAAACCCGGCTTTACATTCTGACGCTTAATTTCACGCCCAAGATAATGCTTATCCACTATATCGCCCCAGTAAAAACGACACGGATTCTGTAGAAATAAGTGCATCTCAATCCAACCAGAATCTGCCAGGACACGAAGAGACTCTAGGGTATTGGGCGGTAAGGAAGACACCCCAAAAATAAAGATTCGCTCCGGTACACCACTTGGTCGCACGCCCGATGCACAGGCTTCGGTTAGAGCTTCGATTAAATTACCACGGTGATAAAGAGAGGCACCTTGCTGACTGATGTCTGAGACGAGATCGCGCCATAAAATGGCTTGCCAAGGCTGTTCTAAAAAATGCTGCTGTAAAAATGGATCATCAACATGATTGGCCTCCCAAGCGGCAATCCAATCTGGTCGATACACCAAATATTGATCATAAATATCCGCAATACTGCTACACAGTTGAAAACATCGAACCTGACTGTCATCCTCACTGAGATACCAAGCTAACGCCGCAAACTCAGGCTCAGCCAACCTGAATTCTAAAATGCGCATTAGGCGCCAAACTAAAAACGGCTTATTAAATTCACTTTGTGGCGGTATATCAGATAAAGCTTGTTTAAAGGTATGCCAAACAAAAGTAGACGGCAGAGGAAAGGTTAATCCGGCTGAAATGGAATGAGATTCCGCTAAGCGCATTTTTAACCACTGCGCCATACCAGGGTTCTGCACCAGAATGTGTTCGTCATCAAATGGGTTGTCTGGCGGTGATACCGCCAAGATCTTCGCCAGTAATACAGCCAGATCCTCTAACCGATTACCTGTATATAGCCGAAACATTCTGTGTCCTTAACGACATTTATCGCCACAATGCAAAGTCATAAAGAGATAAGAATACCACAACAAAACACTAAGAATTAAGCCGAACAAAGAGAGTTTGGTGGAGCTAAGCGGGATCGAACCGCTGACCTCTTGCATGCCATGCAAGCGCTCTCCCAGCTGAGCTATAGCCCCACATCACGCGATTGCGTTTTGCAGAAGGTTTTCAAAACCTTAAAGGGAAGTGTTTTATGGTGGAGCTAAGCGGGATCGAACCGCTGACCTCTTGCATGCCATGCAAGCGCTCTCCCAGCTGAGCTATAGCCCCACAAAACAGCGCAGAATTTTATGGGTGCGGATGTTTCCTGTCAATCCCTTATTCTGAATATTTAATGCTATTCTAAATATTCAGAATAAGGGATGCACAAAAAAACATTGATCCCATTAAACAAATCTTAATCAGCCAACTTAGAGCAATATATGATTGACTTTCCAACTGTGTTAGATGACTTAATGATGGCTCAACAACCCATTCTCAAACGCAATAAAGAGATTTTTGGTTATGAACTGTTATTCCGTGGAATGGATGCCCAAAAAGCACAATTCTCAGATGGTGAATTAGCAACCAGCCAAGTACTGGTCAACCTCTGTATTGGAATTACTAAGCTAGAATCACAGTTGAAAAAACCATTTTTCGTTAACATGACCACAGAACTCATGTTATCAGATGCATTTTTACCGATCGACCATGATACGGTTTACATTGAAATCTTAGAAAGCCAGCGACTGACACCAGAATTCTATCAAGCCGTCGAAAAATGGCGAGTGGCAGGTTATCGCTTTGCTTTGGATGATTACCAGTTTAAAGCGGATTACGAAGCTTTATTGCCTTGGGTTTCCATTGTCAAAGTTGATGTTCTTGCCACACCACCAGAAAAATACATGGCTGAGATTGCAGCACTAAAACGTCGCGGTATGGTTTTACTAGCAGAAAAAGTGGAAAACGAAGCCATGTTTAAGCTTTGTAAGAAACTTGGCTTTGACCTCTTTCAAGGGTATTTTTTGCAGCGCCCTGAGCTCATCAAAGGCAAAAAAATTGATTCAGCAACCCATGGTGCCATTGAACTGGTGAACGCCCTCCAAGACAAAGACATTAGTATTGATGAGATTTCTCAATTGGTAGAAAAGAACCCCAAACTGTCTTATCAGTTACTCAGAATTCTAAACAGTCCGGTTTGTGGCATTGCCAAAAAAGTTGTCTCAATCAAGGAAGCGGTTATCTTTTTAGGCCTAGTAAAACTAAAACGATGGGCATTACTAATCACTTTAACATCATCCACATCTCAGCCTAACGCTTTGCTAAAAGTACTGTTAACCCGAGCAAGGTACTGCCAACTTCTGGCTGAAAAAGAGCAAGCATCGCTATCTGAATCCGCTTTTATGGTTGGCCTAATGTCCGGAATAGACGCGGTATTTAATGTTGAGAAGCAAGTAATACTAGAACAAACAGCACTAGAGAACGACGTTCTTGACGCCATTCTTCATCAATCTGGAGAGTTAGGACACTACTTAACACTGGCAATAAGCTGCGAAGAGCAACAATGGCAACACATCGAAACATTAAACAAAACACCTCTCTCTGAGCTAAATCGAGCTTTTCTCGATGCCATGCTTTGGTCAGACGAAGTCATGCGCTCAATTTCTTAATTATTTTTCGTTAAACAATTGACAGTCAAAGAAAAAAACATAGAATACGTGTCACCTTTTTCAAGGCCAGTGTGGTGGAATTGGTAGACACGACGGATTCAAAATCCGTTGCCGAAAGGCGTGGCGGTTCGAGTCCGCCTACTGGTACCAACATTAAAAAAGCGCTTATGTATGACATAAGCGCTTTTTTTATTTCCTACAGCCAAGCTAAAACTCTTCAAACCCCTGTGTCACATAGTCGGGCAAATCTTCTTCTTTAGGAATGGGCATTGAATGTCCAGAC
Source organism: Marinomonas posidonica IVIA-Po-181 (assembly GCF_000214215.1). Lineage (NCBI taxonomy): Bacteria > Pseudomonadati > Pseudomonadota > Gammaproteobacteria > Oceanospirillales > Oceanospirillaceae > Marinomonas > Marinomonas posidonica. The sequence goes on from NC_015559.1 coordinate 2,836,831, forward strand.
TCGTCAATGGCCACAAATTTAAACAGGCCTTCCGTGACTTTTTCTCTGTGTCCAATACGCCCTCTTCGCACCCATGCTTCCACCATGATATTCATAGAGGTGCGACCAACCGATTCAACCCTTGTATAAACACCCAAGATGTCTCCAACTTTTACAGGCCGAATGAAACTCATCCCATCTAAAGCGACGGTGACCACTCGCGACTGTGCCCTCTGTCCGGCACAAATCCCCGCGGCGATGTCCATTTGAGAGACAACCCAGCCACCAAAAATATCACCCGCTGGGTTGGTATCAGCTGGCATAGCCACAGTACGGGTGGTTAAACGACCTTTAGCTTTAATTTCAGGATTCGACATATGGTTTCCTATTAATGCGGCTCATGACATTTGTATCTCAGTCATGACCTTAGTATGGACCGAGTTAGCAATAAAGCATTCTTCATGGGAGAGATGATGCAAATGCTCAAGCATAGCAAAGTCAGCGTGAAGATCCCCAGAAAAAGTCACCCTAGGTCGTAATATCACCTCTGTCATCGCCATTTTTCCAGCATCATTTTTTGCCATAACCCCCACGGCATCATCTCGATATTCATCAATGATAAAACCTTTTTGGGCCGCAATGGATAGAAAGAACAACATATGACAACTGGACAAAGAAGCCACAAATGCTTCTTCAGGGTCAACGTTTTCATCAACAGAATATCTAGGAACAATGTGTGATGATGAAGAAGCGGGAAGTTTTACGCCACCATCAAATAGCCAATAGTGGCCACGGCTGTATCGATTATCGGTAAAGAGTTCATCCTCTTGTCTTGTCCAAACGACCTGTGCCGTATACTTCGCCATATTGCCTCCACTATTAATTATAGGCGATCTACAATGTGACCTCTCCGCTGACGATCTGCTGATTTAAAATCACCAACTCCGCCAGGCTTATCGGTTTAGAGATATAATAGCCTTGCATCAAGTCACAACCTTTTGTCACCAAACGATCATACAGGAGCTTACTTTCCACGCCCTCAGCCACCACATGGTAATCATAAGAATTGGCAATTGAAACAAGCGAATCGACAATCACATCGTGACCTTGTTCATTACCTAAATCGGTAATAAAACTTCTGTCTATCTTTATTTCATCTACTGGGAAGTTGATCAATTGTTGAAATGAGGTATAGCCCGTTCCAAAATCATCTAACGATAAACGACACCCAAGTGCTCGTAAATTCTTAATAGTGTTCACACAAACGGCATCCACATCAATTAAAAAGGTCTCTGTGATTTCAATACACAAACGCTCAAATCGAATACCGCTGCGAGCGACTAACGCACTAAAACGATCCACAAACGAGGTATCCATTAGCTCTTGTGAAGAGACATTGATGGACAGCATAAAGTCATTTTCCAAACCGGATGTCGCCACATCATTCAATGCCATGTTAATGACCATAGAATCAATATCTCGAACCAAACCTCGCTCTTCGGCGACTGAGACATAAACTTCTGGAGACATATTTTTCAAATCGCCAAAATCACTTCTTAACAAAGCCTCGACACCAACAATTTTATGCTGAGACGCACTAAAGATCGGCATATACAAAAGATAAAAAGCGTTCTCTTCAATGGCTTGGATAATTTGCTTCTCTATCGCGCTTTTTTGCTCGGCTAATTGACTAATTTCATTACTAAACAGCTGGATTCTTTCGTCTTTGTTTAGAATGGCTTGACTGGCGATTTCTGCCCTTTCCAACACCAGCTGACTATTAGCGGGAACCGACTTCTCAATAGATGCACCAATTTTAATGTCTAAACAAAGCTCACCTAATCCAACCACAGTAATAGGTGACAATAATGAACGAATCAATTTTTCTTCATCCTCTGCGGACAAGGCTTTGCGTCTTCGAACAAAAATCAGTTCGTCATGACTCAGTCGGGCACTGATGTAAAAATAACTCCGAAAGAAGACCAAATGATTTTGGACGATATCTTGAAGCAAGGTATTCGACATAGTGAGGCCAAAATTACGAACTAAGCTGTTCCAATTTATGATCTTCACACGGTAAAAAATCGCCTGACGCCCTAAGAGTTTTTGATATTTATGCTCAAATCCATTGACGTTAAAAAGAGTTGAATTGTGGTCATGGTAAGCCTGATTTTTTATTCTTTTCGCTTCTCGATATCGAAAAATGCAATAAAAACACAAGCCAAAAATAAGCCAGCTGTAGAACAAGATCATGTAAAGCGTATGCTTTTCAAGGTACATGCCCGATACTTTAAGATCAGTAACACTAAGCCGATAGGTTCGTTGGTCTTGCAATGGCAAATTATGCACAAAAAACTCAAAACTGTGCACACTGCTTAAATCCACATAGGAAAGATCAAATGGAATATTGTGCATGTCTTCCCACCAGGTTTCAACCTTAAAACGGGATAATGGCACCTGAATAAAACCATTACGATCGACTCGAACAGCATGAAATTTATAATCTTTAACAACATCAGGAGAGGCTATACTCTCATCAAGGTAACTCTTTACAAAGATACGTACACGGCCATCAAAACCTTCCGCTGTCGATTCTGCGCGAAGTTTGAAAGAAAGAAAATCATAAGTATCTAAAGGAAATCCCTTATCTTCCACTTTTGGCAAGACTAACACCAAACCACACAAATTATTTTCTGGCTGGTTTAAAGGCTGGCAAGTCACTTGATAGCCAAAAGTCTCACCATCTGTAGTCGACTGAAGTGAAGAGTTTTGCCCTGAAGGCAAAACACGCTCAAAAGCTTTGTTGCTTGAGGCCATCAAGTGTATTTGTTTTATATTCCAATCCGAATTTACAAAGATCAAAAAAACAAGACTTAACACTACGATAAACGAAAACGTAAAGCTAAAAACCCTTCTTAAAGAGAAGAATTTTTTAGTTTGATCCATTTTTTTACCATCGATAAGTTAATGAGTTGAAAAAAGTTTCATTACTATATCTGATTGATATGGAAAAAAGCCAATGTTTCCATTGGCTTTTCAATCATTGACTCTACCTTACGTTGGGCATAAATAGAGGCCGTGCAAAATCTATTTATGAGCCAGTGCTGTATGACGACAGTCATCTTCTATACGGTCTTTTTCCTCCGCTAAGATGTCATCTGTAAACTGCCCCATAAAACAACAACATACTCCTTCCCCTATCATGGTTCTTGGACCAAATGGATGCCCTATATGCTTGTAAACCCCATGTGAATGCCCATGATGTGAATGGCTGTGACCATGTGAATGACCGTGGCTATGATGCTCATGTGAATGACCGTGGCTATGATGCTCATGTGAATGACCGTGTGAATGATCGTGACTATGATGCGCATGACCATGCGAGTGATGATGTTGATGGTCTGACTCAGACAAGCCTTGCGTATCGTCCTGAGGGTCTACAAACTCTGCATGGTGATGATGAACTTCGACTTCCCCTGCAGCAAGACGGCGCTTAAAAGAACTCATCAAGGTTTCTTGACCCGTTTCTAAATCATCTTGGCGTATTTCTTCGATACGATTCACAAAGGCATCAATGACCTTTGGATGATCATTCAGATAAGGTGTCTGAATCAACTCAACCTCAGGATACTCCTTAGCGACTTTATCAACATAACCTTGGATTCGCTTAATCAAACGGCCAGTAAATAAAAAGTACGGTGCCACCACAACACGCTTAAAACCCAATTTCAAAAGTTTTTCCAATCCCACACCAACAGAGGGATAAGTCACACCTGAATACACAGTGTCAGCCCAGCCAAAGCCCATGTTTTCGTTAACAATGCGAGTCAATTTTGCCGCTTCGGCATTGGCTGAGGTATCTGAGGTGCCCCGTCCGACTACCACTAACATAGTATCGTAAAGATTTTCTGGCGGTTGTTCTGGATCCAGCCCTAACGACTCATAAATTCGTGCTTGAAAGGCTTCGATCATATCGTCCTGTAAACCAAGCTCACGGCCATAAGTTACCTTCAAACCTGGGTGTTTTTCTTCATAGGTGGTCAACACGGAAGGAATATCATTTTTCGCATGGGTGGCCGCAAACAACATTCCTGGTACAGCGTAAATCTCTTCCACACCTTGCCTAATGAGACTGTCTAACCCCATATGAATGTTAGGAGCCGAAAACTCCAAAAAGCCATACTCCACAGGCAAGTCTGGATAACGGTTTTTCAAACCTTTTGCGACCAAACCAAATTCACGCTCTGCATCTTTGTCACGACTGCCATGACCACAGATCATAATGCCTTGCTTCTTTGGGAGTGCTGTATTGCTCATTACGTCTCTCTTAATAGTCAATTTGGATAAGTAATCTTCTGCCCAAGACTACTATCTTTTTTGCTCTTGCTGCTGATCTAAATCAAGCAGCAAAGATTGAATCTCGGCCTCGCAGCCATTGTCATCTTGCCACATACCACGCTGAATGGCTTCTAACAAACGCTCCGCCATTTCCTCCAACGCGTGGGGATTATTATCACGCATAAAAGCTTGATTGTCTGGGTCTAATAATAACTGCTGGGTCACCTGCTCGTACTGATAATTTGCCACCAAATCCGTTGTCGCATCGTAAGCAAACAAATAATCGACCGTGGCCGTCATCTCGAATGCCCCTTTGTAACCATGTTCACGCATTGCCTGAATCCATTTTGGATTCAACACTCTAGAACGAACAACCCGATTGAGTTCTTCTTTTAAAGTACGGATTTTAGGAGAACTGGGATTAGAGTGATCATTGTGATAAACGCTCGGCGCTTGACCACGAAACTGTGTCACCGCATTGGTCATACCGCCTTGAAACTGGTAATAATCATCCGAGTCTAAGATATCGTGTTCACGGTTATCTTGATTTTGAACCACGGCTTCCAGTTTTGATAAGCGTGCGATGAAAGCGCCTTTGGCTTCTACCCCATCATGTTTATCGCCATCATAGGCATAGCCGCCCCAATTCACATAAGCTTCGGCAAGGTCACTGCGCTCATCCCAGCAACGCTCATCAATTAAACCTTGGAGTCCAGCACCGTATGCACCGGGTTTACTACCAAACACCCGATAGGATGCCTGTCGCTTTGCACTCTCTGGATCCATTCCATCGGCCAATAATGCTTCCTCACGTTCGGCAATATGGCGGCGAATAACATTGCCAGTACCCGGCTCTTCAAAGTCCGCAATGGCCAATACGGCGGCATCATATAAACGCATGACATTGGCAAAAGCATCACGAAAAAAGCCCGATACTCGAAGCGTCACATCCACTCGTGGTCGACCCAATTGCATACAGGACAAGACGTCGAAATCCATCACCCGATTCGAACCTGGCGCCCAAATTGGACGAACCCCCATCAAGGCAAACGCTTGCGCAATGTCGTCGCCTCCGGTGCGCATTGTTGCCGTTCCCCATACCGACAAACCCAATTCACTGGGGTAATCACCGTGCTCTTGTAAATGCCGTTGCAGCAGAGCCTCTGCCGATGTTTGACCAATGGCCCAGGCCGCAGGCGATGGAATCGAACGGTTATCGACCGAGAAAAAGTTACGCCCGGTCGGCAAGGTATCCAGTCGACCTCGAGTTGGTGCGCCACTTGGCCCCGGGGCAATAAAGCCACCTGACAAACCGGTTAACAAGGCTTGAATCTCTTGCTTAGCACTCTCATGAAGCGCCTTTAATAGCTGCTGCTTAGCGTGTTTCAAAAGCTTCGCTGTGAGAGGCAAGGACGACATTAACGCTTCTGTTTCTGTTGCCCCCAGTAAATACCGCTGTACTAGATCCACCGCCAACAACTCAAGCCTTTCTTTTGTATCAGCATACGTTCGCCATTCACTCGAACTAATGGCTTGCAGTCTCTCAGGCTTTTCTCCCATCCAGATCGAACGAGTCGCCTGCATAGGATCAAAATCCTTTACCGTCAAAGCCAGATCGGCGACCAAAGCATGCAGTAAACCGCGACTGTCATCTTGGTTCCCTCTTGGCAAACGCAACAAAGCCACTAAGGTATCAGCAAGTTTAGAATGCTCTGGCAACTCACCAAGACGGTGCAAACCATGCCGAATCTGTGCTTCTTTGATTTCACACAAATACGCATCCACCCCCTCCAAAACAGACTCTTCATTCTGCGCATCAATACCGCTTAACTCTTCCAGTAAATGCGTTTGTGTTACCTTCTCAAGTATTTTCTCACGCAACCAAGTTTCGCGACGAACATCCATGCCCATGGCTTGGTAATATTCATCCACCAAATTTTCCAATTCGGCCATCTCGCCATAGGTTTCGGCTCGTGTCATCGGTGGCATCAAATGATCAATAATAACCGCTTGCGTTCGACGCTTGGCTTGCGCCCCTTCTCCAGGGTCATTAACAATAAAAGGGTAAAAATGCGGCATCGCACCAAGAGCGATATCAGGCCAACATTGCTCGGACAATGCCGTCCCTTTCCCCGGTAACCATTCCAAGTTGCCGTGTTTACCAACATGCACAAAGGCATCGACTTGATAGACATGTCTTAGCCAAAAATAGAACGCTAGATAACTGTGAGGTGGAATCAAATCTGGATCATGATAGTTCGCTGCTAGATCTAAGTTAAAGCCGCGCGCTGGTTGAATGCCCACGAAAGTGTCACCCAAACGAATGCCCGCCAACATAAGACGATATTGACCATTTTGGAGACGACACTTGTGATCGTTTTCAGGTGGCCCCCAACGATCCCAAACCGCTTGTTGGCAAACCAAGGGCAACTGATAGAAATGCTCTAAATAGTCTTCTAGGGCTAAACTTTGCCAGCAACCTCTTTCATGCAAGGTATTGGGGTTATTGGTTACCGCACCTAATAAAGCTTCTATTAAGGCATTACCATTTTCAGGAATAGCTTCAATCGGATAGCCCTGATCTTTTAAGGCGTTCAATAAATTGACGGTTGAAGCCGGTGTGTCTAAACCCACCCCATTACCAATACGGCCATCTTTGGTTGGGTAATTCGCCAACACAAACGCAATACGTTTGTCCGCATTGGCCTTAGCTGATAATGTGACATAGCGATGCGCTAACTGAGCGACAAACTTAGCCCTTTCTGAGTTCAGTTGATAACGCACCAAATCAATTTGAGCGGCTTGATGAAAATGACTCAAGGCTTTAAAACTGATGGCTCGCGTAATCACTCGACCATCCATTTCAGGTAAAACAATCTGCATCGCCACATCGCGGCTGCGTAAGCCTTGTGTTTGAGCTTGCCAATCCTCTTCTGTGCTAGCAGACAAAATCAGCTGTAAGACAGGAATATTCGCACTAAACGGAGATTGGAAATCACTTGGATTAGACGATAAATCAGGACTGGCCGCCCGATTCGCCGCAAACCCTGTGGTATTCAAAATGACCTTAGCCTGGCTTTTTTCAATTAAGGTGTCCACAAGCTGAATGGCAACATCATCTTTCAGGGAGTTAACCGCCACTGTTAAAGGCTGTAATCCCTGCGCTTTGAGTATGTCGATCAAGTCATCAAAAACTTGTGTGTTGCCGCTTTGCAATAACGAACGATAAAAAACCAATAACGCCACAGGACGTCTTGTTTCTTCCTTTTGATAATCCGCTTGCCACTCAACATAACTCGCGACGTCACCTTGATGGTAAATCACCGCATTTGGTAAGGTACTAGGCTCAGTCCAGCAGACTTGCTTATCAAAAAAGCGCGCACTGATGAAACGCAAGCAGGCCTGAGAGTTGCTTAAACCACTCTCTCTTAAATAACGCCAGATTCGATGATGGTCTTCTAGCTCAACATTGGAAGCTTGGCTTAACGCTGGGTCCTTTGCATCATCGCCAGGCACCATAATCAGTATCCGACCCGGTTTGGCTTGACACCAGGCTTGCAATTGCTGAAAGCCATAAGGCCAATAATGCTCACCACCCAACAAAGACACCACCACGACCTTGGCGTCTTCAAGCACCTTATGTTCATATAAGTCATAGGCAGCGGGTTTCACCAATTGCATCCAATTCGCCAAACGTACACTAGGCAAATCAGATTGATGCCCTAGATGGTCCAATGCTGCGCCGAGTGCACCTAACACAGAGTCTGCCGCCGCTAAGATGACTAAGTCTGCCGGATTCTGCCCTAGGTCAACGATGCCTTCGTCGTCAACAAAACCACCTGGTTTAGCCGCTAATAAGTGCAAGGATGCAACCCTTCTACTAAGCGCTTAACGCATCATTCAACGCGCCTTCAATGGTTTCTTTGTCGATGCCTTTACCGATAAAGACCAATTGCGTCTGACGAATTTCTTCTGCTTGCCACAAACGATCAAAGTAACGATCTAAACGTCGTCCTACGGCCTGAAAAACCTGACGCATGGGTTTACCATGCACCGCAGCAAAGCCTTTCACGCGAAATATATTATGCTCTTCTATTAACTGCTCTAGTGCTTCTTGCAACAGATCAGAGGATACTTCTCCCAGCTTCACCACAAAAGAATCAAAGTGATCGTGAGCGTGTTCATGGTGCTCTCCGTGCGTATGGTGATGATCATGATGATTATGTATGTCATCAATGCGAGACTCGCTCGCCGCATCAATACCCAGCAATTTATCCAGCTCCGCTTCACCATGCTCTATGTATACCGTCTTCACGGTACTCGGTACTTCATTAGCAATCACGGCTTGAACCTTATCCCGTTCAATTTCATCCAATAAATCGTTCTTGCTGACCACAACTAAGTCCGCAGCACTCAACTGATCGTCTAACAGCTCTTGTAAACTAGGGTCATGATCTAAGCTTTCGTCTGCCAGACGCTGTGCTTGTACTTGCTCCTCGTTGTGAGCAAATCGGCCTGCCGCCACTGCGGGACCATCCACAACAGTGATAACCGCATCTACTGTGCAATGTTCTTTAATCCCCGGCCAATTAAATGCCTGAACCAAGGGCTTAGGCAAAGCCAAACCACTGGTTTCAATCAAAATATGATCAATGTCATCACGGCGAGCTACCAACTGCTCCATCACCGGAAGAAACTCTTCTTCCACCGTACAACAGATACAGCCATTCGCTAGCTCGTAAAAACCGTCTTGGCTACGCTGGCTCTCGCTCTGTTCATCATCACAATCCAAGGGGCAAGATCGCAGTAAATCTGAGTCAATGTCCAGTTCACCAAATTCGTTCACAATGACGGCAATGCGTTTGCCAGCTGCCTGTTTTAAAACATTCGACAGTAAGGTGGTTTTACCACTTCCCAGAAAGCCCGTGACAATCGTTGTGGGGATTTTATTTAATTGCATGTGCCATCCTTTTTGTTCTTAGGTCGGTGTATTTTGCGAAAAATATGCGCCTGACCCTTGTCATATAAATACGAATCAGCAAAGTCCTCTGTATCTAGAACCTTACCAACCAAAATTAAACTGGTGCGGGTGAATTTCTTCTCTCGAACCTTGCTGACGATATCGGCCAGAGTGCCGACCACGTAATCCTGATCAGGCCAACTAGTGCGATAACACACAGCCACCGGGCAATCTTCGCCATAATAAGGGATGAGTTCTTCGACAATTTTATGAATACGGGTAATACCGAGATGAATGGCTAAAGTCGCCCCACTTTGAGCTAAAGCCGGTAAACGTTCCCTTTCTGGAAATGGGGTTTTGCCTTCATAACGGGTCATAATCACGGTTTGCGACACACCAGACAGGGTTAACTCTTTTTTTAACAAAGCGGCAGAGGCGGCCACCGCACTGACACCGGGTATCACCTCATAATCTATGTTCAGGACTTCCAAGCGTCGAATTTGCTCACCAATCGCACCGTACAAAGCCGGGTCGCCTGACTGCAAACGAGCCACATCCTTTCCCTCTCGGGCGGCTTGTTCTATTACCGCTGTCGTTTCATCGAGATTCATTTCCGCCGTATCATAAATCGCATCCGCCGAACCACGTACACTGTCAATGACCTGAGTTGGGATCAAAGAGCCTGCGTATAGAATCACTTGGCAAGCCGCAATGGTGTTCACCGCTTTCACCGTCATTAAATCTGGGTCGCCAGGGCCAGCACCAATAAAATACACCGTCATATTGAGTCTCTTAATTACAATTTCTTAGAGTAGCCACGAGGAGTATAAATCCACTCTTTATGACCATTAACAATGTGCTTGCTATCAGAGTTTCCAACGCTCACCATGGTAAACATATCCACATCCTTAGCATCTAATTCGCCTAGAGTAATGCATCGAATCGCTTCTTCAGGGCGGGTCAACTGACGGCCAATCATCACAGGCGTACTAGCCGGTCGGTATTGCAGTAATACGTCTCGAGCATGATTCAACTGCCAATCACGCTTTTTCGATACCGGATTATAAAACGAAACAACAAAGTCCCCTGCACCACAGGCATGCAATCGTTTATCAATGGTTTCCCAAGGGGTTAATAAATCGGAAAGAGAGATGGTACAAAAGTCATGCCCTAACATGGCACCAACGCGACTGGCTCCAGCTTGCATCGCTGAAATACCTGGAATCACTTCAATGTCTACATCCAACCACTCAGGGTGAGATTCTTTCCCTTGCAGCTGCAGATCAAGCAATTCAAATACTAAGGTCGCCATGGCATAAATGCCAATGTCACCACTAGAAATTAGTGCGGTCGTTTTGCCTTCCGCAGCCAATGATAACGCCAAGCGAGCACGACCAATTTCTTCACCTAAAGGTAAGTCATGAAACTGCTTACCTTCACTTAAATCGCCCAATAGGTTGAGATAATAACCATAGCCCACCCAATCACTACAAGCCGCTAGTGCTCGTGTTGCATTCGGCGTTACTAGACCCAAATCTCCTGGGCCCATTCCCATCACAAAAAGTTTGCTCATTTTTACTCTACAAATAACAATTTTGCCGAACAGGCTTGAATAGCAGGTATTGTACACTTAATACCAAAAAGGAGGGATGAAAACAGCGGGATTTAAAGTGAAGTATTCTCAGGCAATATTAATATTAGGACTCTACTTTTAATAACTGACAAGACAAATGAGTACCGTCCTCTAACTCCAGTTCCGCTTCATTTTGATGCGCCCAGAATGAAATAGATTCACCTAGGTAACTGGTACCAGTAGCACTGACAGCCTGAGTCAAATAGTGACTTTTACCCTGCCATACAATCTCAGCATGATTACCATGAAAATAAGCTTGTAAGCTTTGCTTTTCACAACGATAAGAGACCACATTCGTTTGCCCAATATCCTCAAGATTAGACTGAGCAGTTTGGTCTGACTCGCCAGACGGTTGAGAAGAGCAAGCACTTAAAATGATCGCAACACCAAGAATGGCGCAATTTGGCAAGGTAAATTTGCGATGAAACATAACTAAGACTCCATTCTTATAAGCGGAACTGTAAGGCGTTAATATAAAGAAAACCAACCTGAAATGAAGTAAAGCACCACCCACATATGGTTATTTTTTGTTACCAAAGCCTCAGGAATGTGTCATTACGTGACAATCAAAGGCGACAACTTATAAAACCTGTATCTAACCCTATTAAAGTTTTGACAAAACTTGATTTGAGCAAGTATATTTCATGCATCGGAAGAGATTCCGATTTCGTTCTCGGGGCGGGGTGAAATTCCCCACCGGCGGTAAAGAATTCATTTCTAAGCCCGCGAGCGCCTAGTCTACTTTGATTAGGGTCAGCAGATCTGGTGAGACTCCAGAGCCGACGGTTATAGTCCGGATGATAGAGAGCGCGTCAGACAAAACCGCTACTGGTATTGCCCTTTGGCAATGCCAAACTATGGTATGCCGTAATAACATTACGGTGTGTTTGCCTGCCCGTTCGCCCTGATTCACATTTCGCTGTTATAGGATACAAAAATGAATCAGAGCTCAACGAATCAACATGATTTTAATCCAGCTAACAAACGCATTGCGATCTTACATGCTGCTTGGCATGAAGACATCGTAATGAACTGTGTCAATGCCTTCACAGAAGAGCTAAGCGCTCGTGGCTACACAAAAGATTTAATCGATCTTATCTCGGTACCAGGTGCTTACGAAATTCCACTACAAGCGAAACTTCTTGCAAAAAGTGGTCAATATGCCGCTATTGCAGGTACAGCACTTGTCGTCGACGGTGGCATTTATCGCCATGACTTTGTTGCTCAAACGGTTTGCAGCGCACTTATGCAAGTTCAGTTGGAAACAGAAATACCAGTTGTGACAGCCGTACTCACGCCACATAACTTCCATGAGCACGATGAGCACAAAAACTACTTTAGCCGTCATTTTGTCAAAAAAGGAGCCGAGTTAGCCAACGCTTGTGATCAAGCCATCCGCTTGACAAAAAGCGCTAAAAAACTGGCTTAAATAATGTGATTGCTATTCCGCTCTAAAGAAAATTAGAGCGGAATAGCATGCTATAGGGCAAAAATAGATAAAAGTGTAATGGCACTCGGCAAAGCTTGAATATAGAGAATTTTCTTACTCGAACTGATTCCACCATAAATACCTGCAATCAAGACACAAAGCAAAAAGAAAACCACGACCGACTGACCACTCTGGCCTAACCATAACCCCCATAACAAACCTGCACCAAGAAAACCATTATACAGGCCCTGATTTGCAGCCAAGACCTTAGTGGAAGCAGCAAACTCTTCATTTAAACCAAAAGCCTTTCGTCCCTTAGGTTTATCCCATAAACACATTTCTAAATACATGATATAAAAGTGCAACAGCGCAACCGCCGCCACCAGAATCATTGCTACAGTAGCCATCTCCCCTCCTTGCTAATGGGATTCGCTGTTACTAACTTATTCAGCAGCACTCAGCTTATTTTCAAAGTCATTTAACACCAAACGCAATGCCTCAACAGCCACGTCAGGCGCTATTTCATTGGTTTCTAATAATTCAATTAAATCCACCGCCAATTTAACATGGTCCGGCGCTTTCTCTAAGCCCATTTTCTTATCCTTTAAAAGCGGTAAATAGGGGGGCCTGAATTCTAGTACAGCACTCAGCTGCAGACAATAAAACACAAGTTCAGACTCGGGCTCAACAACTAAACTTGGCACATAAATGCCGATGGTGGGGTGTCCATCCCATTTCCCTAAGTATGAAAAAACAAGAGGCTTATAAAGAATACACTTTTTTGATGAAACACAACCCACTTTTTAAAGTAATTTATCAACACTACTTTAATGCAAAACAATCCCTAAAACGAAACTCGTCTGGGGGAGAGTGTATACGGCACTGGTGCTGGAGGCGGCACATAATAAGGAGTTGGCGCTGGAGAATAATATGGTGCTGGAGGAGGCAAAGCGCATGCACCTAAAAGCGTACTCAAGGAGAGGAAAAACAAAATTTTTATGATTAGGAGCTTAATTACTCTCATATATCACCTACTATTTAAAATATGAAATTAGTCACTAGCGTATACGTAATAAAAAAATATTATCTATATAAAAGATATATACTAATATACATAGTTAAAAGACAAAAACATGAAATTTAGTTATATCAGACCTCTAACTTTTGAGGCACAACCAATAGCAAATAATCGATAGCTTTCTAATTGGATAAACGGTAGGAGTCTTTAATGGCATGGCAGAGCGGTTAAACCAAGAGAACTTGGAATTACTTCCAAACACTTTCCATTAGACATAAAAAGCCCTGACAGAGGATACCCTATCAGGGCTTCTTGATTGACGCTGACGACCTCACAGATCTGAAGCTTTGCTTCATCCTTAAATCATCTTGATAACATCGCGCAAGATCCGAAGCAACGTAAGCCGCTGACGACGTCAGTGACACAAGGTGCCGCTACTTCGGATCCTAAGTTTTCTACAGACGTAAAAAAGCCCTGACAGGATAACCTATCAGGGCTTCTTAATATAAAGCTTGACGACGACCTACTCTCACATGGGATCCCCCACACTACCATCGGCGATGGCGCTTTTCACTTCTGAGTTCGGGATGGGATCAGGTGGTTCAACGCCTCTATGATCGTCAAGCAATTCGGTTTGCGTATCGTTCCGGTTCGAGTTCTTCTACTCTGCAACCAAAACACGCGAATACGTTGCTTGGATCTTTAACAATTCATTTTGAAATAACGTGGATCAAGTATTAAACCGGATCGTAATCTATGTGCCTGTTAATGAATCACTCCATTATACAGTAAAACCACTTTGGTGTTATATGGTCAAGCCTCACGAGCAATTAGTATTGGTTAGCTCAATGCCTCACAGCACTTACACACCCAACCTATCAACGTCGTAGTCTTCAACGGCTCTTTAGGGAACTTATGTTCCAGTGAGATCTTATCTTGAGGGAGGCTTCCCGCTTAGATGCTTTCAGCGGTTATCCCGTCCGAACGTAGCTACCCGGCAATGCCACTGGCGTGACAACCGGAACACCAGAGGTTCGTCCACTCCGGTCCTCTCGTACTAGGAGCAGCTCCTCTCAAATCTCAAACGTCCACGGCAGATAGGGACCGAACTGTCTCACGACGTTCTAAACCCAGCTCGCGTACCACTTTAAATGGCGAACAGCCATACCCTTGGGACCGGCTTCAGCCCCAGGATGTGATGAGCCGACATCGAGGTGCCAAACACCGCCGTCGATGTGAACTCTTGGGCGGTATCAGCCTGTTATCCCCGGAGTACCTTTTATCCGTTGAGCGATGGCCCTTCCATACAGAACCACCGGATCACTAAGACCTACTTTCGTACCTGCTCGACGTGTCTGTCTCGCAGTTAAGCGTGCTTTTGCCTTTACACTCTATGCATGATTTCCGACCATGCTGAGCACACCTTCGTGCTCCTCCGTTACTCTTTGGGAGGAGACCGCCCCAGTCAAACTACCCACCACACAGTGTCCTCGATCCCGATAAGGGACCTGAGTTAGAACCTCAAACGTACCAGGGTGGTATTTCAAGATTGGCTCCAATAGAACTGGCGTCCTATCTTCAAAGCCTCCCACCTATCCTACACAAGTAGGTTCAAAGTTCACTGTGAAGCTATAGTAAAGGTTCACGGGGTCTTTCCGTCTAGCCGCGGATACACAGCATCTTCACTGCGATTTCAATTTCACTGAGTCTCGGGTGGAGACAGTGTGGCCATCGTTACGCCATTCGTGCAGGTCGGAACTTACCCGACAAGGAATTTCGCTACCTTAGGACCGTTATAGTTACGGCCGCCGTTTACTTGGGCTTCGATCAAGAGCTTCGCTTACGCTAACCCCATCAATTAACCTTCAAGCACCGGGCAGGCGTCACACCCTATACGTCCACTTTCGTGTTTGCAGAGTGCTGTGTTTTTAATAAACAGTCGCAGCCACCTGGTATCTTCGACCGACTAGTGCTTACGGAGCAAGTCCTTCACACCGGCCGGCGTACCTTCTCCCGAAGTTACGGTACCATTTTGCCTAGTTCCTTCACCCGAGTTCTCTCAAGCGCCTTGGTATTCTCTACCTGACCACCTGTGTCGGTTTGGGGTACGGTTCCTGTATATCTGAAGCTTAGAAGTTTTTCCTGGAAGCAGGGCATCAACCACTTCGTCCAAAAGAGGACTCGTCATCAATTCTCAGCCTTAAAGGGTTCCGGATTTACCTAAAACCCCAGCCTACAACCTTAAACGCGGACAACCATCGCCGCGCTGGCCTAGCCTTCTCCGTCTCTCCATCGCAATATACACGAGTACAGGAATATTAACCTGTTTCCCATCGACTACGCATTTCTGCCTCGCCTTAGGGGCCGACTCACCCTGCCCTGATTAACATGGGACAGGAAACCTTGGTCTTCCGGCGGGGGAGTTTTTCACTCCCCTTATCGTTACTCATGTCAACATTCGCACTTCTGATACCTCCAGGATGCCTTACAGCTTTCCCTTCAACGGCCTACAGAACGCTCCTCTACCATCCAAGATAAATCTTGAATCCGTAGCTTCGGTGTACAGTTTGAGCCCCGTTATATCTTCCGCGCAGGCCGACTCGACTAGTGAGCTATTACGCTTTCTTTAAAGGATGGCTGCTTCTAAGCCAACCTCCTAGCTGTCTGAGCCTTCCCACATCGTTTCCCACTTAACTGTAACTTTGGGACCTTAGCTGACGGTCTGGGTTGTTTCCCTTTCCACGACGGACGTTAGCACCCGCCGTGTGTCTCCCGCGCTCATACTCATTGGTATTCGGAGTTTGCATGGGGTTGGTAAGTCGGGATGACCCCCTAGCCCAAACAGTGCTCTACCCCCAATGGCAATACGCGAGGCGCTACCTAAATAGCTTTCGAGGAGAACCAGCTATCTCCGAGCTTGATTAGCCTTTCACTCCTATCCACAAGTCATCCCCGGACTTTTCAACGTACGTGGGTTCGGTCCTCCAGTTAGTGTTACCCAACCTTCAACCTGCTCATGGATAGATCGCCCGGTTTCGGGTCTATTCCCAGCAACTAAACGCCCTATTAAGACTCGGTTTCCCTACGGCTCCACTATTCGCTTAACCTTGCTACTGAAAATAAGTCGTTGACCCATTATACAAAAGGTACGCAGTCACCGAATAAATCGGCTCCCACTGCTTGTACGTACACGGTTTCAGGATCTATTTCACTCCCCTCACAGGGGTTCTTTTCGCCTTTCCCTCACGGTACTGGTTCACTATCGGTCAGTCAGGAGTATTTAGCCTTGGAGGATGGTCCCCCCATATTCAGACAGGATAACACGTGTCCCGTCCTACTCGTTTTCATTAAAATGGCGTTTTCGTATACGGGGCTATCACCCTCTACGGCGACCCTTTCCAGAGTCTTCTACTAACACCAAATCAACTTAAGGGCTAATCCCCTTTCGCTCGCCGCTACTTAGGGAATCTCGGTTGATTTCTTTTCCTCCGGGTACTTAGATGTTTCAGTTCCCCGGGTTCGCCTCCACACAGCTATGTATTCACTGTGGGATACTCTACAAGTAGAGTGGGTTTCCCCATTCGGACATCTCGGGATCAAAGTCTGTTTATCGACTCCCCCGAGCTTTTCGCAGATTACCACGTCCTTCATCGCCTCTGACTGCCAAGGCATCCACCGTGCACGCTTGGTCACTTGACCATATAACCCAAAATAGTTTCCACTCAGAAGAGTGTCATATTAAGAATCACATACCAAAGAAGCTTTTGTCTCTTCTCTGGATTTACGATAATAGAAAGTCACTAGGTTAAAGTGCTTTCCACCGGTTTAACGCTTGATTCATCGTTATTTCAAAATTCGAATTGTTAAAGAGCAAGTTTAGTGCAAAGCACTAAGTCAGAGACTATAAATCACCTCCGCATAACGAATCATGCAGGGTTAGTAGTATCTTGCTTAAGGCTTTGATTGTGTCGTGTATGTTTTCCAAGAAATGGTGGAGCTATGCGGGATCGAACCGCAGACCTCCTGCGTGCAAAGCAGGCGCTCTCCCAGCTGAGCTATAGCCCCATTTTTTCGTCTTTGTAACCGACTTCAATGATTAAACATTAAAGTATCCACCAAAATTTCAACAACAAGGCTTTTAAGTATGACGTTTAGCCTGCTAAACGAGAACTTGAATAACGCCGTTATTGAGATTTTGGTGGGTCTGGGCCGATTTGAACGGCCGACCTCACCCTTATCAGGGGTGCGCTCTAACCAACTGAGCTACAGACCCATACTTACTAGATTCTCAACCTAGTCGGCTGTGACCTCACCCTGCTCTCTACCTTAGTAAAGGGGGTGCGTTCTAACCAACTGATCAACTAATCCAATCTGTGCTAAATCAAATCGATTCAGACTACGACACTCTAAACTACAGATATCAGATAATTTGTGTGAACGCTCACCAGTGCTTCATATCGTTTAAGGAGGTGATCCAGCCCCAGGTTCCCCTAGGGCTACCTTGTTACGACTTCACCCCAGTCATTGACCACTCCGTGGTAACCGCCATCCCCGAAAGGTTAAGCTAGCTACTTCTGGAGCAATCAACTCCCATGGTGTGACGGGCGGTGTGTACAAGGCCCGGGAACGTATTCACCGTGGCATTCTGATCCACGATTACTAGCGATTCCGACTTCATGGAGTCGAGTTGCAGACTCCAATCCGGACTACGACGTACTTTATGGGATTTGCACACTCTCGCAAGTTAGCTGCCCTTTGTATACGCCATTGTAGCACGTGTGTAGCCCTACTCGTAAGGGCCATGATGACTTGACGTCGTCCCCACCTTCCTCCGGTTTGTCACCGGCAGTCTCCTTAAAGTTCCCACCCGAAGTGCTGGCAAGTAAGGATAAGGGTTGCGCTCGTTACGGGACTTAACCCAACATTTCACAACACGAGCTGACGACAGCCATGCAGCACCTGTCTCAGAGTTCCCGAAGGCACCAAAGCATCTCTGCTAAGTTCTCTGGATGTCAAGAGTAGGTAAGGTTCTTCGCGTTGCTTCGAATTAAACCACATGCTCCACCGCTTGTGCGGGCCCCCGTCAATTCATTTGAGTTTTAACCTTGCGGCCGTACTCCCCAGGCGGTCTACTTATTGCGTTAGCTGCGCCACTAAGTCATTACAACCCAACGGCTAGTAGACATCGTTTACGGCGTGGACTACCAGGGTATCTAATCCTGTTTGCTCCCCACGCTTTCGCACCTCAGTGTCAGTATCAGTCCAGGGTGTCGCCTTCGCCACTGATGTTCCTTCCTATATCTACGCATTTCACCGCTACACAGGAAATTCCACACCCCTCTACCGTACTCTAGCCTGCCAGTATCCGGTGCCATTCCAAGGTTGAGCCCTGGGATTTCACATCAGACTTAACAAACCACCTACGCGCGCTTTACGCCCAGTAATTCCGATTAACGCTTGCACCCTCTGTATTACCGCGGCTGCTGGCACAGAGTTAGCCGGTGCTTCTTCTGGAGCTAACGTCAAAGTAATTTGGTATTAACAAACTACCCTTCCTCACTCCTGAAAGTGCTTTACAACCCTAAGGCCTTCTTCACACACGCGGCATGGCTGGATCAGGCTTGCGCCCATTGTCCAATATTCCCCACTGCTGCCTCCCGTAGGAGTCTGGGCCGTGTCTCAGTCCCAGTGTGACTGGTCATCCTCTCAGACCAGTTAGAGATCGTCGCCTTGGTAGGCCTTTACCCCACCAACTAGCTAATCTCACGCAGGCTCATCTAATAGCGGAAGGTCCGAAGATCCCCTCCTTTCCCCAAAAGGGCGTATGCGGTATTAGCATGCGTTTCCACATGTTGTCCCCCTCTACTAGGCAGATTCCTACGCGTTACTCACCCGTCCGCCGCTCGACGCCTGATAGCAAGCTATCATCGTTTCCGCTCGACTTGCATGTGTTAAGCCTGCCGCCAGCGTTCAATCTGAGCCATGATCAAACTCTTCAGTTAAAAAGTTTGCTTACTCAAAATTCGAAACACTAACAATTACTTAATAAAGCGAATTGACGTGTTTGACTCTCGTAAGACTTCAATTTTTTTGAAGCCCCAGCGAGCGCCCACACAAATTATCTGATTATCTATTTTAAAGAGCGTTGCCGTGCCACTTAAGCTGCTTACCTCTACTAGAGAGTGAAGCCCTGTCCGTGTCAGCGAGGGCGTATATTAAGGATCTACAGATTTTTAGCAAGCTCTTTTTAATTCTTTTTTGAAAAATACTTTCTTACAGTCTGAGTTTGCGGAATACGTATAAGAAGCAATGGAATAATAAAAGCACTGAACCAGACAAGAATGCTGGTATCACTCTTTATTTGCCACCATAAATGCAAGAGTATCAACAGAACAGCGAGATACACCAATCGATGCAATGGCTTCCATCGCTTACCCAATTTCTTAATCATTTTTTTATGACTTGTTATGGCCAGCACCAGTAAGATCAAAAATGCTCCAACCCCAGCATAAATATAAGGTTTCTCAATAAAATCTGACGCAATCCACGTCCAGCTCAACCCTGAAAATAAAACCAAATAAGTCAGTAAATGCAGCAATGTATATAGAAAAGCCCCTAATCCTATAAATCGACGATATCGTGATATCACTTTTATCTTGGCGTATTTCGTTAAAGGTGACATAAATAAAACCAACACCATGGACACACAAGCCCATATACCAGTTAGCTCCATCAATATTTTACCTGGATCAGGAAAATACTGCCCTTGCAGCAATGACACAAACATCCAAATGAAAGGCAAACAAAATACAAAACAAACCAACGGCTTTTCTCGCCTATCCCAAAAGCTCACCATTTAGTAATTCCTAACCAAATCCATGCCCTGATAAAGGCCAGCCACTTCTTCTTGGTAACCATTAAACATCTCTGTCTCAATGACATTCGGAAACAACACGCCACCAGGCAATCGTCGCTCTTGCTTTTGAGACCACCTTGGATGGTCAACTCCTGGGTTTACATTTGCAAAAAAACCATATTCGCTTGGCGCTAACATATTCCAAGTAGTGTTAGGCCGCTCTTCTACAAACCGAATCGAGACAATCGATTTAATGCTTTTAAAACCATATTTCCAAGGCAAAACTAACCTAAGTGGCGCACCATTTTGATTTGGCAATACGCTCCCATACATACCAACCGCCAGAAAGGCCAGAGAATTCATCGCTTCATCAATGCGCAAGCCTTCACGATAAGGCCAATCTAGTGCGTTGCCGCGCTGGGCTGGCATTTGCTCAGGGTCATATAAGGTTTCAAAATACACGTATTTCGCTTTTGAATTAGGCTGGAATTTCTTAAGAAACTCACCCAATGGCACACCAATCCAAGGTATCACCATAGACCAAGCTTCAACACACCTTAAACGGTAAATCCGTTCTTCCAATTGACTGTCTTTTATAAAGTCTTCTACATCAAAATCACCCGTTTTATCCGCTTCACCTTCTACTCGCACTTTCCAAGGAAATGCTTGCATGGAATCAGCATAATCCGCAGGATCACTTTTACCATAACCGAATTCATAAAAATTGTTGTAGGTAGTTGCCACGTCATAAGGAGCCAGTGTTTCGGATTGCCCATAGGATGTTTTGCCTAACTGACTAAAGGCACTCTTAAGAGAAGCTGGTACAGCAAGAGGACTGACATCTTGACCCACTGCAAGCACTCGACCTGACAAGCCTATAGAGCTCGCTCCGATCAGGCCAGCTTGCATAAATTGACGTCGATTTAAGTAAACGGATTCAGGTGTCACACTGTTTTCGTGACAATCTGACGCTTTTGCAATTTTGATTCGCATGGCACACCTCTATTTGGAGACTTGATTAATAGAGTGTGCCTGCAGAGAAAGGTTCAAAACCGACACAAGTCTATTCGATATAGCTTAGTCGGTTTGAGGACGAAGATTATTACCGTAAAGATTTAAAAATAATGCCGCCAATACCCCAAAGGCCATACAAGCAGAATACCGACATCAGTACTAATGAAGGCTCAAGTGCGATCAACACCAATACCAGCACCGCCATCAACAACACCACAAAAGGCACACGACCTTTCAAATTCAAATCTTTAAAGCTACGGTATTTGACATTGCTCACCATCAGAAGACCAACCACAGGTACCAGCAATGCCATTAGGGTTGAAAGCGCTTCACCTGAAATACCACTTTCATTTGCCGCCCATATCACACTCGCCACAATGGCCGCCGCCGCCGGACTTGGTAATCCAGTGAAATAACGCTTTTCTTCTATTCCTAACATGGTATTAAAACGAGCCAAGCGCAACGCTGCACCGACCGCATAAATAAAAGCGGCAATCCATCCTACTTTTCCGAGCGGTGCCAATGACCAAGTAAAAGCCACTAACGCTGGTGCAATACCAAACGACACCATATCCGCCAAAGAGTCATATTCAGCGCCAAAAGCACTTTGCGTATGAGTCAGACGAGCGACACGCCCATCTAAACCATCAAATACCATGGATATAAAGATCGCCACGGCCGCATGACCATAATCCCCATTCATCGCAGCGATGATGGAATAAAAGCCCGAAAACAAAGCAGCAGTTGTGAACAAATTAGGTAACAGGTAAACCTCTTTCCTAGGCTGCTTTTTCTCATCGCAAATTTCAGCTTCATCCATTGAGTCTATATCCGCCTTATCCATTTCGGGGTCTTTAATGTCATCATTAGGCATTCAAAATAACCTTCTTTTCAATATAATTACGTCAGCTTAGCAAACGCTCGTTTTGCCGCTGCGATGGTAAAATCAATGTCTTCGTTTGTGTGCGCCTGAGAAATAAAACCGGCCTCGAAAGAGGCTGGGGCAAAATACACCCCCTCTTCCAACATATAATGGAAAAAGGCTTTAAATTTTTCTAAATCACACTCTTGTACCTGCGCGAAGCTGGTGACCTTTTCAGCTTCGGTAAAGAAGAAACCAAACATGCCGCCCACGCTCACGACACAAAATGGCACGTCAGCCTCGTCCGCGGCAGATTTTAACCCCGTGACCAAACGCGCGGTTTTTTCACTTAGCGATTTGTGGAAGTCAGGCTCGCTGATTTTATTCAGAACCGCCAGACCGGCCACCATAGCAACTGGATTGCCCGACAAAGTTCCTGCTTGATACACAGGCCCTAACGGAGAGATGCATTCCATAATCTCACGCTTACCGCCAAAAGCCCCTACTGGCATGCCAGCACCAATCACTTTCCCTAACGTGGTTAAATCTGGTTGAATATTATAGTGCTGCTGAGCGCCGCCCAATGCCACACGAAAACCAGTCATCACTTCATCAAAGATCAACACTGCACCAGACTCATCACATACTTGGCGCAAGGTTTCTAAAAAACCCGCTACCGGTGGAATGCAATTCATATTGCCAGCCACAGGCTCAACAATGATACAGGCCACGTCCGCACCGATTTCAGAAAAACACTGCTTCACACCTTCAATATCATTGTATTGCAGTGTAATGGTATGCTTTGCCAAATCCGCAGGCACACCTGGAGAATTGGGCACACCCAGAGTCAAGGCCCCCGAACCAGCTTTCACCAGTAAAGAATCCGAATGGCCGTGGTAACAGCCCTCAAATTTCACGATTTTGTCACGACCTGTATAACCTCGCGACAGACGAATCGCGCTCATGGTCGCTTCGGTACCTGAGTTCACCATGCGTACCATGTCCATAGAAGGGACTAATTCACACACCTTCTCCGCCATGGTGATTTCCACTTCCGTTGGTGCACCAAAACTTAAACCATAATCTAGCTGCTGGCGTACCGCCGCTAATACGTCAGGGTGAGAATGACCTAAAATCATTGGCCCCCAAGAGCCAACATAGTCGACATAGCGTTTTTTATCTTCATCATAAACATACGCACCTTCACCACGCTGAAAAAATACCGGTGTCCCACCAACACCATTAAACGCTCGAACGGGGGAGTTAACGCCACCAGGAATACGGTGTTGCGCGCGCGCATAAAGATCTTCTGAACGACTCATAATTTGCTAAATCCTACAACTAATACATTCTCATTCATACAAAACAAAGGCCGACTTTAGTCGTCATGTTTCAGTAAAAAGTGATCCAAGTGATGTTTGGAAACCACACAATAAGTGGCATTCGGTAAACGAATCAGTACATCATTTTGTCTGGTTTCTTGAAACCAATCCAATAAAGCCTCTAAAGAAGATGGCTCATCAATTTGCAAAATGGCTTCAGATGCAACCGCAAGCCTTAGATCCATCATACCCACACCTTGATCGAAGCCAAGCCAAGGTTGTGGGCCAAAGTCTAAGTTCTGCAAAGCATCTAACACATGAGAACGATGTACCCAATACCAACATCCATCGGCTTCAAATGCTACATAGTTTACCACACTTGAAGCCAAATCCTTCACTTGCTCAAGGGGAATCTTAACCGGCAGGAGCAAAGCGGCATCCGATACAGAAGACACTTTATGCTGTCGTAAATGACGACGAAATGGACTAATAGAGGAGGCCATTCCCATAAACTTCAGTCTTTCTACAAAAATGGATTCTTGATGAAACACCACCCTAAGCAAGAGACAAGACAATACAATGACAAACAAGGCAGGAACAATGGAGGCGGAAGATTGCGTCATTTCGATGATGGCCACCAAAGCGGTCAATGGTGCTTGAAAACTGGCCGCCATCATTGCAGCCATTCCCAGTAAGGCGAACAAGGCTATATTGCCTGCTTCTACTCCAAAAACCAAAGCAACAAAAACGCCTGCCAAACCACCAATAACGAAAGCTGGCCCAATCATACCGCCAGGAATACCAAGGCCAATAGTAACAGCCGTCAATACCGTTTTTACTAAGATCAACACCAATAAAGCATAGACAAACACCTCACCTGCCAATAAGCGACTCAAAGAAGCGTAACCAATTCCTAAACTTTCAGGCAGATAAGCCGCCGCAAGAGCCGTTAACAGGGCAACGATTGCAAAGCGCCACCAGACAGAAACCTGGCTAAAGCGCCAAGTTACTTTTTGAATATGGAAAAACAACGCCACCAGCAGAACAATCATCACCACCAATAGCAGACAAGCGGCCAATAATTCGAGCGATAAAGTCACATGATGCAGCGCATCAATATCAAACGCATTCATCGGCCCAATTAGGTAATGACTAACAAAGGTCGCCACCACAGAAGACAGCAATACCGGCAATACAAAACGCTGTCGATACTCTAAAAAGATCACTTCAAAGGCAAACAACACACCCGCCAATGGGGTCTGAAATATTGCCGCTATCGCCCCAGCCAC
Organism: Marinomonas posidonica IVIA-Po-181; assembly: GCF_000214215.1. NCBI lineage: Bacteria > Pseudomonadati > Pseudomonadota > Gammaproteobacteria > Oceanospirillales > Oceanospirillaceae > Marinomonas > Marinomonas posidonica. Next base: position 2,861,531 of record NC_015559.1, read on the forward strand.
ACCACAAGCCAACATGGTTTCGACACCGTATTGGGTCAACTTTGTTCGCACTGCCAACACACTACCTAGCGTCGCACCAAGATGAACAGCAGGCCCCTCTTTGCCCATAGACAAGCCACCAAGCAAGCCAACAACAGCAGAGACAAATTGCACCAGACCATTCCAAACGGGCAAATGACCACCATGGTAAGTCAATCTCTCCACAACATACGGTACGCCAACCTTGTGGTAAGCCTTAGGGATCAAATGAAATAATAAGGCCAAAAGAAAGCAAGCCAGAACAGGCAGAGTCATACGAGTTATCAGCGGAAGAGAAGTAAAGGAATCAAACTCCATCTCAATAAAATAACGAGCAGGCACATACATGACCATATAAAAAAAGGCCATGACCAAACCACACACTAAGCCACATAAGCCACCCAATAAAGACAACTTAAACAAGTCATCATAAGATTTTGCCGTTGCTAGCCACTTTTCCTTTAAATTTAACCCTTTCAGAGCGCCTCCTTACTTTTAACGGGAGCAAATTTCGTGCACTATTCAATCAGTTATATTAAACATTCGCAATCGCCTCAGTACAGGCTAACAGTACAGGCATCAATAGATAGGAAAATATCGTGTATAAAATAGGTATCGTTGGCGGTACGGGTTACACCGGAGCCGAGTTATTAAGACTACTTGCAAACCACCCTCAAGTTGAAGTGGTGGCCATTACTTCTCGTAGTGAAGAAGGCAAACTGGTTTCAGATATCTACCCAAGTTTACGCGGTCATTATAACTTACGATTCACTACACCAAGTGTAGACGAATTGGCACAATGCGATTTGGTTTTCTTCGCCACACCTCATGGCGTGGCCATGGATCAAGTGCCTGAATTAATTGACCGAGGCGTTAAGGTCGTTGATTTGGGGGCGGACTTCCGCATCAAAGACACGGTAGAATGGGCGAAATGGTATGGCATGGACCATAGAACGCCAGATTATGTTGCCAAAGCCGTTTACGGATTACCCGAAATCAATCGTGATGCCATAAAAACAGCACAGCTTGTGGCCAATCCGGGCTGTTACCCCACAGCGACTCAACTTGGTTTAATTCCGTTATTGGAAGCCGGCATCATTGATCCAGCACATTTAATCGCTGATGCTAAATCAGGTGTCAGTGGCGCAGGTCGAGGCGCCAATGTGGGTTCTTTGTTGTGTGAAGCCAGTGAGAGTTTTAGAGCGTATGGCGTAGCTGGTCACCGTCATTTACCAGAAATCAAACAAGGACTACAAGCTGTTACTGACAGCCCTGTTGGATTAACCTTTGTTCCACACCTTGTGCCTATGATACGTGGTATCCACTCAACCATGTATGCCACCTTGATCGATACAACAGTTGATCTGCAAAGCTTATTTGAAGCGCGCTACAAAGGCGACTTTTTCGTTGATGTAATGCCAGCTGGTAGCTTGCCAGAAACCCGTAGCACCAAAGGCGCCAACTTCTGTCGCATTGCCGTGTATCGTCCACAAGGCGGTGACAAAGTTGTTGTACTTTCCGTCATCGACAATTTGGTAAAAGGCGCTTCTGGTCAAGCCATTCAGAATATGAACATCATGTTGGACTTGCCGGAAAATATGGGCTTAACCGCACTGGGCATGATGCCATAAACTCTTTTCCAAGATATAAAAAACGGGCTTCGGCCCGTTTTTTATATTACACGTTCAGCTCAGCAACACGATCAATCTACCAACGATCAATACGTTTCGACAAACACATGTTTGTTACCACTTTATCAAGGTTAGGCCACTCATCCATCTCTATACGAATCTGACTTAAACGCGCCATAGACGATGCCTGCACTAAGAGTATCAAGTCTAAGTCGCCACTAATCGAGTGCGCCATTTTCACTTCTGGAATGGAATCAATTAAGGGCTGAACTAGATCACAAGACATTGGACGAAACGTTAACGCCAGATAAGCCGTCACACCCTCTTCTTTAGAAACCGACGTATGTGCATGATAACCCGTAATGGTACCATTTTCTTCCATTCGTCGAATTCGATCCGTTACCGCTGAACGAGACAAATTCACCTGTCGACTGATATCCGACACAGATAAACGCGCATCGTCGACTAATAACGCCAGAATCTTTTGATCGTACTGATCCGCCACTCAACACCTCTTACTATGCCATCACCAGAGACAATGTGACGGAACTTCCGTCATTTTGCACCTCAATGGCGTCATCTTGTATGGTTTCTTATTGAGCGCCTTATTTTATGCTAGAAGCCATAAAAAAACAGCTTATTCATCAAGGCGCATCATGACTCAATATCAAAAAACACTCGGCCCACTACAGGGCATGGCTATGACAGTGACCACCTTCATCGGCACGGGGCTAATGATTTTACCTGCCATGTCGGTCGCACAAGCAGGCTCTTTTGCTTTTTATGCTTGGTTAATTACCGCCGCGATGATTATCCCCATTGCGTTTATTTTTGCCCTCTTGGGAGCCAAGTACCCTTCTGCTGGCGGGGCGTCTCATTACATAGGGCGAGCCTTTGGTGGTGGCATTGAAAAAGCCGTTGGTTGGCTCTTTCTAAGTATATTATTGGTGGGTCCTGCCGTCGCCATCAAGGTAGCAGCAGCGTATCTCAGCATCATCTTCAATGTTACTGAAAATTGGATTCTCACCTTTAGTTTAATCACCCTAGTTGGCATGATGGTATTTGCAATGGCTGGCATTCAAACCTCTGCTCGCTTTCAAAGTGGCGTGGTCATCGCCATGATTGCCACCATCAACCTGCTATGCCTATTAGGCGATATTCAGTCCAGCACACAAGTGATCACATCCCCTAGTAATCTGGCCGATTGGCAAACCACTCTCTACGCAACAGGCGTCATTTTTTGGTGTTTTTTGGGAATAGAAGTGATGGCACATATGGGAGCCGAGTTCAAAAACCCTACCCGTGACTTTCCTATTGCCCTTCTAGGTGGCATCGCCATAGTAATTCTTGCTTATTTGAGTTTAGTGTTATTGATTGCTTGGCATCAAACTTATGGCGACGAGGTGACCAACAGCCAGTCTCTTGCTTTACTGGTCAGCAAATTACTAGGCGATACCGGCAGCCGAATCTTTGCCCTAGGCGCTTATGTGATTGCTTTCGCCAATGTGGCTATTTACATCCTTGGTTTTTCCCGCATGGTGCAATCCATGGCTCAACAAGGCGCGTTACCATCCAGATTTAATCAGCTGAATGCCCAAGGCGCCCCTGCACAGGCCGTACTTTTGGTATGCGCCATTACCTTGGTGTCTATTTTATTCTCAGAGCTGTCCGGCTGGAAAATGGCTTGGTTTATTGAAATGACCAATGGCAGCTTTCTGCTCATTTACACCCTAACCTGCATCGCGGCCATTAAGCTTTTAAATAAACAGTTAAAGCTATTAGCCTTACTGGCACTCTGCAGCTGTGTTTTTATGGCATTCTTCATCGGTGAGAACATGCTGTTTGCAGCGATTATGTTTTGCATAGCACTCTCCTACGAGTGGATAAGATCCATCAAAAACAGCAGTAAATGCGTCAATCTTAATGTATAATTTGGCTAAGTTAATTTTTACACACGCCATAGCATCGCCCCGTTATGGCTGCAAAGGAGAGAGTTTATGCCACTTTTAGACAGCTTCCGTGTTGATCATACTCGTATGGATGCGCCTGCCGTTCGCGTTGCAAAATCCATGTCGACACCCAAAGGTGACGACATCACTGTTTTTGACCTACGTTTCTGTGTACCAAACAAAGAGATTCTATCTGAAACAGGCATTCACACACTTGAGCACTTATTTGCCGGTTTTATGCGTGATCATTTGAACAGCGATCAAGTCGAGATCATTGATATTTCGCCTATGGGTTGCCGCACCGGCTTTTACATGAGCTTAATTGGCACACCATCCGAAGAGCAAGTTGCGACAGCGTGGAAAAATGCCATGCAAGACGTACTGGGCGTTAAAGCCAAAGCGGACATTCCTGAGCTGAATGAATACCAATGCGGTACGTATGAAATGCACTCTCTAGGTGAAGCACAAAAAATTGCGACGATGATTTTAGAGCGTGATGTTAAGGTCAACAGTAACGATGAGCTTTACCTAAGCGAAGAATTTCTGAACGAGCACAGTTAATTCGAATTCATGCTTAGTGAGAAATAAAAAAGGTGGCTCAAGCCACCTTTTTTATTGAGGTTTAAATGCTCGAAGACAAATGATTTAAGAACGGGTTGCTGTGGCCAAAAAGATGCTGGCGAGGACAAACACCCCACCCATTCCACGATTTAGATTTTTCATACCACTTGGCTTTTTAATCAAACGGCGAATCTGTTTGCCACCCAAGGCATAGACATATGCAGCAATACATTCAGTCACACAGAAGGTCACGCCAATCCATAAGAATTGCATTGGTACCGGCTGAGTCAAATCCAACATCTGCGGGAAAATGGCCGTAAACAACAAAATGGCTTTGGGATTACTAATGGCAACTAGAAACTCCTGACGCATTCTGGCAAGGTGATTGGATTTTGCTCGCACACCATTTTCCGATTCATGCTCCTGCAGCGCCGTTGCAGCACTTCGCCAGGTTTTCACACCAATGTAAAACAGATAAACCACACCTAACCACTTGATGACACCGAACCAAAACACCGACGATACAATAATGGCCCCTAAACCCAATGCCGATACCAACATCAAGATACTGAACGCCAAATTACGTCCAAATACGGCGATCACCGCAGGCACAGCGCCATACTGCATACCATTGTGCATAGCCGTAAAATTGTTGGGGCCAGGCCCAAGGGATAACAGCATAATCAAAGGTGCGATCGTCAACCATAAACTCAAGGTCACTTCAGCTTACTCCTACACTACAGTCTGTTCAGAAAATCATCAAAAGGGGCGCAACTTTACCCTGAGTATCATCTTCTGCCAACCGTTTTATTGCATTCCAAAAGCGTTTTTTAATCCGTCGAAGAGTAGCCATCTATTCGTAAGTCAGCATGCATCATTTCTTTCGAATCCAAAGCCAACTGCTTACCTTACTTTGTCTTCGTTATGTTGCAAAACACAACTTAATCCTACAATTTCCCCTCATACAAAAAGACGATTTATCCACTTTTTAAACAAGAGAAAAAAGATGACGATTTCCCATTTATTTCTGTGGCTAACGGCCACCATTTGGGGCTTTGCCTTTGTGGCGCAAAGTGTTGGGATGGAATCCCTTGGCCCATACAGTTTCAACGCCGCTCGCTTTACCTTAGCCGCTTTATCCATGTTGCCATTGGCCTATCTGTTTGAACGTCATCGCAAGGCAGACATTGGCTTAACCATAAAAGCTGGTGCCATCGCAGGATTAATCCTGTTTTCAGGTGCGACTTTGCAACAAATTGGCCTGCTTTACACTACGGCGGCCAACGCAGGTTTTATCACCACCATGTACATGTTGATAGTACCGATTGCTGGCTTGTTTCTAAAACACACGATTGAACGTCATACTTGGCTGGGTATTGTTCTCGCAGTAGTAGGACTATACACGCTCACTGTTGGGCCGAACTTAAGCATCCAAAAAGGCGATGCCATTGAGCTAGCGGGGGCTTTTTTCTGGGCAGGGCACGTTTTAGTGGTAGGTTACTACTCGCGTAAAGTCCCTATCATTAGTTTCTCAATCGTACAGCTAGTCATTGTTGCGGTATTTTCTTGGATTCTTGCCTTGATAACGGAACAGCCAACTTGGCAAAACATCCAACAAAGCTGGCTTCCATTGGTATACGCCGGCATCGCCTCTTCCGCCATCGCGTATTCTTTGCAAACCCTAGGACAAAAGAATGTTGCACCAAGTTCAGCGGCATTGATCTTATCAACAGAAGCCGTTTTCGCGGCTATTGGCGGTTGGCTGTTAATGGACGAGTATTTATCAATGCGAGAACTCATGGGCTGTGGCCTGATTTTTGTCGGCATGATCATCAGTCAATGGCCACGTCAAAATAAACCAACAGCGAGTTTAGCTCAGTAAGTCTCAGGTGCTTTTTCAACGTCCGCCGGCATCTCGCGGGAGACCGGCGTCGACATAATCATCATAGTATTGGTATCACTTAGATCAATTAGCCGCTCTAGTAATTGGTCGAGTTTTGACATGGAACGAACACCAACACGAAGCACAAAAGCATAAGGTCCAGTCACGTTATAGCAATCCAACACCTCATCTAAACTCAATACCAAGGCTTTAAATTCTCTTTCCTTAGTACGATAGACCTGACACTCCACCAAGGCCGTGATAGGAATACCAACTTTTTCTAGGTTCACTTGCGCGCGATACCCTGTAATCACGCCAGCTTCTTCTAGCTTACGAACCCGCTCCGCAACAGCGGGGGCAGACAAATGCACTAATTTGCCCAGCTCCGCATAAGTTAGTCGCGCATTTTCCTCTAACGCTTTGAGTAACTTCCAATTCGTTTTATCCACATTGTTTTCCTATCAAAGGGCTTCGAAACAGAAAAGCCGCGATAAATCGCGGCTTTTAAGGATGACAAGCTGTTGTGCCTTTAGTCCACTATCAAAGAGACAGCGTCTTCTCACCACGAGCAATACCAGAAACACCAGTTCGCACCACCTCAAGCAGGTGTGTTCCACCTAATGCTTGTAGGAAACCATCCAATTTATCGGACTCACCCACAATTTGAACGGTATAGATAGACGGCGTCATATCCACAATATTACCACGGAAGATATCAACCGTACGCTTCACTTCTGCTCGCTGAGCACCCGTTGCACGTACTTTCACCAGCATCATTTCACGTTCAATGTGCTGCCCTTCGGTCAAATCCACCAGCTTAACCACATCAATCAACTTGTTTAGCTGCTTTGTAATTTGCTCAACCACTTGATCCGAACCAAATGTTGTCAAGGTTAAACGAGACAAGGTTGGATCGTCCGTTGCGGCAACGTTCAAAGACTCGATATTAAAGTTTCGCTGAGAAAACAAACCCACTACGCGCGACAAAGCACCAGGCTCATTTTCCATTAGTACAGAAATAATATGTCGCATAATTAGGTTCGCTCCGTCTTACTCAAGAACATATCGCGCATAGAGCCGCGTGGCACTTGCATTGGATAAACGTGCTCTTCTGGATCCACATAGCAATTGATGAAGACCAATTGATCTTCCATTGCAAAAGCTTCTTCCATTTTCGCGTCTAACTCGTCTTTACTACGAATTTCAACATACTTATGACGGTATGCGTCCATCAATACTTTGAAGTCCGGTAATGAATCCAAGTAAGAATTAGAATAACGACCTTCATAGTTCATATCTTGCCATTGGCGAACCATGCCAAGATAACCATTGTTAAGACATAAAATCTTCACTGGCAAACCGTATTGCAAACAAGTAGACAGCTCTTGAATATTCATTTGAATACTGCCTTCACCTGTCACACAAACCACGGTTTCTTTAGGGAAGTTCATTTTGACACCCATAGCCGCTGGCAAACCAAAGCCCATGGTGCCCAAGCCACCTGAGTTTACCCAGCGATTTGGCTTGTCAAACTTGTAATACTGAGCCGCAAACATCTGGTGTTGACCCACATCCGAAGCCACAAATGCGTCTCCTTTTGTGGCACGCCAGCAAGCTTCAATGGCCGCTTGCGGCTTGATTTGCTCACTACTAGTGTCGTATCGACCACCGTGTACCGCACGCCATTCATCAATCTGCTTCCACCAAGTTTCCAAGGCTTCAGTATTGCTCTGCTCACCAGCGACTAAGGATTGCATTTCTTCTAGCACCTGAGTAACAGGTCCAACAATTGGCACATCCGCACGAATGGTTTTCGAAATCGCTGCTGGATCAATATCAATGTGAATGATTTTTGCACCAGGGCAGAATTGATCTGGATCGTTGGTGACACGATCATCAAAACGCGCACCGACGGCTAAGATGACATCACTGTGGTGCATGGTCATATTGGCTTCATAACTACCGTGCATGCCCAACATACCGACAAACTGACGATCTGTTCCTGGGTAAGCACCCAAGCCCATCAAGGTATTTGTCACTGGTACATTCAAGGATTTTGCTAGATTGACCAATAACTCCGACGCCCCACCCATGATGACACCACCACCAGCATAAATAACCGGACGCTTAGCGGCTAACAACAACTCAACTGCTTTTTTGATCTGGCCACTGTGACCTTTGGTAGGTGGCGTATAAGAGCGCAACGCAACCGACTCAGGGTATTTGTACTCGAATTTCTCACCCGGCATGGTCATGTCTTTCGGCACATCGATAACGACAGGGCCAGGACGACCACTGGACGCGATGTAATATGCCTTTTTCATGATGGCTGGAATTTCAGAAGGATGCTTTACCGTGAAACTGTGTTTTACGATAGGGCGCGAAACGCCAACCATATCGGTTTCTTGGAAGGCATCTTCACCGATCAGATAACTCATCACCTGACCACAGATAACCACCATTGGGATAGAGTCCATGTAAGCGGTCGCAATACCAGTGACCGTGTTGGTTGCACCAGGGCCTGAGGTCACCAGCACAGTGCCAGCTTTACCTGTTGCGCGCGCATAACCATCTGCCATGTGGGTAGCCGCTTGTTCATGCCTAACCAGAACGTGCTTAACATCAGATTGACGATGCAAAGCATCGTAAATGTGAAGTGCGGCACCACCTGGATAACCATAGATATATTCAACTCCCTCATCTTTGAGGAAGCGGGCGATCATTTCACCACCGGATAATAACTCCACCTTGTTACCCTCTATAGTATTTATCTGCTGTTAAAATTATTAGTGCGGCTATTGTAACCGCATACGACAAACAGATTAAAGTTGATAGAACGAAGTTTGCTGAACTAACTGAGGTAACTTTAAAAAAAGAACACTCGAACGCAATAAATCGCAGTTTTTACACTGCCCGCGTCTTTTCGCGAGGAGAAGCATAAAATAACGATATTGCGTCACGTTATGCTTGTGCTTATCAGACTGACTCTGATTGAAATGAGCTAGTGGCTCAAAGATATGACCTTATCGACTGGATGGTGTCGATTTAATAAGAGGACGATTCTCTCTTTGAGGCGATATATTGTCAACAGCAATACACTAAAACAAACAGAAAAACTTGCTCTAATACCCGCTTCATGGTGTCATACGAAGATTATTTGATTAGGAGCTTTACCATGGCTAACGAACTAAACCAACAACGCATTATCGACGAGTTCTTACGCTGTTTTCGCAAATTGTTAATGGACCCAAAATTGGCCTCTGAATTAGTTCGCATTGCCAAAGAATACATCAATGAGCCAAATGCCTACCAACGCATTGCGGAAGAAGTGTCTAGCCAGACAACATTGAAAATCCCAGAAGAACATACTGAAGCGGATCGTATGTTTATCAAGCTGTTAATGGACGTCGTAAAAGGCGATGCTCTGCTTTACTAATCAAACTGACTTTCGCTAGGCAGTATTTGCCTAGCGTCAATATGGATTCCCCTTGCTACCTTCTTCTCTTTCCAACCCAGACGACCTTGCACAACTGGCCGTTGATATTAAAGCCTGGGCAACAGAATTTGGCTTTGCAGAAGCACGCATTGTGGACCCAGATCTAGGCCAACACAAAGACCAATTCAACAACTGGTTAGACAAGGGCTACCACGCTGGCATGGATTACCTCGCCAATCATGGCGACATGCGCTTCTACCCAGAACAGCTTCACCCTGGCACACGCCGAGTCATCTCGTTACGCATGCACTATCTGCCGCAATCAGTGGAAACCGTTAAACGTCTGCACACTAAGGAAAAAGCCTATATTGCCCGTTATGCACTGGGCCGTGACTATCATAAATTGATCCGCAAACGTTTAACTCAACTGGCTAAAAAGATCGAAGCAAAAATAGGTGATCATGGTTATCGTGCTTTTGTCGACAGCGCCCCGATACTAGAACGACAAATAGCGGAACAAGCTGGCATGGGGTGGATAGGGAAAAACACCTTACTGTTAACCCCCAAAGCAGGCAGCTGGTTTCTATTGGGAGAAATTTTTACCAATTTACCCTTGCCCGTGGATGGAGCAACGAAAACGCGTCATTGCGGCAGCTGCGATGCTTGCTTAACTCAATGTCCAACGGACGCCTTTGTAGAACCTTGGGTACTGGATGCAAGCAAGTGCATTTCATATCTAACCATTGAACATAAAGGCCCCATTCCAGAAGAACTTAGAGACAAAATGGGCAACCGTATTTTTGGCTGTGATGATTGTCAGCTGGTGTGCCCTTGGACCAAATTTGCCAAATACACGGAAGAAGAAGATTTTCAGCCAAGACACAATTTGGACTCGTCCGATCTAGTCGAACTCTTTCAATGGAATGAAGAAACCTTCCTAAAAAACACCGAAGGCTCACCCATTCGCCGCACCGGCTATGAAAACTGGCAACGCAACATTGCTGTGGCCTTAGGGAACGCCAAGACCACTGATGATATTCTTGATGCGTTAAAAAAAGCGCTTAAACACAGCTCGCCATTGGTTCAAGAACACATTGAATGGGCTTTGAAGCAGCATAATCACTGACCACATCACTACTCATTCAATTTATTTGCCAGAATATCGAATCAAACCTTCTTGCGCTATTGATGCAACCAATTCACCTTTTTGGTTAAAGATTTGTCCTCGTGCAAACCCTCTCGCCGAACAAGCTGATGGCGAATCTGCAACGAACAACAACCATTCATCCAAACGGAAAGGACGGTGAAACCAAATGGCATGATCCAAGCTCGCAATATTCAAATAAGGATTCCCAATGGATAAACCATGGGGCATCAAGGCCGTTTCAACAAAGCCATAGTCGGTTGTATAAGCCAGCATGGATTGATGAATTAATTCATCATCTGGCAAAGGTGCCACACTGCGAATCCACATATGACGCTTGGCGATGCCAGGACGAGGGCGAAACGGGTTTTGGTTTTCCACTATACGATATTCGATCGGGCGATCCGCAGTAAAGAGTTCGCGTACTTTCTGAGGAATTTCATCAGCATGGGCACGATATAAAGATAACTCAGACTTAAAGGCCTCTGGTCCTGGAACATTTGGCATCGCTTCTTGATGATCTAAACCGCTTTCCGTCAAATGGAACGACACCATCATTACCAAAATACTCTTACCAAACTGAGACGCCACGACTCGGCGCAAACTGAAACTGCCACCATCTCGCACGATTTCCACGTCATATTGAATTGGTTCAGCTGCATCACCTGGGCGTAAAAAGTAACAATGCAATGAGTGGGGAAAGCGCCCTGCTACGGTTTGAGTGGCGGCACTTACCCCTTGGCCGATAACATGGCCACCAAACAGTTTAGGAAAGCCCAAGTCCTGACTTCGACCGATAAATTGGGTGTCGGATACTCGTTCTAGTTTCAATAATTCAATGAGGTTAGTTACCACAGGGTTCAAGATGCTACTCCTCGACAACAATAATTGCGTCTTATTATGACGCTTTTTGCGTCATCCCACGATCCACAAATTCAGATAAAATATGAATTCCTCGAATTAATCTCGCGAAAACCACCTTGCTACTTTACTAACACTGGTCTTTTTTGCTTTTATGACAGTCTGCAAGTGGGGAAAATGTCTTGGCTATGTCTGAATTGATCGATCCTTTTGGTCGCAAAATTGATTATTTACGCATCTCGGTAACCGATCGATGTGATTTTCGCTGCACCTATTGTATGGATGAAGACGTTTCTTTTTTGGCGCGCGAGCAGATATTGTCTTTGGAAGAAATTGTCTTTGTGGCGCAGACCTTTATTGCCATGGGCACCAAGCGCATTCGAATCACAGGTGGTGAGCCGCTAGTTCGTAAAAACATTCTTTGGGCAATTGAAGTCATTGCAAATACTCCTGGCTTAGAAGAACTGACCATTACCACGAATGGTTCACAACTTTATAAAATGGCACCCGCTTTGCTCAACGCTGGCGTGTCTCGCATTAACATCAGTTTGGACACTTTAAAAGCAGACCGCTTTTACGAGCTCACTCGTCGCGACAAATTTCAGCAAGTTATTGATGGCATTGACGCTGCTGCTCAACTGCCTTTTAAACGACTGAAAATCAACAGTGTCATCTTAAAAGGCCGTAACCATGATGAAGTGCCAGATTTGGCAAAGTTTGCTTTAACACGTGGTTTGGACATCAGCTACATAGAAGAAATGCCCCTCGGTGTGATCCATGACCACGACAGAGCGGCCACCTATATGTCCAGCGATGATGTGATCGAAGCGATCTCGGAGCATTACCAATTAAGCCCTAGCACGATGACCACAGGTGGCCCGACTCGATATTATCAGGTAGCAGGATATGAAAATCGCATCGGCACGATTTCCCCACACAGTCATAATTTTTGCGACACCTGTAATCGCGTACGCTTAACCGCAGAAGGTCGCCTGTTACTTTGTCTAGGCAACGAACATTCGAAAGACTTAAAAAGCCTGTTACGAGCCAATCCAAATAATGCTCTTTTGCTCAAAGAACGCATCATTGATGCCTTGGCACTCAAGCCTCAACAACATCATTTTAACCTAGATGAACCGCCGCAAATATTACGTTTCATGAGCGCAACTGGCGGCTAAGAAGGAACCACATGGCAAAAATTCCAACTCCATTCCGACCATTAAAGATTAGTGTTTTAACGGTTTCAGACACTCGAACCCTTGCAGAAGATACTTCTGGCGAGGCTTTGATTGACATGCTTACTCGCTCAGGCCATACCTTACAACAGCGCCAAATTGTTAAAGACGATGTCTATCAAATGCGTGCGGTAGTATCACAATGGATTGCCGATGAAGACACTCATGTGGTGCTGATTACTGGTGGTACAGGCTTTTATGCTCGCGACAGCACACCTGAGGCTATGACCCCCCTGTTCGATAAAACCATTGAAGGCTTTGGGGAACTATTCCGCCAAATTTCCTATGATGAAATTGGCACTTCTACAATCCAATCTCGTGCCATTGCAGGCTTAGCCAACCAAACCTTAATTTTCTGTTTACCAGGCTCTACGGGCGCTTGTCGCACTGCCTGGAATGGTATTTTAAAGGAGCAATTAGACGCTTCTCATAAACCCTGTAATTTCGTTGCCATGCTGCTTGGTCCATTGACCTCAGATGCGACTCATGGAGTCACATCTTAATGTCCAGTTTGCTTGCTTTTGAGGAAGCTTTAACCGCAATCGAACAGGCGGCTTCTGTGCGTGTTAAAACAGAAACATTACCCTTAACAAAGTCATTAGGACGTATCTTAGCCAATAATATCGTGGCCCCCATTAACGTACCACCACAAGCGAATAGCGCGATGGACGGTTATGCCATTGCCTATCAAGACTGGCAAGATGGCAAAGCCTTTACAGTCAGCCAACGCATTGCAGCAGGACAAGCGCCTACCCCATTACAAACTGGCACCTGTGCACGCATCTTCACTGGCGCTATTTTACCGGCTGGGGCAGATACCATTATCATGCAGGAAAATGCTCAAATCGAAGCGGAGCAAGTCTGTTTTCATCCATCACCACAACAAAGTGATAATGTCAGACCAAGCGGCCAAGACATGAAACAAGGTCAAACTATCGCTTTCGCTGGACAGAAACTGAGCGCCATGCAAATTGGTCTGCTCGCCAGTTTGGGAATCACTCAAATCACAGTGTTTACACCTCTTAAAGTCGGCATTCTGACCACAGGTGACGAATTAATTCCGGCTGGATCATCGTTAAAAAGCGGACAAATCTATAATTCTAATGGGCCTATGCTAGCGGCATTGGTCTCTGAAGCTGGACATAAGGTCACCTGCTCATTGCATGCGGCCGATACTCCAGAAGCGACAGAGCAAGCGTTGCAACAGCTGATCAAAGAATGCGACGTGATCTTATCATCTGGCGGCGTATCGGTCGGAGAAGAAGATCATGTAAAAGGTGTACTGGAAAAGCTTGGCACATTGCACCTATGGAAAATCGCCATCAAACCCGGGAAACCATTAGTTCATGCAAGCTTAGAAGGGATTCCCTTTTTAGGATTACCCGGCAATCCAAGCTCAACCCTAGTGACTTTTCATTGGTTCGCTCGTCTATTACTCTCTGTATGCGCTGGCGCTCAAGCCACCAGACCAGAGGCTTATAAGATTAAGGCTGGCTTTAATCGCCACAGAGCCATTCAACGAGATGAATTCTTACGAGTGACGATCCGACAGGGTAAAGCGCACCCTCACGCTCAACAAAGCTCCGGTGCTTTGTTAGCAGCATGCGAAAGCCAAGGTTATCTACACATTAGAGCGCAAGAGTTAGTAAAAGAAGACCAAGAGTACGATTTTTACCCTTTTCACAGCTTCTAATCTTTTCAAAATGGCCAATGCTCACCTAAACTGATGAAAGCACACTAAAAAAGTGTGCTTTCATCTACTGGAGAGGTGCTTAAATGAGAGACTTAAATTGGGAAAATGCTCTTTATGATCATCAACACAGCATGATTAAAAGACTCGACTCATTTCGTAAGCAAACCAAAAACGGGGAATACAGCCGTGATGAAATCATGGTCATAGAACATTCATTTCAACTTCTCGTTGCTTCCATGTTAGATCTGGCAAAATACGTGTTGAAGCATCATTACCAAACCGAGGTGCAAGCTCGTAAAGATGTACTAGAAGCGCTTATCAGCCATAAAGATGTAACTTTCGAACAAGCCGAGCAAATCAAATACCTAATCCAATTAAGAGACTCCATACTGCACGACTATCTGGAAGAGAATTTTGACAATTTAGCCGAAGCCATGACGTTAAAACGCTACAGTTTAGTAGAAGTATTAACAAAAGAATGGGTCAGTCGCTTAACCAACTTGGAAAAATAAAGCAGACTTAGGGGCTTGCTTTAAGCAGATTGTGTTGCATCAATAAACGCTTGCCTCAATAAACCACGAAACCACATGTGTGCCGAATCATGTTGATAACTTTCATGCCAGATCATCGAGTAATCAAAACTTCGCGTTTGAAAAGGTAGCTCAAACAGCTCTATGTCTGATGCCGTCTGCACCATGTCCTCGGCAAACAATTTTGGGACAGTTAACAACAAATCACTGTTCATAACGGTTCTTGCCGCCGGCACAAAATTCGGTAAATGCACAGAAACATGTCGTTTGTGCCCCAGCTTATCAAGTTCTCGATCCACCGCAAAAAATTCACGTCGTCCCAGTACAACCTGCACATGGTCCGCCTGCAAATAAGCGTCGAGCGTTAAGCCTTGGTTAAGAAGAGGATGTCCCTTACGCGCCAAACACACCATATGATCACTTTGCAGACGCATCGCACGTATGCCTGATGGCGGCTCCTTTGATAAAACCGACACGGCCAGATCAATATTACACTGATCTAGCTCGGTGACCATGTCTTCATTCCAGGATTTCACATCCAATACCGCATTAGGTGCTGCCTGACGAAATTGATCAAGTATCTTAGGTAAGACAGTTAGCGTACCAAAATCGGTAGTTGATAAGGAAAAACGTCGCTTGCTTTGCGCCGGATTAAATTCGATGGGCTGTATTAGGTTCTCAAGATTTTTCAGGGTATCGGCCAAATAAGGTGCTAAACCTTGCGTTTTCGCCGTTGCAGACAAACCATGAGAAGTTCTAATAAATAAAGGGTCATCAAATACATCTCTTAAACGAGACAAAGAACGACTCACAGCTGGTTGAGAAACATTTAAACGAGATGCAGCTTTGGTAACATTCAGCTCTTCGATTAGCACTTGAAGCACATAAAGCAAATTCAGATCGATGTCCGATAACTTTATTTCTGACACACCCACACCTCATTTAGACTTATTATAACTGATGATCATAACAAGCTTTTCCGGAAGACCATAGCATTGCCCTCGAATCAGACCTATTTCATTTATTGAACAATAACCTCGGTAAGCTTAATTAGGCTTCAAGGCGTTTTATTTCCACAGAAGTCATACCTAAAAGATATAATATTCCATCTAAACCGAGCTGATTCATCGGACAAGGTGCTTGTTGACGAACGAGTGGCTTGGCATGCAAAGCAACCCCAAGTGCCGCCTGATTAAGCATCAGCAAATCATTGGCACCATCACCACAAGCAATGGTTTGCGACCAATCCACTTGCTGTTCATCCACTATTTTAGACAATAATAACTTTTTACGCTCGCCATCAACAATTTCGCCAAGGTGCTTACCAGTTAACACACCATCTTCAATTTCCAAGACATTGGCATGCACTTCACTCATCTGATATTCGGCTTGAACTCGGTCAGCAAAGTAGGTGAAACCGCCTGACAATATCGCCGTATGCCAACCAAAGTGGTTAAGTACAGACATTAGTCTGGCAATACCATCCATTGGTTGAATGCGTTGATAGACACCATCCATCACATCACTGCTCAATCCTTTTAAAAGCGCTAATCTTTGCACAAAACTTTCCACAAAATCGATTTCGCCTCGCATTGCACTGGCTGTCACCGCTGAGATTTGTTCACCTATCCCGACTTCAACAGCTAATTCGTCCATGACTTCTGCTTTGATTAACGTCGAGTCCATATCAAAGACCGCCACACCACCCGCTTTGATGTCCAATTTAGAGGTTTGCAGAATATGATCTATGCCAGTGTCATCTGCCAATTTCAATAATTCAGCTCGAAACGAATCAAGCTCAGGAAGGTCATCGACTAACGTCACTTGAGCAACCCTTATCGCATCGCGATCATCCGATAACAAACGCGTCTCAGCAGAGAGGTTTTTGCGATTTAACCATGCATGGAACTGCTTTAAATAGTCTGTTCCAAACGATCCAATAAGCGTGATACAAGCTGACATAGGGGCTCCTCAAATAATGTGCTGCCTACTATAGCAAATCGTTTTCTTTTCTCTAAGCAGGATTTATCTCGCAAGACCGATAACATGAGTAAGAATAAAAGCCTTACTGATTGTTTAGAAAAATGAAAAACTTATTCGACTTGCTTTAATGCCGCTTAAAGAATTCAGAAAACGGCCGTTATCATGTGTATACTTAAGTCATTGTTCTGTGTATAAGCCCAAAGGAAGTGAATGGAAACCCAATCAAAAAAGAAGGTCTTCTCCGCGTTCATACGTAAGCGACTCAGCGCCTCTACGATCACGGTCGCCACGTTCCTTTCATTGATGGTTCTAACCGTGTGTATTTTTTGGTACACCATGACACACGCGTTGAGTAATTACCTTTCCCAACAAACGGAAGTGTTAGGAAGCAGTTTGGCGAC
This sequence comes from Marinomonas posidonica IVIA-Po-181, assembly GCF_000214215.1. Classification (NCBI taxonomy): domain Bacteria; kingdom Pseudomonadati; phylum Pseudomonadota; class Gammaproteobacteria; order Oceanospirillales; family Oceanospirillaceae; genus Marinomonas; species Marinomonas posidonica. The sequence goes on from NC_015559.1 coordinate 2,878,855, forward strand.
ACAGGCCGCCTTCAATGCCACCCAATCCATTTTGACCAACGATCTACTGAGTTTAAATGTCCTGTTAAATCGTCTAGTGGTCGATGAAAATATTCTCAGCGCACGGGTCTACAATAAAAAAGACGAGCTATTGGCTGAAGCTGATAGCAGTGGTGCTGGTATCAGTTCCGAACAAGAACTGAGGCCCAGTGAAAAACGCCGGGTATACAGCTCTAGTATTAAATTCCGTGATGAAATCGTCGGGCATGTCCTTATCACACTAGACAAGACCCCCGCTCAAGCCACGTTACAACACCTTAATAACTTATTAATAGGTGTGGCTATTTTTATCTCTACCATCGCCCTGCTCTTCATTGTTATTATCACCCGCTGGTTATTTAACCCCATTAATGACATCCGTGATGCACTCGTTAATCTGGATAAAAAACAAAGAAAGTCGACGCTCGTTGAACCCATCTATAAAGAAGCTCGTTTGCTGCATAAAGCCGTGACCGAAACTCGCCCGAAGAAAAAAGTGGTCAAAGCCGCTACCGATGTAGAAGCCAACGTCGCTGAAAACTTAACAGAAGAAATCAGTCGAGTGGAAAAAGCCCAATTTGAAATTAACTTTGATGCAATCTTTGAAGAATCTAAACAACGTAGCTGCCTACTGTACTTTGACATTCTCAATCTAGAAAAATGGCATGAAGACTTATCGCCACTTCAAGTCGCGAATTTATTAACCCCTATCTACCGTGCTATGTTTCAAGCCAGCGAGACATACCTAGGTCAGGTTCATCAATATCAGAATGATGCCGCCATCATTCTCTTTAGTGCAGAACACTGTGAAGACAATTTATACCTGAATGCGATTTGTACGGCTGAGTTATTCATTGGATTAGTCGAAAAACTTTATGAAAATGAGCTCTACGAAGAAGCCCCTAAGCTCGACTTTCACTTAGGTCTTCACCAAGGTAATGCGCAAGTATCGCACATGATTAAAGAAGATAAGCTAGAGCCTGAAAGAATCGTAGGGGTACTCGATAAGGTTGCTCAACTGAAAAAAACTCAACACATTAACAAGCTTGTCATCACAGACGATATTTTTACTTTATCGCAAATTCAAAATCGTGTGTTTACTAGCCTTCCCGACGTTATCGAAGAAGGTGATGACGAAACCTTGGCGTATGAAGTCAAAGGACTGTCTGATAAGTACAGCAAAAAAATACAGCAATATATTCTCGACATGACCGATTCTGAACCACTAGCAGAACAGTAAAACCAAGCTGTAAGATAAAACGAAGCACATACTAAAAGGCCCAAATGCTATTTGGGCCTTTTTCGTTATACTGCTTGTAAGAGTAACAATTTATTCATTTATGCCAATCACATCGTCCAGTGACAAACCCTCTTTATCTAGGATCAGACGTAATTTGCGTAACGCTTCTACTTGTATCTGACGTACACGCTCCCGTGTTAAACCAATTTCCGCACCGACATGCTCAAGGGTACTGGCTTCATGTCCACGTAGTCCAAAACGGCGCGTAATCACCTCACACTGTTTCTCACTTAACTCGTCAAGCCATTGTTCAATGCCTTGCAGCACATCACCATCCTGACGATCCGCCTCTGGCCCTTGATGTAAGTCATCCGCCAAGACTTCAACTAAACTTTTATCGTTATTTTCACCACCGAAAGACGCATCAATAGAACTGATTTTTTCATTCAGTCCCAACATTTTTTGCACATCTTCAACAGGACAATCAAGCTTGTCTGCGATTTCTTCAGGGCTCGGTTCGTGATCTAACGTTTGAGTCAATTCACGAGCAGCCCGAAGGTACACATTAAGTTCTTTTACAACATGAATAGGTAAACGAATCGTTCGGGTTTGGTTCATGATGGCACGCTCAATGGTCTGGCGTATCCACCATGTCGCGTAAGTTGAAAAACGAAAACCTCGCTCAGGGTCAAACTTTTCCACAGCTCTGATGAGCCCTAAATTCCCTTCCTCAATCAGATCAAGTAGCGACAGACCACGGTTGAGATAACGTCGAGAGATTTTCACCACTAAACGCAGATTACTTTCGATCATACGTTTGCGTGCTTTCTCATCACCTTTCAATGCCAGGCGAGCAAAATAAACCTCTTCTTCTGCGGACAAAAGAGGTGAAAAACCGATCTCACTCAAATACAACTGAGTAACATCCAAACTTTTAGAAGAGTCTGCTTCCGCATATCGAGCATTAACAGCGGATTCAAATTCTTCATCCGCTCCCTCTTCTTGATAGCCATCTAGTGTATCAAGGTCAAAGTCTCTGGCGTTCGAGACCTTAGCTGCGCTTTTATCCATACTTGCTAACTTCATACCCCCTCCTTATAAAACGCTAGTTTTTACTCAATTTTTGGGTAATACATCTAACGGATCAATCGGCTGTCCATCCCGACGAACTTCAAAGTGAAGCAAGGGCCTATCCGTCCCCTTACCACCGATTACAGCAAGGGAATCACCTGCTCGAACACTTTGCTTTTCTTTTACTATGATTCTTTCGTTGTATGCATAGGCACTGAGGTAAACATCATCGTGTTTCACAATAACAAGGTTTCCGTACCCAATTAGACCACTGCCTGCATACACTACAACACCATCAGCAGCGGCTTTCACCAAATCTCCTTTTTGCGCTTTGATGTCTATACCTTTACTACTAACCCCTGCGTTTGAAAACCCCCTCTTCACCTCACCGTCTACAGGCCAAGACCATTTAATGTCTTTTGTAACTGGAGTCGAGGTTTTTGTTGCCGCTTTTTTGGACTTCTGACGGCTAACAGAGGCAACAGGTTTTGGCGTGACTTTAGCCTTTTTAGAGGACGTCTTTGACGTCGATCTGGATTGTGAAGTAGACGCTTTTTGAGCCTCTATTAAACGTATTTTTTGATTAGGATAAATAACATAAGAAGCATCAATGTTATTGGCCTTAGCAAGCTCTCGATAATCTAAACCGTAGCGGAAGGCAATGGAAAACAAGGTATCACCGCTGCGAACACGATAATACCCAGACGATGGCACAGAAGAAACCTGAGCATGATTTGATGAAGAAGAAGAGGTATTTTTATCTGGAAAATGCAGTACTTGATAAGAACAACCCGCCAGAAAAAAGCACAGCAATACCAATTGGCCCATTTTATACGCCAAAACTCTTTTAACCGGCTTTTTATCATGACAACTAAGGATAATGTTTCCCTCAAACAATAGAATTGTAGCGTTTATTAACTTTTGTCTTCATTTCGTAAATAAATGTAAGAGGCATAAAAAACCATCAAAACACCGACTAAAATGAAAGCCATTGGTACCGCCAAATCGTTCAGAAACTGATAGCTCGATGCCTGCCATGGTAATATTAAATTTGTCTCTACCGGTATTTTTTTGTCACCTATTTGCTCCCAACTCAAGGTCTCTTTCCAAGGCCACACTTTCACCAAAGCACCAAGCATGATGCCGGTCAAAAACGACAAGGTCATGGCATGCGCTTTGTTTAATAAATAATTGAGCAATTTGGAGAAGCTCAATAAGCCAACCAAGGCCCCTGCGGCAAAGATGATAATCACGGTGAGATCAAAACTTTTTACAGCATTCAACACAAAACTGTACATTCCCATGATCAATAAAAGAAAGCTTCCTGAAATACCGGGTAGAATCATGGCACAGATGGCAATCATTCCTGCGACAAACACCATAGGAGAAGATGTGCTCATACTCGTAGGCACCAACAATGACAGGCTAGCACCAGCAATAATACCGACGATCAAAACAACACCATGACGAACAGAGAAATGATTGACCTGCTTTAATAAGAACACCGCAGACGCTAAGATCAAACCAAAGAAAAAGCTCCATAAATAGGTTGGATATACTGCCAATAAATGCGTGATTAAACCGGCAATCAGAAAAATACTCGTCACCACACCAGCGCCTAATGCCAATAGAAAACCACCATCAAAATGACGCCACAGCGCTTTCACATCTCCTTTGAATAGCATTTGAATACTGTCTTTGTTAACGCCGCTAAGCGCCGCGATCAAACGATCATAGACACCCACAATAAAAGCAACTGTACCTCCAGAGACGCCAGGCACGACATCCGCAGCCCCCATTAGGACACCACTTAAATAAATTTTAAGCCATTTAGGCATGTTCCATTCCTTCTAATAAAGGGACAAAGTAAGCGGACTCATTGCCCAAACATTTCCAGCGATCTCCTTCTTTACGCCAACATCCTATCTGTGGCGTAGGGTGATCAATCGGCATAATCAGAATGCCATTTTCTTTTAAACAGTTCGTCAACGCCAAGGGGATTTTACTGGCCATCGCGGTGATAATCACCGCATCCATTTCAATACGATGAGGCCAGCCCGCCTGCCCATCAGCAAACAAATGCTCGACATTATTGACGCCCATAGAAGACAGCCTTTGCTTAGCCTGTTGATACAGAGATTGCTGGCGCTCTATGGTATGCACCTTATTAAAAAAGTGCGCCAAAATACGGGTCTGATAACCTGAGCCTGTGCCAATCTCTAACACACGACCCAGCCTGGCATATTGCAATAACCACTCCGTCATTCTGGCCACCGTTAATGGCTGACTAATGGTTTGATTACGACCTATGGGCAATGGGGTGGCAGAATAAGCCAGATGAGAAAACGCCGGTTCAACAAACTCGTGCCGAGGAATATTGCCCATTAAAGCCAATAGCTCAGAATGAGTAATACCCTGCTCTTCAAGCTGATGAATCATACCGGAGGCTCTTGGCTCCGTATGGGTTATTAACCAATTAAGGTCATGCTGGCTCATAGTGTGACGATATCAATCCATTTTTCCAAAGAAGATGTTGCTTCGTAGCAGGTCATGTCTGTGTGAATCGGCGTCACAGAAACATAGCCATTTGCCACCGCATCAAAATCGGTACCTGACGATGCATCATACGGATCAGACAAGGCGCCGATCCAGTAACTTGGCATACCTCGAGGATGCTGGGCAGACACAGGCGCTTGTGCTTTATGACGATAGCCTAGCTTAGTCACCTGAAGCCCTTTGATGTCATCGTAAGGCAAATCCGGCACATTCACATTGAGCAATACCCCGGCGGGCATATTCAACGTATGAGTGTCTTTTAGCAAAGCCAATACCACTTGCGCTGCTGTTGCAAAGTGTTGATTACCAACCAATGACACAGCTAAAGCAGGACGACCTAAATGTCTTGCTTCCATAGCCGCCGCTACCGTGCCTGAGTAAATCACGTCATCGCCTAAGTTAGGACCATGATTAATACCGGAAACCACCAGATCAACTTGCCCATCAATCACCCCAGACAGAGCCAGATTGACACAATCGCTTGGGGTGCCATCTACTTTATAGGCTCGGTCTGCTACCTTACAGGGCTGCAAAGGGCGAGTCAGGGTAAGCGAGTTACTGGCACCACTGCGGTTACGGTCAGGCGCGACCATCAAGGTGTCATATTGCGCTTGTAGATACCTTGATAAGGTCTGAATACCCAACGCGTCTATACCGTCGTCATTCGCGATCAGAATTCTCATGATATTTCTCAGCTGATTTGTCCGTAAAATTCATCATCTCTCGCAGAATACTGGTAGCGAAACAACCTTTAGGTAACGAAAATTCAAGAATTAACTGGGCTTCTCCCGTCTCTTCCTTTAGCAATTCCCAGGCCATGTTCATTGGCACCAATCTGGCCAAACGACTGTCTCGAGATAAACCAAAATCCATCAGCGCCTCGACCAGCTCACCATAGTCTGCCAATGACGCTTTTATGGCGGCTTCTCTTTGAGGCCCCGTACCACCTTCCCAGCCAGGACTTAACAAAGGTAACACTGGACTAATCTGGCCTCGCGCCACACTCAAATGCATCAACGCTGATCGTTGCTGCACTCGAAACTGCTCCTCTTTATGCTGAAACTGTGCAATATCAGCATCACATAAACGATCCCACATGCCGTTTTCAACCTGATCACTCAAGGCTTGATTGAAGCACCAAGAGCGAATAGCAGACAACCAAAAGGACTCCGTCTTTGATAATTTGCGACGACTTTGCCGCCCTTTTAAGACAAATTCTTTGCCGTTGTGCAAGTTGTTACCGTTAATACCAAAACGCTGAGGCCCATAGTAATTCGGCACACCGCCTTGCTGAACCAACTGTAAACGCGCTTCTAGTTCTTCTAGGTCACCCGCCACATTACGCAACCGAATGATAAAACGATTGGCAAAATGGGTGCCCGTTTTTAGTTTTTTAGAATGGCGTAATTGGGCGATTAAACGGACACTCTCGGGTTCACGGAACGCTTGATGAAGATCCGATAAATCCGGTTCCTCATTCAGGGTATGCAAGCAAAACCATTGACGCGTGCAAGCATGGCGATCTTTTACGCCACTGTAAGTCACCTTATTGGCAGCAATCCCAGCCAATTGAGCTAAGCGCTTTGCTAAGAAGTCGGTATTAACCCCTAATTTTTCAATAAACACATAACAGAACTCGCCTTTTCCATCTGGCTCAAACCCTAGCTGCTCTTCCACATAAAAGTCTTGGGCATGTGTTTTTAAGTCACCCGTATTACTGGGCTCTGACCAAGCGTATTGCCAATCCGTATTCATAAGGCCCCTTGCTTATGCAGCAATGCCACAGCTTCCACCGCAATGCCTTCTTTGCGACCCGTAAACCCCAATTTTTCTGTCGTCGTGGCTTTTACGTTCACCTGTGACACATCGACCTCAAGGTCTTCGGCAATATTGGCTCGCATGGCGTCAATATGTGGTCGCATTTTTGGCGCTTGCGCTAAAATAGTCACGTCTAGGTTTCCCACTAACAGCCCCAATGCTTTAATTTCAGCGAAAGCACGCTTTAATAAAATCCGACTGTCAGCTCCTGAAAATGCCGCATCGGTATCAGGAAAATGTTTACCAATGTCGCCTAGAGCTGCTGCGCCTAGCAAGGCATCTGTCAGAGCATGTAAAACCACATCACCATCTGAGTGGGCAATCAAACCCTGCGAATAAGGTATCGACACGCCACCCAGAATAACATGGTCGCCCTCGCCAAATTTATGAACATCAAACCCATGACCTATACGAAATGGCATCATAAAAATAACTCCAACTTAATGCGCTTTTGAATTTAAGAAGTGTGAAAAAAGCGCCTCGGCAATCACCAAGTCCTCGGGCAATGTCACTTTAATATTACTGTTTTCACCCATTACCAAATCTGGTTGCCAGCCTTGTAATTCCATTGCTGAACATTCATCCGTAACCTGTTTGCCATCCATATGAGCCTGACCCAACGCGTTTAATAAGGCCCCTAATGGAAACTTTTGTGGCGTTTGAGCCAGCCAAATATGTCTCCGATCTAACGTGCTTTTTACGTTAGGGGTTGGTTCAACTGAGCGAACATCCACTTGTTGTTTCACCGTGTCTTTTGACGGCATTGCCAGCAATGCGCCCTGTGCTGAGTCATGTTTAATAATACGCGATAACGCCGTATGAGATAACAAAGGACGTGCCGCATCGTGCACTAACACATGACACTCAACCCCAACCGACATTAGTCGTAATAACTGCAAACCTTTTTGTACCGTGTCACTGCGTTCTGCACCGCCAAGATAGGTTTTTACCCCTGGATTATTATACCATTTTGACCCTGGCCAATAGGCATCGTTCGCGCCTAAGCCAACCACCACGCCCGCAATACAGGGGTGTGTTAGAAAGACCTCAATCGTGCGGTCCAAAATGGTTTCGCCTGCCAACGATAAATACTGTTTAGGGCAATCCGACAACATACGTTGTCCCACACCCGCAGCAGGAATGATCACCCACAATGCCTGGCTCATCTTTTTTCCACCATACGATAAAACACTTCACCATCTTTAATATACTGAAGCTCTGTACGAACATGCTCTTCCACGGCTTCTTCACCTAAACGTAAATCCTCAACCTGAGCACGTAAGGCATCATTGCGATGTTTCAATCTTTGATTAATGCGTTCTTGATAAGCAATTTGCTTAGCCAGCTCTTCCTGACGTTTTACCCCTTGCTCACCAAAATATAGGTGATAGCACTGGTATCCAATGGCACAGACAAAAAAAGCCAATAATAAACGCGCCATAATATCCTCTACGATTAAAAAAACCTGTCCCTTATTATCAAAGGAATAGCATGAAAAAAAACAAAAAAAGGGAGAACTAAGTTCTCCCTTTTTTAGGTCAAGACAGAATTAAGCTTGACCCTTGATCTCAGAAAGACCTTTGTAAGGTGCTTTACCACCCAATTGCTCTTCAATACGTAGCAACTGGTTGTACTTAGCAACACGGTCAGAACGACACAAAGAACCTGTCTTAATTTGACCTGCCGCAGTACCAACAGCCAAATCAGCGATAGTCGCGTCTTCGGTTTCACCTGAACGGTGAGAAATTACCGCCGTGTAGCCTGCATCTTTTGCCATTTTGATCGCTTCAAGCGTCTCAGTCAAAGACCCAATTTGGTTAAACTTGATCAAGATAGAGTTGGCGATGCCTTCATCGATACCGCGCTTCAAAATTTTAGTGTTGGTCACGAAAAGATCGTCACCAACCAATTGAATCTTGTCACCCAAAATCTTCGTTTGGTAAGCAAACCCCTCCCAATCAGATTCATTCAAACCATCTTCGATGGAAACGATTGGATAAGCTTCACATAACTCTGCAAGGTAATCAGAGAAACCTTCTGACGTGAAGACTTTGCCTTCACCTTTCAGGTTGTATTTACCGTCTTCGTAGAACTCAGACGCTGCACAGTCCATCGCAAGGGTAATGTCTTTACCAAGTTCGTAACCGGCTGCTGCAACCGCTTCTTTGATCACCGCAAGGGCTTCTGCGTTAGACGCAAGGTTTGGCGCAAAACCACCCTCATCACCCACCGCTGTATTCAAACCACGTGCGTTCAGTACTTTTTTCAGTGCGTGGAAAATTTCCGCACCGTAGCGTAGTGCTTCACGGAAGTTTGGCGCACCTACTGGTTGAACCATGAATTCTTGAATATCAACATTGTTATCAGCGTGCTCACCACCATTGATGATGTTCATCATAGGCACAGGCATGGAATACTGACCAGAAGTACCGTTCAAGTCTGCAATGTGGGCGTATAAAGGAACTTTCTTAGAGGTTGCTGCGGCTTTCGCTGCCGCCAAAGAAACCGCTAAGATAGCATTCGCACCAAAAGTCGATTTATTTTCTGTGCCATCAAGGTCAATCATCACCTTGTCTAGCTCGGCTTGTGCCGTCGCATCTTTACCCATTAAAGCATCACGGATAGGACCATTCACTGCCGCTACGGCTTTTAAGACACCTTTTCCTAGATAACGACTTTTATCGCCATCACGCAGTTCTAAAGCTTCACGAGAACCGGTAGAGGCACCAGACGGTGCACACGCTGAACCTACTGAACCATCTGCTAAAATAACATCAGCTTCAACAGTAGGGTTACCACGAGAATCCAATACTTCTCTGGCTTTAATATCAACGATTTGACTCATAACAAACCTCTTTAAATAGATAAAAAATCACAAACAGCCTGTTTGCTTCAGAAAGTAATAAGTAACGTCTTTTTACTTATTGCCTCTCTTTACTTATTTTTCTTTTCCTGCGTATTTCAATGCCGCGTGAACAAAGGCACTGAATAAGCCGTGACCATATCTAGGTGTTGACGTAAATTCTGGATGGAACTGACAAGCAACATACCAAGGGTGATCGGCAATTTCGATCATTTCAACCAAAGAGTTGTCTTCTGAACGACCTGAAATCGTCAGACCTGCCTTTTCTAAATCAGATACGTAGAAGTTATTCACTTCGTAACGATGACGATGACGTTCTGTAATCACGGCTTCACCATAAGCTTCAAAAGCGTTTGTTGCTTCTGTTAGGTTACAGTTTTGCGCGCCCAGACGCATCGTTCCACCTAGATCGGATTCCTCTGACCGGATTTCTTTGGAACCCTCTGCATTGGTCCATTCAGTAATCAGACCAACAACTGGGTTCTCTGCTTTTAGATTAAACTCAGTGCTGTGAGCACCGTCTAATTTTGCCACATTACGAGCAAATTCAATAACCGCTACCTGCATCCCCAAACAAATTCCCAAGTAAGGTACTTTGTTTTCACGAGCATACTGAGCCGTCAATATCTTACCTTCGACACCACGTTCACCGAAACCACCCGGTACCAGAATCGCATCCATATTTTTCAATACTTCTGTGCCATTTTCTTCAATGCTTTCGGAATCAATATAGTGCAATTTCACTTTCGTACGCGCATGAATACCAGCATGATCCATGGCTTCAATCAAAGACTTGTAAGCATCCAACAATTCCATGTATTTACCCACCATGGCAATGTTGATTTGCTTCTCAGGATTCAATTTAGCTTGCGTTACTTTATTCCAAATACCCAGATCAGGCATATTGCAGTCTAAGTTGAAATATTCCACGATTAAACTGTCTAAGCCTTGGTCATTCAACATCTGAGGAATACGGTAAATCGTATCCGCATCTGGTAGTGAAATAACCGCACGTTCTTCAACACTGGTAAATAAAGCAATTTTCTTACGTTCTGGTGCTTCAATTGTCACTTCAGAACGGCAGATTAGAATGTCTGGTTGAATACCAATCGAGCGCAGTTCTTTCACAGAGTGTTGAGTTGGTTTGGTTTTCGTTTCACCCGCCGTACGGATGTAAGGAACCAAGGTTAGATGCATAAACAAAGCGCGGCGAGAGCCCAATTCCACTTTTAATTGACGAACGGCTTCAAGAAAGGGTTGAGACTCGATGTCCCCCACTGTGCCACCGATTTCCACCAAAGCAACATCAGCACCTTCGGCACCAGAAATAACACGTCGTTTGATTTCATCTGTGATATGAGGAATGACTTGAACTGTACCGCCAAGGTATTCACCACGACGTTCTTTTTTCAATACATGTTGGTAGACACGACCACTGGTGAAGTTGTTACGCTTACCCATTTTAGTAGAAATGAAACGTTCGTAGTGACCAAGGTCAAGATCGGTTTCAGCACCGTCTTCTGTGACGTACACTTCGCCGTGCTGGAAGGGACTCATGGTGCCAGGATCCACATTGATGTAAGGATCCAGCTTTAACATGGTGACTTTTAGCCCACGAGATTCAAGAATGGCCGCCAAAGAAGCGGATGCCAATCCTTTACCAAGAGATGATACTACACCACCTGTTACGAAAATATATCGTGTCGCCATGAGTGTTTAACCCGCCTTAAAAATAAATAAATATAAAATTTGATGGTGCTAAAAAATGCACCTTCAGGACGGGAGGAAATGATAGCATCGCTGGCCTCATCTCTCAATGTAAAACATCCTTGTTTTGCATTCATTCAAGGCAAAAAATAGCACACATAAAAAGCGTGCCTTATAAGTCCAATTCTAGAATCTTCGTCTTAGAACGAGAGCAGCACGGCATAACCCATTTTCCTTGTTGTCGCTCCGCTTCAGTCAAGAACACATCTCTATGATCTGGGGTGCCGCTCACCACACCCGTTTGACAGGTTCCACACACACCAGATTCACATGATACAGCCAAAAAGACCCCATGATTATCCAGTGCTTCGTACATAGTTTGATGCTCAGATACGTCGATCAACTCCCCTGTACTTTGAATTTTCACTTGAAAAGCAGCATTATCAGATTCGTCCTCTGATGGGTCTGGCGCGGCAAAAAACTCTCGATGTAATCTTTCTTCTGCCCAGCCTTGCATTCGAGCTTGAGATAAAACGTCATTAATAAAGTCTGCTGGGCCACACACATAAAGTTCACTATCAGAAGCATGACGAGATAAGACACTCACCATGTCCATGCGACCAGAATCTGCCTGCTGACTAAAATGAAAAGCCATTTTGTCAGCAAAAGAAGCCGTTTTTAACGACGCCGAGAACGCGGCTTTCTCAGGCGTTTTGGCACAATAGTGAAACTCAAAAGATCGACCTTGTTTTTGCAACTGTTGCGCCATCGGCAATAAGGGCGTCACGCCAATACCACCGGCGATCAACACACTGTGACGAGGACTGTCGACCAAACTAAAATGGTTACGTGGCGCACTAACAGCAAGCTCGTTTCCAATCGTCAGGCGATGCACTTCTTCAGAGCCACCACGTGATTGTGGATCTTTCAGCACCGCCACTTCATAATACTGTGGTTCAACTTGCAAACGACACAAAGAATATTGGCGAATCAAACCACTCGGCAAATGCAAGTCAATGTGCGCCCCAGCTTCAAAAGCTGGTAATTCTGAACCATCACGGCTCCCCAAGACGAGACGCACAACATTGTGCGCTTCCTCGACAATATTTTTTACAACCACTGGAATCATTTCGACAACCTCATTCCCGAACCGACTAAAAAGAAATCACTTGCAGCGGACCATCTGATGCTACTGTTTCGACATTCGCTTGTTGCTCTTGTGCAATAATGCGTTCAATGATTTTGCGAGACTGCACCCCACCAGCATCAATGTCTAATTTCAATAAATCATAGTCGGGAAATGCCAATAAATTCTCCTGCTGGCGCTCCAAGACTTCTAAATCTTCAGCAAAAATAGCCCCTTGCCCTTCTCGGATATTGTCTGTCAGCGCTTTGTCTTCAGGGTTAAAGTTTCGTGCCATACCCCAAAAATACCAAATCGAGGTGTCACTTTCTGGGGTAATAAAATCCACCACTGTACTGCTGGCTTTATGGTCATTACTGGCCTCAAAACCACCATGCCCAGCATGCGCTACACCAACATCAATCATCACATGAGAAGGTGGACTAAAACGACAAATTTGCCAGCGATCAACCGCCACATCGTCCGCCAAACCGTTTCCGCGTAACGCTGCTTGCCAGAATGGCGGAGGCATAATATTTTCCATGAAACGACTGGTAATCACTTTATCGCCATCCACTTTAGTATCAACAGGCGATTCATCAATTTCTTTCTGTCCGATACTGCTCGCATGAACATAGGTTTCATGAGTCAGATCCATCAGGTTATCAATCATCAAACGATAATCGCAGTTAATGTGGTAAAGGCCGCCACCGTAAGCCCACTCTGGATTGTCCGCCCACTCTAAATGAGGAATCAAAGCCCTGTCTGCTTTACTTTGTTCGCCAGGCCAAACCCAGATAAACCCATAACGCTCTTCAACAGCATAGGATTTCATACATGGAAAACCTTGAACTCGCTGCAGTGGCATAGACTTAGTTTTACCATCGGCCCCCATTTTTAAGCCATGATACCCACATACCAAAAGTCCATCTTCCACATAGCCTATAGACAAAGCCGCACCACGATGCGGACAAAAGTCGAGAACGGCGGCGATTTGATCGTCATGAGAACGGTAAAACGCAATGCTTTCACCGCAAATTTTGCGGCCAAGAGGTTTGCTGCCCGCCACCTCTTCAGACATGGCCGCCACATACCAAGCATTTTTGGGATAGGTTTGTTGCTTCATTATGTCTCTCCTACTTTTTATTGTATTTATTGGATCCAATATAAAACAAAAGCACATAATAACAAGACGTTTATCACAAAATTGGATCCAATTATTCTTTTTTGAATGCATCAAACAATGTTTAAATGGAAAAGCACGTCAAATTGGATCCAATTTTCACATTCTCACAATATGCGCTATTATCCTCTCTTTCTTTAATCTAGAACTGAGACAGCGCATGGGCAAATCTGGACAAGAAGTAATCAGCCGATTAAGGCAAATGGTGTTGTCCGGTGAACTGGCGGCAGGAGAACGAATCGCTGAAATTCCGACAGCCGAACGACTCGGTGTGTCACGAACCCCAATTCGCATTGCATTTCGGACATTGGAGCAAGAAGGCCTATTAACCAAGCGGCCAGCGCGCGGCTACGAAGTCCGACAAGTTACTCTGTCTGACATCACAGGCGCCATTGAAGTTAGAGGTGTACTTGAAGGCTTGGCCGCTAGACAAGCAGCGGAAAATGGTTTGTCGGATTCGCAAAAGATGGAACTAAGACAACTGCTTCAGGCGGGCGATCAGCTGTTTGAAAATGGTCAACTCGATGAACAGGACTTAGCGCTGTATCACGACATCAATCAGCGTTTCCATCAAATCATTATTGATGCCAGTAATAATCCTGCCATTGCTGAAGCGCTTAGTCGCAATGAACACTTACCCTTCGCCTCTGTGAGTGCACTGGCTTTTGATCGCAATAACTTAATACTGGAATTTCGCCGCTTTAACTTCGCTCATATGCAACATCACGCTGTGTTTGATGCCATTAGCCAAGGTCAAAGCAGCCGTGCAGAGTCTATTATGCGTGAACACGCTAATGCAACGTTAGGCCACGCTAAGATCTTCTCACAAAAAGAAGACACTAATGAAAAGATGCAAGTACTACAGTAACGGATTAAAGATTAAGCCATATCAGTATTACCCAGCGGCACTTCCAAAATATTTCCCGCCATGCTTGGCGGCTGTCCAACCATCTCATCGTAAGCGCTTTGGTGACATAGCACCATAGCGTCTACTTGCTTCTCCTTAAACAAGGATTGCAGCTCAAGCTTATTATGACTGGTCATAAAGCGCCCCTTACCATCCATGACATAATCCTCCTTCCCATTTACCACAACCGATAATTGATATAGATTCGATTCCAAGGAGTGCAACTTTACCTTGTCAAAATGTTGAGTACGTTTTAATTCTTTTAATTCCATATTGGATGGCCTCGACGCTTCTTTAGTAGGTAATATTGATACGCAGCAAAACCCGTTAAGGTTCAGAAAATATCCTAGAATGTCTAGAAACCATTCAGATCCATGAGCAGCTGACCAAATGAATACAAGACCCCATCCCTACCAGCACATACCAGATGCAGAACAAGCGATCGAAAAAATACAGAACCATTTACAGCAAGATAAACGACGTTTGATTGCTCTAGCGGGTGGGCCTGGTTCTGGAAAAAGTACTTTTGCCAACTACTTGGCTGAACACTTTAACGCCCAACGTCCTTCACAGGTCGTTTGCCTATCCATGGATGGCTTCCACCTCCCCAAACAAACCTTACGTAATTTACCAAACGCCGATGAGGCATTTACCCGTCGTGGTGCAGCTTGGACATTTGATCATCATAAATTCTCCCAGTATGTCGCTAAAATTGCCGAAGCCTATCAAACCCAAGACTGCCAATGGCCAGGTTTTGATCATGCGTTAGGTGACCCAATTGACAATCATCTATCCGTTCCACAACAAACCAAAGTCATCTTGATTGAAGGACTCTATTTATTCTTACCCGAGGTGGATTGGCAGAAAGCCAGTGATTATTACCATGAACGCTGGTTTCTAGATATTCCGTTACCCACTGCAATCGAACGATTAGCATTAAGGCATCAGACAGTGTGGGGCCTATCTTATCAACAAGCCATGAGTAGAATTCAACAAAACGATGCGCTCAATGCTGAGCAAGTCGCCCAAACGAAAGAGTACGCGGATTGGCTTATTCAACTTTAGTGATGATTAGGAAAGGGTAAACTTGCACTTGGTCGCCACTCGAATTGAAGGTGGCCATAATCAGGGTGACGCCATAAGCTAGCAATCGCGACTAACTCATCTTGAATAAACAAATAGGGCAAATGCTCTCGCCACCAAACCGGAATCTGATGATCGTTAAACCATTTCTTCAATGATCGAGTCTGCCCATTTGACAACAGTAACTTGGCTCCCAAAGGTCGCGCTTTCAGTTCAACCCCCTCCCCTTGAATTAATCTAAGTTGGTCAAACCTTCGCGCTTTCACTTGGCCAATCACTAATGGACCATATTCAACTGGACACTCACTTGGCAGTACATACAAGGCATTTTGATGACGCATCAAGCGACCATCAGCAAACACGAACTCCGGCTGCTTATCTTCACCACCAGCAAACATGTTAAGGACGCTGTCACATTGCGCTTGCGTTAAACTGTTATTTTTTTGCTCTATAAATTGTCGTAACCAAAAGCGTCTTTGCAGAGTTGGCTGTTGATACAACCAACTCAAATCCAATCCACCATCAGCATTAGACACATTCGATAATTGCTGTGCCGACAAGCTTACCAACATTTCGTAGTCTGTAGTGACTCGCTGCGTCATGAAGGAGACACTCTGTTCCATATTTGGAAAATATGTCTTCATTAAGGGAATGACTTTTTGACGCAAAAAATTACGCGAAAAACGCTCATTTAGATTGGACTCATCTTCCACCCAATGCAAACCATGTTGCCCAGCATAACCTTCTATTTGAGCCTTATTGATCGACAAAAATGGCCGTACCAAGCAAGCCCCTTGATCCCCCAAAGCTCGAACCGCTGGCATGCCCGTTAACCCTTTGGTTCCAGTACCTCTAGCCAATCGAAACAAAACCGTTTCCGCTTGATCTCCTTGGTGATGAGCCAAAAGCAAAACATCATTAGCTGACAAGCTTTCCTCAAAGACCTGATACCTTGCTTTTCGAGCTGCGTCTTCCAATGAAGCTTGCGCTTTCAGGGTTACTTTTTGAGCATAAAAGGTCACATTAAGCGCTTGGCAAACTTGCTCACAGTGAGTTAACCATGTATCAGCATGTGGGCTTAAACCATGGTGTACATGAATCACTGAGAGCTTAGTTTTTTGCTCAGGCGTAATTTGCGCCGCCAAGGCATGCAATAGAACATGCGAATCAACACCACCACTGTAAGCCACCCAAACCTTGTCTGCCTGCGCAAACAAAGACGCCAACCAAACCGAGTTAAACTCTAATTCAGCCGAAGAGGTTAAAGGTGGGTGTTGTTGAAAACTCATATTAAGTTAACCCTTCTACTAAGCGCCTACAGCAGAAACAAAAAAGCCTCCAATCAGGAGGCTTTTTAGCAAATCAATCGATTATAAGCCGTATGACATCAAGCGGTTATAACGGCGCGCCAACAACTCTTCCGTTGTCAGAGCTTCCATTCGATCTAACGCTGCAACAATATTCTCTTTCAAGCTGTGAGCCATTTGCTCATGAGCATTATGAGCACCGCCCATTGGTTCTTGGATAATAGTATCCACTAAGCCAAGCTCTTTCAGACGAGGAGCGGTGATACCCATAGCCTTAGCGGCATCAGAAGCACGCTCGGCACTCTTCCATAGGATAGACGCACAACCTTCTGGTGAGATGACTGAGTAAGTACCGTATTGCAACATCATCAGTTCATCACATACACCAATCGCCAATGCACCACCAGAACCACCTTCACCGATGACAGTAGAAATGATAGGCGTTTTTAGGCGCGACATAACCGCTAGGTTGTAAGCAATGGCTTCACTCTGACCACGCTCTTCCGCACCGATACCAGGGTAAGCCCCAGGTGTGTCAATCAAGGTAACAATTGGCATATTGAAACGCTCAGCGGTTTCCATCAATCGCAAAGCTTTACGGTAACCTTCAGGACGTGGCATACCGAAATTACGCAATACTTTTTCTTTCACTTCGCGGCCTTTCTGATGACCAATGATCATCACAGGACGGCCATCTAGACGCGCAATACCACCAACAATGGCACGGTCATCAGCATAGTGACGATCACCATGCATTTCTTCGAAATCCGTAAAGACGTGTTCAATATAATCCAGCGTGTAAGGACGCTTAGGGTGACGTGAAAGTTGAGAAACTTCCCAAGCGCCTAAGTTGCTAAACAAACTCTTTGTTAGGGCGACTTTTTTGTCTTCTAGTCGACTGATTTCATCACTGATGTTCAGTTCGTTATCATTGCCTACTAGACGTAATTCTTCAATTTTCTGTTCAAGCTCAGCAATCGGCTGCTCAAATGGTAAATAATTTAAATTCATCGTTAACTACACTGCTGTCTGGTTACCATCAAATACAAGGCAAAAGGCATCATGCCAATTGCTCTAAAGCGATAAAACGTAATTCTACGCCACATTCCTTTGCACAAATTATAAAATGAGCCTAAGTATACACTAACTGAACATTTTGTTTACCGTATTGTTTCTGTAGTTGGTGAATTAAATCGTCATCTGGACGAACTCGCCAACTTGAACCCAAACGGATATCACCAAAAGCTTCTGGGGTATCAAACCCAATAACCACGTCACAACCGTCTCCGCGGAATTCTGACATTTGATCTGCTAATGACTGAATCTCAGCTGGTGTTACTGTCTCTGAACTCCAAGTGATTCGTAATGCTTCGACATAACGAATACGAGCTTGAGCAATATCAAGTACATTTCGGGCAATGACTTTCTGTCCACCACGAAACTCGTCTACTGAAATCTCCCCTTCCACCACAACCACTTCGTCTTTGACAATAACGTCTTTGAAGTTTTCATAGTTATCAGGGAACACCGTCACCTCAATACGAGCTGAGCGATCATCCAATGTGACGAATGCAATATTACCACCTTTTTTACTTTTTGTTACACGCAAATCCACAATCAACCCGGCCATAACTTGGGTATCGCCACGCTTAGGTTGCAGATCGACGATTTTCGAGCGTGCAAAACGTCTGACCTCCTTTTCATACTCATCAATGGGGTGACCTGTTACGTACAAACCTAGGGTGTCTTTTTCACCGTCTAAACGCTGTCTTCCTGGCCACTCATGTTGGATACCTATTTCCTTATAAGCATCTTCTGTGTTCTCTTCAACAGCAACACCGAACAGATCCATCATACCTGCATCTTGGTTCTTTGCGTCTTGCACTGCTCGTTTCAAGGCTTCGTCGATGCAAGCATATAAGGTTGCACGGTTTGGCCCTATGGTATCAAATGCACCAGAACGCACTAACGCTTCCATAACACGCTTATTAACCTTCTTGCCTACACGCTGACAGAAATCAAAAATGTGCTCAAACGGACCATCTTTGCGGGCCTCCACAATGGCTTCAATCGGGCCTTCACCTACCCCTTTAATGGCACCTAAACCATACACTATGGCCTCTTTGGGGTTGACCGTAAACTTATATACCGACTCATTGACGTTGGGCAATTCCAGCGCCAGATTCATCGATCGACATTCTTCGATAAAAATAACGATTTTGTCGGTGTTCTGCATATCGGCAGACAAAACGGCAGCCATAAAAGGCGCCGGATAGTGATTTTTCAACCAAGCGGTTTGATAAGAGACTAATGCATAGGCAGCCGAGTGAGATTTGTTAAAACCATAACCCGCAAACTTCTCCATTAAATCAAAGATGTTGCCGGACAAATCCTTATCGACGTTGTTTTTAAGCGCGCCTTCCATAAAGATCAAACGCTGTTCCGCCATCACCTCAGCTTTCTTTTTACCCATTGCTCGACGCAGTAGATCGGCACCACCCAGACTAAATTTCGCCAACACCTGAGCAATTTGCATTACCTGCTCTTGATACAAGATGATGCCGTAGGTAGGTTCCAATACTGGAATCAAATCATTGTGCTGGTAATCAGGGTGCGGGAAAGCCAACTCAGAACGACCGTGCTTACGGTTTATAAAGTCGTCTACCATGCCGGAACCAAGCGGCCCCGGACGATACAAGGCCACCAAGGCGATAATATCTTCAAAACGAGATGGTAATAGCTTTTTAATCAATTCTTTCATACCACGGGATTCCAGCTGGAATACCGCCGTGGTTTCGGCTCTTTGCAGTAAGTCGTATGTGGATTTATCTTCCAGATCAATCAGCGCGATATCCAATGGCGGCTTGCCTTCTAAGGCATGAATATCATTAATGTTTTTCACGGCCCAATCGACGACGGTCAAGGTTTTCAAGCCCAAGAAGTCAAACTTCACCAGACCGGCTTCTTCTACGTCGTTTTTGTCATATTGAGTTACCAAGCCCGAGCCGTCTTCTTCACAATACAGTGGTGCGAAATCAACCAGCTTAGTGGGTGCGATGACCACACCACCAGCGTGCTTACCAAAGTTTCTGACCACCCCTTCAAGGGACATGGCCATTTCCATGACATCAGCCGCTTCCTCGTCAGAAGATAAAAATTCGGGTAACGCAGGCTCTTCTTCCAGCGCCTTACTGAGTGTCATGCCAATTTCAAAAGGAATCAACTTAGACAGCTTATCACCAAGACTGTATGGCTTGCCTTGCACTCGTGCGACATCTCGAACAACGGCTTTTGCTGCCATGGCACCAAAGGTAATGATCTGAGAGACCGCATCACGACCATAAGTACGCGACACATAATCAATTACCTTGTCTCGGTTATCCATACAAAAGTCGATATCAAAGTCAGGCATGGATACCCGCTCTGGATTCAAGAAACGTTCAAACAGCAAATCGTATTCAAGCGGATCAAGATCGGTAATTTTTAGCGCGTAGGCCACCAAAGAACCCGCACCAGAACCTCGACCAGGGCCAACCGGAATGTCGTTATCCTTCGCCCATTGTATAAAGTCCATTACGATCAGGAAGTAACCAGGGAACCCCATCTGGTTAATAATGTTTAATTCGAAATCCAGACGATCCCAATATTCCTGGCGACGCTTTTCAATACGTTCACCGTATTTCAGCACCAAAACATCAAAACGCTCTTTCAAACCATCGAAAGAAAGCTTGTTAAAGAACTCCTCCATGGTCATGCCATCTGGCACGGGATAATCTGGTAAAAAATACTTACCCAGCAAGACATCGACACTACAACGCTTGGCAATTTCAACGGTATTTTCCAAGGCTTCTGGAATGTCTTGGAACAGTTCTGCCATTTCTTCAGGCGTTTTAAAGTACTGTTCTTCCGAATAACGACGTACTCGTCGAGGGTCATCAAGTGTGACACCATCATGAATACACACTCGTGCCTCATGGGCTTCAAAGTTTTCTCGTTTTAGAAAGCGCACGTCATTAGTCGCCACCACTGGACAACCAAGCTCAGCAGCCAGAGGGACAACAGCATGAATGTAGTCTTCTTCTCCCGCTCGACTGGTCCGCTGCAACTCCACATAAAAGCGATCAGGGAACACCGACATCCAGTAAGACAAGTGCTGTTTCGCTAGCTCAGGACGTCCTTTTTGCAACAACAAGCCAATGTCACCATAACCAGCTCCTGATAAGGCAATCACATCTTCACTAGACGCCTCGATCCATTCACGCTGAATAATAGGTCGACCTTCTACTTGCCCTAACTGATACCCTTTAGAAATGATTTCTATGATGTTTTTGTAACCTTTATTGGACATCGCCAACAAGGTCATACGATAACGAGATTCCAATTCTCCCGTATCATCCGCGATAACAACATCAGTGCCACAAATGGGCTTGATGCCTTTATCCATAGCACCCTTATAAAAACGCACAAAGCCACATAGATTATTTTCATCTGTGATTGCCACCGCCGGCATGGACATTAATTCCGTTGTCCCTAACAGGCCTTTGACTTTGACTAAGCCATCCACTAAGGAAAACTCAGTATGCACTTTTAAATGTATGAACGATGCGGACAAAATTTATCCCTCTAGAATCTTTTTAACAGGTGCGAAACTGCGTCTGTGCAAAGGCGTCACACCAAATTGTCGAATGGCCTCTAAATGCAATGCTGTTGGGTAACCTTTATGCTTTTCTAAACCATACTCTGGGTACAAATCGGCGGCTTTTACTATGTCTCTGTCACGAGTCACTTTCGCCAAAATAGATGCCGCCGAAATAGCCGCATGTCGAGCATCCCCTTTCACCACAGCTTCGGCAGGGCAAGGTAAATTGAGTGGTAAACGATTACCATCAATTAAACAATGTTCCGCCATAGGCGATAACATCGCCACTGCACGCGACATCGCCAGCATGCTAGCGTGCAAAATATTCAATTGATCAATTTCTTCAATACTCGCACTGGCAATGGCATAGCACAGAGCCTTGTCTTGTATTTCGTCAAACAGTGCTTCACGCTTTTTCTCAGACAGTTTTTTAGAATCAGCAAGACCGGCAATAGGTTGATGCGGATCTAGAATCACAGCGGCCGCGACGACGTCACCAGCCAACGGCCCTCTGCCCGCTTCATCTACACCGGCTAACAAAGTGCCTGAGTACAACTCGCTTACGAAAGGTTCCATTAGACTTCCTTATCCGACAACATATTAACAATCGCTTTTGCGCCTTGCTCTCCGGCATTTTTTCGTAGCATTTGATGTAAATCCAAATACTTTTGCTGTATTTGCTTATCCTGTCGAAAAGATTGCCAAGTTTGCACTAAACGTATGGCCAAACTTTCTGGTACGGCATCATCTTGCAATAACTCAGGCACAAGCGTCTCATTGGCCAATAAGTTCGGCAGAGACACATAAGGCACCTTAATCATACGTTTCATAATCTCAAAGGTTAAACGATTCACCTTATACGCCACGACCATAGGACGCTTTACCAGCATGGCCTCTAAGGCCGCCGTACCAGATGCCAACAAAATAGCATCGGCAGCGGCCATCACGGTACGTGATTGACCGTCTGTAATCACGGCTTGCGTATTCGCTTCTTGTAAAATAGCTTCTATTTGTTCGCGTCTGGCTTGATTCGCGGCGGGCATTAGAAACGTCGCCTGAGGTTCCTGCTGTTTAATCAACTTAATGGTCTCAACAAACAAAGGAGCGAGTCGCGAGACTTCCCCTTCACGTGAGCCAGGTAAAACCGCAAACACTGGACCAGTTATTGACCCCAAATTTAACACTTCACGAGCCTGTTGAGGATCACTCTCTAGAGGAATTTCATCCGCCAAGGTGTGACCAACACAGACCACTGGAATATTGTGTTGATGATAAATAGGTAACTCAAATGGAAACAAGGCCAACATCAAATCAATTGATTTTTTAATTTTGAAGATGCGTTTTTGACGCCAAGCCCAAACAGATGGACTCACATAATGCACCGTCGGAATGCCGATTTGTTTTAGTTTTCTAGCCAATGGTAGATTAAAATCTGGCGAATCTATCCCAATAAATGCTGTTGGGGGATTTACCTCGCAGGATTGGTAAAGGCGCTTACGAATGCCCAACAGCTCTTTTAAGCGACCTAAAACTTCCACGAGCCCCATTACTGATAATCGGTCCATTGGCACCATACTGGTTAGCCCTTCCGCTTCCATTAAAGGTCCGCCAATACCTTCAAACACAGCGTCGGGCTGTAAGGCTTTTAAATGCTTTATTAAATTCGCCCCTAAAATATCACCAGATGCTTCTCCGGCAACCAACACGTAACGTGCTGTCGACGTCACTTTCATTAACACAACCTCTAATAACAAAAAAACCCCGAAGCGTTCCGGGGTTTTCTTTTTCTATGGGGGAGTTATCGAATTATCCCGCGCTCAGACGCTCGAATCGACATGACAAATTTTGCCACTTCAGGGATTGAATAGTCTGGGCTTTGCTCCAATTCATTCAATACAGATTCCAATGTTAGCCCTTTCAAGTAAACACTTTTATACGCATTTTTCAGTGCACGTATCACGTCTTTCGATGTACCACGACGACGCATGCCTTCAAAATTCATACCATGGGCTTTAGCCGGATTACCGGACACCATGATAAATCTTGGTACGTCTTTTGAAACCATGGATCCCATGCCACACATGCTATAAGAGTTCACCTGACAAAATTGATGAATCCCAGTATAACCACCCAGAATGACATTATCGCCTAACTTCACGTGCCCCGCTAAAGCGGCATAGTTCGCCATAATATTGTTGTCACCAACAACACAATCGTGACCTATGTGTGTACTAGCCATAAATAAATTATGGCTACCGATTACAGTAATGCCCTTATCCTGAACAGTACCACGGTGAATCGTGGCATTTTCTCGAATCACATTACTATGACCTATGACTAAACGAGTTGGCTCACCCTTGTACTTTTTGTCTTGGTTTGCTTCTCCAACGGAAGCAAACTGGTAAATTTCGTTATTTTCACCAATCTCGGTATGACCATTTATCACCACATGAGATTTAATAACACTACCAGCTCCAATTTTAACATTCGCTCCGATCACAGAAAATGGCCCAATCTCAACACTTGGATCAAGTTCAGCGTTCGGATCGACTAAAGCAGTTGGATGTATCGCCACTATAACTTCCTATCAGCACACATGATGGTTGCAGAACAAGCAAGCTGGCCGTCAACGGTTGCCTTACACTCGAATTTCCAGATACCACGTTTTTCAGCAATGATCTTTGCTTCTAATTGTAGACGATCACCAGGCACAACAGGGCGCTTAAATCGAGCATTGTCAGACCCAACAAAATAATAAATAGAACCGTCTTCTGGTGTCTTATCCATTGTTTTGAAACCGAGAACACCGGCCGCTTGCGCCATGGCTTCAATAATCAATACACCAGGCATTACTGGATGATCTGGAAAATGACCATTAAAAAATGGTTCATTCACCGTTACATTCTTATACGCCACGATGGAATCGTTCAGATTTAACTCAACAACACGATCAACTAGTAAAAACGGGTACCTATGAGGTAAATACTGACGAATTTCATTTACGTCCATCATTAAACATCAACCTTTTCTGAAAGCTTATTAATTTTCTTTTCCAGTGTTGTAACTTGCTTCGCCATACTATCAATTCGTCTAATGCGTGCGACAGAACGACGCCATTTAGGCGTTGGTTCCATCCCCATTCCTGAGGAATAAGAGCCCGCTTCTGGAATCGATTTACTGACCATACTCATCGCTGTGATATGAACATGATCTGTGATTGTGATATGGCCCGCAATCCCTACGCAACCAGAAATTGTACAGAAAGCACCTATCCTTACACTCCCTGCTATCGCTGCTCCAGCAGCAATGGCGGTATTATCGCCAATTACAACGTTATGAGCAATTTGAACTTGATTATCAATTTTAACGCCGTGACCAATTTGAGTACTTTCAAGCGCACCACGATCAATCGTCGTACTAGAACCTATCTCCACTCGATCGCCAATCACCACACTGCCAAGCTGATCGATTTTTTCCCATTGACCATTATCTGGCGCAAAACCGAAACCATCTGCTCCAATAATTGAACCACTGTGAAAAATACAATCCGCTCCCACTTCCACATCATGGTAAAAGGTGACATTGGGATATAAACGTGTTGCCCGACCTATTTTACAACCTCTGCTAACCACACTACCAGCACCGATCACACAACCGTCAGCGATGGTGACACCACTGTCGATCACCGCATTCGGGCCAATTACTACATTGCTACCCAACTGCACATCGTCGGCCACAACAGCAGAAGCATGTACTCCTAACCAGGATTCTTTTAGTGGAACAAATAGATGTGATAATTGCGCAAACGCAAGGTAAGGGTTAGCAACAATAATGGCATGATCAAGAGCAATCGCCAGCTCTTCGGTTTTTACTAGGACAGCACCCGCTTTAGTCTCTGCAAGCTGGCTTTGATATTTAGGGTTAGCTAAAAAACTTAATTCGTTTTTTGTGCCTTTTTCAAGCGTCCCCAATTTATCAATGACGAGGTTACGATCGCCTTTGACGACCCCCCCCACTTTTTCTGCCAATTGCCCTAGCGTATAACTCATAAATTAATTGTCCTTATTAATACGTTCCACCAACTCATTGGTGATATCAGATTCACTATTAGCATATAAGCTTAGCTGCCTATTTAATACTAAGTCTAGTTTGCGTTCATCAATAATGGATTTTAGAGCCGCCTCACCTTTAGGGGTAAGGTCTTCAATCAGCTTTTTCTCTAACAACTTGGCTTGTTGCTGCATTTTTGCTGCCATTTGGCGAATACCGTTCTGCTTTTTCACCAAATCACCACGACGCTTGTTAAACTCATCTGGCGCCAAGGTTAACTCTTCTCGTTTAAGTTGCTCATCCGCTTCTTTTAACGCCACCTGCTCTTGTTTCAAACGTGCTTCCATTTGCGCCACTTTTTGCTTTGGTTCTTTGGCGGCTTCTTGGCCTATATTACTCTGTAACAACGCCGCTCTAAAATCGACCACAGCCATCTCTGTGGCTTGCACACTGTTTATCAACATCAGTGAACACAACGCCAATATCATTCTTTTCATTACAAATCCTCTTATGCTTTTACTCAGATTAACTTAAAAAGTTGTACCCAACTGGAATTGGAAGACGTCTGTACTGTCACCATCCTGTGCATTTAACGGTCTCGCAAAGTTAAACGACAATGGCGCAATCGGTGTAATCCATGTCCAACTAAATCCTAGACTGAAACGAATTTCATCTAGATCCACACCTTCATTACAATCGGTATTGGTCGACAAACAAGCATCCGTAAAGACGTTACCACCATCTAAGAAAATCGACGTACGAACAGATTTATGATCTTCCACCATAGGAAGCGGGAAAATCAGTTCCGCGGTTCCAGTCATTAGGATATTGCCGCCTAATGCTGATGTACTGGTATCTTCATCGTCGTATGAGTTTTGCGGCCCTAATGAGGAAGCACCATAACCACGTACAGAATAAGCACCACCCGCATAGTAGTTTTCGAAGAAAGGCAAGGCATCACTGTCGCCATAACCCGCCCCGTAACCAAGACGACCTTTCAGACGAAACAACCACAGGTCCGAACCACTTAAATTCCAATACTTTTGTGATGTCAGCCCCACTTTCGCGTACTGCTGATCACCCACAGGCAAGGCCACTTCTAACGTTGCCTTAGTGGAATAACCATTAGTTGGCAACACACCACCAACCAAGTCGTTGTCGGACCAAGTCAAACTGGCGATGACATCATCATAATTATCGCCATGAGTATCAACATAGTTTGCAGTTTCATTAGATGGATCGTAACCTAACTTAACCGTACTCTCTTTCACCGTCATACCAAAGGTTAAACGTTGCGTATCCGAAATTGGGTAACCGTAACTGACGCCAACACCAATTTCATCTAGATCATAATCCTCAACATCGTCGTCTGCATGGTCGCTGGTTTGATAAAAAATCTGGAAACCACGACTGACGCCGTCCACAGTAAAATAAGGATTATCATAATTAATCGAGTAATCCTGAGTTGAATCGGTACGAGAAGCACTGAAGGATAATTTATTCCCCGTTCCTAAGAAGTTACGTTTGGAAATACCAAAACCCAGTACCGTACCGTCTTCTTGTGAATAACCAATGCTGGCTTGAATGCTACCTGAAGCTTGCTCTTCCACGACCACATCGATATCAACTTGATCCGTCGTGCCCGCCACAGGTCGAGTACGTAGGTCCACATTACCGAAGAAGCCTAAACGCTCAATACGACGCTTGGATGACTGAATTTTAGAATGAGTCGCCAACGCGCCTTCAAATTGCGTCATCTCACGACGCAACACTTCGTCCTGAGTTTCGCTGTTACCACTAAAGGTAATGCGTCGAACATAGACTTGCGGCCCAGGGGTAATTTGATAGCTCAGATTAACCGTGTGATTATCCAATTTTTCGGGAATCACATTCACATTGGTAAATAAATATCCATCATCGCCCAGCTCAGTCGAAATACCTTCGATGATTTCCGTCACTTGGCTACGAGAAAACAAATCCCCTTTTTTCTGCGTAATTTGCTTCCAAACTCTGTCTTCAGCAATCGGTAAGCTACCACTCAATGTCACGTCATTTAGAAAATATGGCTGGCCTTCATCAACATTTACCACAATGTAAACATCACGTTTGTCAGACGACAAACTAACTTGACTAGATACTACTTGAAAGTCTAGATAACCATTATCAAGGTAGAAGCTTTTCAAGGTGTTAATGTCACCCTGAATTTTAGCCTTGGCATATTCATCGGCGGAGCTGAAGGGATTCCAATAACCGGTTTCGCGAGATTCAAAATCTTTTGTTAAAGTCTCTTCGTCAAAACTGTTATTACCAACAATATTGATGTGAACAATCTTCGCGGTATCGCCTTCATCAATATTAATCTTAATACCAGTACGGTTTCGCGGCATATCCTCAACAGAAATATCCACTTTGGCACTGTAACGGCCCAATGCGTAATATTGGCGCTGTAATTCTTGCGCGATTTGATTCAGAGTTTCTGGCTTGTATATCTCGCCAATTTCTAACCCTGATAGTTTAAGACCTCGTTCTAAGTCTTCTGTTTTAACCAGTTCATTACCTTCGATTGTAAGGTTGCCAATAGAAGGACGCTCAACAAGTTTAAAAATGAGCACTTTGTTTTCTTCATAGACATCAATATCACTAAAGAAACCGGTATCAAATAAAGCACTAATCGCTTGATAAACCTTACCCGAGTCATATGACTGATTTTCATTAAAACCGATTAAATCAAATGCTCTGGCTGATGGCATTTGTACTAGGCCATCAATTCGGACATCCTCAACCGCTTTTGCAATACTTTGCACACTGATTAAAGTCAACAATACAGCTAGAACGACTCTCACATATACCTCTCTACAAGCGGGCAATATCATTAAAAATGGCAACGGCCATCAGAGCAAACAACAAAGAAGCTCCAACTCGATACGCCACACCCTGAATTTTTTCAGAAACGGGTTTGCGACGAATAGCCTCAATACTAAAAAACAACAAATGCCCACCATCCAACATTGGGATGGGTAACAAATTCAACACACCAAGACTCACACTCAAGTAAGCCATAAATTTCAAAAACGACTGCAAACCTGAATCAGCAGAGGCGCTGGCCACCTTCGCGATGGTGATCGGCCCAGATAAATTATCCAGTGAAATCAATCCTTGTAACATCTTTCCAATGGAGGAAACCGTCAAAGAGATCATCTTAGACGTTTGTTGAAAACCGTAACCTATGGCTTCAAACAGACCGTAATGACGCTCTCGAATTAAACTCTCATCCCATTTGGGTGGCACAACGGCCAAACCAGCATAACCCATCACCTTACCATTACGGTCCGCAGCGGCTGGCGTTAAGAAGAGGCTTTTACTTTGTCCTTGCCTTAATACTACTACTGTCAGACGTTTACTTGGGCTGGTTTGCACTTTCTTTACAACCTGCTGCCAGCTAGACATAGCCTCACCATCGATCGACTCAATGGTATCACCCGCTTCAAAACCACCAAACTGCGCTGCTCCGCCATCAACCACCTGAGCGATAATAGGTACCACCGTCGGCTGCCATGGTAGCAAACCAAAGGACTGAATTAGATTATTAGGCTTTTCACCGACTAGCCATCGATTCAAGCTAACGGAATCCTGCTGAATACTACTCAATCCTTCAACACGATAGCGAACGATAATGGTTCTTGTTTGACCAATCAAGCCCGCGAGCGCTAAATTCACCTCTTCCCAAGAAGAAACCGCTTCCCCAGCAACCTCAACCAGCTCATCACCCTCTTGCATCTGTGTTTGAGAAGCCAAACTCCCTTCAGCAATATGACCAACTTTTGGCGCCAAACTCTGAATGCCTAGCAAAGCCACTAGACCATAAATCGCCACTGCCAAAATGAAATTGGCCAGAGGCCCTGCAGCTACAATAGCAATACGCTGCCACACATTTTTCTGAGTAAAGGCTTGATGCTTAAGAGCTTCCGGTACATTACCTTCACGCTCATCCAACATACGCACATAACCACCAAGAGGAATCATCGCCAAGGTAAATTCGGTACCGGTTTTCTTGCTCACATAACGGTAAATGGGTTTACCAAAACCAACCGAAAAACGCAGTACTTTCACACCACAACGACGGGCCACATAATAATGCCCAAATTCATGGAAGGTTATCAGCACACCCAAAGCGACAATAATCGAAAAAATATTTTGCAGCATTAAAATGTCTCCTGAACAATACAGGCTTCGGCCAGCTTGCGGGCACAAACATCCGCAGCAAACACCACGTCAAGATCATTCACTGGGATCACCTCAGCTTGGTGCAAGACTTTATGATTTACACGCGCAATGTCTAGGAAACCAATTCGTCCCTGCAAAAAGGATGCAACCGCTATTTCATTCGCCGCATTTAGGGTCGCCATCGCCGTCCCCCCCAAATACCAAGCATCCGCCGCTAGCTGTAAATTGGGGAATCGCCGTAAGTCTGGAGACTCAAAATTTAACCTAGCAATTTCGGTAAGATTTAAAGGCGGTACATTGGTTTCAATTCGATTGGGCCAAGTCATGCCATAAGCGATGGGAATTTTCATGTCCGGATTGCCCATCTGAGAAATGACCGACCCGTCTCGATACGACACCATTGAATGAATGATACTTTCAGGGTGAACCACCACATCAACTTCATCAGGCGTAACATCAAATAGCCAACAAGCTTCGATTAATTCCAATCCTTTGTTCATCAAGGACGCAGAATCAATGGAAATTTTTTGCCCCATCGACCAATTAGGATGCTTACAAGCTTGCTCCGGTGTGACATTCGCCATCTCATCTAATGACCAAGTGCGGAATGGGCCACCAGATGCGGTCAAAATAATTTTATCTACATCTTGCTTATGCGCTCCAGCTGAATGCTGAGGCAAGCTTTGATAAATAGCATTGTGTTCACTGTCAATCGGCAGCAAACACACATTGTGATTTGCCACCTCATCCATAAACAACTTGCCCGCTGTGACTAAGGACTCTTTATTTGCTAGTAGAATACGCTTACCTGCACGAATCCCTGACAAGGTCGGCTTTAAACCAGCAAACCCCATGATCGCGGCCATCACTTGATCGACAGCACTGTCTGCAGCAATACTTTCTAAAGACGATTCACCCCATTCAAAGGAAATATCGAGATCAGCACACAACAACGCCAACTCGTCTCGAGCAGATTGAGAGCCCATCACTACTCGCTGTGGCTGAAACTGACGACAAATATCCACCATTTTGGCCACACTGGTATTGGCGGAAGCACTGACAAGGGAAAACTTATCTGGATGCTGAGCGATAATGTCCAGCGTACTTTGCCCAATCGAGCCCGTTGCGCCTAACAGACAAATACCTTGCATCTAAAGCCATCCACTTAACAATAAAAACAAAACATACACTGGCGCTGCCGCCGTCAAACTGTCGACACGATCCATCACACCACCATGACCTGGAATCAAATGGCTAGAATCTTTTAACGATTCATGGCGCTTAAACAAACTTTCCGTTAAATCCCCTAACACTGAGACAGCCGTCGTCAACAGTGCAACCAAAGCTAATAGAAGCCACTCAAGTGTGCTAAAAGCCTGCCATTGACAGAAAAGAGCAACGCCCACTTGTGTAAGGAGAATACCACCAATTACCCCTTCCCATGATTTACCTGGGCTGACGAATCTTGCTAACTTGCGCTTACCAAATGCACGGCCAGCAAAATAAGCCCCTGAGTCAGCCCCCCAAATCAGTCCCATCAATAACAGCACCCAAACAACAAAATCAGCGGACTGCTTTAATACCACTAAAGCGGCCCAAGTTGAGACCATGACCAACACTCCAAACACAAGTCGCGCATAGGTATGTTGCCAGAGCAAAGGCGTTGGGTAGCGAATCACCCAATATAAAGCCAAACACCATAAAATTGGACTAATATACAAACTAAAGGTCAATAACTGATAGTCAGAGATAACATAACAAAGCAGGGCGACAAAAGTCGCAAAACCGATACGACCGACTTGCCCTTTAACACCGGATAAACGTGCCCATTCCCAGGCCGCCAGTACAACAACCCCAGCCATAGAAACAGAAAAAGCGAATGCATCTAAGAAAAAGACCGCATAGATAAACAAAAAAGCCATCACGATGGCACTAAGAATACGAGGAAGTAGCATGATTATCGCCCACCATAGCGACGCTGACGATTCTGATAAATACCAATTGCCTCATCAAAATCAGATTGATCAAAGTCCGGCCATAAAACCGGTAAAAAAACAAACTCTGAATACGCTGATTGCCACAACATAAAGTTACTAATACGCTCTTCTCCTGACGTTCGGATTAATAAATCCGGTTCAGGTAGATCCGCTAATTGAATACGAGAAGCCAATTTTTCCGTTGTAATGTCATCAGGGGATAATTGACCTGCCGCGACTTCTTTGGCTAACAATTTAGCCGCTTGCGCGATATCCCAGCGACCACCATAGTTCGCTGCGATCACCAATGTCATCTGATCATGATCTTTGGTGGCTTCCTCTGTAGCTCGGATTTGCGCCTGCAAGTTATCGCTAAAGCCGGAAACATCACCCATCACTCGTAATCGAATTTTATGCGTTTTAAGACGTTTTAGTTCTTTCTTCAAGGAGCGCATAAAAAGCCCCATCAAACCATCCACTTCCACCTGTGGGCGCTTCCAGTTTTCACTGGAAAATGCGAACAAGGTCAACACCTTTACCCCGGATCGAGCCGCCGCCTCAACGGTTCGACGAACAGCCGCCGCACCAGCTGTGTGGCCAGCAATACTCGGGAGATGTTTTTTCTTCGCCCAGCGATTATTACCATCCATGATAATGGCAATATGAGCTGGGCCGACTGCAGACTCTGCGCTGCCGTCAACCAATTCAGACATATCTATATCCTAGCCAATAAAAAAAGCGAGCCAAGCTCGCTTCTCTCATTAAATTTCCATCAAGTCTTTTTCTTTCGCTGCAAGGCGCTCTTCAACCTGGGCGACAAACTTATCGGTTAGTTTTTGCACTTGATCTTGGCCACGACGATCTTCGTCTTCTGAAATTTCTTTCTCTTTCACTAAGTCTTTCAAATTTGCATTCGCATCACGGCGAATATTACGTATGGCAATACGGCCATTTTCCGCTTCCGACTTCGCCTGTTTGAAATAATTTTTACGAGTCTCTTCCGTCAAGGCCGGCATTGGGATACGAATCAAACTTCCGTTCGTTGCTGGGTTCAAGCCAAGATCCGATTTCATAATGGCTTTTTCAATTTCCGGCACAAGGTTACTTTCCCAGGGAGAAACGCCAAGAGTACGAGCGTCTTCAACCGTAACATTGGCTACCTGACTTAAAGGCGTTTCAGAACCGTAATAATTCACTTTAATTGAATCTAACAAACTTGGATGCGCACGCCCCGTTCGGATTTTTTTAAACGCGGATTCAACAGACGATACCGCTTTGCTCATGCGCTCTTCTGCGTCTTTCAAAATTTCGTTAATCATAACTTCCTCACTCAATCAGTGTGCCTTCATTGCCACCAACCATGATATTGATCAGGGCGCCTGGCTTGTTCATATTAAATACTCTTAACGGCATAGAATGGTCACGAGTCAAACAAATGGCGGTTAAATCCATCACGCCCAATTGCTTCTCTAATACTTCATCGTAACCCAATTTATCATATTTAACGGCATCAGGATCTTTCATCGGATCCGCCGAGTAAACGCCATCTACTTTTGTCGCTTTCAATACAACATCGGCATCAATCTCAATACCGCGCAAACAAGCAGCAGAGTCCGTTGTAAAGAAAGGGTTACCCGTGCCCGCAGAGAAGATCAACACATCACCTTCTTTCATTAACCGCATCGCACGACGTCTGTCGTAAGGCTCAACAATACCTGTCATGGTAATGGCCGACATCACACGAGTCGCAATATTCGCTCTTTCAAGCGCATCACGCATTGCCAAAGCATTCATTACCGTTGCTAACATCCCCATGTGATCACCTGTCACACGGTCCATACCAGCTTGACTCAAAGCTTGGCCGCGGAATAAGTTACCACCACCAATAACAATCCCTACTTCAACCCCAATACCGCGTAATTGACCTATTTCCAGTGCAATACGGTTCAATACTTTAGGATCGATACCGAAAGACTCATCACCCATCAAGGCTTCGCCACTCAACTTAAGCAAAATACGTTTGTAATTTGGATTCTTTTCTTTTGGCATACCCACCTCCGGCAAGGGATTTCATCTTTAGAGCAATTGAATCACACAAAAATGACTCTTTTGCATCCAGCTTTCATAAAAAGGGGCAGTCAAGCTGCCCCTTTTAAAAACACATTACACAACTCGGAATTAACCTTTAAGCTGTGCAGCAACCTCTGCAGCGAAGTCAACTTCTTCCACTTCAATACCTTCGCCTACTTCAAGACGAACAAAAGAAGTTACAGAAGCACCAGCGTCTTTCACTAGTTGACCCACTTTAATTTCTGGGTTTTTAACGAAAGGCTGCTCAACAAGGCTGTTTTCAGCCAAGAATTTTTTCATGCGGCCAACAATCATTTTATCAACGATTTCAGCAGGCTTACCAGCCATATCAGGCTGTGCACGAACGATCTCTTCTTCTTTAGCAAGTACGTCAGCAGGCATGTCGTCACCTTGCACAACACGAGGGGCAACAGCCGCAACGTGCATTGAAACGTCTTTTGCCAATTCAGCAGAACCGTTTTCAAGTTGAGTCAATACAGCAATTTGACCGTTACCGTGAAGGTAACCACCAATTAGACCACCTTCAACAATAACCGCACGACGAGGCGTGATGTTTTCACCGATCTTTTGAACCAAAGCTTCACGAGCCTGGCCAATTTCGCCAGCCAACAAAGTTTCCATGCTAGTTTCTTTCGTTGCAAAAACAACGTCAGCAACTTTGT
Source organism: Marinomonas posidonica IVIA-Po-181 (assembly GCF_000214215.1). Taxonomy (NCBI): domain Bacteria; kingdom Pseudomonadati; phylum Pseudomonadota; class Gammaproteobacteria; order Oceanospirillales; family Oceanospirillaceae; genus Marinomonas; species Marinomonas posidonica. The sequence continues at coordinate 2,913,373 of NC_015559.1, forward strand.
TAGCAAAAGCAACAAAACCTTCATCACGTGAAGCGAAGTCAGTTTCAGAGTTCACTTCAACCAACACACCGTAAGAAGCATCGTCAGCAACACGCATAACGATTGTTCCTTCCGCTGCAGTACGGCCTGCCTTCTTAGCAGCTTTCATACCACTAGATTTACGAAGCTCTTCGATAGCTACTTCGACATCACCATTAGCAGCGACAAGTGCTTTTTTACACTCCATCATGCCAAGGCCAGTACGTTCACGTAGCTCTTTTACCAATGCTGCAGATACTGCGGCCATGTTAAATCCTCTTTTACCAATTCAAATTTAAAAAAGGAGGCGAGTCACTCGTCCTCCCTTTAGAAACCAGAACAAACTCGAAAGTTTGCTTACGCTTCAGCAGCTTCGTTTACTTCAACGAATTCGTCAGCACTGCCAGCAGTTGCAGAACGGCCTTCAAGAACCGCATCAGCAAACGCTGAAACATAAAGCTGAACCGCACGAATCGCATCGTCGTTAGCTGGAATGATGTAATCAACACCATCTGGGTTACTGTTAGTATCAACGATACCGATAACAGGAATACCCAATTTGTTTGCTTCTTTAATCGCGATACGCTCGTGATCAACGTCGATAACAAACAATACGTCTGGTAGACCACCCATATCCTTGATACCACCCATTGAAAGCTCAAGTTTCTCAAGCTCACGAGTACGCATCAAAGCTTCTTTCTTAGTCAATTTCTCGAACGTACCATCAGTCATCTGAGACTCAAGCTCACGAAGACGCTTGATAGAAGCACGGATGGTTTTGTAGTTCGTCAACATACCACCTAACCAACGGTGGTTAACGTATGGCATGCTTGCACGAGCGGCTTGCTCTTTGATTGTTTTAGATGCTGCACGCTTTGTACCAACAAACAAAACCTTGTTTTTGTTCTCAGCCATTTTCTTAACTAGCTCAAGTGCTTCGTTAATAGCAGGAACTGTGTGTTCAAGGTTGATGATATGAATCTTGTTACGTGCACCGAAAATGAATGGCTTCATTTTTGGATTCCAGTAACGAGTTTGGTGACCAAAGTGTGAACCAACCTGTAGAAGGTCGCGCATAGATACTGTAGGCATTTTACTATCCTTTATTTGGGTTAAATTGTGCTTACCAGCTAAAAGCATCAGTCAAACAAGGTTTAAAGCAACCTAAGACACCCCAGACACTTTCATTTATTGCGGTAAGATCGTTAGTTTTAAGTTATTACTTAACTCATGGACATAAGCCCGTTAAGCCGGCGTTTTATACCACAAACCAGACCAAATCAAAAGACAAAAAGCGTATTTTTGCCATTAAACCAAGCAATGTTTTTTCATTTAGAGAGGCGATTCTGCCGCTTAACTCATGTAGAATACCCCACAACTAAATGAAAATTCTTTAAGATCGATAGACTATGAGCAACGAAATCCTACAAAAAGTTGAACAACTCACACAAAACGGCCGCCTTGATGTCCCTAAAGCAACGCCACGTCCTGCTGCGACCCGCTTCACTGACATCAGCGATATAGAAGGTATGCGAACGGCCGGCAAACTTGCCGCAGACGTTCTAGTCATGCTCGAAGAATTCGTTGTACCGGGTGTTAGCACAGAACAACTTGATATCATTGCCCACAATTACATTGTTGAGCAACAAGGCGCCATTCCAGCCCCACTGAACTATCACGGTTTTCCTAAATCCTGCTGCACATCGGTTAACGATGTGATTTGTCATGGCATTCCAAACGATAAAGCTTTAAAGAAAGGTGATGTCGTCAATATCGACATTACCATCATCAAAGACGGCTACTATGGCGACACCAGCAAGATGTTCTTTGTTGGGCCCGTTGCTCCTCATGCTGAGCGCCTAGCAAAAGTGACTCAAGAATGCCTATACATTGCCATCGACCTGGTCAAACCAGGCGTACAGCTTGGTGATATTGGTGCCGCTATCGCTGCGCATGCTCACAAAAACCACTATTCTGTTGTTGAAGAGTATTGTGGCCATGGCGTCGGCACCACCTTCCATGGCGAGCCACAAGTGGCTCACTACGGCAAAGCTGGCACGGGTGTGACATTGGAAGAAGGCATGACTCTGACCATTGAACCGATGATTAACGCCGGCAAAAAACAGGTTAAGCACTCAGGTCCTGATAACTGGATTGCCAAAACCAAAGATGGTCGTTTATCTGCTCAATACGAACATACTTTGTTAATTACGGCCGATGGCGTTGAAGTTCTAACTCGTCGCCCAGAGGAAACGCGCTTCGCATAGAAGCGCCTTTTCGATTTACTAACACAGATCAACCTGATCCATTCTTCGAGGCTTTTGTATGGACTTCCCTGCTTTTCCGGACGCTCCGCCACTTCTTTCAAATGAAGAAAAACACGAACTTTCACAAGCTGAATGCTCCATTTCTCGCTATAAAGCTATTATTGAAGAAAAAACCAACGCCTATAATGATCTGTTTCACTCTCTCTACCCGATTGAGAAACTGGTCAAAGGACTCTCTGCTTTTTTCGATGAAGTACTACAAGCCGCATGGAAAGCCAAAGATCTCAATGTCGAAAAGCACGTCAGCCTAGTGGCGGTTGGGGGTTATGGTCGTAGCGAACTGCACCCAAAATCGGACATTGATCTGCTGATTCTGATTGAAAATGAGACGTCAGCACCAAAAGACAAACTCGAAGCCTTTATCACCTTCTTGTGGGACATCAATTTAGACATAGGACACAGTGTCCGCAGCCTAGATGAATGCACAGAAATCGCCAAGCAAGACATCACCATCATCACCAATTTGATTGAGTCTCGCACCCTGATTGGCCCTGTTGCCTTGCTCGATACATTACAAGTCAGCATTGATACGGACAAGATGTGGGATGGTCGCTCGTTTTATGAAGCCAAACTGCAAGAACAGAAGCAACGTCATGGCAAATATCAAAATACCGCCTACAATTTAGAACCTAATCTAAAAGAATGCCCTGGCGGTTTACGTGACATGCAAGTCATTGACTGGGTCGCTAAACGCCACCTTCATACCCATAGACTTAGTGCTTTAATTGACAAAGAGTTCCTTTCGGAAGACGAATACATTCAAATCAAAGGGGCGGTAAGTCACTTGTGGCGTATTCGCTGGGCACTTCACATGATCGCAGGACGCAAAGAAGATCGTCTGTTATTTGACCACCAGCGCACTCTAGCGAAACTATTTGGCTTTGATGATGACGATCTAAAACGCAATGTTGAGCGTTTTATGCAGGGCTATTATCAAAGTGTCGCTGCGATTCAACAGCTAAATGACCTCTTACTACAGCATTTTGAAGAGTCCTTTTTAAGCAGCGACGAGAAAAACAACATTGAAATCATTAATGAGCATTTTCAAATCGCCAATGGTCAGCTTGAAGCACGCACCCCGACCCTCTTCCAAGACAACCCTTCGAGCATGCTAGAACTGTACGTTGTCTATGGCGAGTACGAAAATATTCGGGGCATTCGTGCCAACACCATGCGCCAGTTACGCGACAATCTTGAACTTATCGACGATGACTTCCGTCACGACAGTGTTAACACCAACCTGTTCTTGGATGTTATTGCCAGTCGTTATCGCTTAACTACCATTTTAAGATCAATGAAACATCTAGGCTTGTTGGGTCGTTACTTACCGGAATTTGGCGCCATCATTGGGCAAATGCAGCACGACCTATTCCACATTTATACGGTCGATGCTCATACCCTACAACTCATTGAAAACCTTCGTCGCCTCTGGCTTTCTGAGTACAAGCAGAAGTTTCCCATTTCCGCCCAAGCCATACGCCACGTTCCGAAAGTCGAATTGCTTTACATTGCCGGACTTTATCATGACATAGCGAAAGGCCGTGGCGGCGACCATTCAGAACTGGGCTGCGTGGATGCGCAACTCTTTTGTGAACGCCATGGATTATCCAAACGCGATACCGAATTAGTCATTTGGATGGTTCGCAATCATTTATTTATGTCAGTGACCGCACAACGTAAAGACATATCAGACCCAGAAGTCATTTGGGAATTTGCCAGCTACGTTAAAGACCAAGAACATCTGGACTACCTCTTCATCTTAACGGTAGCCGACATTAACGCCACGAATCCAACCATGTGGAACAGCTGGCGTGCATCGTTAATGCGTCAACTCTATCTGGAAACAAAGCGCGCCCTTCGCCGTGGCCTTGACTCTCCAATAGACGCAGAAACCATTAGTGACGAGCACAAACAAAGAGCCTTGGAATTCATCATTGAACGCAATGTCGACATTGCAGAAGCCGAAGCCATTTGGGACACTATTGAAGAAGAGTATTTCATTCGCTCGAACGGGGATGAAATTGCCTGGAATACCGAAGCGATTATTCACCATCGCCCAAGTGACAAACCACTGATCGCCATCACACCGCTGGGGGGAAGAAATTTCTCAGGGGCCAGCAAGATTTTTATCTACACCCCCATCAGCCAACACTTATTCGCAGTGACAGCGGCCATTTTTGAACAACTAGGTCTGACTATCTTAGACGCTAAAATCAGCCACACCAGTGATAATTACACCTTAGACAGCTTTGTGGTAATGGACAGCAATGAAGCAGACAAGAATCTCTACTTAGATAAACAGCGCATTGATTTGATAAAAGACACCCTGATGGAACAACTGGAAAACCCTTCCTCCTACGGCAGTGTGGTACAACGTCACACACCAAGAATTTTGAAGATTTTCAACTCACCATCAACAGCTCATTTTGTCAGTCAAGCTGAAGAAGTATGGTCCGCCCTTGAGGTGACAGCCCCTGATCGCCCAGGTTTATTAGCACTGATCGGCCAATTCTTTATGAACCACAACATCATGCTACATAAAGCCAAAATTGCGACTTTAGGCGAACGAGTAGAAGACACCTTCTATATTACCGACGATCAAGGTGAGCTGATTTCTGATCCACAGCGCATGGACAAAATTTGCAACCTATTGAAAGAAAAAATTGACCGCTTTTCTCAAGCGACGGATTAAAGAAAACATGAACCCATTTATCGATTCCTTACATCCTTATCCATTTCAGAAGTTAGCTGAGTTATTAGAAGGCTTACAGCCCAACCCTGATAAGACACTGATCAAACTGACGATTGGTGAACCACAGCACCAAGCACCGCAAGTGGCTCTGGATGCACTGGCTGACAACCTCAACGGCGTGAGCAAATACCCAAGCACAAAAGGTGAACTAGCACTTCGCCAGTCCATCACCGAATGGACTAAAACACGCTTCAAGCTGAACTCTCTCAACCCTGACACACAGGTTTTGCCCGTTACAGGCACACGCGAAGCTCTGTTCGCCATCACTCAAACTCTGGTCGGAGAAAAGCCCTCCCCTCTTGTAATTAGCCCTAATCCTTTTTACCAAATATACGAGGGCGCAGCGATTCTCGCAGGAGCGAATCGTCATTTCTTGCCATGCGATGCCAACAATCAATATAAGATTGACTACCAAGCCGTAACAGATAACATCTGGCAAAATTGTGAAATATTGTTTGTCTGCTCACCAAATAACCCGAGTGGCACAGTTACTACCCTAGAGGAATACGCCTTCCTGATTGAAAAGGCCAAACAATTTAACTTTACGATTGTTGCGGACGAGTGCTATTCGGAGATTTATTTCGGTGAAGATGCGCCTCTGGGGCTATTAGAGGCCTGCCAGATCTTGGGGCACTTAGATTATCAGCATTGCTTAATTTTCCAGTCACTTTCTAAACGTTCTAACCTACCTGGCCTAAGATCAGGGTTTGTGGCAGGTGATGCCAGCCTACTGAAACCTTTCTTGCTGTATCGAACTTATCAAGGTTGTGCCATGCCAATTCACCATCAACAAGCCTCAATTGCCGCTTGGAACGATGAACGCCATGTCATGGAAAATCGTCAAATTTACACTCGTAAATTTGACGCGGTATTAGACATATTGGAACCCGTCATGCAGGTAAGCAAGCCCGAAGCTGGCTTCTATTTATGGCCACAACTCACCATGTCTGACGAAGAATTTTGTACAGCTCTATACCAAGAAGAAGCCGTTTTGGTCTTACCTGGCAGTTACCTTGGTCGTGAAGTAAACGGACACAATCCCGGCAGCCAACATGCTCGAATGGCATTGGTTGCTGAAGAATCAGAATGCACTGAAGCAGCACACAGAATAAAAGCCTTCCTCAGTCGCAGATAACCCCTTAGCTATAAAACTCAGTTGGAGATAAATACATGAGTAATTCAATTTTTGCATTCGGTCTTGGTATTGGCACTCAAAACAAAGAAGGCGATTGGCTTGAAGTCTTTTACTCAGCGCCTTGTTTAGGGGCTGAAAAAGCCACCCTTGATGCCTTAGTAGAAAGCACAAACTATGAAGGCGGCAATAGCACGCTAGTATTAGATGAAAGCGACCTAAACCGTCTTCACATGAGCCTTCTAAAAGCCGGTAACATTGAACAAGCAGAATTGGCTTCTCGCCTAAAAGCATCGACCCAACCAATTATTCTATGTGTATTGGCGTCAGATGAAGCACCCAGCAACCCTGCTGAAGTCTACTTGAAGCTGCAACTTATCTCTCATCGTTTAGTTAAACCGCACAGCACAGTGTTAGACGGCATGTTCGGATTGTTGGTTAACACAGCTTGGACCAACGAAGGTCCTATTGATGTTCGCGAACTCGCTGACCGTCAACTAAGCGCTCGTATGGAAGGTCGCACTATTGAAGTATTCAGTGTGGATAAATTCCCTAAAATGCTTAACTTTGTTGTACCCGCTGGCATTCGTGTTGGTGATGCCGCACGTATCCGCCTTGGCGCTCACTTAGGTGAAGGTACCACAGTGATGCACGAAGGCTTTGTAAATTTCAATGCCGGTACGTTGGGCACCAGCATGGTTGAAGGCCGTATTTCAGCTGGCGTTGTGGTTGGTAATGGCTCTGACTTAGGCGGCGGTTGTTCAACTATGGGCACCCTATCTGGTGGCGGCAATATTGTCATCGGTGTCGGTGAACAATGTTTGATCGGCGCCAACGCCGGTATCGGCATCGGTCTTGGTGATCGCTGTACGGTTGAATCTGGCCTGTACATCACAGCAGGTTCTAAGGTAACCGTACTGGACGAGAACAACCAAATTGTCTCTACGGTTAAAGCTCGTGACCTGTCTGGTCAATCTGATCTATTGTTCCGTCGCAACTCAGAAACAGGTGCAATTGAATGCAAAACCAATAAGACAGCCATTGCTTTAAACGAAGCATTGCACGCACATAACTAGTTTTTAATGAGTCAAATTGTGGCGCTTTAATATGACGTTAAAGCGCCATCTTTTTATCCTCAATATTATGGGAGTCCGTCATGCTGAATATTTATGGCATTAAAAATTGCGACACGATGAAAAAAGCTTTTCGCTGGCTTGATGAGCACCAAGTGGAATATCAATTCCATGATTACAAAAAAGAAGGCGTAAATGCAGAACTTGCCGCTGCCTGGGTGGCTAAATTAGGTTGGGAAGCCGTCATTAATAAACGCGGCACAACTTGGCGCAAGTTAACCGATGACGTTAAAGATAATATGAGCGAAAGCAATGCCGTGACACTTATGCTTGAGCAACCTTCGCTGATTAAACGCCCACTTATTGTGAAAAACGAAGAGGTCTACTTAGGGTTTAATGCAGAGCATTACGCTCAAACCTTAATCTAACGTAGAACTGGGGTATAAATGCGCGGCGTTTCTTTTCTCTGAGTCATAGGCGTAACGGTTGGTGTGTATCCTGAAGTCGATACATCTGAACGAATCACGGGAACGAAAAAAGATTCCTGAACAACAGGTTGTGGTCCGAAAATACTGCAACCAGCCACGATAGAACTCAATAAAATGACAACACCTAACTTCATAATCCCACCTTTATACAAATCTCCTGTTATAGTAACAGAATCTTTTATAAAGTAGCTAAAACCAACACAAAGGTAAAGAATGTCTGACTTGTCTCCTACCCTAAAACTTGCCATCGATCTTATTTCACGCCCTTCCGTCACACCAGAAGACGCTGGCTGCCAAGAGGTTATGATCCAGCGCCTCGAAAAGCTTGGTTTTAAGGTCGAAAAAATGCCTTTTGGAAAGGTGAAAAACTTTTATGCAAAACGCGGAGACTCGGGACCAAACCTTTGTTTCGCTGGTCATACAGACGTAGTACCAACCGGTCCTGAAAGTGAATGGAAAGTTCCACCTTTCCAGCCAGAAATCATTGATGGCATGCTTTACGGACGTGGTGCCGCTGATATGAAAGGCAGCTTAGCCGCCATGGTTACAGCGGTGGAAAACTTTGTACAAGCCCACCCAAATCATCCGGGACAAATCTCCTTCCTCATTACCAGTGACGAAGAAGGTCCCTTTGTTGATGGCACTACACGAGTCGTCGACGCCTTAATGGAACGCAATGAAAAAGTCGATTGGTGTATTGTTGGTGAACCATCCAGTACGAAACAACTTGGTGACATTATCAAAAATGGCCGTCGTGGTTCGTTTAGCGGTGATCTCACTGTCTATGGTAAACAAGGTCATGTTGCCTACCCTCATCTGGCCGTCAACCCGATTCACCTAGCTGCACCCGCTCTAGCGGAAATGGCTAATACACATTGGGATAATGGCAATGACTTCTTCCCGCCGACCAGCTTTCAAGTCTCTAATATCCAAGCAGGCACAGGTGCAACCAATGTTGTTCCAGGTACACTAAAGGCACAATTCAATTTCCGTTTCTCGTCTGAACTGGATTTTGACGCCTTAAAAGAACGCGTGTTAAGCATTCTTGAGCAACATCAATTGGAATACCATATTGACTGGACTTACAATGGCCTTCCCTTCCTAACCAAACCTGGCGAACTGGTTGATGCCATGATAAAGGCAATTGAAACAAACGCTGGCATCACACCAGAACTATCCACTTCTGGCGGCACTTCAGATGGTCGCTTTATCGCTAAGATGGGCGCTCAGGTTGTTGAACTTGGACCAATTAACGCCACCATTCATCAGATCAACGAATGTGTAGACGCCAACAGCCTAGAACAGCTATCCAATGTATATTCTGGTATTTTAGAAAATCTATTTGTGAAGACAAAATAACGATTCAGCAATGAAAGAAAAAATCCACCGATTAGCCATGAAGCTAGGCAACAGCCCAAAACTCGCCTTGATCAAAATGATTCAAGGCGGCTTGCTTTTTGTTTTTGGTGTTTTGATGCTGATGGTATCTGACCGAGTATTAAGCGAATCACTCACACAAGAAATCATTGCTTTGTTTGGTTTGATCTTAGCAAGCTGTGGTGTTATCTGGACAATGGCTGGCTATCTATCAATGAGCGTCTTAAGGATTTATCATATGCTACAAAAAAGAGATGAAGACGATGCAAACTGACATCGAAATTTACCTACTATCCTGCCCAACTGACAAGATTATCAGCTGGCTAGAAGGCGAGTTCAACGTCATTGAGAAAAAGCAGCCTACAGCGGTCTGCACTAAGCTCACCTTCGAATATCAACAGGCAGACATCAAGGTCACCATCTTAGAACAAGCCGCAGGAAAGCGCTTTACGTCTGTTTGGTTTGACTCTGATAAAACCCCCTGGGAAGACGATATGGCTTGTGCTAGACAAGCCTTCTCCAGCCTAAATTGTGAAGTCCGCTGCAATTATCAAGGATGGGAAGAAGCTGGCGAACAAGACCCTGACCAGTGGTGGCGAATCAACCAACAGGGCGAAGGACCATTCATTTGGACATGATATCGCTGAACACCCACAAGGTAAAAGCGCACTAAGAAAATAAGAGTAGAGAGACCGTAATGCAAGTAACACTTTTGAAAGGCAAACTTCATATGGCCAGCGTTACCCAAGCTGAGCTTTGGTACGATGGTTCATGTGCGATCGACAAAGACCTAGTTGAATTAGCTGGTTTTCGTGAATTTGAAAAAATCGATATTTATAATGTTGATAATGGCGAACGCTTCCATACCTACGTCATCCTAGCCGAATCAGGTTCAGGCACCATCTCCATGAATGGCGCTGCAGCACGTCGCGTACAAGTGGGTGACCGTGTCATCATTGCCGCTTACGGCCAACTTGATGAATCTGAAGCTGATCAATTTAAGCCCAAGCTAGTCTATCTAAAAGAAGGCAACATTGTTGAGCGCTCGACCAACACCATTCCAATGCAAAAAGACTAAGCTAGCATTTTAAAAAAATGTATCCGGCAGACAAAAAAATCCCAGCCTAAAGACTGGGATTTTTTATTGAATATCGAACTTATAAAGACGCTAACGCGGCTTCATAGTTAGGCTCATCAGCCGTCTCAGCTACTTGCTCTGAGTAAAGCACCTTGCCAGACTCATCCAATACAACAACCGAACGGGATAACAGACCCGCCAGTGGACCGTTAGCAAAAGCCAAACCATAGTCCGCTCCAAAAGCAGAACGGAAGCTAGAACCCGTATCAACATTATCAATGCCTTCAGCGCCACAAAAACGAGCTGCCGCAAAAGGCAAATCCGCAGACACACAAATCACATTAACGCCCTTTAGCGCCGCCGCGGATTCGTTGAACTTGCGAACGGATGTTGCACAAGTTGGTGTGTCGATAGATGGAAAAATATTTAATACTAATTTAGCGCCTTGGTAATCGGCTAGCGTCGTCTCAGACAGATCCGTTTTAACCAATTTAAAATCAGGAGCCTGAGATCCAACAGCAGGTAAAGTACCTACTGTCTCAAAAGGATTTCCTTTCAATGTTACCTGAGCCATATTCGCCTCTTAAAATTCAATCGCGACAATTAGCCGCGAACAATGGATACGTTTTCAGCTTGCTTACCTTTCTCACCTTCAGTGACGTAAAAGCGAACAAGTTGACCTTCAACTAGGAATCGACGGCCACGACCACGAATCGCACGGTAGTGAACAAAGACATCGTCACCGTTTTCCATGGTTAAAAAACCAAAGCCTTTTGAAGAATTAAACCACTTCACAGTACCCTGCTCACGGTCGTCATCGTCATCTTCATGGCCAGCTGAACCTGACACTCGAATTTGATTTACCATAGTACCAAGGTAAACCGATACTAGAACAAAACCAAAATACACTAGGTAGTTTGTTGCAATGTCTTCTTTTAAAACCCCTGCAATTAGCAATGGCACAATAAGTGCGATAACTAAGCTAACAATAAAAGCACGCAATGAAAAAAAACCGGTACTTGACGTACCTTGACTCGAAAAATTATCTTGATGATCATTCATAACAATATATCTCTTATCTCATTAAATAGTATTGTGATGCAAAATCGGCCGAATAAAGCCAACTTCGTGTTAGTAAAAGTGAATAAATAGATATTTTTACCAAACTCTTTCTTAAATGCCATGTGAAGCCAATAAAGATGAGAGTAAAATACCAACATCCTATCAATAGGCAATTTTCACGCCATTCTTACTTTATAAATGACCGCGACATAAGTCATGCAATTTTTTAGAGAATGACTGTAAAAATATGAGCTTAGCTTAATAAGACTAACACACAGAAGGCCCCTATGAATACCTCACAACTCAATCTACGTATCGATGAATTAGAGATTAAAGCACAGTTTCAAGAAGAGACAATTGATAGTTTAAACCAGGCGCTGATTCAGCAACAAAAAGACATGTTAATATTGAAAGAACAGTTAGGTTTGTTTGCAAAACAATTGGAAACTTATCGACAACAACAATCCATTAATGACAATGAAACACCGCCACATTATTAATGGCTAGTTCTCGTATTAGGGAAGGTCAAGTGATTTCAAAACATACACATCGAAGCGACCAGATTTACCATCTAATTGATAAGTCGGTTCTTCACCATTAAGGTAAGGTGCGCCTTTTGGTCGCTTCACAACCACTCGATACTTGGCCCGTTGCTTCGCTTCGGCTAACAACCGATCGGCATCGTCGTCTTTGCCAATCAAGTCGCGAAAAAATGCCATCTCTTTCTTAGCCGCAGCGGAAGATTTCTCGGTATGAGGATACATAGGGTCAAGGTAGACCACATCGAACACCGCGGCCTCATCCATCTCTGTAATATCACCGACTTGCAATGTCATCTTAGCAGTAATTTCAGCCACCTCAGCATGTATCGACGCGCGATATAAGCCATCTTCCAACATCTGACGCACAAAGCCTACACGTTCGCACAAGCTAACCTCACACCCCAAACAGGCCAGCACAAAAGCATCACGCCCCAAGCCAGCCGTCGCGTCTAAGACCGATAATTGATTGCGTTTATTTAACCCCACAGCCTTAGCTATGTCCTGACCTTTACCGCCACCAAAACGTCGTCTGTGATCGGCCGCCCCAGAAGTAAAATCAACGAAGACAGGTTTAGGCGCCCCCTTGCCCGTTTTGGCAATCGCCACCCCTTGAGCACTTTTTAGTAAAAGATAATCGTATTCGGTAGCGAATTTGAGCTCTTTTTTCAGAAAAACATAAGGTAGACGCAATTGTTGTGACAAGGCTTTCACCTCGCTGATGAATGAAGACTCATTTGTCGCAACAGCAATAGAACTTGGCATAAACGCTCCCCAATGAAGCACAATCCCAACAGAGTTAGGCGTAAACCATCAATAAAAGAATCACACCCAACACAAGGCGATAAATAAAGAATGGGAAGAAACCTATGGTATTTAACCATTTTAAAAACAGGTAAATACATAAATATGCACTGATGGCAGATAAAATCACACCCATGATAAGACTAGACCAATCCACAACAATAGCCGAAGACATTAGTTCAATCAGCTTTAAACTACCGGCTGCGGTAATAAGAGGGATGGAAAGTAAAAATGAAAAGCGTGCTGAGGTTTCACGATTAAATCCCAAGCTGCGAGCCGCAGTCATGGTAATACCAGATCGAGACGTTCCTGGAATCAAGGCCAAAGCCTGAGCCAAACCTATCGCAAGCACACTGTTTAAAGCAAAATCTCTCTGAGTTTTATTTGAGTGTCCAAAACGATCAGCAAGCCACAGTAATACACCGAAACCGATTGTGGTATAAGCAATCACTTCGATAGACCGCAAGTGCGTGCTGATAAAGTCATCAAACACCAACCCAGCAATACAGGCAGGAATCGTTGCAAGCACAATCCACCAGGCCAACTGACTATCATTACTGCAACCTTTACCAGAAACAGAACCTACCCAAGCGCAAATAATCTTCCATAAATCACTTCGGAAGTACCAGATTATGGCCATTAAAGTACCAACGTGCACAGCCACATCAAAGGCCAATCCTTGATCGGGCCAATCCAATAATTGCGCTGGGAGAATAAGATGAGCTGAGCTGGAGATAGGCAAAAATTCTGTTAAACCCTGAATTAAGGCCAGAAATACAATGTGGTACCACAACATCTTAACGCTTTCCTATACGAGGAGCCTGCTTTTCCCAGGTAATTTCATCTCTTAAATAAGTCGGAATCGCGTCATACGCGGAAACCACTTCCCCTTTCGCCAATTTGATGGCGGCCAATTCAGCAATACAAGCCGCTCGTGGCGCTAAATCGTCAAGTACATGAGACGGCGCTTCAGGCAACAAAGACACTAATCTTTCCTCATAGCACCAACCAGAACCCACACCGCTAAAGGCTTGCTTGAATTTAGGTAATTCATCCGGTTTTGATACAGCTTCAGGTAGCAAACACTCAACTTGATAACCTTGAGCATTTTTATCGACTCGATAGCCCGCCATGTAAATTTCACCCATGCGAGCATCCAATGCAGCCAACCAATAAGCTTGACTGGTTTTTTGGAACCCTTCTAGTGCCAAGGCTTCTAATGTCGACACTGGTACAACTGGCAAATCCGCACCAAAAGCAAGCCCTTGAACCACACCCGCACTAATACGGAGCCCAGTAAAGGAACCTGGACCACGTCCAAAGGCAATGGCATCCAAATCGGATAAAGTAAGTTCAGCTTGTTGCAGAAGCTGATCTACCATAGGTAAGATCAGATCATTGTGCAGACGCGGCGCCATGCGAAAATCTTCCAACACAACACCATCAATATTCAACGCCACAGAGCATGCTGGCGTTGACGTATCTAATGCTAAAATGGTGGTCATTGAAACATTAAGCCTGTAACGCAGTTAATAGGTTTTGCTTAATCACATTCAGATCACCAACACCGTTCACCTTGACGAACTTAGGCGCATTCACCGAATCGGCTTTTAACCAATCTTGATAGTAACCAATCAGTGGTGCCGTTTGATCATGGTACACCCCTAAACGCTTACGAACGGTTTCTTCTGTGTCGTCAGCACGTTGAATAAGCTCTTCGCCAGTCACATCGTCTTTGCCCGCTACTTTTGGTGGATTGTAAACAAGATGATAACTACGACCAGACGCTTCATGTACTCGACGTCCACTCATGCGCTGTACAATTTCTTCATCAGCCACATCAATTTCAACAACATAATCAATTTTGACGCCCGCATCTTTCAATGCATCCGCTTGTGGAATGGTACGCGGGAAACCATCAAACAAAGCACCATTAGCACAATCATCTTGTGTTAGACGCTCTTTTACTAGACCAATAATAATGTCATCAGAAACCAGCTGACCTGCATCCATGACGGCTTTTGCTTTTAAACCAAGTTCGCTTCCTGCTTTTACAGCAGCACGTAACATATCACCTGTCGAGATTTGAGGAATACCAAACTCTTCGGTAATAAACTGAGCCTGAGTCCCTTTACCTGCACCTGGCGCACCTAATAGAATTACTCGCATAATAAAGTCTCCAAAAGACAGCGTTAACTAAATTGCATGATTGGCTGACACAATAAGACTAAAACGCGCCCATTTGGTCACGATAAAAAGTGTACAGACAAACTATTTGCATATTAAAAAATTGAATGGCCGCCAAGCATACCCAAGCCGCCCTTCCTTTTGCAAATTTACCTGCCTTTTTTTGTCATTTTCTTACCCATAGTGAGTATTTTTTAATCTTTTAGGTAGATTAGCCTGTATTTTGCATACCGCTGGCAATGCCTGCCATGGTAATCATCAAGGCTTTATTCACTTCTGCATTTTCTTCATCACGACGACTGCGAAACAAAAGCTCAGCCTGCAAATAATGCAATGGGTCAATATAAGGATTCCGCACATCAATCGACTGACGTATGGTTTTATTGTCTTCGATCAAACGCTCTTGCTGTTTCAGTTTCTTCACCAAATCACTGACTTGACTAAGCTTGCCTCGTAACAATCTACCTAAGCCTTGAAGCTCTTCAGGCACCAGACGCTTTTCATAGTATTCTGCAATCTCAGGTTCAGCTTTGGCTAAGACCATATCCAGCATGTCTAGATAAGCACCAAAAAAAGGCCATTTTTCGTGCATCTCACGAAGCTTGTCCAAATTACCAGACTCTATGCCTTGCTCAATCGCGCTTTCAGCCCCTAGCCAAGCAGGTAACATCAGGCGAATTTGCATCCAGGCAAAAATCCATGGAATTGCCCGTAAACTTTCTACGCCACCATCCAAACGACGTCGAGCAGGTCTTGAACCGAGAGGCAATTTCGCCAACTCCTGTTCCGGCGTCGTCGCGCGAAAATAAGGTACGAAGTCTTCATGACCACGAACAATTGAGCGATATTGATTCATGCCAACTTCAGCCATTTCATCCATAATGGCACGCCATTCTTCTTTTGGCGGCTCAGCGGGTATCAAAGTAGCCTCCATGACCGCAGAACAATAAAGCTCTAACGAGCGCACTGCGATGTCAGGAATACCAAATTTAAAACGAATCATTTCACCTTGTTCTGTGACTCGAATCGCGCCATTCACCGAGCCAGGTGGCTGCGATAAAATCGCCACATGAGCTGGGCCGCCGCCACGTCCCACAGTACCACCGCGGCCATGGAATAAGGTTAGATGAATGCCATGCTTCTGACACAGTCGCGTCAGGGCTTCCTGAGCACGATATTGTCCCCAAGTAGCCGCAATTTGACCAGCATCCTTAGCAGAGTCGGAATAACCGATCATAACTTCTTGACGACCGTTTATGTAGGATTTGTACCAAGGCATGGAAAGCAGCTGCTCAATAATGGGTTCCGCATTATCCAAATCCGCCAAGGTTTCAAATAAGGGCACGATTCGCATGGGGAAGCTCACCCCAGACTCTTTCAGCATCAAAGCAACCGCCAACACATCAGAAGGTGCACTGGCCATTGAAATCACGTAGGAACCAAACGAACTTTGATCTCCTTGCGCTATCATAGCAAAGGTATCTAACACCTCTTTCACTTCGTCTGTGGGTGACCAATCCAGCGGTAACAAAGGGCGCTTAGAATTCAATTCCGCCAATAAGAACGCCTGACGAGACGCCTCATCCCATTCAGCATAATCCCCAAGCCCATAAAATCGAGTAATGGCTGATAAAGTGTCAATGTGTCGCGCCGAATCTTGACGAACATCCAAACGCACCAATGTCATACCAAACGTGGCGGCACAACGAATCAAGTCAAGCAACGAGCCATTGGCGATCACCTTCATTCCGCTGTCTAAAAGAGACTGGTAACACAACACCAAATCACTAATTAACTCTTCGCTATTGAGAAACACACCCTCATCTGACACTGGGTTACCATCCAAACACGCCTTAGCCCAGTTTTTAGTTTTATGCATTTTCATTTCAAGATGGCGCAACACTTCACGATAAGGCTGAGCACTGTCGCCAACTCGAGCTCGTAAAGCGTCATTGCATTGCGTCATGGAAAACTCTGAACGCAGAACATTTAAGTCTTTTATATAAAGATCGGCTGCCATCCAGCGGGCTAACAAGGCTACTTCTTTGGTGACCTTATGAGTCACATTCGGGTTACCATCCCGATCACCGCCCATCCAAGTTGCAAAGCGAATAGGCGCCAAGTCCAACGGTAAATGCTCCTGTTGAGAATGCTCACTAAACTGCTCGTCCAGTTGGCGAAAAAAGCGTGGAACAGCTTGCCACAAAGACTGCTCAATGACCGCAAATCCCCATTTAGCCTCATCCACTGGCGTCGGACGCTCTTCACGAATCTCATCCGTGTGCCAAGCTTGGGTAATGATTTCTTTTAGGCGACGAATGTGTTTGGTTTCTTCCAGTGGCAGGATATTGTCTTTATCAAGCGCTTCCAATTCGCTGGAAATATTATCATATTTACGAATTAATGAACGTCGCACCACTTCAGTAGGGTGAGCCGTTAACACAAGCTCGATAGACTGTCCCTGTAACGCTTCGATCATTTGCTCTGAGGTGTAATTTTGCTTTGCTAAACGCTCGAGTAAATCCCCTACTGGGTTATGGTAAACACCCAGACTTTCATTGGTTCGACGTCGATGAACTCGATGGTATTGCTCCGCAATGTTAGATAGGTTTAGGAACTGGTTAAACGCTCGAGCGACGGGGACTATTTCTTTATCATCTAACGCTTCTAGAGCATCAATGAGTGCGGCTGAATCCCCAGATTGTCGACCATCTTTAGAGAGCAGGCGAATGTTTTCGACTTTTTCAAGAAAGCCCTCTCCCAAGTGATTACTCATGCTCTCGCCGAGACAATCTCCCAGCAACCTAACATTTTCACGTAACGACGCCTGACGATCACTCACCTCAACCTCCTAAAAAAGTACCACAAACACATATTGAGTCGCGTTATTATTCTTTCCATTACAAGGCTATAAACCTTCGCTTTTAGCTTGCTCCCAGTAACGGTCTAATTCTTCCAAAGAACAATTCGTTAATTTTCTATTCTGTGCTACTAACAACGTCTCGATTCTAGCGAAGCGACGTCGAAACTTAATATTGGTTTTGTTTAATGCCATATCAGGTGAAACATCTAAATGACGCGCTAAGTTGGTCATGGCAAACAATACATCCCCCATTTCTTCGGCAATATGTTCTTGCTCACCGGCCTTTATGGCCTCTTCCAGCTCATCCAATTCTTCTCGAATTTTGGCAAACACTGGCATCACATCAGGCCAATCAAATCCAAATTTAGAGGCTTTTTGTTGCAATTTAACGGCTTGCATCATGCTCGGCATGGAACTTGGCACGTCATCCAATACACTCTGCTTGGGTTTTGACGCCTTTTCTTGCGCTTTAATCGCTTGCCATTGGACTGAGATTTCGGCCTCTGACAAAGTATTTGGCTCACCAAAGCGGCTAAGCTCACCTTGAGGAAAAATATGCGGATGACGACGCAACATTTTAGCCACTATGCCATTCACTACGTCATCAAAATTGAATTTGTCATCTTCAAGCGCTATTTGAGAGTAAAAGATGACTTGGAACAGCAAATCCCCCAGTTCATCCTTTAAATCGTCGTAGTCCGATCTCTCGATAGCATCAATGACTTCATAGGCTTCTTCCAAAGTATAGGGTGCGATGGTCTGATACGTTTGTTGCTTATCCCAAGCACAACCAAACTCTTTATCACGCAAACAAGTCATTAAATGTTGTAAGCGCTGGATTGCTTCACTCAAAAGTCTTTCTCTCTATACACGTTTAATACATTTGGCAACTGATTGATTCGGTGTAATAACTTACTCAATACAGTCAATTCCCCTACTTCAATAGTAAAACGGATATTGGCCGTATGATTCTCTTTTGCCGATAGCGTATTCATCGACAATAGGTTGACTTTTTCATTGGCAAGCAACCCAGTAATATCATTTAGCAAGCCAGTTCGATCATAAGCTTCTACTTGAATGTTCACTGGGTATTGGTTGTCTAAACGCTCCCCCCAGCTCACATCAATAATACGTTCTGGCTCGTCCATACCCAACTGCACTATGTTAATGCAATCCTGACGATGTACCGAGACGCCACGACCATGGGTAATGTAACCGGCAATATCGTCACCCGGAATGGGCGTACAACACTTGGCCATCTGAGTTAAGAGTTTCCCCACACCCAGAATATGAATGTCATTATCAGAGGATTTATGGCGACTTTTCTTTAAACGAATTGGACGTGTCGTACTCGACGACGCTTCACCGTCCGGACTTAGGAACTCATCAACCACTCTTAGAACTCGAGCCAGTTGAATGTCCCCAGCCCCTAATGACACATAAACTTCATCCGCATTGGAGAAATTAAACCGTGCCGCCACCGTTTGTAAGTCAATTCGGTTATCATCCACCCCCAAACGCTTAAGTTGTTTATCCAATAAAGCCTTACCAGCCTCAAGGTTTTTGTCTCGATCTTCCTTACGAAACCAATTTTGAATTTTGGCGCGGGCACGGTTGGTTTGCACATAACCTAAGCTTGGGTGCAACCAATCTCGACTTGGTCCACCTTCTTTTGTGGTGAGGATTTCAACCTTGTCACCGGTTTTTAGATGCGTCACCAAAGAAATGATCTTGCCATTTACTTTAGCACCACGACATCTGTGACCAATCTCAGTATGCACTCGATAAGCAAAGTCCACTGGGGTCGCATTTACCGGTAAATCCACCACGTGACCATCCGGTGTAAATATATAAATTCGATCTTGTTCAATGTCACTGCGAACTTGTTCAGATAAGGATTCTAAATCCCCTTGCACTTCGTGAAAATCCAGAATGGTTCTAAGCCACTGCAGCTTTTCTTCGTAACTGGTGCTGTTCGAACTTAGGTCGGTACCCTTGTATTTCCAATGGGCACAAACCCCAAGCTCAGCATCTTCATGCATTTTGTGGGTACGGATTTGTATTTCTAAGGCACGACCTTGGGGCCCAACCACAGCAGTATGGAGAGATTGGTAGCCGTTTGATTTAGGGTTACTGATGTAGTCGTCAAACTCTTGTGGGATGGGGCGCCATAAATTATGGACCACACCGAGAACGCCATAACATTCCATTGGCTCGTCAACTAAGATACGCACAGCACGCACATCGTAAACTTCATCAAAACCAATGTTTTTGCGCTTCATTTTGCGCCAAATACTGTAAATATGCTTCGCTCGTCCCATCAAATCCGCATGAATATTAATGCCTTTTAGACGTTGATCGAGCAATCCAATCACATCATCTATGTACTGCTGACGATCAAGACGTTTTTCATCTAGCCATTTGGCGATGCGTTTGTATTCGGTTGGGTATAGGTATCGAAACGAAAGATCTTCGAGTTCCCATTTAATGTGACCAATCCCCAAACGGTGCGCCAAGGGTGCATAGACACTTTGAACTTCCAAAGCGACTGCAACTCGACGATCTTCTCCTTGATACTTTGCTTCCTTGATCGCACAAGCTCTCTCTGCGAGTTTAATCAGCACCACTCTCACATCATCGATAATCGAGACCAGCATCTTGCGAAGTGATTCCAGCTGGTTTTCATTGCTGCCTAATACTTCGACAGCGGTGTCTGCGGTTAAATTCTTCGACACCTCTCCCATGCGAATCACCCCTTCAATGAGAGATGCGACTTTACGACCAAACATATCCACCACTCGGCTGATTGGCAGTTGGTCTTCTCGAACCGCTCGATACAAGGCGGCAGCAACAAGGGAGTCTTGATCGGCTCGAAAACCAGATAAAATCTCAACCATCTCCAAACCAGCACGGAAGGTACTAGCTTGCGGGCCCCAATAGGAAGGCCGGGCACATTGCAACTCAGCCTGTCGCGCCAACTCACAAGCCATCCTTAGAGGTACTCGAGCACTATCATCAATTAGATCAGAAAAATTAGACATCCAAGCATCAATATCGACACTACCATCCTCTAGTACAGGATGATCTTTTCTTACTGTTACCATTTATCTGTCCTTCAATTCACTTTTGCTTTTGCAATAGCATCATGGTTTCCACATGTGATGTTTGTGGGAACATATCCATTAAACCCGCCCGCACTACCTTATAACCATTTAACACTAAATACTCAGCATCTCTTGCCAAAGTAGACGCGTTGCAAGAAACATACAAGATTTGCTGTGGCGCGATATGAATAA
Organism: Marinomonas posidonica IVIA-Po-181; assembly: GCF_000214215.1. Classification (NCBI taxonomy): domain Bacteria; kingdom Pseudomonadati; phylum Pseudomonadota; class Gammaproteobacteria; order Oceanospirillales; family Oceanospirillaceae; genus Marinomonas; species Marinomonas posidonica. The sequence continues at coordinate 2,934,369 of NC_015559.1, forward strand.
TAGTATCTAAAAACTCAAACGCTCCGGCTCGCGGTGGATCAAGCAATATCTTATTAATGTTTTCAGCTGAAAATTGCCCTGCAACTGGTTGTGTTAAATCCGCTGCCACAAAACTCAAATTCTTTAATCCATTCAAACTGGCATTATGTCGGCCTGCTTGAACCATTGATTCCTGTAACTCCACGCCAATTACACTGCCAGCAAGTTGCGCCAATGGCAAAGAAAAATTTCCTACCCCACAGAACAAATCCAACACCGTATCGTCTTTCTGTGGTGCCAACCAAGCCATGGCTTGAGCCACCATTTTTTGATTCATAAACTCATTTATTTGAATAAAGTCTTGAGGATGATATTTCAAACGCAAATTGCTCACATCATAATAGCGCATTTGCTCATCTGTAAGGTCGGCTCTGCTCGCTTTTGGTGCCTGCCAATATAATTCGACATCTTGTTGTTGTGCCCAGTCTAGGTAAGCCTGTTGTTGCACCGGCGTAATATTAGATACGAGACGCAGAACGACAGACAGACCTTTGGTGTCTTCTAACAGTTCAATGTGCCCCAATGACGACAAAATAGGATGCTGCTTCAAACAAACTTTAAGGGAAACGAACAGAGTTTGTAGGGACGGCGTTAAGACGTGACATTGCTCAACGTCAACAACGCGATTAGAGGCTTTACTGCGAAAACCAAGCACCAAGGCGTTTTTTTTATGATCAATCGCGATACGAGCTCGACGACGATAACCTGACCCCACATCAAATAAACATTCAATTTGCTCTTTCGACAGCAGATTTCTTAACTGTCCTGCCAACCAATCCGCTTTAGCAAGGCGTTGCGCCGACTCTTCTAGATGCTGAAAACTGCAGCCACCACAATCACCAAAATGTTGGCAAGCTGGTGACACACGATCAACACTGGTTTCGATAACGGCATTCAGAACAGCTTCGTCAAAACGACGACCAGGTTTATTCACCTGTGCGGTGACCGTTTCCCCAGGCAAAGCACCTTCAATAAAGGTGACTTTACCATTAAGGCGAGCCACACCTTTCGCCTCATGGGTTAACCCTTCAACTAAATAGGTTTGCATTGGCCCTAAAGGGGCTTTTTTCGCTGGACGGCGGGTTGCTGTTCGTCTTCTCAAGATACCTTCTCGATTCGCAGTAAAATGGATATTCAACCTGCATTCTAACGCATCTCAGGAGAGATCAACATGACAACTTTTGTTAATCAAACACACCTGTGGACAAATATCGATCGCCACGATCGCATACAATCGCTACGATCACAGCACCGTTTAACTGCTCAGATAACGCCATTGCCATTGCCACAGAACCACCAGATGATACACCACAAAAAACCCCTTCCTCTTTAGCGAGGCGACGCATGGTTTGTTCGGCATCTTGCTGGGACACGTCCATCACAGTATCAACACGCGTGTCATCGAAAATAGACGGCAGATACTCTTTTGGCCAACGTCGTATTCCTGGAATACTGGCACCATCTTGTGGCTGCAACCCAATAATCTGAATCTTGTCATTTTGCTCTTTCAAATACTGCGAGACCCCCATTATGGTCCCCGTGGTCCCCATGGAACTCACAAAATGCGTCACAGTACCTTGCGTTTGCTGCCAGATTTCAGGACCCGTTGAAAGATAATGAGCATTAGGGTTATCTTGATTAGCGAACTGATTAAGCACCTTGCCAATCCCTTGATCCTGCATCTCTTGAGCTAAATCTCTTGCTCTTTCCATGCCCTCTTGTTTGCTGACCAGATGCAGAACAGCCCCGTATGCAGCCATCGCCGACTTACGCTCTTGGCTCATATTATCTGGCATAATTAAGTGCATTTTATAGCCCTTAATCGCGGCAGCCATAGCCAATGCAATCCCAGTGTTACCACTGGTCGCTTCGATCAAACTGTCACCCGGTTTGATCTCACCACGACGCTCAGCCTGCAAAATCATATTTAATGCTGGTCGATCTTTTACCGAACCAGCGGGATTTTGCCCTTCCAGTTTTAACAGTATGGTATTGTTAGAATTTGGGTTGATTCTTTGTAGACGCACCAGAGGCGTTTGCCCAATCAAAGACTCGATACTTGGATACTCGATCATATAAAAACTTCATTGACATTAATTACGGACAGAATGACACTTAACTCATTGGGCCTATTTAAGACCACTTGCCACCAAGAGTACAATAAGAAAGCGTTATAAACTTAGTCTCAACCACTCAATGTTAAGGCGTGCACATGGGCTACAAACGTATTTTATTAGTTTTTACACTTGTTACACTACTCATTGCCTGTGAGCAAAATGAGAGTATCGCCACCGATTTAAACAATTTAGAACTGAGAACCCAATGGCGTCAGTGCCTTTATGATTCAGTCACTAAAAGCGATGAAAAAGCCTGTCAACAGTACCAAGAAGAATGCGAAAAACGCCAAGGCAGCAACAATTTTGCCTGTTATTAGTCAATGCTAAATAGGACCCCATGATTAACATTCGTTTACCAAAACTTCAGCTAAACCACGACAACAAACTGTTTTGGTCTTTATTTTCGCCTGTTTTTGGTATCTCCATCATCACCTGCACGTTTTTAATCCTTAGTCGCTTCAACGATCTTGACGATAATCTTTATCAGCGCACTCAACACATAACAGAACAAGTTGCTACCACCAGCGAATACGCCATCGTGTTTTCTGATCAAAATATGATGTATCGAATCCTGCAAAACGCCCTCAGCAACCAATACATCAGTAGCGTCCAACTGTTTAACAGCGAGCAAAAAATCATCGCCGAGCTAGGCTCCGAATTTATCACCCAAATAACCGGCTTCCCAACCGCCAGCGAGATACAGAAATTCCCAGATCATGTCGTTTCCATTAGTGCTGTTCATTACAACAATAATGCATTGGACGGAGCCTTTAACCCACAGGCCGACTTATTTACTCCAATGAGCCAACAAAACCTCATTGGTTGGGTCAAAATCCAAGCTGATACCGCCGTAGTGCAAATCCAAAAATACCAATATGCCAGCTTAGTCCTATTGATTTTCTTTGCGTTTAATTTATGCAGTGGGCTCATTTTCTTACGCATTACCAAACAATTAATCCAACCCGTTAAAAACATCGAAAACACCTTAAGTAAACTGGCCAAAGAACAATTCTCCGTAGCAAAATTGATGCGACTTCCAGTGGAATATCATACCTTACAAAAAGATTTGCTATTCCTAACGGAGCGGCTTGAACATAACAAACAAGAAATGACCGCCGGCATAGAGCAAGCGACGGAAGACCTTCGTCGTAGCATGGACAGCATGGAGGAAAAAAGCGCGCAATTACACATCGCAAACCGAGAAGCAACGGAATCCAATCGCCTGAAATCTCAGTTTCTCGCGAATATCAGCCATGAAGTCAGAACCCCATTAAATGCCATTTTAGGCTATACCAAAACTCTTCAGAAAGGCATTAAAGACCCGCAGCATAAGCTCTATATAGATACCATTGAGCAATCAACAAATAGCTTGCTCGCCATCATTGGCGATATTTTAGATTTCTCGAAAATAGAAGCCGGAAAATTAAGCTTAGAAAGCAATCACTTTAATCTTCGGGCCTTAATCGATGATGTTTATCAAACGCTGAGCATTAATCTGTTAACCAAAGAAAAGCAGATTGATCTGGTCACAGAGTTCGATGCTCAACTGCCGGAATGGATCATTGGTGACAGTACTCGCGTCCGTCAGATACTCACCAACCTGATAGGCAATGCCATTAAATTCACCCATCAAGGTTCGGTCAAAACCAAAGTATCTTGCCAAACCCAGTCTGATAACAAGTTGACCCTGCTATTCCAAATCATCGACACTGGTATTGGTATTCCGGAACATAAAATTGATCGCCTCTTTAAGCCATTTTCACAAGTAGACACCAGCACAACACGACAGTTTGGCGGCACTGGTTTAGGCCTAGTCATCAGTAAAAAACTGGTTGAACAAATGCAGGGAAAAATCGAAGTCAGTAGTGATCCAAGCATAGGTTCTACGTTTCGCTTCTCCCTGTGTCTACAAGCCTCAGGCAACCTGATGAATCAAAAAGACTCATTAGACAGACACATCATCTTACTGGAACCAAACAGTACCTATCGAGCACATCTGACCAGCTATTTACACAGCATAGGCGTTAAAACCACCCGTTGTAGCGACATTGAACAATTGATTTCCGCGCTCAAGGAAAAGGCCGACACCATTGACGGTATTGTGCTGAGTTTAGGGCCAGAAGAAACCAGTGTAGAGGAAACAAAAGAGCTGATTAATTACGCCAACCAGCACTTTTCTATCCCCTGTATTGTGATGATTCAGCCCCCCAGAAACATCACCCAAAATCCAGAGCTTAAAGCCCTTGCTAGCGAAATACTGCTTAAACCCGTCAGCCATGATCGTCTCTATAAAGCACTACAGCAGATCGACCAAAGGGTTATCCAGGTCGACGAAGACAGCGACAGCACCCCAATTGAGTCAGACCAGCCCCGTCAAGGTCTTAAAATTTTGGCAGTTGACGATGCGCCGATCAACTTACAACTGTTAAGTCATTGGCTCCAACCACACGGTATCGAAGTCGCTCTAGCCTACAGCGGCCAACAAGCCTTAGCATTAGCATCGGAGCAATCATTTGACCTCATTTTCATGGACATTCAAATGCCTGAAATGGATGGCATGGAAACCACTCAACAATTACGACAATTAAAGTCTTACCAGAACACCCCTATTATTGCTCTGACAGCACACGCCCTTGGTTCAGAACAGCAACAAATTCTCGCCAGTGGCATGAATGCCTATTTAACCAAACCCATTGCTGAAGAAGTGTTGTTTCACACCATAGATGAGTGGTGCTCTAACACCAAGACCTTCCAGCAACAAGTTGATGCCACATTGGTGAATATTTTCGACATGCAAAAAGCCTTAGACATAGTCGATGGTAAAACAGAAATCGCTCGAGAAATGTTTACCATGCTGGCCGATTCGTTGAACAATGAGAAAAAATTGATTCAGCATCACTTAGAAAACCAAGACACAGAAAAACTCATTGAAGTAGTTCATAGAATCCACGGAGCCTCTAAATACACAGGCACCTTTAATATTGCCCGCCATGCAGGTTTTTTGGAAACGCACTTAAAAGAACTGGGTATGGAAGACGTTGAAGGGGTGGCGGAAGATTTCATTCACGCTATTGATGATCTGTTAAATCATAGAGATCTTATTACTTGGCCTCAAGAATAACAAAGGCCTGCGCATAAGCGCGCTCATCTGTTAAGCTTAAGTGCCAAACCACTGGTTGCTCAAAGCGCTCAGAAATACTGTTATCCACTTCTAAACAAGGCTGACCTGACGGCAGATTAATCACGTTAAAGTGTTGAAAACTAACACCAGACCCAATACCAGTTCCCAAGGCCTTCACCGCCGCTTCTTTTGCAGCAAAGCGTTTGGCCACATAAGCATTAGCCTGATCTGGATGTGAAATAGCCTGCCAACGTAACTTTTCCTGCGCGGTAAGAATACGATCAATAAAACGATCCCCCAAACGTGCAACTGAGTTAGACACACGTTCGATTTCAACTAAATCTGTTCCAACGCCTAAAATCATAATCCTTTCCCTTACCGTTAAAATGCCTTTACAAAGCTCGAAATACTGGCACACCCAAATGCAGTTCACCTCTGAACGAGGTCGTTGGTAATAGCTCTCGAGACACCACAGGCTTACCATTCAATAAGCCATCCAACCAGTGTCGATGTAACACTTTTGCCAAGCTTAAAACCTGCTTATCACGCCATACACCAGCATGATATTGCATCGCCACCTGCCCTTCGACAAAGACGATTGGTGTTTGTTTTAATATCTCACCATGATATGGCCGCAAACCAAACTGACCATGAAACTGATACATTTGCGTCGCCTTCAGTGGTTCACCACGCCCGGTTACGCCCATACTAATGCTTGATCCTAAGTCGGCAAACAACCCCACTTCAAAACGCCTTAAGAGTGGGGCTACGGGCGCACCGGCGTACAGGCTCTCAATCAGCCATTGGTATAAAGCATACATATCTGGCAGGGGTAAATTGGTCGGTAAAAGCTTCTCGAGTAACTCATGAACATACAAGGCTGCATACAAATTTAGCCCATCCAACGGACTAGGAGCAGACAAAGACTCCAAGCTTTTGATCGTCTTCAAGTCACTGCGCCCGACATAGTCCATCTCGTAACACAAAAAAGGCCCAGGTAAGACCCGGGCCTCTTTTTTCGGTAATCGCCAAACACCGCGCATCAAACCTTGTTCTTGGGTCAATAGGTCAACCAACACCTTGTTGTCCTGAAAAGGACGAGTATGAATGACATACCCATTAGCGCGCATCCGACTTACTCTTCCTGATAACCCAGACTTGCCAAAGCACGTTCATCATCAGACCAACCTGAACGAACTTTAATCCACAAATTCAACATCACCTTATGTTGAAACAAGTCTTCCATATCAATGCGAGCTTCTTTACCAATGAGTTTAATTTTTTCGCCACGATCACCAATGATAATGCGCTTTTGACCATTACGCTCAACCAAGATCAACGCACTAATATGAATCGCAGATTCTTCGTAAACAAACTCTTCAATTTGTACCGCCACTTCATAAGGCACTTCTTGCCCTAACTGACGGGTAATTTTTTCTCGCACGATTTCAGCGGCTAAAAAACGCGAGCTGCGATTGGTAATTTGATCTTCTGGGTAATACTGCATTCCCTCTGGAATATAGCTTTCCACCAAACGTTCAAGACGATCTAAATTCTTATTTCGCAAAGCAGAAATCGGCACGATTTGAGCAAAATCCATGCGTTCAGATAAATTCGCCAAACGAGGCAATAACTCATCTTTTTGATCCAGCTGATCAACCTTGTTTACCACCAAGACCACAGGGCATGAGGCAAACTTTACCTTTTGCAAAACCGACTCATCTTCTTCAGTCCAACGATCAGCATCAACAACAAACAGCACCAAATCCACATCTTTCAAGGCCGCCGTGGCGGTACGATTCATAATGCGGTTAATGGCTTTGGTTTCACCCAAATGTAATCCAGGTGTATCCACATAAATGGCTTGGATATGACCTTCAGTTTTCACCCCTAGGATCTGGTCTCGCGTGGTTTGCGGCTTCCGAGAGGTAATCGAGAGCTTTTGCCCTAGAATATGGTTCAGCAGGGTTGATTTGCCCACATTTGGGCGGCCAACTATGGCGATATAACCACAATGGGTTACTTCAACATCAGACATTCACTTTTTCCAACTTTTCTAGGGCTTTAGCGGCGGCATTTTGTTCAGCGATACGACGACTGTTGCCACAACCTTCTATGGCTTCATTGCACAACTCAATGTGGCAATGCACATGAAACGTTTGATCATGAGGTTCGCCAACAATATCCACAACATCGTATTGAGGCAAAGCATGTTTTCTGGCTTGCAAATATTCTTGCAAACGTGTTTTAGCGTCTTTCGTCACCACTTTCAGAGAAGTCGCTTCTAAACGATCTTTGTACCAAGCTAAAATATGTTGACGACAAATGTCCATGCCAGCATCTAAATACATGGCACCGATAATGCCTTCGACGCTATCCGCTAAAATCGAATCACGACGAAAACCACCGCTTTTCAATTCACCAGCGCCGAGTTTTAAAAAATCTCCTAGCTGAAATTCACGCGCCAGTTCAGCCAACGTATCGCCTTTGACCAATGACGCACGTAAGCGACTTAATTCCCCTTCCTTGGCTTTTGGAAAACGATGAAACAAGTCTTCCGCTATCACATAATTGAGAATCGAATCACCCAAGAACTCAAGACGCTCATTATTTTTCCCGCCATAACTGCGGTGTGTCAGCGCCAGTTCAAGCAATCCAAGGTCGGCAAAAAAGTAACCTATGCGCCGACACAATTTCTGATACAGTGAACTCAAAATGTCTCCAATTATTATTTATTCAATCAAACCGTTATTTTTAAAACTTGGGATACTGAAAAAGTCATCCCAATGAAGCCATACATAAAATGCACGCCCCTTCATATTTGCTTCTGGAACAAAGCCCCAAAAGCGACTATCCGCACTGTTATCACGGTTATCACCCATGACAAAATAATGGCCTTCCGGCACGACCCAATCCCCCTCATGTGGGGTGTTACGATTACTATTATAAATATCGTGCTCTACTCCGCCTAAGTTTTCCTTAAATAGAGTAACAGGCTCCTCATTCGGATTAAGCGAAATAGGCAAAGCCGCCAAAAACGCTTTACTGACTTGTTGACCATTCACGGTCAACACCTTGTTGCGATAACGAATCTTATCACCCGGCAAGCCTACCAAACGCTTAATATAGTTTAGACTAGGATCCAAAGGGTATTTAAAGACAACGACATCACCACGTTTTGGTTCAGACGTCGGGATTAACGTCGTGTTCGTTACAGGCAAACGCAGTCCATAGTCAAACTTATTCACTAAAATAAAGTCGCCAATCTGCAACGTCGGTAACATAGAGCCTGATGGAATTTGAAATGGTTCGACAACAAATGAACGTAAACCAAATATCACGGCAATAATCACAAAGTAGGATTTAACTTCCAATACCAAGGTAGGGGTATCAGCCAAACGCTCCTTTGCTGCTTTACTCAGGGCCTTTTGTGCGGCTTGATCCATACCAGCTAAAAGGCGTTTTCGCTTTGGTGCAAACACGATACGGTCATACACCCAAAAAACACCTGTAATCAGAAAGGCAATTGCCAGTATCAACTCAAAATCAAAACCCATACAACATTACTCCACCGAGATGCTCACGCATCGATTTGGTTTTCTATTAGCTGTCCAGCTGTAAAACCGCAAGGAAAGCAGATTGCGGTACTTCCACATTACCTACCTGCTTCATGCGCTTCTTACCTTCTTTCTGCTTCTGTAGTAGTTTTTTCTTACGACTCACATCACCACCGTAACATTTTGCTGTTACATTTTTACGCATGGCTTTTACGGTAGTGCGTGATATTACTTTTGCACCTACTGCTCCCTGAATCGCCACGTCAAACATTTGACGAGGAATCAAATCTTTCATTTTTTCACACAAAGCACGCCCTTTAAATTGAACGTTATCCTTATGCATAATCAAAGCCAAGGCATCGACACGCTCACCATTGATCAGGATGTCTAAGCGACACAAAGCCGCTGCACTGAAATGAGAAAAGCTGTAATCCAAGGAAGCAAAACCACGACTGCAAGATTTCAATTTATCAAAGAAATCCATTACCACTTCGTTCATCGGCAATTCATAACGTAATTGCACCTGACGACCAACATATTGCATGTCTTTTTGAACGCCACGCTTTTCCACACAAAGGGTGATGACGTTTCCTAGAAATTCTTGTGGTACTAGAATATTCGCTTCCACAATGGGTTCGCGCATTTCTTTTACCGTACCTGGGTCTGGCATTTTAGAGGGGCTATCAACATACACCACTTCACCATTGTTCAACTCAATTTCGTACACTACTGTTGGCGCAGTCGTAATCAAGTCTAGGTCGTATTCACGCTCCAAACGCTCTTGAATGATTTCCATGTGCAGCATGCCTAAGAAACCACAACGGAAACCAAAACCCAACGCATCCGAACTTTCTGGCTCATAGAACAATGACGCATCATTCAATGTCAGTTTGCCTAAGGCAACACGAAAGTCTTCATAATCATCTGAGCTGACAGGAAATAAACCAGCGTAGACCTGTGGTTTCACTTTTTGGAAACCAGACAATTGTTCTACATCTGGGGTAGTGGCATGGGTGATGGTATCACCAACTGGCGCACCATGAATGTCTTTAATACCCGCCACAACATAGCCTACTTCACCGGCTTTCAAGACACCGGTCTCTTTACGTTTTGGCGTAAAAATACCGGCCATGTCCACTGGGTGTGCTTGTTTGGTGGATTTGATGAAAATCTTGTCTTTCTTGCGTAAGGTACCTTGTTTGATTCGAACCAGAGACACAACACCTAGGTAATTATCAAACCAAGAGTCAATAATAAGCGCCTGTAATGGTGCCTCAGTATCGCCTTCTGGCGCTGGTACAGTCGCTACCAAACGCTCCAATACGTCTTCAACGCCCATTCCTGTCTTCGCCGAACAGGTCACCGCGTCCATCGCATCAATTCCGATGATTTCTTCAATCTCAGCACTGACTCGCTCAGGTTCAGCTTGTGGCAAATCAATTTTGTTCAAGACCGGCATCACCTCAAGGCCTTGTTCAATCGCGGTATAGCAGTTAGCAACAGATTGTGCTTCTACACCTTGTGCCGCATCAACCACCAACAAAGCCCCTTCACAGGCTGCCAATGAACGAGACACTTCATATGAGAAGTCAACGTGTCCTGGAGTATCAATGAAATTTAACTGGTAGGTTTCACCGTCTTTAGCTTGGTAGTCCAACGTCACACTTTGTGCCTTGATGGTAATGCCACGCTCACGTTCAATGTCCATTGAATCAAGTACTTGAGCCGACATTTCACGTTCACTTAAACCTTCGCAGGCTTGGATAAAGCGGTCCGCCAAAGTAGATTTACCATGATCGATGTGGGCGATGATACTGAAATTGCGTATGTGCTTAAGATTGTTTGAAGACACTATTTTCTCACACTATAAAAGCGATATTAAAATGATCACAGGCTGACAGGGGCCACAAGATAGACAGCTATTTACAAGATATTCTCTTGCTAAGCACATTGGGCCAGGTTATCAACCTATTATCTGGTTAGAATTTGCCGAGCATTCTACCGAAATTCCGCTTAGGACTCCATTGATTTCATGTCTTCCTTAAGGCAAGACAATGCCTTTCTCTTTTAATACTCGTTCTACCGTATCCACAGTTGCTTGAGTGTGAGCGTCAATCTCCAAATTCACCTTATCACCAACAGATAACATAGAAAACGTCGTTAATCGCAAAGTTTCTGGTATTAAAGACACTTCCAACCAATCATTGCCAATATCACTAATCGTCAAGCTGGCACCGTTCAAGCCAACATAGCCTTTATCGAATAAATAACGACGTGCATCCACTTCTTGCTGACGATCCGTGACAAAACGGATATGAACGCTTTCGTCAACCTTCTCAATATGAGAAACGCTTACCGACGTCATAATATGACCCGACATAACATGACCGCCAACTTCATCGCCCATTCTAGCGGCACGTTCAAAATTGACCGTATCGCCCACTTGCAATAAACCGATATTGGTCAACGCAAGGGTTGTGTCGATCACATCAAATGTCAGTACATCATGAGCTATTTCCGCCACGGTTAAGCAAACACCATTGATAGCAACACTGGCCCCCAACTGCTGACTTAACATCACACCTTCAGGGAACAAGACTTCCAAACGTTTATTTCGGCCATCCTGAATAACCGACTGAACACTTGCCTTGCCTTGAATAATTCCTGTAAACATAAGCTCCCCTACTTCTGGTCAGCATAAAAAAGAAACAATATTGCGCAAGATTCATACTAAATTTCGGCACTGAAGAAGAATTGAACACCCCCTCACAAAGCACGACTTTCACTGGCTTACAATGAGTTATCATTAAGTCACCAATAGGGTTATCCACAGGTTACGGGGATAACCGAAACACGCAAGGTAAACCCTACTAATGCGCCCTAATTCCAACTTTTCAAGCAAGCAGAGAAAACTTCTTACTCTTTACTCAAGTCAATGCTTCAATCATGGCCTGTGTCACCAGAATAATGCCATCTTCGTTTCGGTAAAAACGCTCACTATCTTGTTGCGGGTCTTCACCAATAACCGTACCTTCGGGAATCTGACAATCAGCATCCACCACCACCTTATTCAAACGGCAATGACGGCCTATGTCACATCGCGGTAAAATAACGCATTCATTAACATAAGAATACGAATTCACACGCACGTTATTGAATAAAATTGATTGCTCCACAGTTGCTCCAGAGACAATACAACCAGCCGACACCACAGAGTTTAGGGCGGTACCAATGCGTTCTTCGTAGTTATAATTAAACTTAGCGGCAGGTCGTTGATAATGAGCGGTCCGAATCGGCCAATTTTCATCGTATAAATCCAACTCAGGCACGAGTTTAGTGAGGTCCATATTGGCTTCCCAATAGGCCGTTAACGTCCCCACATCACGCCAATAAGCATCTTGTGGATAATTTTCGTTCACCACCACGCTGTTGGAGAAATGATGAGCTTTAATATGGCTTCGACCAACAAAATAGGGGATTAAATCTTTGCCAAAATCGTGGCTAGACTCAGTATCTTGCGCATCTGAACACAAGTTCTCAGATAAAAATTTGGTATTAAAAATATAAATCCCCATGCTCGCCAATGAGACTTCTGGCTTACCGGGCATAGTGGCTGGATGGGCTGGTTTCTCCTCAAACGCAATGATATTGTCACTTTCATCTACATGCATAATGCCAAATTGATTCGCTTCCTCAACCGGCACTTCAATACAAGCAACCGTCACATCAGCGCCACTTTCAAGATGCTCCTTTAACATCAAGCTGTAATCCTGTTTGTACACATGATCACCCGCCAGCACCAAGACAAATTCACTTTTTAAGCCTCGAATCATCGACAAATTTTGGTATACCGCATCGGCGGTGCCACGATACCAATCCCCACCAGTTTGCTGCTGTGCAGGCCATAACTCGATAAATTCATTAAAATCAGTACGCAAAAAATTCCAACCCCGTTGCACATGCTGATTCAATGTGTGTGATCGATACTGAGTTAACACAGCGATTCGTCGCATGCCCGAATTAATGCAGTTGGATAAAGGGAAATCGATAATTTTATATTTACCAGCGATTGGTACTGCTGGCTTAGAGCGTTGATCCGTTAACTGTTTTAACCTTGAACCGCGTCCACCCGCTAAGATGATGGATATTGTCTTCATGCGCGCCGTATTTAAATCCATGTAAAGCCCTTAAAAGTAATAAATAACTCTCATTCAAACATCAGTTAGGTATACTTCAACCTACTACATAAAATGAAGACACCCAACCATGAAAATACTTTTCGCAGCCTCGGAAATTTACCCATTAATCAAAACTGGCGGATTAGCTGATGTCGCAGGATCTTTACCTCTTGCTCTGCGAACAAAAGGACATGACGTCAAGCTCATCATGCCAGCTTACCGAGGCATACTAGAAAAGGTAGCGCCTATTCAGAAGACTATCAACTTGGGAAACCCATTTGGTGTAGGAGATTTACGCATTCTTGAAACCCACATACCAGAAAGTGACATTCCCATATGGTTAGTTCAATGTCAGGCACTTTATGAAAGAGAAGATGGTCCCTATGTAGATAAAAATGGCCAAGACTTTGATGACAACCATCTGCGCTTTTGTGCCTTTTCTTGGGCCGCTGCAAGCTTGGCCAACCAGAGTGAAATAACGGGTTGGCAAGCTGATATTCTGCACCTTAATGATTGGCAAACTGGCTTTGCGGCAGCGTATTTAGAAAGCTGGAAAAATAAATCCGTCGCGGTCGTCACAACCGTTCATAACTTGCGTTACAACGGCAGTTTCGAGATGCATAAATTTGCTAGCACTCAGTTATCAACTGAGTTACTAACCATGCAAGGAATGGAATTCTATGGCCGTTTTTCTGGCCTCAAAGCGGGATTAGTGTATGCCGACGCGATTACCACCGTCAGCCCTTGTTATGCTCAAGAAATTCTCACACCAGAATACGGCGATGGCCTCGACGGCATCTTAACGCTTCTATCGGATAAGCTCACAGGCATACTCAACGGAGTGGATTATGACGCTTGGAACCCAGCAATCGATCCATTGATTAGCCAGACCTATGATGTGACGTCACTAGAGCAAAAAAACCTTAACAAACAAGTTTTATTAGCTGAAAATAATTTATCAACCGATCTATCGAAGCCGTTATTCGGTGTCGTAAGTCGACTAACAGAACAAAAAGGCCTTGATCTAATACTCGAAGCACTGCCTGAGCTACTCTCTCAAGACGCTCGCTTTGTCTTATTAGGATCAGGGGATAAAGCCTTAGAACAAGGTTTTATCGAGCTGCAGCAGCAATACCCTGAGCAAGTGGCTATTCGTATTGGTTATGACGAAAACTATTCTCACCGCCTACAAGCAGGACTGGATGTGCTGTTGATCCCTTCACGCTTTGAGCCCTGTGGCCTCACTCAGCTTTACGCCCTTAAATACGGCACACTGCCTCTGGTTCGACAAACAGGCGGTTTAGCAGACACAGTGTTTGAAGGGGGAGAAAAGGCCAACGGTTTCCACTTTCAAGATACCACAACGGATGCACTAAAAGCTTGCTTACAACGTTGTTTGAACGCCTACTACCAACCACAGATTTGGCGTCAAAAACAAATTAACGCCATGCACTACGATTACAGTTGGGAGACGGTAACCGACCAATGGATTACGCTGTATGAGTCTTTAATTCAATAACGCCTGATGATTTTTAAGCGACCAAGTTGACACACCATCAAGCAAGGCTTGCTCCATAAAGCCTTCTTGATTCATATCTCTTAAAGCGATAGCAATACGATGACGAAGACCTGGGGTATTACAAGCAGAAGCTTTTGAAAAGGTAAGATAGAGCCCTTCACTGCTAACATGAGGCTCAACGGCTTCCAATTCATCAGACAATCCAAGCAAGCCAGCGTAGGCTTGAGCAGGGCTTTTCTCGTAAAGTACATAATCGACACGATTCGTGGCCAACATTTTTAAAGCTTGCGCTAAACTGGCCACCGTTAAAATATTAAGATTGTCTTTTGCGTAACGATCAAATTGTTCACCAAAGCTGTTATTAATCACAGTAACGCCCCAATGACCTTGCAAATCCTCTTTTCGCTGAAAAGGAAAGGGAGTCGCCTTACGCTGCCAAACCACACTCTGGGTATACAAGATCACAGGCGTAAAATAATCCATGTAATCCGCTCGGTTATTGGTGTAAAACGCTCCAGCCATAAGGTCTATGCGACCAGCTTTGACCTCACTTTGCGCTCTAGACCAAGGACCAACATGCTGTAACCGAATCGGCACACCAATACGATGACTTAACTCATCCATGATAATTCGATTAGCACCCTGTAATTGCATTGAATTCTGTTTATCACGCCATAAAAAAGGAGGGTATTCTGAGTTTCCCGTTGCAGTGAGTTCATCACAGGAAGCCAAACTTGGTCCTGCCGCCACACTGACCTGCGAAAATACGATCAGCACGAGGCTGAATAAATAATATGAAACGGCGCGCGACATCACTTTACGCCAGCCTTAATAGGATTATTTAGCAAGCTTTTTCCCAAAAAATGATAAAAACACATACACAACAATAGCTTACTCTATGATTATGGCAAATAAAAAACAAGAGTGATGGTATAGGTTTAGACTTATTTATCAAAAAGGCCAAAAGCAGGAAGTTGATTTTTTCGGCTCAGTACCAAGCACAAACGCTAGCGACACTTTGTCATCACACCGATCTGCAGCCTTTTCAAACGAGTCATTCAATACCTGAAAACGACCCGCACCAGAAGGCAAACGACTAGGAAGTGATGTCGAGTTCACATGGCTCGTAAAATCAATCCAAACTTTCTGCGCCCCACTACTGCCAGTAATGCTAAGGGGGACATTGTCATCATCGCCCAGCCAAACTGTGGTCGAGTAATCCCCTGTAATACCGATATACCAACTGTCCTTTTGTTGATTTGTAGTGCCGGTTTTCGCGGCAAAGGTTAAATTCGGTAGCGCCGCTTTCGCCGCTCGAGCTGTCCCGATTTCAGGTGTTTTGGTCATACCATCTAAGGTGACGGCTAATACGGCATCAGTAAAGGGCACATGGGTTTGTCGATTAAAGCGCTTAATTAAGCGGTTATTTTGATCCATCACCGCTAAAACAACCCCCAGTTCACTACTTTGCCCTTGCGATGCAATTGGTTGGTATAGTCGTGACACCTCAAACGGTGACAATTCAAGAGCACCCAACGCCATAGCTGGATGCATGGTAAAGGGACGTTTAACACCCAACTGCCGTAAGGCATCACCAACTCGGTCAAAGCCAATTTGATTCGCTAAAGATATCGTTGCTAGGTTATAAGATTTGGCCATAGCTTCATACAAGTGCACTTCGCCATGTACCCGTCGATCGTAGTTTTCAGGCGCCCAAATATCGCTACCAACCTTGAAACGTAAGCGCTCATCTTCAACCTTTGTCCACCAGGTATAACGCCCCGTGGCCAATGCCGATAAATATAACGGCGGTTTAACCAGAGAACCGATTGGACGAACAGCGCCAAGTGCACGATTGAAACCTGTATAATATTGATCACTCGAACCGACGATCGCTCGAACTTGCCCAGAAACACGATCTGTAACCACCATTGCCCCTTGCAACCCCAGCAAATGACGATCACCTCGTTCAAGATTCGCAACTTGACGTTGCATAGCTTGGCTTGCTGCTCGTTGTGCTCGAATGTCGACACCGGTATAAATTTTTAAATTTTCACTTGCCAAGGTATTTTCATCAAAATCTCGTGACAACTGCATGGCAACTAAATCTAAATAATCGCCGTAAACAGTGCGTTCACGCTTTTTATCGGCCAACCGAATTGGCTGTTTAATCAGACTCTGATAATCACCTTGTGACAGCCTTCCTTGATGATTTAATACCGTCAGCACCACATTACGTCGAGTTTTTGCTCGCTCAGGAGAGCGCTGAGGATTATACAAAGAGGGTCCTTTCACCATACCCACTAGTAAAGCAAATTCATCAATGTTTAATTCATTTAGTGGTCGACCAAAAAAGTGCTGACTCGCCGCCGCGAAGCCATGCAAAGCACTATTACCAACTTGCGCTAAATACACTTCATTCATGTAGGCTGTAATGATGTCTTGCTTAGAATAATGGAATTCTAACAACAAACTCATAATGACTTCTGTGAGCTTACGAGTATAGGTCCGCTCCGAGCTCAAATACATGTTTTTGACGAGTTGCTGAGTCAGGGTGGAGCCGCCTTGTCGTCGTGCACCATGGGCTAGATTGACCACCAATGCTCGAGCGATCCCTGTTAAAGAAATGCCCCAGTGGTGATAAAAGTCTTTATCTTCTACCGCCACTAAAATATCCAATAAAGGTTGAGGAATCTGGTCATAGGTTAGAATCTGACGGCTTTCAGTATTACCACCATACAAAAAACCAATCCGCTGTGGCTCAATACGAGCTTCGTCTATGGCGTCACCATTCAGTGCATTAATTTGCAATACACCACGGTAAAAAGAAAAAATTCGGCGTTGGCTTTCATGGAAACCAAGGTGGTCAACATACGAACGTAAATGAGCGCTGAGTTTGGTACGACTTCGAGCCGCCCATCCTACCTTTTGGCTGTTGCGCCCAAATCGATAACCCGTTTCTTCTAAAAGGCGTTCCAGATCGGCCTTTTTCCAAGGTGCACCACTCTTGAGAATAATCGGCGCACTGTAAACTTCTGATGGGACTTGCCATTTCTGCCCTTCAAAGCGACTAACAACTTGCCCATTCAGCCACCAAACCCAGATTGAAAAAGGTACACTGGCAACCAGTGCCAATAGACATCCCCATTTAAACGCCGCTCGAAAAAAGCTCTTTAGTGTGGAAAGCTGTGTCGTTTTTTTACGTTTCGTCGATGACTTACGTATTGGTTTTTTTGAAGTGTTCTTGGCCATGGGAGGCAAGTATAGGGAGCAAAGCTTGAGCAAGCAACGCTGGAAAATAAACTAACTCAATTCTTGCATATTGACTCAATTAACTTACCGAATTAGAGTCTTCCTATGCGGAAAATTAATCGAGATAGCATTATCCCGCGTATTTTGTTTCAGTTGGTGATAAATTGAAGCCCAGCTTCCGTTTATTTTAGTCATTCTAATCATTATAAAAATAGTACGGTCATCACGTGTTTCAGAAGCATCTAATACCTAATGCGCAAGACCTACCTGAAGGAAAAGCGCTCACACTAAAAATTGAAGATTACGATTTTTTAGTCACCCGCCAAAAAGGCGAGATCGTGGCCTATGAGAATCGCTGTCCACATCAAAACAAGCCACTACACTGGTCAGAGCAAGAGGTTGTTGCCGATGAGGATTATTTAAAATGTCATCATCATGGCGCTCTTTTTTCACCGCTTGATGGCACTTGCGTCACAGGCCCTTGTCAAGGCAGTCATTTGAAAAAGGCCACTGTTGGCATTGAGCAAGGAAATTGCTATTTACTATTGGCTTAAGGATCCCTTAAGCCAATTACGCCACAGGGATTCCTAAGTTAGATGAACAAATACTCTATTATTACCATCAAGCGAGGATCCCCTGCTTTCAACGTCTGTGTCTTGCTTGCTTTCCTAGCACTTGCCTACCAGCCGTCCAATGTCAAAGCACAGACTCTCAAACTCGCTGTGGCATCGAATTTTATACATCCAATCAAGGTCATCGCTGAAGATTTCAAACAAGAAACAGGGCACAACCTAAGTATATCCTTTGGCTCATCAGGCAAATTATTCGCACAAATACAACACCATGCCCCATACGATGTGTTTCTTTCTGCCGATCTTCAAAAGCCACAAGTCTTACTTGATAAGGGCTTAGCACAAGCAGGCAGCTTAGCCATTTATGCCAAAGGCAAACTGGTTTTGTGGGCACCTTCTTCTCTAATTATAGACGAACTCGCTGAGGCATTAAAAAAGACGAAATACCTTGCCATAGCGAACCCTAAATTGGCACCATACGGTAAAGCTGCACAACAAAGCCTGCAGCATTTAGGCATCTGGTCATCGCTCGAAAACAAACTCATCACCGGAGAAAACATTGGTCAGACTTATCAATTTGTCCATTCTGGAAATGTGGAATACGGTTTAGTCGCTTTGTCACAAACGCTGAAAGACAATACACAAGCTCACATAGTGTCCATTCCGGCCACCTTCCATGACCCTATTCTTCAAGCTGGCGTGATCCTAACTCATTCAAACAAGATTGCTTTAGCGCATGAATTCATGGCGTTTTTACTACGCCCAGACACTCAAGCGAAACTGCAAACCTTCGGCTATGACACAGCTTATTAGCGCCTTATGATGAACCTCAGCCCAGCCGACCTAACTGCCATCTGGCTCACCTTAAAATTGGCCAGCTTAGTGACGTTACTCTTGCTGATATTTTGCACACCTATGGCTTGGTGGTTGGCACGGACACGATCTATTTTCAAAGCACCAATCAATGCCTTGATCACCATGCCGTTGGTATTACCACCGACCGTACTGGGCTTTTATTTACTTATCTTTCTAAGTCCAAACAGCACTCTCGGCAAAATTTTGTCCGATTTAGGCATCGCTTCCCTGCCATTTAGCTTTGCTGGTCTCGTGGTCGCATCTATGCTGTACTCCCTACCTTTTGTGATGCAACCATTACAAAACGCCTTTGCCAGCCTTGCGTCAAAACATCTAGACGCTGCTGCTACCCTTGGTGCTTCGCCATTGGATCGATTTTTTTCCATTGTTATGCCTTTGTCAAAATCAGGTTTTATCAGTGCCGCTGTATTGGGGTTTGCCCACACCGTCGGAGAGTTCGGCGTTGTATTGATGATTGGTGGCAACATTCCAGGTGAAACGAAAGTGATTTCTGTGCAAATTTATGACCATGTCGAAGCATTAGAATACGCGCAGGCACACACCTTATCCTTATTAATGATGGCCTTTGCTTTTATCGTCTTATGCTTGCTCTACCTTACTCAAAGAACCAAACATGAGAAGGATAAAAAAGGAGTTTGGTCATGATAAAGCAAGGCTTGAAGATACAGTTCAATCAAACAAAACCAACGCCTTCAGACTTTGCACTAGAATTGAATATTCAACTCGCCCCCTCTGGCGTTACTGCCCTGTTTGGGCCTTCTGGCTCAGGCAAAACAACATTATTACGCTGTATCGCGGGTCTCCAATCAAACATCCAAGGCTATTTGGAATTTGCCGGACAAATTTGGCAAGACAATCAAACCTTTTTAGCACCACACCAAAGGCCGATCGGTTTCGTATTTCAAGATACCAGCTTATTCCCTCATTTGACCGTTCAGCAAAATTTGGCCTTCGCCATCAAACGAGCTAAGCAGAAAAGACAGCGCTTTGTTTATCAAGATATTTTATCACTTATGAGTCTTGGGCCTTTACTAGAGCGTTACCCGAATCAAATATCTGGCGGGGAAGCACAGCGAGTTGCCATCGCCCGGGCCATGTTGTCACAACCTAGCATGCTATTGATGGATGAGCCTTTATCAGCATTGGACAATCGTCTAAAACAAGACATATTGCCTTACCTTGAAAAAGCCTGCCTAGCCACAGACATTCCAATTTTATACGTTAGTCATGCCTTAGATGAGGTCAGTCGATTGGCCAATAACATTGTGGTGATAGAACAAGGGAAACTGGTAGAAGCTGGCAAGGCATCGGATCTGCTTAGTCAGTTGGATTCTTCTTTTACCAATCATCAAGATGCCAGTGTATTGATCTCAGGAAAGGTCATCGAGCAAAATGCCGAATGGCAACTGTCGACTCTGAGTCTCGGTCATCAGCAGATTTTCTTTGCACAAGGAGACGAAGCGCTAGGGGAAACCGTCAGATTGAGAATTCAAGCCAGAGACGTCAGCCTGAGCTTAACCCATTCGGATCAATCCAGTATTCTGAATCGTCTCTTTGCTGTGATTGATGATCTACAACAAGAAACTAGCAACCCTAGTATGACCCAAGTAAGGCTTTTGGTTGATGACACCCCTATTGTTTCCAGAATTACCAGTTTTTCCGCTCAGCAATTGGGGCTAACTATTGGGATGCCAGTAATCGCTCAGATCAAGTCCGTTGCACTCTGTCGCTAAGCCCAATTAGACTTTTGCCCAAAAAGCCGCCAGACGGCGCTTAATTACCAAAGACATCACAATTGAAAAAACGATGCCCATTGGCAATGCTGTTAGAAGTGTCGCACTCCATTGTTTGATAAACGCCTCTAACGCAAGCAATCCGTGTACATTTAATGTGGTTACTATGGCCATAATGGATTCCATAATCAGCGCCATAATCAAACCAAACACGAGGTCTTGCTTCAGCTTAGATATATTTGGCAAAGCCCCATCCACCAAATGATGCACTAAATACGAAATCACCCCACCGATCGGTGCAATGCACAACACACACAAAGCAAATGATGATAACCAGGCCATCATGAAACCTTCGCCAAAACCCAGATTACGCCAGGTCATCACGAAAGTCAGCGTGCCACCCATGACCATAACAAGGCAGGCAATAATAGCAATTTTTTGAAGCATTTTTGACATAGGTATTCTCTCGGGGGAATTCTAGTTGTTTACCAACAAAAAGTAGTTGATAATGTCAATTATTATGCTATATGTTGACTTTGTCAACTATCTTGGAGTGTTTATGTCTCAACTCGAATCTAAGTTGCAACTGATGTTTATCCATACCATCAATGCCCTTCAACAATCTATGAAACAGACTATGAAGCATCATCAGCTCAAAATGACGCCTTTATCTTTCCTGATGCTCAAAACGGTCCATGACACAGCGGAATGTACAGCTCATTCAATTGCAGAGATTACCTACAAAGATAAAGGGCAAATCACTCGTTTATTAAAAGAAGTGATTGATCAAGGACTGATAGAAAGGCACCCCAACCCGAAAGATAAACGCAGCCAAATACTGACCTTAACGGAACAAGGTGAAACCGTTTTTACAACACTTCAGCAGGCGGACTATGCTGCGTTGAACGCTTTGAAAACGGGCTTAACAGAAGAGGAATTGAATGATTTTTTAATCATTGGTCAAAAAATGATTCACAATATCAATGAATTTAATGCTAAATGTGGTTGAAATCATGAGCAACATCGGCACTTTCCTGCGTCATCAAAGAAGCCCCAAATACTTGCCCAAATGACACCAGACTTTCCGCTAACCTACTGACTACTTAAACCGTAAATTGGCGCACATTATGGATCAGTATAAAGGCAAAATAAAAGCCCTTAGCAATATTGCTAAGGGCTTTTAAGACACTTCAACTACTAGAAAGTGTAACCAACACTGGCCATAAAAGTAATCGGGTCAATGTCAGCATCGATTGTACCAACTGCTGTCTCCACATCGGTATTAATGTCCATATACCAAACTGAAGCGTTAGCAAACCAATTCTCAGCAAAAGTGACATCAACACCAACCTGAGCGGCTAAACCTAAAGAGTTATCTAAACTCACATCCGTGCCTGCTAAATCACCTTTACCCTCTTCGTCAAAGAAGATCGTGTAGTTCAAACCTGCGCCAATATAAGGTCGAATCTGACTGTTTGCTTCACCAAAGTAATATTGCGCCATAAAAGAAGGTGGTAAATGAGAGACTTCAGCCACTTTACCAAGGTCACGTGTCGACACATCATGAGTAAATGGCGTTGCTGCTAACACTTCCAAACCTAACTTGTCTGACAACATGTAAGTCAGCGTCACCCCCACTTGGGTATCATTATTCAATTCCAATTCACCGCTGCCCACCACGTCGTCACTGCTTTCATTTGGTATCACAGTCGCCAGACCACCACGCACAAACCAGTCGCCAGCATCGTGCGCCAAAGCAAACGAAGAACACAATACAGAGGCTAAAACCAATGGATAGATCGCTTTCATAATCAACTCCTTTCTTATTGAACATAGTATTTAGATAGAACAAAGTGTTAGCCACTAAACTACTCGCTCAAAAAAAGAAAAAATTAATCTAGATCAAGGTTCTAGGCACCAAAGATAGACCATGACAAGCAATAAACTCCTATGTCAAAAAAAGCTCTATTGCCACAAATAATTCACAATAAGACAATTTTCATTAAACCAAACAAAAACTGACTAGCGGCATGGATATTGTCCAGAAAACCATCAGTAAACTTTTATAATTGAAAAAGTAAACAGCTTTCCCTCTTTAATAGAAGCCAGTAAACTTAGCGACAACTTCATTAACGGGATCTAAGTTCATGCCAATACTTCTCGCCGTGACCCTATTGTGGGCCTTTTCCTTTAGCTTGATTGGTGTTTATCTTGCTGGGCAAGTCGACGCTTGGTTTTCGGTACTCATGCGTGTTTCATTAGCCACTCTGGTGTTTTTACCTTTTCTAAAATTACGTCAAATAGAAGCTAAAATTGCCTTATTACTGATGATTTGCGGGGCATTACAGCTTGGTATCATGTATGGTTTTTATTACCAATCGTTCCTTTATTTGTCCGTACCTGAAGTCCTTCTCTTCACCGTTATGACCCCTTTGTATGTCACGCTATTGAATGACATTCTAGATCGTCGACTTAATGTGGGTTTTGCCATCAGCGCCTTATTGGCCATTCTGGGGGCCGTTGCTATTCGTTATCAAGGCGTTGACGATGGCTTCATCAAAGGCCTGTTGATTGTACAAGGCGCTAACCTTTGCTTTGCCGCAGGACAGGTGGGCTACAAACGTGTGATTGAGAAACAGCGCCCTGATTTGCCTCAAAGAACCGTTTTTGGCTGGTTTTTCATCGGTGCTCTGGCGGTTGTGATTCCATGTTATTTGGCCATGGGCAACCCAGAAAAACTCCCAACGACCACACTACAATGGGCCATTTTGACGTATCTTGGCATTGTCGCTTCTGGGCTGGGGTATTTTGCTTGGAATAAAGGAGCGACATTAGTCAACATAGGAACACTGGCCGTCGCCAACAATCTGTTGATTCCGGCCGGAATCTTAGTCAATGTGCTCTTTTGGAATCGTGATGCCGATATTATGCGATTGGCCATTGGTGGTGGCATCATACTATTGGCACTTTGGGTAAATGATAAATTTAATCAAAAAATTGCCGCAAGAGCCAACCGGTTAAGCGAATCACACTAGACAACTCAAACGTGCCAATACAGCAGGTTGACAGCACTTTGTATTGGCACGATTAAGTGGTACTTTTGTTATTCGTTCACCAACCAAACCTGAAAGGTTTTCTTCGTTCCATCGTCAGCCTTGTTGTACCACAACATCATCATTTCCAACTGTATATTTGACACATTGGCTTGGTATTGATCATCCGCAATCCAAATTCGCATGGCTTTTCGCGTCGCGGTATCAGATTTGTTGTACCAGAATTTCATCATCTCTAACGCTGGATCCGTCTCCATACGAACGGGGGCGGCACCCGGCCCCTTGCTCGCATCGTAAGCACTATTATTAAGTTGCTTCACTTCAACCAGATAATCACGCAAATTTTGCAAACCTGACTTTTCTTTCAACAACCTTTTTTGGTAGCTCACATCACGACCACTGGCTTCATCATGAAGCGTAAAAGTTGGCTCATCGGCATATTTTTCGGCTTGTCGAACCGATGATATATAAGGCGCTTTGAGCTGTAAGTAGGCACCTTGAGCCACTTCGACATCCATCACTATAGGCTCTGATTGAAACACTTCCGAATCGCCACCAGTGCGCAAAATTTTATTAAAACGCAACACAATTTGATGTTGTCCTGGTGTTAACGACACTTCAAAATCGTTACCAAACTGCTTTGCAGACTGTTGATCCACATACATTATTTCGAACCATTTAGGCACTTCTAAGGTTTCACCGTACGCCGACAAGGTGGTAAAAGTCGACATGATAAAACTTATGTAGGCTAGCCATTTTTTCTTCAGCATTTTCATTCCTTAGAGCGTAATTTCCAACAACGCTACCACACTCTAGCATTGACTCTCACATAGACTTCGTAAAACCTCTAAAGATTCGATTTTAAGCCTAATTTCATGCAATATCAGGCCTCTTGGCTTTTCCGTTCCATCCGTTAACAAATCACCTAAAGACACGCTCCTTCAGTCAGGTATGATGAGATAAATAATAGAGACTAGCCAAGACTAAAGCTCCCAATGCCAGACTTAAGCCAAACGAAGCTAAACCACAAACTGACCCTAAGAATCATCGAAATGACCTTGGTTACCTTGGTATTTTCGCTGTTAGCTCGTCCTATCTTGGCAGAGTTACACCCATATTATTTCTGGATTGCTATCTTTGATATCATAATCACAAGCAGCTTATATCTCGTAGTACGATCTAATAAATGGCCTAAATGGCACATTTCTCTGTCACTTATTTCTTCTCTGATTATTATTTTACCTATGCTGTCGATATCTGGCGGTGTTAACAGTCAAGTTGCCTTCTTCCTGCCTTTATACCCTATAGTAGGCGCTTTAATAGGGGGACGACTTGAATCACGCTTAATGAGTCTGTTCTTAATTGTCGCCGTTCTTTTCGCCACCATTTTTAATCATTCCATTATCAATGTGTCAGGAGAGTATTACGCCGATAATACTTCTTATCTAAGAGGGTTTTGGTTAATCCTCGCGATTATGTTCAGTGCCATTTTTGGGCAGTTCTTCCTCAACCGCTACACCGAACTAACAAAAAAATTAACAGCAGAAAATTTGCAAGACCCGCTCACAGAATTGCTCAATCGTCGAGGTTTGAACTTGCATTTTTCCCTGGAATTAGAACAAGCAAAAGAAACAAAATCGCCATTTTGCCTGATGCTAATTGATATCGATTACTTCAAAAAAATCAACGATCAATATGGACACGATGTAGGAGATACTTGTCTTATCGAGGTCGCAGATCGACTGAATAAAGGTATCCAATCACATCATTATTTAGCACGTTTTGGAGGTGAAGAATTCATCATCGTCTTACCCAACACCCATCTACTGGAAGCGGAAAAAATTGCCGAACAACTAAGACAGACGATCGAAGACAGTCACTTTAGCCATTTAAAATTACCAATAACCATTACCTTAGGCATTGCAAGGCTACACGGGGAAAGAGACAACGCTTTAAAAATCATTAAGCGGGCTGATAAAGCACTGTATCGAGGCAAAGAAAAAGGTCGTAACCGTATTGAATTAGAAAACTAAGACCTCTCTCAAGAAAACATCGCTTGGGAAGGTAGAGCACATCAAACTAACCTAATCCCTGCGTCCCATACAAATACTGTTAATAATGCTTTCAAGATCTTCGAATAAAAACGGTTTGCTTAAAAAAGCATTCATCCCTGACTGTAAACATTTACGCTTTATGTCTTCCTCAACATGAGCGGTCAAGGCGACGATTGGGGTTTCAGCTAATTGCTGGTCTGCTTCAATCTGACGAATCGCTCGAGTTGCCAAAAAGCCATCCATTTCAGGCATATTACAATCCATGAAAATAACGTCATATACCTGCGCCTGTCGAAATCGCTCTTTAGCAATCAAACCATTTTCGGCTAAATCAACACGGCACCCTAATTTCAGCAAAAACTGTTCACAGACGATTTGGTTCACCTTATTATCTTCGACCAATAAAATACGCAATGATTGAGTGGTTTCAGGGGAATTTTCAGATGTTTGACTAAGATGATCTATTCGCTCCACACGGTCACTTTCGGTCCGTTCAAAAGGTAAAGCGACAGTAAAAACAGTCCCCCTCCCAACTTCGCTCTGCAAAGATATCTGCCCGCCCAATAGTGCCACAATGCGCTGAGTAATACTCAAACCGAGACCGGTTCCGCGAATGTTAGGATTAAATTGATTAACTTGGTAAAACTGGTCAAAGATTCGCTGTTGATCTTCTGGAGCAATACCAATTCCTGTGTCCTTCACCGCAAAAGACACAATGTATTCATTCGCTTCCTCTCGTGTTTTCTCACCGCTCACTTGGATGGCAATCTCTCCTTCATGAGTAAATTTAAAGGCATTACCAACCAAGTTATAAAGAATTTGATGGAGGCGATGAGGGTCACCTAAAACAGACTCTGGTACATTATTAAAATGACAGTAGAGCTGTATGCCCTTCTTTTCAGACTGAGTGGACAACAGTTGAACCACATCATTAACAACATCCTGTGGACTAAAGGGTATTTTTTCCAAGCTCAACTGTTGAGCATTAATTTTTGAGTAGTCTAAGATGTTGTTAATAATATGCATCAAAGTGCTACCCGCATTATTAATGACGCTTACTTGTTGTCGTTGTTGATCACTCAAATCTCCCATTGAAAGCAGTTGTGCCATCCCCAGCACGCCGTTCAAAGGTGTGCGTATTTCATGGGTCATCGCCGCGAGAAAATCTGCTTTAGCTTGACCGGCTACTTCAGCCGCTTCTTTTGCTGCCGACAACTCTTCTGCTTGTTCTGACAGTTTCAAATTATCATTGAGTGCTTGCCAGTAACTAACATTAAGCTGTTTCCCTGTCAGATAAATAAAAAAACCGTAACCAATGATCAGCCCCATAACAATCCAGTTACCTGGCCCTTCTAAAAATGCCGCCGCCGCAAATGCAAAAGGCAGCCCAATAAGCAAACAATAATTGCGCAGCATCTTATGGGATAAAGCCAATATGGTTACCCCACCAATACTAATACCCGCTGCCGACATCACATTTACGGTTACCGATATATCAATCAGAGGGTTAACATAAAACAACCATGCGGAGCCACTCACCCACACAATAGCAGAAGCATTATAAACAAACGCGTAACGTGAAAAGTAAGCAGGAATCTGAAGCGTTTTACTGGCAAAAACCTGATAGTAGAGATAAAAGCGAGCAGCTTGCAATAGGATAAAACAAACAGAAAAAGCGCTTATCACGGCCAAATGCTCACGAGCCGTCGCAGAACTAAATACCGCGGCCCAAAATGCCAACAAATAAAATAAGCCGCCATATCGAGAGCGTCGAGCCAAATCCTTTAGGCTAATTTCACTGACTTGTTTATCACCAAGAGTGTAACGTGACTTCATTAAGACCTTTCTCAGATGGATTGAGGGTAAATATAGTCATCATAGAGATTAAGTTCATTTTGTAACCATAACACCGAAAAAAGACCAAAATACATAATCTCAACAATATAAAACAATCCACTACAGCTTTCCCTTAACCATTAACACTGAGCTTTGATGATAAAGATCAAAACGATGAGACATAGATTCAATAAACAACAAACCTCAAGCCTTAGGGAAGATGTGAACAAGTCCACTGACTACGGAGCTCCTCGGCAACCGCTCCTGCGTTGCCCTACTACACCACATCCTTGTGGTTATGCATTGCTCTAATCCTCTACATCCATGTAGGGGTCAGCTTGTGAATAAGTTTCTTTTATTCAAGGCTCGTTTCACCGTTCAATATTGAACATATTGGCAAGAAGCTTAAAAAAGAATAAGGGGAGCTTAGACCACGCCCTTCGGGTCTTTCTTAGCACAAGAACGCCAAAACATAAGAGCATAAAAAAAGAGCGCTAAAGCGCTCTTTGAAATTCATTCTTTTTCAAACTCAGTATTACTCAGATAGTAAATCCGTTTTGATAATGTACAACTGATTCGAATCAACGGTCGTGTCATTCAAATATTTTTGCTCAAGCTTACCTTTCGTTGACCAAGTCG
Organism: Marinomonas posidonica IVIA-Po-181; assembly: GCF_000214215.1. Classification (NCBI taxonomy): domain Bacteria; kingdom Pseudomonadati; phylum Pseudomonadota; class Gammaproteobacteria; order Oceanospirillales; family Oceanospirillaceae; genus Marinomonas; species Marinomonas posidonica. The sequence continues at coordinate 2,962,915 of NC_015559.1, forward strand.
CAAAATCATCGTCATTCAATACCCCTAAATGATGATCATCGATTATCCACAGACCTTCCATTTTATCATGTGGATACGCCACTTCTTTAACCATGTCGACCACCAATACTTTACTTACAGGTTTAATGCCTTTTTCCGCTAATGCCGCCCAGCCTTGTTGCTGAGCGTATTGCTCTAAGGTCAAGCCATCAATCAACAAACCGTGACTTCCATCTCGCGTTATCGAACCCGACAAAGCCACACTTGATAAAGGCGTTGCTGTGTTTAAATCAATGCGATAAACCTGCTTTTGAGCCTTTGGATTGGCTTTTTTAGGGCCGCCTAGCAAGAAACTACCATCCCGCTCAATGACTAAAAATTGACTCTCGGTTAGAGCTGCGATTTCAGAGTTTGAGTTTTGATTCTTCTCCTGACGATACAAGTATTGCTCTGTCTTACCCGTCTGTAGATTCACCGTCACAATGCGTGTTAGATCGCCCTTTTGAGCTGCTTTATCAGGGTTCCGCATGGTAGATTGCATAATCCCAACCAGAGTTTGCTCATCTGGGCTGATTGCTAACCCTTCCATGCCTCGGTTGGCACGGCGATGCTGGAAGACAGTAGGAAGGTAAAACGTGTTACGTGAATCCGCTTGGAATGCATTGATACGACCAATTTCAACACCACTAGCATCATAATGAACCATATGCGGTCCATACTCATCACTGACCCAGAAAGTGCCGTCTTTTAACGCCACCAAACCTTCCCCGTCCAAACCATAATCATCTAGTTTAATCGGATTACTTTGCCCGTTATAAGCTTTTGAATCGTCCATTAATACTGGCTGACCATTCGCGTGGTAAGGCGTTTCACCTGTGCCGCCGAGGGCCGAGGTATTGGGTAAACCTGAAATCAATTGACCATCAGGACGCTTCAATAAAATGCTTTCAAGCAGAGTAATTTGACCGCTTTCCGACACCTCAAATAAGCCAATACGAGGAGTGTAAGAAGCCACAGGGAAAGTTTTTCCTTTACCGTAATCCCCTGTGTAATTAGCATTTGGGCCGCGGTCCGTTAGAGCATAAAACTGATTACGAATGCTTGGGTGAGCTGTCATGGCCGAGCCAAACCCTCCATTACGAACTTCAAAGGGTTGGCCTGTTTTCCCATCCAGCAGATCTGCTCTTAAAACGTCATAAGGCAAAGATGCACCCTGTTTAGGAAAATTTTCTGCAAACTCAATACCTGACGCTGATGAGCTGGAATGACTCATGCAACCAGTTAGAACAAGCGTTGAAATCAAACCAGCCAACCACACTTTACTTGTCATTACGCGCCCCTTTGTTTGTTTTTTAACCGTCCAAACAGCATAAGAGAGCGTGATGACGCTTTCATGACATGACTTAAGGAAGGTACAAACAAGTCCACTGGCGACGGCAACGAGCTCCTCGGCAACCGCTCCTCGGCAACCGCTCCTACGCTGCCCTATACACCACCTCCTTGTGGTTATGCGTTGCTCTAATCCCCTACATCCTTGTAGGGGTCAGCGTGTGAATATTTCTTTATTATTCGAGGTGAGTTTCGCCGTTCAATATTGAACATATTGGCAAGCAGCTTAACAAAGAATAAAAAAGGGCCTAGCAGGGGAATGACTAGGCCCTTTTAATTAAAACCACGACGTAATTACATAACCTTTGGTCTTTAAACCGCCGCGAATTGATTCATCGTATTGTCTTTACCAGATGCTTTTAGTGCATTGTCACCAGAGAAATACTCTTTATGATCATCACCAATATTGGAACCAGACATGTCTTGGTGCTTAACACAGGCAAGACCTTCACGAATCTCTTTACGTTGTACTTCTTTTACATAACCCAACATGCCCTGATCACCAAAGTAATCTTTCGCCAAATTATCCGTCGACAACGCAGCAGTATGGTAGGTAGGCAAGGTAATCAAGTGGTGGAAAATCCCTGCTTGAGCCGCTGCATCGCGCTGGAAGTTACGAATGCGTTCGTCCGCCTCTATCGCTAGTGTGGTCGCATCGTATTCTTTTGACATTAGACGATCACGATCATATTCATTCACGTCTTTGCCCGCTTCCTGCCAAGCATCAAACACTTGCTGACGGAAATTTAACGTCCAGTTAAACGAAGGACTGTTGTTGTAAACCAGTTTCGCATTTGGCACCACTTCGCGGATACGATTAACCAAATTAGCAATTTGACCAATATGAGGTTTTTCTGTCTCAATCCACAACAGATCTGCACCATGTTGTAACGACGTAATGCAGTCCAGCACTACTCGATCCGCTCCCGTATCAGGCTTAAAGCGCACCAAACCATTCGCCAAACGAGTTGGTTTAATGCATGTTCCACCTTGCTTCAGCAACATGTCACCAGACTGCATCTGATCAAGAGATGTGACCTCTTCACCATCAATGAAGGCACTGTATTGCTCAGCCAAATCGCCCGCAGATTGTGATACAGGAATTTTTTGGGTTAAACCTGCACCCAATGAATCGGTACGTGCAACGATCACCCCATCCTCCACACCAAGTTCCAAGAAGGCATAGCGAACAGCATTAATTTTCGCTAAAAAGTCTTCATGAGGCACTGTCACTTTACCGTCTTGGTGACCACATTGTTTCGCATCAGATACTTGGTTTTCAATTTGAATACAGCAAGCCCCTGCTTCAATCATTTTCTTTGCTAACAAATACGTGGCTTCTTCATTGCCAAAACCCGCATCAATATCAGCGATAATCGGCACCACATGCGTTTCAAACTGATCAATACTTTCTTGTGCTGCTTGCTCACGCACTTGGTCACCCGCTTGACGGGCTTCATCAAGCTCTTTAAACAAATGTTGCATCTCTCGGGCATCAGCTTGTTTTAAGAAGGTATACAGCTCTTCGATTAAGGCTGGTACCGAAGTTTTTTCATGCATAGACTGATCTGGTAGAGGACCAAACTCAGAGCGCATGGCAGCCACCATCCAACCAGAAAGGTACAAGTAGCGACTGCGAGTAGTGCCAAAATGTTTCTTAATAGAAATCATTTTTTGTTGGCCGATAAAACCATGCCAGCAACCCAAAGATTGAGTGTAGTTTGCTTGGTCTTGATCATAACTTGCCATATCTTCACGCATGATTTTGGCTGTGTATTTGGCAATATCCAAACCCGTATTAAAACGGTTTTGTAATTGCATACGAGCCACGTATTCTGGATTCATACCCGCCCAAGTCGTGCCTTGTTGACCGATTAGCTGACTCGCTTGTTGCATTTTATTTTTATACGTTTGCATAGTATTTCTCGCTCTTTATGGTGTTAAAATGGGTTATTTATTGGTTAAATTCACGATTGCTTTACTTTTAGTCGGTAGGCATGAAGCAAAGGCTCGGTGTAGCCATTGGCCTGAATCACACCTTTGAATATCAAATCCTGTGCTGCCTTAAAGGCCTGACTATTTACCCCTTGTTCAGACATAGGACGATACCCAGGTGTCGCTTGGTTTTGTTCATCAACAATCTTGGCCATACGCTGCATAGATTCCTCAATTTGAGCTTTGCTACAAATACCGTGGAGTAACCAATTCGCCAGATGTTGACTAGAGATTCGCAGCGTTGCTCTGTCTTCCATCAAGCCTACGTTATTGATATCCGGTACTTTCGAGCAACCTACGCCAGCCTCGACCCAACGCACCACGTAACCCAATAAGCCCTGAATGTTATTGTCTACTTCGCGTTCAATGACCTTTTGTGACAAGGTCAGGTTGTCTGGAATCAGAGGTAAGGTGAGCAAGTCTTTCAAACTCGCCGGCGCTCTCTGCTGGATGCGCTTATGACGAGCAAACACATCAACTTTGTGATAATGCAAAGCGTGCAAAGTGGCCGCGGTTGGTGAAGGCACCCAAGCCGTATTGGCACCGGATTTAGGATGTGCAACCTTAGCTTCCATCATGGCTGCCATTTCATCCGGCATCGCCCACATACCTTTACCTATTTGGGCGCGTCCAGGTAAGCCACAAGCTAAGCCAATTTCAACATTGCGATTCTCGTACGCCTGGATCCAAGGTTGTGTTTTAATCTGGTCTTTCGGTAAGAAGGGCCCAGCTTGCATACTGGTGTGGATTTCATCCCCTGTTCGGTCCAAAAAGCCGGTATTGATAAACACCACTCGGTCTTTGGCCGCACGAATGCACTCTTTTAAATTTAATGTTGTGCGACGCTCTTCATCCATAATGCCAATCTTGATGGTGTTTCTTGCCAAGCCCAGCATATCTTCGACTCGGTCAAATAATTGACCACTAAAGGCCACTTCTTCTGGTCCATGCATTTTGGGTTTCACGATGTAAATACTGCCGGTACGACTATTTCGAAGGCCGGTTTGTTTTTTAAGATCCAAAGCCGCGATCAATGAGGTAACCACAGCGTCCACAATGCCCTCTGGTACAAAGTTTCCTAACCCATCCTGCATCAAGTCACATTCCATCAGGTGACCAACATTACGTACTAATAAAAGCGATCGGCCATGAAGTTGATACAGCTCACCATCAAGGTCGGTGAAAAACTTATCTGGATTCATACGGCGAGTCATTTGCTCACCATTTTTATTGAATTTGGCTTCTAAACGCCCCTCCATTAAGCCCAACCAATTGCGGTACACTTCGATCTTATCTTCTGCATCCACAGCCGCTACCGAATCTTCGCAATCAATAATGGTACTGAGTGCCGACTCAATCAGGATGTCATTGATGTCCGCTTTATCATTGGCCCCATTCTTACCATTGCGATCAAATTGAATCTCGACATGCAAGCCATTGTTGCGTAATAAAATGGCTTCAGGCTCACTGCGCTGACCATTTACAGCCACCAGCTGGCTGCTTTTTTGCAAACCTGATTGGCTACCATCATCAAAGAAAGCCAACAAATGATGGTAGTAAACAAGATAGCTGGACACGTCTTGGTGTGAGCCAGTTTCAAGTGGAAAAACATCATCCAAAAACGCTTTCGCCTTCGCAATAACCGCCTGACCTCGTGCAGGGTTATAGCCTTTATTGGACTCTAAACCTCCGTCTTGTGGGATCACATCCGTACCATAAAATGCATCGTATAAACTGCCCCAACGTGCATTGGCCGCATTTAATGCAAAACGAGCATTCTTCACTGGCACCACCAACTGTGGTCCTGCCAGCGTTGCAATTTCATCGTCTACGCCCGTAGTACCTATGGTGAAATCAGCGCCTTCTTCCACTAAGTAACCAATCTCACGAAGAAATTGTTCATACTCATTGATGTTCATTGGTTGACCTTTTCTTGCTAGGTGCCAATCATCAATCTGCTGTTGAAGCGTGTCTCGCTTGGCCAATAATTGACGATTAATTGGCGAGAGGTCTTCTATCAACTGAGAAAAATCTTGCCAAAACTGACTGGCATTCATGCCATGCAGTGGCAACACTTCGTCATTGATGAAGCGACTAAAGTCGGGGTGAATCACACGGTTATTTTTAGCTTGCGGCATTGTCATCTTGTTTTCCTTTATTCTTATCTTCATCAAAATCACAGCTCACATTCAGTCGATTGAGTTATTCACAAAAGTCTGATGACTGGCTTGATTTATAGTCTATGCGGGACTAACCTAAAATTTCACAATAAGAATTACACAGTGTAAATTTTACAAAAATGAAAAATAAAAATAGCTTAAATCGTAAGGCCCATTTTTTGGGTACAAAAATACGCAACCTCCGTAAACGTAACCGTTTGACCATGGAGGACCTCTCTTCAAGGTGCATTAAACTTGACCCTGAATCGGCCCCTTCTGTGTCCTATTTATCCATGATAGAAAGAGGCAAACGGGTACCCAGCGAAGAGGTTTTGGAAGTCATTGCGGAAGTTTTTCAAAAAAACCTGAGTTGGTTTCTGGATGACATTCCAGAAGAAGACGCCATTACCCCATCAAAAGGCTCTGGCGGTGGCATCAGTGGTATGGCTTTAGAGCCTAATTTCTTGTTTTCCAATGAAATACTGCAAATCGCCATTCCTGAAATGCTGTCACAAACGGGAACCAGTGGTCGACAATTTGCCCATTTGCTCATTCGTGCACACCAAGAACATCATCAAAATCACTTTCCGGACCTTGAACGAGCAGCGGAAGAAGTGGGTTTAAAGCGTTTGCCTTTAAGTTTGGAAGAGTTAATCGCTATTACCAAACAAATGGGTATGCAGATCAAATGGTTCCGAAAAACCCCTCTGTCAGTACTACAAAGTATGGGCATAGATGAAAGTCATGTAGTGACCTCTTTTTTTGATCCACCCAGCACAATTTACATTAATCAGATCATGAAAAATCAGTCACAACGACTGAAATACAACCTGGCCGTCCACATAGGCCATGCGGTACTGCATGACAAAGACGGCATGAAAAACGTCTTAGTCACTGGACGTAATGAGATTACGCCATTACAAGATAAAAATGCCAAGATACAAACCTCAGGTATGGATGCGCAGGATATATTGTTAGCCTGGCGCGACTTTGAATGTAGTTTTTTCGCAGGCGCTTTATTGTGTCCTAAAGTACCCTTTAGGCAATTATTAGATCGCAATGGCTATGAAATCAATACGGCGAAACTGGCTGGCGTTTCAGAGTCTGTTGCCATGCGCCGCATGACCGCCGCTTCTCCCTATCCGCATTGGCATTATTTTGATGCTTACGCGCCAGGTAAGCTGAAAGCTGTGTATCGTGGTAATGGCATTCCACTCCCATGGGGGAACATGAGTTTAGTGGAAGACCCATGTCAACATTGGGCGGTATTTCGCATGATAAATGAGTCCTTTACCGGCACCTCAGCACAGATATCCATTTTAAACGTCGGCGATGAAGCGCGGATCTATGCTTGTGAATCCGTCAAGGTGGAAGATCTGGCAGGTAAAAGCCATGTTCTTTGTTCTGGTATTGACCTTAATCCAGCCATTGCCGCTCAAGGAAAAGATGCGCTAAGTATTGCCAATGATCTCAAACAAGCTTGTGTCGCAAACAGTGGTTCATCACAAATCCCCAAGAGCATCAAAAAAGATTTGTTGAGCGTAGCTCGCATCCTCAATATTAACTGGGTTGAACGAGGCATTGAAAACGATGCAAGATTAATCTGCTCACGCGGCGCCGTCTGCCCAAGATCGCCGAGCTGTTATCAGCACTGTCATGAGCTTTAATCGTTCCCCCCTGCAAAACACTTCTCATCTGGCCTATTTATTTCGCCAGATGAGAAGCAATGCTATAAGCAGAAGCACATCTTTGTGAAAAATGGCATTTATCCGTCATTTGCCCTATCGGAATGGTCCAACAAGTATTAAAATTGGCGCAAATTTCCCCTATCCCTTAGTTAAGGATCTTTCATGACTTTGTCGACCAGTCAGTCAACTAATGTCGTAGTTGTTAGTAACTCATCTGACAATCCGTTTGCTATTGATATTGCCTATGCTATGGGCCAATTTGATGACATTGCTGACCTCATCAGTATGAAACAGTTCATGAATTCAGAGTTCTGTCCTCGCTTCATCTCAGACGAGCAAGACTTTCACAACATTGGCCAAAAGTTAAACGGTAAATCCGTGGTTATTGTCAGTACTGGCAGTCACATCAAAAGCCGCCAAGAATTGGCCATGGCCAATATGATCATTGCCAGAGCGGCGAAAGAGAACGGCGCGGAACGAGTCATTCTAGTGGAACCCGATTTGTTCTACAGCGCCCAAGATCGTGGTCCGAGCAAAGACTTAGGGGAAACCAGCTTCGAGCGTGATATCCAAGACATTAAGAAATTCGACGGCCAACCTTTCACCGCCAAACTCTACGCTCAGCTGCTTAAATTATCGGGCGTTGATACGGTCATGACGATCCACAACCACTCTGACTCCGTACAGAAAGTGTTCAACGAAGTGTTTGCTGGCGACTTCCATAACCTTATTCCTTATGAAATCTACGCCCACTATTTACTAAACTCAGACATTCTACATTACGGTAAAGATGGCGAAGGCTTAGTACTTTGTGCACCCGATAAAGGCGCTCGTGATTTCGTCAAAGAGATGTTTAATCGCCTTGGCCTAAGCAAAGCCAAATTCATCATGCTGGATAAAGAACGTACCGCAGAGCGTAAGGTTGAAATTACCTTACACAAAGAAAGCGAGCACACCTTTGATGGTTTAGACGGCGCCAGCATCATTCTGTTTGACGACATGGTTCGTACCGGTTCCACCGTTGTGAAATCCTGTCAATTCTTACAACAGATTAATCCGCAACGTATGGTATTCGCTGTATCGCACTTCTATGCCAGCGATGAGGGTCGTGAGCGCATGGCACACCCTGCTTTGGGAGAAATTCTGACATTAAATACGCTTCCAACGATTTTGAATCGTGATGAGCAAGGCCGTCTACGTAAGAAGATGGTGGTGCTTAAAGTCGAGAAATGGTTAGCTCAAGAATTATGCAATATTCTTGGTCTACCAGATCATCAAGAAGCCAACCCTTACAAGATCGACATGTCTTCGAAAAACCCTCGTTTCAAGCGTAAGATTTGGTTTAGCGAGGAGTTGCAAGAATTGCAAAGTTAATCCATCGCCCTTATCAATAAAAAGGCCGCAGAGATTGCGGCCTTTTTATTGATCACGACTTGTCATTCTCGAGAATGTTCTAAGGATGGTGCGAATAAGTCTTCTGAACGTCAGTCTTATCAGACAAACGGTCTATCACTCTTAACACAGCGAGGCTGTGGTGTAGTAGGGCAACGCAGGAGCGGTTGCCGAAGAACATGTTGCCGTAGCCAGTGAACTTGTTCGTGCCTTCCCTAGCCTCGAAATGTCAGCAATAAAATATCCTTCATTTTACGTTCCACTTCGACGTTCGCCGTTTCAAAATCAGACTTTACTAACTTGTATAAAAACGGTTGAACATCGCGCAGTTTCTTAATTGCTTGAGGATCGTCCGCCAACAATACAGCAACGTAGGAAAAAGCATCATAGTAGGCAAACGCTTGCTCACGAAGTGCATTCAAGAAAGAATCAACGCTTTCATCACCAAACACTTGCTTGATGCCTGTGATAGCACCGAAAATAGCAACACCTTCACACAAGGCACTCGTTTCGGTGTCTTTGCTTTCAACTGGCCAAAGGCCTTTCACCATTTCTTGTAATACATCAGCAAGTAAAATGACATCATTGGTGAAGCTTCGGGCCGGGATCTGAATTTTGTACTGATAAGTCTGAATCTCATCCAGTACCACTTGTGGTTTTGCAAGCTCCTCAAGTACTTCAAAGCCCGTAAAATTAGCCTCTGGAACGGGTTGACCAAATAAAAACTCAACGGCAGGCTGCCAAGCTGAACGAAGCTTATCAAGCTGATTGATTTGAACTAAATGGATGTCTGACACAAGCCTTTCCTTTATCGAAAACAACATACCAAGACGAATACGACTAGGTACAAGAACAATAGGTGCCACTTTACCACAAGGCGCTGATTGGATCAGACGAAAATCAACAAGATGATAAAAAAGCTGATGCTCATCAGCTTAAACTTAGCAAACTTCAGAGCCTTTTAACTGAGCTTCTTTTAAATATAGATAAAATGGTAAACCAAAAGACACACCAATCGTGCAAGTCCCAATGATGGCAAGATAACGGCCTTTTATCTGATTCTTTTTGCCGTCAATCAAGACAAAAACAATCAATGTCATCGCGGAAATCAATACATCAGCCCAAGCGAATAGACTAATATGATTGACCTGAGCGTCTGCCAAAAACTGTGGCAGGTCCATACCATTCTGCCCTAGCCAAGGTAACAGTGCCCCGTAAGGCAATAGCAAACCAATTAGCGCCAATAACAAATAAAACCACTTTAATTTCACCACACTAAACCTCCATTTTTTTGTACTAATATGTCATTTCAGAGCGAACGCGACGCCATGCTGAGCATGAATCTGAGTGGTGTCATATAACTTCACCTTGGTATCTTTTTGCTGAACTAATAAGGCGATTTCAGTACACCCTAAAATCACGGCTTGCGCTCCAGCAGCATATAATTTATCGATGATGTTTAAGTACTGCTGCCTCGATGAATCACGAATCGTCCCCAAACACAGCTCACTGTAGATGACCTTATGTACTAGCGCTCGATCGTCACGCTCAGGTACCAACACATCAATCTTATACTTGTCCTGAATACGCCCTTTATAGAAATCTTGCTCCATGGTAAAAGCCGTACCCAGTAAGCCGACTTTGGTAATGCCATCCGCTATTAAATCTTCCGCCGTGGCATCCGCTATGTGTAAAATCGGAATTGAAAGTTGTGCCTGTATATCATCTGCAACTTTATGCATGGTATTGGTACAAATCATCAAAAAATCCGCCCCGGCACTCTCAATTGATTGAGCTGCCGACGTCAGTATATTGGCAGTTGCTTGCCATTCTCCTGCATGCTGAAGCGCTTCAATTTCTGCAAAATCAACACTAGACAAAAGAATCTTTGCTGAATGTAAACCACCTAATTCTGACTTAACGCCCTCGTTTAAGGCCTGATAATAGCTGAGAGTCGACTCCCAACTCATACCGCCCAACATTCCAATTGTTTTCAAAAGATCACCTCTTTGCTCTTTCGTATTTGCTCTTTCGTAAATAACAATGCTACTGCATGCTCTCAAAACAGCTGATTATTGAATTATTTTCAAAGATGTATTTACCCACGCTGGTTGTAAGGGCTTTTATATCCGTTATAGTTTTTAGCGCTAACAATAATTAAAAAGGCAAACATTATGAAAAATAAGCACTTAAAATCGCTCTGTCTTCCTTTACTCACCGCTTTTACTCTTGGAGTAACAGCGACATCCGCCGTCGCGAACAGCGACTACCCAAATAAACCAATCAACTATATCATTCCATTCAATGCTGGTGGTGAATCTGATTTATCGGCTCGTTTCCAGCAGTCGGTATTTGAAAAATACGCCGGCGAGAAAACCGTTATCCAATACATGCCAGGGGCTGGAGGTGCGGTTGCTTGGTCACAGCTAAACGGCATGGAAGGTGATGGTTATACCATGATGGGAATCAACATCCCGCACAGTATTATGCAACCTATTGTAAAAGATTCGGGTTACACAACAGATGAGTTAACCCCTCTTTACTACTTCCACTACACACCTAACGCTATCTTTGTACCAGCCAATAGCCGATTTAAAGACCTAGGTCAATTGATTGACTATGCTAAGAAAAATCCAGGCATGGTGACATTTGCTGGTTCAGGTTCAAACTCAGCGAACCACATTGGTCAAGCGACTTTTGACAAGTTAACCGGCGTGACTTCTACCTATGTACCATTCAGTGGTATTGGACCTGCCATGACCTCTCTTATGGGGAGTCAGGTAACGGCTGGCTTTGCTTATGCAACGTCTGGTGCAAGTGCAGGTGACAAGCTACGTATGCTTGCCGTGTCTTCTGAAAACAGACTGACGGCTTTTCCTGATGTACCAACCTTCAAGGAATTAGGCATTGATCTGGTCGGCGGCGCATACCGTGGTGTTGCTGTGCCTAAATCCACACCTGAAGATGTACGTCAAAAACTGTCTGACATCATAGCTGACATCAACAAAGATCCAGAATTCGTTAAGAAAATGGAAGACAATGGCTTTGTACTGACGGATATCGCTTACAAAAACATGGACGCATTCATCGAGGCAAATAAAGCAGAGTACCAAGGTGTCGCTCAACTTTTGGGCTTAATCAAGTAACTGATAGGTAATTTAAATGGAACTAGTAAGCTATTTAATTGAAGCCCTTACACCACTCAACCTGTTGTTGGCGTTAGTTGGTGTAATTGCCGGCACCATTATTGGTGCCATGCCAGGGCTTTCTGCAACAATGGCTGTTGCTGTCTTAGTGCCATTTACCTATGTGATGGGGCCAGCTTCTGGCCTCATCGTACTAGGGGCCATATACACTGGGGCAATCTATGGTGGCGCTTTCGCAGCCATATTGGTCAACACACCAGGTACACCTTCTGCCATTGCGACGACCTTTGATGGTTACCCTCTGGCAAAACAAGGTAAAGGAGCGTTAGCCATCTCTCTGGCAACCTTAGCGTCTGTTGGCGGTGGTCTGGTTGGTGGTTTAGCTTTGCTATTCCTTGCTCCCCCTCTTGCCGAAGTCGCGTTGGCATTTGGCCCATCTGAGTACTTTTGGATGGCCGTATTTGGCCTTACACTGATTTCTGCATTATCCGTAGGCAACACGCTAAAGGGTTTGATAGGCGCTTGTATCGGCTTATTGCTTTCTGCTGTTGGGGTTGCTGTTGTTGGCGGTGATGTACGCTTTACTTTTGATCAAGTCTCTCTACTCGGTGGCATTGATCTTACTTCTGCCATCATTGGTTTGTACTGTATTCCAGTGATCATTGATTTGGTAGCCAACAAAGCACCACACTTAAAATTTGAGTCCATCAAGGGCCAGTCATCTTTATCAGAAGCCTTCGGTTTAATCCTAAAACGTAAATTCAACCTGTTGCGTAGTTCTGTTATCGGTACTGTCGTTGGCATCTTGCCAGGTGCGGGCGGCTCAATTGCGGGCTTAGTGGCTTACACAGAAGCACGTCGTAGTTCGAAAGAGTCAGAGACGTTTGGTAAAGGCGCACCAGAAGGCATTGTGGCAACAGAATCAGCGAACAATGCAACCGTTGGTGGTGGCTTTATCCCTACTTTGGTTCTGGGGATTCCTGGGACACCGCCTGATGCCATTATTTTAGGGGCGTTATTAGTACAAGGTATTAAAACCGGGCCTTCTTTGTTTACCGATCAAGGCAGTATTGTTTATACCTTTATCTATGGCCTGATTATTGCCACCTTACTCATGCTACCTGTGGGTTTGATTTTAGGTAAATACGCCTACAAATCCATCTCAAAAACACCGAAAGAGCTCTTGGTTCCTTGTGTGGCCTTCCTGACGGTTATTGGTAGTTATGCCATTCACAGTAATCCGCACGATACTTTCGTCATGTTTGTATTGGGCATTGCCGCTTGGTTCCTAGCCAAACTCGGATTCAGCGCATCCCCTATCGTACTCGGTTTGGTATTGGGTAAAATTGCAGAACAGGGCTTCGTGCAAACCTATTTGATTGGTTCTGCTCAAGGCCGTACCTTAGAAATGTTCTTCGGTCGACCAATCTCTATCGGCATCATAGTCTGCTGTGTAATTGCTTTGCTGTTCCCAATTTTGGCGGCGCGCAAACAAAAGAAACGTGAGGTTATTGAAGAACCAAGTCGTAAATCCAGTGTACTAATCTTTGTTCTTGCATTGATTGGAATGGGGATCGTGCTATTCAACGATACGAAAAACATGTCAATCCTAGGCGCTGTTTTCCCATCCTACATTGCTGGAGCCATGATTTTCTTATCTGCTGTGTTATTTATTAAGTTGGCTATTAAGAAGAACGGATTTAATCACAACGCCAAGTTACTGCCGAATAAAAGGCAAGCTGGGGTATCCTTGGTTATTTTATTGTGGACTATTTTGATGGCAAAAATAGGATTTGGATTAGCGGCAATAATCGCCTTTATTTCCATCATGTTCATCTCAACCTTTGAAAAACCAAAACTTCTTCGTGCCGTTATTAATATAATAATCTCCATACTGATTGTTTTGTTATTTTACTTCTGCATGAAAGAAATCTTATTATTAAGATTACCAAGCGGTTTTCTTTTCTAATAAACCAAACCTTCCTTAAAACATTAAGAGTGACTTGTTTACCAAAAAGATCGAGTATTATCTTCACCGATAAAACTGTCTTTTAAATAATCTAGAAAACAAGTCACTCTCGCTGACAAATTCAATTTCTCCATATAAACAGCGTAAATATCCGCATTGGGCGTGTCGTAATGACCTAATGCGACCTCAAGTTTTCCTTGACGAATATATTTTGCTAAATCCCATTCTGCTCTCATCACAATACCATGACCATCTAACGCCCAACGCAATGCAATCTCACCATCATTAGTAACCAAATTTCCACGAACTTTAATCACCTCTTCAGTGTTGTCTAAAATAAACCGCCAAGCGGTTGCAACCTGTTGACTTTGTTTGATAATGATACAGTTATGAGACAGCAAATCCGTTGGAACTAGAGGCTTCCCATGCTCCTTAAAATACTTGGGTGCGGCGCAGATAAGACGCCGATTAGGGGCAATTTTTCGAGCAAACACACGTGAATCCGGCACGGTACCAAAGCGAATGCAAACGTCTATCGATTCGTCAGGTAAACTAATAGGGCGATCTGTTAAGATCAGCTGAACTTCAATATCGGGATATTCATTAATAAACTCAGATATAATTGGTGCAATATAATTACGCCCAAACCCTAACGGTGCATTCACTCTTAATAAGCCTTTAGGTGAATCTCTCCTTTTAGAAACAACCGACTCCATTTCATCTATCTGACTAACAATGTTTTTTACATATTTTAAATAAATTTCGCCCTCATTCGTTAAGCTTAATCGCCGAGTCGTACGATTAATAAGACGAACACCAAGTCTTGCCTCTAAATTAGATAATCTTTTTGTGACGGCAGACGGTGTCAAATTAAGTTCTCTCGCTGTAGACGATAAACTACCATTACGAGATAAGGTAATAAAAAAAGTAAACTCTGATAAAGTATCCATCTATTCCTCCAAGGAAAGACTGAATTTCCTTATATTCTAACCTTCATTTCAAATAAATACTAAAATAAATCCATCATTTTTATAAAAAGACAAACGTAAATAAGGAGGCTTTGATGAGTCACGAAAACTCAGTTGAGTATATGTCGGACGTCATGACAAAGTTCACAAGCTATATCGGCAAGCGTCTTCCAAGAGACGTAAAAAACAAACAGGCCGAACTACGTCAAAAAGAAAAAAACCCCATGGCCATTGAAATTTACGACACCATGGCAGAAAACCAAGAAGCGGCCGACAAATTGAATCGTCCAAGCTGCCAAGACACTGGTGTGATCCAATATTTCATCAGTGTGGGGGCAAAATTTCCATTGCTGGGCGAACTTGAAGATATTTTACGCAACGCAACGTTGGAAGCGACTCGCCAAGGCCCGCTTCGTCATAACGCAGTCGAAACATTCGAAGAGAAAAACACTGGTACCAACGCAGGCTCTAAAATTCCATGGTTAGATTGGGATATTGTACCTGGTGAAGATACAGCCACTATTGAAGTCTACATGGCTGGCGGTGGTTGCACCCTACCGGGTTCTGCCAAAGTGTTAATGCCTGGTGAAGGCTACGAAGGCGTCGCGGACTTTGTTTTTGATGTCATTACCTCGCGTGGTATCAATGCTTGCCCTCCTTTGCTCGTTGGTGTGGGCGTCTCTACGTCGGTTGAAACGGCTGCGCGTTTATCAAAAAAGGCCATTTTAAGACCGGTTGATACTCGCAACCCAAATGCCAAAGCAGCCTTAATGGAAGACCTTTTAGAAAATGGTTTAAATGAGGTTGGTATCGGACCACAAGGTTTGACGGGGGACAATACTGTCATGGGCGTTAACATTGAGTCTTCAGCACGTCATCCTTCCACGATCGGCGTCGCCGTATCGACTGGTTGTTGGGCTCACCGTCGTGGCACCATCAAATTCAAACCAGACTTAAGCTATGAAGTACTGTCTCATGATGGAGTCACTCTATGAAAAAAATCTTAACTACCCCAATTTCTGACGAAGCCTTAGCGGACCTCAACGTCGGCGACATTGTTTACCTTACAGGTCATCTTGTTACCTGTCGTGATGTTGCACACCGCCGCCTGATTGAGCTGAAACAAAAGCTACCAGTAGACATCAAAAATGGTGCTATTTTCCACGCAGGCCCAATCGTTCGCGAGAAAGAAGACGGATCCTATGAAATGGTATCCATTGGCCCAACAACCAGTATGCGTATGGAAAAATTTGAACGTCAGTTTATCGAGGAAACTGGGGTAAAATTGATTATAGGCAAAGGCGGCATGGGTGAAGAAACCGCTCAAGGTTGCTTAGAGAATAAAGCCGTTCATGCGGTCTTTCCCGGCGGCTGTGCCGTTGTGGCGGCGACTAAAGTAGAAGAAATTGAACAAGCTGAATGGAAAGATCTGGGAATGCCTGAAACCTTATGGGTAAGTCGTGTCAGAGAGTTTGGTCCTCTAATCATTTCCATCGACACAAAAGGTCGTAATATCTTTGAAGAAAACAAAAAAACCTTTAATGAACGTAAAGGAAATATTTTGAAGAAGATTCATGAGCAAGTGAAGTTCATAAAATAAACGACCAAAACACGTCACCAACAGAAAGGCTTGTCGCTAGGGAAGCCTTTTCTGATCAATCCCCACTCAAACTGAATAAAACCCAAGCCTTCTTTTGTTTCATTCAATTCATCTTCACCATAGCTGTGTTAGAATCATTCCCTGTTCCAGCCGCAAGAGCGGTGGCCTAACTTTGCCATGTATGATGGTATCCAATGATTTTTTAGGAGATGAAATTATGCGTCAAAACGCGCTTAAGATCGTATTGGCAGTAATCGCCACATTACCGGCTCTTGCCCTTGCTCACCCAGGACATGAACACACTAATAGCTTTCTAACGGGTTTTCTTCATCCTCTTGGTGGATTAGATCACTTATTAGCCATGGTCGCCGTCGGCATTTGGGCAACCACTTTAGGTGGTCGTGCTATTTGGGCCGTTCCAGCAGCATTCGTCGCCACCATGCTAGTGGGCGGTGGCCTTGCGGTGGCTGGTATTCAGGTGCCTTTTATTGAGCAAGGCATTGTGTTATCCGTACTCTTCATGGGTGCTCTACTACTCGCCAGTGCCAAATTCTCATTGCTAAGTTGTACTTTAATTGCCGGTTTCTTTGCACTATTTCATGGTGCCGCGCATGGTTTAGAAATGCCTCTTAATGCTAACGGCGCAGTTTACGCAGCAGGTTTTGCCGTTGCGACAATTCTACTACACGCTGTTGGCATCGCCTTTGGTACCGTTGTGGCAAGCATTCAGGCACCGATTATTAATCGCATTACAGGCAGCGTGATTGCCATTGCTGGGATGGTTCTAGCGTTTGCTTAAGCACATTTAATTTGTATCTAAAAAGCCAAGCATATAATTGATATGTTTGGCTTTTTTATTTATTTCACCAAATGCCCTTCTATGACATACATTTATTAACAAAAAGAAGCGGACGCACCCTACTAGAAATAATATGATTTTCCAGTGCACCTCAAGGTAATAGGATAATTTTTTGAAACAAGCTCGACTCAAGCAACCCCTAGCCTTAGGGATTGTATCCATTGCATTTTGCTTCATCGTTTTGCTGGGGGGCTACTGGACTCAGTCTGCTAGTCACTCAATCGTTCATCAAAAATCCTCTATCCTCAATGGCTTATCTCGTTCACAAGCTTCAGCTTTAGAGCGTCGCCTTGCATCTGCTTTTACTTCCGCCAAAATCATGTCTTATGAAGTTGAGCTACACAATGGTCATTCACCATGGTTTGATAGCTATGCCAATCGACTCATCGAATCCATTGGCGGCATTGAAAACATCCAATTGGCACCAAATGGCATCATTCAAAAAATTTACCCTCTAGCCGGCAATGAAAAAGCCATCGGCTTAGACATTATCAACTCAACCAAATACCATGAAGCCACTCAGCAAGCCATTATCACTAAAAAGATGATCGCAATTGGCCCAGTATCACTCATACAAGGCGGTGTTGCCGTTATCAGCCGGGCGCCAATCTATTTAAATCGAGGTCAAGACAACGAGTCTTTTTGGGGCTTCGCGTCTTCACTTGTGTATTTAGACCATTTAATCGCCGCCACTCAATTAAAAGAGCTAGAACAAGACGGCTATCAGTATGAATTATGGCGTCCCCATAATGACAAAGAAGAACGCATTACGCTTTCTTCTTCCTCTGCCCCACTAAGCGATTTGAAATCTTCTAGCAAACTCATATTACCCGTCGGAACCTGGACTCTGACCATCAGTCAAAACATTGCCAATGAATTAGAAGCCAACCGCTTTAAAGGCTACTCCATTAGTTTCATTATCGGTATATTGCTGTCAATTGCTCTGTATGCGTTATTGATACAACCTTTGAAATTGAGCAAACTGGTAAAAGAAAAAACCGCAGCCCTGCAAGACCTAGCTTATCGAGACCCGTTAACCAGTCTACCCAACCGCCGTCATTTGCATGATAATTTACCCAACACCCTATATAAAAACCAATTACGAAGTCGTATTTCTGCTTTTATCTACTTCGATCTAGACAATTTCAAACGCATTAATGATACCGTTGGTCACGACATTGGGGATCAGGTGCTCGTCATTATTGCTGACCGCCTCAATGCCCTTAAAGGTCTATCAGATCAAGTGGTACGTTTGGGTGGCGATGAGTTTGGCATCCTATTAGGCAATATTAAAAGTACTGAAGAAGCCGAATCCTTCGCGACAAAGATTCTGAAAAGCGTACAAATTCCGATTACATTTAATCAACGAGAGTTCACCCTCAGCACAAGCCTAGGGATCGCCATGATTCCAGAACATGGTTATGACTTAGTCACCATAATGCAAAATGCCGACATGGCACTGTATCACGCAAAACAATTGGGCAAAAACCAGTTTTCCATGTACACAGAAAGCATGAAGGTCAACACTCATAACAGCATTAAGGCCGAAGATGACCTTTCTCAAGCACTGAAAAATCAAGAGTTCGTATTGTATTACCAGCCCCAATTTGATTTACATACTAATCATATCATTGGGGCCGAAGCACTGATTCGCTGGAATCACCCTGAAAAAGGTCTTATTTATCCAAATGAATTTATTCCAGTCGCGGAAAAGACCGGACAAATTGTCGAACTCGGCCATTGGGTCATTGAAACTGGCATCGCCTATTTAGCCGAACGTAAAGAAGCGGGATTATCTGACATATTATTGCACATCAATCTAGCGTCTAAACAATTGGCTGACCCATATTTTGTCTGTCATGTTGAAAAACTCTTAATTCAGTATCAAGTTCCTGCTCGACAACTCGGCTTCGAGATTACTGAAACAGACATTCTTGAAGACATAGAATTGGCGAAAAGTCTGCTTAAGAGCCTCAAAAAAATGGGCGTTTGTATCGCGATTGATGATTTCGGCACAGGCTACTCTTCTCTTGCTCAGCTGAAAAACCTGCCAGTAGATTTATTGAAAATTGACCGCAATTTTATCAAAGACATTACCGAAGATGAAAATGACCGAAACATTGTCGAAGCGATTATTGCCATGGCACACAAGCTCAATATCAAGGTTTTGACCGAAGGTATTGAAACCAGACAACAGTGGCAGATGCTTGCGGACTTCCAATGCAATTTTGGTCAGGGCTTCTATGTAAGTCGCGCGGTTGCGGCAGAAGCCTTCAATAAAACGCTTCCTACCATTCATCATAACGAAGAAAATTAACGCTTAGGCAATAAAAAACCCAAATGCCAATGGCATTTGGGTTTTGATATTTCAGAGCCGAGCCGTTTTACACGCTTAGCAAATTAAGACGCTAAGCAAATTGCTCGACCATGGTTATGCACTTCGACCAAATCTTTATGAAGGCTACAGATCGCCTTTTCATAATCTTCTTCATCAATCACAAACTGCATGTCAACCTGACGCATGGATTGGTGCATTGCTAAGACATTTACTTCTTGCTCTGCAATGGCTTTTACCGCTTTCGCTAGCATACCAGTGGTTTTCATATCACTGCCAATCGCCGATACAATGGCCACTTTACGCTGAGTGATTTCAGCATCAGCAAAACGATCACTTAATACCTTCATAACACGTTTTAATGTTTTCAGGTTAATCGCTAAGTAATGTGTAATGGTATTAGCATTGATGTCTTTGGCAATAATGTGAGCATTAAATTGATTCAATACTTTTAAAATAGCACCATCAAATTCATCAATGTCACCCGCCATATCTTGATCGAATAACTCTACGGCAAACACACCTCGACAGCCTGCAATGATCTCAACACAAGGTGCATCACTGACATAGTCACCGGTTATTAATGTTCCAGTATGTTCTGGCTCAAAAGTATTTTTCACTCGAAGTGAAATGCCACTTTGACGCAAACCTTTCGCGGCTTTTGGATGAATGGCTTCCATCCCCAAATTTGCCAGTTGATCCGCCACATCATAGTTCGTTCGACCAATTGGCACGGCATTGGCTTCACCAACCAAACGCGGATCAGCACTGCTCAAGTGGAATTCTTTATGAATCACCGCTTCATGGGCTTTTGTCAAAACCGCAATGCGACTGAACGTCATTTCACTGTAACCACGATCAAAGGTCGACATCAAACCCGTTTCGCTGTGTGCATAGCCGGTTGTAATTGGCAGCTCTGTGCTCAAATCTATGTCTTTAAAGGCATCTAAAATACGCTCATCTAAAGACATATGAACTGGACTGTTCCAGCCTGTTAAATCAACAAATACAGCGTTTACACCATCACGTTGCAATAACTCTGCTGTGTTCCATGCACTGTGCGCTTCACCAATACTGGCCAACATTTCACGAACAGTCGATAAATGCTCGCTAATGGAAAAATGACCATGCTGACACAATCGATGTAGGTCTTCTAAGCATTCTTGCGCTTCTTGCAAACGACTACCAAGAAAAGCATCGGCTTTATCTCGCAAATCCCCCACTTCAAACAATTCATGGTTGATCGCTATCATGGCTTCACGGACTTCCTGTAAGGCTGGAAACCAATGATTTTGTTTGCGTTCTTGTGCGAACAAAGCATAGACGCCAGCATCACCTGTTTTTTTGTGTTCCAACAGCTTATCTGTCATGCCACCGTAAGCAGATACCACAAATATACGATTGTAAAAATGGCCCGCTTGTGCCGGTTTAAAAATAATATTATCTCTAACCGAACAGTAGTCACTCATGGACGTACCGCCGATTTTCTCAACTGTATGTTGTCCCATTACGAATCCAATCTATATCAGGCAAAACACCCAAATCATGTAAAATTAAAAAAATTGCCGCTATATTGTCATAAGGCTGTAAAAAAATTAAGCACTATTCTCTGTTACAGTCGATTTTTGCGTATTTTACCCTTTATGAATGCTTCCTAATCAATTAGCTCGTAAGCACCTTCAGAATTATGCACTTCTTTGCCTGTGATGGGTGGATTAAACACACAGGCCAGCTTCAATTCTTTAAAAGCCCGTAAAGTATGCGGATCATGCTTATCCAACACATACACAACTCCAGGTTTGATGGCGTGTTTCTGTCCCGTTTCACGGCTTTCCACTTCACCATCACCGGATATACAATACACAGACTCTAGGTGATTTTGATAATGCATATCAAAATCTTTGCCCTCATAGATGGTGGTAATATGGAAAGAAAAACCCATATTGTCTTCTTTCAATATCAGTCGCGTGCTTTCCCAGTTGCCATCAGGTGACACAACACGACGTTCGGTTTTTTCACATTCCACTAAATCACGTGAAAACATAAATCCCTCTTAAAATCGGTTCTTAATGAAATGTTATTCAATAAATAACACGATGGATTACACCGCAATGTCGTAATTCTCATCAAAGTAACTTTTGGCTTCTGGCATATCGTCTTCCTTCGCACAAATCTCGCGAATCGACTTTTCTAGGATATCAATGCCTTCTTTTAAGTCTTGATCGCAGATGGTCAATGGACATAAGAATTTAACCACCTGATCGTCCGCACCCGAGGTTTCAATCATCAAACCATGCTGGAAACATTTCTTTGTGATTTTATTGGCTAGCTCACCACTCACACAATTAATACCACGCATCATGCCGCGACCATGTAAGGTGAAATTACCTTCTCCAAACTCACTCACAATGGCCTGTGTACGTTGATGGATATATTCACCTTTACGTTTAATTTCTTTTTCAAACTCATCGTTTTGCCAATAGGTTTCGATGGCTTCTTTTGCTGTCACAAAGGCCAAATTATTACCACGGAAAGTACCGTTATGTTCACCAGGTTTCCATTCATCCAATTCTGGGCGCATCAACACCACAGCAAAAGGTAAGCCAT